>NZ_SZTO01000004.1 GCF_013369385.1 Vibrio sp. 05-20-BW147 | reverse complement strand
TGAAGAGTCAAACATTTTTTCAAATTTATTTTCTCAGAAGCTTTTACCTCACCCGACCTTGCTGAAGCCTTACGCTGTCTGCCGTGTCGGTGGATGCGCATTATAGGGAACGAAGTTTCTTTGGCAAGTGCTTTTCGATAAAAAATGTCACAAAACCGTTCGTTCGCGCAAGAAACAATCAAGGGGTTATTTTTCTTGGTTCCATGTTAAAAAAAAGCATCTGTTTTCGTCAGAAATCGTTCAACCAAACAGCTTGGAAATCGGATGCATTGAGCACTCTGTGGTTTTGTTCCCACTGACGAATCCTTTCCAGCTCATTCAATACACTCTTTATTGTCAGTGTATTGTTGTCTAACTCGTACACTTGCTGCTGAGTTTGATAGTAAAACTTAAGAATGGTCATTGCTCTCTCATTGTGTTCGTTATGAGCAGCATGTTTGAGGATAGTCACTTTACGATAGATCTTTAAATGAGTCTGTTTAAGCTTCCATACATACAAAAGCTCATCAAAATAGCGATGCGTCTTTATTTGATTCAAGATTGAAAGCGTACTGACAAGAGCAATAACTACTCCGACTAGGTTCCAAACAAAGTTTCCCGTTGATTCGCCTTCAACAATGTCTGTATTACCAAATAGGGCAATCAACAATGTACTAAATGCAATGGCAGAACAGGCAAAAGCCAGTAGAAACGCCACTATCACCATGTTCCCTTTCTTTCTATATGCTTCTTTATTTATTTGACGCACGAATACCGCCCTCCTTCTTTTAGTGCCAGACTAGTTTAACCAAGCAATACGCACTCGCAACGTTTCCTTTGTAAGCTTTCTCTCAATTGCTCTCTCTTTCACTCTACTTCGAATACTCACTTTGATAACAGCATGACTCGCAACAAACTATTTGTTAGGTATATACTCCGTGCATTCGAATTCACTGCAAAGGTCTATCATGCGTACATTTGTATTACGCGCACGCGCAGCGCCGACAAACAGTCGAGCGTTATTAGAAGGAGTCGGTAACGAGGCTCATACTGAGATTCTTGCACATACTCTGATGAACACCATGTTTGTTGCTCAGTCGCATCGTGAAGACATCATTGTCCATTTAGTACTTGAAAGCACAAAAGATTTCTCTCGTACCATAACGATTAACTCAAATGAGATCTCAAATGTCGGGGGGTTTCACGAAGCGAACTTGTTAAATATTGTTGTTCGTGCGCTTGATGCTTCTACAGGTATGGGCAAAGAAGAATTAAGAAATGTCGAACCGGGCGTGACCGTTCGTACAATTAGCTTTGAACGATTAGTCCAGCAGCTTGCTGAAGATCATCAGCTATATATGTTGGAAAAGAAAGGCGAGTTTGTACGCGACATTAAGTTTGCTGCCAATCCTTGTTTTTTGCTTACTGACCACATTCCGATGCCGAAGAAAACCTTCAACAGTCTGAAGCGTCTCGGAACGCAAAACATTAGCCTTGGCCCTAAAATGTTGTTTGCCTCCCAATGCGTGACTTTGATTCAAAACGAACTGGATCTGCAACAGTAGCAACGCTCTTGCGAGCATAAAACTCGCAAGAGAATCGCCTATTTGGAGTCACAATTACGTACGGATATGAGATACCACACCGTTGAGGTCATCAACATTTCGTTGCAAGTCGACCACGATCGGACCAAGTTGATTGATCGCTTCATTCATTTCTGAAGAGAGGTTTTTGATATTGGCCAAGTTACTGGAGATCTCGTCACTGACGGCCAACTGTTCTTCCGTCGCTGCCGCAATCGCGGTGTTGAGTTTATGAATTTCAACCGCAGAACCTTGAATCGTTCCTAGTGCATCGTTCGCCACACCCATATTCGAGCGTGTTGACTGCATCTTATCGGCACTGCTTTGAATGGTCGAGGTTGACCGCTTTGCTTTCTCTTGCAGTGTCATGATGATGCTTTCAATCTCACCGGTGGAATCTTGAGTACGTTGTGCCAACGAACGCACTTCATCCGCCACCACCGCAAAACCACGGCCTTGCTCCCCTGCCCGCGCAGCTTCTATCGCCGCATTCAGTGCCAACAAGTTGGTTTGCTCGGCAATCGCTTTGATCACATCTAACACATTACCCACATTGTTGGACTCTTCTGCCAACTGTTGGATGATCTGCGATGTATTGGTGAACTCCCCTTCCAACTGGCTAAATTCTCGTGTGGTCTTGTCGAACACCGATTTGCTGGTTGATGCTTCTTTTTCAGCGCTACCTGCATACTGTTCCGCCATCGTTGTACTTTCCGCCACATTCGAAAGTGCCGCTGTCATCTCTTCCATTGCGGTTGCCGCCATTTCCATCTCTTGGTTCTGCTGACCCGCCATCGAGATATTTTTGCGAGTAATACTTTGAATCGCTTCTGAAATATTGGAGATAGTGGTATTCACTTGGTTAATCTTGCTGATGGTTTTCGCATAGCTGATCAGCACTTTGTTAATGGTGGTGCCGATGACGCCAAGCTCGTTATTACTCTTGTCGTCCACACGCAAAGTCAAATCAGAGTTAACGTCCACCTCTTTCAAAATATTGGCCATTTGATCAATGGGCTTCACCACTTTGCGGTTAACCAAAACGTAACCAATTATCGCAATGACAAACACCACGATGAGAGAAACATTGCCAATCATCACCGTGGTTCTGACATCATGCGCAGCCGTTTCAAATTGACGATTGGTTCGCGCTTCTAGCTCTTTAAAAAACTCATCAATCGGCGCCATGATTTTGGCTTTTTCTTGGTGATATTCTTTACTGTGTAAGAGTTTCGCCGCCATTGCCATATCTGGCTCTGCTCGACGAGTGTAGTTGCCAGAACTATCCGGATAGAGCCCCTTCACCGCATTCATCGCTTTGACTTCCATATTCACCAAAGCATCGGAGTTTTGTTGGGCTTGTTTAAGAAGTTGAAACTCAGATTGGGTGAAGCCCAGATTTTCCATCATTTTTTGTAGTGAGATTCTTGCACCATCGGCTTTGGGTTTTTGCCCATAGTTCAACACCAAATCCCAGTAGATGGTGTGATAGTTTTGCGGTCTCGGTTTGTCACCATTGCGGATGGCAAGGATGTCCATGTACATTTTTTCGTAGGTTTCATCACCGGTCAGCACATACGTACGCCCTAAACGCGTTAAATCATCAGAGCTTTGGCGTAGCTCATCTGCCGCTTGATACGATTGATAACGGATCTGCGACATTTGATTTACTGTTTGCAATAGTCCGTTGAGCTGCAACACCGTTACTACACTGATTACGATGCCAAGGCCAATCACCCCAAACACCAGTTTCATCGTGTTATTGATATTCATACTGTTCATTCCTTGTTAATTTAACGTTGCCAACCACGTTGTTGCTATAGGAATCGGGGAACAGCATCCCTCCAGTTATTTTATCGCTTCGCTCTTCGTCGTCGCGTTTGATCCGTTTACTCAGGTTTTGGAAATGCCGCCAGCATCTGTTTAGCCTGCTCAAACTCAAAACTTTCAATGGCATTGATAAGCTGTTGCTTTTGCTCATCCGTCCACACATCGCAATCTTTGGCTTGCTTAATCACATCCACCGCCGCCACATCGTATTGCTCGACAAGCTCGACCAGCCGTTTGTAGAGCTCTGCCGCTTCTTCGCATTCTTGCTCACTCACATTGACATGCCGTTTTTGCCATTCCGATAATTGTGCGTGCAGCTTATCGAGCGCGACACCCGCTAATTCCAACTCACCGATCACGGTTTTACTGCGATGATCGATGCTCTTCTCCATTTTTATTGCCAGCTGAGCAAGAGGAGTGACGCCAAGATTGGCTGCAGCGCCTTTGAGGGTATGAGCCATACGCGCCGCCATATCCCAATCTTCTTTTTCCACTACCTCTTTAAACATAGGCAACTCTTCCAATTGCATCTCTAAAAAACGACTTAAAATCGACAAATAACTTTCCTTATTCCCGCCAGTGTTAAAAATCGCTTCTTTTAGATTAATACCGGATAAAGTGGGCAAATCGTCTTCATCGGCAGAGGCTGTCCGATCCGGGGTACTCTGTGAACTCGAGGTCGAATGTGATGACGAGGTGTGACTCGCTGCGTTGCTTGCCGACAAGTACTGAGAAAGCACTTGGTAAAGATTATGCACATTGATGGGTTTTGCGACGTGGTCATTCATGCCCGCTTCATGGCATCGTTCTACATCGCTTTGCATCGCGTTGGCCGTCATGGCGACGATCGGCAATGTTGCCCACTCAGCTCGCTCGCGGATCGCTTTGGTGGCGGTAATGCCATCCATCACCGGCATTTGCATGTCCATCAAAACCAGATCGATCGGATGATGCTCGAGTGCTTCTATGGCTAACTTGCCGTTATCTGCGGTGATAATGTTGAGATTTGTACCATTAAGAAGACCAATCGCCACTTCTTGGTTCACTTCGTTGTCTTCCACCAGCAACAAGGTTTGTCCATCAAACACCGGTTTCTCAAACGTCATGGTTGTGCTGCTTCGCGTCACATGTTCAATGCCATAGCTGTCCATAATAGCATCTAGCAAATTGGACGGATTCACTGGTTTGACGATTAAAGAATCCACCAGCTTACTGCTGTTTTCATCCATGGAAATTTCGCGTCCATAGGCGGTCACCAAGAAGTTTTTCGTTTCTGCCAACAATCGTTCTTGATGGGCCGTTTGCAGCAGCTCTAACCCATTCATGCCCGGCATGTTCCAGTCAACAAACACCATATCAAAGGTGCTTTGGCGGAGCTCATCTAGAGCTTCAAAGCCATTGCTCACTGCTTTGGCATCAAATTGCATCGCGCTCAGTAGCGTCATTAAAATGTTTCGTGCCGAATCGTTATCATCAACAATCAAGGCACGTTTGCCTGCCAAGCCACTAATTGGTTTAGCAATGTCACGCATTTTCGCCTCTTGCAAGCCGCAGTGAATGGTAAAGGTAAACGTCGAACCCATACCGACGGCGCTGCTGACCGACAACTGCCCGCCCATCAGTTCCACCAACTGCTTACTGATGCTGAGCCCTAATCCTGTGCCACCAAACTCGCGAGTAATGCTGGTGTCTGCTTGTGAGAAAGCGTTAAAGAGATCGGCTATTTTCTCTTTATCGATACCGATGCCGGTGTCTTTCACCGAGAAGCGGAGCGTCACATCGTCACTGGATTGCGACTCCGGCATGACCGATACCAAGATCTCGCCTTTTTCGGTAAATTTCACCGCATTTCCGCACAAGTTCACCAACACTTGACCAAGACGAAGTGGATCACCCACCAAGCCGACTGGCACTCTTGGGTCGATATCCAACAAGAACTCAATGCCTTTTTCCTGTGCTTTAAACGAGATCACGTTGGTCAAATTTTCAAACACTTCATCCAAGCTGAAATCAATCGACTCGACACTCAGTTTACCCGCCTCAATTTTGGAGAAATCGAGAATGTCATTGATGATGCCCAGTAAGTTCTTCGCGGACTCATTAATGCGTGTGAGGTA
The DNA here is from genome assembly GCF_013369385.1 of Vibrio sp. 05-20-BW147. Taxonomy (GTDB): domain Bacteria; phylum Pseudomonadota; class Gammaproteobacteria; order Enterobacterales; family Vibrionaceae; genus Vibrio; species Vibrio floridensis. The sequence continues at coordinate 214,184 of NZ_SZTO01000004.1, read as the reverse complement.
CTTGCGTTGGGAAGGGTCCAGTTCGGTATTGAGCGCAAGATGCGCCATGCCTAAGATGGCGTTCATCGGGGTGCGGATTTCATGACTCATATTGGCGAGGAAATCCCCTTTCGCTCGACTCATCGCATCTGCGGTGTCTTTCGCATCTCGCAGTTCAGACTCCATCTGCTTACGCTCGGTGAGATCCAACAAGATCCCCACGATCCCAGAAACACGACCTTGGCTATTATTGAACGACGCTTCGCAGACCAACATATCGCGGCATCCACCTTGGCTATCGAGCAGCGACAGCTCATAGTTCTTACTGCACTGCTCTTGGCTAAGCTCTTGATGCACTTGGGTAAAATGATGCGAGGCCTCTTGCTGGCTGAACACTTCTATCGGGGTACGTCCGACAATTTCGTGCATCGCTAGGCCCGTCAACTCACTGAATTTGGCATTGACGGTTAGATACTTGCCTTGCGCTGAGAGGCAGTACATCGGATTGGGGGTCGCGTTGAGGATTTCTTGATTGAGCTGCGACTGTTCCAGTACTTTCTGCTCCGCTTTTCTTTGCAGCTCCACATTCTGGCTTAGCTGAATACTCACAGAAAGATCATCCAGCATCTGTGATAGCCATTGATACTGTAACGGGGTAAGCGTATCGACCGTACCGAGTTCCAATAGCGCCACCGGCTGTTTGTTCACACACAATGGGAAATAGTAAATTTCATTCAGTTCCAGCACACCACCATTGACGTGCGTGGTGTATTTTCCCTGCAACGATTTCATGCTGTAGGGTTTATCGGACAGCAACACGCTGAGCTGAGTTGAGCTCTGATCGCTGATTTCGCGGCTGATGGTATCGTCGTAACCCGCCCCTGCAATACGAATAAGTTTGTCATCGCGGTAGATCGCAATACTGACTTGCTGCACAGGAAATTGATGAAGTAGAAACTGCGTGACTTCATGGCACAAAGACTGCGTCGATTGGCTGGTTCGCAGCACAATGTTGAAATCTTTCACTAAGGTGTTTTGGCTCAGCTGCTCGGAAATATGGTGGAAGACCACATTCAAACTGTCGATGAATTTTTGCAGCTCGGCATACGCGGTTTGCGTAATCGTAAAGGCGTAATCTTGTGCTTTTACTTGATTCACCACCGTACGCAGTAGCTTACTCAATGGGCTGATGTACAAACGCCACAACAGCGTGAACGAAACAACGATCGATGCGAGTAAAATGGCCACTAACACTCGGTATACATACTGGTATTGCAGCTCCTGAGTGTCGGTTTGCTTTATGTTGCCTTCAATACGGTGGACGATCGCTTGATGCGCCGAGCCGATCCCTTTCATGATCTTGGCTTTTTCTTCAAAGTAGACTTTGCCGTACAGTAATGATTGCGCATAAGGCAGATCCGGTTTGCCCGTGTAAAACTCCTTACCATCAGGCTCCAACTTAAATCCCTTTACCGCTAAAAACGCTTCACGCTCAATATTCACCAAGTTATCCGACAGCATTAAGGCACTTTTCAGCTCAAGAAACTCGGTGGCGCTGATGCCCGAATCACGTAGTCTTTGCAGTAGCGGAATACCTGTCTCACTGGTAAACAATGGAACATATTCGGCTGAGCTGGCAGCGAGATCCCAATACTCGTATTCATTTCCCGCAGGCAAAGGCAATTTGCCGTCACGAATATCCAGCACCTTGTTGAACAGCGCTTCCCAGCCATCCTCTCCAGTCACCACGTAAGCTCTGGCAAACTTAGTCAAATGATCTGAGCTTTGTTTGAGCTCTTGAGAAAGACGATAAAACCGATGAAGGTCTTGCTGATAATCTCGACTTTGGGTTCGAAGCTCCGCCACCTTTTGCGTGACAGACAACATGGCAATAGAACAGATCCCCATCGCCAAAAACAGCAGCATAAATAATGTTCTAATTGAGCGCATTCACTGGGCCTTCTTGCAAGATAGGAGTGCAATAAATCGATGCTTGTCTATAGTTACTGATAAGTTTAGTTATTGTTCAGCAAGTCGCCGATATTTTTCAGGAACGATTTATGCCCATTGAAAATCTGGATGATTGCACCGTTTTAATTGTCGACGATTCCGCAGACAATCTGGCGTTTATGGCTCAAGGGCTCTCCAGTCGCTACCACGTGAAAGCGGCCAAATCTGGGGAGATGGCGTTGCATATCTTAGAGCAGTTTGAGATTGATTTAGTGCTGCTCGATATCGTGATGCCCGAGCTATCGGGTTATGATGTGATCAGAAAAATTCGAGCCAATCACAAAACTCAAGATATTCCTGTGGTCTTTTTAACGGGTAAGGATTCACCCGAAGATGAGAAACTAGGGTTTGAGCTTGGCGCTGTCGACTACATTCACAAACCTGTCAGTATTCCTTTGCTGCGCTCGCGAGTACAAACCCATCTGCAAAATAAACGCTCGAAAGATTTTCTGCGCGATCAAAATGGCTACCTAGAGAAAGAGGTACTCAAACGTTCACACGAGCTTGACCGCATGCAAGATGCGGTGGTGTTTGCCTTAGCCAGTTTGGCAGAAACGCGCGATCCGGAAACGGGCAACCATATTTTGCGAACTCAGCATTATGTGCGTTTACTGGCGGAGCAGTTGGCGTTGCTTCCCAAATACCAAACGGTTCTCACCCCCAAAATAGTGGATACCTACTTTAAAGCCGCGCCGCTGCATGACATCGGCAAAGTGGGCATAGTTGACTCCATTTTGCTCAAACCTGGCAAGCTCACCGCAGAAGAATTTGAAGAGATGAAATCTCACACCACACTGGGATTATTGGCTCTAGAGAAAGCAGAGAAACTCTCCGGCGCGCAAAATGAACTCATCTCTGCGGCAAAAGAGATTGCTTATGGGCACCATGAAAAGTGGGATGGCTCTGGTTATCCCAATGGTTATGCGGGTGAGCGTATTCCGCTCAGTGCTCGGCTCATGGCCATTGCCGACGTGTATGACGCGCTGCGCTGCAAACGTGTGTATAAAGGCCCGATGAGCCATGAGGAAACACGCTCAATCATTCTCGAAGGCAATGGGACACATTTTGATCCCGAAGTGATTGAAGCTTTTTTGGAGCAAGAAGACATGTTCATCAAAATCGCCAGCGAATTCGCGGATGAATAATTCATCCAGAAAGAAACAGAACGCCACAATTACTATGGTCTGCTCCAGCCAAACTGAACACTTCATTAAGTGATATTTTGCTGTTCAAAGTTAACTGAGCATAGATACGTTATGTCACCCACCCATTTTTGATTCAGAGCCGTTACATGAAAGTATTTGTCATGTAGACAACCCTTAAACACGGCAGATTTTCGAGAATAAATTCATAGCTATCTACTTTAGATTTTTCGCGAAGTCGGTGACGGCATTTTTAAGATATCTAGTTCTTCTGCTTTGTCTGCCATCAGTCGAACTTGTTGATGGATTAACAATACTCTTCTCAGTCCAGCTTGTGCTAAACAGCCAAAACTATGACAAAAATTATTCATATTATATAAATACAGAAATGTCATTTGCATACTTAAGTGATTCAAGCCCAAAAAATGACATTATAGTTTGTATAAACATTTAACTAATAAGAGCATTTTTCTGCAGGATTCTTGGCGAAGAACATTATCATGTATAGACTTTTCTTCATATTACTCACTTTATCTTTTCAGGGGAAAACAGACCAAATGCAGTCAATTTTAAGTCCAGAAATAAGAGGAAAAATTGTTCTAAATGGAGAGTCATTTAGCGGATTAAAAATTGAAAGAACCATTATTTACAATGGTGTTTTAACTGACGAAGCGACAACTAACGAAGATGGCTATTTCTTTTTCAATTCAGTGGAACCAGAAAAAAACCATAAGCAAAGTAACTTACAAGACATTAGGGTGCAAGTCATTGTTAGAACTAATATCTCCAACAATGACATAACGATATGGCAATCTAAACTTCATACTTTCAGACCATCGAATGTGATTGTAGCCTCTCTAGGAAATCTTTACTGCAATGTTACTAATCCCCTTAGAGTATATACTTATTCGGAAACGGAAGAGGAACCTGTAACGAACGAAGTTTATAGCATTTGTGATTTAGAAAAGTTGACTTTCGAGGAACTATACTAATGAAAACACTATCCCCTAAAGATGCACTTACTTTTGCAGAGCAAGCTTATGATATTGAGTTTGAAACAAGTACATTTCGACCTGAACGCAGATTGGCAAAGAAATTTAACTTTGATGCAGGGAAAACAACTGTTAAGGCCAAAACAGGCTCTCCACTAGGATTATTGTCAAATAGAATCTCCAATTTTGTACTTTGTGCTCAAGGTCATGGCTCTATGGATGGACAGTATGTGTTTGCATTTCGTGGAACGAATTTTGATTTTACTGCAGATAAGTTAACGGACATTAATATTGGAGTAAAAGGCAGCAGCAATGGTGCTTATGCAGGGCGGGAGCATACTTTGGTGGATTTATAACCCCAAGAAGACTCTTGCCCTATAATCATCGTTCCAACCCGCTTTCTTCATCTTCACTTTTTGGCTCGGAGCACCACAGTCGCATTGCTTGAGCATATTCATGACAAAACGTCTAAACAACGCGATGTTTTCAACAGCACCATCTAAAGTGATACGAGAGCTATCTTCTTTAAAAACAACATCTAAAACATAATGTTGGCTGTTCTCAATCCGCCAATGCTGGCGAATATAATGGCCCAGAAGTTTGTGGTTCGGCGACAAAGAACTTATATAGTAAGAAGTATCTACACTGCCTTTACCGTTGATCACACGATGGCGTTCCACGGCTATGATGCTTCTTACCGTCGGCCATTTCTCCACTAAGTCGTCCGGCAATTTGGCTTTTAGCTGAAACACGTATCGCTCTTCGCTGCGACCATGTTTTTTCTCTTTGACTTCGGTGACGATTTTTTCTTTGCCTGCATCAAAAACCGCTTGGAACTGCTCAACAACAGCCGCTCTAAGCTTAGGCTGATTGTACTTAACCTGGACAACAACATGCGCTTGTTTTTCTTTGATTTTTTCTAGTGTTTCACGCTGGCAATGCAGTGCGTCAATCGTGATAACGCTATCCTTGACATTAATAACATCAAGCATTTGACGAACAATGCTTATCTCACCATTTTTAGTCTCTGTTGGCTTTTGGCTTAGTACGAGACCACGCTCAGTGTCGTAAGCCGTGACCAGCTGCAATGCTGTTTTCCTGTCGTTACGATAGGAGCCTCGCAGAACCTTTCCGTCAAATGCGATAATGGGTTTGTTCTGAGTCGTTCGTTGTTCATTTATCCAAAGAGCCAAAGCTTCAAGCAAAGACTCCGCAACAACGGAACGCAAGATGCGAGCTATCGTGTGTCTGCGAGGGATACCATGCTCGAATGGTCTATACTTTCTTAACCAGTCGAGTTTTTCTTCTCCAAAAAATTCAATATCTTGCCAACCTTCGCATCCCGATGCGATAGCGCTAATAACAAGGAACATAACATCGATAAGGTCGTGTTTTTGGTTGATGTCCGAGCGAGTATCTTCTACAACAGATAAGTGTTCAATAAGGTTCAAAATGACTGTGCTGCTGAGGGTTTGGCACAATTAGATCATATTTGTTAACAAAGTGCGATCCCGCCCTGGTGTTGGCTACGCTCGTTCACCCCAATCACATAGTCTGTCTATGTTCATGGGGATGACCTCACTTGCCGCCTACCTGCAACTCCAAGTAGTTTGGGTATAGTGTGTTGAGGTTTTTAGAGCTGACGGGGTTCTCGCTAGTGATCAAGGTCGAGGTTTTGCATGGGTATTGACGCAGAGAGCGTTAAAAGCAGCCTCCATTGACTGCTTCTAACGCGCTCTGATACGACCGATCACCTTATGCGTTTCTAAGGTCCACCTAAAAAGTCGTTATTCGAACACGGGTAGGATCCGCATGCAGTTGGTCGAGCCCTCCACATCCATGATGTCGCCTTGAGTAATGATGACGAGATCACCAAAATCGAGCAGGTTTTTCTTTCTTAATGTGCTCAGTGCTGCCACTGCCACATCAAAGCCGGTTTCCACTTTAGTATCAAAATGAACAGGGGTGACACCTCGATAGAGAGCACAACGGTTCAGAGTGCGTTCATTGGGCGAGAGCGCAAAAATCGGCAGTGTTGAGTTGAGTCTTGACGTCATTAACGCTGTTCGGCCCGATTCAGTCAGCGTGACCATGGCCTTGACGCCTTGCATATGGTTGGCGGCGTAAATGGTCGACATCGCAATGGTTTCTTCTGCCGTGACAAAGGATTTGTCAATGCGGTAGTTCTGGCTGCCAGGCTCCCACATTTTTTCCGCCCCCATACACACTTCCGCCATCGAACGAACCGTCTCAACCGGGTATTTCCCAGCTGCCGTTTCTCCAGAAAGCATCACCGCATCAGTGCCATCCAGTACTGCGTTGGCTACGTCCATGACTTCCGCTCGAGTCGGCATTGGGTTTTCAATCATCGACTCCATCATTTGTGTGGCCGTGATCACCACGCGATTGAGCTCTTTTGCCCGCTTGATGAGTTTTTTCTGCACACCAATTAACTCAGGATCGCCAATTTCTACTCCGAGATCACCACGCGCCACCATGATGACATCGGACGCCATAATGATGTCGTCGATGTTCTCGTCATTGCGCACGGTTTCGGCGCGTTCGACTTTAGCCACCAGCTTGGCTTCCAGTCCTGCGTCTCGTGCCAGTCTGCGCGCATAATCCATGTCCGCGCCATTGCGCGGGAAGGAGATGGCGAGGTAGTCAACTTTGATTTCTGCCGCAAGCAAAATGTCGTTCTTGTCTTTTTCAGTCAGTGCATCGGCAGAAAGGCCACCGCCTTTTTTATTGATCCCTTTGTTGTTAGACAAAGGGCCACCCACAATCACGCGGGTGTTGACTTTATTGCCATCAACAGTCAGGACTTGCAGTTGCACACGACCGTCGTCCAGCAGCAAAATATCTTCTGGACCAACATCTTGCGGTAAGGCTTTGTAATCAAGCCCAACAGCGTGTTGATTACCTTCCCCTTTAGGTAAGTCGCTATCGAGGGTAAAAAGGTCCCCAACAGAGAGAAAGATCTTACCTTCTTTGAAAGTCGATACGCGAATTTTGGGGCCTTGTAAATCACCAAGAAGTGCCACTTGGCGTCCCAGCTTGGCGGCAATCGCGCGTACTTTTTCTGCTCGTTTCTTATGGTCTTCCGGGGTGCCATGAGAGAAATTCATTCTTACTACATTGGCGCCCACACGAATGATCTCTTCCAACACATTATCTTTGTCAGTCGAAGGGCCTAAAGTAGTGACAATTTTTGTTCTTCTGAGTGAGTGACTCATCGCTTCTCCTGCAATAAACGGGTTATGAATTGTTATACAGAAAAGCGTGGTTGCTTTGCTGTTGACTTTCCACAAAAAATAGAAATTTTTTCTAAAAAATTAAGTTTCTGCGGGCGGGATTCATAACGGATTAAATGACGGATATTTGATTCGATACACAAACATTCATGTTTATACGTGATTCGGGTCACGGGGATTTATCAATTCACTTCACAATTACTTCGCAAAGTAAAAAAATTATCTGGTTATAAAATGTTGGAGTGCAAGATGTACATGGCTCAACCGGGCCATATTGATCATATCAAACAGGTCAATGCTGGTCGTGTATATAAACTTATTGACCTTAAAGGTCCTATCTCTCGAATCGATTTGTCCAAAGAAAGTGAATTGGCACCGGCGAGTATTACCAAAATTACTCGTGAGCTCATTGAGGCACATTTGATTCATGAGACTACGGTCCAAGAAGCGATCAGTCGGGGCAGACCTGCGGTTGGCTTGCAGGTGAATAATGCCGGTTGGCAATTTCTTTCGATGCGTCTTGGTCGCGGTTATCTCACCATCGCACTCCACGAACTGGGTGGTGAGGTTTTGATTGACACCAAGATCGATATCCATGAACGAGATCAAGACGATGTTTTGGCTCGCCTGCTCCACGAAATTGAAGAATTTTTTCAAACTTATTCAGATCAGCTCGACCGTGTTACCAGTATCGCCATCACTTTACCTGGGTTGGTGAATTCGGAGCAGGGGATTGTATTGCAAATGCCGCACTATAATGTGGAGAATTTGGCGCTCGGCCCTGAGATTTACAAAGCGACTGGTTTGCCTGTTTTCGTTGCCAACGACACGCGCGCGTGGGCGCTGGCGGAAAAGTTGTTTGGTCACTCTCAAGAAAATGAAAACTCGGTGCTGATTTCTATCCACCACGGTTTGGGGGCTGGCATTATTCTTGATGGGCGAGTGCTACAAGGTCGCCATGGCAACATCGGCGAGTTGGGGCACATTCAAATCGATCCTCAAGGTAAGCGATGCCATTGCGGAAACCTCGGTTGTTTAGAAACGGTGGCGAGCTCAAAGGCGATCCGTGAAGAGGTGATGGAGCGCATCGAAGCTGGCGAAGCGTCAATTCTCGCAGAACTTGAAGACGTGACCATCGAAAGCATTTGTGAAGCCGCGGCGAATGGCGATCCTTTAGCGGTGGATGTGATTGAAAAACTCGGTCGTTATCTCGGTTCTGCCATTGCGATTGTGATCAACCTGTTTAACCCTGAGAAGGTGTTGATCGGTGGCGTGATTAACCAAGCGAAAGAGGTATTATACCCAGCTATTCGTCAGTGCATCCAAGAGCAGAGCTTACCGGTTTACCATCAAGATTTGGAAGTCGTGGAGTCTCGCTTCTATAAACAGGCCACCATGCCAGGTGCGGCGCTGATTAAGCAAGCCCTCTATGACGGCTTACTGTTGATGAAAGTGGTGGAAGGTTAATCACAACAGAATGAAAACCTGGCGATGTGCCAGGTTTTTTGATTTTAGCGCATTGAAATCAGTGACCTGTCTATCTCAATTCATGTCCATCAATTGATCTCTGTTTTTCATTCATGTAGTTTTGCCCCCAGTTATGTTTTTTAGGCTATTTTTAATAGAGCTTTAACCCATTAGGATGTTGTATGTCTGGAGTTTTAAATACTGTAGACCAGCGAACCAATTTGGTTGGTGAAAACCGTCTGGAACTTTTGCTGTTTAGTTTAAATAGCCGTCAGTTATTTGCGATCAATGTGTTCAAAGTGAGAGAGGTACTCAAAGTGCCGCCTCTGACAAAGTTACCAGGCGCACATGCAAACATCCGAGGCGTGGCTTCCTTACGTGGTGAGCCAGTGCCGGTGATTGATTTACGTCGTTCGATAGGCTTTCCAGCTTCTCGTCTAGAAAACCAAGAAGAGAACCTGATTATCACCGAGTATAACCGCACGATTCAGGGCTTTTTGGTTGGCCAAGTGCGCAATATTATCAATACCGCTTGGACGGAAATTCAGCCGCCACCGAAAACCTCAGGTCGCAGTAATTATTTAACCGCGATTACCCACGTGAAAGAGGGCAAAGAAACGAAGATCGTTGAGATCATCGATGTAGAAAAAGTACTGGCTGAAATCATCAACTATGATGTGACGATTTCTGACGGTATTTTAGACACGAAACTCTCGGATGAGATGGTGGGGCGCAAAGTGTTGGTGGTGGATGATTCTTCAACTGCTCGCAACCAAATCCGCGATACATTATCGCAACTGGGCTTGCATATCATTGAATGTCGCGATGGTTTGGAAGCGTTGAATCTTCTTAAATCTTGGTGTGATGAAGGTAAGGATCTCAATAAAGAGCTCTTGTTGATGATTACAGATGCGGAAATGCCAGAAATGGATGGCTATAAGTTGACGCATGAAATAAGAAATGATCCACGCATGTCTAAACTCTTTATCACACTCAATACGTCGCTCAGCGGCAGTTTTAATGAAGCCATGGTGCAAAAAGTGGGCTGTGACCGTTTCATTTCAAAATTCCAACCCGATTTGCTGGTTCAAGTGACGCAGGACAGACTAAGAGAGATTATTTAATCTTGAGAGAGTTTTAGAATGAAAGGAGTGAGTTATCACTCCTTTTTTTGTGTGTGATTCTATTTCGAGCGGTCTGATTTAATGAAAATCACGTGATTTTGTTTTGAGCTCTGCTAAATGTTCTGTCAGGTCAATAAGCCGACCGGCAATGACATGCGTTACTTCTCCTTCACGCTCCAAAATGCCTTTGACCATTAACAATTTTGCGGTGAGGTAGGCTTGTTTTTGTGCTCTTGCGGTTGCCTGCCAAACGACCACATTGGTGTTGCCTGTATCATCTTCAAGAGTAAAAAATGTAACCCCAGCCGCGGTACCCGGTGACTGCTTTCCCGTCACTAAACCCACCACAGTGACTAAAGAACGATGTGGCAAGGTCGGCAGTTGATTGGCTCGGCTAAAGCGCGTTAAGACACCCGCTTGTTCGAGCATCGTAATAGGATGCAGCCCCAAAGAGAGGCCCGTAGAAGAAAAGTCCTCTAAGAGATCTTGATAAGGATTGGGCGCAGCTAAAGGTGCAGAAGATGAAGAAGTTTGCTGGTGGAACAGGGGTAACGCATCAAGATTGTCCATGACTTGCCAGCGAGCATGATAACGGTTGTTGGCCATTTGGTGGAATGCATTAGCAGAAGCAAGGTGCTGAATATCTTTGGCTTGATTCACGATCTGTTTGACTTCGCTGATGCTATGAAAACCATTTGAGGGGCGGTGCTGCAGCAAACGTTGTATACCTTCTTGGCTTAAACCTTTGATGAGATTTAACCCCAAGCGAATGGCGAGTTGCCCTGAGGGAAGGGGAGTCAACTGGTGTTCTGCCTGCGATTGATTAACGCAAATCGGTAGAATGTGGATACCGTGTCGCTTGGCGTCTTGCACGAGTTGTGAGGGACTGTAGAACCCCATCGGTTGACTATTGAGTAGTGCGGTATAAAACTCGGCGGGGTAATAATGTTTCAGCCAAGCAGAACAATAGGCTAAAACTGCGAAAGAAGCAGAGTGGCTTTCTGGAAAACCATACTCGCCAAAGCCACAAACTTGTTCAAAGATGCGCTCTGCAAAGTCTAACTCATAGCCTCTTTCCAACATGCCATTGATTAACTTTGTTTTGAACTTGAAGACGTGCCCGTTTTTTTTCCATGCCGCCATTGCGCGTCGCAGTTGATCCGCTTCTCCGCCACTAAACCCTGCCGCAACCATCGCCAGTTTGATCACTTGCTCTTGGAAAATCGGCACTCCGAGCGTTCTTGCTAGAACTTCTCTCACCTCTTCTGAGGGGTAAGAGATCGCCTCTTCACCATCTCGACGCTTTAAGAATGGATGCACCATGTCACCTTGAATCGGCCCTGGGCGAACGATGGCGATTTGTATCACCAAATCGTAATAACAAGCGGGTTTTAATCGTGGCAGCATGCTCATTTGTGCGCGAGATTCGATCTGGAAGACGCCAATGGTATCGGCTTTTTGGATCATGCGATAAACCTGCTCGTCATCTTGTTGACGCGTGATGTCTGCGATAGTAAGAGAACGCTTGTGATGTTTCCAAATGGAGGTAAAACATTTGCGAATGGCGGTGAGCATTCCTAATGAAAGGACATCGACTTTCAGCAATTTTAAGCTTTCCAAATCATCCTTATCCCACTGAATGATCGTACGTTCCGCCATGGCCGCATTTTCTACCGGCACCAGTTCGTATAACGGGCCAGAAGAGATGACAAAGCCGCCAACGTGTTGTGACAAGTGACGTGGGAATCCGATAATTTCATTGACCAATTCGATAAACTGTTGGCCTTTGAGTGAATCGGCTTTCAGCCCCAGTTCGACGATTTGTCCTTGCCAGTCTAACTCTCTATCTCGACGGTTAATGTTTTTGAGGAAAAAATCGAGTTGTGTTTCTTCCAGCCCTAACGCTTTACCGACTTGTCGTACCGCACTTTTAAAACGGTAAGAGATCACGGTTGCAGCAAGAGCAGCTCGTTGACGACCGTATTTCTGATAAATATATTGAATGACTTCTTCACGTCGTTCGTGCTCAAAATCCACGTCAATATCGGGTGGCTCATCGCGTTCTTTGCTTATAAAACGCTCAAAGAGAACCGCAATTTGCCGTGGATCGACAGAGGTGATTTGCAAGCAGTAGCAAACGACCGAGTTGGCGGCCGATCCCCGACCTTGATAAAGAATGCCTCGGCTTTTGGCAAACATCACAATGTCGTGAATGGTAAGAAAGAAGAAAGGGTAGCCTTGCTCCTTAATCAAGCGCAGCTCTTTTTGGATAGTCTGCTCAATCGCTTCAGGAACGCCTTCAGGAAACCGCTTCTTTTTTCCTTGTTCAACGAGGTGCTGCAAATAGGAATCTGGCGTGAAGCCATTTGGGATCAGTTCACTGGGGTATTCGTATTGCAATGAGGCCAACTCAAATGTGCATTGCTGAGCAATGGTGAGACTCTCTGCAAGCCATTGGGCTTTGAAAAGTTTGCGTAGCTTACTCTCGGAGCGCAGTGACTGTTCAGCATTGACCAGCCGATGTGGCCCTAGTTGTTCAACAGTACAACCGTGGCGAATCGCCGTTACAGTGTGTTGTAAAGGTAAACGTTCAGGTCGGTGCATCAAAACTCCGCCACAAGCGGTGATAGGGAGATCAAGCTGTGTGGCTAGTTGCTGGCAATGATGTTGATAAATGGCATCGTCATGGCGTAAGTGACGCTGTAGCCCTAACCAAAGCCGCGATGCGTGGTAGCGCTGGAGCCATTTCCCCCACTGATAATCACACGCTTTGCCCAGAGGTAGCCACAGCACAAAGCAATGCTTTAGTGAAAGGATGTCCCATTCGGACAGTTGGTATTGGCCCTTTTCACAACGCCGACGCGCGTTGGTGATGACGCGGCACAGTTCGGCATAAGCTTGGCGATTGGGGCAGAGTAACACAAAGCGACATTCGTCGTTGAGATGGAAAAGGCTGCCGACAACTTGCTTAATATTGAGTTTGTGCTGTTTGATGGCACTGTGTGCCCGAACGATCCCAGCTAAAGAGCACTCGTCGGTAATGGCAATGGCATGGTAGCCCAGAAAGTGGGCTTGCAGCACCAACTCTTCTGGGTGTGAGGCTCCAGTTAGAAAAGAAAAATTGCTTTGGCAAAATAATTCAGCGTAATACATCACAACTCAACTAAATAGACCGTGTAAAAACCAATGTTTGCTTTGATCTCGAAATACCCAGAGCCATTGGCCTTGTTGAGTTCTGGCAATAAAGTAATCGCGCATAACACTTTCTCCATCCCACCAACCACTGACAATACGCTCTGGGCCATGAATCAGCGAAACATCCTGCTGCAAAGGCTCAGGTGAGGGTAATAATAGGCTTGGTCGTAAGCGATCGTAGTCGATCTCTGTGGTCATTTGCCCATTTAAGGCAGGTTGATAGCTTGTGGCCTTTTCTGGTCTGGGATCATGGTTAAGAGCCAGCGTTGAAACGGCTTGCTTACCGAGTTTCGCTTGGAGTACGGAGCAAAGCTCAAGCCTAGTTAGCTTGCCACTTTGGTGAGAAAAAAGATCATCGGGCTGACTTTGCTGCTCACCATCTCGAATAACAGCAAGGCCAAGGCGAATCACGGCCGATTGCAACACAAGGGACTCCAAGGTGAGAGCCGATAAGGTTTGCCACTTTTGCCAGCGATACTCGCCTTGTGCAGAATGGATGGCAATGGTGTCCTGTCGATCATCACGTTGATACAACGTAAGAGCAAGTTCAAACGCGACACGATCGCGCATAGTGAGATAGTGTTCTAAGTGCTGAAAGAGCTTACTCAGGGGTTTTTCGAGCCATTGAACATTCTCCAATTCATACAACAGTTCGAACTCTTGTTTGAACAGCGAAGGAGGGTGATAAAAATCCACTGGATGTTTAAACTGCCCTGTGATTTTTCCCATATAGTTGACCAGATCGATATCAAATCGGCGAGCCACTTCTGGCAAAGGTAGAACGAGCAACTCTCCTAGGGTATGAATGCCCAAGCGCTGAAGTTTTTCAATGGTGGCCGGTTTGATTTCACTGCAAGTTAACGCACGCTGTTGTAATAGGGTTGAGATACGGCTTTTGTCTTCAGTAATCAATGTGAGTCCTGCTTTAGCAAGCATTTTAGCCGCTAACGGCGAATAACCACACGCAGCATAGTATCGCAGGTGTCTCACATTGAGTTGCTTGGCCAAAGCATGCCAATAATGGTCAAGCCCATCGTATAACAGCAGCATTTGACTGGCTCTTATCAGTAGTCCACTTGGCGGATCTAACACAATATCGGCGGTGATCAAGTAGAGCCATTGAGCAATTTCTTTTAATTTGTTTTGTTCTAATGTCGAATCATGGGCCACGACGTGCAAATCGGCGCAAAGTGCCGCTGCATTGGCGAGGCCCATATGCAATTTTATCCCAGCAGCATAAGCCAGACTATTCGCTTGGGTTACTTGATGTGACAGAGGATCAAGCACAACAATGGGTTGCTCGTCATCCATGAACGAATCAAGTTGAATCGAAGGAAAATGCAAATAGAGCCATAACGTCATGATCTTAGCCTTGTAATGCTACTGGGAAGGGAATAACTCGAGGTTCTGCGGTAGCTTTGCTTAAGGTTAATTGCGGAAAAAGCCGCTGATAGTTAATTTCTACGGTGCCTCGCTGCCATCCACCTTTACGCTTTCGAACTTTGACACAAATGCCTTGCTCGGAGGGGGTGAGTTGCAATGAAAGTGAAATGGGTAGAGAAAGTCGAGCATGCGAGCTTTCTCTAAACATAAACAGCAAACTGCCTCCTCGTTCACAAGCGACTTGCAGGCGTTTAACTTGATGAATTTCAATCACATCTTGCCAAAGCAGAGCGGTTTGGCAAACACCGCTTTTTAAGCATTGCTCTGCTGACCAAAGGGCTTCTTTTTTTGTTGAAGGTGACAAAATTAAGCTATCGGCGAGAGAAAGCCCTACATTGCGCCAAAATGCCGCATTGATCATCGCAGGTGGCTGGATAAGAGCTACGGTGTGTTGTTGTGATGCTAGAAAAGGGCTGAGTAAGCGTAATTCACCAATGCCTAAAAGGGATTCTATTTCCACCACACCATGACGAGGGAATCCGCCTTCTAATAACGTGTCTAAATCGGTTAACCCTGAACTGTAGCAATGCTGCTCTTCTCGGTAGTGTGCCGAGCTTGCATGCCAGATGAGTTGCTGACGTTTAAGATCTTGAATGATGTTCTGCATAATAAAATACCTGTATATATGAACAGTATATTTCACTAATGGAAAGGTGCAAGATCTTTGTCGAGAGAAAATAAAAAAGGCAGCAACTGCTGCCTTCTATGCCACTAGGTATATCTCTAGCGCTTAGGTTGTGCGTCGATACATTGTCCGTTGATTTCTGTCATCGCAGGATCCATTAAGTGTAGATACAGCGGCATGAGATCTTGCGGCGTTTTCAACGTGTTGGCATCTTCACCAGGATAGGCTTTTTCACGCATACGTGTGCGTGTGGCTCCGGGATTAATTGCGTTGACACGCATCGGCGTATCGCTCAGTTCATCGGCAAGCACTTGCATCATACCTTCAACAGCGAACTTAGAAATCGCATACGGACCCCAGAAAGCTCGACCAGAGTGACCAACGGTTGAAGAGGTAAAAATGATTCGGCCAGCCTCAGCTTTACGTAACACGGGCAACAGAGCTTGAGTCATCAGCACTTCCGCTTTGACATTAATCTGCATGATGTCGTCAAAATCTTCTTCGTTGATTTGCTCAAATGGGCAAAGTGTACTCAAAACGCCAGCGTTATGAAGCAGACCATCCAAACGGCCAAACTGACCTTCAATCGTTTCTGCCATGTCAATATAGTTTTGCTTTGTGGCACCCTTAAGGTCGAGCGGGATGATCGCCGCTTGAGGGTAACCTGCCGCTTCAATTTCATCGTAAACCGATTCGAGGTTCTTCACGTTACGGCCAAGCAAAATAACGGTTGCGCCATGTTTTGCGTAGCTCAATGCAGCTTGACGACCGATGCCAGCACCAGCACCAGTCACAAGAATAACTTTATCGTTCAGGGCATCTGCAGAGATTGAATAGTCCACTGTGCTCAATCCTTATATTTCTATTTGTTCTATCCTGCGTTGCAAAATCAAACAGATATGCAACGGAAAGTCTTGGTAATTGTGACAAGATGGCTACAATACACCAATTCACACTTTAGGGGATATTACATTGGAATTTTTATTGGATTACGGCTTGTTTTTAGCCAAGGTGGTGACCTTTATTGTGGCGATTGTCGTGTTATTGGTGCTTGCGAAATCTTTGAGTAGCAAATCGTCTGCCACGAAAGGGGAGCTGGAGATAACCAATCTTTCTGAGCAACATAAACAGACTATCGAACATTTAGAGCATTACCTACATGATGACGCCTACTTAAAAGCACGTGATAAAGCGGTTAAAAAAGAAGAAAAAGAGAAAGACAAACAGCGTGAAAAAGAGGTGAAGAAAGCCGCGAAAGAAGGGACGCTGGAGCATAAACGTGAGCCTCACCTATTTGTGTTGGATTTCCATGGCAGCATTGATGCAAAAGAAGTCACCTCGTTGCGTGAAGAAATTACCGCCATTCTTGCTGTGGCAGGAGAAGGTGATGAAGTGTTGCTACGGTTAGAGTCGGGTGGTGGCATGGTTCACGGTTATGGGCTTGCCTCATCACAATTGGATCGCATTAAAGCAGCAGGATTACCACTAACGATTGCAGTAGATAAAGTAGCGGCCAGTGGTGGTTACATGATGGCTTGTGTCGCGGATAAAATTGTTTCTGCCCCATTTGCCATTGTTGGCTCAATCGGTGTTATTGCGCAGATACCAAACTTCAATAAGTTGTTAAAGAAGCACGATATTGAGTTTGAACAGATGACAGCCGGTGAGTACAAACGCACGCTAACCATGTTTGGCGAAAATACCGACAAAGCACGTGACAAATTTAAGCAAGAGTTAGAAGAAACGCATGATCTGTTTAAAGATTTTATTCGTGAGCATCGTCCGGCATTAGAGCTTGAAAAAGTCGCAACAGGTGAACACTGGTTTGGTACACAAGCAAAAACATTGGGTTTAATTGATGATGTGTCCACGTCCGATGATCTGATCGTAGCCGCTTGTAAAGAGAAAACCGTGTTGGCGATTCATTACGTTCAGAAGAAAAAACTGACAGATAAATTAGCGGGTGCAGCAGCGAAAATTTCAGATCGCGTGCTGCTAAAGCTTGTCGAGCGTGGGCAGAAACCTATCGTTTGATTTCTTATTTGGTTAGCAACTCATGGTAAACGGCGAAAGAGAGCTCTTTCGCCGTTTTTATTGAGAGACAACACTTTATTGGTGTAATCGATTACCTGGGGGATTTCTCCTCGCCCCCAACGCCGAATGGCATTATAATATGCGCCTCTGAAACTGGGCCTTAGCCTAAAAAAGAAAACATAAGTGGAGAACAACATGTCGTCTCAGACTCCGGTAGTAACCGTAGATGGACCAAGTGGCGCGGGTAAAGGCACTCTTTGTATGCTGCTGTCAAAGAAGCTCGGCTTTCAACTTTTAGATTCCGGTGCGATCTACCGTGTATTAGCTCTTGCCGCCATTCACCACGGTGTGGACACTGAGTCAGAAGATGCATTGGTTCCACTCGCGACACATCTTGACGTACAGTTCGTTGCCGAAGGTGACTTAGTCAAAGTCATCCTTGAGGGTGAAGATGTTTCAAAAGAATTACGCAAAGAAGAAACGGGCATGGCAGCGTCAAAAGTAGCCGCTTTGCCAAGAGTTCGTGAAGCATTACTACGTCGTCAACGTGCCTTTGAAGCGGCTCCTGGTTTGGTTGCCGACGGAAGAGACATGGGCACGGTCGTTTTTCCTACTGCGAAAGCCAAAATTTTCCTTGATGCGAGCGCGGAAGAACGTGCACATCGTCGCCTTAAACAGTTGCAAGATAAAGGCTTAGATGTTAGATTTGACGACCTTTTGAGCGAGATCCAAGAGCGTGACGATCGCGATCGTAACCGCCCAGTGGCACCATTACGCCCTGCAGAGGATGCGCTTGTGCTAGACTCCACCTCGATGAGTATCGACGAAGTGGTCGAAAAGGCACTACAATATATCGAATCTAAGCTGGCTGAGTAATTTCACTCAGGCAGGTAAGAACGTCGGTCGCAAGGATGATGATTGGCGAATTTAATAACCCCATGCGGTAGGATACCCATGGAAGTTTAATTTTTTGAAGATTAAATAAATGACTGAATCTTTTGCTCAACTCTTTGAAGAGTTTCTAAACGAGACTGAATTCCAACAAGGTACTATCGTTAAAGGTACTGTAGTAGCTATCGAAAACGGCTACGTTCTTGTTGACGCTGGTCTTAAGTCTGAGTCTGCAATTCCTGCTGAACAGTTCAAGAACGCTGCTGGCGAACTTGAAGTTGAAGTTGGTTCTGAAGTAGACGTTGCTCTGGACGCTGTAGAAGACGGTTTCGGTGAAACTCAACTTTCTCGTGAGAAAGCGAAGCGTCACGAAGCTTGGATCGTTCTTGAGAAAGCTTACGAAGAAGCTGCAACTGTTGTTGGTATCATCAACGGTAAAGTTAAAGGCGGTTTCACTGTTGAACTAAACGGTATCCGTGCTTTCCTTCCAGGTTCTCTAGTAGACGTACGTCCTATCCGTGACACTGCTCACCTAGAAAACAAAGAGCTAGAGTTCAAAGTAATCAAGCTTGACCAGAAGCGTAACAACGTAGTTGTATCTCGCCGCGCAGTTATCGAATCTGAAAGCACAGTAGAACGTGACGAGCTTCTAGAAACTCTACAAGAAGGTTCTGAAGTTAAAGGTATCGTTAAGAACCTAACTGACTACGGTGCGTTCGTAGATCTAGGTGGCGTTGACGGTCTTCTACACATCACTGATATGGCGTGGAAGCGCGTTAAGCACCCATCTGAAATCGTTAACGTTGGTGACGAGATCCTAGTTAAAGTTCTTAAGTTCGATCGTGACCGCACTCGCGTTTCACTAGGTCTTAAGCAGCTAGGTGAAGATCCATGGGTAGCAATCGCTAAGCGTTACCCAGAAGGTCACAAACTATCTGGTCGCGTAACTAACCTAACTGACTACGGCTGT
The DNA here is from genome assembly GCF_013369385.1 of Vibrio sp. 05-20-BW147. Lineage (GTDB taxonomy): Bacteria > Pseudomonadota > Gammaproteobacteria > Enterobacterales > Vibrionaceae > Vibrio > Vibrio floridensis. The sequence continues at coordinate 195,058 of NZ_SZTO01000004.1, read as the reverse complement.
TTCGTTGAAATCGAAGAAGGCGTTGAAGGTCTAGTACACGTTTCTGAAATGGATTGGACTAACAAGAACATCCACCCATCTAAAGTTGTTAATGTTGGCGACGAAGTTGAGGTTATGGTTCTTGAAATCGACGAAGAACGTCGTCGTATCTCTCTAGGTCTGAAACAGTGTAAAGCTAACCCATGGCAGTCATTCGCTGAAGCTCAAGCTAAAGGCGATAAAGTAACTGGTAAGATCAAGTCAATCACTGACTTCGGTATCTTCATCGGTCTAGACGGTGGTATCGACGGTCTTGTTCACCTATCTGACATTTCTTGGAACGTAGCTGGCGAAGAAGCGGTTCGCGAATTCAAGAAAGGCGACGAAATCTCTGCAGTAGTTCTAGCAGTAGACGCAGAGCGTGAGCGTATCTCTCTAGGCATCAAGCAAATGGAAAACGACCCATTCAATGCTTACGTTGCTGACAACAAGAAAGGTACTCTAGTTAACGGTACTGTAACTGCAGTTGACGCTAAAGGCGCAGCAATCGAACTAGAAGATGGTGTAGAAGGTTACATCCGCGCTTCTGAAGTTTCACGTGATCGCGTTGAAGACGCAACACTGATCCTAAGCGTTGGTGACAAAGTTGAAGCGAAATTTACTGGTGTAGACCGTAAGAACCGCGTAATCAACCTGTCAATCAAAGCGAAAGACGAAGCTGAAGAGCAAGAAGCAATGGCAACTATCAACAAAGCTGACGAAGCTGCGTTTGGTAATGCAATGGCTGACGCTTTCAAAGCAGCTAAAGGCGAATAATAGACGTCTTAAAAAGGAGCCGAAAGGCTCCTTTTTTTTGTCTCAATTTCTGCTATATGTTTACTGTTAGTTGTAGTATTAAATACACAAGATATTATGCTGTTATCTATTTCTAGGTATCTAGTGAAAACTTCCTCCAAAGGATTACATCCAAGTGTCGGATTTTTCACTACAATTGATAGCAAGTATTTGGTGTAATTGATATTACTTACTATAATAAGTGATAAAAATGACTCGAAGAGGGAAACTATGACTAAGTCTGAACTGATTGAAAGGCTCTGCGCTGAACAGACACATCTTTCAGCGAAAGAGATTGAAGATGCTGTCAAAGATATTTTGGAGCACATGGCTTCAACGTTGGAGAGCGGTGATCGTATCGAGATTCGTGGTTTCGGTAGTTTCTCGCTTCATTACCGTGAACCACGTGTAGGCCGTAACCCTAAGACTGGTGATAAAGTGGAGTTAGAGGGTAAACACGTACCGCACTTCAAGCCAGGTAAAGAGCTACGAGAGCGTGTTAATCTAGCTTAAATAGAACGAACATAGGTACAAAAGCGGCATACATAGCGTATGCCGCTTTTTTATGATTAGATACCTGTTATTATCCGTGGTCGTCAGGAAAGTTTTCCTGCATAATTGTATCGGCTGATATCTCTAAGGTGATGACAGATGAAAATTATAAAAATCATTGCTGTAATGGCTCTCTTCCTAATTGCTTTGGCATTAGGCTCGCAAAATCAAGAAATTGTGACGTTCAACTACTTACTGGCTAAAGGTGAGTTTCATCTTTCCACTTTGTTGGGGGGAGTGTTTGTTGCTGGCTTCGCTGTATCGTGGGCAATTTTTGCAAGTATTCAATTTAAGACTCGACTAAAAATTAGAAAACTCAACAAACAACTAAAAAGCCAAAACACACAAGTAAAGAAACAAGCGTAAGGACGAACCGGTTTAATGCTTGAATTACTCTTCTTGTTACTCCCAATTGCGGCTGCATACGGTTGGTACATGGGCCACCGCAGCGCACAGGATGACAAGCAGAAGCACTCCAATCAGATCTCTCAGCAGTATGTGACGGGATTAAACTTGCTTTTATCGGATCAGTCAGATAAAGCCGTTGATCACTTCATCGAACTGCTTCAGGTCGACAACGATACGATTGATACTCATCTAGCGTTAGGTAATCTCTTTCGCTCAAGAGGAGAAGTCGATCGCGCTATTCGCATCCATCAAAATCTCATTTCTCGCTCCCGTTTGACGATTGAGCAAAAGAACATTGCTTTACAACAATTGGCCAAAGACTACATGGTTTCTGGGTTTCTGGACCGGGCTGAAAAAATCTTAGAGCAATTGGTTGAAGAGCCGGAACACCGAGAGGCCGCTTTACAGCAACTAGTCCTGATATATCAACAAACAAGAGAGTGGGATAAAGCCATTCATTATGCGCATTTGTTGGTGAAGACGGGCAAAAAGTCGATCAGGAAAAATATTGCTCATTACTGGTGTGAGCTAGCCATGCTTGATCAAGCAGACGGTAATCAGACAAAAGCAATTAGTCATTTTAAGAAAGCACTACAAGAAGATCCTAAGTGTGTGAGAGCCTCTATCTCATTAGGGCGGATCTACCTTGAGATGGAAGAGTATCACAAGACGATTGAGTATCTAGAAAACGTCTTGGAACAAGACACGGATTATATCAGTGAAGCATTGCCAATCATGGCTGAGTGCTATCACCATCTTGGCCAAGAAGATCAATTGGTTGAGTTTCTAAGGGCTTGTATCAACAAAAAAGCGGGTGTGTCTGCGGAGCTAATGCTAGCTCAGTTAGTTGCTCATCATGAAAGTGTTGGTGCTGCCCAAGAACTACTCACTCGTCAGCTAATAAAGAATCCAACGATGAAAGGCTTCTACCGGCTCATGGATTACCATTTGGCAGAAGCAGAAGAAGGAAGAGCCAAAGAAAGCTTAACCACTCTTCAGGCAATGGTTGGTGAACAATTGAAAGTGAAACCACATTACCGATGTCGTAAATGTGGCTTTTCCACCCATTCTTTATATTGGCATTGTCCATCATGTAAGGGGTGGGGAACCATTAAACCAATCAGAGGATTGGATGGTGAATAATTTTTATGCAGCCGGCAGTTTTTCTGTCCGCTGCATTTTTTTTAGATAAATAAAGTAAAGAAAAAGAAAATCGTTAGGAGATGAAATGATTGACCAAAAAGTAATAGTGGCGTTGGACTATGACAAACAAGTAGACGCGTTGGCTTTTGTTGACAAAATAGATCCAGCTTCATGTCGCCTTAAAGTAGGCAAGGAAATGTTTACGCTCTTTGGTCCAGATTTCGTACGTGAACTGCATAAGCGTGGTTTTTCTGTATTCTTAGATTTAAAGTTTCACGATATCCCGAATACTTGTTCGAAAGCTGTGCGCGCTGCTGCTGAGCTTGGCGTATGGATGGTTAACGTCCATGCAAGCGGGGGAGAGCGTATGATGGCGGCATCTCGAGAAATTCTTGAACCTTACGGCAAAGACCGCCCATTGTTGATCGGTGTTACTGTGCTAACGAGCATGGAGCAAAATGATTTGGCTGGAATCGGATTAAATATCGCTCCTCAAGAGCAAGTGTTGCGCCTTGCCCACCTAACGAAGAACTCGGGGCTCGATGGTGTTGTATGTTCTGCACAAGAAGCATCTTTACTTAAAAGTGAATTAGGAAAAGATTTCAAGTTAGTCACACCGGGCATTAGACCCATTGGCGCTGAGCAAGGGGATCAGCGTCGTATCATGACGCCCGTTAACGCGATAGTTTCAGGAGCAGATTATCTAGTAATTGGCAGACCAATCACACAATCGATGGAACCTGCGGTAGTCCTAGAGGCTATAAATACAAGTCTAAAGTCGTTATAAGGGTTCGTTAGGTGATACTAATGCGGTTGAAAGTGTGAGATTTATCGAAGTTTTAATTAAATCTTACAATTTCCTCACGTTGAATAAAAAAGCACAATTAATGCATATTAATTGTGCTTTTTTTTGAATCAGGATCTAGGTTTTGTTAAATGAGATGCCGCCAAAACTGAACCTATTGACTAGTACATTAGTAATGTAGGGTGTGAACGTGATCAGTTGGTGACTATCTATTCACTATGTAACGTTAATGTAATGGGCATATTAGAATTTTCGAATTTGATATCTGTTCCGCGTTTGGTTTTTAATGCGCAATCAGTCATCGGAATGAGTTGGCTGAAATGACCTAGAATCTTTCACATGGTCACACTTTATTGCAACCGGATTGTTGCAAAGTTCGAATTTGATATGTTACAGCATGGAGCGCATAGTAAGTGTTATCGTATGTCTTTCGGCGTATGGCTTTAATTGTCCCTACGTTTCTTGGTATTACTATCCTCATTTTTGCCATCACACGTTTCGTTCCGGGTGGACCAGTAGAACGCATGTTGGCAAGTATGCATTCAGGTAGCGACACGGCAACAGTGAGCATTGCCGGTAATAACTCTGCACTTTCCGAAGATCAGATGGCGGAGCTGAATGCCTTCTACGGCCTAGACAAACCTATATTTGAAGCTTATTGGAGTTGGTTAACTCGTTTGTTAGTACTCGATTTCGGGGAATCAACTCGTTACTACGAACCCGTCGGAACGATGATCGCTGAACGCTTACCTGTATCGCTGTTTTATGGAGGTATGACGTTTTTCATTAGCTATTTCATTTCCATCCCACTGGGCTATTACAAAGCCATCAGGCATGGAAGCGTTTTCGATTCCGCCTCATCTATCATGATTTTTGTGGGGTACGCACTTCCAGGGTATGTGGTTGGTGTATTTCTGATTACCGTTTTTGCCTATAACCTTGAATGGTTTCCAATGGGTGGTTTTGTTGGTGATGATTTTGACGACTATGAAACCTTCTGGCTTCAGCTTAAAGATATTATGTGGCACGCCGTCTTACCGCTAATTTGTTATTTGATTGGTGATTTTGCGACGTTAACAATGACGATGAAGAATAGCTTAATGGAAAATCTGTCTTCAGATTATATCCGTACTGCAATCTCTAAAGGATTACCCTTTAAAAAAGCGGTAAGAAAGCATGCATTGCAGAACAGTTTAATTCCAATAGCTAGCCATTTTGGTAATTCACTATTATTTTTTATGACGGGTTCTTTTTTAATTGAAGTGATTTTTAATATTAATGGAATCGGCCTGTTGGGCTACGAATCAATTATTGAACGTGATTATCCAGTTGTAATGGGTATTGTCGCTATTAATGCCGTCATGTTAATGGTAGGAAATATTCTTTCAGATCTTTGTGTGGCATTAACTGACCCACGAGTAAGGTTCGGTGCTTAATGTTTACTGTTAGCCCTTTAACTCAAAAGAAAATAAGAGCGTTTAAGGATATTAAACGCGGATACTGGTCTTTTCTTATTCTTGTTACTTTATTGACACTGTCTTTGTTTGCGGAACTGTTGGTGAACAGTAAAGCCTTGATCGTTAAATACCAAGGTAATTGGTACTTTCCAGTGATTAGTGATGTAAGAGCTGGGAATGAATTCGGGTTAGATTACGCAAGTGAAGCTGACTACCGTGTTTTGCAAAAGACTTTCCAAGAAGCTGGAAACGGTGATTTCGTCTTAATGCCGATCGTACCGTGGAACCCCTATGAGCAGGATTTTAGTGGCGATTTTCCACCTACGGCACCAAGCCTAGAATCTAAGCACTATCTAGGCACTGATGTCATTGGTCGCGATATCCTTGCACGTCTCGTTTATGGGTTTAGAACAGCAATGGGTTTTGCTTTGGCAACGATGGCGGTCTCCTATGCAATCGGCACCGTTGTTGGATGTGCTATGGGTTTCTTTGGCGGAAAGTTTGACTTGTTTGTTCAGCGTTTGATCGAAGTATGGTCTATGGTGCCATTCCTCTATGTGATCATGATATTGGTTTCAATCACTCAACCCACCTTTACGCTGTTTGTCGCGATCAACGTTTTATTCGGTTGGATGGGAATGACTTGGTACATGCGAACCATGACCTACAAAGAATCAGCACGAGAGTATGTTTTGGCTGCAAAAGCGTTGGGGGCGTCAACTTGGCGTATTTTAATGCATCATATTTTGCCCAATACCATGGTGATGATTGTGACGCTTGCTCCGTTTACGATTGCAGGAAATATTACCGCTTTGACAGCTTTAGATTATCTAGGGCTCGGGCTAATGCCTCCAACGCCAAGTTGGGGAGAACTATTACAACAAGGTAAATCTAATTTGGATTCTCCGTGGATTGTTTCGTCTGTTGTCGCATCGATTGTTACCGTTTTGGTTATGGTAACCTTCATCGGTGAGGCCATTCGAGCTGCCTTTGATCCAAAGAAATTTACGCGATACGTGTAAGTATCCGTTTCAAGGAAGAAATACAGATGCAACATACCAAATTGACTCTAGCAAGCATTGCGGCTTTGTCCGCGTTAAGTTTCAATGCATTGGCTCAATCGCTGCCAACTGCGCTGCAATGGACAACGAATGCCAATGAACCGCTTTTTGCGTCGAATGACGCGAAACGAGGCGGGACTCTGACCACTTATATGGTTAGTTTTCCACAAACGTTAAGAAGCGTAGGACCCGATGCCAATTCAGGCCTGCGTCATTATTTTATGGACGGTGCACCTAAACTGGCTCAACGTCATCCAAACACTGGTAAGTGGATTCCTCAGTTGGCAGAAGCATGGGCTTTTGATGAGGACAACAAAACCGTTTATTTCAAGCTGGATAAAAACGCAAAATGGTCAGATGGTGAAAAAGTAAGCGCTGACGATTATGTGTTTATGATGAAGTACTACCAATCAAAGGACATTATCGATCCTTGGTATAACGACTTTTTCACGACGAGTATCAAAGAAGTTGTGAAATATGACGATTACACCATTGCTATCAAAACTGCTACTGCTCAAAGCAACGACGCATTGATGGTGTTGATCAATATGCCAAGTAATGGTGTACAACCACGCCCAGAACACTTTTTCAAAGGGACTAAGGACGAAAATAACGACGGGATGCCAGACAACTTCGTTCGGGCGTTCAATTTTAAAGCTGAGCCAACGACAGCAGCCTATTACATGGCCGATGTAGAAAAGGGCAAGCGAGTCACTTTTAAACATGTCGGTGAAGATTGGTGGGGCTATAGTAATCGTTACTACCAACATCGTTACAACGTCGAACGAGTACGGATCAACGTGATCAGAGATCAGGATATTGCCCTCAAGCACTTTGAGAAAGGCAACTTAGACTTCTACGATATGATTTTGCCTGAATTCTGGCATAGCAAAGCAGATTCTGAAGGGTTTGAAAAAGGTTATATCCACAAGTTTTGGGGTTACAACCAAGCACCTCAGGGCGCAGGAGGTCTATGGATCAATACTGCCATGCCGCTACTCGGCGATATTAACGTTCGTAAAGGCATTATGTCTGCGACAGATTATGACGGCATGATTGTCAACATTATGCGTGGAGATTATTCGCGCAAGCCTCACGGTTTAGGGTTTGGTCATGGCCAATATGATAAAGCTGATAATAAAGCACCTGAATTCAATGCAGAAACGGCTATTCAACACTTCGAAAACGCTGGTTTTGATAAAATAGGTGCAGATGGTATTCGCGTGAATAGCAATGGTCAAAGATTGTCGTTTTCGATCACTTATGGCTACCAATCTTGGACACCACGAATCGCCTATCTGAAAGAACAAGCCAAATTAGCCGGTTTAGAGTTCACTCTAAACCTTGTTGATGGTTCCTCTGCATTTAAGTACATCCTCGAGAAAAAACACCAACTTGCCTTCTTGAATATGGGGTCGGGAGAGATACCATCTTATTGGGAGTATTTGCACTCAGATAATGCCAACAAACCTCAGACCAATGCACACACAAACTATAGCAGCCCTGAGCTCGATAGACTGATTGAAGAATACGACGCAGAATTTGCACAAGAGAAACGATTTGCACTGTCTCATCAAATCCAAGATTACGTGTCGGCGGCCAATATCATTGTGCCTGGATACATGGTTCCTTATACCCGTGCAGTACATTGGCGTTGGTTGAAAATGCCAGAAACCCCAATGACTAAGGCAACAGAGAACATCTTCCATCCTATGGATATCGGTAACTTCTGGATTGACGAGGCGGTGAAGAAGGAAACAGAAAAAGCGATGAAATCTGGTAGCACCTTCCCGAAAGTCACGATTGTCGATGAAAGATACAAGATGTAGTTAGTAGGGATTTGGAAGATGAACAACGAAGTAGTTCTCAGCGTTAGAAACTTAGAAACTGAGTTCCAGACAGACGATGGATCCGTGCAAGTGCTTCACGGTGTGAGTTTTGACGTAAAAAAAGGACGTACACTAGGTTTAGTGGGTGAATCTGGATGTGGAAAAAGTGTCACGTCAATGTCGATCATGGGTTTACTTCCCAAACCTTATGGTCGAATTATTGGCGGGCAAATCCTATACCGTGGCAAAGATCTTGTGACTTTAGCAGCGGAAGAAATGTACTCCATGCGTGGTGACCGTATTTCCATCATCTTCCAAGATCCCATGACGGCGCTTAATCCCGTTCACACAGTCGGAAAACAACTGATGGAAGTTCTAAAGCTTCATCGACCAGATTTGGACGGCAGAGCAAGGCGTGAACAGGCTTTGGACATGCTTAAAAAAGTGCGTATTCCGATGCCTGAAAAACGACTGGATGAGTATCCACATAATCTTTCTGGTGGTATGCGACAGCGCGTTATGATCGCGATGGCATTGGCTTGTAAACCGGAAATATTGATCTGTGACGAACCCACAACCGCCCTTGATGTTACTGTACAGGCCTCTATCTTGGAGTTGATCAATGAACTTCAAGAAGAAACGGGTATGGCGGTGATCTTTATCACTCATGACCTTGGTGTTGTGGCAGAAATATGCGATGACGTTGCCGTTATGTACGGCGGTAAGATTGTTGAATATGCAGATGTATTTGAGTTGTTTGACTCACCGAAACATCCTTATACCGAACGCCTCATGGGATTGATGCCAAGCCTTGAACACGAACCAAAACAGCTGATTGAAATCAAGCCGATTGATATTTCCAAATTTCCAGAGTTTCGAGGTTGATTATGGAAGAGATACTCAGAATCGAAGGTCTAAAGCAACATTTTGTTTCAGGAAAAAAATTATTTTCAAAAGGTTATACAGTCAAAGCCGTTGATGGCGTTTCGTTAAGTGTAAAGCGCGGTGAAACGCTAGGCCTTGTTGGAGAGTCAGGCTGTGGTAAAAGCACGTTAGGTCGGACTATCTTAAAATTGTTTGAGCCAACCGATGGGAAAATTTTTTTTGAGGGGCGTGATATTACAAAGCTCTCACCGAAAGGCATGAGACCACTGCGTAAAGAAATGCAAATCGTTTTTCAAGACCCACTCGAATCGCTTAATCAAAGGCATACCATCGGTATGATATTAGAAGAGCCCTTTATTATTCATAAAGTAGGTTCTCCTCAAGAACGTAAAACCTGGGTGTTGGAACTGTTAGAAAAAGTGGGTTTGCCGAGCAATGCGGTTAATCGATACCCACACGAGTTTTCGGGTGGACAGCGTCAACGGATAGGCATCGCGCGAGCCATTGCATTAAAACCCAAATTACTTATTTGTGATGAGTCAGTATCAGCTCTAGATGTTTCAGTCCAAGCACAAATTATTAATTTACTCTTAAAATTGCAACAAGAAATGAATTTGGCAATTATCTTTATATCGCATGACTTATCTGTCGTGAGACAAGTTTCAGATAATGTGGCAGTAATGTATTTTGGTGAAATTGTGGAGTACGGTAAATCCGTCGATATCTACAATGACCCGCAAAATGATTATACGAAAAAGTTACTCTCAGCAATACCGATTACTCATCCCAAATATCGAACGAGAAAAAGAGATTTAGCTCGAAAAATATCATAGTTTGTTACATATAGAGAAAGTGAATCTTTTAGAATTTAATATTATTTTGCTATAAAGTGAGATAACAGTAGATTAACAATAATATGGAATTTAACCGTATGGTAAACGCCTTGCGGTTAATAGGCTTACCAAAAATTTCTGCGAAGGACACGCACAAATTGAGCTTGGTAAACCGTTTAACTTAAGTTTATTTAAATAAACTTAATTCTCATGGAAGTTAACAATATGCAACACACTAAAAAGTGGAGGATTACTCCGCTAGCTATTCTATTAGGTGCATTATTTTCTTCATCATTATATGCAGAGGAAAATAGTGAAACACAAGATAGCTCGCAAGCAGAGTCTACTCAAAACGACGAAAGTGCATCTTGTATTCTTTGCAATGTCGGCGGGTCTTTGTCACTGACTTACGACACAAATATATACGATAAAGATGACTATCGCTCAGTCAGAAGTTTTTCTTGGGGCGGCAGCTTAAACTACAAACTGACAGATAAAACCAGAGCCTTTTTTTCAAGTGGTGGATACAGGACGCTAGAAGACAAAACCGGTGATTACATTACCGATTCTGTAGTGGGCGTAAACTATTCCAACCTATTCACTTTTGGTGATACTGGACGAGTCAGTTTAAGTGGCCAATTTACGATTCCTACTTCTGAAACTTCTCAAAAAGACGAACTGAATACTGCTTTCCGTTTGGCAGTACCCGTCAGTTTTAAAATTTGGGATGTCAATTTCAACGTATCTCCTCGCTTAAGAAAGAATTTCCACGAATATAAGACGATTGCTGGCAGGTCGCTAACCGAGTGGACTTACTCACTCTCCAGTAGTGCAAGCATGTCTTGGGGTTCTTTTTCTACAGGTATTTCGATGCTGGGTGGCAACACCATCAGCTATCAAGGGACACGACGTTCAAGTTGGACATATGGTGGCTCCATTTATGGCAGTTATACGATCAACGACCAATGGTCTGCCTCTCTGAGTGCTTCGTCCTCGGGTGTTTATCAGGATGCAGAGCGCGGTACGTTAGGCAATATCGATCTATTTGACCAAGATAAAGCCTCATATTCAGCAACAGTTACATTTTCCTTCTAGGAAGCAACAAATAAAAAAAGGAAACAAACATGGCATTTAGGAAAGTGGTTTTAGCATCGGCTATAGCTTTCGCTTTGGCGGGCTGTGGTGCAGATGACCAAGCATACGATTACTTGGATAAAGACAGTAATCAGACAACGATAGCAAATATTACTTCTAACGCACCGGTTAAAATTCCAGCTGCGAATGAAAGAGATGCATATGAAATCCCGCTAGATGGCATCTGGATATTCCAGCAGACGCTAGGGGATGTATCGAGAACGTCAGGTACAACACCTTATTTATATGATTTCATCAATGACGAGCGCTTAGTCCAACTAAAACTTACAAAAGATGGCTTGATGGGCGACTTGGTTGAAGGCGATATTGCTTTCGAAGGTGAAGTGACTCGTTTCGAACAACGCCAGAACGTTAGTCGCAGACTGTTTAGTCTTGGTGGCGCATATGAAGCTTACGAATGTGCGGAAGACTCCTACGGCGACTGCACCAACAAAGAAACGAAAGTTTCCGATCCCGATGTTCGTTGGTGGCAGAAAACTCACTTCACCCCAGATTTCGAAAAAGTGTCCATTGATGACGCTCAACGTATTTTCAAGTTCTATTTGAAGGACAAAGAAGAAACGACCGTTACCCATGTAGAGTTCGACCCGAAAGGCGGTGTTATTAACATTGAGTATGAGCACAACTTAATTGGTCGAAATGGGCAGCCAGAAACCGTAACTGAGTTCTTCTCATTGGTGCGTCTAGACGTTGTCGCGTCAAAGGGCTACCAACCAATTCACTACGATCTTCCAGAACATCACAAATTTGGCTTCTTTAAGACTGCGTATGAGAAGCTGGATCCAAACTACATTGAAAACCAACAGGGTTATGAAGGTTACTTAGTTAACCGATTTGACCCTCGAAAAGAGAAAATTGAGTATCACCTGAGTGATGAGTTCTTCCGCAAAGACGCGAATGGCAATTTAGTTAACAAAGTTTGGCTAGATGCAACAGTCAAAGGCTTTGAGTATATGAACAAGAGTTTAGCGGACAAATTCTCGCCAAACGGAAGATTAGTCCCTGAACTGGTTTTGATAAATAAGGATGCAACCGAGCCGAGCAACGTTAAAGTAGGTGATATTCGTACCAACGTTATTCACATTATCCCTGAAGCAAGCGAAGCAGGCTTATTGGGCTTTGGCCCAAGCACGTCAAACCCACTGACTGGCGAAATTTTAAGTGCATATACCATTATGTATCCAGGTGTTGCACAAATGGGTGTTGGTACGGCTTGGGATGAGTTAGTTGAACTCTATAATAAAAAAGAGTTAGCTACTCCATATGATGTACAGCCTTACGGTTTGGGCTCATCGGCTGCCTTAAATCGAGACGAAAGATTTGTCGATCTGTCGAAAAATACCATAGTTGGTCAACCAGAAACCGTTCAAGAACTGCAACAAAGCATTTCTAAAGTGCAAGAGCAGTTCAGCGAGGTCGTTTCAGAAGAAAACTCCGTACAGGAAGCTGATATTCTCGGTAAGCAAACTGAACTAGAAATGATGATGGCGAACAACATGTTCCCTGCGGAGTTTTCTGGTGTTTCAGCTAGCATGGTTGCGAACAAAACCGACATCACCGAACTGGACTTCTTCGAAGAAGGCATGTTTGTCGACAGCACCCTACCGGAAGATGCGCTTACTCTGAAAACTTGGGATGAATTGAACTTGGCACAGCGTGCTAAAGTTAGCCTAGCGTTTTCTACCCATCAGTACCTGACCACTCTAGTGCATGAGGTTGGCCATAACCTTGGTCTTCGCCATAACTTTAAAGGTTCTTTCGATGGTGATAACTTTTTCACGGAAGCACAGGCGCGATCGCTGGATTTAAAAGGCGTTTCAGCGACCTCATCAATCATGGACTACACACCATCAGAAATTGGCGTACACCCAGCCTTTGGTTTGTATGACCGCGCAGCGCTTCGTTTTGCCTATCAGCGTAAGGTAGCGGTGCATCCAAAAGTAGACGCGGATGCCCAAACAAAAGAAGAGATTCTTGCGGTGAAGCGTGATGAATCACAAGTTCAGTTTGTTGATCTGGCTAAAAAGGATGCAGCGAAGCGTCTTGATATGTCACAACCCTCTGCTCTGGCTAGCCTTGATTTAGGTTATGATCTGCAATCGCAAGGTCTACAGCTAAAAGAGTACGGTTACTGTACTGATGGTCGCGGCCGCAATACTACTGAGACAGGCTGTTTAGTTTTTGATGAAGGAACAAGTGTTGAGGCGATTACAGATGCTTACATTGAACGTTACGACTCTCGCTCTGAGGTCGTCAATGCCCGTCGCAATCGCGTAGAGTTCAACGAAAACAAACGTTATATAAACAAGCTCTTTAGCACTTGGAACACATTCGGCAGAATGAACATGGTCGTGGATGACTACTACCAAGCCTATTTCACTGGAAACTACAAAACACCTGCTGAAGCGTGTTTGGATGTCAGTACTGCCGCTAAGCAAGAAGCCTGTGATGTAACCAGAGCTGCTTACAAGCAAGCTTATTTCTACCTAGATATTCTGAAGACACCTGAAAAGCAGTGTATTTTGGATATGAAGCAAGAGCTAAGACAGCCAGATGGTACGTACAAGCAAGACTGGGCGGGTAACTCTCCTTGGTCGTTAGCAAATACCAACTGGTTAGCAGGCCAAGTGGCAGGCGAAGCTTACACTTCTAAGTTCCACCTTCCTACGTCTTGTTTTGATCAAGATTTGAAAGAGGCGATCGAAAGCGGTTACCGTTATTGGACAAGTTCATCGACGGGTAAATCTTACCGTTTCACCCATCGTGTTATCGCAGAATCGAAACACGGTGACTTCTTGAACAAAGTAACGTTTAGTAACCGTGCAAGTGAAGAAAACGCTTCTTATATTGGTTACGAAGCGGAACACTTAGGTATTTGGATGGATAAACTTCTAGCAATCGAGAGCTTGTTCCAGCCTTCTGGTCTACGTGGGGTTGACTTTGCTTTGATTGATCTGCCAGGGGTTCGTGAAGAAGTGAAAGATTTGATCGATCACTGGGCGCTTGGTAAACCGCTACCAGCCGCTTCTGCACAAGCGATTGAGTTTGGCAACGTTAATGAACCATATCTATTTGTTGACGCAAATGGCAATGAAGTACCAGGAATCAGCTACGATCCAGAATGGAAGTCAACGGAAATTCGTGCAACACCAAACCGACTGTCTTGGCTGCTGAATCGTTGGTATGGTACTAACCGCAATGGTGGTACTGCTACAGCAAAAGCCTATTTACAATCGATTTACAAGTTCGACAGTTTCCGTACAGATACTTATAAGCCTGAAGCGTTTGAAATGGGCCGTTATATCTCTATGGTAATAGACGATCTTCCACGTGCAACTCATTCGATTGAAATATTAGGCAGAAATTACTACGCCAATGAATCAAATGGTCTAGCTGTACAAATGATTGAAGAGATCAAAAAGTCGGATATTTTTGTCATCTCTCAGTACAGCCGTTCAGAACTGAATAGCCATTTAGCTGAACGCGACAATATTCTAGGGAACTTAATTGGTTCGGCTGCAGTGGCTACAACCAACGACGCTGCTTTGCAAAATGCTCTAGCTACCGATCCTTCGGTAACTTCGCTGCGCACTGGCAAAACAGGAACTGCGAAATGGGTTTCTGCGTTGAAGTCGCAGTTTGAAGCGTCATATCCAGGTTTCCTAAGTCTTGGTCATTTGTGGGGAGCGCGTGACAGCCTGATCGCTTCTGGCGATATGGTTTGGACAGGACAATGTTATGCTCTGGATGATTTGGGTTGTATGTTTACTAATGACCAGAATGTATCTGGTAACTGGTACAACACTGCTGTGCCACCATCACTAGCGTTTGATGGACTTTGGAAGTCAAATAATGCACTAGCGCTTGTTACTCCAGCCTACTTAATGAACTACGATGCAGACGTCGCCTCTTTGGACGCCATATTCCGCGTTTCTGGAAAATCGATCACCGATTATCTAGACAGAAGTTTTGGCAACGAAAAACTGCGTAGGGAAGCAATTGAAGAAGCCGGTTTGACCAACTTAGTTGTTTTAGACCCTGATTCATCTACTTCCGTTAACATTCTAGTATTTTAAGTGACTAATAATACCGTATGGGGATTCATCCCCATACGTGATTTGCATGGAGCAAACAATGAATAAGAAAATTTTATCCACGATCATTCCTGCAATGTTACTTGCGGGCTGCAGTACAGAAGAAAATGTTGCCAATACAACAACCGGATCATCTACCAGTGTAGTAGCATCATCGCAAGCAGGTGAAAATGCTATCATCACACGTTTCATTAATGCTAACGTTTATGCTGACAGAAACCAAGATGGTTTCCCGTCTGAAAGTGAACTTCTTGGAACAACGAATGCAGAGGGGCAGTTCCTTGTCGATAATGAGCTGAAGCAATACCCACTGCTGCTTCAGGCTGTCGCCTATCAAACTAAGTCCGTTACAAAACCTGACGAGGTCCTTATAAAAAGCGCTTTGTTTGAAGCATCGTCAAGTAACGCATTTGTATCATCTCTAACCACGATTCTAGTGGATGAAGCTAGAAAGTTAGCATCGCGCGATGGAACTACAATCGCTGAACAACTCCCAGTTGTTGAACAACAAGTGATTGATGTTCTATCCAGAATCAACGACGCTCCAAAGAATGTACTGGATGTAAACTACTTCAACGCAGAGACTGTGGGAGAGCAACGCTTAGCTATTGTTGCTAAGTCACTGAACAACGCATTTTTTGAAGGTCATCGTGGATGGGGAATCGATTTACTTAGTGAGTTTGTCGATGCAGTCAATACGTTGTCTGAAGAGCAGCTTGCCAACAGTCACAGCTATATTAAGGCGAAGGTGAAAAACTTAGGTGAAGGCTTGGGCTATGTAGAAACCGTTGAACTTGCAACGGAATATCATGTTGCACCTTTGTTTAAGTCAGCAATTGAAAGCTATCTATCGTCTTTTAACTTGAAGCAAGGCACTAGCATTGAGGTGACAGAAGTTCGTTCATTGTTGAACTTTATCGCAAGTCTAGCCGATACCCATGTTGAAGTGGTTGATGGCAGAGGAAATGCCATTCAAAACATCGCGGGTCTTTCGATAGCAGTGACTCGTGAAGTTGCGGGTGAAGTAAATCCAGTAGACTCTTCTAAGTTTCAAGAGGATAAGTTGGAGCTTGCGATGACTGGCATGCCTTCCATTCCGGGTATGCACCAGTTTTTTGTAAAAGTGACCAACAAAACCACAGGTGAATATGTGGTGGTGCCATATCAGTTAGAAGTGGCAACTAAATATGAACAGATTGAACGCTCAGCATCGTTTGATTCTGGTATTGCGGCTCTAGCGGCTAAGTTCCCATCACAAATGAAATCAAATGAAACACATATTGTTGATGTGACTCCAGAGGAGCTAAAAAACCTGTTTAATGTGCCCCAAGGGACTGACCTACAAGTAACTTTGACTGGTGATCAACCATTCATCTGGACACAGAAGAAGAACATTCCCGATCTTGCGAACGCGATTGCGGTTGATCAAAATCTGACCGAGCAAGAAAAAACAGCGGAGTCAGACAAATGGGTTGCCTATATTCAAACGGGTGATGTTGGTGGCGTTATTGGTTTAGAGGTTGTAGCTAGCTATTCAGTGAACGAACAAGAAACTCCAGTGATCGCATCTGCGCTTGAAGAACAGGTCACTAGAGTTTTTGTTTATGGTTCTGAGAATGATTCAACAGAGCAAGCGTTAGTCGGTAAAACGTTCCTAGTTGATGGGGGCCTTTTCTCTCCAACACCGGAAAACTATAAGTCATGTTCATTAGTTTCCTTTAACGATGGAATTATTTTTGCGTCTCAGCTAGAACAGTCAACATACGAACAATGTGATATCGGCGCTTCATTGCGAAAAGTCGGCACTTATACAAAAGATTACAATGGCTTGATTGCTACCATTGCTGATAAAACCTATCACTTTTCAGCTGTCTCTTTAACAACTTCTGTTCAAGTAGATAACGGCGTAGGTGGGACAGATACCGTGGCGCAGCCAACGGGTGATGTTGCTTTGGTACGTATCGCTGCAGACAATTTGCTTGACAGGCATCGTGTTGTATTAACTGATGTCGATAGCATTGAGGTTAAAGATCCATACTCTGATTTTAATTCAGCAGCGACTGCGAAATTCTTTGCTAGCTCAGCGCTATTCCCAGCAATGGCTAAGCCGAAATCTCCAAGCGGTAACTATTTCGTTGTAGGAAGTGAAGATATTTGGGAAAACAGAGATATGAGCGCTTCTGCGTTTTATACTTTGAGCCCTGAACCTAAGCTGACTGTGCAGTTATCTGAGAGTTGTCCGAGCTTACGTCTAGATAGCTATGGCACATATATACAATCGCCGATCTTGTCAAGCGGTGCGTACTCTAACACAGGGGAGAAAGTAACAGCGTTTAGTGTAGTTAATGGTGAAAATGAAAACTCCTGTACATTTAGCTACGATTTGAATAGCGTGTCTCCAGCGTTTTTAACACCTGATGGTTATTTTGATTTGGTCATCCAAAAACAGCCAAAATCAAATTACTTTGAGTGGACTCAAGCTAATAGGGAAGGGTCAACTAGTGTATATCGATCAAACGCGATGAACTACACTCAAACCATTAAGTTACGTGTTTACCCAACTAAACCTGTGGTTTCTGCTCCTTAATGGTAATTTCACATGCAAATCAAAGCCCGCTTACCTGCGGGCTTTTTACTTGTTAATCAGTAAGTAATTTTTCAGCGTGTAGGCACGCCACTGTGAAACTTAAAGTCACTGTCTTTTGAGCAAATCAGCTGAGCTTCAATTTGACCGAAAAAGGCAACTCGCTCGCTGATATCTTTGCCAGCGATCTGCTCTGCGAGAGTGAGGTAATCTTGGTAATGACGAGCCTCTGAGCGCAGTAGAGAAACGTAGAACTTGGCAATATCATCATCCATGTGAGGGGCAAGTTTAGCGAAGCGTTCACAAGAGCGCGCCTCAATATACCCACCAATAATAAGTTTATCGATCAGTGTTTCAGGCTCATGTGTTTTCATGTGTGAAAGCAGACCTTTTGCGTAACGGCTTGCGGTCACATTTTCGTATTCAATCCCTCTGGCACACATGATTTCCAGAACTTGGTAAAAGTGGTGTAGTTCCTCTTTAATGAGTAAGACCATTTTATCAATGAGCTCTTGGCTATAAGGTGAGTCTGACTTAGCCATAATGGCTTTAGAAATGTTACTTTTGCCTTTTAGTGTTTCAATGGAGCCAATTCCACGATAGGCAAAATTTTCGTATGGCTTAAACCAATCGAGTAGGGTATGCGAGCTTTCTTTATCCACCGCATATTTACGGATCAAATACATAGCCGATTGCCCAGCCTTCAGCTCACAAAGCAAATGATCTATCAAGATGGTGGGAAGATTTTCTGGTTTTTTGGCCTCCTCGACCCATTCACTAGGTGTTTCACATTGTAGAAAATGGTTAATAGGGTCAAGGAGACCTTGGTACGCTTCGAGAGACATCATAAATCAGTTTAACTAGTGATGAAAAAAGGCCGCGTTGGCGACCTTTGTAAAGAGAATCGTTGTGGGGAATCTTACCACTTTTTCTTATCGCCGAAGAGTGCATCCATATCGTTGTTACGCTCTTTTTCTTCCATTTGCTGCAACTCTACCGCATTTTTATCAGAACGTTTACGGTCTAATTCATTGAGCATAGTTTCCAACTTTTCTTTGGCTTGTATTGAGTATGCATCGTTTTTAGTGCTTAACACATCAATGCCTTTGCGTAATAGTTGAACCGCTGTACCGGCTTGACCTCTCGCAATAGAGTCGTGTGCGCGTTTAATGACGTTTTCGATGTTAATACGAATTTGAATGGTTTCAAGACGAGCGTTTTCCTCAACATATGCTTGAGTATCAAAACGACCTTTGTTGTGCTCGTTGCGAATGGTATCTCTCAATCGTTTCACAAGTTTCAACATGACGATGGCTTGTTTGTCGCTGCTAGGTACCTTAAATGCAGCACTTTCCCCACCTTGAAAGTTATTTTTGAGATGATCTATTTGCTGTTTCATCGCTTCGACACGCTGTGCAAGTTGCTTACTTTTGGGATCAAGTGAAGCCATGTTTTCTAGCGCATCTAAAATGCGGTTATTTAAGCAGACTAAAAGGTCCTTGCTATAAGGTAAGTGATGAGCATGCCCGATCAACTCTTCGGTTGCATCAATAATGGCAACATAGCGGGCTGATTCTTGTCTTTTCGCAGTTTCAGCCTTGACCTTGTATTGCAACATAACGTTGTAACCAATAACAAGGACCAGTAAAACGGCGACCAGAACGATGATTAAACCAATATTCATATCTGTGTTGTCTGCTTCAAAGAGTAACGGCTAACGACAAAGGATACACGATTCTAATGATGGCATGTACCTATTAATCATATTCTTAGTGATTATTACTGTTATGAAAAGCTTTCATCATCAAAAGTTGTTACGCCTCTCAAAGAATGCGGGGTGGATTACAAAATCCAAGAGTCCAAAAACTCTTTGCAGCCTCAACCAAATGAAAGACGCGATTTCTCTGTTCATTTCAGTTTTTACACGTTATAACTAATAATTATATTTGAGAACTGAGTTTGCGCGAATTTTACTTTTATGTGTAGGATTTGTTATTAGTAACGGAGTACGAGGCCAATATGAAACTGCAGCAACTGAAGTATATTGTTGAGGTTGTAAATCATAATTTAAACGTGTCTGCCACCGCGGAAAGTTTGTATACCTCCCAGCCAGGGATTAGTAAGCAAGTCCGATTACTTGAAGATGAGTTGGGTATTCAAATTTTTGAGCGTAGTGGTAAGCATCTGACGCAAGTGACCAAAGCGGGTGAGGATATCGTGCGGATTTCGCAAGAAATTCTTTCTCGAGTTGAGAGCATTAAAGCCGTTGCTGGTGAGTACACCAATCCTGAAATGGGAACGCTGAACATTTCAACCACCCATACCCAAGCTCGTTATGCGTTGCCTGATGTGATCAAAGGCTTCGTCAAGCGCTACCCGAAGGTATCCTTGCACATGCACCAAGGAACACCAAGCCAAATGTCTGAAGCGATTGCGAAAGGAACGGCAAATTTCGCGATAGCAACTGAAGCTCTTCATTTATATCAAGATGCGATTATGTTGCCTTGTTACCATTGGAATCGTTCGATTGTTGTACCTAAAGATCACCCATTGGCAAAGAAAGAAAAAGTGACTATTCAAGATTTGGCTTCTTATCCATTAGTGACTTATGTATTTGGATTTACTGGGCGATCTGAGTTAGACACCGCGTTCAATCGCGTTGGATTAACGCCGAGAGTGGTGTTTACAGCAACCGATGCGGATGTCATCAAAACCTATGTACGCATGGGTATTGGCGTCGGTGTGATTGCCAGTATGGCGGTGGACAAAGAGCAGGATAAAGATCTGGTATCGATAGACGCAAGCCATCTATTTGGGGCGAGTACTACCAGTATCGGCTTCCGCCGAGGAACATTTTTACGCTCCTATATGTTCGATTTCATGGAGCGATTTGCCCCTCATTTAACTCGCCCGGTAGTTGAGCAAGCGATTTCTCTTAAATCGAATGTAGAAATTGAAGAGATGTTTAAAGACATTGTCCTGCCTGTCCGTTAAATCCCTTTTCACACACTCTTGTTCCCCCTAGAATAGCGACGCGATTTTAGGGGGAAACATGCAAAACCAATTTCTGTTGCTTGATGAATGGCTTACCGGGCAAGAAAGACTCTGGCGTTTTGAGCCGTTTCATCAGAGTTTGCACAGTAAACTTCCTTGGTTCGA
Source organism: Vibrio sp. 05-20-BW147 (assembly GCF_013369385.1). Taxonomy (GTDB): domain Bacteria; phylum Pseudomonadota; class Gammaproteobacteria; order Enterobacterales; family Vibrionaceae; genus Vibrio; species Vibrio floridensis. The sequence goes on along the minus strand of NZ_SZTO01000004.1, from coordinate 174,280 downwards.
AACGCACCCTGAGATGTGCGCTTGGTTGGAATCACTCACTCAACAAGAACTGTCACATTACAAATCCGATACTTCTAGCTTGGTTGAACAGCTAAGTCGATTTATTCCAGGCAGCGAAGCTGTACTTGCGGCGATTTCTCTTGCACCATCCCCGACTGCCAACATTGGCTTAGATAAACGTTTAGATATTGGAATTCCTGGTCGAAAGCTTAAGCAAATTGAAGCAATGGGTTCGTATAGCTTGGCATTTCATTATGGAAAAGAGTGGTTGGAATGGTGTTCTGGAAAGGGGTATCTAGGACGTGTTTTGGCATCCCAAACGGGTCAGCGTGTTACGAGTTTTGAGTTTCAATCATCTCTATGTGAAAGTGGCCAATCCGAGGCAAATGCGCTGAACTTGCCGATACATTTTGTCCAAGGTGATGCTTTGCAACCGACAGCTAAACAGTATTTTAAAGCCGAGCAGCATGCGGTAGCGCTGCATGCGTGTGGAGACTTACATGTTCGCTTGATGCAGTATGGTTGTGAAAAGCGATTGGCCGCAATTACCCTGGCGCCATGTTGTTATCATTTGGTTCAGAATTCGTCATACCAAGCTATGTCGACCATGGCAAAAGGCTCTACTTTGAAGTTGAGTCGAAGTGAACTGAGAATCCCGCTTCAACAGACGGTGACTGGCGGTCATCGGGTTCAGCGCCATCGTGAGTTAGAAATGACATATCGTCTTGGTTTGGATCTGTTGCTTCGTCATGAGTGTGGCTTGCAAGAATATATGCCTGTGCCGAGCATCAAAAAGTCGCAACTTTCTCTCGGTTTTGAAGCTTTTTGTCAATGGGCGGCTGAAGTTAAGGGTTTTCATTTGCCTAAGGTAAGTTTTGCCCAATATGAGAAAAGCGGTGTAGAACGTTTTTGGCGTATGGAAGCGTTGAGCTTGGTGCAGCAAGTTTTTCAACGCGCGCTCGAAATGTGGTTGATCTATGATAAGGCAATGTATCTGCAAGAGCAGGGGTACGATGTGTCATTATGTGAGTTTTGTGAGCGGGATATTACTCCAAGAAACATTATTATCCATGCCTCTCGAAGTAAAAAGCCCCAATAAATGTATGTGTGGCAGTAATATATCTAGACTTTGTAGTTATAATTTAGAACTTGCTGTAATAATAAAAAGGCTCGCGTTTAAGCGAGCCTTTTAATGATAGCGTTGGCAAACGTAATAAATTAGTTGAACGTACGAATGGCTTCCGCCGGGTCAACGTAGTCCAATCCAAAACTTTCAGCAACCTCTTTACATGTCACTTTTCCATGGATGACATTAAGGCCCAACAAAAAGCCTTTATCGGCAAGTAATGCGTCGCGGTAGCCTTTGTTTGCAAGCTTGACAATGTATGGAAGCGTCGCATTGTTTAGTGCGAATGTTGATGTGCGAGCAACCGCGCCTGGCATGTTGGCAACACAATAATGGACAACATCGTCGACAACATAAGTTGGGTCAGCGTGCGTTGTTGCATGTGATGTTTCAAAACAGCCACCTTGGTCGATAGCCACATCAACCACCGCAGAACCCGGTTTCATCTTCGCGATGTGTTCTTTGGTCACAAGTTTAGGTGCTGCCGCACCGGGGATCAGAACCGCTCCGATAACCAAATCGGCTTCTAGAACGTGCTTCTCAATCGCATCTTCTGTAGAATAAACGACTTTAGCACGGCCTTGGAATTCTTCGTCTAACTTACGAAGAGTATCAACGTTGCGGTCAAGGATTGTGACGTCCGCACGTAAGCCAATTGCCATACGAGCTGCGTTAGCACCCACTACGCCGCCGCCAATGACGACAACTTTTGCAGGTTCCACACCTGGTACGCCGCCAAGAAGTAACCCACGTCCACCGTGAGATTTTTCTAGCGTCTGTGCACCAGCTTGGATTGACATTCGACCTGCAACTTCAGACATTGGAGCAAGTAGTGGTAAGCGACCCATATGATCTGTTACAGTCTCGTAGGCAATACAGACAGCTTTGCTCTTGATTAGCTCTTCAGTTTGTGGAAAATCTGGAGCTAGGTGCAAATAAGTAAATAATATTTGCCCCTCTTTGAGCATGGCTCGCTCAACAGCTTGAGGTTCTTTGACCTTTACAATCATTTCTGCTTTGGCAAATACGTCAGCAGCAGTAGGAAGAATGGATGCGCCTACAGCGATGTAATCATCGTCTGAAAAACCGATGCCAGCACCGGCATTGGTTTCGACAAAAACTTGGTGACCATGTGAGATCAGTTCTCTCACACTGGCTGGGATCATACCAACACGGTATTCATGGTTCTTGATTTCCTTTGGAACGCCAATAATCATCCTGACTCCTCGATTTATTATGGTTGTATTGACTATGTGTAGGGTGTAATGTCGAATTTGTGCCTAGTATAGATGTGATGTGGCAAAATTTGATACTGAATATTAAAAAGTTGTAGTATATTTTTTTGCAAGGAAGTAATAAGGTGGAATAAAAAATGGTAGATAACTACAAAAGGCCGTCCAAGGATTTAGACCGTATCGATCGCAATATTTTGAATGAATTGCAAAAAGACGGTCGCATTTCAAACGTAGAACTTTCTAAACGTGTGGGTCTTTCCCCTACACCCTGTTTAGAGCGTGTGCGTCGTTTAGAGCGTCAAGGCTATATTACTGGATACACAGCGTTGCTGAACCCACAGTATCTTGATGCTTCATTACTTGTATTCGTGGAAATCACACTAAACCGTGGTGCTCCAGACGTGTTTGAACAGTTTAACGCAGCGGTTCAAAAGCTTGATGATATTCAAGAGTGCCATCTTGTTTCCGGTGATTTCGACTATTTGTTGAAAACACGCGTATCCGATATGGGTGCTTATCGTAAACTACTTGGTGATACACTACTTCGTTTACCCGGTGTAAACGACACTCGTACCTACGTAGTTATGGAAGAAGTGAAGCAAACCAATCAGCTCGTGATTAAAACACGTTAAATTCTTGTAAGGAAAGTGGCTTAACTCGCTGCTTTCTCTTTCCAAGCGTTGGGTTTTTCCTTTTGATATGGTTAAATCGACTTATGAATTCGAGCGGCATTTGCCGCTCGGAATGTTTCAGTCAAAATGATTCAAGTTGATTTATGTTCAAAGAGAACGCTAAAAAAGTACAAACCATTATTAAAACAAGCGAAGAGGTGCAGTCTCTGCGTCTGAACGGTTTTCAACGACTTAAAGAGTGCTGTCTAATTTTAGGAGTGCTCAGCTCCGTATTTCTTTCTATCTCTTTATTGACCTTTAGCCCCGCAGACCCATCTTGGTCACAAACCTCGTGGGGAGGTGATATCAGTAACGCGGGTGGCCAGTTTGGCGCATGGGTTGCAGATACACTCTTTTTTACTTTTGGCTTACTTGCCTATCCACTGCCTATCTTGCTTATTATCGCAGCATGGATTTTCTGTCGTAAGCGTGAAGAGGATGAGCAGATTGATCTTATGTTATGGGGTACTCGCTTACTCGGTTTAGCGATTCTTATTTTGACCAGTTGTGGTTTAGCAGACATCAACTTTGATGATATTTGGTATTTCTCATCAGGTGGTGTACTTGGTGATGTTCTCAATAGCCTTGCGTTACCAACTTTGAACTTGCTCGGTACCACTCTGGTACTATTGTTTGCCTGGGGAGCGGGTTTCACCCTACTCACAGGCATTTCTTGGTTGTCCATCGTTGAAGGCGTCGGCAGTGTTACCTTAAATGCGTGCCAATGGCTTCTAAATCGAATTCGCGGTGAACAAGCAGAAGTGCTTTCTCCAAAGCTAAATACAATCTCTTTAGACGATGAACTTTCTGAGCCTGTGCGTCAGGAAGGTGTTGCAGTCCCTGAACGAGATGAAAATGTACAGGTAGAGATGGTCGTTGAGCCTCAACCTACTTCAGCTTCTTTTCACGTTCCTGCGCCTCGTAAAGAATACCCCATTCACATGCCTAATACAGTGCAGTATCAAGTGGATTCCGATGACCTAGACAGTTTCCAAGATTCGCCATTTGAAAGGGCCAGAAAGCTTAATGCAACAATTGAAGAGCTTGAACATGAGGCAATGCACGCCAACGATATGCCAGAGCCGTTGATGGAGGAGTTCTTTGACTCTGTCGTCTCGCAGAGCGATGCTGCGCGGTCAGAGAAAGAAGAGACATTGCTAGCGAATCATGACGAAGGCACAGATTTCAATGTCGACGTTGAGGAGTACGAGCACGTTATATCAATGGTGGAGTTGGACAAAATATCTCAAGAAATTGATGAACCTGTCACTGTTGCTTTTACGGAATCGGAACAAGAAATCGTACGACAACCTCGATTAGAGGAAGACATTGAGGTGAGCGCACCGAGTCGACTTGAGACTCCATCACTAGACGCGTCAGTTGACTATTCAGATGAAGAGGAAGAGCCGTCTGTCGAAGATACTCAGGATGACGAAGACCAAGATCAAGATCAAGATGTGGTCGCCTTCCAAAACATGGTCTCTAAAGCGCAGCAAAATATGGCGGCGACGCAGAACCCGTTTTTGATGAAACAGGATACTACGCTACCTGTTCCTAAAGAGCCATTACCGACGCTTGAGTTGCTTTACCATCCAGAGAAACGTGAAAATTTCATCGATAGAGAAGCGCTAGAGCAAGTTGCTCGCTTGGTTGAGTCTAAACTGGCCGACTACAAGATCACCGCGGAAGTGGTTGGGATCTTCCCTGGACCTGTGATTACCCGTTTTGAGCTTGACCTTGCTCCTGGGGTTAAAGTTAGCCGCATTTCGAGCTTATCCATGGACTTAGCGCGTTCACTTTCCGCCATCGCTGTTCGAGTCGTGGAGGTAATTCCGGGCAAGCCTTATGTTGGCCTAGAGTTACCAAACATGAGTCGACAGACTGTTTATCTTTCAGATGTAATTGATAGCCCACAGTTTAAGAATGCAACATCGCCAACGACCGTAGTATTAGGTCAAGACATCGCGGGTGAAGCATTGGTCGCAGACTTGGCGAAAATGCCTCACGTGTTGGTGGCGGGTACCACGGGCTCGGGTAAATCTGTTGGGGTAAACGTCATGATTCTTAGCATGCTCTATAAAGCAAGCCCAGAAGATGTGCGTTTTATTATGATCGACCCGAAAATGCTGGAGCTTTCGGTGTACGAAGGCATTCCACACCTATTAGCGGAAGTCGTCACTGACATGAAAGATGCCTCCAACGCGTTGCGCTGGTGTGTTGGGGAGATGGAGCGTCGTTACAAACTGATGTCTGTGATGGGCGTGCGTAACATTAAAGGTTTTAATGAGAAACTGAAAATGGCGGCAGACGCGGGCCATCCTATTCACGATCCTTTCTGGCAAGAAGGGGATAGCATGGATACGGAGCCACCATTATTAGAAAAACTGCCGTATATCGTTGTCGTTGTGGATGAATTTGCGGATCTCATGATGGTGGTCGGCAAAAAAGTGGAAGAGTTGATCGCACGCTTGGCGCAAAAAGCGCGTGCGGCGGGTATCCACTTGATCCTAGCGACACAACGTCCATCGGTAGATGTCATTACAGGTCTGATCAAAGCGAACATTCCAACACGAGTGGCGTTTACCGTTTCCACCAAAACCGACTCTCGTACCATCCTCGATCAAGGCGGTGCTGAATCGCTATTGGGTATGGGTGACATGCTTTACCTGCCTCCGGGTTCGAGTCACACCATCCGGGTGCATGGTGCCTTTGCCTCTGATGATGACGTGCATGCGGTTGTAAACAACTGGAAAGCGCGTGGTAAACCAAACTACATTGACGAGATCATCAGCGGTGACCAGGGGCCAGAAAGTTTGCTACCTGGCGAACAAATGGAGAGCGATGAAGACCTTGATCCCCTTTTCGATCAAGTGGTTGAACATGTTGTTCAGTCACGTCGTGGTTCGGTTTCTGGCGTTCAGCGCCGTTTCAAAATTGGCTATAACCGTGCGGCGCGTATTGTAGAGCAGTTGGAAGCTCAAGGGATCGTCAGTGCACCGGGCCATAATGGCAACCGAGAAGTGCTGGCTCCTGCACCACCAAGAGAATAATGAACTTTCGTTTAGAAGGAGGAGTCAAAACGTGCAACTCCTTTTAAACCTTAGCCGTAAATAGGGATAAAAATGAAAAAATGGTTAGTTGTATTTTTCCTTAGCGCATCAGCATTGGCAAATCCACAGCAAGAGCTTAATCAGAGATTAGGCATGAATGATGGCTTTAGCGCAAACTTCAACCAAACGGTGACAAGCCCAGAGGGTGAAGTCGTGATGGAAGGGGAAGGCAGCGTTGATATTGCCAGACCAAGCCTGTTTCGCTGGAGTACCTCTTTACCGGATGAAAACCTGTTGGTTTCGGATGGAAAAACCTTATGGTATTACAGCCCATTTATTGAACAGGTAAGCATTTACTGGCAAGAACAAGCTGTACAACAAACACCGTTTGTTTTACTCACTCGTAATCAGTCCAGTGATTGGGAAAACTATCAAATCACACAAGATGGTAATGTGTTCACTCTCGTGCCGAAAGCGGCAGACTCTACCCAGGGGCAGTTCCAAATTGATATTGATGCAAAAGGGATAGTGCATGGTTTTAATGTCATTGAACAAGATGGGCAAAAAGGCATCTTCAAGTTTACCGATATCAAGTTAGGAAAGCCTGCAGCTGCCCGCTTCACCTTTAACATCCCTGAAGGGGTTGAAGTGGATGACCAAAGGAACTAATCGCCAGTGTCAAATTACACCTTAGATTTTTCAGGGGACGAAGATTTTCGTCCCCTTGCTGCTCGTATGAGACCGGAAACGATCGAACAGTACATCGGTCAGCAGCATATTTTAGGCCCTGGTAAGCCATTACGTCGCGCGCTAGAGGCCGGCCACATTCATTCAATGATTTTGTGGGGGCCTCCAGGTACAGGCAAGACAACATTAGCGGAAGTAGCCGCAAACTACGCCAACGCGGAAGTTGAACGCGTCTCTGCGGTCACGTCCGGCGTGAAAGAAATTCGTGCCGCAATTGAAAAAGCACGCGAGAACAAAATGGCGGGTCGTCGCACCATCTTATTTGTGGATGAGGTGCATCGTTTTAATAAATCACAGCAAGATGCCTTCTTACCTCACATTGAAGATGGGACGGTGACCTTTATCGGCGCGACCACAGAAAACCCATCGTTTGAGCTGAACAATGCATTATTGTCACGTGCTCGTGTGTATAAGCTTACGTCACTCAACAAAGAAGAAATCTCACTAGCGTTAAACCAAGCGATCAACGATAAACAACGTGGTCTGGGTAATACACCTGCACACTTTGCTGATAATGTTCTGGAGCGTCTGGCTGAGCTCGTCAATGGTGACGCGCGAATGTCTCTTAACTATCTTGAGCTGCTGTATGACATGGCAGAAGACAATGCTCAGGGTGAAAAAGCGATCACGCTAAAGCTACTGGCGGAAGTAGCGGGGGAGAAAGTCTCTCGTTTTGATAATAAAGGCGACATTTGGTACGACTTAATCTCTGCCGTGCACAAATCCATCCGTGGTTCAAATCCGGATGCTGCACTTTATTGGGCGGCGAGAATGATCGCTGCCGGTTGTGATCCACTCTATATCGCGCGACGTTTGCTGGCCATTGCCTCTGAAGATGTGGGCAATGCGGATCCGAGGGCAATGCAAGTGGCACTTTCCGCGTGGGATTGCTTTACCCGTGTTGGACCCGCAGAAGGCGAACGCGCAATTGCACAGGCGATCGTTTACCTTGCGTGCGCGCCGAAAAGTAACGCGGTCTACACCGCTTGGAAGCAAGCGCTGTCGGATGCACATAATCTTCCAGAGTTTGAAGTGCCTTTCCATTTGCGTAATGCACCGACCGGATTGATGAAAGATCTCGGTTATGGGGAAGGTTATCGATACGCTCATGATGAACCAGGAGCCTACGCCGCTGGTGAACAATATTTGCCTGCCGAAATTGCTGATCGCAAGTACTATCAGCCAACAAATCGAGGCTTAGAAAGCAAAATCGCTGAAAAGTTAGATTACTTGGCTAATTTAGACGCAAATAGCCCACAAAAGCGCTATGAAAAGTAGGCATTTTTGGATACATTTGTTCGGTTAATTTTTTCAACGTGCTCGACAGGATTGGGTGCGTACCTTCACAACAAAAAGCATAGGATTAACAATGCTGGATTCTAAATTACTTCGTACAGAGCTGGATGAAACAGCTGCTAAACTGGCACGTCGTGGCTTTAAGCTAGACGTAGAGACAATCGGTAAACTTGAAGAACAACGTAAGTCCATTCAAGTAGAAGTTGAAAATTTACAATCCACGCGTAACTCCATCTCCAAGCAAATCGGTCAACTGATGTCGGCTGGTGACAAAGAAGGAGCAGAAAAGATCAAGCAACAAATCGGGTCATTGGGCTCTGATTTAGATGCGAAAAAAATCGAACTTGACGCGGTGATGGCACAGTTAGATGACATCATCCTTTCTGTTCCAAACATTCCTGCGGATGAAGTGCCAAATGGCAAAGACGAGAACGATAATCTTGAGATTTCGCGTTGGGGTGAGCCAAAGTCTTACGACTTCGAATTAAAAGATCACGTTGACCTAGGTGAAATGGGTGACGGTCTAGATTTCGCCAGCGCAGTTAAGATCACTGGTGCGCGTTTCATCGTGATGAAAGGTCAATTTGCTCGCCTACACCGTGCAATCGCTCAGTTTATGCTTGATCTTCACACTGAAGAGCATGGCTATACGGAAATGTATGTGCCTTACCTAGTGAACGCAGACAGCTTGTTTGGTACGGGCCAACTACCAAAGTTTGGTAAAGATCTTTTCCACACAGAGCCGCTGACAGAAAAGGCAAGTGATGAAGAGCCACGTAAACTGTCTCTTATCCCTACAGCAGAAGTACCAGTAACGAACCTTGTTCGCGACACGATTTCTGATGAAGCTGATCTGCCGCTTAAGATGACTGCTCACACGCCGTGTTTCCGTTCAGAAGCAGGGTCGTACGGTCGTGACACTCGTGGTCTGATTCGTATGCACCAGTTTGACAAAGTCGAGCTGGTACAAATCACCAAACCAGAAGATTCGATGAATGCACTAGAAGAGTTGACTGGCCATGCTGAGAAAGTGCTTCAGCTTCTAGAGTTGCCTTACCGTAAGGTGCTATTGTGTACCGGTGACATGGGCTTTGGCTCGCACAAAACTTACGATTTGGAAGTGTGGGTTCCGGCTCAGAACACTTACCGCGAAATCTCGTCTTGTTCAAACATGTGGGATTTCCAAGCGCGTCGTATGCAAGCGCGTTTCCGTCGTAAAGGCGAGAAGAAACCTGAACTTGTACACACACTAAACGGTTCTGGTCTGGCGGTAGGTCGTACCATGGTTGCTATTCTAGAAAACAACCAAGAAGCAGATGGCCGTATTGCTATTCCGACCGTACTTCAGAAGTACATGGGCGGCGCAACGCACATCGGTTAATTGATTAACCATAAAAAATATCAAAACCCAGCCACTGTGCTGGGTTTTTTATTATCTCGTGCTAAACAAAACACTCGGCACGCTGAAGTGCGGTTTCAATGGCGTTTACCAATTGTTCTATATGAGCCGGCTCGCTAATAAATGGCGGCATCATATAGATCAGTTTGCCAAAGGGGCGAATCCAAACGCCTTGTTCAACAAACAGGGCTTGGATGGTTTCCATATTCACTGGTCGATGTGTTTCCACTACGCCAATCGCGCCTAACCAACGGGTGTTTTTCACCAAGTCGTATTTTTCAAGTTTTGGCAGTAACTCAGAAAACAGCGATTCAATTTGCTTGGTTTGCTGCTGCCATTGACCTTGCTCTATTAACTCCAAACTGGCAGTTGCAACAGCGCAGGCGAGTGGATTGCCCATAAAGGTTGGGCCATGCATGAAACAGCCTGCTTCACCGCCACAAACCGTATCTGCGACGTGTTTGCTGGTTAAAGTGGCGGAAAGGGTCATGTAGCCGCCGGTCAGTGCTTTACCGACACACAGAATGTCCGGTTGGATATCGGCGTGCTCGCAGGCGAACAGCTTGCCGGTACGGCCAAAACCAGTGGCAATTTCATCTGCGATTAGCAGTAGGCCGTACTGATCACAAAGTGCTCGCACGCCTTTTAGAAACTTTGGATGGTAGATACGCATCCCTCCCGCGCCTTGTACAATGGGCTCGAGAATCACTGCGGCCAAATCTTGATGGTGCTGTTCAATCTTCTGTGCAAAGTCAGTGAGATCTTCTGGCTTCCACTCATCCCAAAAGCCACCAGTTGGTGACTTCGCAAAGATGTGCTCTGGTAAAAAGCCTTTGTAGAGTGAATGCATCGAGTTATCGGGATCGGTGACCGACATTGCTGCAAAGGTATCACCATGATAGCCATGCTGTAATGTCAAAAACTTCGGCCTGCGCTCGCCTTTTGCGTGCCAGTATTGCAAGGCCATTTTTAAGCTAACCTCCACTGCCACTGAGCCTGAATCAGCGAGAAAGACATGCTCTAGGTTGTTTGGCGCCAAAGATAGTAGTTTTTTACACAAACTGATCGCTGGCTGATGAGTGATACCACCAAACATCACATGGGATACTTGATCAATTTGACGATGTGCCGCTTGATTCAAATGAGGGTGATTGTAGCCATGAATGGTCGACCACCACGAAGACATACCATCAATCACTTTACTACCGTCTTCAAACTCTAGATAAATGCCTTCTGCTGCTACCACTGGATAGCAGGTCAGAGGTGTGAGAGTCGAAGTGTAGGGATGCCAGATGTGCTGGCGGTCGAAGGCCAAATCCATAACTATGTCCATGATTAACCTGTGCAATAAATAATCACATGTAAACTTTTGATTATTCCGATTTGTTGACAGTTTATCGAGACTCGGTAGACTGTCAACAAAACTAAAATGACTAGATTAACTATTAAGCAAGGAATACACGTGGAAGTACGTCATAACTGGACTCATGCACAAGTACGTGAGCTGATGGAAAAGCCTTTTATGGATTTGTTGTTTGATGCTCAACAAGTTCATCGTCAATATCATCCTGCCAACTATGTTCAGGTGAGCACGTTACTTTCAATAAAAACGGGAGCTTGCCCAGAAGATTGTAAGTACTGCCCGCAAAGCGCTCGTTATCAAACGGATGTAGGAAAAGAACGATTAATGGAAGTGGAGCGTGTTCTGGATGCCGCGCAAAAGGCTAAAAATGCCGGTTCGACTCGTTTTTGTATGGGAGCAGCTTGGAAGAATCCGAAAGAACGCGACATGCCTCTGCTGACTGACATGATCAAAGGCGTCAAAGATATGGGGCTGGAAACCTGTATGACTCTGGGTATGCTAACGCCAGAACAAGCAAAGCAACTTGCAAGCGCTGGCTTGGATTATTACAACCACAATCTCGATACCTCGCCAGAATATTATGGAAACATTATTACCACCCGCACGTATCAAGATCGTCTAGATACCTTATCTCATGTCCGTGACGCGGGAATGAAGATCTGCTCTGGCGGCATCATCGGTATGGGTGAAAGCGCTAATGACCGAGCAGGTTTGCTTGTTGAATTGGCGAATCTGCCTACTCATCCAGAAAGTGTTCCCATCAACATGCTGGTTAAAGTCAAAGGGACACCTTTGGAAACCGCTGAAGAGGTTGACCCGTTTGACTTCATCCGCCTAATTGCCGTTGCTCGTATTATGATGCCAACCTCTGCGGTTCGCTTGTCGGCAGGGCGCGAGAATATGAATGAACAAATGCAAACCTTATGTTTTATGGCGGGCGCAAACTCTATTTTCTACGGCTGTAAACTACTCACAACGCCAAACCCATCTGAAGATAAAGATATGCTGCTGTTTAACAAGCTGGGTATCAACAGTCAGCAAGTCTCGCAAAAACCCGATGAGATCGCTGAAAATGAACTGTTAGACCGAGTGGTTGAGCGTGTCGCTGCCCGTCCAACAAAAGATGACCTGTTTTATGACGCGAGCGTTTAAATCACGCGTGGTTCAAGCTCTGGAAACAAGACGTGATCAGGGCTTGAATCGTCAGACTTCGGTGATCTTTTCTGGAAACCAAACGGTTTTAGAGCATCAAGGTAAGCGCTATCTCAATTTTTCTGGCAATGACTATCTCGGTTTGGCCAATGACCAGTCGTTGATACATGCTTGGCAACAAGGCTTAAGTCTATACGGCTGTGGAAGTGGCGCATCGCCGTTGGTGACGGGTTACACGCCCGCCCATAGTAATTTAGCTGCCTCTCTGTGTGACTGGCTTGGTTATGAAAGTGCGGTGTTATTTGGCTCAGGATTTTCGGCCAATCAAGCGGTGTTGTTCAGTTTACTGGAGAAAAGCGATTTATTGCTGCAGGACAAGTTAAATCATGCTTCGTTAATGGAAGCTGGCATGCTTTCTCCTGCGACAATGAAACGTTTTAAGCACAATGACCTCTCTTCGTTAGAAGGGTTGTTAAAACAGGCCTCATCTCCGAAGTTGATCGTCACTGAAGGCGTTTTTAGCATGGATGGCGATCGCTCACCGATAGCACAGATTGCGTTGTTGGCTGCACAACATAACGCTGCACTGATGGTGGATGATGCACACGGTATTGGCGTTCTCGGTGAAGAAGGGCGAGGCAGTTGCGAAGAGGTAGGTATCAAACCAGACATCCTCGTGGTGACTTTTGGTAAAGCTTTTGGTCTCTCTGGGGCTGCGGTTCTTACCGATCAAGCAACAGGGGATTATTTTACGCAACTTGCACGACATCATGTTTATTCTACTTCGATTCCACCTGCCCAAGCCTTTGCGCTTACCCATGCGATAGAGATGATCAGACAGCAATCGTGGCGACGAGAAAAACTCCACGAGTTGCAACAGCAGTTTGACGCGCTATTGGGTGAGCACAGTAGTTTTGTGGCCACCGCAACACCTATTAAACCTTGGATTTTAGGTGATAGCCAAACTGCGCTAAATGTTGCCACACGCTGTCGTGAGCAGGGGATATGGTTGACGGCAATCCGTCCGCCGACTGTGCCCCAAAACAGTGCTCGTTTAAGGATTACCTTGTCGGCAAATCACAAGAAAGAGCATGTTCAGACATTAGCGAAGTCGTTACTAATGAACTCTGGGGAGATGTAATGGAACAGGCACAGTTGTATCCCTCTTTTGATGATACTCAGGCAGACAAGTTGGCCATTGCGCAAGCTTTTGGTAAAGCGGCCAAAACCTATGATCAACATGCCGCGTTTCAGCGTGATGTCGGACATCGATTGCTTGCCAAGTTACCGGAAGATTTATCAGGTTGGAGAGTGTTAGACCTAGGTTGTGGTACGGGCTATTTTTCTCAGCAGTTACAACAAAGGGGCGCGAGAGTAGTTTGCGCTGACCTTTCGATAGAGATGTTGGCGCAATCCGCAGCGAGATGCGGTGAAGAAAACGTCGCCTACCGGTTAGCGGATGCAGAATCCCTGCCATTTTCGGACAATGAATTTGATGCTGTTTTTAGCAGTTTGGCCTTGCAGTGGTGTGATGATTTATCGGTGCCGCTGAGGGAAATGAACAGAGTAACAAAGCCGCAAGGGCAGATTTTGTTCTCGACTTTGTTGGATGGCTCACTCAAAGAGCTTAAACACGCTTGGGCGAAAATTGATACATATCAACACGTCAACCGTTTTATCTCTACCAATCAGGTAAAAATTGCGTTAGCGCAATCTCATAGTCATAACCATCACTTAGACTTGACCGATATCACAGTCTGGTACGAATCAGCGTTTGCAGTGATGCGTGACCTCAAGGGGATCGGCGCAAATCACGTGAGCGGTCGCTCACATGGTTTAACAACACGACAGGCGCTTCGAAGTGTTGAGCAAGAGTACCAGACATTTCAGAACCATCTGGGTCAAGTACCGGCAAGTTATAAGGTTTGTTTAGGGGTTATACAGTTATGATGAAGGCATTTTTCATTGCAGGTACGGATACCGATGTGGGCAAAACCGTGGCATCGAAAGCCATTCTTCACGCATTAGCGGCCAAAGATCTGCGTACGATTGGCTATAAGCCTGTCGCAGCAGGGAGTGACAAAACCGCAGAAGGTTGGCGAAACTCGGACGCATTGCATCTGCAAAAAGCCGCAACTGTTGAAGTGGCTTACGATGACATCAATCCCTACGCATTAGAGTTACCCGCCTCTCCACATATTGCAGCCAAGCATGAAAGCGTTGAGATTGATTACCAAGTACTAAGTGACAAACTTGAACAGCATAAAGAGAATGCTGACATTGTTTTGGTTGAAGGTGCGGGTGGGTGGCGTGTTCCGGTATCGGATACCGACAGTTTATCAACCTGGGTGAAGCAAGAGAATTTACCCGTAGTGCTTGTCGTTGGGATCAAGTTGGGTTGTTTGAGTCATGCGTTACTCACAGCGGAAGTGATCAAATCAGACGGTTTGAACTTAGTAGGTTGGGTGGCGAATCGTGTCAATCCTGGCACCGAGCATTACGCCGAGATTATTGATATGTTGGAAGAACGATTGGCAGTGCCAAAGTTGGGCGAAATCCCATACATTCCAAGTGCGAAGCGCAAGGATTTGGGTAAGTATATCAATGTCGATGCGTTAGTTGAGCTCTAAGTTCCGTTGAGTGTTTAGCGAGACAACTCAAAAGGGCTGCAATTTTCATTGCAGCCCTTTTGCTTTCCATTACAAGCAGAGTTCTTCGCTTACTTGTTTTGAACTAAGCCCATCAGTGCTTGTTGGGTATCAGAAATCTGACGAGCAACCTGCTGCTCTGTCGAAATACCGAGCTGTTGCTTTGCTTCTTCTTCCGTAATCCCTAGGTGACAGCACAATAAATCAATAGCCATTTGATAGTTGTTAGCTTCTACCATGATCATGTCCTTTGTTAACATGGAATGAGGTTTGTCCCGCCTTTGCCAAACTTTTTAAAGTAGGCTTTAACATTGGTGTCGGAACAAGATTAAGTTCTGCTATTGAAAATAGCATGAAGTACGAGAAGCACAATAAGACAAAAGTCTAACCCACAGGAGGGTGTGTATAGCAAACTAACGTGTTTCCGATGTTATTGAGTCGCGCAACTTGGTAAACAAATGTTGCAATTTATCGCTTAACCTTGTTTTTAAACAAATTAGACTATATCTATTAGCAAAAGAGGTCAGTGTTACTGGCGTTCACTATAAATAAGCTTCTTTGGAGAAAAGTAATGAAGCGAGTCATGTTGTTTTTGATTACCAACCTTGCTGTGGTTTTAGTCCTCAGCGTCGTGTTGAACATTGTTTATGCTGTAACTGGAATGCAGCCAGGAAGCCTCTCAGGTTTATTGGTGATGGCTGCGGTATTTGGCTTTGGTGGTGCACTTATCTCCTTGATGATGTCAAAGGGGATGGCACTGCGCTCTGTTGGCGGTATGGTGATCGAGAGTCCTCGTAACGAGACCGAGCACTGGCTGTTGCAAACGGTAAGCCGTCAAGCTCAACAAGCGGGCATTGGTATGCCAACTGTTGCTATTTATGACTCACCAGACATCAACGCATTTGCGACAGGTGCAAAACGTAACGATTCTCTGGTGGCGGTGTCAACAGGATTGCTGCATAACATGACACGTGATGAAGCTGAAGCGGTGCTGGCACACGAGGTGAGCCATATTGCCAATGGCGACATGGTGACCATGACGTTGATGCAGGGTGTCGTGAACACTTTTGTTATCTTCCTATCTCGTTTTATCGCAAATATCGTTTCTTCAAACAACAGTGACGAAGAAGGCGAAGGGTCAAACATGATGGTCTATTTCGCGGTTTCTATCGCGCTTGAGCTGGTGTTTGGTTTCCTCGCGAGCTTCATCACCATGTGGTATAGCCGTCATCGTGAATTCCATGCCGATGCGGGTGCCGCTCGTCTAGTTGGTAAAGAGAAAATGATAGCGGCTCTAGAGCGTCTAAAAATGAGCCAAGAATCAAAACTGGATGGCACCATGATGGCATTTGGTATTAACGGTAAGCAATCTCTAACGGAACTGCTTATGAGCCACCCGCCGCTAGACAAACGTATTGCAGCGCTACGTAACTTCTAATGTTATTGAGTAATCACGAGCGTGGATAATAGCTTCCAATGGGAGCAACCTTCTTGTGAGTAATGATGAACGAAAGGCTTGGAGAAAACTCCAAGCCTTTTTTGTTGGAGGCATGATCCAAATAGTCTTAGTTAACGTATTACCGCATGATATACAAATTTAATTGTGTAACTGATGTGGGCTAGTCTACGTTTTATATGTGGCTAATTTTTAATACTTTAACTCTTGTGGAGTTGGCAATATGGATGTGATAGCGGTTAGCAATGTCTACCAGTCATTGAGTAAATCAAATTTAGATCTTTTAGCCGATGTCTATCACCAACAGGTCGTATTTGAAGATGCGGCGCATCGGCTTGAAGGTTGGTCTGCGCTTAAGGACTACTTCCAATCATTGTATGAAAATGTGATTGACTGTCGCTTTGACATTCATGAACACCAGCAAGTCGACCAATCTGGCTTTCTTACGTGGACGATGACACTAAAGCATCCGAAGTTGAAAAAAGGGGAGGCGGTAAGTGTGAAAGGCGTCTCCCATTTGAAGTTTCATGAGGGCAAAGTGATATACCACCGCGACTATTTTGACCTTGGCGAAATGCTCTATGAAAACCTTCCGTTACTGGGTGGGATCATTCGGGCCATAAAGCAGAGGTTAGGGCAATGAACTCAGTGCTCATTACCGGTGCGACATCAGGGATTGGCAAGCAGCTAGCGAAAGATTTTGCTGATGAAGGTGCAAAAGTGATTGCATGTGGGCGCAATCGTCAAGTTCTCCAAGAGCTAGAACATTATTCCTCCGCCATAGCAACGATCAGTTTTGATGTCACGGATTACCAGCAAACGCGAGAGGCATTATCGGTGCTGCCCTTTATACCAAACGTTTGGCTATTTAACGCTGGTGATTGTGAATACATGGACGATGGCATCGTTGATGCCCAATTGATGCAACGTGTGTTCAGCGTCAATGTTTTTGGTGTGGTGAACTGTATCGAGGCCAGCCAAACCCATTTTCAACTTGGACACAAGGTGGTGATTGTCGGCTCTATTGCTTCGGAACTCGCCCTGCCAAGAGCGGAAGCGTATGGCGCGTCTAAGGCTGCGATTGGGTATTTTGCGCGTAGCTTGTCGCTCAATCTTCAAGCCAAGGGCATTGATGTTGTCACTGTCTTTCCTGGTTTTGTTTCCACTCCGCTGACGGACAAAAACACGTTTGCCATGCCGATGATCATCACGGTTGAACAAGCCTCAAAGGCGATTCGGCAACAATTGGCATCCGGGAAGCAGCACATCTATTTTCCCGCTCGGTTTACCGCTCTTATTCGGTTACTTGCGTTACTGCCTTACCGTTGGCAGAAGGCGTTAGCTTCAAAATTAATTGCCCAATAAATTCAAAGGATAATGTATGAAAATTGCAATAATAGGTACAGGCATCTCCGGATTAACATGTGGCTACCATCTGCACAAAGCGCATGACATTACACTGTTTGAAGCCAATGATTACATTGGAGGGCATACGGCGACGATCGATTTTGCACTCAACGGTAAAGACTACTCGGTCGATACGGGGTTCATCGTCTATAACGATCGAACCTACCCCAATTTCATCAATATGATGGATGAAATTGGTGTGACTGGGCGTGCAACCCAAATGAGCTTTAGTGTTCGCAATGACAGCAATGGACTGGAGTACAATGGCCACACGCTGGCGACACTGTTTGCCCAAAAAAGGAACTGGTTTAAACCGCAGTTCTACAGTTTTATTTTTGAAATTCTGCGCTTTAACAAACTGGCAAAAGCGTCTGCGAAACATAACGATATTGCCCAACAAACACTTGGGGAATTCTTAGATACACATGGCTTTAGTGACTATTTTAGCGACAACTATATCTTGCCGATGGGGGCTGCGATTTGGTCATCGACCTTAGCGGATATGCGTGCATTTCCGCTTACGTTTTTTCTACGTTTCTTTCTCAATCATGGCCTTCTTGATGTCACCAACCGACCACAGTGGTACGTGATTGATGGTGGCTCAAAAGCTTATATCCCGCCACTAACGAAGGACTTCTCTGATCGCATTCGTTTGAACTGTCCAGTTGAAAAAGTGATCCGTGACTCAACGGGTGTCACATTATATGTGGCAGGAGAAGCACAACGTTTTGATCACGTTATTTTTGCCTGTCACAGCGATCAAGTGATGTCGCTATTGGAGGATGCTTCCTGTGATGAAGCCTCGATTTTGTCGCGTATGGCATATCAAGCCAACGAGGTTGTTTTGCATACAGATGACAGCTTGCTGCCTCGCAGAAAGGCTGCGTGGGCATCGTGGAACTATTTACTCGATGGTAAGGAAGGAGAAGACACACGCTTACCTTCGTTAACCTACAACATGAACATTCTCCAGCACATTGAAGCAGAACATACGTTTTGCGTGACGCTCAATAGCAGCGACAAGATAGACGAAGACAAAGTTATCCGTAAGTTTGTTTACCACCATCCGGTATTTACCACAGAGTCGATCGCGGCACAGCAGAGACGAGATGACATTCAAGGGCGAAATCACACATGGTTTTGTGGTGCGTATTGGTACAACGGATTCCATGAAGATGGCGTTCGCAGCGCCTTGGATGTGGTGCGAGGCATCAACCTTGTGCAAGCGAAAGAAGAGGCGACTTCTTTTCACCAAGGGGCGGCGTGAGCATGGCCATCAGTAGTCGTCTGTTTGTGGGTAATGTTCGGCACCGCCGCTTTACCCCAATAGAGCATAGTTTGAATTATCAATTGTTCATGCCAGCGATCGACTTGGACGAGTTAACGCAGCTTGAAAAAGAAGTGTGGGGGTTTGGCACTCGCTGGTGGCATTGGGCGCGATTTAAACGCAGCGACTATTTAGGGGAGGGCTGCCTCAAACGCGCAGTGCAAGAGAAAATCACAGAGCTCACCGGAGAGTCAGTCAGCGGTAGGGTTATCGCGGTGTGTCACCTACGCTATCTTGGGCTCTACTTTAGCCCGGTTAATTTCTACTACGTTTTTGATGAGAAGAAACACTGGCGCTATTTACTGGCGGAAGTCAGTAACACACCTTGGAATGAGCGTCATTATTACGCTATTTCTGCGGATGAACATGACTCGTCTTTTGGCTGGAAACAGACCAAAGCATTTCACGTTTCGCCCTTTAACCCCATTGAACAGTCTTATATTTGGCGACTTAAACCGCTCAGTGAAAAGTTACATATTCATTTGGAATGCCACAAAGAAAATAAACAGTTTGATGCCACTATGGCGATGAGCGCAGAGCCATTTTCTAGTAGCAATTTGCTAAAACGACTGATCGTAACGCCTATTCAAACAGTAAAAGTGTTGGTAGGGATTTACTGGCATGCGTTCAAACTGTGGAAAAAAGGTGCACCATTTTACTCGCATCCCAAATACCGCTCTCCAGCCAACCGGACTGAGAGTAACAACTAAACTGTGAAGAATAATAAAGTTAGGGAGAATTCTGCATGTTAAATACTTCTTCGATGGCATTGACCTCTCCATTATCTACGGCACAAAAGGCGGCTAGGACTCTGATATTTAAATGCTTACAACGCATGGAAATCGGCACTTTAACAGTCATTGAAAGTTTTCAAAGTGACACTCAAGAGCGTAGTGAACGCTTTGTAGGGGGCCACAATCACAAGCCGGGTGTGGCAATTAGCGCAACAATAGAAGTCAAACACCCGGCATTTTATTCGCGTTTAATGCGGGGGGGCAGTATTGCAGCGGGTGAAGCCTATATGGATGGTTGGTGGGACAGTCCAGATTTAACTTCGTTAATGAAATTAATGGCGCTCAATCTGAATGCATTAGATGGATTAGAAAATCAAAGTAGCTGGGTCACCAAACTGCTGTACAAACTCAGTCATTGGAGCAATCGAAATACGCAGGAAAACTCGCGTAAAAATATTCATGCCCATTATGATCTTGGTAATGACCTCTACAGAGTATTCTTGGATGAGAGAATGTTATATTCGTCAGCCCTTTATCGCTCGGATAGTGAATCATTAGAGCAAGCACAAATAAATAAAATGGATCGCTTGTGTCAGCAATTGCAATTAAAACCCAGTGATGAGGTGATTGAAATCGGCACAGGTTGGGGGGCAATGGCGATATACATGGCGGAAACCTATGGATGCCGGGTGACAACCACGACGATTTCAGATGAGCAATATGACTACGTAAAACAACAGATTGCAGAAAGAGGTTTGACTGAGCGTATTCAGTTATTGAAGAAAGATTATCGAGATTTAACTGGGCAGTTTGATAAATTGGTTTCTATCGAAATGATAGAGGCGGTAGGTAAGCAATATTTACCTTCTTACATCAAGGTGTGCCAGTCGTTATTAAAACCTGGTGGTTTGATGGCAATACAAGCGATTACCATCGCCGACCAACGTTACGAATATTACAGTAACAACGTCGATTTTATTCAAAAATACATTTTCCCAGGTGGATTTTTGCCGTCAGTGACTTCACTGGCGCAAGCCACGACCCAATACAGTGATTTAGTGATTAGGGATTTGTTTGATATTGGGATGGATTACGCAAAAACATTACAAGAATGGCACCGACGTTTTAACCACGCTGAAGAGCAAGTCAAAAGACTAGGGTATGACGAGCGATTCATTCGTATGTGGCGTTACTACCTTAGTTATTGTGAGGGGGGATTCTTAGCTCGTAGCATCAGTACCGTACACATGACGCTTCAAAGAGCCTAGTATCATGGCTCTTATTCTCGCCTCTGTTTGGTTCAATCTCGTTTGGTTTATGGCGGTTATTGGCACTGAGCAGTGGCAATGGGTCACACTTTGCTTTGCCTTGATGACATTAGGGTATCAGTACCGAGTAGACCCAAAAACCTGGAAACCAACGCTTTTGATTGCCGTGGTCGGCTGCCTAGTCGACTCGCTCAATCAATACCTCTCAATTTTTCAGTTCACGTCGACTTTCTTACCCGTTTGGCTTTTAAGCTTATGGGTAGTTTTTGCTTGGTACGCTTATCAAGTGAAAAGAATTTTGCTCCGTTTTGCTCCGTTTTACGTATTAACAGTAGGTGCATTGGGGGGCTGCTTAAGTTACTACGCAGGTTATAAACTCAATGCGGTGGCTTACGGTTACAGCGTGTTGATAACGGCATCAATTGTGTTTTTAGAATGGGCAATCATCACGCTCTTTATCATTAAGGTTCTTCGCCATGATGAGAAAAGCAAGTTGTGTCATTCGGAGTACGTTTCTTAGTATTTTGCTAGGTTTTTCGTCTAGCTCGTATGGTCAAACAGGAGCAGCAGACATTGAGACTTGGCAGCAGTGGCAGACCGTTGGGGAGGCACGATTGAGCTGGTTTGTCTTTGATATCTATGATTCTAAGTTGGTTACACCAAATGGTGAGTTCGAGGTGAACGCAGATGTTACGCCACATCCCCTCGCCTTGGAGATTCGATACTTACGCGATATTTCACGTGAGGATCTACTCAGTGCAACGGAAGAGCAGTGGCAAAAAATGGGTATCACAGCGAAAAAACCGTGGAGAGATAGCCTCGAGCTGATTTTTCCCAACATCAAAAAAGGCGACAAACTGACCTACATTACTGATGGAGAAAAAGGGCGTTTGCTTTTTATTCGACATGACAGTGACAAAGCTGAAGTGGCCGGTGATGTGGCTGATCAGGAGCTTAACGATGCTTTCCTCGCGATTTGGTTATCGCCAAAAACTCAATATCCCTCTTTGCGAGCAAAATTAATCGGATGGAATCAATAAGATGAACAAACATAATGTTTTTATCGTTTTGCTTGTTATGACATTGAACGTTTTGGTCGGCTGTTCGAGTGACCTTAAGGACTACCAGCAAGCATCCCCAAAATTTGAACTGTTTGAGTATTTTTCTGGAAATGTGAAAGCTTGGGGCATGGTGCAAGACTATAGCGGTAAACAAACCAGACGCTTTGAGGTTGAGATTGTTGGTTCTGTTGACAATAACACACTGACGCTCGTTGAAGATTTTGTTTTTGACGATGGTGAGATTGATCAGCGCATTTGGCGGATTACCCGATTGTCCGATGGTCTCTATCAAGGTGAAGCTGATGATATCATCGGAGTCGCTGAGGGAATGGAGCTGGGTAATGCACTGCAATGGCGCTATGATTTTGAACTGCAAGTCGATGGTTCAAGCTTGACGGTATCCTTTGATGATTGGCTTTATCGCCAAGATGAAAAGCATGTGTTTAATCTCACCAAGATTAAGAAGTTTGGCGTAGAGGTAGGGACAATTACGTTGTTTTTCCAGAGGCAATAAAATAGTTAGGAACGCTGCGCTCCGAGATACGGGAACGCTTCGCTTTAGGAGTCTAGCCTTATCTCTTCGCCCTAAAGAAAGAAAGGGTTGACGCTTTCACGTCAACCCTCACAATTATCCGATTCTCGATTCTCGATTCTCGATTCTCGATTCTCGATTCTCGATTCTCGATTCTCTTACAGCTTGTCTGTCAGCTCGATAGCTTGACCGATGTAGTTTGCTGGCGTCATCTCTTTTAGACGTGCTTTCTCGTGCTCAGGAAGCTCAAGACCGTCGATGAAATTACGCATTGCTTCGCCGTCTACACGCTTACCACGAGTTAGCTCTTTTAGCTTCTCGTATGGCTTCTCAATGCCGTAACGACGCATAACGGTTTGTACTGGCTCTGCAAGTACTTCCCAGTTCTTGTCTAGTTCCGCAAGAAGCGCGTCACGGTTGACTTCCAGTTTGCTGATGCCTTTAAGCGTTGATGTGTAAGCGATGATTGCGTAGCCAACACCCACACCAAGGTTACGGAGAACTGTTGAGTCCGTCAGGTCACGTTGCCAACGAGAGATTGGCAGTTTTTGTGCTAGGTGACCAAACACTGCGTTCGCAAGACCTAGGTTTCCTTCAGAGTTTTCAAAGTCGATTGGGTTAACTTTGTGTGGCATGGTTGAAGAACCGATCTCGCCAGCAATGGTTTTTTGCTTGAAGTGGCCTAGTGCAATGTAACCCCAAACGTCACGGTCGAAGTCGATCAGAATCGTGTTGAAACGTGCCACAGCATCGAATAGCTCTGCGATGTAGTCATGTGGTTCGATCTGCGTGGTGTAAGGGTTCCAAGTAACACCGAGAGATTCAGTGATGAACTCTTCAGAGAATTTGTGCCAATCGAGCTCTGGGTAAGCAGAAAGGTGTGCATTGTAGTTACCTACCGCACCGTTGATTTTCGCTAGGATCTCAACGTTTTCGATTTGCTTGTATTGACGCTCCATACGGTACGCCACGTTTGCCATTTCTTTGCCCATTGTCGATGGAGAAGCTGGCTGACCGTGTGTACGAGATAGAAGAGGAATGTCACGGTATTCAACAGCAAGTGCTTTGATTGCGTCAATCAGGTTGCGAATTTCTGGAAGAATGACCGTCTCACGTGCTTCTTTAAGCATTAAAGCGTGTGAGGTGTTATTAATGTCTTCAGAAGTACAGGCAAAATGGAAGAACTCGTTAACAGCGTGAAGCTCAGGAACGTCAGCGACTTTCTCTTTTAAGAAGTATTCCACCGCTTTAACGTCATGGTTAGTAGTACGCTCGATCTCTTTGATGCGTAATGCGTCTGCTTCAGAGAAGTTAGCAGCAAGATCGTCGAGGAATTGGTTTGCTTCTGCGCTGAACGCTGGCACTTCTGCAATTTCAGCAGTAGCAGCAAGCTTTTGTAGCCAGCGGATTTCAACGATAGTACGGTACTTTAGTAGACCGTATTCACTGAAAATTTCGCGTAACGCAATTGTCTTGCTTCCGTAACGGCCGTCTACTGGTGAAACAGCAGTCAATGCTGACAGTTCCATGATGTTCTCCTGAATTGGGTTTCAAAATTTCGCGAGCTTTATACCAATAACTGTGGCAATTGTCACGAATATTGCGCAAACGTTTGCGCTAAGGTGATTTTGACCAAAACAATTAGCTCGCGTCTGGCGCGAGCTAATGATGGTCGAATTACATTCTAGCCAGCAGGATCTGCGCCTGCTCAACCATTTTCTTTCTGCCGAAGATCAGATGGCGGCGTCGACCGCCAACTTGACGCCAAAGCACGGCACTGCGAATACCAGAAAGGAGTAACGCACGTACTTTGTGTTGATTCGATGTTTGTTGTAATACCGTCGGCGTCCCTGTCACTTGGATTCGAGGGCCGATAGGGCTGATAACATCGAGGTAGATACTGGCCACATTGCTGATCATCTGTTCTTCAAAAAGATCATAGTGTTCCGTCTGTCTTTGTACCATCTGAATACGATCGCCAAGTTGTGACATCGCATCATTCCTGCCCATCAGTTTGCGCTCTAACGCCATCAAACTGATGAGGTAGCGAGTCACTTCGCTACCAGTGGGGGTACTATCAATCCCTTTTACTAAGCATTCCAAACCCAGTTTGAGTTGTGACTCATTGCCAAACACATCAAGTGTGTTGGCTGGATTGGTATTCAAAATTGCTTTAATAGAAGTTTCAAAGGCATCTTGATCACAATGTCCGTTTCTCGCAATTTGCTGAACTAATGCCACAGCTTGGCACATGCCAGCAAAAGCAATGGTACGGTCATAAAGTGTATTCGCCACGTAACGACTCCTAAGCTTGAGTATATTTAATGCGTTTCTCGATGATACCACCGCCAAGACAAACATCACCTTGGTAGAAAACAGCGGATTGACCTGGGGTCACTGCGATCTCAGGTTCATCGAAAATCACTTTAATGTTTTCGTCATCAATAGGGATGATTGTACAAGGAATATCTTGTTGACGGTAACGAGTTTTCACCGTGCATTTCACCACATCGCGAATTGGCTCACGTTCTACCCAATGAAGCTGAGAAGCAATAAGGCCTTCGGACTTCAGCATCGGGTGATCTTGTCCTTGAACGGCAATCAACACATTACGTTTAAGATCTTTGTCTGCAACAAACCATGGTTCTTCGTTACCGCCACCGCCTTTACGGCCACCAATATGTAGGCCTTTACGTTGGCCTAGCGTGTGGTACATCAAACCCTGGTGTTGACCAAGCACTTCGCCTTCTGGCGACTCAATATTACCCGGTTGAGCTGGTAAGTAGCGGCTTAGAAAATCGGTGAACTTACGTTCGCCGATAAAACAGATACCGGTAGAATCTTTTTTCTTCGCAGTAATCAGGCCTTGTTCTTCCGCTATGCGACGAACTTCTGGCTTTTCCAGCTCGCCAACAGGGAAGAGGCTACGTGCCACTTGTTCGTGACTTAGCGTGTAGAGGAAGTAGCTTTGATCTTTGTTGCCGTCTAAACCACGCAGCATCTGTGGTTTTTCACCATTTTCAGGGAAAGAACGACGGACATAATGACCCATCGCGATGTAATCGGCATCAAGTACTTCGTCAGCGAACTCTAAAAATGCTTTGAACTTAATTTCTTTGTTACAAAGAATATCTGGGTTCGGTGTACGACCCGCTTTGTATTCGGAAAGGAAATATTCGAATACATTGTCCCAGTATTCTGCCGCAAAATTGATCTTATGTAGGTGAATGCCAAGTTTGTCACAAACAGCCTGAGCATCGGCGAGATCTTCTGCCGCAGTACAATACTCAGAATTGTCATCTTCTTCCCAGTTCTTCATAAATAGGCCTTCAACTTGATAGCCTTGCTGTTTTAGAAGATAGGCAGAAACCGATGAATCAACACCGCCAGACATACCAACGATGACTTTCTTTTGGCTGTTATCAGACATTACTCAACACCCTTAAAATTAACTGGAGGCGAATTCTAACAGAAAGCAGAAACGGGTGACAGATCCGAGATCGCAATCACAATTCGTTTTCGCTGGTTTTTTCAGCAAAAGGTCGATGAAGACCCAATTTTACAAGGAGCTGGAGTGATAACTGTGGCATAGTGCAGGCAAACCAAATGAGAGTAATCAAAATGACAGACGAACAATTTATGCAAGAAGCCGACCTGATTGAGATCATCGAAAATCAGCTTCAGGACGGAAACCCAATCAAAGTCAAAGAAACGTTAATGCGCCTTATGATGACAGGCACGCCTCGTGAAGATGCAGTTGCAATGATGGCATGTGCCATGTCGATCGAAATCTTCGATGTGATGAAAAATGATGGCCAATTTGATCTCAAACGTTACAGCGAGCACTTAGATCAACTACCAGATATTGGCTTTATGGAAGGCGAATAAAGCAGCATAAATAAAAAAGCACAATGCAAACGTTTGCTATAATTGCCTTTATTGCTGCTTATCGGAGTGCGAGTTAGAATCCGCACTTCTTTTAACCCCGTACTCAGACAAACACTATGAAATTTCCCGGACAGCGCAAATCAAAACACTATTTTCCCGTACATGCACGTGACCCATTAGTGAGTCAGGCGCAGGAAAGCAAGAAAATGACGCGTACTCATATTATCGGTATCGACCAAACTCTGGTGGATATTGAAGCAAAAGTGACGTCGGAAGTGATTGAAAAATATGGTTTGAGTAAGGGGCACTCTCTCGTTATTGATGATGAAAAAGCGGAAGCTTTATATCAACAACTAAAACAAGAGAATCTAATTACCAACGAGTATGCGGGCGGAACTATCGGCAATACGCTGCATAATTACTCTGTGTTGGCGGATGATCGTTCGACTCTGCTTGGTGTTATGAGCCAAGACATTAAAATTGGTAGTTATGGTTACCGCTATTTATGTAACACATCAAGCCGTATGGATCTTAATTATCTGCAAGGGGTTGATGGGGCGATTGGTCGCTGTTTCGCGTTAATTACTGAGGATGGTGAACGCACTTTTGCGATTAGCGAAGGACAAATGAACCAACTTCAGCCAGAAAGTATCCCTGAAAAGATCTTCAAGAAGGCATCTGCATTGGTGTTAACGGCGTATTTAATCCGTTGTAAAGATGGTGACCCTATGCCGGAAGCAACAATGAAAGCAATTGAGTACGCGAAGAAATACGATGTTCCCGTTGTGTTGACCCTTGGTACTAAGTTCGTGATTCAAGACGACCCAACTTTCTGGCAAGACTTTATTCGTGAGCATGTTTCTGTGGTTGCGATGAATGAAGATGAAGCCGAGGCTTTGACGGGCGAAACGGACCCTCTTGCGGCATCGGATAAAACATTAGAGTGGGCGGACTTAGTGCTGTGCACGGCAGGTCCAGTTGGCCTATTCATGGCGGGTTACACAGAAGACAGCGCGAAACGTGAAACATCGTTGCCACTACTTCCGGGCTCGATCGCTGAGTTCAATCGTTATGAATTTAGCCGTCCGACGAAAAAGGCGTCTTGTGAGAACCCAATTCGAGTTTACTCGCATATCTCTCCATACATGGGCGGTCCAGAGAAAATTAAGAATACCAATGGAGCGGGGGATGCTGCACTTTCTGCGGTACTGCACGATATGGCGGCGAACAAATACCACAAGGAAAACGTGCCTAACTCAAGTAAGCATGTTCACGAATTTTTGACCTATTCGTCGTTCTCTCAAGTTTGTAAATATGCAAACCGAGCGAGTTATGAAGTGTTGGTTCAGCATTCACCGCGACTCTCACGGGGTCTACCTGAACGCGAAGATAGCTTAGAAGAAGCATACTGGGAAAGATAACCATCAGAAGCGGCCAAACATCGGTCGCTTTTTTATTCTCTATCATTTATTCCTAACGATGGTTTTAGGTTGAAGTCGTCTCCAACGTTGTGATGTGCGCTTTTTGATTAATTGAACCTAACGCAAATCATTTAGCGGATTTTTGTCTTACACTTTAAACAATTACACCAATAATGATTCGGTCAGTTGACCTTAGAATAAATGACTCGATTTCGCTTGTTACATCTCACACTACGCAGCCGTACCGCACTCTACTTTGGGTTTGGTGTGGCTGGCGTGATTCTCAGCACCCTGTTTGTTACTCGTTGGTTTTTTTTATACAGCTTAAATGAGTTGGAGAACTATGAAATTAATCATGCCAATCATCAAGCAAAAGCGGTGATTGAAATGATGGTTAGCCAGCAAAAAGCGCGCTCCTATGACTGGGCGTACTGGGACGAGACTAATCAGCTCTTTATCAATGGAAATGTGGAAGGGTATCGCGATAGGAACTTGTATCAAGAGACGCTGG
Source organism: Vibrio sp. 05-20-BW147 (assembly GCF_013369385.1). Classification (GTDB taxonomy): domain Bacteria; phylum Pseudomonadota; class Gammaproteobacteria; order Enterobacterales; family Vibrionaceae; genus Vibrio; species Vibrio floridensis. The sequence continues at coordinate 145,988 of NZ_SZTO01000004.1, read as the reverse complement.
ATACCTTGAGCCTCGACATGATGATCTTCCTCACGTTAGAGGGCGAAGTGTTGGATTCATTAGTGCGTTTTCAGGACGGCAGTGCAGTCAATCACTTGGTTGAGCAAGTGGTGAATGACGCCAGTGTTCAACAACATTTTGACGCAATGAATCGTACTTTAGATGTTCGTCGCGAAAGTAACGCTGGGCTGGTGCTTTTGCAAGACTCGCTCTGGGTGATCAGCATGACTCCGGTTCGTGATAGTGAAGGCACGTCGGCCACAAGTGGTTGGCTAATCTGGGGACAAAACTTAACCCAACGTTTTCCAGGGAACTTCGACGCGATTCTCACGGCCAATAACCAATTATTAGCCGTATCAGACACAGTTTTACCGCTGGATAAACTGACGGCGATCTCATCCAATGAGTGGCTGCAAAGAACGCAAACGAAGGTGATGAAATGGTCTGCGATAGAGGGGATTTCTGGAAATCCTGTGGTTTATCTTAAAACCACAGAAGAGCGTTCTCACTATGTCAAAGGGCAATCTCTATTTCTCTATCTCATCGGTGCTGCAGGTTTTTTTGCTAGTTTAATTGGTTTTATTACATTCCTCATGTTTAAGAAACGCGTGTCAACACGCTTTGCGGATTTCGAGCAAAGTGTTATGCGGCTATTCTCCAAATATCAATTGGACGATTTGTCTCATCGTCGTAGTGATGAACTCGAGCGCATTACCCAACTGGTAGAAATTTTGGCGGAGAACACCTCGTTAACTCAGGATAAACTGCAAGATACGCTGCAAAAATTTGATGCTCTCTATCAAAGCCGAACGATGGGCATGTTATTGGTGGTGGACAGAGAAATCATCGATATCAACCAAGCTGCTCTTGAACTTTTAGGCTACGACAAGGTGGAGCTGGTTAATCAAGATCTGAATATCTTATGTAAAGTCGAGGACAACCAACCGGAGTGCCGTGTTGAGCAGATGTATCGTGCACTGAACAACGGTGTCACACATTTTGACGCGATCATGCTGAATAAAAGTGGCAAGGAAATAGAGTGTCTTATCGATGTGAACCTAATCCATCACGAAAACCAACAGGCATTAATGCTGTCGGTTAGTGATATGAGTGAGCAGAAAAAACAGGCAAAAATGATCAACGATTTGGTCGGTCGCGATCCGGTCTCGGGACTGTTTAATCGTCCAGCGTTGCTCAGTAGGCTCGATGATCTAATTGAGAATAGACCGAATCAGTTTTCGTTTCTGTATATCTCAGTGGCTAGGTTGAAAAAAATCTCCGAAGTCTATGGCCATCTTATTTTTGACGACACCATCAGTTACATCGCTTCCGTTTTTGGCGAGCAGCTTTCATCCTATCAAGTTGGTCGAATCAGTGAGTTTGAATTTATTGCGGTGATCGAAGAGATTGAGCAGTGCAACAATGCCATTTCATGTGCAACTCGTTTTATTGATGTGATGTCGCGCAAAACTCAGATCTTGGGGGTGGAGCTCGACCTCAGTTCCCAAGTCGCGATTTTGGATCCTGAGATTACTCATCAACACTTGGGCTACTTGCTGCAGGCCGCTTCCTACGCCGTACAACATTTTCAACATACCCCGGTGACGGAAGTCATACACATTGATCAGGCGCTGGCAAAGCAAGCTCAAAGCACATTAGTGATCAATCGCGACTTAGCGCAAGCGATACGTGACGAAGCTATCACCGCTTATTATCAGCCGATTGTTGATACAGATAGCGGCAAGGTGAATGGCTTTGAGGCACTCGCTCGTTGGAGTCATCCAGAGTTGGGCTTTGTTCGACCGGATTTATTCATTGAAATCGCTGAACAAAATCACCTTATTGTCGAACTTGGGGAATCGATTCTTCGTCAAGCATGTCACTTTATCACCGTTATCAATCAACAGCGTGTCGAAGAAGGACTAAGTCCGTTAACCGTCCATGTGAATTTCAGTGCTATTCATTTTTATCATGCCCATTTACCCGATTTGCTTCGCAAAGTGATGGATGAGTTTGGCATTAGTCGCGGGCAGCTTGTCATAGAAATCACAGAAAGCACCTTACTGGGGATTGAATCTGAGACCTTAGAACGAACTCGCGAAATCAAATCGATGGGTATTCAGTTAGCCTTAGATGATTTCGGTACGGGTTATTCCTCATTCAGTACCTTGTGCTCATTCCCACTAGATATTGTGAAATTGGATAAATCTTATATCGACCAAATCGAAAATAATGACCGAGCGCGGACCTTGATTCGGAGTATTGCAGGTATGGCGAAAGAACTTGGCTTAACGACCGTTGCTGAAGGGGTCGAATCAGCAAGCCAATTGCGTAAACTAAAAATCTGGAATATTGACGAGATCCAAGGGTATTACTTCTACAAGCCCATGCCTGAGCAAGAGGCGTTGAACACTTTTGCCCATCAATAGATCAGATTTCGCGGGGTAATGGTACTTTCCAAATCGGAAATAACTCATTCTTAGTTTTTCAATAGTGGAAACTATCAATTAGGGCTAGACTGCATAAAATTCAGTAGGATTTCCCTTTATGAGCAGTAGTTTAGCCCTCGTCCAAGCACGTTTGACCTCCATCATCAATGACCGAAACTTAACGGTTAAACAAAAGAACCAGTTTCTTGCTTTAGAAGCAGAAGGTCTTTTGGATTATGCGCCAGTTTCTCAAGCGTTGAATGAAGCCATGGAGCAGGGGATCATTTGTGATATGTTCGAAGGCAATGCGCCGTTTAAACCGCGCTACGTATTACCTGACTACGCTCGCTTTCTAAGTCAAGGTAGCGAGTTTCTCGAACTCGCCCCGGCGGAAGAGTTGGATGACGCACTCAATATGCTCACCATTCTCTATCACCACGTGCCTTCTGTTACCAATATCCCTGTGTATTTGGGTCAACTGGATGAGCTGTTATTGCCCTTTGTTGGGGCACTCAGTGACGAGCAGCTTTATAAGAAAATCAAACGCTTTTGGATCATGTTGGACCGCACTTTGCCTGATGCCTTTATGCACGTCAACATTGGCCCGACTGACAACATTGTGTGTCGCACAATTTTAAAAGTGGATGCGGAACTTAAGCAAATTGCCCCCAATCTCACCTTTATGCACGATCCTGAGGTGACGCCAGAAGATTTGCTTCGCATCGCGACAAGTAATATTTGCCAATGCAGCAAACCACACATCGCCAATTACCCAATGCACGCCGCAACCTACGGTGACAGACAGTTCGGTATCGTCAGTTGTTATAACTCTCTGCCACTGGCCGGAGGCGCAAACACACTCGTTCGCCTCAACTTAAAAGAAGTTGCATGTCGTGCTGATTCCATTGCTCATTTCATCGAAACCGTGTTGCCGAGTTACTCAGACTTAGTCATAGAGCTGATGGATGCACGCACCGCCTATTTGCATGAGCAATCTGGTTTCTTTAGCGGCTTTTTGGTGCAAGAGAAGCTGATTGATGAGGCACGTTTTGCGCCAATGTTCGGTATTTACGGCATGGCAGAAGCGGTTGCCATCTTGTTGACTAAAGAGGGGCTGCCAGGGCGTTACGGTTGGGATGATTCTGCCAATCAATTGGGGGTGCAAATTTCAAAAACATTGGCGTCGCTTGTAGAGGCTCGACCTGTGAAACACGGCTGGAAGCAACGCGCTTTGTTGCACGCCCAAGGCGGTATCAGCTTAGATTTAGGGGTAACACCGGGCGTGCGTATTGCCTATGGGGAAGAGCCTGATCCTGTCAGCTATATCTTAGCCAATGCCCCCCATCATGCTTATTACCCATCGGGCATTAGTGATATTTTGACCATTGATGAAACCGTGAAAAGCAACCCAGAGGCGATGTTTAACCTCTGTAAAGGTGCACTCGCGGCAGGATATCGAGAGTTTACCGCCAACGTTGCAAGCAACGATTTAATTCGAGTAACGGGGTACATGGTGAAGTTGTCGGAGATCGAACAGTTTGCCCAGCGTGGATCGCGAAGTAATACGACATTCCTCGCCGCAGAAGCAGCCAAAAATACCGCCATTTTAAACCGACGCGCACGTGTCATTAGCATGGAAAGCATGCCGACTTATCAAAGCGCGGCACAGTCGAGCTGAATAGTCTGATGTTAGCTGTTCAGTTCAACAAGAAGGGGAAAGTCAGTCGAGTTCTGCCTTTCTCTTGTGTTGATGGGCCTGGGAACCGCCTAGTGATATTTTTGCAGGGATGTAATTTCCGCTGCTTGAGCTGTCACAATCCGCATACGATTCGACACTGTAATCATTGTGGTGACTGTGTGACAGCGTGTCCTGAAGGTGCCCTTATAAAGAAAAACAACAGCGTTGTTTGGCTAGAAGAGGTTTGCTCCCACTGCGACCACTGTCTCGAGGTTTGCCCGTATCACTCAAATCCAAAAATTAAAGAGTGGACGGTGTCAGAGATGGTCGATTTGATACGGAAACAGCATCTGTTCATCAGTGGTGTGACGGTATCCGGTGGGGAAGCAACCTTACAACTCGGTTTTGTCCGCGAGTTGTTCAAAGCGATAAAAAACGATGCTCAATTGGCGCATTTGAGCTGTTTTATTGACAGCAATGGTTCACTCGCAACTCATGGCTGGGAAACCATCAGCCCGTATCTCGATGGGGCAATGATTGATCTAAAAGCATGGCAATCAGAAACACACCATTGGTTGGTCGGGCGTGATAATCACAGAGTCATATTGTCAATAAAACATCTTGTTGAGCTAGGTAAGCTACATGAAATTCGCTTACTGCATATTCCCGGACGCAGTGATCTGGATAGTGAGTTCGTAGCATTAAGTGCTTTTCTCGCCACGCTGCCGAGTAACGTAAAAATACGCCTCAATGCCTTTGGTCACCACGGTGTGAAGGGAGAGGCGACGCAATGGCCAGTGTGTACGCCGAGCGAGCTTATTCATTTCGCGTGTCTACTCAGTGCACGGCTTCCCCACGTAATACAATTGCCGGCAACTTCTGAGTATCAATCCTCGATCTCTTCTCTTTCCTAATTCGCCTCATCTCAAACGATAGAAGCTGGAAGCTTTGACGCGCGTGCTTTTGTGGTCATTAGTTGATTTTTTAACCAAGTCAAAGCGGGGTCATTCAAACTCTGTTTGTTATAGACCAAACTGTACGCCACTTGTCCATAGTCAAACGGGAGAGTGCGACTTACTAGCCCTTTGGCTTGCAAGGCTGTGTCTGCCCAGAGCTTTGAGCAGGTAAAGAGTAACGGTGTTCGATGACACATGACTGCGGCTGCCCCGAAATCCGCAACCGCCAGAGCGATCTCTCTTGGTTTATGACTCTGAATCAATGTCTGCTCAAAGTAAGGAATGGCCAGTTCTTTATCGTGAATGCCAACATGTTGAAATGAAAGGTAATCCTCAATGGTGAACCGAGTGTGCGTCGCTGGGTGTTCAGCGTTCATCAAACAGATCATTTCGTCACGCATGATGGTGTGCCAAATTAACTCTTTGTTCATGGTTGGAGGCTGGCTAATGTCGTGAGGCAGCAAAATAAAATCCACTTGTCCGCGCAATAACGCTTCAAAGCCATGTTGTTCTTTGGCGTAAATGTGGAGGTGTGCGTTCGGTGTTTGAGCGGTAATGTCGCTGAAGGTTTCAGCAAATACTTCAAACGTGCTTTCACGCATGGAAAGGGAAAATGTCCCGTTATATAGCTTGGGATCAAATGTTCCTTGGTGAATGACCCCGTTCATGCTCGATAGAATGCCATGAATAGCCGGCCCAATACTCAGTGCATACGAAGTGGGGATCAACTGTGTGCCATCACGATAAAACAGTTCATCATTTAAAACATTGCGAAGCTGCGACAAGATTTTGCTGACGCAAGATGGGGTCACACATAATTGTTCCGCTGCACTGGTGACACTGTGTGTTGTGAGCAATACATGCAGGACCGTAAGGTGCTTTAGACTAATGCGAGAAAGAGAGATGTAATCCATAAAAAGGGCGTCTATTGAACGTTTGAGGGATTACACCACATTTTCAAAGCGAAACAACCTCTACCGATCATTGATTTTGCCGATTCGATAAATAACCGTGACTTTTTGATGTAAAGTCACGGTTATTCAATATTTGATCTGGTTTATGGCAGAGGGTTGAAGTCAATTGTCCCGTTTTCGCCAGCGGAAAGTTCAATGGTGTGTACTTGGCCAGTTGGTAATGGAATCGATGTGCCGTCATACTGAACAGGGTCATCCCCACCCGCATTACAACTGAAGGCTAGGGTATAGGTTCCGGCATTTAAAAAGCCAAAAGCATACTCGCCATTCTCGTTTAACCCCGTGGAGGCAAGCGGTTTAACAGCGCCTACGGGTAACGGATTTTGTGAGTTAAACTCTTCATCGTTTTCATCAACCAAATCAATCAGATTTGCACTGTCATGGTCTTCGCCTTGGTAAAGATACACAAAACTTTTGCTATCGACCGTACAGCTTTCATCTTCCGTAAGCAGGTTGTTGTCGACCGTGCCTGAAATGCTCACAGCCGATGCATTCGCAACAATCGATACACCATGAGGTTTTAAGATGTAACCATTGTTATTACCTTGATTGCCTAGCATCACCAGCGATTGGCGAAGATCAAACTCAATTGTATACAGTTGAACCGCTTCAGAGGTGACATCAAAACTACCTAGTTTTAACTTACTACTCGGCTGTTTCAAAGGTTGTTCGCCGTTCAAATCAATCACATAGTTGACGTTGTTTGCGCTACTTATGTGCAAAATGAGTTCTTTATAGCTGCCAACAGGAACGGGTTGGCTACTTACAATCAAAGCAGAATCACTGCCTTGATAATCTAAGAGGTCAATTTGTTGGTAGTCTGCGCCATTGGAAGGGACAACGTCGAGAAAGACAGAATTTCCTTCGTTGTCAACCAATTCAACTTGAGTAAATCCGATCGTTACCGAACTCGCATAGTCAACTGGTGCATCTGATACATAAAAGGAAACGTTGGCCGTGTTGCCCCCGTCACTTCCTCCACAACCAGCAAGTAGTGCTGCTGCTATCACCGAAGCAACAGCCGATTTTGTAAGTCCATTCATCTTTCCATATCTCATTACAACTGATGGTATTATCAATTATAGTCAACAATTGGCTACGCAAGACGGCATGCTGCAAGGTTTCGGTAAAGAGAATGTCAATTGCCTAGTGATGGAATCATCTTGACCTCTAATCCTGACGATAAGAATTATTGTCTGTCTTCCATCTCGACTCCCCGCTATAAACAGCACGCCAAAATATGGTGCGGATGATGAGTGAAAATGGAGAAGTTGATTGATGCGTTAATCACCCACGGCTATTACGTTTGGGATGATTTTCTCGATCCAAAATCAGTTGCACAACTGCGTGAGGCGATACCATCGCAATGGAAACAGGCGCGGATTGGCCGAAATGAGGACTTGGTTGAAGCAACTAAGATTCGCAGTGACAAAATTCAGTGGATTAAACGTGATAAAGAAGTAGCGGTCGATCACTATCTCGACTTGATGGAAGAGATCAGATTGAGTGTTAATCGCTATCTTTACCTTGGGTTGTTTGAGTATGAAGCGCATTTTGCCAAGTATGAACCTGGGGATTTTTATCAAAAGCATCTAGACAGCTTTCAAGGCCAGGAAAATCGCAAGCTGACAACGGTGTTTTATATGAATGAGCACTGGAATGAGGGCGATGGTGGCGAGTTGTTAGTCTACGATTTGGACGATCAGTTACTAGAGAAAGTGCCACCAGTGAGTGGGCGATTAGTTGTGTTTCTTTCAGAAATGTTTCCTCATGAAGTGCTGACGAGCCACATTAACCGCTACAGCATTGCAGGTTGGTTCCGCATTAATGGCGTGAGAGATAACCTCTTGGATATTTCGAAGTAGTTGGTCAACATCTACAACAGAAAACCGCCCATTTGGCGGTTTTCGTCTATATGAAGGAAAGAGCTCGAACTGGTGGAGACTCTTGAGGGGAAAAATGCTATCCAGCACGTCACTCGTTGTGTTGAATTGACATCTTGTAGCAGTGGTGCAAATAGCGTTGTAATGTTGCAAAAGCGACTGGACAGAGCTTGCCATTATCGACCATCGCTTGCATCAACGGCTCAATTTCTTCTTCTGTCATCCGGTTTCGATACGGCCGATCTTGTGATAGCGCTTGAAAGACATCCGCTACAGCAATAATGCGTGACGGAAGGTCGAGCTCTTCTTCGGTCTTGTGGTATGGATAACCAGAACCATCTAGTCGTTCATGATGATTCGACGCCCATTCCGCGATTTTTGAGTTGGGAAAGACTTTATGCAGAGCCAGTTCGGTATCGATGGTATGGCGTTTTATCCGCGTGTATTCCTGATCACTTAATTTGCCTTGCTTGTGGAGAATCTCGTCTGGAGTTTTGAGTTTGCCGATATCATGAACCAGTCCGGCGATAAAAATCATCTCTTGATCGTATTCTGAAAGCGCAAGTTTGCCAGCCAAAAAGCGAGCGAGCTCTGCCACTTTTTGCGAGTGTTGGTAGGTAAAAGGGCTTTTAGCATCGACGATGCGGGCAAGAAACAGTCCGAGCGTCACCAGATCAGATAGCGTTAACTGCTTCTGCAACCAGTCAATATGAGAAAACCCTAAACCGATGGTTTCGATGTTCTCGGATTCCATTGCAAACCAAAAGCCATCGGTCATGATCAGTTTGATCATGGTATTGCACATCCCAGGATGAAACAAAGTGCCCGAGTTCGCACGGATCGTATCAGCGATGGTTTGTTCGTGTAAGGTGACCAAATCGCTGTGGCAATCACCAGTGTATTGTGCTCGGAGGAAATCGAGTCGATCCGAAAGGTAAAGTAGTGCGGCAACATCCTTGTTAAAAGGTGAAAGATCCAGCGATTCTAACTCTTTCCAATGCGTATGATGATAGAGAATAGGCAGAGCAAACTGAGCGAGAATGTTGCATTGCTGCAGTGACTGATAACCGCGTATGCAATGCGCTTGCGCGTCTTGCGGCATCAGTGTTTCCAGCAGCATTAGGTGCTCTTTGGTCTCTGATACGCCGCAGTCGTGCACCATACCTGCGAAGTAGCTAAATTCTGCCTTTTTTAAATCCCAGCCAAGCGCAAGCGCACATTTGTAAGCCATATAAGCGACGCGATGGTTATGATGAGTGTCGTCAACGCCCACGTAATCTAGGGCTCTCGCTACCCAAATTAATGCGTGTTTCAGATCGACTTCAAAATGCAGTGAATCTGAATGATGTTTGTTTTCCATTTTTATTCCGACGATACGTTATTGTAATTCTGTTTGTTTGTAATAATTTTCATTAATAATACTAAGGAAATCGCTAAATTATCATCTTTGATACAGGTGATTGTTCAGTATTTTGAACTAAGTATTGTTTTTGCTTCGTGGTCTGATCTGGTTGCGGCAAGGTGTATCGGAGCTTTGTCGTCTAAATGGTCACAAATTAGTGAGTAAGGCGAAGAAAAGAGGGTGTTTGATCACAACTGTTCCATAATGGCATTTGTGCTGTTTTTCTAACGCTTAATATGGCGACTGATCTTGATGAAATCTTTGAAGTTAAGGACATATGATCTGGAATTTTATTCTTAATCCACTTGCTGGTGGTGGTAAAGCGTTGAAGTTTTGGCAGCAAGTCGAACCATTATTGGTAAAACATAAGATTGCGTATCGCTTTCATCTCACGGAGTACCAAGGCCACGCAAGAGCACTTAGCTTTGAGTTGGCCCAGCAAGGCGAACGAGCTTTTGTCGCGATAGGGGGCGATGGTAGCGTCAATGAGCTTCTTCAGGGACTGTATGAAAGCCAGTTGCCGTTAAGCGAGTTTGTCTTGACTGTCGCGCCGCAGGGAACGGGCAACGACTGGGCTCGTTACCATAAAATTCCTCAGCAACCTCAAGCCTGGATCGATTTTTTACTGCGACGCACTGTGGTAGCACACGATTTGGGCTTGGTCTCGTTTGGTGAAGGCTATACACAACGACATGTGTTCATCAACATGGCGGGGTGCGGGTTAGATTGCCACATCTTACAAAAGATGGGCTGTGCGGGGGGGAAATCACTGCGCTATTATTCCACTCTGCTTTCTTCTCTCTATGCCTATCAAGGAGAATGGTTGTCGATTCGAACGCAGCAGAAGCATGAAGAGACACAAGCACAGAGCTATTTGTTGGCGATGTACTGCATTGGTCGATACGGTGGTGCCGGTATGGACTTCTCGCCCGATGCCTTTCACCAGTCGGGCCACATTCACCAAGTCGCGATCCACAACATGCCATTTGTTCATCGGTTACTCAGCTTGCCCTATTTATTAAACGGCAGAATTGATACACATCCAAAGGTTTCGGTTGAGAAAAACACCGCCTTCTATATCGATAGTGAGCGTAATGGTCAGTTTCAGTGTGATGGAGAACTCGTCGGTAATTTACCTGCGAAGGTGGAGCTTGTGCCAAAGGCAATACATGTTCTCTCAATGAGTTAAATTTGGGTGTTTAATTTTATTTACAGTTGTGGTTTTTTATCGTTACATTTTGCTTGATCTTAATATGAAAGTACTACAGAATCGCCACTTACCCAGTTTGTTGATTGGTTGGTGACCTTTTTTTCACCACGAATCTCTAAGTATTAAATAAAACTGTAAACATAAGAATACACGCATGAGCCGTTCAAAGATTTTTGGTAGTACTTTGATTATCGCTGGTACCACAATTGGTGCTGGTATGTTGGCCTTACCCCTTGCTTCTGCTGGAATTGGTTTCTCAACTTCTGTCATGATCATGGTTGGCTTTTGGGCCCTAATGTCTTACACCGCATTGCTTATGGTGGAGTTACACCAAGAAGCCGACAGCAATGCTACTTTGCACACTTTGGCTAAACAAATTCTTGGTGAAAAAGGCAAATGGATTGCAAGTTTTGCCATGCTGTTTTTGTTTTATGCGCTTTGCGCTGCCTATATTGCAGGAGGCGGCGCACAATTTTCTGAGCGAGTCGCACAATCTTTGAATATTGAGCTGAATGCGCCACTTGGCACGATAGTGTTTACTTTGATCGTTGCCGCTGTCGTGACTGTTGGTACGGCAATGGTAGATAAGGTAAACCGAGTGCTGTTTGGGTTGAAGATTGCAGCGATGACGGCCGTTTTGTTCTTTCTTGCCCCGAATGTGACTGAGTCTTACCTGTTAAGTATGCCGATGCAGCAAGGCTTGATTGTCGCGGCACTTCCGGTGATTTTCACCTCGTTTGGTTTTCACGGCAGTATCCCGGCTATCGTTAACTACCTCGATGGTGACACTAATGCATTGCGTAAGGCAATCGTGGTCGGTTCTTCGATCCCATTAGTGATCTATATCTTTTGGCAGTTAGTGACTTTGGGTGTTATTCATCAGCAAACTCTGGTCGAAAACGCTGGGCTGAGCGCTTTGATTGGTCAGTTGGCTGCCAAAGTTCAACAATCTCATTTGAGCCAATTGGTAGGCGTCTTTGCAGACCTTGCTCTATTGACCTCGTTCTTGGGTGTGAGCTTGGGTTTATTTGAGTTCTTGGGTGATGTGATTAAGAAGCAAGGGAAAACACAAAATCGAATTGTACCAGCGTTGGTGACATTTACTCCACCATTGATGTTTGCGCTGTATTACCCACAAGGTTTTATCATGGCGCTCGGATATGCTGCTATCGCATTGGCGATCTTGGCTATTTTTCTACCAATAGTCATGGTGAGAAAAGTGAGAAAAAAGAGTGATAAAATGAATCGCTACCAAGTGGTAGGTGGGCAAGCAACGCTTATGCTAACCGGTATCGTGGGCATTGTGATTGTCGGTGCTCAACTGCTCATCAGCTTTGGTGTGTTACCTGCATTAGGGTAGAAAAAACAAGACAAGGCTGGAAATTATCCAGCCTTTTTTGATCGTTGTCTTTACCGCTGGTGATGCAAGGGGTGATGCTGAGTTTCCCGTAAAAGCCCTCGAAATCGTCCAATCTCGGTGATCTGCCGTTGAGATAAGACCAGTCATGTTTTTGGCGTTACTTCCGATAATTACATTAAAATAAATGACTTAATTTTAGCCAAAAAATCGGTTTATAAATTGAGATCAAAGTCTCTTAAGAAAGAGCGCTAACATGTAGGCGTATTGGCCAATTTTTTCCTAAACTTACTCTGTTGGGAGACAAAATCGGCGTTTTCATTAGGTGGGGTAATCCCCTACCTAGTGTTGCGTGCAAAGGAGTTAGGAATGGAACTGCTAAGTGAAATGAGCAATTGCGCCTATTTTCATCATGCTCACTCATTGAACGAGCAACTTGAGAATATTCGAGATCGCATGAGAATTCATGAACCGAGTATCGATAGAATCTCCTTTGCATTATTTGATGAAGAAGAACAAGTGTTGAAAACCTATGCAGACAGTTGTGGGCACTACACAGACCTTGCTCATTTTAGTGCTCCTCTCTCGGAATTACCCATGCTAAGAACTTGTGTCGAGGAGAGAAAATCTCGCATTGTGGGTAATTTACACTTACTGAGCAGCAGTCAGCACGTAACGTCATTATTGAGCGTCGGATATCGCTCTTCCATTGCTATCCCATGTTTTGAGCAAGACAAATTTGTTGGATTCTTGTTTCTTAATTCCCGTCAAGAAAATGCCTTCGATGAAAGCTTGATCGAGAAAGTAAAACCATACATTGACATGGTGAAGTTTTCCATCGTCTCCGAATACCAGATTGTTCATGCGATTGCGGGGTGCGCAGAAAGAACGCAAGCACTGTTTCCTGTCTACCACAAAGATTCTTGCGCACACAAAGAGCGCATCAGTCATTACACACGCATCATCGCCACTGAGATGGCTAACGACTGGCTGTTAGATGATGAAACCATCGAGCACCTTTCTCTATTTTCGCGCTTCCATGATTTAGGCAAAGTACGCCTTTCCATCGATTTGATCTGTAAATCAGAAACGCTTGATACATCGGAGCGAAGTACCATGCGCAATCATGTTGAAAACGGCATAGAGATTATGGATCGCATCCTGGAGTCGCTGGGTAACCCAAATCATCCAAGCATCACTCTTCTTACGCAAATTATGGCGTACCATCATGAGTTTTTAGATGGTTCTGGATATCCCTTCGGCCTCAAAGGTGAAGATATTCCGCCTGCCGCAAGAATTGTTTCTGTGGCCAACATCTTTGATGCTTTGACAACACATCGCCCTTACCGGCAAGCTTGGTCAATTACTCACGCCTTGTTGGAGCTTGAGAAAATGGTGATCGCAGGAAAAGTTGATAGAGGATGCGTCAACGCTTTGCGAGAGCATCAAGAGCAACTCAAAGCGATCATCGCTCAATTTCCTGAGCACGATCCCAAAGATGGTTTCTACTAAGATCCCGTAGGAATTTTAAATAGGCAAAAGCGATTGAACTTATAGGTTTAATCGCTTTTACCTTTTTATCGCCTTTTCATAGACTACACCCATTGAGAGAAGAGTGGCTTCTCTAACCAAATTAAAAGGGTGATGCTATGTCTAATAAAACAAACTACATCGGTCTCGATCAGCAGCTAGCTAAAGCATTGGCGGAGCAGCTAAACCAGTTGCTTGCTAATTATCAAGTGCTCTATATGAATACTCGCGGTTATCACTGGAACATCAAAGGGCAGCAGTTTTTTGAACTGCACATCAAATTTGAAGAGATCTACACCGATCTACAAGTTAAAGTTGATGAGCTCGCAGAACGTATTTTGACATTGGGTTATACGCCGAAACACAGCTTTAGTACCTATTTGCTCAATAGTGATATCGCAGAACATCAAGATGTATTTACTGGGCAAGAATCTGTTATGGGCTTAGTGGATGGGTTTAGCAAGCTACTGGTTCAACAACGTCAAATTCTCAAGCATGCGGGTGAGGCTGAAGACGAAGGAACTGCAGCTCTGATGGGGGACTACATTCGTGAGCAAGAAAAGCTTTTGTGGATGTTAAACGCTTATCTTCAATAATTGAGGTCGTTTGGTTTACGGTGACAAGCCATACATAGGGCTTTTTTGATGATGTTGAAATAGGCAATAGGAAACTAAAAATCGGCTTTTTTGACGAAGTATGGGTTGTTATATTTCTTCTCTGGGCCAAACTCTTTCAAAACCAATCGATTCCATAACTGCTTATCAAAATTTTCTTTCGGAATAGAAGGGTAGAGTGTTTCGAGTTCTTCCCATGCATAGTTCATAAACTCTTTCTTTTTTATTTGGTTATATTGTCGCGCAATCTTGTTGTGTTTCGATATCCACTCTTTTTTAAATAGAGTTATCGCTTTTTCGGCTTCTTCTAACGGCATGCGAGAGAGAAACACACGCTTGTAAGAAACCTTTCGGTCTACCATGGTTCTCATTGCCGTTTGAATATATTTGCCATGGTGCGTTATCGAACTTTCACTTTCCTCGACTAATGGGATACACCACCCTTTAGGGAAAAAGTCTGGCTTGTGATATTGCTTGTTACGCACGGTCAGTGCTTGATGCAAAACGAGATCGGAGGTGCCGCGAAATGTTTGTTGCCATTTCGCTATGCGAATCTGCAGTGATCCCGGTAGGCGATAAATATTCGTAAACTTGTCTTCGTTCATGGACACATTACACAGTAGTTAAAGGTGATAGATATGACGAATAACAACCAGTCTTTCTGATGGAGTAATTATTTTTAATGAAAGACACTGACGATCTCACCCTAGCGTTAGCATTTAACGGCTACTCAAGCAGTTTAAGTTGTGAGATGGCAAAATTGTACAATAAGTAACTCACAAATTGCGAGTGGTTTATCGCTGTAAACAAAACAGGAAATTGTAAAAGTGTTAATCAATAGGCTGAATTAACGGAAAGATAAGCCGTGCCAGAACACTGGCACGGTCTACTTATTAGCAAGCTGGTTCTAGCGTTTGTTCCTCTTGCAACTCGATTTCGCGAATATGTTGGCCTGCTTGTTGGAGCTGATACATCTGAGCATAGCGCCCGTTGAGAGCCAACAATTGTTGATGGTTGCCCATTTCGACAAGATCTCCGTGGTGGAGTACGACAATTTTGTCTGCATCCATGATGGTCGATAAGCGATGCGCAATCACCACTAACGTCATATCGTGGCGAAGCGCTTTTAAGCTTTTCTGAATCAAGGCTTCTGTGCCTGAATCGATGTTTGCTGTCGCTTCATCAAGAATGAGGATTTTCGGTTTTGCGATAAGCACTCGGGCCATCGCCAGTAGCTGTTTTTGTCCTGCAGAAAGATTGGTTTCACCTTGGCCGAGTGGTGTGTCTAACTGCTGCGGATATTGTTTCACTTGTTGAGCAAGGCCCACCTGTTCAAGCGATTGCCAAAGTACTTCATCCGACACTTCTCTTCCGAGCGCGATGTTTTCTCGCACGGATGTTGGCAGGATATGAGGGTCTTGCTGCACCATGGCGACATCTTTTCGCAGTACACTTTTACTCAACGCTGCAATCGGTCTGCCATCGAGCAACAGGTCACCCTCAGAAACGGGGTAAAATCCCATTAATAGTGAAGCCAATGTGCTTTTTCCGCTCCCAGTATGGCCTACCAATGCGACAAAATTCTGGTGTTTGATCTCGATATTCAATCCATTTAGAACCTTTTGTTTTCCATCATAGCTAAAGTTCAAACTACGGATATCTATCGCACCGGTGCTCAGTGGAGTGCGATCGTCTCCATACTGTTGCTCTGGCGAATCCATCATCTCGAAAATCCGTTCACTGGCCACTAAAGCTTGCTGTAACAGCGCCAGTTGTTGCGTCATTTCAATCAGAGGTTCGGTAATGCGGCCTAAGTAGCTGATGAAGGCATAGAGAACGCCGACGCCGATCATCTCTGTTCCGCTGAAACCAAAAATCCCGACGAGAGTCAACAAAGCGATACCAGCAAGAAGATCCATCAATGGGCGCAGGAGAATGCCATTGAGCTTAATCAATTTTCTCCCCGCATTGAAGTGCTGCTCAGTGAGTCGATTGAAACGAGTGTTGAAACGCTTTTCTTGTCTCATCAATTGGATGACACTCATCCCCTGGATTGACTCGCTCATGTTGCCGTTGATGTCGGTGAGCAAGTCACGCATCACTCGGTATGCATGGGTGCTGAGCTTTTGAAATAGCACCATAAAAGCAACCACAACGGGCAGCAAAACTAAAACAACTAACGTCAGCTGCCAGCTTAAGATCAGCATAACGCCCAGCATGACTAAGATCATCACGAGGTTCTTTACCACGGAGGCGATCAACAGCTCGTAAAACTGTTGAAGTGATTCCGTATCATTGGTTAAACGTGAGACCAACTTCCCTGTTGGGGTGTAATCAAAAGCGGACAGTGGTTGTTTGATGACACTGCTAAACGCTTGTTTACGTATGGTGCGAATGATACCTGTGGCAATGATATTAAACTGAAGACCTTGAAGGTATTGAAACAGCGATGAGCACAACAACAGGGCAAGGTAGCCACCACCAAGTAACAACAAACTTTGTTGCGTGTAGTTATCTTTGGTAATGTTCTCATCAATAAAATGCTGGATAAGCCAAGGCCCACCGGCGTTGCTGACGGCAGCAATTAAAAGGAAAAGCAGCCCTGTTATCATCGCTTTTGGTTGAGCAAATGGGTAGGCAAATAATCTTTTTATCGTCGACTTCTTCATTACTTTGCCTCCTCCATGGCTTGTTCGAGTTGCTGATATTGATACATCTCAGCGTACCAAGCCTGATTGGCGACTAACTGGAAGTGCGTGCCTCTTTCCACTATATGGCCATGGTTGAAGACCACAACTTCATCTGCTTTTTCGAGAGCCGTTAAACGATGAGCAATGACAATCAAAGACTGGTGACGATAATGCTGCTCGAGGTTGCGCAAGATTTCATGCTCGGTGCGGCCATCAACGGCGGAAAGCGCATCGTCTAAGATCATAATTTCTGCGTTCAGCAGCATCGCTCGTGCGATGGCGATACGTTGTTTTTGTCCACCAGAAAGCGTAATGCCTTTTTCACCGACCTCCGTGGCGTATCCGTTAGGAAACTTCAAAATATCATCGTGAATACAGGCGAACTTCGCCGCGCGGTGCACCTCTTCTTCACTTGCCTCTGGGTGGCCAAGGGCAATGTTTTCGTAAATAGAGCAAGAGAACAAAAATGGAGTTTGGCTGACGACGGCAAATTTGCCGCGCCATTGTTCGAGATCCGCTTGAGCGATGGAGGTGTTACCATAGCGAATATCACCATGTTGTAACTCTTGTTGCCTGAGGAGTAAGGCAATCAGTGTCGATTTGCCACTGCCGACCGGGCCTGCAATGCCAAGCATAGCGCCGGGTTTTAGGCTGATGTGGCACTGAGAAAGTGCAGCGGGTAAATCGTTGTTCCAATGAAAATCATTCACGTCGATGTGTAGCGTTTGCGCAATGCTTGAAAGGTTCTCGGAACCACTTTGAATTTCCGGTTGCAGCTGGAATATCTCATCTAAGCGGTTCCAGGCAGCCGCGCCACGCTCCAAAATATTAAACAAGAAGGCGAATGCGAGCATTGGCCAAATCATTAATCCTAGGTACATGGTAAAAGCGGTCAAATCACCAAGCGTAATTTCTTGAAGGTGGACCAAGTATGCGCCAACACTGATACTGAGGAAGAAAGAGAGCCCGATCGAGAGTTGTATGGCGGGATCAAATCGTGCGTCCACGCGCGCGACCGCAATGTTCTTGTCACCCGTTTCATCGACCATTTTCTCAAAGCGTGCTTGTTCTTGCTCTTCCAAGCCAAAGGCGCGCAACATTCTCACGCCATTGAGTGATTCCTGGGTCAGATCCGAGAGTTCAGAAAAAGCTTCTTGTGCGACTTTGAAACGTTGATGGAGCGCTCTCACGATGTAGAAAATCGTGATGGCCAGAAAAGGCATAGGCAATAGTGCCATCACGGTGAGTTTCCAACTGATTTGGGTGATCATGATGATCAACACTGCAATGCCCGTAATCAGTGAATCTGCGGCAGTCAATACCCCTTCACCCGCGGTGACAACGATATTTTTTACGTCATTAGTGCCTCTTGCCATGAGATCGCCGGTTTTATAGCGTTCAAAAAAGCGAGGAGGTTGCGTTGATAAATGTTGATAAAGGCGATTGCGCAGAATACTGCCCAGCTCAATACTCGCACCAAACAACCATATACGCCAAAGCACGCGGCAGCCATAGATTGCGAGGATAATGACAAATAACCCCGCAAACCATTGCAGCATTTCCGAAGTGCTCATGGTTTTCTCTACAATACCGTCAACAATGTGTCCCACCGCCTTGGGTGTGACCAGTTGCATTGCGGAAATAAGCGCAAAAAGAAGAATAGAGCCAAGATAATGCTTCCACCTTAGCCTGAAGAACCACCTTAACTGCCAAAATATTTTCACTAGAGCCTCCTGCACCTGTTGTTTTTATAATGTGTTGTGTCTGGTTTGCCGAATTTTTGAGGTGACAAAGGCTCAGTAAAAGCCGTTATACCGTTTGGCAAAGACACGAAAGTGATTATTGTTATGTCGCCTAACGCTGCTGCTTGATGAAACAAGAGAGAAGTTGAGCATAGTTGTTGATTTACTTGACTGATGGAAATGAAAACCATCGGATCAAGTTGAAAAGTAAAGGCCCAATCAGTGAACTCAGACTTACGTGTTGTGAAACGCAGTTAAACCTATTGTCGAATGAAATAGAGAAGAAAAACTCATTGGGAAGGTTCAATTATTCTATGTTGGAAGGGAAAAACAAGGTGATTTTTTGCTCAGTTTGAAAAACGGCACAAAGTAGCGCATATGTTGGTTTGGTAGTAGTGGGGCGAGCGTATTAACTAGTTATTGTGACAATGATAGAGAGTTATCATCATTTAAGGCGTAAATGTATAACGACTGGTTAAAGCAAAGTAGCAGCCGAAGCTGCTACTTTTTAACGAGTAATCGTGTGGATCACGCCTCGGTTGGTTTGTTCATCGAGGTTTGTTGCACTTTATAGACTTTGCCTGCGGCTAGGCGCGCAAGGTAGTCTTTCATGTCGCGTTTAACTTCCGGAACAAGAATATACAGGCCAACAATGTTCACCAATGCCATAGCGAAGATCATCGCATCAGAGAAATCAATCACCGGCCCAAGATTCATTGCGGAGCCAATCACCACAAAAGCACAGAATTTGATTTTAAAGATAAGTTCTGCCGTTTTGCTTTCGCCGAACAGATATGTCCACGCTTTTAGACCATAGTAAGACCAAGAAATCATGGTTGAGAACGCGAACAATACTACTGCAATGGCTAGTACATAAGGGAACCAACTGATGGCGCTACCAAAAGCAGCAGAAGTTAATTCAACACCCGCGAGACCAGAGCCGTTATCCAAGTAACCAGTAATAATGATCACCAAGGCGGTCATAGTACAAATCACGACGGTATCGATGAAGGGTTCAAGGAGCGAAACGAAACCTTCTGACATCGGTTCTTTGGTTTTCACCGCTGCGTGGGCAATTGCTGCCGAGCCCACCCCCGCTTCATTCGAAAACGCTGCTCGTTTGAAACCTTGAATCAATACACCAATCACACCGCCAGTAATCCCTTCGCCGGTAAATGCACCGTTGAAAATCGCGGCAAAAGCATCGTCAATGCGGTCAAAGTTCATCGCGATAATGATCAATGCGGTGCCAACGTAGATACCTGCCATAAAGGGGACGACCTTTTCCGTTACCTTCGCGATGGATTTAATACCACCGATGATCACCACACCAACGATCACTGCGAGGATTAAACCGAACAACCAACCTTTGTCAGCAAGAAACGACGAGGTTCCGCCAGTCACCTCAACCACTTGCTTGAATGCTTGGTTAGCTTGGAACATGTTGCCGCCACCCAAAGCACCACCGATGGCAAATACGGAGAAGAGTACCGCAAGTGTTCGACCAAACGCCGCGTTGCCTCGATCGGCAAGGCCTTTGCTGAGGTAGTACATAGGACCACCAGACACTGAACCATCTGGATTGGTGTTGCGATACTTCACGCCGAGCGCACACTCAACAAATTTGCTCGACATACCCAATAGGCCTGCCAGGATCATCCAGAAGGTGGCGCCAGCACCACCGATAGAGACCGCGACGGCAACACCGGCAATGTTCCCAAGACCAACCGTACCGGAAAGGGCTGTGGTCAAGGCTTGAAAGTGAGAAACTTCACCTTGGTCTTTAGACTTCGGGTCGGAGTATTTACCAGAGACGAGATCAATGGCGTGCTTGAAGCCACGAAAGTTGATAAAACCGAGGTAAACGGTAAAAAAAGTGGCGGCAACGACTAACCATAAAACAATCCAAGGTACCTGCACGTCTGAAAATGGGAATGGAATGGTCGAGAAGATCATTCCAACAAAGGGGCTGACGATAGGTGCCACGACTTCATTGATTTTTTCATCCAAGCCGGCTGCTGATGCATTAATAGCAACAGTACTGCCTAACATGGCCAGCATAATGTTTTTTACCATTGTGTATCCTGTCTGTTTACGAATGTGTGTATTTTTACCTACTTCAACCCGTGTAAAATCTTTTGCGCGTCGAGGCGTGCTGTAGGATTTTCTGGGTGAATGTGGGCGCATTTCTATTATTTGTGTTTATAGGTGATGTTGTGTTGTTACTTTTTTGTAACAAGTGCATTATTCCGAACCCTAACAAATTTGCAACACGTATTGATGGTTTTATGATCAATGAAACAATCTGTGATATCGATTGAGATATTGCTTGAATTTAAGTGATTTATTTGTTGATAAGTAAATTTTCAGAGAAAGGAATCCATCCTGATCATCATGAATGGCAGCTAACACCTGATGACGTACAAAATCAGATAGTTATTACGACAACGCGATGTTAAGTGTGGTTAACGAAAGTTTGAATGGTGAGCGATGTCATCGCCATACCAACACTTAAGGTCAATGTTCGTTTATTGTTACCTAGCGCAAAAAAATCAATATATTCTTATGTTTACACTTAGACGGGTCACACATGATTAGGCATTTGAGTTAGTATGTCATTAGATGCTTAGTGTCGCATAATCACGTGTTATGAAATGCACGGGTACACTATTTTAGTGATGAATATTGGCTATTTGAGTTATTAATTTGACAACTTCTTGACAGTGAGAGTGTCAATATTTTGTACATTGCCACCAATTATTCGTATTCATTCAGAGTTTCTTTATAGAACGGTTCGAGTTCTATCTAGTGCGTTATTCGCCCAAGTTGTAGACAGGTTTTTGATGACTCCAAACAAAGCGTTAAAGTTTGCCGATGACGGCTACGCGACTTTACTTAAAGTGGCTGATTTCCTTCTAATTAATCTCTCTTTGTCTTTCTTAGTTGAATGGATGGGCGAAACAGAAACGGCCATTGATGTTATGGCTTCATTTGTTTTGTCCATTTTGTTCTTGCTGGTTGGTGAGTATTTTAAGCTCTATGGCGACAAAACCATTCGACGTATGCGCCTTTCTTCGATGAGATTGTTGTTGGTTATGGTGCTGTCAGCCATCCTGATGGATCTCGTCCGTCATGCTTTTGCGGGTATGGAAGGGGTCACTGTCAGTAATCTCACCAATGCACTTTTCAATACTTGGTATTTGCTGATTTTTCTGGTTTCGCTGGCATTGCGAATCTCCATCATCGGTGCTGTTCGCCTATTTAGGAAGTACACCAATCAGACCAAACGAGTGGCCATTATTGGTTTAACCCCTGCCGGATTGGCGATCTCAAAATCTCTTTTCGTAGATGCGCCGACAGAGAGGCTGGATGTCGCCTTTTATGATGATCGTGACGAAGAACGTTTTGGCTATCTTAGCCAAGTGCCATATTGTGGCAAAGTGGATTTGGCTATTGAGAAAGCACGTAATGGCGAACTAGAAGAAGTTTATATTGCGTTACCGATGATCGCCAAAGATCGTATCCGTGATTACCTCGACGCGCTTTCTGACAGTACCGTTGACACCTACCTTGTGCCGGATTTGTACACCTATAACTTGTCGATTTCTCAGGTTAAGTCGGTCGGTGGCGTTCAAACTTTCAGTGTCTTTAGCTCACCTTTTGACGGCGTTGGTGCATTTGTAAAACGCATTGAAGACATTGTTATTGGTTCGCTCATCACTTTATTAATTTTGCCCGTGCTGGCGGCAGTCGCGATAGGCGTAAAGCTGAGTTCACCCGGTCCGATTTTGTTTAAACAAGATCGCTATGGACTTGGCGGTAAAAAGATAAAAGTATGGAAATTTCGCTCGATGAAAGTGATGGAAAACGAAAGTGTGGTCACACAGGCGACAAAAAATGATCCACGTGTAACCAAGTTTGGCGCATTTATTCGTCGCACTTCGTTGGATGAACTACCTCAATTTATCAATGTGTTGCAAGGTTCGATGTCGATAGTCGGTCCCCGCCCGCATGCGGTGGCACATAATGAAGAATATCGTGTAATTGTTGATAACTATATGATTCGACATAAGATAAAGCCAGGTATTACAGGCTGGGCACAAATCAATGGATACCGTGGTGAAACCGAAACGGTGGATAAAATGGAAAAGCGAGTTCAGTACGACATCCAATACATGCAAAATTGGAACTTGTGGCTAGATATAAAAATTATTTTTATGACGATTTTCAAAGGGTTTGTGAGTGAAACCGCTTACTAGTGCTTGGTTAGGCTTGTTCATCTGTTTGCCCGTACAGGCGGAGTTGGAACCCAAATCGCACATTGACATGACTGGGCTCGATTTTCAATCTCAAGTGGCTGCAAGTTATGGTGTTAACGATAACGTTTCCTACCAAAAAGTAGAGAGTGAAGCTCAGCAATCCAGTTACGCGGCGCTGGCTCCTTATCTTCAAGCCATGGGCAGAAGAGGGGAGGATAGCTATTTGCTGGCTTACCGTGGTGATTATCGGCAATACGACGACTCGCCAGCGGATGATTACACAAATCACTTTTTTCAGTTTGAAGGCAAATGGCGTTTCGGCCAAAAACATGGGCTAACATGGGGGATCTCGCAAACTTACGGTCAAGAAGAACGTGGGGATGAGTTGACACAAGGGTTTACCCAACAGCAATTTGAGCAATACGGATTCTCTCAACATGGCTTAAGAAACAGCATGTTTGATACCAGTATGCGCTATAGCTATGGCTCATTGGATGGTGAAGGAAAGCTTGAAGTGATGTTGAAACGAAAAGAGCTGACTTTCCGAGATACCGAAGATATTGAAAACGCAAGTAGCCACTTTTTTCACTACGTTGAAGAACAGCAATGGCAAGAAGATAGCTTGGTGGTCGATTTATTTGACCAAGTGAGCAAAGAGAGCCGCTTTCGTTATAGCGTGATCATCAATCAACGCAGTTACCAAGCGAATGAGCAGAAAAACAGCAATGAGTACTACTTACTGTTTGGCTTAAAAACCGAAAAAACAGGGAAAACGAGCGTAGAGGCGGAAGCAGCATTATTGCAAAAAAGCTTCCCGAACAACAATGATGCGGAAACGTTTCGGGGGGTTAACTGGAACCTAGAAGCCAATTGGCACCCCGTGAAACATTCAATGCTAACGCTGTATACGTGGCAAAGAGTCAAGGATCCCAGTGAAGAGGGCGGATTCATCCTCAACAGTCACTACGGGATTGCGTGGCAACACCATTGGTGGCGAGATCGCTTGTCATCGCGGGTCGAATATGGCTATGAAGCCGAAGATTATCGAATGCCCAACACCGATCGACGTGATGAGACGAATTTGGTCAAAGTATCGTTAGGGTATGATTTTAGGCCGTCGGTTCGTTTGGAGCTGAATTATCAGTGGAATGAGTTGGATTCCAATCAAGCAACTGACCGATTTTACATTGGCCAAAATGAAACGGGCGAATGGATAACACGCCAACTTGGCTACGACCAATCGTACATCGAGTTGCAACTTAAGTTGCAGATATAAAGGTAAAAGAGAATGCGAAGAATACTGGTTTTGTTATTCGCCATGTTGTGGCTTGGACAGGGGTGCGCAGAGACGAGCTCGTTGGCCAATATGACGGACGAGCAATCAGTGCAGTCAGAAAACAAAGACTTGGCCGAGGATTATCAGCTGGGTACTGGCGATAAAATTGAGATCATCGTTTACGGTGAAGACGATTTGTCGATGAAATTGAAAGTCGGTAAAGCGGGTGTAGTGAACTTCCCCTATATCGGAGAAGTGCGGTTGACTGGGCGCACACCGGGCGAGATCGAAGCCGAGATAGAAAATCGTCTGCGTGGTGATTATCTCTTAAACCCAATGGTGACCATTAATCTGGAATCGTTCCGTCTGTTTTACATCGCAGGAGAAGTTGAACAGCCTAGTGGCTATGAATATCAGCCTCGTTTAACGGTGGAGCAGGCCATCGCGATGGCTGGTGGTTTTACTGATCGTGCGGACAAAGATGATATCAATATTCGTTCAGGAGCCACACTCGAGCTCATCGAAAACGTTGAACTTACCCACCCAGTGAACCCGGGTGACACTGTAATTGTGGAACAGAGTTTTTTCTAATATGGCAAATGGAATGGTAAAACGTGGCCAGCAGGTCGAGAGTAGTATCGATTTTTCACCACTCGTTAAAGGTTTGAAAAAGCACGCGTTAAAGGTGGTGATCTTTACCATGATCGTCACTGGTGCAGCGGTGCCCCTCATCATGTCGATGAGTTCAAAATATGTATCGACCTCTGTGGTTCTGCTCAAAGCGCAAGCAGACAATGCGACGCCAATAGAACAAGTGGATGGGTATGATTCGACCCGTGCCTACTACTACGACACTCAGTTCAACCTGATGCAATCTCGTGTTGTGCTTGAACAGGCAATTCGTCAACTTAAGCTGGATGAAAATGCGCAATACAATGGTGATGATAAGTTGAAAGATGCATCAGCAACCTGGTTATTGTCCCCACAACAACGTATGGATAACGCAGTCAAAACACTGCGTAAACACCTAACTTTTACGGCAGTGCGATTAACTCAGTTAGTCTATGTCTCCTATGAATCAGAGGATGCACAAGAAGCGGCTCGTATTGCCAATGGTGTTGCACAAGCGTTCATCGATTACTCAGTAAACCAAAAAGTAGCGAAAACCCAGACTGCGCAGCATTGGAACCAAGTCCAAATGGATGAGCTACGTCAGCAAGTGACGGAGAAGAAAAAGGAGATGGAGCGCTTTTTAAACAAAGAGGGCTTACTCACTTTCCGTGGTATTGATGGGTTTGAAACTGAAGAGCTTGGCATCACGACAAACAAGCTGGCCGATGCGAAAGAGCGTCGCCTCGCTGCGCAAGCTCAGTATGAGATCGTGCTAAAAAACCTCGATGCGCCTCTGGAGGACGTGGCGGCGATTCCTGAAATCTCCAGCCATCCACAATTACAAGATCTGCGTATCGCTATGATTCAAGCGAAACGTAAACTGTACGATTTACAGAATAAATATGGGCCAAAACACAATAAAGTGCTGGAAGCGCAAGCACAGATTCAAGCCATAGAGACACAAACCAAAAATCTACTGAGTGAACTCAAGGATGGTTTGTATAAGCAGTATCAAGCGGCATTGAGCAAAGAGTCGCGTTACAAAGCACTACTTAATGAACAGAAGAAGCAGTTCCGTACCTTGGTGGCTAAGCGAGACCAGTACGACAGCATGAAGCTGGATTTACAGAAAACCGAAGATCTCTATAAGCAGTTGTTCTTACGTAGCAAAGAACAAACGCTCTCAGCGCAATATCGCGAGCCTGACGCCTTGATTTACGATCCTGCGGTTGCAGCAGATCGTCCACAAAAACCGAATAAAAAACTACTGATTGCCATGGTTTTTGTGTTGTCACTGCTTGTTTCAACCTTGTATGTGATTATCCGCGCAGCGATGAACAAGCGAATTGAGTCGCTAGAGCAATTACCGACGAAGTTAGGCATAGCGGCTCTTGGTGATCTGCCAGTGTTTGATCAAGCGTTGGATAGGGCTGGTTTGGTCAGATTGCTTGCTGGCAACGCGGAAGCGATGGAGATGATTCATGGCATTAACAGCGCAATTAAGCTAAGTGCACCCAAAGTACGCCTTATTGGGGTGACATCGAGTTGTGCAAAGGAAGGAGCCAGTACAGTGGCACAGCTAATGGCCCACGGCTTAGCCTGCCATCAACGCACGCTGTTGCTGGATTTGGATTACCGCAGTCAGCAGTCGCTCTCTCAACAGGCTGAGTTTTTGACGGAAGAGTTAGAAGAACGCGTGGGTTTTGCCCAATGGTTAACGAAACAGGATACGCTTGAGTTATACACGCAACCAATGCAGCAAGGTGGTGATTTCTTGGCAAGAGGCCATTTAGAACAATCTCCACTGGTGCTGTTCGCACAAGATACTTTGGCGTCAGCGCTCGAAGAGTTAACGATGCGTTATGACCGCATTGTGGTCAACTTACCGAACTTGAATGAGAACAAAGATGCCCAGCTGCTGGCAAAACTGTTGGACGGTGTCGTTGTCGTGTTGAAAGCACAGCAGAGAGCGGCGAATGCAATTGTCCAAGATATCGAGAAGTTAGCACTCGTGCAGATGCCCCCAATTGGCGGCGTTCTGAACCTAGTTGAAGCAGATAATCTGAAAAGTGAAGAGGCATTGCGATACATCGCACAAGGGAGTGTCACCGCATTAGGCTCGGAAGATTAAGCGCATGAGTTTAATAAAAAGCATCACTACGGTCGCCAGCTCTTCCATCTTGTCGCAAGTGATTGGCGCCTTTTCGATTTGGTTGATTTCATACCGTTTTGGCATGGCCGAAGTGGGCGTTTATGCGCTGACTTACAGTGTGGTGTTAATTGGCGCGCAAGTGTGCACTTTTGCCACGCAACTGTTACTGCCAAAGCAGAGTGATGAACAGTTGCCGCAAAATATCGTGTTCTGTTTCATCCAAACCGCAATGCTCGCGTTACCTTATGCTTCGTTGGTAGTGGTGCTATTTGAACAATCATTTCTGTTGGTGTACGGCTTGACGCTGGCGCACGCTTGGGTGTTGATATCTGAAAACCTACTCATGCGTGATCAAAAGATGACGCAACTGGCGATGCAGCGTTTGACCATATCACTGCTGGTGGCGAGTTGTGTCTATTTTTCAACACAACCGCAGCAAATCTATTGGGCTTGGGTGGTCGGTTTGAGCGCGTTGCTGTTGTTATGGTTGGTCTATTCCCTGTCATTTAAGCATTTCAAGTGGTGCCACTTTTCGCTCTCTGGCAACGTCCAATTTTTTATGGCGAACCGACAACATATTAGCCGTATTGGCAGTGCTGAAGTATTGGCGATGGTCAATGGCAACTTACCCACTGTGTTGATTACATTTTGGTTTTCTTCGCTCACCGCTGGCTATTTCGCGGTAGTTAGCCGTTTTTGCCTTTCGCCTGTGGTGATTGTAGGCAATGCCGTTCGTCATTCAATTTTCTCTAAATGGTCAGTTGATTTTAGGCAGCACCGCTTTAACTTTGCGGAGTTTCTAAAAGTGAGAAAGCTTCTCCTTTTGTTGGGGTGTTTCGCCACCGCCGGGGTGTTTTTGCTCTATCCACTGGTGATGGCCTTTGCTACTGAGCAAGGATGGGTAAGCCATGAATGGCTTGACTCCGTACCGACGTCTCAATACATGTTGCCGTATCTGTTTACCGCGTTGGCGATCTGTCCGTTAACAGTGGTCGAGCTGGTGTTTGGTTCACCCAAATATTTCCTTCGAATCCAGTTTGAACAGCTATTGGTGGTGATGTTCGCCTTCGTTGTGATGCCGTATTTTTACCCAAGCTATGAAGCTTCGATCATCGCCTTTGCACTGCTTTCTGCGCTGCGTTATGCCTTCATTTACCGCAAGGTGAATGCGCGCGCTCATTCGATGGCTGACGGCGAGTTAGCGTCCACGGGAGTGAGAGACGCGTGATGGTCAACAATGGCTTATATCTACAAGCGTTCACTTGGATTACCTTGGTTGCTTGTGGTTTGATTCAGTATTTCACTGGCGTTGGCGCTGTTCTTTGGCTGCCTTTCTTGTTCGCTTGCTGCATGGTGCTACTGTTGCTGTTACAAACGCGTTTCAGCCATTTTGCATTGGATGCGAAAGAACAGTGCATTGTGCTGATGTTGCTTGCACTTTTTATCGTCTCATTGCTCTCCACCTTTTTGCAAAATGGCCTAACGGTCACCATTGTCGGGTTCAAAAATGAACTTGCGATGGCATTGGTCACGTTCTGTTTGGCTCTGGGATTCTGTCGTGAATCGCAAATCTATCGTGTTACACAATCACTGTATTGGATTTTTTATTTGCAGTTTCCGGTGATCCTTTATCAAGTGATGATCGTGTTGCCTAAGCGCGTGGCGGCGTTAGGTGAATACGAAAAATGGGATTCAGTGGTGGGTACGTTTGGTGGTGATCCAATGGGCGGTGGCAACACCGCTGCTCTAGGCTTGTTTTGCTTGTTGATCATGCTGCTTAAACTGTCTGAGTACAAACATGGTGTGGCCAGTAAACTCAGTACGGCTGCTCATATTATTGCGGCATTCACCCTCTGTATTTTGGGTGAAATCAAGTTTGTCATTTTGATTTCACCGCTGCTGCTGGCCTTTGTTTGGTTCGCGCCTAGCTATGTCAAAGGAATGCGCCGATATGGCTTTAAGATGGTGCTGATTATTCTCTTCGGCATGCTTGTGCTCATTACGGCTGCCATTTTGATTTTAGCAGCCTCGTACGCTTCTGCTTTTGGTGGGGATCCGAGCAAAGGGGCGCTGACCATTTTCCTAGACTCGCTCTCTTATGTGTTCGACCCACACTACATCTTGCCTTCAGGTGAGCTTGGCCGAATGACGACACTGTTTTTTTGGCTAGAAAACAGTGGTCTTTATGGAGTGCCTAGCCAGTTGTTTGGCTATGGGCTGAACGCAACAAACCATGGCAGCTCGGTTGCCCCTGGTTTTCTTAACCAAGTGTTCAATGTGCTGCTGGATTCCACGTCGCTGAGCATGATGTTGTGGGAATTTGGCATTGTCGGTGTGCTGCTGTTTATGCTTCCGGTTGGCACCATATTGTGGATTGCGTTACCGAAAGCGTCGTTAGAACAAGCGCAGCTAGAGATCGAAGATCGCCGCATGGTTGCCTCTCAACCGGCGTTTATTGCCTTCGTTTTAGCGGGGTTGATGAGCATCCCTTACAGTCAAATTTTAATGTTAGTGCCCATGCTTCAGTTCCTATTTTATTTTTCGCTTGGAGCACTCTTGGTCAATCGTAAGTCCGTTTTGGAATATTACGCCTTGAATAACCACAGCATGGTTACGTCACACCATCCACAAAGAGAACAGCATAATGAATGAACAGCCGTTGATCAGTGTCATCATTAAAACTTACAACGAAGCATTGGGAATAGCGAAAACCATCGCCAGTATTCGTCGTGATTTGGCTCACTGCTCCTATGAAATTTTGGTGGCCGACAGTTTGTCGAGTGATGAAACCCAAGCCATTGCTCTGGCGGAAGGCGCAACGGTGGTGAGCTTAGTCAATGGTGAGGAGCGCTGCTGTGGCGTCGGTCATCAGCTCGGTTATCTGCACGCTAAAGGGCAGTTTTTGCTGCTCATGGATGGTGACATGCAACTGGCCTCCGGCTTTATCGATGCTGCGCTGGGCTTTTTACAATCTCATCCCCACTATGCAGGTGTTGCAGGCATGGTTGAAATGGATGATGCGGTCAGCTATGAATTTAAGTCTCGCAAGCAACGGCTAAACAAAATTTATCCGCTTGGAGATTGCAGTCATCTTGGGGGCGGTGGCCTATATCGTAAAAGCGCCATTGACGAGATTGGTTACCTGACTAACCGTAATCTTCACGCCTATGAAGAAGCGGAACTCGGCATGAGGCTCAATCGAGCGGGCTATAAACTCCATCGCCTTGAAGTGCCGTACTTTCACCATACTTCCTATGAAATGTCGACTTGGCAATTACTCAAATACCGCTGGCGCAGCCAATACCTGTTTGCTCCCGGAGAGTTACTGCGCAGTGCATGGGGCAAAGCGCATTTTCTAGATGCATTACACACAGTAAAAAATGAAGCGATATTTACGCTCTACCTATTTTTTCTACTCTTGGCCACGCTAAGCATGGCGCTGCCGCTGATCTTGCTCGCGCTATTGCCGTTAATCGCCTTTTTCCTCTTGAAAGCGGTGAAGAATCGCTCGCTGCGCGACGCACTTCAGAGCGTGATTAATCTCAGTGTCTTCTCTGCTGGCTTAGTTAGAGGTCTTTTCTGCGCACAAAAAGATCCGTATATCGCTCCTCAAAACACGATTCTTAAGGCGAACGACAAATGAAAATAGTATTAGTGAATAAGTTCTTCTTTATGAAAGGTGGAGCGGAAACGGTGTTTTTCCAAGAGAGGCAAATGCTTGAAAACGCGGGAGTTGAAATCGTCGATTTTTCAATGCAACACGAAAAAAATTGGCCTTCGCAATACAGCGAGTTCTTTGTTGAAAACGTGGATTACCACCAAGGGCATGGGATCCTAAGTAGTATTCAAACCGCTTGGCGTTTTATCCACAATCGTGAAGCCTGCGCCAAACTTGATGCGCTGCTTGAGCAAGAAAAACCCGACATCGTACATTTTCACAATATTTACCATCAGCTGACACCATCTGTGATCAAAGTGGCAAAATATCATGGTTGCAAAACAGTGCTTACAGCACATGATACGAAAATTGCCTGTCCGAGTTACACCATGTATCGCAATGGTCAAACTTGCGAAGCGTGTTTGGATGGCAGTGTTTGGAATGCATTTAGAAATCGCTGTCAGCAAGGCTCTTGGTTTAAAAGTGCGCTTTTGTCACTGGAAGCGAGTTATCAATCGCTCGCGGGTAACTATCAGTCATTAGATGTGATTGTTTCGCCAAGCGAGTTTCTTGCGAACATTCTTCGTCGCAAGTTACCTAACAACCGCATTGAGGTGATCGTCAATGGTATTGATGAACATGTTGATCGCAGTGATGTTAGTGATGATGGCTATTTCCTCTACTTAGGTAGATTGAGTCAGGAAAAAGGGGTCGCCACGTTAGCGGCCGCCTATCAGCAGTCGCAACAGCGGTTGCCACTGAAAATCGTGGGCGATGGTCCGCTTCACGATGAGCTAAAACAGCAATACAACACAATTGAATTTTTGGGTTTTCAATCAGGCGAGGCATTACATCGATTGATTAAGAAAGCCAGTGCGATTGTGGTGCCATCGGAGTGTTATGAAAACTGCTCAATGTCAGTACTTGAAGCGATGGCATATGGAAAACCTGTGATTGGAGCCAACATTGGTGGGATTCCAGAACAGGTAAGAGAGGGAACGGAAGGGCACCTATTTGTTGCAGGGAACTCTACTTCTTTGGCTGAGGCTATGGATGCTTTTGCCCAACAACCAGAGAAGGCGGTCCAACTAGGCACTAACGCGAGAAAACGTTTAGAAAGCAAATATTCGTTATCACGTCATCAACAAAGCTTGCTGGATCTCTATCGAACCTTAATCAATTAGTGAGAAGCATGACGTTAAAAATTACCGTGTTGGGTACCCGTGGTATTCCCAATGTTTTAGGTGGTGTTGAAACGCATTGTCAGCATTTATACCCTCAAGTCGTAGAGCAGTCCGGTTCTGAAGTGTGTGTTCTCGCACGCTCACCCTATGTGGACTACCGACATTCGCAGTATCAAGGTGTGGAAACCAAATCGGTTTGGGCACCAAAAAAGAAATCACTTGAAGCCATTATGCATTCTACGTTGGCGGCGCTATCAACGTGGGTCGACCGCTCTCAAGTCGTTCATGTACACGCAATTGGACCCGGTCTCGTGGTGCCACTATTGCGTTTACTGGGCAAAAAGGTTGTTTTTACTCATCATGGGCCCGATTACGATCGTCAAAAGTGGGGGGGCTTAGCGAAAAAAGTCCTCATGCTAGGAGAAAAACTCGCGGTACGCTGGGCGAACGAAGTGATCGTCATTTCCGATGTGATCAATAACCTCATTCAAGAGAAATACCATCGTTACGATGCGCATTTGATCTACAACGGTGTTGAAACGCAGCAAACGCTCGATGACGAGTTTGTTCAGTCAACGTTAGCCAAGCATGGTGTCGTCGCAAAAGGTTACTTTGTCGGTGTCGGTCGATTTGTTGAAGAGAAAGGTTTTCATGATCTGATCGACGCTTATTCGCGCTCTGGCAGCGAACTACCTCTGGTATTGATCGGTGATACGGACCATGCAACCACCTATAGTGAGGCGTTAAAAGAGAAGGCACGCACTACGCCGAACGTGATTTTGACGGGCTTTTTAAATGGTGATGAGCTCAAAGCAGTGTTTTCTAAGGCGCGCGCTTTCTGTATGCCGTCTTACCATGAGGGTTTACCCATCGCCTTATTAGAAGCGATGTCGTATTCTCTGCCTGTGGTGGTGAGCAACATTCCGGCGAACGTAGAAGTCGCATTGCCGCAAGAAGATTACTTCCCTGTTGGTGATACAGCTGCGTTGAGCTATAAATTGAACCAAGTTCAGCATGCGAAACCGGTGGACTATTCTGACTACCTTAGCAAGTATGATTGGCACAAAATTGCTGATCAAACCATCGCCGTATATCAAAAGGCACTGGAGAAATAAATTTGGATAACAATAAGGCCAACAAGGCAGTGGCTCAGTTTTATCACACACTGGATACTGAGGTGGCGGCAAGTTTAAATGCTAAGCAAAAGCAAGAGATTGAACTGGCGGTTCTCTCTCTTGGCTTGGTGGCTAAGCACTCTGTAGATGTACGCAAAAGTTTGCCTTGGTTTGGTAAACGATACTATTTGGTGCTGTTGTGTGGCCGAGATAGAAGGCAACAGCTGAGATCCGAGGAATCCAAACTGGCCAATTTCTTAGCGGTCAGTTTCACTGTGCTACTGATTTTGGCGTTGGTTGGATTGTCGTCCTTGGCGCTCTACCTGTTAAAGTCTGCGCTTGGTATCGATATTTTCGAGAACTTTTCTCTTGGTCTCTGGGATTGGTTTAAAGACTTGATTCACTAACAACAGCAAAGGGTTCTCCATGAAGCTCCACATCTACCAAAAAGCACTGATCGTTTCGTTATGTGTGTTACCGATAACGGCTTGTTATGCCAAGAAGGAGCAGATAGGCAACCCAGGTAACAATAAACCCGACAAACCGATCATTGATGGTGGGGATTCTATCGATGAGGGATGGGTCACCGTCACACCTAGCGCGGTACTAGGCCCGATCAGTAATCCTGGGGTAGGGGTAGAAACTTTCCACGATAGCTGGGGTGTCTCACTGAATAAATCTGAGTATCCGGACGCTGGAATCGACTATTACCGTTTCTATTGGAGTGAGTTAGAGCCAAAAGAGGGCGAGTATAATTTTGCTTTGCTAGATCAGTTATTGTTAGAAAATCGTCACGAGTTACCGGCAAAAATGGTGGCACTGCGTTTTATGACTGCCGATGAACCAAATTCCGGCAGCAAAATCCCGCAGTGGTTAATAGACAAAGGCATTGCCGGAGATTGGAGCCAAGATCACAGCACCTTTATACCGAGTCTCGATGACACCGTTTACCTTGATTACATGGCGAAATTTCTCAACGCATTTGGCCAACGTTACGATGGTAATGCCAACTTAAGCCACATTGATATTGGCATGGTGGGCTCGTGGGGAGAATGGCACAACAGTAACTTTGCCAACTTACCGCCACTTCATCAGCGATACAGTACTGACGAGCTAAACCACATCATTGACTTGCATTTTGCTGCCTTTCCTAAAACCGCTAAAGTGATGCTGATCAGTGGCGGTGACAGCCTCGCTTATGCGACCGAAAAGGGAGCCGGTTGGCGCGCCGATTGTTGGGGAGATTGGCACCATTTCTCCGCCTCCTGGAGCCACATGAAAGACGATTATCCCCATCGGATAGAACAGGCGACAACAATAGACAGCGGGTTCAAAGAAACTTGGCAGCAGGCGCCAGTCAGTTTGGAAACCTGTGGAACCATGCAAGAGTGGCAAACCATGCAACGTTATTCTTTGCAAGAAGTGCAAGCCAGCTTGGATTGGGCATTGGCTCAGCATGCGTCGTCACTTAACTTAAAATCGAAACCTATTCCAGACGAATATCGCCCCTTGCTTGATGAAGCGCTCACCAAGCTCGGCTATCGTTTGCGCATCGAACGCCTTTCACACCAACAGCAACTCACCGCGGGAAGTACATGGGTTGTTGATACTCAATTTGTCAACGAAGGGGTAGCCCCTCCTTATATTGAGCGATACATCGCCTATCGTTTAGTGGATGATTCTGAGCAAGTCCATTACATGGCGATTTCAGATTACGATGTCAAAGCAATGCTGCCTGGAAAACATCCAACTCGCACCAGTTTGACTTTACCGAGAACATTGCCTTTAGGCGAGTATTCAGTAGAGATTGCGTTAATTGATAGCCATGGTGACTTGCCACTTCAGTTAGCCAATGACGGTAAACAACTCAGTGGCTGGTATCGTTTGTCTCGTCTCATCATTCAATAATCAATAAAACAGCTTCGCAAGCATAAGAAGACGGTGTCAACAATGCGCCGTCTGCAATTGATAAGTCACCTCTCCTCCAGCAATCGATGGGTAAAAGACTTCTACATAGCAACGATGTGTTGGTCCCACCGGTTTATTGGCAAATCCTATTAAGAAAAATGGCTCGGACGGGTCATCAACACCGTACCACTTATGGATGGTCAATTGAGGATCCAAACCTGCAAGCTCTCGGGCCGGCATGACGTACTTAATCAATCCAAAATAACCAATGAGATCGGCACGGCCATCATTATCTAAGTCGATATTAGGTCCGCCTGTTGCGTCGATGTTCTCCTGATCTTGTAAAATAGCTTTGGTATACACTTGTGTGTTGGCTGTTTCCAGCGCAGCGCGTGCTCCTTGTAACACTGCAATTCTCGCCTCAGTTTGAATGCTAAGGAAACGTGTTGCAGCCGTAATGCCAACAACACTCACAATGACAATAACGGCCATCAACTCAATCAGAGTAAAACCGTGCATTTTGAACATATTTAATCCAGATATAAGCCAGTAACCAAATGATTTTTAGTAGGTTACTTCGAAATTATCCGCGCAAGAAGTCAGCCAGTGAACGTTATTACCGTACCTTGCTCGGAATGCGACTCAATCTCTCTCTTTGGTCGTTTTAACTGAGAGAGTACTTACTATTTTTTAGGGGGAAGGCGACTGACCTATCACAGCTAACCGGCATCATTTGTACACATTGGCGCAGTTTTTGTGATCCACTACCAAACTGGTCATTTAGTACTATCATTTATGTTAACTCAGTTGCTTATGTTTATGGTGCTTTGTGAAACGAGTAAGTGCAATGCTGGCTTTGTGTTTGATGCTCTTAGCCGCAAGTGTGTCTGTTTATATCATGCGGGAAGAACCGCCTAACATGTCAGTACAAAAGCTGACAATTGGCGTTTCTCAAACACCGCTCTCTGCTCCTTTTCTTATTGCTCATGACTTAAACATATTTAAAAAACATGGTCTTGATATCGAAATGGTGCCATGTTTTGGTGGGGTAAAATGTGCTGAAATGATGTTTGGAGGGCAAGTTGACTATGCGACAGCGTCTGAATCCGTGGTGATGTTTT
Organism: Vibrio sp. 05-20-BW147; assembly: GCF_013369385.1. Classification (GTDB taxonomy): domain Bacteria; phylum Pseudomonadota; class Gammaproteobacteria; order Enterobacterales; family Vibrionaceae; genus Vibrio; species Vibrio floridensis. Next base: position 110,238 of record NZ_SZTO01000004.1, on the reverse strand, counting down.
CAAGCTTCAAACGGCAAGATTTCTCTGTTTTAGCCAGCTTTGTGGAATCAGATAACGATTTGAAACTGTTTGCTTTAAGAGAAAGTGGCATTCAAACACTGAACCAATTGCACGATAAAAAAGTCGGTGTTGTCAAAGCAAGTTAAAGCGAGTTTTTTCTTGATGCCATGATCATGCTAAGTCAAAACTCTCAACTTAATGTGATCAAAACCTATTTACCTCCGACAGAGATTAGCCAGGCATTAATCGATGGTGAAGTGGATGCGATATCGATTTGGGAGCCTTACGGCTACCAATTACAAACTTCCGACACCCATCCTGTGATCGATTTAAGTGTTCGCGGCATTTACCATCTCTCTTTCAACTTGTTGTCACTCAAATCAACCATTCACGACTACCAATCGGAGAGTGAATGGCTGCTCATGGCGCTTAGAGAGGCGTTAATTTGGATGAACGAGCATCCCATCGAAACACAGCAGCGTGTCGCGCAACACTTAAATGTGCCAATTGGGCAGCTTTCGTGGACTTGGGAGGATTATGTTTTTCGGTTGGCTCTGAGTAATGGCTTGCTTTCCAACTTGCAAATACAAGCACGCTGGGCGTTAGACAGCGGTTTGGTGAGCGGCAGTATGCCAGATTATCGTAAGTTGCTTGACCGAACCATGCTGCTTCAAATTATGAATCAATAAAGGTGCTATCAGAATGCGTTCGTTCCTTCAAAAGCTCACACTTTTGTTTTTTCCACCTTATTGGTGGTAGGGGTTGTCGCCCATTCGCTTTTGAACGTTTACGAGGCACAAAGTCGCATAAAGCAAGAGATTCTTGTGGTGAGTCAAACACGTTCGCACCTTGAACAATTGCGCACACAGTTGTCTCTGTTTCTGCAATACAAAGATCAAGAAAGTTTTGAGCAGCTTTTTTCGGCGCAAAAGCGGTTAGAGGTCCATATTCAGCAGACGGCGGCTTTTAGCCATGTGATGAAAAACTTGGAGCGGATGTCGAAAACGTTTCAGGATCTGCTTAATCATGAGCAGTCACTTAAAGCGGTGAACGATACAACGAAAGAGCTCATTCATTCACGCTACAACATGATCGTCATGTCGATGGATGAAGAGCTCAGCTCATTACAGCGAACGGTACTGGAAAAACGTTTAGGACAACTCACGGAGGTGGTTTTCAATAGTGGTTTGTCCTTAGTGTTTTTTACTTTGCTGGTCAGTCTGATTACGTTGGTGATCCTCAAGCGCTTCAAAAAAGGGTGCGAAACGTTACAGCAAGGGTTTAATGAACTGAGTCAAGGTGACCTCAATAGCCATATCAAACCCAAGGGTATCGACCAAGAATTTGTCGTGGTTGCGGAACATTTTAATGAGATGAAAACTTCCTTAAGCCAAATTACGGTGACACGTGAACAGTTGGAGCTGGAAGTTTTCCGTCAAACGGCAGAGCTGAGAGAACAAAAAGAGCAACTTGGCTATCTGTCGGAAAGCGATCCCTTGACTGGACTTAAAAATCGCCGTGCTTTTTTGACGGCAGTTGATGAGGCGACAATAAAAGCGAATCGAAGTGGGCTTAAGCTGGCGTTGTTGTTCGTTGATCTCAACAAATTTAAGGAAGTCAATGATACCTATGGTCATGACGCGGGTGATGCCGTTTTGTGCGCGATTGCTGAAAGGATGAAAACCTGTTTTCGAGCTTCCGATATTCTAGGGAGATTAGGAGGGGATGAGTTTGTGATTTGCCTTGATTTGCTCAAAGATTATTCGGGTGTGATGCACAAAACGGAGCAGTTTGCGGAAATGGTCTCGCAACCCATCACATTCAATGGGCAGACCTTAACGGTGTCGGCTAGTGTCGGCATCAGTTGTTACCCGGATCAGACGAGCTCGATTGCTGAGTTGGTGAAGTTGGCGGATGAAGACATGTATCGAGCAAAAAATGATATCGCTGGTGGTATAGTGAGCCGCTTTTTGAACGTGTCATCGAAGTTTGCGTGTGTGAAATGAGCGTGATTTCTTGTAAGCTCATCGCTTCGTCTACAAGGAGAGAGCGATGAAGTTTGACAGTATCCGCTTAATAGTCCGAGCGCCAGAACTATGGGACGCTTGGACGCTGTATCAAGAGTACTTCTCAGATCCTCATGCTGCTAAGTATCTTGGTCGCTTGCCACATGCCACCCCTGATGTGACTTTGAATAGCGTGCGCTTGTGGCAGTCTTACTTGTACGATCCAAATGCGAAAACCCTCGTCCTAGTCATAGCAGAAAAAGCCACCCACCGTGCACTGGGGATTATGGTTTTGAAATTGGAAAGCGATGTAGCAGAGATTCACTTTGGAATTAGTCAATGCCATAGTGGCAAAGGATTCGCCAGCGAGGCTTGCGCTGTGGTTGGTGGCGCTCTTAAGCAGCAAGGCTACAAGAAAGTCTGGAGCTATGCTCATATTGAGCACTCGGCGAGTCTGCGAGTGTTAGAAAAAGCCGGCTTTCAACCCGCAAGGAGACTAAGGTCGTGGATGGTGTTCCCCAACCTTAGTAACGACAAGCAAGATTGCCTTGAAATGATTTATCAGGCTGGCGTGCCCGCCCAATAATTTACTCTTCAATTGCACTTTGTACGCGGTTATCTCCTGTGCTAAAAGCGATAACCTGGCTAATTTCCGTGAGGCTGCGACCACTTTGCTGTTGCCAATGAGTAAAGGCCAGTGTTGCGGCTTCTAACGAACGCTTGGTTTCTTTTCCGCCTTCAATGATTTTATAGCTGCGCAAGTACGCCTCTACATCCCCAGACAAAATAAAGGTATCGACGCCAAGCTGACGCAGGCTGTAAGGGCCGGTGTTACCGCCGAGTCGACTGCCGTGTTTTTTCAAAAACGCCCATAGTCCGGTGATCTCTTCTTTCGGCCAGTTTGCCACCATTTGGCCAAATGAGCCGTGTTGCAACCCCACTTCGTGCATCATTTGCGCATTCGCCTGAATGGATTTGACCTTGGCATGATGGCGAATAATGCGCGTATCTGCCGCTTTCAGATCCCACTGTTCATCAGAAAGCATCAACAACGGCGCCACTTTAAAACCAAAGAAGACTTCTTCGAAGTTTGGCCATTTGTTTCTTACGACTTTCCAAGAAATGCCACTTTGGAAAATCTTCATACTGAAGGCAGATAACCAACGATCATCCGGAATAGCGGCAATTTGCGCTTGGGTGAGCGGTTTGGACAAAAGGGCTTCAAGCTTCGCTTCGCCCCCTTTGCGCTCGGCGGCTCTTTGATAGATGTCGTCAAATTTTTCTAGATTCACAATCTCAATCTCCCTTTCTATGCGCTTTTACCGAGGACTAACAAAGCCAAACGATATGTTGACTAACGAATGACATTTTAAAAGTAAGAGTCAGTAAAGTCTGCGACAAAACATGAGGTTATAAAACGATGAAAAAAACATGGGTTGCGCTAGGTTTATGCGCATTTTTATCTGGCTGCCAATTAACCAGCGTTGAAGGGGAGTACAAAGACGTGGAAGTGAAACTGAAGAACAAGAGTTCCAGCCATGAGGAAAGCCAATCATTTTGTCCTCCGGGACAGGCAAAGAAAGGGCGATGCTAATTGGTTAGTGCTCGATGAAAAACAATCAGCCAGCATGATGCTGGCTGATTAGGAGGTTCGCTAATGACGGTTTACTGAGTCACCAGACGCAACCCGCTTGGGAGAGCATCACCAAACACGCGTTTAGACTCGCTTTCAGAAAGCTCTTTGATCTCTTCGACCAAGCTTACCCACGCTTCCGGTACTCGGCTTTGCTTCAGTTTGGTGAGCACTTGTTGGCGGAAATCTTCAGAGATATCAAAGAGACGATCACCCGTTTTACGACAAATCATCACCGCAGCAAAGGCGATCATCGGTTCTTTCTGCCAGTTCTGATCCAACAGTTTCGGTAACCATTGTTCCGCTTGCTCGCGTGGAATGACACGATGTTGGCTTGCGTAGAGCGGTGTTCGAGAGGCCAAGCGCCCAATCGCCCACCAGTGCGCTTGCTCAAATTGGTTTTGATTCAGAGCTTTGCTTAAAAACCAACTGGTTAACAAGACTTTATCTTCCACTTCCAGATGCTCTAGAGACGCGGCCAGTCGAACCATGGCTTCGTAGCCCATATCTTGCGCGGCTTTTGCCGTTTGTGGGTTTTTCATTGCGCCAGGGTGTAAATACTTGGCAATGTCGGCAAGCAGTGTTTCTTGTTGCTCTTGGCTCAAGCCTCCAGCTATACGACGCCAGAATACCCACCAATCGGTCCAACCTTGATGATTTTGGAACTGGATACCTTGTTGGTAGAGCCCCCAAACTTGCTCGATACGCCAAGAATCGGTTGCATCGCCAAAGCCCGGGCGAAGAGAAAAGCCCGCCAAACGTAGCCAGTTCTTTTCGTGTTGTTCAGAGCGGCGACGACGTTTTCGACCTTGTGCAAAGGCATCAAACAAGTGGCGTAGGGTTGTGAAGTCCCATTCATCCCGCTTGCCAAGTTTGCGTTCAAGCTCTTTGGCTAACAGTTTGATCTCATTGCCATCGCCACTTTTCTTGTTGCCACTATAGAGGCGGGTAATCAGTTCTTTACACTCATTCAATCGTGGGTGAAGTGTGGCGTTTTCTTGTTCTTCCGCTTTTTTGTTGCGAACTTCAAACTCCAGAGCCCAGCGTTTATCTTCTTCTTCGACACTGACGCACTCCATTTTCAGGGTGCCGACTTCGGTCAATTGGCAGGCAAGTTGAACTTCCACACGCTCTTTTTGATTGGCTTCTAATTCTGCGCCTTCCCCCTGCAATGTAACGATATACGGAGGAAGTGGGGTGAAGATATCAGGGTCGATATCCGCCATGACGCCGTTTTGAATCGCCACATGGTGCGACAAAGCATCATGCGTTGACGTGAGCAGATTAAAGCGTACGGGTTCGCCAAGGGTGAGCGAGAAACGTCGTCCAGTGAGACGAATTTCTTGCCCTTCTTCGGTGCCTTTTGCAAGCAAACAGAGCGCTTTACCCATTTTGTTTTTTTCTTGCAGATGCAAAAAGTAAGACCGAGCAGAACCGCCACCGATTTTGAGTTGTGCCCCACGACGGGCTTTGGCAAACGCGACAGCGCCTAATGCCACAGACCAATCTGGATGCGGGTTATCAAGGACGGTGACCGGTGCGCCGCGCCAGCGACCGAGCAACTCGGTCATCCGCGCAGTGACGAGGTCACTGTTAAACACGCCGCCGTTCAACAACAGACCTACCGGAATGGCGGGTTGATCACTTTCTGATTGTCCTAACGCAGCATGAGAGACTTGTTGGTGCTGAGATAAAAACTCGGCCACGTGTTTGCTCACCGCGGGGTCGGCGACATAAGGCAAACCAAATTCGACCACGGCGCTGCGGCGTTTATCCGGCGTTTGAGCAAAATCAGAAAGAGGGAAGAAGCCGTCGAGGGCGATTTGATGAACTTCTTGTTTATTTAACGCGATGCTCTTGGTGCCACCAAGCAGTTTGGAGCCGCTGCCCAGCATGGTGATCTTCACTTCTTCCGGCGCTGTACTCGAGAGGAGTTGCTCTTTGGCTTTGCGAGTTTGCTGAATCAGTTTGGTGAGGCTGGCCGCATTGAGTTTTTTGCTTTGATTAAAACGCTGCTCCGCTAAATGCGCGAGGGCCAAATCCAGGTTATCACCACCGAGCATGAGGTGTTCACCAACCCCGATGCGATCCAAGGCGAGGGCGTCTTGGTTAAATTTTGCTTCAATCAAGCTTAAGTCGGTGGTACCGCCGCCGACATCGCACACCAAAATCAGCGGGATTTCTTTTAATAACTCTGCGGCACTGTGCTGGTGGCGAGCATACCAGTCGTAACAAACCGCTTGAGGCTCTTCGAGCAGAAGCACTTGGCTTAAGCCTGCCAGTTGAGCCGCTTCGAGGGTCAGCTTACGTGCAGTTTCATCAAACGAAGCCGGTACGGTGACCACCACCTCTTGATCTTCGAGCAGATTGCCCGGGTGGCGATGATTCCATGCTTGGCGAATGTGATTAAGGTAACTGGCACTGGCAATAACAGGGGAAACCTTCTCAACATCGCTAACCCCAGCCCACGGCAGTATGTCTGAATGGCGATCAACCGCTTGGTGAGACAGCCAGCTCTTAGCGCTTGAAACCTGACGCCCTTCTACCTTTGCGCCCAGTTCACGCGCCCATTCACCAATGATCACATTAGCAATGTCGCCAGCCACAGTTTGGTTTTCCCACGGCAAGGTGAGATCCGCCGGAGCGATTTGCCCGTTGGCAGGGTGGTAGCGGAAAGAGGGCAGTAGCGGCTTACGAACCACTTCACCGGGGCCAATAAGCTGGTCAGTATCGAAAAGGGAGACGTTGGATTGTTGTAAGTTCTCGGTCAGTTCACAAAACGCAACCACCGTGTTGGTGGTGCCTAAGTCAATGCCGACAAGATAGCGAGGAGATGCCATGACAAACCCTTGATTGATTTAAAAACGGCACCCTTCGGATGCCGTTTGCTTTGTTCGATTATTCTGCCAGAGAGGCATCGTCACGCACGTCAAATTCCACGTGCCATTTTTGACCGTTATCCGCCGCAATCGCTTCTAAATACAGCGTGCCAAGTTCAGTCACGCGTGAGGCCAATGTCACCGGCACCACTTCGCCTTCACGGCGACCCTCTGAAACCGGTAACGTCACTTGAATCTCTGGTAATTCTTCAAGTTCATCTGGGCCCCAATGGTCCAAATGTGTTCCTGCAAGATCGTCACGACGAACCGTTGAGCCAAAGAATTGGAAATTCACTGGCTGGCCGATGATCAAACCAAACTGCTGACTTGGTACATCGACGCTGGTGCCTTCTTCCATGCCAAACGGCGCCACACACAGTGCTTCCATTGGCGGTGCCATACCTGGAATGGCAGGCATTGCGCTCTCGATACCGACGTAATAGCTTGAAGCAATACCACCGCGAATACGCACACCTTGGCCACGACGCACTGCGCCATAGTAAGCCGCGCCGCTCGCCACCGCGAGATCCAAATCGACGCCGGTGAGTCGTTTTGCCATCTCTGCATCAGCGTCAAGCAACCATTCGTTGATGGTCTCTTCTAAGCGTTCTGCTAATAGAGATGATTTCAGCACACCACCATTGAACAAAATCGCAGTCGGTTTGATGAAATCGACAGAAGCTTGTTGAGCGCCAGGCATACCCGGCATTCCGCCAACAAACGGATTGTAATCTTGTGCAGGTGCCGCTTCACTGTTGGCATTCGCTTGCTTTGACAAGAAAGCCGCAATGTGGCGAGTGATGCCTGCATCTTGTGCATAAGGCAGGCCCATCTGGGTCAGTGCACCGCGGTTACGTTGAACTGGGTGTTCTGTGATGGCGACTTTAGGGAAGAAGCCATCGACGAGCATTTGCTGTACTTCTTGCTGCGTCAGTTCGGTTTTCAGCGTAGCGCCGAGCAATTTAGAACCGCGACTTGGCACGACAATCGGTACCGATTGCAGCTCTGCATCATTGAGCAACGCTTCTTTCGCGTCGCGGCAAGCGTGCGTCATGGCTTGTACTTGCCAAGGTTGCAGCTCTTTGCCTTCCTGAGCCAGCTTCATTTTTAAGCTGTAGGCGAGGGCAAGATCCATGTTGTCACCGCCCAGCAGAATGTGTTCACCGACAGCGATACGTTTGAGGGTCAGATTGCCTTCTTCTTCGGTCACTTCCACCAGAGAAAGGTCAGTGGTACCACCGCCGATGTCCACCACCAGCACGATATCACCCACAGTGACTTCATCGCGCCATTTGTCATTGCTGTTGTCGATCCAGTTGTAAAGTGCCGCTTGAGGTTCTTCCAACAAGGTAAGATGCACAAAACCGACATTGCGCGCTGCTTCTGCCGTCAGATCGCGCGCTGCTGGATCAAACGATGCCGGCACTGTGATGGTCACATCTTGCTCTGATAGCGGATGGTTTGGCTGTGCGTGATCCCACGCTTGCTTAAGATGCTCTAAATAAAGCTCGGTTGCGTGCAGTGGTGAGACTTTTTCAATCTCTTCTGGGCTGCCAGCTGGTAGAAACGCATCGCGGCGATTCACGCCACCATGGCAAAGCCAAGATTTCGCACTGGCCACCAAACGCAAAGGCGTTTTGCCACCCAGATTACGTGCGATCGCACCGACAAGGGCTGTCGGTTCTGTCGTCCATGGTAACACGCGTGACGCAGGGTTCATCTCATGCTCATGCGGCTGGTAAAGAAACGAACCAAGCTGGTTGCGAGACTCAACGGTGCCAGGCGCCGTCAATTGTGGAATGGCCATCACTTGTACGCGAGCTTGCTCATCCTGGGTATCCATGAATGACATAACACAGTGCGTGGTACCTAAGTCGATACCAACGCTGAATTTTGCCACTTGCTCGGTTGCGGGTGTCATCATCGTTTCCATTACAGCTCAACCTCAGCGGGTGCGATGATCGAAGCGTCGTAGTTTTCCGCCAGTTTAGGTAGCGTCATTGCAGAAGCTTTCCAACCTTTGTGGATTAAGGTGCCGTTAAATGGCGCGTTACCTGTTACGTTTCCGACTAAACGAATTGCTTGAGGGTTAAAGCCTTCTTCGACCACAATGCGGCTCTCTTCGTCTTCGTTACGGATCGCTTCAAGCGTTACGTACTCTTTAAGGACTTTTTGGCCACCGCTATGAATAACACGCGCTGCTGCGCCCACTTCTTCATCAGAGAATGAGGTGAGATCTTCTTGTAGGAAGTCAATCAAGCGAGCTTCTTGTTGCATGATAGAAAGCAGTTGCATCGCAGAATCGGTGGATGCGGTGGCAAGCTTAGATTGTACTTCCACCACTTTTTCAATCACTTTCTCAACTTCAACAACTTTCTCGACTTCGACAATTTTTTCGACCGGTTTTTCGACTTCAACGATTTTTTCTACAGGCTTCTCAACCACTTTCTCGATCACTTTGGATTTACGAGAAACCGCCACGAGTAGTAATAAAACGCTCGATGCCGCTAGACCTGCGTGAAGCATATCGAACGTTTGAGGAATAAGGTTTAAATCAATGTTCATGCTAATTTTTCTCTATTCGATTGATTTAAAGGTGCGTAGATTGGCTCGCTACACGCAATCTTGTTTAATAAAATTGCGATTTGCACCTAGTATTAGACGTAAAAATGGTGATGAATATTAGCATATTCAAGTTGCTAGGCTGCAATAAATGCGTAATTGAGGCAAAATTCAGGGTTCGATTGCTGAAAAAAACAACATAACCGACTGGCGTACGATTAATAGTCTTGATGTTTATACGGTTATCGTGTTAATTGGTGTTCGATTCGGTGATATGGAATTAAATGGATTTGTTTGTGGGCCAACCTGTTTCTGTTTTCTCTACTCAATGGTTGCGTAGGCATTCTGCCTCGCTGAAAGCGTTTGTCGCGACGTTAGTCGTCACCGCCATTTTTCTGCTTATTTCTGCCAAAATCCAGCAACGTTATACCACGACTATGTTTAACAACCTCGCACAGCGGCAAGCAGAATCTTTACGCGAGTTTGTTCAAAACGATTTGGATTATATAGGCTCGGGTGCCAATTTCTTTTATTCCGTTGCTCCAGAAGATTGGGACCGATTTGAAATTTTTGCTCGCCATACGGTGGCATCCTCCAAGAGTTTGATTGGTTTGCAGTGGATGCAAAAGGTGTATCCCGAACAGCTTGAACAGCATATTGCTCAAGTTAGAGAAACCTTTCCAAATTTCTCGGTCTTTACCGTACCTAAAGATGGACCAAAAACGGAAGGTTATGTTTTTTCTGATGGTCGACCTATCTACATTGCTAGTGATATTTTTCCACGAAATGAGAGAAACATTGAACTGCTGGGCTTTTATTCTGCTCGCTTACGTTTTGAACTGATTCTGGACGATATTTTTAGCACTGGGCAGCCAAACATTTCCGATAAAGTCCGTTTATTACAAGACGGCTACGACCGCACATTAGAAAAAACGGGATTGTTAGTCTATCACCCAGTGTTCGATCAGCGTCGTGAAAGTTTGCTTGGTGTCGTGGTTGGTGTGATTCGCAGTACGGTCTATTTTGAGGAACTGGTGACAAAAACCGCGACTGAGCAAAGTCTTGTCGTGAGAGTGACGGACTTAGGCTTCGATGCTGAAGATGACCCAATCCTGTATCAAAGCCCTAACTGGTTAAACATTGACAGCGCTGTGGTGAGTAAAGTGGTGTCATTGCCAAACCGTGACTGGCAAGTTGAGTTCAAACTAGAAAGAACCCTATCCAAGTGGGATCGCGCGGTGTTGATGGGGATAGTGGTGATCGGTTTGATCATGGCATTTTTGGTGGCACACGTGGTGAATTTGCAAACTCGTGAGAAACAACGTCTCAACTATATGCTCAATGAGAAAACCAAAGAACTGCAGTTTATGGTCGATCACGACTCGTTAACTCAACTGTTGAACCGTAGAGCGTTTCGCCACGACTTAACTCAGATGATTGAAAAACAAGTGCCATTCAGCTTGATTGGCTTTGATGTCGACCATTTTAAACAAATTAATGACCGCTATGGCCATCTCGGTGGGGACGAAGTATTGATTGAAGTCGCGCGCATCATCAGTGCGTTATTGCAACCGGGTGACCGCTTTTACCGTTTTGGTGGTGACGAGTTTGGTATTCTCTCTTCGGTGACACAACCAAACGAGCTGTCGTGTTACCTAGAATCTATTCGATCCGGAATAGAAGCAACGGCCTGCTATTTTCAGGAAACCCAGATCCATTGCACGCTCAGTATTGGAGCTGCTATCCATAGAAATGAAGAGGTGGAAGAGCTGATCCAAAAGATGGATATTCAGCTTTATCGAAGCAAAGATAAAGGACGAAACTGCGCCACAATTGCAGGGTAAATAGACAAACGGTATGGCTTGAGTCGAGTTTCTGTTTTGATTGAGGTACACTTCCGCGCTTTATTGGCTGGGAAACGAAAAGGCGATTTATGAACCATAACCGAATTGTTTGCTTTGATTTAGAAATGTGTTGCTGGAACGAAAATGGTGTTGGGCGCACAGGTGAAATCATTGAAATCGGTTTAGCAGAGATTGATTTGCTCAAAGGTGAAATCGTCAAGCGCGCTCAATACTACGTTAAACCCGAGCACGATGAAGTGTCGCTATTTTGCGCTGAGTTGACTGGTATTACGCCACGTAAGATCGAAAAGCAGGGCAGGCCGTTAGCCGAAGTGATTAAATCGATGATCAAAAATTTCGGTGGCAGCAATAAAATCTATGCTTCTTGGGGGCGTGATGACCGAATCCTTATGCAAGAATGCCAAGAAAAAGGCATAGATGCGCCATTTAATGAGTTCATTAATATTGCGACTTTGTACCGAATTCAACATCGCTTGAAGGAAAAACGTATTGGTCATCGTGCTGCGCAAGAAGCTAAAGGTATTGAGTGGGAAGGGCGCCAGCACTCTGGTTATGTCGATGCTTATAACCTTGCTAAATTGGCATTAACCATGTTCTAACTCGTGGACGGACAATAACCTAGAGTTCGCAATAAAAAACGCGCCTTGGCGCGTTTTTTGGTTTCGTTTCTATGCATCAAAGTACGACTGAAGTATTACTTATCAATCACTTGTAGTTTGGCACGAATGAATTCGCTGTGGTCGATATAGAGCAGTTCTGCTGTTTTGCGAATGACGGCGTCTTCCAATGGGTCAATCTCACCATCTGCGTGGGCGATTTCCCACATGCCTTTAATCAAATCAAAGCGGACTTCTTGAGATAACTCTCTAAGCTGCGAGGTGAAGTCATACAAAGAGGCCGATTCAGTGACACCGGTTTGTGCTTGCGTTAGCAAGGTTTCTACTTGGGCATCGTCTAGCTTGAGTAGGCGTTTGAGTAACTGTCTTTTAACGGCTTGCTCACGCTCATCGATTTGGTAATCGGCACCGGCGACTTCACAAAGTAGGCTCGCAATGGCCAAATTTGGGTTGGTCGCTTTATGCTTACTGAGGTCAGAACCCTCAATAAGCTCCTTAAATAATGAAGTTAATACATTAAACATAGTGTTCACCAGCAAACGAGGTTAACTACAACATGAAGTCATTTGCGTCATTTTACAAGGTGTGACGCAGATTAATATCCATCACGGTCGTCGTTTTCTTCGAGAATCTCGATCACTTCAGAGCTCGAAAGTTCATGGCCCATCAGAAATAAAGCCAACATAGCATCGGCTTTGGTTCTAGTGTCGCTGGCTTCATCAAGAATGTGTTCAAAGCGCTGTCTTATCATGGCAATTTCATGTTCGACAAATCCACGCCCTTCTTCATCGCCTTGGTTTTCTTCTGGGGCATTATCGAATTCAAGAAACAGCAAATTGTCGTCAAGTCGCGTATTCACTAACCTTTCTGGTAGCCATTCTTCTCCCATCACAACATCAGGATCGCAGCCATTTGGTAGGCTATCTAGAAAAGTTTTTAGTTCTGAGGCTTTCACATTAAATTCAAATAAATGACAATATCTACTAATTGTAACGGCTAATTGAAAATGAACATAAGAGCTTTTCTTCTGTTTGATGATTTAATCAGCGTAATTAACTGGAATTTAAGCAAATATGAAATCTAACTGGTTGGCATTAGGCTCAGTCGCCGCATTAAGCGCGCTTTCCCTCCCCACTTTGGCACAAGAGCAAAATTGGGGCATTGCGGCAATGTATCGTACCGCTTCGATTCCGTTCGATACCCTAGATGGTGATCAAACGGTTAGCACCTTTGTTCCTATGATGTTTTTTGACAACCAATACGTGTTTATTCGTGGTATTGAAGGTGGTGCTTATCTGTGGGAATCGGATGAATACCCACTACAGTTCAACGCTTTAACACGCATGCGATTTATAGATATCCCGAAAATAGTGCAAAACGCGGTTGAAGGTGATACTGCCGATTTTGGTGGGCAATTAGCATATCAAGTCAATGATCAATGGCGTTTTGAAGCTGAGCTCATGTTTGACGATGGCTTTCGTTTTCACTCCAACTATCGCTTGGCCGCCAAGTATGACCTCGGTGATTGGGAACTAGAACCTTCGGTTACGTTGCGCTATAAAGACGCTGATTTTAACAGCACGTATTACGCCTTTGCTGATATCACCAAGCAGTACATCGGAGCGGGTGTCGATACCAATATTGCTTTGAAAGGTCGTTACCATGTAGCCTCAAATCTCTATTTGCTCGGCAAGACCAGCATCACACGTTTAGATAATAACGCCTATGATAGCTATGCGATTGAAGACCGCTATGAAGGCGAGTTTTACGTTGGCTTTGGTTTCTTTAATGATAAAACCAAAGAACGAAAGTCTAATCTGAAAAACAAGCCGTATCTGCGTGTGGCACACGGTTGGGGAACACCGTCGAACATTGGTGAAATCTTTAACTTTGAACGCGAAAAAGATCCTTACAACAACCAGTTAACGTCACTGTTCTATGGCCATCCGTTAACGGATGAGTTGTTTGGACTGCCGTTAGATCTCTACTTACATTCGGGCATTGCGCACCACTGGAGTTCAGAAGTGCAAAGTGCAAGCACGGAAACCGTGGTGTCTATCAAAGCGTATTACACCTTTAACTGGCCGACACAATGGCGCTTTGGTGTGGCAGAAGGGATGTCTTATATCGACAACATCACCTATATCGAACAGAGTGAAATGGAACGCAAGGGTTATACTCCAAGTCATCTACTCAATTACCTCGACTTTTCGTTTGATGTGAATGTGGGTGATTTGGTGGGTAAGAACGATTGGAAGAACGTTTGGTTTGGCTATTCCTTGCATCATCGTTCTGCGATCTTTGAAAAAGCCTCTCAATTTGGGCGCATCAAAGGCGGCAGCAACTACAACACGATTTATCTGCAATTCGATTTTTAACTGATTATTTAATCCGTGTTGCAAACATTAGAAAGCAGGGGCACGAATGCCCCTGCTTTTTGATTAGCGATTGTCCTGCGGTATCGCTCTAACCAAACGTACGTAATACTGTGTCCAGTCCGATAGGTTTCCTAATGTATATTGTGTGTACATGTATGAAATGTTTAAGTGATTGTCACTTGCTGTACCTAAATCCGGTACGTTTTTGAACGAGACGCTGTACCCCGCTTGAGTTGAATAATTTTGAGCCAACACAGCATAGTGGGTACGGTAATGCGCGCTAAGCTTCTCGAGTCCCAGCTCCGCATCGCCCCAATGAAACGCATTAGAAAACTTATTGCGGCTTGCTGTGACGGCAACCCACTCTGGGGCGTTTTCTTCGAGCCACGGAACCAGTTCTTTATAAACGTAATCTGACGTCTCGCGTGACCATTCACCACCAAACAGCTTGCGACTGTTTTCCAACCACTCAATGACTTTTTCGTCTACCTCAGGGCTGGATTGACGCTTTTTCTCCAGTGCAACCAGGTTGTCTTGGTGTTGTTGGTAGAGAATATCGAGCTTCTCTTTATACGGAGCGATGGCTTGATATAACTGCTCCAGTGCTTCGGTCGTTTGTGACAGCTTAAAGAACTCAGGATAAGTACCATAACGGCAGCTCTGATCGGTAATGGTAATCAACTCTTGGGTATGAGGCATGCGCCATGTGAGTGCAGCGTCACTCTCCGCTTGATTGAAGGTTTCAACGAGTGCGGCAAGATTCACTCGTTTTTCTAAAATGGCATCACCTGCGCACTGTTCGCCTTGTTGTCCCATTGGACACATCATCCATTGAAGGTTGGTTCTGTTGTCGTTGATCACCCAATAGTTTGTGCCGTGGTAATCAATCGTGGTTTTTTCAAAACGCCCCTCTTCAGGAAGGCATTGCGCGTAGAGTGGAGCGGAGATCGCTGCTGCTAATGAGATGAGAAAAGTCGTTTTCATATGTGCTTCCTTATTCCTGATTCACTGTTAAACCATCACTCACCAACATCACCTGGTGAGGCACCTCTTTGCCTTCCAATTGCGTTCTTACGTTCCAACTGGTTGGGAAAAGTAGATTTGCTAGGGCTTTAACATCAGGGTTTTCTTGCTTCATCCACAGCATGTTGCCGTCAATATTCGGGAAGAAATCGTCATCAAAGTTCAACTGAGGCTTACCTTTCAAAGTCATCACATTGAGCGTTTCTTCGTAGGTTGGCAGCCTCCAATTGGTAATGCCGCAAAGTTTGCTTTCGTTGGCACGTTGAACAAGCTGATTCACCGTACAGTGGCGCGCTTTGTCTTGGCTATAAACCTCACCGTTGATGGCGACACAAAAGCCGTTGTACTGGTCGTCAGTCACCGGCAAGTTATCACCATGCAGATATCGGTTATCGATGCTGTACCAGTGACGAATGCGATCACCTTCCACCATCTCGCTATTTGGCACGGCCCACGTTCGGCCAGTTTTGGTTTCAACGGCGCAGCTGTGAGGGGTTGCAACATACGGAAGATCTTGTCGAGTCAAGCGTTCGCCTTGGGCATCCACTTTGAGGAATGAAAGTGATTGATAGCCATCGGCATTGGAGTTGCGCGCATAACCACTCATTGGGTCACAACTAAAATCCGAATCAAAGAGATGTGGGTTGGTCAGGCCAGCATCACCGATACGAACGTCAAACTGTGCGCTCGGTGCGCCTTTGTGTGCAATCTGGAAGTAGTAACGAGTGAACTTAGTGAGCCCTGTTAACGTCACGATGTGCTCTGCAGATGCGGTTTGATTGGCTGCGTCATTCAAGTTAGCAAATGGTTTGCTATCCCAGTAAAGCGTGTAATCGCTGTTGCCTTGTGGTTCCCATTCCAGGGTTAACCAGTCGTCACCGCGTCCACGAACGGCGATACCACGGATTTGGTCCTGAGCAAACTCTGTGCTGCAAATAGACTCTAAACCGTTGATGGGTTCAGCGGGTAGCCAGCTGGTGTTAGAATCAATCGCTTTGTTGAGATCGGATGCCATCTTGGTATCTGCCGGGAACTGACTCAAGTGGCTAAATGCCTGAGCGCTCCATTTCAACAAAGTGTTGATGGTGGTATCGGTGTCTTCCATATGGTGAGCAACATCTGCGATGTTTTTCAGCAGTTGGATGACTTGAAACGGTTCGGGCAGAATGTTGCTTTTACTGTACATGCGATATTGGGCGTTGTAGTCCAAATCAAGCAGTTGAGCTGCGGTACGGAAAAAATCTGACGCATTGTCGATGGCTGGCAGCTTGTCGTTGCGCGCCGATGACATTTGCATCGCCACAATAGAGCTCATGAGTTGCAGCATATCTGGTGTGTGCTTGGCAAATAGCGTATCGATAGCCGTCTGTTTCACTGGTTTTGCGTATTGGCCACCACCGTGATGCATTAAGCCGCTGCGTTCGGCCAATAGCGCATGGGCGTTATTTTCAAATGAGATTTTTAAACGTGGGAACTCGTCGGCAGTGACGATACCATCTTGGTTCTTATCGATATCTTCTCTCGCCAGTTCACAAAACGCGCCCAAATAGGAACGCATTTCAACGCCCGTGTCTGGATCAAACGCAATCACCGTCAGCAAATCTTGCATATTGTCGGTTGGATGAGTGCTTGGCTTGGTGAGGTCTTCATTCTGATCGTAATAAACGTACACTTCATTGCCTGTCGGCTGACAGGTATCAAAGCCATGAGCGATGTCACTTAGCGTGAGGCTAAACTCAAACTGGTGGTTTGCCCCTTCAATGGCGGTAGAGGGTTTTTCTTCCCCAAGCGGCGTGATAGGCACGAGCAACGGTCGTTTCGGTTTAAGCGGGTTATCGTAGTGGCTGTTTGCTAAAGGATCGTTAGGATAAGAACCAATTTGTAGCGAAATCTGTGGGTTTTTCATTCCCGAAACCGTTTCACCACGAAGCACCAAGGTGCGGGTTGGGTAGGAGTTATCGAGTACTTCGCGCAGTACATTGCTTTGCTTGACCGCATGCATCTCGATCCATTTATCTTCGATACGCTTCTGCCACCCATCAGCCAAAACGATCTCTTGCTCTTGCGCCATCTGCTCATAGGCAGAACTCACCAAATCGAGCCAACGCGTGCCATCAACCAAGGGTGAAGCAATCATTTCGTGTTTTAGTAGGGCATCAATCAGCAACGCTTTCTCCATGTCCAGCGAAGAAAGTGCAACCTGTTTTTCGTTATCAAATGGGTCGAAAATGGTGTGTAACAACGCGGCGAGGGCCATGATTTTCTCACGTCCATGTTCATTCATCAGTTCAAGTGAACTTTGTTCACCGCTGGGATCGAGGGCGACAAACAACGAGTTGGTTTGCGAGAAGGTTAGTGGCAACCATTCGTCATGGGTAATGAATTTGTCGTTGTTTTTATCTGCTGAAAGCAGTGATGACTTAGTGCCAATGGCATTGCGATAAAGCAACACTTCACGAGTTTCTAAAACCGTTTGATCTGCCGTTTGTTCTTGCTCTGCAGCGCGCGCATCGGCCTTTTGTTCACGTGGGGAGATGATGCTGACCGCCTCAATGGCCATCGGGAGATTTTCGCTGAGTGTGTTCGGTTCCACGGCCAATAGATAGCGAGGTTGATGCTCTCCGGCGTGTATTTGTGGTGCCGAGCGCGCGATGATCTTTTCACCGACCAGCAATCTCACTTCTGTTTTTACGGTTTGATCAACCGTAGTTTGTACGGGTTGAGATTCTGTCACAAAGCCCGTTAGTGTTACTTTTGTCGGGGTTGAGGGTGCGGTTGGGCTGGCCGTCGAACCACCACCGTCACCACCACCACACGCAGTCAATAGACCCGCAATTGCTGAGGCAACCAAACTCTTGGCAAATAAGCGCATTTTCACTCCTTATTGAAAAATCTGCTTGATAAATGAGGTAGACATCACGTCATTAGCTGAGTAAATACTCTACTTGTCAGATCAATGATCTAAATTTTGTC
Source organism: Vibrio sp. 05-20-BW147 (assembly GCF_013369385.1). Lineage (GTDB taxonomy): Bacteria > Pseudomonadota > Gammaproteobacteria > Enterobacterales > Vibrionaceae > Vibrio > Vibrio floridensis. Next base: position 92,302 of record NZ_SZTO01000004.1, on the reverse strand, counting down.
AAAATGTCGATTACAAACGCTGTTAAAATGCTATTTCGTAAAATATTCATCGCTTTATTTGTTGCGCATAATAATATAAATGTTATCATTTGCAAATGATATTAATTATCATAACCATTTACATGTTGTTTCAAAAAGGAGTAATGATGCTGAAACAATTCATTAACGATGAAAACGGTGCAACCGCGATTGAGTATGGAATCCTTGCTGCTGGTCTTGCAGCTGGCGTGCTAGCAATTTTTGGTTCTGATGGGGTGTTTATTTCTGCATTGAAAGAGAAATTTATTGGCATCGTAAACAGCCTGAACCCAGCAGGCGAGTAAACGTGAATCCAGAGATTGTCGCCTTCGCTGCTTTGCTGGTATTGCTGATGATGGTAGTGCTTAGTGATGCATTAAAGCGAAAGATATACAACGTTAACATTGCTCTCTTGTTCTTAGTGGCGATCGCTTATCGCGGTATAGAGGGTTCACCTTTTTGGCTCGATGCCACTTTGTATGCACTCATTGTCTGCGTTGCGGGGATGGTGCTTTGGCAATACGGTTGGCTCGGCGCAGGGGACGTAAAGCTCGCGGCAGTCTGCACTTGGATTGTTTTTCCTAACTGGTTTGAACTGATGTTACTCAGTGCGTTTGGGGCAGGAATATTGGCGGTTTGGCAGTTAACTCGTGCCTATTTCTCCATTTCTAACATTCACCAACGGACGATTCCATTGGGTGTTTCGATTGCTGCTTCAACCGTTTACTTTCTTTTATAAATTGGATTTTTCATCATGAGTCGTTGGTACATGGCTGTTTTTGCAGCTTTGTCTATTGCGTTATTTCTCGCAGGGTTTGTTTGGCTAGATACCGCTCAGACCCAGCAATCGTCAAACACCCTGTCGCCCGTTGAGCGAAAAGCGAAAGTGTTGGTCGCCAACCGGGCGTTGGCAATGGGATCATTTATCGAGCGAGAGAGCTTAGAGTGGAAAGAAGTCTCGCTGCAAGAGCGGGAAACCTTGGGTGATGTGTTTCTTCAGCCCGTATTTGAACTCGAACAGATTGCAGGCAGTGTAGCGGTGCAGTTTATCCCAGCCAATACGGTGTTATCCCCCGATATGCTGCTGCGCCCTGAACAATCGGATTTTCTTTCTGCATTGGTGAAACCAGGCATGAGAGCGATTTCGATTGAGCTCGATCCCATGGCGGCTGGGCTCGGTTTACTGCGTCCTGGAAACAAAGTGGATGTGTTGCTGACAAGTCAGTCAGAAATCGATCAAGACGCCAATGGCACGCCAATCTATAACAACATGGCGGTCGAAACGGTACTACAGAATATTCACCTATTGGCGATTGGTAACCAGTACTCGACACATCAGAAACCTGAAAAAGCCAGCAAAAGTTATGATCCAACCTCTGTGACTTTTGAAGTGTCGCTTCAAGATGCAGAAAAGTTGGTATTGGCGAGTAAATTGGGGGAGCTATCTCTGGTGTTGAGAGGTAACCACGATCAAACCGAAGTGGCCAATAAACCGCTCAAATGGGCCAAGGATATTTCGGGTGCGTATGACCTTGAACAACAACCAACCCAGTCGGTGACGGTGATCCGCGGCAACGTGAAGGAAGGGCAGTAATCATGATGCATGTGGCTAAACAATGGTGGCTAATTGTCGCTTTCACGTTGGTCGTGCCTTTTGCGCAGGCCGCCAAAGAGATCACCTTAGAAGTGGGCCAAAGTCGCCTGATTCCGCTATCGAAAGAGATGCGTAGCGTTTACATCGTGGATTCGACCATTGCCGATGTCAAAACGCCCTCTGCACGCAGTGCGTTGGTGTTTGGTGCGCAAGTAGGGAAAACCGACTTGGTCATCGTTGGTAAAGAAGGGGATGCCATTGCGCACTACAGGCTGAATGTGAAAAACAGCGGTTTGAGTCAATTAGAGCGTCACCTAGAACTTTTATACCCTGCATACCACATTAGCCTTCAATCGGTGGGCGATTCGATTGCCGTTGCTGGCACGGTAGCAAGTCCAGAAATGGCGGCGGATATTTTGAGTCTGGTGAACAATTTTGCGCTAGGCCAAGTCGCAGACAAAGACCGTCTGAAAGAAATTACGGCGGAAGTGAGCCGTAAATCCGCTAACCAGCCTGAAGGGCCGGGCGGTCAGTCGGTGCTGCCTTTGGTGATCAATCAGCTGAAAATCACCGCCGCGCCTCAAGTAAACATTTCAATCCGCATGGTGGAAATGGCCAAAAGCACCAGTGAAGAGCTGGGCATCCGCTGGCAATCGGTCAATCCGAACTGGATGTTGGGCGTTTCACCTGGTAACGAATTTGCCGCAGGGCTGGATTTGACCGATCCGGATAACCTGATCAAAGAATCAGCGTTTATGGGCATTATCGATGCATTGGCGTCAAAGAGCTTAGTGAATGTGTTAGCGGAACCGAATCTCACGGCAAAATCGGGTGAAAAAGCCGAGTTTCTGGTGGGGGGAGAATTTCCTTTCCCAAGCATTGATGGCGATTCGGTGGGCGTCGAGTTCAAGAGCTTTGGTGTCGGTCTTTCGGTGACTCCAACCGTGCTCTCGGAAAATCGCATTTCCCTTACCGTGACACCAGTTGTGAGCGCATTAAGTCGTCAAAACTCCATCAAGATCAACGGTGTTGATGTACCTGGCCTGGATAAGCGAACGGCCACCACCACGATCGAGTTGGCTGACGGGCAAAGCTTTGCATTGGCTGGGTTGTTAAGGACATCAGAAGAAAACGCGGTAGATGCTATTCCATTTTTGGGGGAATTGCCGGGTGTTGGTGCACTATTTAGAACCAATAAGAGCAAACAGATTGAACGTGAACTGGTGATCATTGCCACCGCGAGTCTGGTTCAGCCGACGGGTGATCTCGAATCTATACCGACACCACTGGATAACTTCCGCTCGCCAACGCGTTTTGAACGCCTACTCTTTGGTGAGTTAGAGGGAGAGGCAAAAACGCCAAAGTTGATTGGTGATTACGGCTATCGCTACTAACAGGATTTCACGACAACATGATTAACAAACTTCCGCATCTCTGGATGCTTTCAACCGCGATGCTGTTCAACGCGGGGTGTTCTTCAACGCCAAATTTATCCGATCAGCGTGAGCTCACGTTGAGCGCACAAGACGAAATTTTTCCAGCGATACAGCAACTGCTCCTGCCTACTCAACATAGGCTTGAGCAAGGTGAAGTCTCGGTGTTGATCCGCACACAACAGGTTTCTCATAAAAACCTCGCGCTGTGGCAACAGCAACTCAGCGATGCACTTTCATTGCCTGTGGACATGCGTTGGCAGCAAGTGGAGCAAACTGAGGTTGGGGTGAAGATTGATGTGGCACTTATCCCAGACACTTGCCGTTTTGAGCCTGACCTAGCGTTGAGCGAGGCACAATGTCGTCACAAACGCCGTCTACAAATGGCCATGGCCAATCAACAGCATTATCGCCAAGGAGCGCAGTTACTGATTACCGAAAGCAGCTTAGAAGTGGGGGCCGTTGAGCGTCTACGCCAAGGTAACGTGAGAATTGCCGAGGACCCAGCGAAGATCACCGACGGTTCAGGAGGTGAAAGTGGAAATTAAGCGTCAATCGATGATGGTGTTTGCCCAGAAAGGCGAACAACTGAGCGTGATTGAGTCGGTGGTGGATCGCATCGCACAACTTGATTGCCAAATCCACACGCAAAGCTTGAGCGCAGCGGTTAACCATTTAGCGCAGCGTCAATGTGGCGACATTCTGTTTTTGCAAGTGCAACGTAATGAGTTGGAACGCTTGGTTGAACTGGCCAAAGTAACGCCTCCGGGTTGCCAAGTGATTCTCTTCGGTGAGGAAATTTCCTTGTCGGAATATCGCCAACTGATGCAGATGGGCATCGCTGATTATCTTGCATTGCCATTGGATCCGACGGCGCTGCACAAGAGCTTGTTACACCTATTAGGGCTGCATTCGCACAAGGGTTTCCAACAAGGCCAAGTCTATTTGGTGAGTGGTACCAGCGGTGGTGTGGGGACGTCGACCGTCGCGGCTAACTTAGCGGCTGATCTGGCTAAGCATCGTTCGGTCGCTTTAGTCGACTTTAACCTCAACTTTACTCAGCATCCGATTTTGCTGGGCGTGGAATATCAACCGTCACTTCATCGCTTGGTGAAGGAAGTGGAACGGGTTGACTCGGTACTGATTCAGCAATTCGGTCAAAACGTGGGCCACCAGTTGAGCCTGTTTTATACAGAGCAGCAGGAGGAGTTATCTGTGCAACAGCGAATCAATGTCGTCAATAAGTTAAAGCAGCAATTTGCTTATGTGATTTTGGATGTGCCTCATTATCTGATTGACAGCGTTGAGGATCTGATGATGTCGGCGGACAACTTCTTATTGGTGCACGATTTCTCGCTGCAAGCGGGTCGTCGAGCCGATGGCATTTTGTCAAAGCTGAATGGGTATTTGCACCATGTTCACCTCGTTGGTAATCAGAGCCGATCGAAATCGCACAAACCATGGAGTGAGAAACAGTTGTTTGAGGCGTGGTCAATCACACAATTTAGTGAACTGCCATTCGATAGCAAAGCGGTACAAGCCGCGGAACACAACGGCGAACCTTTGGTAAAACGCGGTGGCAAGTTAGCCAAAGCGATTAGCAAACTAAAAACGCGCCTAGCGGGGATCGCCTAATGTTTGGCCACAAAACTCAACTGATACAAGCCTCCCGAGGTAACCCTCTCGAGATGCCAGAAGCCGCGCAAGCGGCTTTTGAAAAACTGATTGAGCCTTCAGAAGCCGTTAAACTGAGCCGCTCTCAACTGCAACAAGAAATTAAGAAAGCCGTCGGACAAATGTCAGCCCAACAGTTGCTGCCATACAACCAAAGCGAGTTGGCGGTGTTGGTGGAACAGTTGTGTGATGACATGCTGGGTGTGGGTCCGATTCAATGTTTGGTCGAGGATCCGTCAGTGAGCGACATTCTCGTCAATGGGCCGGAGCAAATCTACATTGAGCGACAAGGCAAATTGTTGAAAACAGACATCCGTTTTCGCGACAAAAAACACCTGCTCAATGTGGCGCAGCGAATCGTGAATGCGGTTGGCCGTCGCTTAGATGAGTCGACACCCCTGGTGGATGCGCGTTTGGAAGATGGTAGCCGCGTTAATATCATCGCGCCGCCATTGGCGTTAAATGGTGTGTGTATTTCAATTCGTAAGTTCCCAGAACGTCAGTACGATCTCCCCGGTTTGGTTGCTTTTGGCAGCATGAGCGCGGAGATGGCGGAGTGCCTTGCGTTGGCGGCACGTTGTCGTTTTAACATCTTGGTGTCTGGCGGAACGGGGGCGGGTAAAACCACCTTGTTGAACGCCATGAGTACACCCATCAGCGACGATGAACGCATCATTACCATCGAAGATGCGGCTGAACTGTCACTCACTCAACCTCACTGGATCCAGCTCGAAACGCGAACCGCCAGCTCTGAAGGAACTGGGGCGGTAACGGTGCGCGATTTGGTCAAAAACGCCCTACGCATGAGGCCCGATCGCATCATTTTGGGCGAAGTTCGTGGCGCTGAAGCTTTTGACATGCTGCAAGCGATGAACACCGGCCATGACGGTTCCTTATGTACCTTGCACGCCAACTCACCAACCGATGCGATGCTGCGTCTTGAGAATATGTTGATGATGGGTGCAGAACAGATCCCATCAGCGGTTTTACGCCAACAAATCAGTTCAGCGCTGGATTTGGTGGTACAGCTAGAACGCTCTCACGATGGCAAGCGCCGTGTTACCGCGATTTCCGCCGTTGGTGGGTTGGAAGACGGACAGATCGTCATACACCCACTATTTGAATATCGCCTTGATGAAGAAGGGCGTGGTGATTACCACCAAGGTGTTTTACCGCACGATGTAATTGAACGCGCGCGTCACTTTGCGTTGGATAAAGCTTGGACGAGCTTATTTCCCACGGTAGGGAGCTAAGAGAACACCATGCTTTGGCTATTGTTTTTGTTGATTTGGCTAACGATGGGCATATTGTTCATGCACTCACGTCGCGTTGAAGCGAAGCGTGAGAAACAGCGTAAACGCTACCTTAAATCGTTGGCGGTGACGGAGAAGAAACGCCCCCAATGGCTCGCGTTTTACAGCCGTATCGAAACCTTGATCGGCGCTTCGCGATTACAAAAGTACCGTCTGTACTTAGTAATGGCGAGCTCCGGGTTATTTGTTACCTTGCTCTCGCAAGGCATGGCAGCGTCGACAGCCTTACTTTTAGTCAGTGTCATGGCGGTGTTGATGACGGTGTTGGCATTTCGCCATTTTGAGCAGCTTGCCATCAGCGAGTTCAACGCGCAAATGCCCGATATCATCGACAGCATGGAGCGGGCGGTCAAAGTGGGGGCGCCTTTGCATGACATCTTTTTCGCCCTTGCAGAGCAGTATCAAGGCAGTGCCAAACGTCTGTTTCTGGCGATGCATGATCGCCTTAAACTGGGTCACAGCGTCGAAAGAGTGATGCACTTCGCTGCGTTGCAAATGCCCAGCCAAGAGTTTCGCTTCCTAACGACTTTACTGAGCCTACAAAGTGAAACCGGAGGCAAGTTGTCTCATATGCTCAAACAGCTTGGCCAAACACTGCGTGAGCGCAGTTTGATGGAAAGCCGCGTGCGAACCATCACATCGGAATCTCGGACTTCGGCTAAGGTGCTGGCGATCTTACCACCCGTCTTGATTGGCGTGCTATATGGTTCTGCCAAAGAGCATTTTGATTACCTGCTGCGTGACGGTACCGGCCAATGGATACTGCTCTACGTGGTGCTCAGTGTCACCAGTGGCTTGTTGCTGATTCGCCAACTGACCAAGTTCAAGGGGTAAAAGATGGAACTTGTACAAATCATCGTGATGTTTAGTGCGCTGATGCTATTGGCAATGGTTATTGTCGCGTTGAGAAACACCCATCAGGGTAAGCGTCGTGAGGCAGGGTTAAAACGTTACGTAAAACGGAAAGAGCTGGTTGCTCAGCAGGGCAATGCGTTGATGCACAATTGGGTGACACAAAATGAAAAAGCGCGTTTAAGTCGTTTGCTGGCCAACGCGGGTTTTCATAAGCCACAAGCATTGACCTGGCTTCTATTGGCGAAGTTTGGCACTGGTGTGATCGTTGCGCTGATGTTGTTGGGACGCCAAGCATTCAACGGCGAAGCGATCATCAGCATGTGGTCACTGACCCTAGTGTTGGTCGGTTATGTATTGGGTGCGAATGGCCCTGAATGGTGGTTGAATCTGAATGCGGATCGCTATCGGAGAAAGCTCAAGCAGTCTGCGCCCGATGCGATTGATCTGCTGGTGTTGTGCGTGGAGTCTGGCTTGTCTTTGAATCGGGCATTTGAGCGTGTTGCGCGATATTTGCAAAGCCAGCATGGCGCAATGTCTGAACAATTTCGCGTCACGTCTGCCGAGCTTGATCTGCTTAATGACCGCACTCAAGCGCTGAACAACTTGAGTTGGCGAACGGGCATTCCTGAGCTGCATACCTTAGCGACCACGTTAACAATGGCAGAAAAGTATGGTTCACCTTTGGCTGACACGCTTAGGCAAATTAGTGAAGATGCACGTCGGCAACGCGCGCTGGATATTGAGGAAAAAGCCGGCAAATTGCCCGGAAAAATCACTTTAATTCAGATGACCATGATCATGTTACCGATGTTGGTGATGGTGATTTCACCGATTCTCTCCCAGCTTTTAACCAGTTTGGCATAGCCTTCAGTTAGGGCAGTGGTTTTCGCTGCCCATTTAGGAACCACCCATGAAATTTGTCTACAAACTCCTTTTATCGACTTGTGCCTTTTTGCTTGTGGGGTGTGCTGCGCCGTCTTCACAACCGAGTGCAGAATCGCTCAATAGTCTGGCGGATACCGCTTTTGAATACGCTCGTTATGATTCGGCCAAAAATAAATACCAACAAGTGCTAGAGATCTACCCCGAGGAAGCCCACGCGCGTTTGATGCTTGCTCGCATTGACCTGTTAGAAGACAGGCCGCATGCAGCGCAAGCTCAGTTGCAGAAGTTGCTGTTAGAAAAATCAGACAATGCCGCCGAAGCTGCATTCATACTAGGGCGCCACTATCTCAACCAAGGCGAGCTTTTACAAGCCAGTGACTATTTGCAGCAAGGCTTAGGCTTTGATGAGCGACATGCAGGCCTGCACAACTTATTGGCCATAACGAAAGACGAGCAACAGCTGACCGAGCTGGCGGAGAGGCATTTTCTACGCGCGATCGAGCTAGAGCCTGACAGCAAAAGCTTTCGTGTGAACCTCTCATTTCACTACCTGCTTCAAGGGAAATTCAAACTTGCACAATCGCAGTTGCAGCCCTTGATGAAGGGAAATCGCGTCCCAGATTTCGTCACGCAGCATTATGCTTTGGTGTTGTTGGCACAAGAGCAAGAACAACAAGCGTTTGAGTTGCTTACACGCAGTATGTCGTCGCAACAAGCTGAGCAAGACATAGCGCTGCTTAAGCAGCAGTTGGGCCGATTGCAATGAAAGGTCACAAAGGTCAAATAGGCAGCGTCAGTGTAGAAGCGGCGCTGATCATGCCGGTCTTGCTTGCCTTAGTGGTGCTGTTTTTTGAAATTGGAAGGGTACAGTGGCATTTCTCGGCGTTCGATCATGCGATTCAGCAAGCAAGACGCGCCACCCAATTGAAACAGGTGGCGACCCCGAATGCGTTAGTTGAACATTTTTCACAACAGCTTCAGTTACACAGCCCGGCGTTGGCTCGCAACGCCAATATTGAACCCCAAGTTTTCGATTCAATAGCGCAATGGCTGGGTGTTATCGAGAGAGAAACGGCGCAACAGGGGCAGTTACAGCAAGGCGTTATCATGATCACCGTTTCTCTCGAACTGCCTCCTTTGGCCATCCCCTTGTTGACCAATAAAGAGATGGTATACCGTTACCGCAATCAGATTGCCTTAATACCGGAGAAAGCGTTTGAAAACGAGTAAATGTGATCGCCGCCGAACGCAATCGGGAAGTGTGTCGATGGAAGCGTTGATGTTTATCCCGCTTCTTCTACTTATGGCACTGGCTTTTATGGACCTCACCACGCTGATCCGCAGTAACGATAAGGTTCAAGAGCTCAGCCATACCTTAGTTCGAGCGGTTTCGATGCAAGATGTCCAAGACGGAAATCAATTGCGCGAATCAATGCCTGCCTACTTACAAAAAGCAGAGCAATTGATGGCAAAGCCAGGTTCTGTACTGGGGGTGAATGTTCAGTTTCTTTCGGAGCAGAACAGGTTTGCAGCGGCCGAAGGGGCGTGCCAGCCGCCTCAACCTGACATTAGGGTAAGCGAGGTGGATCTTTGGATTGTCAGTGTTTGTTATCAACCAGCACCAAAACAGCTGTTATCCCATTGGTGGGTACTTTTTTCTGAGCAGCAAGCCCTAGTTAGTCACGCGATGTTTAAAAGGAGATAAGATGCACAAGCAAGCAGGTGGAATTTCCGTCTTTATGCTGGTGATGTTGGTGAGCATGTTGGTGTTTGCGGCTTGGGTGACGGATGTGATGCGTATTTACAGCGTTCACAACCAAGTGGGCAATGCCACCGACGCTGCGCTTGCTTCCGCCATCATCAGTGAGGTGCCAGAAACAACGGCCGTTGAACTGTTGAATGCCAACCTCAGTTCGGGTGCGGCGAGGCCTTTTGCACAAGGTGTGCGTGTTATACATCAGCGCGATGAACAAGAAGAAAACTTGCAGGTTGAGCTCGATTTTGTGCCCAACTCACTCAATATTGCTGCCACGGAAACAGTGCCTATTAATGCTCAAGCCAAAGCGGGTGTGAGCAGCAACAAGGCGGAAATTGTCTTCATGCTGGATGTTTCAAATTCGATGTCTGGCGAACCGATGGCCAAAACCAAAGAAGCGTTATTGGCTTTTGCCGACAAGCTGTATTCGCGAGGTAATCGCAATCAAAACTACGTAGTGAGCATTGTGCCTGCCTCGGGGAATGTGAATACGGGCCCGATGGAGGAGATCTATCTCGGCACTTTTCGCCGCTACAATCATGCACAAGTGAAGCGAGAAAATGGTTGGAGTGACATGTTTGATAAAGGCAGCGCTCGTGCACCAGCCGTACCAGGGAGAAAACGCAATGCCATGTGTCGCGATCTGGATTACGAAGGAAACAATCCGGGTACACTCGGTTTGCGCTATTTCCGAAACTTGGAGAAACAACCGCAGTTCGCCAGCAACAACTCCAAACGGATAATTCGCCCGATTCACAAACCTGCGGTATTGTTCTTCGATGATGGTACGCCGCTCGATCCGGCGGTCTATCCGTCGACGAACACACGTGAAAACTATCGACCGTTTCATGAAGATAAGGCAATTTTTGATGACATCGAATGCCATGTTAACCCGATCGTACCGTTTATTACTGAGCGCCGACATTTTGAAAGCACCGTTCAACGCTTAGTCCCAGGCATGAATACCAACAACGCCGAGGGAATGGTTTGGGCGTTGCGTCTTTTGTCGCCATATTGGCAGGGCATTTGGGATGCTTCTCGTCCTCAGTTGCCACGGCACTATGATGATGAAAACAGCAGTAAGTACTTGGTGATATTTTCAGATGGCAACCATTTAATTGACCCTGCCTTTCGCGATAAAAAAATGAAGCTGATTTGTACTCAACTAAAACGACCGGGTCGCGATGTGAAAGTCATCACCATCAATTTTGGTGGCGCGGCCAGCCAGAGTTTGATGCAGTCGTGCGCCTCTGGACCGGAGTTTTACCATGTGGCGAGTTTGTTCAGTGTCGAGCGCGTGTTTGAGCAGATCGCCGATCAAGTGATCAGCAGTTCGTTGATAGAGTAATGGCGTAGCGGATAGCGAAAACGGGACGGCAAGACAGAGTCAGAAGAAAAAAAACCGAGGTGTCTAAGCGCCTCGGTTTATCATCGGTGTACGGGTGACGATTAGAACTTAAAGCGAGTGGTAAACATCAATTGGTCATCGTAAAAATCGTTAATGCGCGCTTCTACACCGATTGAAAAGAGTTCCGTCGAATGGAAACGAGCGTACGCAGAACCAATCCAGTCATCGTCGTTATCAATAGAGACGTAACCAACTTTACCACCCACTTCAAGTTGAGGACCAAGCCATTGGCGAATACCTAAGTTCAGTTCCATACCGATGTCTGAACTGCTTGCGTTCGCAGGTTCAACAATGCGCATGAGCATTGCACCAGTCAAATCAGCCCAGTTGTTGATTGGAGAGTGAAAGCCAAAACCTGCCGCTGCGTCGAAATCACTTTCAAACTCTGAATCGATGCGCGCGATGATGTGTGCATTTGGATGGACGGATTTGCTGTAAGCAGCACCAAATGTCATTGGGCTAGCGCCGATACGGGCTTCGACATAGTCGTAACTAAAGTTGCTCATGGTAGCAGGGCGGTTTGGATCTTCCTTCGCCATGGCGTGGCCAGATGCAATCAGCAGAGCTGCAGCTAGAATTGTCTTACGCATAATGATGGTAAACCTTCTTTATTTTGTTACTTCCCGGTTGAGCCTAGGCTGCTCAACGCATAATTCAATTGCGACATCTTAATCAACTTGCAGACAAGTCACCAATAAAAAATGCCATTCTTTTGTCGTCTAGCCAATAATTAAGCAAAATCAATGCCACCCTACCTGTTGCTATTCAGCGAATAACACATTGTTAAAGCGCTGGTTATTCACCAAATGAACTGCGCTTTTCTGCCATCGCGTTGAGTATCCGCTCTGGATCCAAGATGGAAGTCCATGACAATAAATTGTCGTCATGTTCAATCACGTAAGAAGTCAGTTGGTTCTTAATTGCCTGACGCAGATCTTCACCATGCCAAGGTTTCGCGATGTAAAAATCTAAGCTGGCATGATTCACCGCTTCGACGGTGTCTTCGAGTCCGGCTTGCCCAGTTAACAGCACTTTTCTTGCTCGCCGTGTATGCTCGTGACTACTGAGCTCAATGAGGAAGCTAATACCAGTTTGTTCGGGCATAATGTGGTCGCACAGAATCAACGCCAGCGGTACACCTTCGTCATCACATTGTTCGATGACGCTGCGGGCTTCAGCGACCGATTCAGCGCCTTCTAGTAGGAAATGCTCTTCAAATGGTGCAAGATCTTGAAGCACGCTATCGAGCACTTCTCTCTCATCATCGACACATAAAATCAGATACTTATTCATGGGATGTTCCTTCTGATAGCAGGGGAAGCCAGATGGTCATGCAGGTGTACTGCTCGGGGATAGAATCCACCTCTATCCAGCCTCCATGGCTATGAATGATTTGATGGCAAATAGACAGACCAATGCCAAGGCCGAAATTACCTTCTTTTTTGGTGGTGTAGTTCAGTTCAAATATGGTGGACTGCTGTTCGAGTGGAATGCCGCACCCATTATCCTTGAACGAAACCGTAACGTACGACTTGTGTTTTGAATCTTGTACTTGGGTTTTGATCTCTAATTGCCCGTGTTCTGGCATCGCATCTAATGCATTGGAAATCATGTTGGTCCACACTTGCTGCAGTGCGATGGGCTGACAATAGATGGGCGGAATGTCGCAATATTCGGTAGTGACTTGATGGCGCTTGAGTTTGTTCTCAAAAATGACCAGGGTATCTTCGATACCTTCGTGGATGTCTGCGATATGTGTTTTTTCATCATCCGCACGCGCATAGCCTTTCAGGCTTTTCACCATATCGGCGATACGACCTGAGCAAACATCAATCGAACGCAAAGCATTTCCGATGAAATGGTAGTGCTCGAGGGTTTCCAATTCTTGAGCTCCTTGTGCTGGTTGGCGTTTGACCCGGCTAAGTAGTTCGGTATCGGAATCGAGTCCTAACGTGACGAGTTTTTTCGCTATCGTGCGGTTATCAATCAACGACATGAGTGCGGTGACTTTTTCCCTTTGTGCCGAGGTCGACATGGGTTTGCTCAGTTTGGCGTTTTCAAGCAAAGCTACGCCTTTCATGGTCAGAGCATCCTGCTTATTGAGTGCCAGCACCTGCTCTAAATGACTGTTGAGGTTCTCTATTCCCCTTAATATGGCGGCAATGGGGTTATTTAGCTCATGCGCGACCCCTGCAACTAACTGCCCAAGCATGGCCATTTTCTCTTTTTCAATCAGTTGCTGATGTGCCGATTCCAAGGACTCGAGGGTTTTTTGCAACTGCAGTTTGGTATTGATACTGCGTTGCAAACGCCGGTTAAAGTGTCGTAGCAACAGGTTGGTAAACAGAGGCAAAAGGTTGGAATCGGATTGCATCACTTGGGCAAAAACGTTGCGATCTAATTTGATCACTTCCGTCTTGGTGAGAGTGAGGGCGGTTGAGAACGATTTCTCGCCGGTGACGAATGACATGCCACCGACCAAGTTGCCTTTTTTGTGTCGTACGACTTCTCTTTGCATCCCCAGTTCATCACGTTTATACAACGCTACTTCGCCTGAGGTGATAAACCAAAGAAATTTGTTCGCTTCGCCTTCGACCGTCAATAAGTGGTCTGGCGAGTAGGTTCGACAGGCGCGAGTTTCGTCTTTCTCTTTGAAAAAGCTTTGCAGTGCGTTGGTGAACCGTTCCGTTAATTCTGCGTCAGAGAGCGTGTGATAATCGTGAATAAAACCCGCTTGGTAATGACGCATCTGATTTTCTATGTGTGCTCTCAACAATCGATTTTGATCGAGCACTGAGCTGTAACTGAGGAGATCCTCTTTTTCGAACTTGAGAATAAATTGCGTTAACTCTTTTAGCGCGGTTTGAAACAGGATTTGATCAGGAAGAGGCTTGGTAAGGCAGTGGTCGAGGCGACCTTCATTTACTGCGGTGAGAATTGCAGCGATGTCACTCGAACAACTGATAAGAATGCGTCTTGCATCTTCTGTTCTTGGGTTGCTATCGAGGCCAATTAAAAACTCCACCCCGTCAAACTCACTGTGATGACTGGCGATCACCAGTGCCATGGTCTGGTTTGCTTGCTCCAAATATTCAATAGCGTTGTGCGCCTCTTCAAGAGAATCTGCGGTAAATACATCAAATTTATGAGCAAACGTCGAGAGCTCTTGGCGAAACTGCTCGATGCTGATTGGATTATTGTCTAAACACAAAATAGCGTAGCGATTCACAGGGCCTCATCATAACGAACAAATAGCGACTAAGATAAGTTAACAGGAAGTGACGAAAATGATTGAGAGCTGAGCTTGAATTTCGTCAGTCATTCTGTTGTTCTTAGCAATAGTCTGATTTATCTCAATGTTTTAACCTAAGCATAGATAAGGTAGACTCAACGCAACTCTTCACAAGTAAGTGACACTATGAACAACTTAAAGAAAATTGGTGCCGTTGGTGGTGCCATCTCCCTTGCACTGTGCTGGCCGCTGGCTGTCGGCCAGATTGGCCAAAATGTAATTGAAGATGCCGTTGAGAACGTTAACGGTGCTCAGCTCAAAGCAGAAATCGTCAAATATGATCGTGGTTACCTCCAGTCATCAGTATTAACTCGTTACACTGTGACGGACCCAATGTTGATTGAACAGCTCACTGCAGATGGTTTACCTCTGGTGTATGAGATGCAGTCGTTGCTCACGCATGGGCTTACATCCATTCGTTCTCAGTCAGATTTGCTGGGAGAGCAGGCGTTACCACTTCGTATTGATGCGACAACGCAGCTCAATGGCAACACGGATTTCGTTGCGATGATGGATAGCTGGCATTTTGTTAGTGACAGTGAGGGTGTTGCGGTTTCTACCGCACCGATGAAGCTTTCAGGCAATGCGACTGTGCTCGGTGACATTGACTTTGTGCTTGATATTCCTTCGATTCAGTTTGATTTTGCCAGTGGTGAGTCGTTGCATATCGCGAACTTGAGTGGCAATGGCAAAGGCAAACACAAAAAAGGCTATTGGCTTGGACAGCAAGATATTCGCCTAGGTGAGTTCCAAGTTGAAGATGCTTCAGCGCAACCTTTGTTTGGCGTATACGATGCCCAATATGTGGGTGAAACCACACCTGATGCGAAAGGGGAACGTTTAGCAAGTACCCTTAAATTTAAAGCGACCAAGTTATTGATGTCGGATGGCAGTGAGATCGAAGATCTCAACTTGGATTTTTCATTGACCAATTTAGATATGCAATCTTTCGACAAGCTCATGGATGTTTACCAAAGCGCGAACACACTGACACAAGAGGATGTCGATGGGTTGATGCCCTATGTCGACACGCTGTTTGAGAAAGGGTTTGATGTCGCTGTCACCGATTTATCATTGAAGCTGGGTGAAGGTGTGTTTGAAAATACGTGGAACTTATCGATGCCGCAGGGAACGGCTCAAGTGACTCAAGATCCAATGAAAATCATGACCTCAATGACGGGTGATCTGAGAACCTTCTTCAGCGATGAACTGATCACTGAATATCCGTTTATTCAAGAAGGGGTGGATGAGTTACTGGTGATGGAACTTTTACAGCAAGTTGAGGGTGGCTACGCGCTAAAAGCGAAAATTGGCGAAGGAAAGCTGATGTTTGACAATGGTCAACAGTTCCCGTTACTTGCATTGTTAATGCCGGCCTTAATGTAATAATTACTCATTTAGGCGGTTTGAATAAAAAAGAGGTCATAAGACCTCTTTTCTTGTTTTTAAGCGGTGAAAAACGTGATATTACTTGCAGAGTTTTTCTAAATATCGAGCAGGAGCAAAGAGCGTCATGGAACAAAATACGGACAACGTATTTAACTTTAGTGCCGGACCAGCAGCACTACCGAAGCCTGTTATGCAGCAGGCGCAACAAGAATTGTTGAACTGGCAAGGGCTAGGCACTTCCGTTATGGAAATCAGCCACCGTAGCAAAGAGTTTATTGCAGTCGCAGAGCAATCTGAGCAAGATCTCCGCGATCTACTGAATATCCCTGATAATTACAAAGTTCTTTTCTGCCAAGGTGGTGCGCGCGCTCAATTTGCGGCCGTGCCGCTGAATCTGCTAGGTGACGCGACGACGGCGACCTACATTGATGCGGGCTATTGGGCAGAAAGTGCTGTCGAAGAAGCGAAAAAATACTGTCAGCCGGATGTCTTTGTTGCCAAAGCAGAAAAAGACGGTAAGCAAGCGGTACTACCTGCCTCAGAATGGCAAATTCATCCTGATGCGGCTTACGTGCATTTTTGTCCCAATGAAACCATTGATGGCATTGAGATCAATGATCTTCCAGTGACGGATAAGCCGATCGTTGCCGATATGTCTTCGACCATTTTGTCGCGTGAAATTGATGTCTCAAAATACGGTGTGATTTACGCAGGTGCGCAAAAAAATATCGGTCCTTCTGGTATTGCGATTGCCATTGTACGTGACGATTTGCTTGGTTTGGCGAAAGAAGTATTGCCAAGTATTCTCAATTACAAAGTGTTGGCAGAACAAGACTCGATGTTTAACACGCCACCAACTTTTGCCTGGTACTTATCTGGCCTTGTTTTCAAATGGTTGAAAGCGCAGGGTGGGGTGAAAGCGATTGAGCAGGTCAATCGTGAAAAAGCAGCCATACTTTACAACTACATCGATCAGTCAGACTTCTACATCAATAACGTTCATTCAGATAACCGCTCTTTGATGAATGTTCCATTCCAAATGGTGAAACCAGAGCTAGACGCGAAATTCTTGAAAGAAGCCGAAGCGTTGGGTCTCAAATCACTAAAAGGTCACCGAGTAGTGGGTGGCATGCGCGCCTCCATTTACAACGCAATGCCAATTGAAGGTGTGAAGGCGTTAGTCGATTTCATGCGTCAGTTTGAGCAAGAAAACGCGTAATTTCAGCGCGATAGATGAGAAAAACAAAGGGAAGTGCGTCAGCACTTCCCTTTTTCTTGTTTGCCATTTTCCTATTGATGGCTAAGTAATAATACTACCCAGCCATTTAAGAGGCGCTGGCGGTGCAGTCTACAGCGTTTGGTTGAGTTCGAAATAGCGACCACGAGCGGCTAAAAGTGCTTGATGGTGACCATATTCGACAATCTCACCTTGTTCGATTAGGCAAATGCTGTCCATTTTGTCGAGGTTGACCAAGCGGTGTGTAATGAAGAGCACGGTTTTTCCGTCAAAGTGCGCTTCAAGTAACTGCATGATCTGCTGTTCCGTCTGCTTATCTAAGCCCTCTGTTGGTTCATCAAGCAGTAAGATTGGTGCATTGTGTAGCAAGGCTCTTGCAATGCCGATACGGCGTTTTTCACCACCTGATAACTGCCGACCACCTTCGCCAAGCCATGCGGATAGCCCGTTATCGTCGAGCAGTTTTTCTAGCCCGACTTTGGTGAGCATGTCAGACAATTGTTCGTCGGTTGCGCTAGGGGAGGCCATCAATAAATTGTCTCGTAACGATCCGTTTAAGATATCTACACGTTGACTGACAACACTGATGGAGCGGCGCAGCTGGTTTTCACTCCACTCGGTGATCGGTTTGCCTGCAAGCAAGATAGAGCCTTGATTAACATCCCAATAACGATTGAGCAGTTGCAGCAAGGTTGATTTTCCTGAGCCTGTTTGGCCGACAATGGCCACTTTGTGCTGGGCTGGAATCGTCAAGCTAACATTGCTCAATGCCATACTTTGGCTATCCGGGTATTTGAACGATACGGCCTGATAGTCAATAGAATATTCACCAGAGTGAGCCACATCCTCCTTGGCAAAACGGACTTCAGGTTCAGCCAGAATAACTTCATTGAGGCGACGGGCGGACGTTAAGGTTTGACCAAGGTGCTGGAAAGCGCCCGCAATTGGCATGAGCAGCTCTACGCTTGCCATGGTGGCGAAGGCCACTAGTGCAATCATAGGATCGGGTGCATTACCACCAACGCCATCTGCAGCAAGCCAAAGCATCAATACCAAGGTCCAACCGTTTGCGAGCATCAATAACGCTTGTGCCAAACCAGAAAAATGGGCGTTGAAGTATTGGTTTTTCAGTAATTTCTCTTGTGCGTGCAAAATAGCGTGGTGGTAGCGTGATTCGGCACCAAAGAGCGTCAGTTCACTGTAACCTTGCAACCAGTCCAACGTTGCAACACGCAGCTCTGCTTTATTGTGGGTTAGCGCTTGTCCATTGCTTTTCCCTAGCTTGTAGAAAAGGACAGGCCAGAGTAGCAGTAACAGAGTAAGAATGGCACCCAGTGTCAGGCCCAATGTCATATCAAACCAACACAGCACGGCCGTTAAGCCCAGTATGCCAATTGTGCCGACGACCATAGGGCTGATCAAACGCAAATAAACATGATCCATTGCGTCAATGTCTGCTACCAAGCGGTTAAGCAAATCGGCGTCACGAAGATTGGAGACTCGTCCTGGGATCAGCGGCGCTAACTTAGAGAAAAAGAAAATACGCAGATCAGTCAAGAGCTTGAAGGTCGCGTTATGACTGACCACTCTTTCACCCCAACGTCCCGCTGTTCGTCCCATTGCAAAACCACGCACAAACGCCCCAGGCAGCATGTAGTTGAACGTTTCACGAGCAATGGTCAATCCGGCAATGGCTGCGGCAGAAAGAAACCAGCCTGACAAAGTCAGCAGGCCAATAGAAGCGAACAGCGTTAAAAACGCCAGTAGCATCCCTAGAGAGAGACCAAACCAGTGTTTCTTATACAGTTTTAGGAAGGGAATTAAATCACGCATCAAGATTCCCCTTATCAAGTTGCTTGAGGGCTTGGTTAGCCAATAACATTTCTTGGAACAAGCCTTCTTGATGAGCAAGTTCGTCATAACTGCCTGCTTGAACGATGTCACCAGCACGCATCACAAGGATGGAATCGACTTGTTTAAGCGGCGTTAATTGGTGAGTGACCATGAGTGCTGTTTTACCTGCGATTTGTCCTTCGAGGCCTTGCATCACCAAACGTTCGCTGCGAGCATCGAGGCTGGCTGTGGGCTCATCGAGTAGCCAAAACTGGCCGTTTTGTACCATAGCTCGGGCAAGAGCAAGACGTTGTGCTTGGCCGACGGATAGGCCCCCAGAACGATCAGAAATGGCGTAATCCAATCCGTGCTGGCTTACAAACTCGGCAGCAAATGCATTTTCAAGTGCCACTTGGATATCGGTATCGCTGATATCCGACTTGCCTAAACTGACGTTGTCGCGAATAGTTCCATGGAGTAGCAGCGGATTTTGTCCCACCCAACTGATCTGGCTGCGCCACTGAGCAAGGTCAAGCTCCGTTCTTTCGATGCCATTGATGGTTAATGACCCTTGATACGGCAAAAATCCCAATAAAGCGTTAATTAAGCTGGTTTTCCCTGCACCACTTGGACCGACAAGCGCCGTGGTTTGTTGAGCGGCAATGTCAAAACTCACTGGGCCAAGTAGCTTTTTCCCTTCCGGTGAAAACACTTCTAAGTGTTCCGCTTTGATGGTGATAGGTTGACCTTGTTCAATTTTTTGCTCGCCGCTGCGCACTGTGCTGACGTCAGTTTCCAAGAACTCAACGATGCTCTCTGCTGCACCCACCGCTTGTTGCTTGGCGTGGTAGAAAGTACCCAGGTCTCGGAGCGGTTGATAAAACTCTGGAGCGAGGATTAAAATAAACAAACCCGAAAACAGAGTAACGCCTGCACCATAGTCGCCGAAGTTAAGTTCGCCGATAAAAGCAAAACCAAAGTAAACGGCAGTGAGAGCAATCGAGATCGAAGTAAAGAATTCGAGAACCGCTGAAGACAAAAACGCAATTTTCAATACGTCCATCGTTCGAGTGCGGAACACTTCGGATGCACCACGCATTACTTCGACTTCAGCGTGAGTACGATCAAAAAGGCGAATCGTCGTCATCGCTTGTAAGCGATCATAAAAATGACCAGACAGACGTTGAAGCGCTTTGAAATTTTTTCTGTTTGCGTCGGCAGCTTTAATGCCGACCATCGCCATAAATAGAGGGACCAATGGCGCGGTAATCAAGAAAATGAGCCCCGCAGCCCAGTTGACAGGAAAAACAACAATAAGAATCACAAACGGCACCAGCACGGCTAAGGACATTTGCGGCAGATAGCGAGCAAAGAAATCCTGCATATTCTCAACCTGTTCAAGAACCAAGGTTGCCCATGCGCCAGCTGGCTTGCCTTTGATGTACGCCGGGCCGAGCTCTCGCAGCTTATCGAAAATCAGCTGGCGGATGTAGATGCGAATTTGCTCGCCGCAACGGTAGCCAGCGATCTCGCGGCCCCATGAGCAAAGGGCACGCAGGCCAATCAGTGCTACAAGAACGATGAAGTGAGTAATGAGCTGATGTTTGTCGACTTTCTCAATGATTAATTGATGAAGAATGGTGGCGAGCAAGGCGGCTTGTGCCAACAAAAACACACTTGATAGTACGCCAAGGCCAACGGCAATCATTAACCAGCGCTTGGCTAGTTTGCTTTGCTGTTTGAGCCACAGATTCAAGCTGCGTTGTTTCTTTTTATCCATCTTGAAGGCTTAATGATAATTGTTTTACTAAGAGGGGGCCTAGTATACAAAAGAAAGCCCGGCGGGAATACCGCCGGGCTGTAAGGATATGACACAAATGTGAAAAGTTATTTGTCGTTTAGCGAATCTAAGTAACGTTCTGCGTCTAGTGCTGCCATACAACCAGTACCAGCAGACGTGATTGCTTGGCGATAGTTGTGATCCATCACATCACCCGCGGCAAAAATACCTTCGATGCTAGTTTGTGTTGCGTTTCCTTCAAGGCCCGATTTCACCACAATGTAGCCATCTTTCATTTCCAGTTTGCCTTGGAAAATCTGTGTATTTGGCTGGTGGCCAATTGCGATAAATGCGCCCATGACGTCGAGATCTTCGAGTTCGCCAGATTTTACGTCTTTCAAACGTACGCCGGTCACCCCCATATCGTCGCCCAATACCTCTTCTAAAACACGGTCGGTATGAAGAATGATATTGCCGTTCGCCACTTTATCCATCAAACGATTGATAAGGATTTTCTCTGCACGGAAACCGTCACGACGGTGAATCAGGTGAACTTCTGAAGCGATATTGGACAAATAAAGTGCTTCTTCAACCGCAGTATTACCACCACCGACGACCGCCACTTTTTGATTACGGTAGAAAAAGCCGTCGCAGGTTGCACAGGCTGACACGCCACGTCCTTTGAACGTTTCTTCAGACTCCAAACCAAGGTACTTTGCAGACGCGCCCGTAGAAATGATCAGTGCATCACAGCTGTAACTGGCTGCATCACCTTTAAGCACAAATGGACGTGTGGAGAAATCCACTTCGTTAATGTGGTCGAAAATAATCTCGGTTTCGAAACGCTCTGCATGCTCTTTCATGCGGTCCATGAGTCCAGGGCCAGTCAGACCTTCAGGATCACCAGGCCAGTTTTCAACTTCGGTTGTCGTGGTTAATTGACCACCTTGTTGCATCCCTGTAATCAGTACAGGGTTGAGGTTTGCTCTCGCCGCGTAAACTGCTGCGGTGTAACCCGCAGGGCCAGAACCTAGAATTAGTAATTTACTGTGTTTAATGTTGCTCATTCGCACTCCCTAGCGGGCAGTTAAGTTTGTTGAGATTGTATGGAAAATTTGGCGCTAATAAAAGGATAAACCAAGAGCTTATAACGAATTTCTGGTTATAGGTTATACCTTCCGATCAGGAATTGTCGTGCGACTGGTCAAGTCCGGGTGTACTCAATCATTTCGTCGTTTTTTGTTTTTTAGAGGTTGCACTTTTCCCATCGAGATAGGATCTCAAATGATTGGGTCTTTGCTTCTATGTATAGCGATATTAGAGAGACATTTGGTGCTATCTGATTGATTTTTAAGCATCAGTTCTTCCTAGCAGAATACTGAACTGCTTTTTGAAAATGTTAAGTTTTTGTTTTGGTGTTGTGTGTTGGTCTTATCTTGTTTTATGGAATTAAATGCTTTATTTTGACTTTGATTGGAATTTTTTGTGGTGTAAAGTTGATTTTGCGATATTTGACATTATTCTGTCTGAGTTGTGTTTAACAATAAAATAACAAATGTATCAATCAAAGGAGTGAATGATGCTACATTCGCACGAGAGTACCCTACATTTAACTCAACTCAGCCGTCGCGCAATTGAACAGTTGTCGCCATCTTTTTCCAAGTTACCCCACACGGAGCATGCGGATGGCAAATTCCGTTTAAGACGCTATTCCGTCGTCTCCTTGCATCAAGGTAGCGTGATTGAGCTGGACAAGCATGACTTTGTACAGACTTCAGATATCAACCGTTTCCAAGGTGATGTGGTTCGACAGTTTTCTCCGATTGAAAAGAGCACACTCAACAGCGAAGGTTTTCGTGAAATGTGTCAGTTGTTTGCGGTGAAGAATGACCTGAGGGATGGACAGGAAATCGAAGTGCATCAAATCCGCATTACCGCAATATATGACGAGACGCAGGTCGCCCCTGAAGGCGTGCACCAAGACGGATTTGATCATATTGCGATTGTTGGTGTTGGCCGTAATAACATCGAAGGGGGAGATATCATGCTGTACAGTGATTTTCACTCCGAGCCGTTTTTTAGAAAAGTGTTGAATAATGGCGAAATCGCGATGCTGGCAGACAGCAAGTTGTGGCACAACGCCAAACCCATTCGCGCTATTGAGCAAGAACGAGAAGGTCATATGGATGTGTTTGTGTTGACGGCAAAAGGAATGGCACATGAATTGGTCGCCTAATCAAGTTCGAGCGCAGTTTCCTGCGTTGGCACAGTATCATAACCAAAGACCAGTAACGTTTTTTGACGGGCCGGGCGGATCTCAAGTGCCGCAATCAGTGTTGGATGCCATGGTCGGCTACCTCGGGCATTTTAACTCGAACTTAGGCGGGCACTATTTTTCCAGTCACAAGACGGTTGAGGTAATGAAGCAAGCGCGCCAATCTGCGCAAGCATTACTCAATGCGCCATCGCAAGACAATATTGTCTTCGGTGCGAATATGACCTCTTTGACGTTTCAGTTAAGTCGAGCCATTAGCCGAGATTGGCAGGCGGGGGATGAAGTCATTGTCACCGCGTTGGATCACTATTCCAATGTCTCGAGCTGGGAGCAGGCAGCAGAAGACAAAGGCGTGACGGTTCACCAAGTGCGGGTGAATCCTGAAGATTGCACCTTGGATATGGAACACTTTAAACAGTTGCTCAGTGCTCGCACCAAATTAGTGGCCGTCACCTTTGCCTCGAATACCACGGGCACCATTGTTGATATTGCGTCAGTGGTGAAGTTAGCTCGAAGTGTGGGCGCTTTGGTGTATGTCGATGCGGTGCACTATTTGCCGCACCACTTAGTGGATGTGCAAGCCTTGGATTGCGACTTTCTTGCCTGCTCGGCATACAAGTTTTTTGGCCCTCATGTCGGTATTGCTTATGTCGCTTCTCCATGGTTAGAGACGCTGCGTCCTTATAAAGTGGAGCCCGCCACGAATATTGGGCCGGGCCGTTTTGAAACAGGTACACAAAGCTTTGAAGGCTTAGCGGGTGTGTCTGCGGCCATAGAGTACCTCGCTCAATTTGGAGAAGAAGGTGCCAGTTTGCGCCAGCGACTAGAGCAAAGTTACGCGCTTTATGCTCAACATGAGCAAACATTAAGTCAGCATTTCTTGCAGCGTTTGTCGGCACTGGATGGGGTCACGTTATACGGCATCAACGACGCATCAAGTGATAAACGTACCCCGACATTTGCGATAACAGTGAAGGGCTATTCTCCAGAGTTCATGGCAAAAACACTGGGTGAGCACAACATCTGTGTCTGGAATGGTCACTTTTATGCCCTTGGCCTGATTCGGCAATTAGGGTTGGAGTTCAGCGGCGGAGTGATTCGGATTGGTTGCATGCATTACAACACGGTCGAAGAGGTCGACTTGTTGTTTAATGTTTTGGAGAGTATTGTCGATCAACCGAGTGCATAGTAACGAAAGAGCCAGCGAATGCTGGCTCTTTTGTCTCATTAGGCTTCAAATTCCACTTCATAAGAGGTGAATTTGCGAACATTAATCACGCCCGTATCCAAAATCAGATACTGCCCCTTAATGCCTTGAAGTACACCACTCACCACCGGATTTTTATCAAAGTTGTGCGACTTGATTTTGCTTGGATGTTGCTCCACAGGGTATTGGATGCTGGTGGTTGCGTCCTGAAGAATCTCGATACTGTCATCGCCGTACTTGGCGCGAATTTCACTGATTTTCTCTTCAATCAATGGCAGCAGTTGTTGCGCTCGCTCTTCAAGCGGAAGGGGCGTGCCATCCCCTTTGAGTAACGCTTGCCAATTGGTTTTATCCGCAATGTGCTTCGCCAGCTCGACTTCAATCAGGCCGGAGATTTGGCGAGTCTTCACTTTCAGAATCGGTAAGCCTTGCGTCGCACCTTGATCGATCCAGCGGGTTGGGATCTGTGTATGGCGTGTAATGCCAACCTTAAGGCTAGAGGTATTCGAAAGATAAACATAGTGATCAACCATGCAGTGTGTGTCTGCCCATTCGGGTTCACGACAGGTACCTTGATCGTAATGGCAGGTTTCTGGCTTCATGATGCACATATCACAACTTGCCAATTTACTCATGCAAACATAGCAGTGACCTTGCGCATAGCTCTTCTTGGTTTTTTTACCGCATGAACAACAAAAGATGTTGCCTGTGTGGGTAAGGGTGATGTTCTGGCCGATAAACGGCGTCAACTCGATTTCAGTGTCTCCAACAGGCAATCGGTATTGTACCACACCCTCTAAAGTTGCACGCATTTTATCCAGCGTGCCTTTCGCATTTGTAGTCATGACATTACTCATTATTTGTTTTTGCGGAAGTATATACCAATAAAGCGACAAAGAGTCAGGTGCATGAAGGTGGGCTTTCAAGAGCGATAAGTTTGAATGGTTTTTATGCAGGCTGATGAATTTTTGGCAGGCATTCCCCCCCTGTTGAGGTGATAGGAATCTGCCTACTCATCCGCTATTCTTATGTAACTTATTTTACATCGTGAAGTAGGTCGCATTTGCTTACATAATAGAACGCTAATTTAAGCTGGAATGAATATCACATTTAATCTGTATGGTATGATGTTTCGTGATTGAGAATGTAACTAAAATAATCAAAAAAACATTGACGTATCAACATTTGTGTGAAATTGGCTTTTTATTGGAGGCGAGTGATGAAGTGGATACATAAACTTATTTTTGCTCTCGCAATATGCACCATTAGCTTAGTCGCGCTTTACAGTGTGCTTGGTGATACTCGTAAACTTGTGATCACGCCAGATCGCTATGACTACTATGCAACAGATGATCGTATTGCTGGTGGTGTGACCACAACGGAGATGTCGATCGGCAATCAAGCGGTCGATTTGAACTGTAATATTCAAACGGCAAATTATCCTTGGCCTTATTGTGGTATCTCTATCTTTACCGATACGTTGGAACCAACCAAAGGTATTGATCTTTCCAACTACCATACCATGCGACTAAAACTGAGCTACGACAAAAGCGGTGATTCTCTTGGTCGCATACGGGTTTATCTGCGTAATTTTAACCCGGCTTACTCCAATATAGAGAATGAATATACTTACAAGTACAACGGCATGGAGTTCACGCCAAGTGCGAAGATGGAAACGATAGAGATCCCTTTAGCCAACTTACAAGTGATGACCTGGTGGCTGGCAGACAATAAAATTCCGATTGAGCACTCTGCGCCAGAATTTAACAATGTTACGCGTATTGAACTGGCTACGGGTTCCAGTGCGGCAAATGGCCTACATCATTTGCGCGTAGAGAAAATTGAGTTTGAAGGGGCCTATTTAGCGCAAGAAACGCTACTGTTTGCGCTACTGCTTTCTTGGGTTTTGCTTGGATTAGCATTTTCTCTGCACGAGTTGCGAAAAAGTAAGCAGGCTTTTGTGGAAGTGAGAGTACGTCAAGCTCATTTAAAGAAAATGAATGCGGATCTGCGAGCGCAGAACTACGAGTTTGCAGAGCTTGCCCATCGTGATGCGCTGACTGGCGCGATGAACCGTCATGCAGTCAGGACGTGGTTGGAAAAAACAGCACGTTCAGTGCGATGGGGTCAAGAGCGGTTGTCGGTGCTCTATTTGGATTTAGATAATTTTAAAAAGATCAACGACCGTTATGGGCACCAAATGGGCGATGATATTCTTCGTGAGTTTGTTCTGGTGATTGCCAGTTCGTTGGATGACGGTGAACGTTTGGTGCGCTGGGGTGGGGAAGAGTTCATTGTTTTCCTACCTGAAACCGATTTGATGAAAGCGGTTGCAAAGGCCGAAACGATCCGGAAAAATGTCGCGCATCACATGTGGGTACATGGCGGTATCCTCACTTGTAGTATTGGTGTCGCGCAAATGGAAGAAGAGCGAGTGACCGAGTTTCTTGCACGGGCAGACGAGGCGCTTTATCAAGCAAAACATCGTGGGCGTAATCGGGTTGAAGTCAACTTTGGTAAGCAAAAAATCTCCGCTTAGCCGTATATAAGACTGTTACTTCATCGTCAAATGCCATCTGTTCTAAGATGGCATTTTCTTTTGCCGTCACTACCACCTTCTCCTGAACAACACCAAACAGGTTTGAAGTGCGTTAACCTTCTTCATCTCATATCACCATAGGTGTTTAATGTTGCAGTGTACGAGTCAAATTAGTACGCATTTTTTGTTTCAGCTAGACGGTTATTGCGAGGATAAACATTGGTTGAAGTTGTGGTGGAAAAAAAGGTGGCCAATTTGGCCACCAACTGAAAACTACAGATTCACCCTAGGGGAAGTGCGGGTGCAGAGCAAGCTCTAACCTGCAGCGTAGTGCTCTATTGCCATGTTTTACCAGAACAAGGTTGCAAACAGGGTTAGGGCTGCAATACAGGCAATGTTCAGCACCATACCGATTCGCATCATCTCAGTTTGTTTAATGTGGCCAGTTGCAAACACGATTGCATTCGGCGGTGTTGCCACGGGTAACATAAAGGCACAAGAGGCCGACACAGCGATTAGTGCCGATAAGATCACTGGAGAAAGTCCTAGCGCTTCAGCGATTGTCGCGAAAACAGGAACCAACAGTGCTGCACTTGCCGTGTTACTGGCAAACTCTGTTAGGAACACCACAAACGTCACCACAGCAAGAATGGTTAAGAAGATACCTGCTTGATCAAGGAACGCACCAAGTCCTTGTGCCAAAAATACGCTGGTGCCAGTGACTTTTAGAATATTACTCAAACATAGACCGCCACCAAATAGGATCAATACGCCCCAGTCAGTCGTCTTTTCTATGTCTTTCCATTCCACTGCACGTGAAACACCCAGAGCAACGATCGCACCAATCGCAACAAGCGTATCGAAGCTTTTGAAACCACCAAGCATTGCGTTGACAGGCTTAGAGAAAATCCACAATGAGACCGTTACAAGGAAAATCGCGAGGGTGATTTTCTTCCCGTTAGTCCACTCAACAGGTGTATGGTCGAGTTCAAAGGAGTGCTTAAGGTTTGGTTTGGTCATCGAGTAGAGAATGATCAAAGCAATAGGCAGCAACAAAATGGTAATTGGTAGGCCTAATTTCATCCAACCGACAAAATCTAAGCCAACTTCGGCAGCAGCGATCGCGTTCGGAGGGCTGCCCACGAGTGTGGCGATACCGCCGATAGAAGCACAGTACGCAATACCAAGTAATACGAACAGATATGTGCTGTGGTTTTTCTCACTGTCAAGTTTGCTCATGACGCCGAGTACGAGCGGAAGCATCATGGCGGTGGTAGCTGTGTTTGAAATCCACATCGATAGACCAGCACTGACGCCAAAAAGCATGAACACGGCTGTCGACATTTTGCCTTTCGCCAAGATCAGCACCTTATCGGCGATGGCTTGGTCGAGTTTTTGTTTATGCAGCGCTGCGGCTAGCGCAAAACCGCCCAAAAACAAGAAGATGATGGAGTTTGAAAAGTTGTTCAATGCCGCTTGTGTTTCAAACACACCTAAGAAGACCGCCAGCAATGGAACAAGCAGTGCGGTAATACTGACGTGTATGGCTTCTGTAAGCCACAGGACAGCGACAAAGGCTAAGATACTGAGGCCTACAACGACCTTAGGATCAAAAGGTAGAGTGGTCATTAGGGTAATAAACAACAAAATATTCGCGATGAATATGATGCTGTTTCTGGTGAGTAACCAGTTCTTTAACGTAACAGCGAGTGCGGTCATAGCATGTGCTCCTTTTGCGTCGCCTCTGTAGGGATATTGTTTTCTGTCTTAAACTCCGAAAATGGAGAATGGAGACTATTTTTGAGGCTGATTTCTGACTTGCGTTGCTTGAATGTTACGAGAGTTGTGATTTTTATGTTGGTGAGAATTAACGTGATAATAACAAAATGTGAGTTCTAAAAAGTAAAATGTGTAGAACTCTACCCATTTACTCAGCGAGTGGGGTGGATGGTTGAACCTCTTCACTCACCGTTTCACTGTTAATGGGCTCTTGGGGACCCAAAAATCGAGGTTGGGTATCAATGATGTAGAGGTCAAGAAAGGCTTTAACACGCGCGAGAATTTCCCGAGCTCTCATCGACCAAACTTGTTTGTGGCTGCTAGGGCCAGATACAGCCAAACAACGAGCATTAATTTGATAGGCATCGGCAATAAACAATGCACGTTCACAATGGAAACGTTGGGTAATGATTAAGAAATGGTCTGAGGCAAAGATTTTTTTTGCGCGAACAATGGAATCTAAGGTGCGAAAGCCTGCGTAGTCGAGGTGGATGTTTGTTTCAGGTACGCCTGCTTTGAGCAGATCACGTTTCATGGTCCAAGGCTCATTGTACGAGCGATGGGCGTTGTCGCCACTCAGTAGTAAGTGTTGTATTTTGTTTTGTCGGTAAAGCTCAATGGCGGCATCAATGCGGTGCGTGTAGTAAGTATTGAGTGTGCGACCGATGTATTTACTGGTTCCGAGAACCACAGCGACGTCAAAACCTGCTACTTGGTCGTAACTGGTGATGATTTTGTCCGAAGCTTGTAAGCTCACCCAGCGGTCCACGGCAATGACAAACAATATCATGCAGAGTATCGTAACGAGCGATCCCCAAATCAGCCGTTTTAAACTTTTCCATTTTTTCAAACTGGCTAGGCGATGAAACACGACATATCACTCTCCATTTTTCTGAACTGACATCTTAACGGAAAGTCGCGCAGTAGTTGAAGTCAAATTCTGGTTAGGTCTCGCATTTTTCCGTCAAAAAAGCCCTCGTAAAGAGGGCTGTTTGACTAGGATTAAAACGCTGTGCGTTTATAACGGCGGTATACCGGTTGCCAGAAGTGTTGTTCAATCGCCACTTGCAGCGCATCGTCTGCAATTTCCAACGCCACACCTTGTTCGATGGCTTTTTTCGCCACCGCATAAGCGATGCGTTTTGATACCGTGTGAATCGCTTCAAGTGGTGGTAAGAGCGCGCCTTTGCCATTAATTGCCAATGGAGAACACGTTGCCAAAGCGCGGCTCGATTCCATCAACATTTCATCGGTAACACGTTTGGCGTTGACTGCCAAGACACCCAATCCGATACCAGGGAAGATGTAGCTGTTATTGCACTGTGCGATTGGATAGGTTTTGCCTTCGTGAATCACAGGATCAAATGGGCTACCGGTTGCGACTAACGCTTCGCCATTGGTCCAACGAATGATATCCGCAGGGATCGCTTCCACACGGCTAGTTGGGTTCGACAGTGGAAAGACAATTGGGCGAGGGCAGTGTTTGTGCATCTCTTGAATGACTTCTTGAGTAAACAAGCCAGGAGCGCCAGAAACCCCGATCAATACGGTTGGTTTTGCGTTCTTCACCACATCAAGCAGTGAGAAACCATTGGCTTCGGTTTCCCATTCTGCGGTCACCGAGTTCTTCTGCACCAGACGTTGTTGGAAATCGAGCAGGTTTGGCATGCCCTCTTGCAGTAAGCCCCAACGGTCAACCATGAACACTTGCGAGCGTGCTTGTTCATCGGAAATACCTTCCGAGACCATTTGCGCAATGATCGCTTCGGCAATACCACAACCGGCTGAACCTGCGCCAAGGAAAGTGATGCGCTGTTCCGATAGCTTGCTGCCAGCGGCTTGACACGCTGCCATCAAAGAGCCAACTGTCACTGCCGCGGTGCCTTGAATATCATCATTGAAGCAACAGATGCGGTGTTTATAACGCTCAAGCAGCGGCATCGCGTTTTTCTGTGCGAAGTCTTCAAACTGAATAAGCGCATCTGGCCAACGGCGTTGAACTGCTTGGATGAACTCATCAACGAATGCATCGTAATCGACACCGGTAATGCGCGGGTGACGCCAGCCCATGTACATAGGGTCAGCTAGACGTTGTGGGTTGTTGGTGCCCACATCTAGTACGATAGGCAAGGTGTAAGCTGGGCTGATCCCGCCACAAGCGGTGTAAAGCGAGAGCTTACCGATAGGAATGCCCATGCCGCCGATACCTTGGTCACCCAGACCAAGAATACGCTCGCCATCCGTGACCACAATCACTTTGACATTGTGGTTGGAGGCGTTGTTCAGAATGTCATCGATGCGGTCGCGGTTTGCGTAAGAAACGAATAACCCGCGGCCACGGCGGTAAATATTGGAAAAGTTTTCACATGCCGCGCCCACGGTTGGGGTGTAAATGATCGGCATCATCTCAGTGATGTGGTTCTGAACTAAGCGATAGAACAAGGTTTCGTTGGTATCTTGGATATTGCGCAGGTAGATGTGCTTATCCATATCACTTTCGAACGCTTTGTACTGCATGTAGGCACGTTCAACCTGTTCTTGAATCGTTTCCGTGGTTTCAGGAAGCAGACCTTCAAGGTTAAAAGAGATGCGTTCTTCGGCGGAAAAAGCGCTGCCTTTGTTTAGTAGTGGGGTACTTAGTAGCGCCGGTCCCGCAAATGGGATGTAGAGTGGGCGTTTATCGTTATGCATTGGCTGCCTTAGTAGGGTTTTTAGAGGAATCGTGCAAAATGATAACGGCTTCACTAATTGGTTGTAAATAGCGCTTGATATACATCAAATCAAGCCCGGATGAAAAAAGTGCCTTTGTGCGTAAAAAATCACCATTCAAACAGCCGTATCGACGATTCTACGAGTGGCTTGATAGCGAAACAACGCTCTGGTAACCCTTTTCTTTCCTATTAAGGTTATACTCCGTTACAAATTTAAACGTAGTGAAATCTCATGTCCGTACTTCCTATCGACGTCATTAAAGCGCAATTTGATCTCCACATTGGCCACGCTCATCTTGTGGTGGAAGCTGAAACTGGTTCAGGAAAATCCACTCGCTTGCCATTGTGGGCGGCAGAGCACGGTCGAGTGCTGGTGATTGAACCAAGGCGAATTGCTTGTACGTCATTGGCCGAGTTTTTGGCTGAGCAATCTGGTCAGCCTTTGGGTAGTAAAGTTGGGTATGCGATCAAACTTCAGGCTGCTTATGACGCGCAGACCAATATCGTGTTTGTTACGCCGGGTGTGGCATTACGTTGGTTAGCAGAAGATGGTCTTAGCGCATTTGATATCGTCATCATTGATGAATTTCATGAGCGTCGATGGGACATGGATCTTCTCACTGCGATGCTCAAAGCGCAAAATAACCATCGCTTGGTTTTAACCTCAGCGACGTTGGCGGGTGAAAAGCTGGCGAAATATCTCAATGCCGAACGTCTGCAATCTCAAGGTCGCTGCTACCCAGTCAGCATCGAATATCGAGCCAAAGAGAGTCACCTTTTGCCCAGCAAGAAACAGTGTGAGCATGACGTGATGGCCGCGATCAAGGAAGTGTTACAAACCGATGGCCAAGATATCTTAGTTTTCTTACCCGGCAGGAAAGAGATTTCGAACCTTGCCAGTCAATTGCAAGCGCAACCCTCTTTGATTGTGGCAAAGTTGCATGCCTCAGTGTCAGAGGAAGAGAAACGCATTGCTTTAACCGAGCAAGCCCAGCGCAAAGTTGTGTTAGCGACCAATGTGGCGGAAACCTCGCTGACGATACCGAACATCACCACCGTGATTGACAGTGGTTTAGAGCGACGCACCATACAACGAAATGGCCGAACAACCTTGATCCTTTCTCATATCTCCAAGGCCAGTGCGGCGCAAAGAGCAGGGCGCGCGGGTCGTGTTATGGCTGGCCAATGTTTGCGTCTGTACGGTGAACACGCGCCACTTGAACTGGCCACGCCACCCGAATTGCAGCGAGAAGATCTCAGTGAGCCGATGCTGGCAGCGGCCTGTTGTGGCTATCGCTTGGCCGAGCTTGAGTTTTTGGATGGCCTGCCAGAGAAATCCCTTGTGCAGGCACACAAGATCCTCAATGACATGCAAGCCATCACAACTGAAGGCAAAGTGACCGAGCACGGGAAAAAGCTCTATCCCTTACCTGTTGACACGCTTTACGCCGACCTTGTCACTCGCATGCCAACCAAAGCACTCAAAGAGGCGATGATTGATCTCGCCGCTGGTCTCTCTGTCCCAGCGGCGCTCTATCAAGTAAAAGGGGGAGAAGAAGCTGAGACACTACTTGAACAAGAGCCGCAACAGTGCGACGCCACGTTAATGATTCAACTCATTCGTGGTCAGCGCTTTAGTGGTGTGCTCGTGGATGAAGGGGCGTTAGAGGAAGCGCGAGGCTTGTCTCAACAAATG
This sequence comes from Vibrio sp. 05-20-BW147, assembly GCF_013369385.1. Lineage (GTDB taxonomy): Bacteria > Pseudomonadota > Gammaproteobacteria > Enterobacterales > Vibrionaceae > Vibrio > Vibrio floridensis. The sequence continues at coordinate 59,628 of NZ_SZTO01000004.1, read as the reverse complement.
CGCGATCTGTTTGAACTGCCCGATCTTGAGGTGAGTTCGAGATACACGCGGGTTGAACTGGTTAAGGCGATCGCTCGTTTGCATCCAGAGTTGGTCTTTATCCGCCGAGCCAAACGACGTGAGGCGTTGGGGAATGGAAAGATGGAAATGATGGTTGGTCGCCAAAGCCGTTTTTCTGACAAACACGAGCTTGCTCTTGTGTTAGATAGCCATAGCTTGCCGGGGAAAGGTGTGAAACAGACGCTTAACTTAGCCAGCGTGATCATGCCCGCTTCGTTGACCTTGATTAACGAACTCGAGTTAGGTGAGTGGCGACAAGGGGAAACGCGCCCATCAAACGATGCGGTCGAAGTGGAGATGCAACTGGTTTACGCTGGTCGAGTGGTGGAGAGCAGGCTTGAACAACCTCAAGGAGAGGATGCGATTGAAACCATCGTTGCTCTGGTCAAAAAAGGCCAATTGCTGCCAGAGCTCTATGCTTGTGTCACGACGCAAATGACGCATTGGCACTTGTATTGCGCGTTAGGCTTGAATGAAGAGCAGCACCCCATTGGATTACTGGACTTTGACCAATGGTTACGCGAGCAGCTTGATGCCATGGGAGTGAACGAAGTGGATGAAATGGCACTGTTTGAAAGCCGAGATTTCCCGTATCGAGGGATCCCAGAGTGGCGATACAAGGATTTTGCCGAGCAATTTCCATTATCGCTCTCTTTGCCTGATTTACAGCTGACGGTGGAATATTTTCCTGCTGGCAAGTTGGTACAAGTGGTCTTCGCTGGCGGCAACCGCAAAGGCGATCCAAAGCGTTGGGAACTGCCTCGTTTTTCCGGCTGGCGAGTGCAATATCGTAAAGCGAGTCGAGTGATTGATGTTCGTTAAAGTCTAAATTTGTTTTAAACGCAAAATATTAATCAATCCGACGCATATCGTTAAAGAGTCTGAGTGACGATTGTTACAACTCTGGTTTTAATATTTCTTTTCCTCTCGAAACTAGGGCATAAAAGACCATTGTTTTATATCCTATTGCTATATCAAAACACTTGGCTGATATTGAGTATGTTGTGTTGCCAATCTGTCGGGGGACAAAATGGAAAAACAGGGAAAGAGACACGTCGAATTCGACTACACCAGTTTTCTAGGGGCTTCATGCAGTAAAAAATGGACGTTTTTAGAAGCCTTAACCACCTTTGCTCCAGTTTTTGGTGTGATGTGGAAGAACAGTATCGCAGAGCTTTCAGAACCAGAAGATCGATTGTGGGACGCCGCCTTAAAGAGCATGTCTTCACGCCGTAGCGATGAATCCAACTTGGTGACGCTACTCAAACTGGCAAAACTGGAGGGTATAGACGAGCTGACGGTGGTGATGCCGTATGCGCTAGAGCCCACCCAGATCGACTTCATTCAAAATCGCAGCGAAAGCAAAATTGACTGCCGAGAACAAGATGTGTTCGTGATCCGCTTGAAAGATCTCAGTGAGTCTCAGTTTGATTAAGTAATGTCAAGTGACGAGAAAAAACGCCTGCAGCGATGCAGGCGTTTTTTTGTTTTGAATCGTTGCCGATGACTTAGTCAATCAAACCGTATTCGCGACCAAGGATATCGATGATTTCTTGCTTTGGATTGTCGCTTAAGACGATCTCTTTGCCGGTAATTTTCTCTGCGATGTTAATGTAAGTACGAGACACCGCCATCAGTGCTTCTTCAGGCAGTTCGTTGTCGCGAGCGAGCGCTTCACGCTCAGGCATACGATCTTTATTAAGTAAAATATCTGGGTCAGGGAAGTAGTTGAGCAAGAATTGTCTAAAGCCTTCTTTTGAATTCTCAACAATTTTGCCTGCTTGATACGCTTGGGCATCCCAAATTCGTGATGAGTCTGGTGTACCCACTTCATCCATGTAAATCAGTTTTTCATTTCCAGCCGCATCAGTGACGTAACCAAATTCAAATTTGGTATCAACAAAGATTTGACCAACGTTCGCCAATGCTTCACTGATCACACCAAAGCCGTCTTTCAGCAGTTTTTCGTAAAGCGCGATATCGTCAGCACTAGAGAAATTAAACGCGGCAAAGTTGTCGGCGATATTTTGGCGGGTGATATTAACGTCGTCTGCTTCTGGAACACCTGGGATGCCTTTCAAAATGCCTTTTGTTGAAGGTGTCATGAGCAGATCCGGCAATGCTTTGTCTTTTTCCAAGCCTTCTGGTAGCTGAATACCACAGAATTCACGCTCACCCTTTTCGTAAGCACGCCACATTGAACCAGTAATGTACTTGCGGCAAATCGCTTCGATTTTCACCGGTTTGGCTTTCTGTACGATCCAGACAAAAGGATGTGGAATATCCAGAATGTGGCTGTCAGCAAGGCCATTTTCTTTGAACAAGCCAAACCAATGGTTTGAAATGGCATTGAGCGCAGCGCCTTTACCCGGTACGCCATTCAACCCGTGCTCTCCATGCCAAATGCAATCAAAAGCGGAAATACGATCGCTGATCACCATGATCGCCAATGGGGCGTCAGGGGCAACATTGTATCCTTTCTCTTTAATCAGTCGGGCACTGTCTTCTTCGGTCAACCAGTAAACAGAGCGAACTTTTCCACTGTGTACAGGTTTATCGGTGCGGATGGGTAGGTCATCGTTGACGGCAAGTACTTGGTCAGCAAGGCTCATTTTGACATTCCTATCATAATTTCAAACGTCATGCGGGAAATGAATCGGACAACAAAATCTAACGGATTCATCGATTACCGGGGCATGATACCAGAACTATTTGAAGTCGCCAGAGAAAAAGCAAACGTTTGCCTTGTTTTTGCCAAACAAAAAATGCCTCCCATTTGGGAGGCGAGATGCAGGATGGATAACGTTGAACTTGTTAGTGATACTTGTGTGCTCTGCCTTCAACGAAAAACACTTCACAGCCATACTCGCGAGCGAGATCGCTAAGCAAAGATTGGTTAATCAAATCGATTTGATCGGAAGCGACAACCGCAGCGGCATTGCCAGAGCGAATTGCTTTCATCACGATCTCCATTTCAGTCATCGTCTGAGAAGCTTTCATCTGGATGACGTTCTGGCAGCGGATATTGGAAGCAGTAAGTTGTGCAAAGTCAGGTCTTGGGCACTCGGCTGTAAACAAAATCCACTGGTTCTGAGCGGAAAGATTAGCCAGCTTTTGCAACAACTGATCAGAAACATTCATAGGTACGGTTGGCTGAGCTAACACGTTAAAACGAGAATAGGGTCGAGTTTGAGTTTGAATCTGCATCTTACTGTTCCTTTATACATGCTGTATTTGTATACAGTAGTTTTTTTAAGGCGATTGATCAACTCTTTTTGTTGGATTTTTCACCTAAACCGATTGTCTGGTGAAAAAGATATGTTGTTATCTATTTGATTTTTATTGGTTTATATTTCGTTTGGTACGTAGTGATAAGTATGAGGATTTGTGACGAATATCACTGGTAGCTGAGTCGATTGGTAAGATGAACAGTAAAACTACTGTATAGCACTGTATAAAAGCGTGAATAAAAAAACGCCCTCAGCATAAGCAAGAGGGCGTCTTAGTCAGAAGTCGGTGTTAACCGTATAGCCAAACCGCGAGGGCGAAAAAGCTTGGTGCGAGAATAGAAGTAATGATGCCACACAGTACTAACGCTAAAGAAGAAAAGGCGGCGTCACCCGGTGCTTTCTCCACGCAGGTCGCGGTACCGAGCGCATGCGAAACTGTCCCCATGGTGAGTCCACGTGCGATAGGGTGCTTAATGCCAAGCAAGTTATAGATTGGGTAGGCAAGGATTGCCCCAAACAGCCCAACGAGCAGCACCAGAATAGCAGCAACGGCGGCTTCGCCTCCTAAGTGGCTTGAGATTTCCATTGCAATCGGCGTGGTGACTGACTTACCAAGCAGGCTAGCGATCAAGCTAATGTCTGCCTTGAAGGCGACGGCAATGAGCATGGCGGTGAGCATCGACATCACACTGCCTAAAGTGCATGCTAAGGCAATGATTCGCCAATTGGCTTTAATTTGTGGCAACTGCTCATATAAAGGGTAAGCAAGGGCGACCACCGCAGGTTGCAACATGTAGCTGATCCATTGATTGTCCGCGTAATAGGTTTCAAACGGGATCTTTAACACCGTCAACATCGGAATCAAAATAGCGATGCTGATCAGTAGCGGGTTAGCCAAAGGATTGTTGATTTTGATGGCAAGCCAACGGGCAAATAAGAAGACGGCAATAGTAACGAGTAACCACATGATTACGCCTCCTTACCAAGAATGCGCTGCAGCAGCCAACCAAGGCTGACTAATACGATGAGTGAACCACCAATCGCGCTGGCAATAATAGGTAAAGCATTGGCGATGAGCATGTCAAAATGCTCCATCAGCCCGACACTGATGGGCACAAAAAGCAAAATCATGTAGCGAATCAATAAGCTTGCGCCCGGTTTGACCCATTCGACTTTGACCAAGCCAATCGCCATCGATACGAACAGCACCAACATCCCTATTACACTTCCTGGCACTGAGGTTCCTGTCCAGTGCTGAATGCCTGAACCAATCGTCAGGGCTAGGAAAATAAGGCCAAATGATAGAACAAGGCCAAACAAATCTTTGGGGGAGAATTTCATAGTTAGGGAGTCATTTTTATAATGGGAGCCCTTTGGCTCCCAACAATTATGAGATCAAGCTCTCAGTATAGCGGTACACGGATTTTAATATCGCCATTTTCTTTTCGTCACTTTCATGTTCGTGAACTAAGTTTTCCAAATTAAGCATGTACTCTTCAATTCGACTTTCGAAGTATTCGCGGCAATGATTCGCCCAACGGCGCTGTTCGTTCTCATCCAACGTCCATGGGTAATTGCGCGCACGGTAGCGAAACAGCAGCGGCTCGATGCGTTTATCGTTAAACGTGATGTCCAAAGCGGCAAGGTGCGTTGGATCGGTTTGGCGGATAATGTCCATCGAGGCTTTGTCGGCAGGCGAGAAGAAACCGTCGTACAACAGGGTATCGACATCATGACTTTTCTCGAACTCGCGTTCAATTGAGAACAGCTGCACCAACTTTTCTCGCACTTCTGGATGCTGGCGAATAAGGGCTAAGTTTGCCAAACATTGTTCTCGGTCGATGCCGATATTGGCGGCATTCTCCGCAGTGAGGGTTTTGGCTGGCGCTAAAATCGGGCACTTATTCAAATGCACCAATTTAACTGGCACAGGCAATAAATCGCCGAGCTCATCATGACGAGTGTAAAGACGCTCATGCAGCGCATCGGCATCCAAATCAAAGAGGGGTTGAGGATCTTTGGCTAAGTCGACCACAATCACCGCATTGTTGTTGGTCGGGTGCCAAGCTAACGGCACAATCCAACTGGTGTATTGGCATTCTCGGCCTAACATGCCAGAGACATGCATCAAAGGGGTCATGTTAACAATATCGATCAACTCATTGAGCTTACGCTTATGGCGCATGCTAAAGAAGTAATCAAACAATTTGGGTTGCGCGGCTCTGACTTTTTTCGCCATTTCGATGGTGGCGATCACATCGGCCATCGCATCATGGGCGTTACTGTGTTCAATGCCATTGGCTACAGAAAGGTGCTCCAGTTTAAAGCTGGTAAAGCCTTCTTCATTTTCCGGCCATTCCACCCCTTCCGGTCTTAATGCGTGACAAGCTCGCATCACATCAAGCAGATCCCAGCGTGAATTGCCGTTTTGCCAGCTCCATGAATAGGGATCGAGGAAATTGCGATAGCAGGTGTAACGCGTGACTTCGTCATCAAAGCGAATGCTGTTGTAGCCAAGGCTAGTGGTGTTCGGACGCGACAACTCTGCGTGGATTTTTGCGATAAATTCTGGCTCGGGTAAGCCTTCTTTCTGCGCTTTTTGTGGCGTGATTCCGGTAATGAGTGCGGCTTCGGGGGCCGGTAAATAATCGGCAGGTGGGCGACAATAAATCACCAATGGTTCGCCGATGATATTGAAGTTTTCATCGGTACGAACGCCAGCAAATTGCGATGGGCGATCTTTTGCTGGACTGGTTCCCCAAGTCTCATAGTCAAAAAAGAAGAAAGTGGGCTGATTGTCTTGCTGCATTCGGCTTACCTAGCGTTCAAACGAAGCGTGTATTAGACCATTGTGAGCCCTTGCTGGCAATGAGTTCCCGTGTTTAGCGGTATTGCTCGAGCAATTTAACCATCTCGTTTTTATGCAAAATTTCCACTTTCTGTGGATGAGGTGCAAAAACACGATAGAGCATGGCTAGCGCGACCTCTTTGGCATCGATAGGGGTGTAATTGCGGAGTTTGCCGCGCATTAAGGGAATAAACGGGCGCATCAGCCGTTGCAACCATTTTTCATCACTGCGCGAGGCGTGGCGTTGGCCCTTGAGTGGGCCGGGGCGAACGATGACGAGCTGTTCAAAGCCCATGTTCATGAGAGCTCGCTCCATCTGTCCTTTACATTTGAGGTAATGGAAGCGCGATTGTGCGTCTGCGCCGAGGCTTGATACCACGGCGACTCTCGTAACACCAAGCAATTTCATGGTTTGAGCGACTTGGCACACCAGTTCAACATCAATCTGACGCAATTGCTCTTGGCTTCCGGCTTGCTTTATGGTGGTCCCCAAACAGATGAAGCCTACCGTGGGCCTCGCTCTTTCATCTGGCCAATCGGAGATGAGCAGATCGGGCTCGATCAGATTAACGAGTTTGATCGCTTGGGGAATGTTGACGGTAATTTGGCGGCGAGTTAAGGCGTAAAGTGTACTGATTGCCTCATGCGGTAAGATCTGTTCAATCAATTGCGACCCCACTAGGCCTGTTCCGCCAGCGACTATGACTGCTGTGTTTTCACCACGAATCGTCATCGTGTTGCTCCTAAAACCATCAAGAGGGTTATCTTGTTGAACTCTCTTGAGTTTAGCAATGGAAAGCGTTCGAGGGTTTGATGGCGGTAACAAAAGAAAAGGCCCGAAAGGGCCCTGTGTGGGAGTTAGGTCATCGACAATGGAACTTGTCGATTGTTCTGAGGGCGCTTCGCATTGCCACCCGATTTCGGTCTACGACTTTGATTGGCAAACATAACAGGTACCTCAGTGTGTTGGAGACAGGATAATCCCTGCATATCCTATGCCATCATCTGAACGCCGTTTCGGGGACGTTGAGCGCTGAAACCGCACGCTTTGTGCAAAAAATGTGGTTTTGATTCGCAATTTGAGAAAATCGAAGCGCAGAGATGGCCACGGTTAAGTCGCGATCAGTCAAATGGGTGCTCAGCAGAAAATGGCTGTCGACCGCTAATTCCCTCGATGAAGCGTATCTTGACTCTTTCTCCACGATCCCTTCGCCTGTACACTAGAGAACTTCTTGTTTTTACGCCATTTCGACACCAACAGGGACCGTTATGTTAGAGCAACAATTTGCCGCTGAGATCCAGCACATCATCGACAACAAAACCAAACCGCTAGGCGCACTGGGGCAACTCGAGCAAGTCGCCTTACAATTGGCACTCATCCAAAGCCAAGGTAAAGAGCAAGCGGCGACGCATGTTGAGCTCAAGCAGCCGCAGATGCTGCTTTTTGCCGGTGACCACGGTGTCGCAGATGAAGGGGTAAGCATCGCACCGAGTGCGGTGACACAACAAATGGTATTGAATTTTCTCGCAGGTGGTGCGGCGATAAACTGCTTTTGCGCGCTTCATAACATCGACCTGACGGTGGTTGATTGTGGCATTTTGTTGCCTGTCGACAGTGACGCTCCGAATTTCATCTTACGTCGTTTGGGCTCACGTACCGCGAACTTTGCCATTGAGTCGGCCATGACGATTGAGCAAGTCGAACAAGCTTTGCGCAATGGTCAACAAATAGCGGCAGAGAAAATTGCTCTAGGTGCGGATTTATTGATGTTTGGCGAGATGGGCATTGCCAACACCAGCTCTGCCTCGGCGCTGCTCAGTGCATTATCTGGCCACGAAGTGGATCACTGTGTCGGTAGAGGTACGGGCATTAATGAAGAGCAACTGTCGCACAAAATTAAAGTCGTGGCGCAAGGCGTAGGGCGCTGTGAAGGTCTATCGGTTAATGCGATCCTCGCTGAAGTCGGCGGGTTTGAGATCGTGACCATGGCTGGCGCGTTTATCGCTGCGGCTGAGCATAAAACTCCAGTGCTAGTGGACGGTTTTATTGTTTCGGTCGCGGCCTATATCGCGACGTTGCTGAAACCGGAGGTGAGAGACTACTTGTTGTTCGCTCATCGCTCCGAAGAGCAAGGGCACCAAATTGTGTTGTCACTCCTTGAAGCGAAGCCTTTGTTGGATTTGGGGCTGCGTCTTGGTGAAGGAACAGGAGCCGCGCTGGCGTACCCACTATTAAAAGCAGCGGCGCAGTTTTATAACAATATGGCAAGCTTTGAAAGCGCAGGAGTAACGGTTTGATATGAAAACCTGGCAGTATCAGTACCAATTGTTTTGTTTGGCGGTGAGCTTTTTTAGCCGTTTGCCTGTGCCGAAATCAACACCGTATAGTGATGAAAGAATGAATCAGGCTGGGCGTTACTTTGCTTTAGTCGGTACATTGCTTGGCTTGCTGTGCGTACTGGTTTATGCGTTTGCATCGCTGTTTTTCCCTTATCAGGTGGCGATTGTCCTGATGATGGCGTTTAGCTTACTGCTGACAGGCGCCTTCCATGAAGATGGACTCACTGACATGGCGGATGGCATTGGTGGAGGGATGACGCTCGACAAACGCCTCACCATCATGAAGGACAGTCGTATCGGAACCTATGGCAGCGCCACATTGACCATGGCGCTGATGGGTAAGTTCGTTTTTCTCACCACGTTGGCACGTCAACCCGACTTTGGCTTGATGATTGTTGTCGCCTACACCTTGAGCCGAGCCGTTGCCGCCACACTGATTTACGACATGCCTTATGTCTCTGACAGCGATACCAGTAAAAGCAAGCCATTGGCGAATGCACAATCCTCCACGGAGCTGGCGATACTGATCCTCACGGGGGTATTAGCGGCAATCAGCTTAGGGCTGGGTGTTGGTTTGCTATTGATTTTATTTGCGATCCTCTTCCGCTGGGCATTCAAACGTTGGCTGCTGGCGCGTTTGGGCGGGTTTACCGGAGATTGCTTGGGCGGGGCTCAACAATTGATGGAACTCGGCATCTATTTGGTTCTGATTGCGGTGGTGCAGTGACGATGAGTTATTCAACCAACAAAACGCTGGTGTTGGGTGGGGCTCGCTCGGGTAAATCTCGTTTTGCTGAACAGCTTGCGCGGCAATGGTCTCAACAACATGATGCAAAATGTCACTACGTCGCCACGGCGGTGCCTTTTGATCAAGAAATGGCAGAGCGCATTCACCATCACCAACAGCAACGTGGACAAGGTTGGTGTGAACATGAGACGCCGCTGCACTTAGCGGAGCGACTCTCGCAGTTTGGTGCTGATGATGTGGTGCTGGTGGACTGCTTAACGGTGTGGCTCAATAACTGGCTGTTTGAGTTTGGTGAGCAAGCGAGCAACGAAAAACTGGAGCAAAAGGTTGCCCAGTTGGCATCCGTTGTGAAAGAAAGCCCAGCACAGATCATTCTGGTCTCCAATGAAGTGGGGTTAGGCGTGGTGCCTTTAGGGCAAATCAGCCGCCTATTTGTGGATAATGCAGGTCGTATGAATCAATCACTTGCTCAGGTGTGTGACAACGTCACCCTAATCGCGGCGGGGTTACCCCTCATACTGAAATCGAGTGGTCATCAATAGGGAAATACGATGGAAGTGATCTTACTGCGTCATGGCAAAACAGCAGCGGAAGCGGGTTTATTTGGCCGAACCGATGCCAAGGTACCGGCGGATCGTCAGCAAGCGATTGCCGAAGCGTTGTTCGCTCAGCATGACGATGTTGAACTCATCGTAAGCTCGCCTCTCTCTCGATGCCATGAGTTGGCGGAGTTGCTGGGTCAACAACACCATTGGCCAATTCAATTGCAAGCAGACCTACAAGAGATGGACTTTGGTTTGTTAGACGGAGTGCCTTTTGATACTCAAGACTATCCGTGGCCTCTCCTCAACGCCTTTTGGCAAGACCCTGCCAATGCCTCGTTGCCAGAGGGCGAGACGTTGGCTGAATTTCAGCAAAGGGTAGTGCAGTGCTGGTCGCAAATCATCAGCACAGAGCATCGCAAAGTGTTAATCATCACTCATGGTGGTGTAATTCGACTTATCTTAGCTCACCTTTTGGGTGTAGACTGGCAAAGCCCTCACTGGTATCAAAACTTGGCCATTGAGAACGCAAGTCTGACACACATAACGATTTTTACCGATAGTGACCAAACGCAGTTTCCGACAGTCAAAATGATCGGGATGCCTCTCTCTATCAGGGAAGAACAGACGAATCATCCAGTCGATTAGTCACAGATTCATAAGGAACACAGAATGACCGCGCCAAGCTGGGATCTTTCTATTGCCTATGCAGATTTAACCGATGTTCGTATCGAACAAGATATCGAACTGATCGAGCAGTGCATCAAACTGCTCAATACACAAGCGTCACAGCGTGAAGTGGTGAGCGTGATGCAAAATGCCATCGTCACCCGAGAAGCCGCAGGGCGTTTACTTTCGACGGTTTACACCTTTGCCAACTGTTATACCTCGGTGGATGTAACTCATCCTCAAGCCAAAGCTTTGGTTGGGCGCATGGCCAAGCTGAGTTCTGAAATGGAACAGGCATTTAGCCCATACCAACTGGCGCTAATGCACGCAGATGACGATTTCATCGCCGACGTTTTAGAGAGCAACAATCCCGATGTGGCTGGTCAGGTATTCTCCATTGCGCAACTGCGTAAGCTGGCGGATCAAAGCTTGAGTGTGTCTGAGGAACAACTACTTTCTGCGATGCAGGTGGACGGGCGCGATGGTTGGGGCCGTCTCTACGACAACCTGACTGGCACCTTAAAAATCACCCTAGATGCTGAAGATGGCACACAAGAAACGCTTGGATTTTCTCAAGCCGCCAGCTTGCTTTATGGGGCCGAATTCTCTCGTCAAGAACCCGCGTGGCGTGGGATTCAAAACGCAATGGCAACACATCGTGAAACCTTTGCGGCAATTTTGAATGCGCTTTCTGGCTGGCGTTTAACCGAATACCAAAAGCGCTCGCACCAACGCAATATCCACTTCTTAGAGCCAAGCCTTTATGAGAGCCGTATTGAGGCTCAGACCTTAGAAACCATGATCTCTGTGGCAAAGGAAAGTCGCTCGGTTGGCCAGAAGGCGGGGAAGCTAATGGCGCGCGTGCATGGCTTAGAGGCAATGAAGCCTTGGAATCACTTGGCCGCAATGCCAGCGTTTGACGGCGAAGCCAAAGTGTATGGCTTTGATGAAGCGATTGAGGTGATCCGCAATGCGTTTGCACAAGTCAACCCAGAGATGGCAAGCTTTGTTGATCTCATGGTGGAAAATGGCTGGATTGATGCTGCGCCTTCGGAAAATAAACGTCTCGGTGCGTATTGCACTAAATTAGCGGCCACCCGCACACCGCTGGTGTTTATGACTTGGTCGGGCAGCCGTTCGGATCTGCTGACTTTGGCCCATGAACTCGGGCACGCGTTCCACAACTGGGTGATGAAAGACATGCCCCTTTGTCAAACGCGTTACCCAATGACGCTGGCAGAAACGGCGTCTATTTTTGCGGAAAACATTGTTCAGGATTACCTGATTGCACAAGCGGCCACCGCTGAAGAGAAACTGGAAATGTTGTGGGAAGAGCTCTCTTCTGCTTACGCGCTTACCATCAACATTCCTGTGCGTTACGAATTTGAAAAAGCGTTCTATGAGCGTCGTGCCAGCGGTGAATTGTCGGCGGATGATATTTGCCAGTTGATGAGTGAAACTTGGCAAGCGTGGTATGGCGATTCAATGTCAGAATCCGATCCCTATTTCTGGGCCAGCAAACTTCATTTCTCGATTTCAGAAATCAGTTTCTACAACTACCCCTATTTGTTTGGTTACCTTTTCTCGAAAGGCATCTACGCTCAGCGCGCGGCAAAGGGAGAGTCTTTCTATCGTGATTACGTCGCTTTGCTGCGAGATACAGGAGCAATGATGGCGGAAGAGGTGGTCGCGCAGCATCTGCAAATGGATCTGACGCAAGCGGATTTCTGGCAACAGAGCATCGAACGTATCCGTGAAAAAGTGGATGAATTTGAACAACTATTGGTGCAGATCGGAAAATAAAATTCCGTGATCTTGTTATAACGGAAATGGTTAGGGATGTGGTAGAGTTCACTCCCTAACATACTGTTATTGTTTAAGAAGTGTTCGGCGACGGTGATCTCAGTCAGCAAATCGTCCAGAATGAACGCAATTCTTGGCTTTTTGCGGTGAAAACTTCGATTTCTCTTGATAAGTGAGATCCTAGCAACATAAATGTTGTGTACATTTTATTAACATACCGCCGTGCAATTAAGGAGTAACGCATGACGAATTCTCTCTTTCGCCAATCGTTTTTGTCAGACACCCTAAATATGCAGCAATCTGTCGAGGCGAAAGCGACGACGTTAAGCAATGGGGTAAGATTGCAGCTGCATCAGCGTGGTGTGTTAGAAGTCATTCCGGCAAACAACAGCGCGGAAACAAAAAATATCATTTTATCGTCAGGGATCCACGGTGATGAAACCGCACCGATGGAACTGATTGACAAGATTGTTCACGATATCGAAACGGGCTTTCAAGATGTGCAAGCGCGTTGTTTATTTATCATCGCTCATCCAGAAGCGACCAATGCGCACACGCGTTTTATTGAAGAAAACCTCAACCGTCTGTTTGATGAAAAAGAGCATCAGCCAAGCAAAGAGTTGGTGATTGCCGATCAACTGAAGTTATTGGTGAAAGCGTTTTTCGATAACACGCCTGTAGAGAGCCGTTGGCACTTAGATTTGCATTGCGCGATACGAGCGTCGAAGCACTATTCATTCGCGATCAGTCCGAAAACACGCCATCCGACACGTTCAAAAGCGTTGGTCGATTTTGTCAACCACAGCCATGTCGAAGCGTTGCTGCTCTCTAACTCACCATCCAGCACGTTTAGCTGGTTCAGTGCAGAATACTATTCTGCTCAAGCACTGACGATGGAGTTAGGCCGAGTCGCTCGCATTGGTGAAAATGATTTAAGCAGATTTACCGCACTGGATTTAACCATGCGTGATTTGATCGCGGAAGTGACCCCAGAGCATTTGCCTAAGCTTGCGATTACCTACCGAGTGAGCCGTACTATCGTGCGCTTACATGAGGATTTTGATTTCCGCTTTGATGACAGCGTGGAAAACTTTACCTCGTTTATGCACGGTGAAGTGTTTGGCCACGATGGTGATAAGCCGCTGATGGCGAAGAATGACAATGAAGCGATTGTGTTCCCTAACCGGAACGTGGCGATTGGTCAACGCGCCGCACTAATGGTTTGTAAGGTCAAAGCCCGTTTTGAAGACGATCAACTGGTTTACGATTAAGCTCTTTTGCTCTTTGGCTGCTTAAGAGCACCAAGAGAGCGAGTTTAATGGTTTATTTCTGAAAGGCTTAACGTTAGAGTTAAGCCTTTTGTTTAGCGAGCGAATTGAATCATTGCCCATGGAACTGCACCAACTGATAGCCCACAAAGAGAAGCGATGGCGAGCCACCTTATTGGTGATGTTGGCTGTGCTTTTGGTTCTCTCTGCTCTCTATTTGATGGTAGGTGAAGTCTTTCTTTCTCCGTTTTCTTCCTTGAGCAGCTTTGAACACAAGTTGTTGGTTGATCTGCGCCTGCCGCGACTGGTGGCGGCAATGGTGATCGGCGCGGCATTAGCGGTCTCGGGGGCGACGTTACAAGTCTTACTTGGCAATGTGCTTGCTGAACCTGGTGTGTTAGGTATCTCCGGCGGGGCAAGTTTGGCCATGGTGATTGCGCTCTTTTTATTGCCTGTGATGCCGACACCAACGGTGTTTATGCTGGCAGCGATCATTGGTGCCTTGGTTTTTACGTTGATTTTGGTGGGGATGGCAAGAGCGATGCACTTGTCGACCTCGAGAATGCTCCTCGTGGGGGTGGCGCTCGGTATTTTATCGGGCGCGTTTGTCACTTGGGCCTTTTATTTCAGTGACGATCTCAGCTTACGTCAACTGATGTATTGGTTAATGGGGAGCATTGGCGGGGCAAGTTGGCATCATCATCTGGTGACACTCGTGTTGCTTCCGGTCTTGGTTTGGCTCTGTCTGCAGGGGCAAACTTTGGACAAACTGATGCTCGGTGAAACGCACGCTGCGCAACTGGGCGTTGATGTGCACAAGGTACGTTGGCGGCTGATTTTGGCGATCTCCATCTTGATTGGCTGTGCGGTGGCCCTTGGCGGCATAATCAGTTTTGTTGGTTTGGTTGTGCCTCATTTGCTGCGCATGGCGTTTGGTTCCGAAAACCGATTCTTGTTGCCGCTGTCGGCGTTTGCCGGGGCGACGTTATTGGTCTTTTCTGACATTTGGGCAAGAACTTTATTGGATTCGGCAGAGCTGCCGCTGGGGGTGATGACCACCACTATTGGCGCGCCCATCTTTATCTGGATGCTGATAAGGAGCCACGATGCACATTAATCATATTAGTGTCGGCAATCGGCTTTTACCCCTGTCTTTTCAATGCGCTGCAGGTGAAAAAGTGTATGTGGCGGGCCCAAACGGTTCTGGAAAAAGTACCTTATTGTCAGCCATTGCGGGCACACTGAGCTCGCGCGAAGGCGCCAAAGGGGAAGTGTTGATCAACGAGACCTCTTTACTCACGCTGCCTTTAGCGGAACAAGCGATTTATCGGGCTTACCTGTGCCAGCAATCGAGACCGGCGTTTAACGTCGATGTGTTTCAGATGTTGGCGCTCTCGTTACCGGCTGGAAGGCATGTGGTTGAGCCAGAGGTTCAAGCGGCTGTGCGTAGAGTGGTGGAGTTGGTGCAACTGCAAGACAAGTTGCATCGCAGCGTGCAGGCCCTCTCGGGTGGTGAATGGCAACGCGTGCGTCTAGCTGCGGTGTGCTTGCAAGTGTGGCGCTCGCTAAATCCTTACTCGCAATTGCTGATCTTGGATGAGCCTGCCGCGCCGCTGGATGTTGCCCAAGCGAAGTGGTTGTATCAACTTATCGATGAAATGGCCGCGCAAGGCTTGGTAGTCTTGGTGGCCAATCATGATCTCAACCGAGTCTATCAGCACGCCGACAAAGTGTTGCTGCTCAACCAAGGTGTGCTCGCAGCATATGGCTCTGCAGAAGAAGTGATGAGTGTGGAAAATCTACAGCAGGTATTTGAAACGCCAGTGAAAAAAGTGGCTGTTGACGGGCAGCCGTATTTGATTTTCACTTAGCTTTTATTGAAAGCCGATAAAAAGCCCGCACTTAGCGGGCTAGCTTCATCAAACAGTTGGTTTGCTAAAAACGGATGGCCAACTAAGAACAGATGGCTTACTGAGTCAGTGGAGCCAAGTCTGCAGGGCGGTAGTATACCGATTTCAATACCTTACCAGCACGAATCGTTTTGCCTTCGCCTTCGAAATCTTCGGCACATTTTGCAATCAGGTAATCACCTTTTTGCACCGCCATCAACTTAACACCTTGCTCTGCATAGAACTTCTCAGTGTCGGCATATTCTTGTTCATTGCGGCACACTTTGCTCATGTTGCTTGAGTGCACTTCGTCCCAGCATGGAATAAAGTCGATACCACGATTTTTGGCGACGTTTAGCAGCAGATCAATCAAGTAGCTGATAGCAAGATTGTCTTCAACGTTTGCCGCGCCAAGGTGGACTAAGCGACCCATAAGCACGTAGACCGAATCAACAATCGCATCTGCTTGTTCTGTTTTGCTATCCGCTTCTGCCAACTCCGTCATCTCTTCAATGATCAAAGAGGTGTGCAGCGTGTCCGCTTTTTCATCTAGGCTTTCAGGTGCAGCCACAGGCAAATCAAACGTGCTACGGAACTCAGTGATGTCACGGTACAGGTGATCAAAAATGTCTTGGGTAAGTTGAGACAATTGCATGTGTTTTTCCAATAGTTTTACGTAAGGGCGAATGATACCAGAGCCTAGAGGTAAGCTCTATCCCCTTGCCATTTGAAGCAGCGGTACTTGCGGCTCAGTGTGCATGGTCGCTGTCTCAGATTTGGTTGATGTTCTTTGCCCTATGCTGTTTAGCGAAAAAGATAAGGGAATAGCTTTTTACGTTCTTCTTCATTGAGCGCTGAAACACGAGCAATGTTGGTGTCAGGGATCGATTCTGGGTCAGGGTAATGGCGCAGCACCTTCTCCATGCTTTCTTCTCGAATGAGATGAAAAATCGGATAAGGCGATCGATTGGTGAGGTTTTCGTCGTCTTCTGGCTCGGCACCACCAAAACAGTAGTCCGGATGGAAGGTGGCCACTTGGAAAACGCCTTCCCAATCTTGTTGTTTGATCAAGGCTTCCACCCAATCGATGAAAAGATTGTAATCCCAAAAATCACTGAGCATGTTAGGGATAACAACCAGCGTGGTTTCTAACTCACTGGGCTCCGTTTGATCGAGCTCCATCAGCAAGCTGAGAATATCTTGCAGCAACAACTCTTCGTTATCGGCATCACTGACGTGGATTTTGATTTGCTGATTGCGTTGCGGTTTGGCGGCAAATGGGCAGAGATTTAAACCAATCACCACATCGTTGAGCCATTGGTTCACTTCTTGATGAATGGTTTGTTGTGTTGAGCTTTGAGTCATGATCGTATTCTATTGCGTGTTGAGGGGGCAGTATAACCACTCGTGGGGTTCAATCCTATCCCCTTTGACGACTCAAGGATGCTTGACCAAGGCCTCTTCCATGCACGCGTATTTGGGCTTTTTCAGTTGCAGTATCACGGCAAACAGTAATACGTACATACTCAGCGCTGCGATGATCACACCATTCCATTGCCAATGTTGCCAGCAATAGAGCAAGAAGAATCCGCCAAGGCTACCGCCTACATAGTAGTGCACCAGATACATCGCGGTTGCCGTTGCTTTTGCATGAGTGGCTTTTTGCCCGACCCATCCATACGCCAGAGTGTGCGTGAAAAAAGCGCCGAAGGAAATCAGCACTAAACCGATAAACATGGCGGCTAAATGTTCAATCGAAGTGATTAGCATGCCAAACAAACTGATCGCCGCGCCTAGTAACATGCCACTGACCGGATGAAAATGTTGATTCCATTTGCCGGTGTATTTGGAGCTGATGGTACCGCCGAGGTAACACAAAAAAATCAATGACGCGAGGCCAACGGGTAGGCCATGCGGCTCTGCCACGAGGCGAAATCCCATCACCGAATAGAGGTTAACGAAAAGGGCAAAATTGAGTCCGCCGATCACCATTGCCAACCAAACTCGTGTGTGACGCAGGTGCTGGACGATGGTCTGATTGTGTTGCCATAAGCTGTGAGTGCTGGGGGAGAAATGTTTCTGCTTGGGCAGCAAAAAACTCACCGCAATCACGCCCAGTAGCGTGAAGACCAGCATCACCTCAATTGCGACCGTGGTACCAAACCAGTCGGACATCAAACCGCCACTGATTCGTCCGCTAATACCGCCGAGTGAATTGGCCGCAATGTAACCGCCGATGGCGTGGCTAAACGCTTTGGGGTGCAATTCTTCCGCCATGTACGCCACGGCAACTGCCGCAAAGGCCGCCAACGCCACCCCAAGGAGCGCTCGGCAAATGACGATAAACAAGAAAGAGTCGTTAAGCAGCAGAGCGGCACTGCACAGTGGAATGGCGAACAAACCCGCCAACATGACCGTGCGTCGGCCAATTTTTTCAGACAACACCGCCATGGGAACAAGGCTAAGGGATAAACCCAGTGTGGTGGCGGCAAATACCCAGTTTACCTGTGTTTCCGATACCGCGTATTCCAACGCCAATTTAGGCAGCATGGGTTGAAAGAGGTAAAGATTACAGAAAACTAAAAACGAACCGAGTGCCAAGGCAATGGTGATATGGCGATACTGAGAGCTGCCGAGTTCGTACATCTTAATTCTCCTACTGATTTGTGAGCACAGTATCAGTCACGTAGTGATAAACAAAATATATTAAAAATATTATGACGATATATTTTTGATCTAGATGGAATCGAAACAACTCAAACAATTTTTGGCGGTGGCCGAAGAGAAAAATTTCACTCGTGCTGCGCAGTCTTTGCATATCGCGCAGCCTGCCTTGAGTGTCTCAATCAAAAAGCTCGAACAAAGCCTCGGCGTGACGCTATTTAAGCGTGATGACAAACAGATCACACTGACAACGGAAGGGCAAACCTTGTATGAGCATGCCAAACGTGTTGTGCAGCAACTGCATGATGCCGAGTTGGCGATGAATGAACTGAAAGGGCTTGAGAAAGGTGAGGTGCGCCTTGGTGCGCCAAGCATGATGGGCAGCTACTTCTTTCCAGAAATTTTAATGGCGTTTAAAAGTCACTATCCCAACCTCAAACTGACACTGATTGAAGCGGGGACGCAGTCGATTCGTAAGATGCTGCTTGATGGGGATTTGGACATTGGCGTGATCACGGAAAACGACGTACCGGACGATTTAGAAATAGACCACCTGTTCTCTAGCCAGATGATGGCGGTAGTTGGCAGTGAGCATTCGTTATCGCAACGAGCATCACTCACTTTTGAAGAGTTTTTTCAACATGAACTGGTGATGTTCAAATCGGGTTATTTCCACCGTGATTTTCTTGATCACTTTAGCCAGCAGCATGGCATTGAAATGCAGTATTCTTTTGAAACCAATCTATTGCCATTGATTTTGAAGATCGTAAAACGAGAGTTTGCCATTACTGCATTGCTTCAATTGGTGACCGAGAATGAGAGTGGCGTGGTCGGCGTGCCATTTTCTCCGCCCGTCACCCTGAACTTAGCATTGGCTTGGCGACGTGGCGGCTATCTGTCGGTGGCGGATCGCACCTTTATCGAATTTATAAAGCAGTATGTTTAGCCGTGATCACTTATCGCCGTACATGCGTTCAAAGTTCTTTGGGTTCCAACCAATCATCAAGCGGTCACCGATTTTAAGTACAGGCACAGAGCGCGCACCAATCGCGTCAAGCTCTTTACGGCCGCGATGCATCTTGGCATTACACAAGCGGTATTGAATGCCTTTGCTATCCAGATAGCGCTGCGCATCTTTGCAGTGTGGACATTTGTCTTTGATATAGAGGACGACACGTTTCATCTTGTCTTGCCATGTAATGAAAAGGGGCGCAAGTGTAGCCAATTTCGCTGCGGACGAAAAGAAAAAGCGATGATTCAAGGGGCGGAGTCAGGTAAACTAGCGCGCTTTGAAAAATGATCAGGTCCGATTCCATGATGCATCCGTCACTTCGCTACATTCAGGGATACCCACAGCATATCGTGCAGCAAGTGGCCCAATTGATTGAGTCACAACGTTTAATTCCTTGGTTTGATAAACGCTATCCTGTGCGTCACGACATTCGCAGTGAAAAAGCATTGTTTGACTACGCGATGCAGATCAAGAACCAGTTTATGAAGAAAACGGGCCCCATCAGTAAAGTGGTGTACGACGGGAAAATTCATCTGATTAACAACGCGCTCGGCTTGCACAGTGTCGTCTCTCGCAACCACGGCGGTAAACTCAAATCGAAAAATGAGATTCGCATTGCCAATGTGTTTAAAGACGCGCCGGAGCCTTTGCTGCGCATGTTGGTTGTGCACGAGTTGGCGCACATTAAAGAGAAAGAGCATGATAAAGCCTTTTACTCTCTTTGCTGCTACATGGAGCCGGACTATCACCAACTAGAGCTGGATGCTCGTCTGTTTATGATTTACCTCGATTTAAAAGCTCAGGAAGCAAAAAAATAATGACGAACAAACGAAAATCCGCCAAGCCATTAGAGCCTGCGAAACGAGCCCCAAAACCGCGCACGAAAAAGAGTCGTGATCTCAGTGCGTCTGAATTGAGTTGTGATTTTGTCAAAGTGACGCGTGCTGGGCTGCATTCGCGCAACAAACATCAAGGGCGTTACGATTTTGCTAAGTTAACGCAGGCGCTGCCATCGCTTGCTCCTTTTGTGATCAAAAATCCTAAAGGTGAGGCGAGTATTTCTTTTTCAGATTCAACGGCAGTAAAAATGCTCAATAAAGCGCTGCTCAGTGCTCACTACCAAGTGGCAAATTGGGACATACCAGCAGGCTATTTGTGTCCGCCAATCCCCGGGCGTGCGGATTATATCCATCGTCTAGCGGAGCTCTTGGAAGGAGAGGTGAAAGGTAAATTTCCTCATGGGAAAGTTCAGGCGTTGGACATCGGTGTCGGTGCAAACGCCATCTATCCCATTATTGCGATTTGTGACTATCGTTGGCGCTACACGGGTAGTGACGTTGACCCTAAATCGATTGAGTCAGCGCAGCGCATCGCTGACTCTAACCCAGTGCTGCAGGGGCAGCTTGAGCTCAAATTGCAAGACCAGTCACAGCATATTTTCCAAGGCATTATTAGCCCCACAGACTACTTTCATGTGACGACATGCAACCCGCCATTTCACGCTTCGGCACAGGAAGCGGCGTTTGGCACGCAACGAAAATTAGACAACCTCTCCGCCAACCGTTTGAAAAAAGGTGTAACAGCAAAAGCTGGTTCACAAAAAATCTCGAAAAACAAACCTATACTTAACTTCGGAGGTCAAAATTCTGAGTTGTGGTGTCAAGGTGGAGAATCCTCCTTCTTGAAGCGCATGGCAAACGAAAGTGAGCGTTTTGCCCATCAGGTTTTGTGGTTCAGTACGCTCGTTTCGAAGAAAGACAACGTAAGACCTCTACGTAAACAGTTGGAAAAATTAGGTGTACGCAGTATTCGTGTCGTCGAAATGAGCCAAGGACAAAAGGTCAGTCGCTTTGTTGCTTGGTCATTTATGGACAAACAACAAAGAGGAGAGTGGATCAAACTGCGAGGGTGATGGAGACAATCATCCCGAGTTAAAAACGAATAGGTTGCGTAATAGGAGGGCATGCGATGGATTTTGAAATTTATCTACCCTGTCAGCCAGATTGGCTGTGTGAAAGCTTCCTGAGCGTTTTTACCATTCTGCTCATCATTGGCTTAATTGCGTTTATTCGGATTATTTACCGTGAATATCTGACGATTAAGAGAAAAACCAAGGTGCGTAAGTTACGCAATACGCACCGAAAAGATCGCTACAAAATCCGCAACTCAACCTCAAGACGTTGAGTTATGTAGGCGGTAAAACCATAAAAAACCTCTGCTTTTTGGGCAGAGGTTTTTTGTGAGTCGCGTCTTTTGAATTCACCCGCTAGCAATCGCTAGCCTTGGCGGGCAGTCAATTTGTCCAATTCACTCTGATACTTCTTCACCAGCGCCACATTGCCTGCTTTGTCTTCTAAATCGATCATCAGTTTAAGCGAGGGAATTTGCAGCCCATAGCTTTGGTGGAAGCGCATCAAACGCAGGCGCGCTTGGGTATAGTTACCGGTATCGATTTCCAACTTAGCGAGGTTGAGCACCGATTTGGGACGGTGTGGGTCGTAGTCAATCGCACGAGTAAAATAGGTTTGCGCTTTTACATTGTCGCCCGCCTTCAGAGCGCAAAACGCGGCGTTTTCATAACTGGCAGGAATCAAGTAGTAGTAAGGTTGCTCGATGGCACGATTAAACATACGATCCGCTTTATCATACTCGCCCTTTTTGCATAAGAACGTGCCGTAGTTGTTCAATACGTTGCCGTTTTTTGGGTGCTGACGAGCCGATTTTTGATAAATATCCTCGGCCTTGCCGTTTTCGCCGACACGTTCGTAGTAGTGGGCCATGGAAAGCTGCGCTCGGTAATAATCAGGAGCGTGAGTCAGGGCTTGTTGTAAGTTGTCATGGGCTTTGATCATCGCGCCATTTTCGAGATAGCCAAGCCCCAGGGCAATGCGAGATTCTGCCATGCCAATTGGGTCCGGATCTTTTTGTGCTTGGCCTTCAGTGACGGTGACACACCCAGTCAAAAGGGTAAGTGCTACCAATTGCGGCAAAAGAAGAGTTTGTTTTTTCATCGTTTTCGTTCTTTTTAATGTGGCCTGAAGAGATGATAAATCCTTGGGGTCTATTGCCTACCAATCGACATCGACAATGCGAGTCACTTTGCATAAACGATTAACGGGTATAAACGACAACAGGCCACGTGAAAGGCGGCCTGTTGTAAAAGAACGGTTTGATTTCGTGTGGCGCTATTCGTCCTTGGTAAACGCTTCTTCGCTGAAATGATCGAGATCGTAAGGCGTTTGTTGGTAGACGCAGTAGTTCAACCAGTTCGAGAAAAGCAGATGGCCGTGGCTACGCCAGCTTGCAATTGGCGGATTATCTGGGTTGTCGTTGGGGTAGTAGTTAACCGGAATCGCCGGTTCCATGCCTTCACCCAAATCGCGAATGTATTCATTGTGCAGCGTGTGCGGGTCATATTCTGGATGGCCAGTAACAAAGACGTTGCGCTTGTCTTTGGTGGTGGCTAGGTACACGCCTGCATCGTCAGACGTGGCGAGAATATCCAAATCGGTGTGTTCTGCGAGATACTCTGGTGAAAAATCGGCGTAGCGAGAATGGGGCGCCAAGAAAGAATCATCAAAACCACGTAAAACCGGATGGTAAGGTTTGTGAATACGGTGGTGATATACGCCAGAGAGCTTCTCTTTACGCGTTTTCTTCGGCAAATCGTAGAGCAGTTTGAGCCCAGCTTGTGCTGCCCAACAAACATAGAGGGTGGAAGTCACATGGGATTTGGCCCATTCCATAATGGTTTTGAGGTGATCCCAGTAAATGACATCTTCAAACTGCACCAAACCAAGCGGCGCGCCAGTGATGATCAGGCCGTCGAAGTTACGGTTTTTCACCATCTCAAACTGACGATAAAAATTGTCGAGATGTTCAGTAGGGGTGTTTTTGCTCGGGCGATCGTCAATGCGTAGCAACTCAACGTTAACCTGAAGTGGACTGTTGGAAAGCAGGCGTAAAAACTGAGTCTCGGTCTCAATTTTTTTCGGCATCAAATTGAGAATCAGCACCCTTAGTGGACGAATCTCTTGGCTTGCTGCACGAGTTTCGTTCATGACGAAGATGTTTTCAGTACGCAAAACATCGGCGGCTGGTAATTGATCTGGAATACGAATAGGCACAGCTTTCTCCCTAAGCTAATCTCTTTTAGACGTCTATACATCTAAAACTATCCTATTTTTTTTGTGATGTCGACAGGCAAAAGCGCGCGGAAGGGAATTTTATTGTGACAATTTTGCGAGAGAAAAAATGTGCACCTACCAAGAGGTGCACAGACGTGGTTTATGGGTTCAGTGCTTCGATGAGGATCAACTCGCGCTTAAGATGTTGTTTCTCCGCAGGATTCGCTTCCTCAATTTTAGCAAGGCGAGAAGTAATGGCTTCGTTTTTAGCCTGTGGATTGGTGAACACCAGTGCTTTGACATTCATTGAAGCAATATTGGTGTAGCGGCCATCTTCACTGGAAGGTACATCGATTTTGCCTTCGTTGATCAACTGTTTGACGATCGCCCTTTCTTTCTCAAACCCCTGCAAACCAGAGAGTTTCCAGCGTTGCATCGGTTGGCCAACGTATTGTCCTTGCTTCTGCTCGGTGAGGTAGCGGATGGTGAGATTTCGGATGGTGCCTTGTTCCTCTCCATATTTTGCTTCGGTATCAAACAGAACAGGGAAGGTTTTGCCCTCTAATACGCCGCCTTTTTTGGTCAAATGGCCCATACGGTAGCTGTTCATACCGAGGCGAATCTCGCTGTCGTCTAACACGGGTTTGCCATCGGCAAACTTGAGATCAGTAATGCGTTGGCCTGCTTGCTGAGTTAAGTCGATGGTGTAGGTGACGCCCGCGAAGAAGTCGTTGGTTGAGTACTTTGAGGCGCGTCTTTCAGGATTAAAGCTGTATGTCACATCCCCCGCTTGCACAGAATTGAAGTAACCAGCAGACCATTCCATGTACTGCTTCAACTCTTTGCCCGTCATTTGATAAACCGTGATCTCGCCACCCGCATATTGGTAGTTGTATGCGATGTCTTTAGCTTTGATTGGGCCTACGTCCAACTTGGCGTTGTCATTGTCAATTTGCAGTGCAATGACGTTGGCTTGAGGTGCGTAGAAAAAACTCGCTTCTTGGAAAAGTGCACTGATCCCTGTGTCTTGAATATGCACTTGCGGGATACCACGAATGTCGTTTTCTGGTACTAAATTCACGCCAGTTAGCTGTGCCACTTCGCGGTTGGCCATTTCACGCAGACGCTTGTGATACGGTTCGTAGAGCGATTCCATCTTGTCATCCGAATCGACGCCTTTGATCTTGTAGGTGTAGCTGTCTTTGTTGATCAAGGTGAACTGGCCATTTTGCTCTTCAAACTGCAAGTCAATGCGTGACAGCGCGCGGCCATATTTGTCGGGCTCGGTGATGATGACGCCATTGACCACGGCTTTATCAATGCGCGTATGCATGTGGCCGGCCACAATGGCATCGAGCTCTGGGTTACCGTTGGCAATGTCGGTGACACCGGTGTCTGCGATGTCATTTTCATTGTCGAGGCCCATGTGGGCAACTAGCACAATCGCATCGACTTTGCCCTCAATCTGCTTGACGATTTTTTTCACTTCCAGCGTCGGGTTAGTGAAGGTCATCCCTTCAAGGCGATTGGTTCCTTCAGCGAAGACTTGCGTCATGGGTGTGTCCATTCCGATCACGCCAATTTTGATCCCGCCACGCTCGATGATGGTGTAACCCGGCAAAAAAGGGTTGCCATCAGGGCGTTGAATGTTACCTGCCAGAGAGGTGCCTTTGAATTGGGTGAGAGAGCGATTAAGCACGTTCAAGCCAAAATCAAACTCATGATTGCCTAATACCCAAACGTCATAGTTCATCTCATTGAAGCCGAGCATCATTGGATCGATCGGCTCTTCTTTAAACGTTTCGACAAAGTTGCCTTGAATGGTGTCACCTGCGTCGACCAAGATGACGTTATTTTGTTCTTGGCGAATCGCTTTTACTTTGGTGGCGATTTGGCTCAGGCTGCCGCTCATATTGAGTTTGTCCGCAGCGTAGTCCCAAGGCATAAAATGGCCGTGAAGATCGGATGTGCCGAGAATCGTAACGTTATGGATATCGCCATTCGCGGCGAGGGCTGGAAAAGTCAGGGAGAGCGCTATTGCACTGGTTAACAGGGTCTTTTTCATTTGATTATCACGTTATTAATTAAAACCAAATGCATAGTAATCATTTGAATAGCAACTAAATGTGATGATTATCGATAAATCTATGAAAGATAAGCTCTCGTTTCATTGCTTTGCGAGATCTAAAGAACTTTCAACGCAATGGGTGATCAGAACTTGGGTCCGAGAGAAAAATAGGAGAGGAAACAAACAACAGAGAAAACGCACTGGCGAGGCCAGTGCGTCGAAGGGGTTACTTGGCTAAGTAGTGAGTCAAAAATTCGGTGATTTTGACCATGTCCGCAATGGCAATGAACTCTTCCGTGGTGTGTACTTTTGACATGCCGGTGGAAAGATTGACCGTCGTTAAACCCTTGGCATTGAAGTTATTGGCATCACTACCACCTCCAGTGCCTTTGGTCATCGCGTCCACACCAATGTCCGCAAAAGCTTGCTTAATTTCCACCACGTGAGGATGATCATCGCTAAGCACAAACGCGTTGTACGCACGGCTGGACTCAATCTCAACTTCCGCACCATGTTTTTCGGCGACACGCTCAAAAGTCGTGATCATGTGCTCGACTTGTGCATCGAGCTTTGCTGCATTAAGCGAGCGAGCTTCCGCAACAATTTTCAACTCAGGCATGACAATGTTTGTCGCCTGACCGCCGTGAACCGAACCAATATTGGCGGTCGTTTCCGCGTCAATACGCAACAACTTCATTTGATTGATGGCATCGGCGGCAACCATAATGGCACTGATGCCTTCTTCTGGGGCCAAACCTGCGTGGGCAGGGCGGCCTTTAATCGTGGCGACGATTTTCTGTTGGCCAGGTGCCGCCGTGACAATAGAGCCAATTGGGCCACCGGTATCCAGTACAATCGCTTGCTGAGCAGTGACGTAGCTCATATCAAAATATTCGGAACCAAACAGGCCGCCTTCTTCATGCACAGTAAAGGCCAGCTCAATGGTTTTGTGCTGTTGATTCTGCTCTTTCAACAAACGGACCGCTTCCATAATGGCGGCGATGCCCGATTTGTCATCACCACCAAGAATGGTGTTTCCTTTTGAACGGATAATGCCATCTTCAATCACAGGCTCAATGCCATTGCCCGGCGCCACGGTATCCATGTGACAGCTTAACAAGATGGAACCTTCAAGCTCACCCTCTAGGCGTGCATAGACGTTAAAGCCATTGGAGATGTGTTCTGGCACAGGCAGTTTGTGCACGGTAAAACCCATGTCGCCCAACTGTTCAGCCAGCGCTTCGGCAATCGCTTTTTCATTCATCGACTCACTGTCGATACGCACTAGCTGACAAAAATGCTCGATAAGACGTTCTTGGTTTACTGGAATCATTCGGCTGATCTCTCTTTTGCTGTGGGCAGCGCCCGTGTAGGAACAGAATGCTCCATTGTGCATAGTTGGCAGACAATAAAACTGCGTTGAATCAAATAAACGGACTGACTGACACAATAATGACGTTTTAAACAGCGAAAAAATAACCATCAGTCATTGGTTAACATAATGTTTACATTTGCGATTGGTGTGTAAATTGCCTCGTACAACGCAAAGGGGTAATCGAAGAAGGAATGGCACGCTTTTGAGTCAGATTATGGTTATTGGCACGTGGTGTAACAAATGCTTTACATTTTGGCGTATGGATTGAGTTTTTCTTGAGTAGACAGGCGCTATTCCAATTCTTCTAACTCTGGTTCAAGTTAACAAAGTGTTAACCAAAATAAAAGCAGTCTAAAAGGAGAAAGTCATGGTGGATGCAATCAACCCACTGGGCACAGACGGATTTGAGTTTGTCGAATACACCGCCGCAGATAACACAGGTATCGAGCAGCTTAAGCATTTGTTTTCCTCGCTGGGCTTTGCGGAAGTCGCCAAGCATCGCTCGAAAGAAGCTTGGCTATATCGCCAGGGCGATATCAACTTTGTCGTTAATGCTCAGCCGCACAGTCAGGCTGAGGAGTTTGCAAAAGTTCATGGACCTTCAGTATGTGGGATGGCATTTCGAGTGCAGGATGCAGCGTCAGCACTTAAGCACGCATTGACCAATGGCGCAGAAGAATACAAAACAGAAATCGGGCCGATGGAGCTGAGTATCCCGGCTGTGTATGGCATTGGTGGCAGCTTGCTCTATTTTGTCGATCGCTATGGTAAGCAGAGTATCTACGATGTCGATTTTCGGTTTTATGATGACGCCGCTCAGCGCCTAGCGAAGTCGGATGTTGGCCTGTATGAAATTGACCACCTTACCCACAACGTAAAACGCGGCAACATGGATACTTGGGCGGGATTCTATGAGCGTATTGGTAATTTCCGTGAAATTCGTTATTTCGATATTGAAGGGAAACTCACCGGTCTGGTGAGCCGAGCGATGACCGCACCATGTGGCAAAATTCGTATCCCAATCAATGAATCTTCGGACGATAAGTCACAAATCGAAGAGTTCATTCGTGAGTACAATGGTGAAGGCATTCAACACATCGCGCTCACCACGGACGACATCTACCAAACGGTTCAAACGCTGCGCGACCGAGGTATGGACTTTATGCCCACGCCGGATACCTATTACGACAAAGTAGATAGCCGTGTTGAAGGACACAAAGAAGATGTGTCTCGATTGCGTGATTTACGCATCCTGATCGATGGTGCACCGCT
The DNA here is from genome assembly GCF_013369385.1 of Vibrio sp. 05-20-BW147. GTDB lineage: Bacteria > Pseudomonadota > Gammaproteobacteria > Enterobacterales > Vibrionaceae > Vibrio > Vibrio floridensis. The sequence continues at coordinate 31,713 of NZ_SZTO01000004.1, read as the reverse complement.
AAAAGATGGCATTTTGCTACAGATCTTTACCCAGACGGTTATCGGGCCTGTCTTCTTTGAAATCATTCAGCGTAAAGGCAATGAAGGTTTTGGCGAAGGTAACTTCAAAGCGCTATTCGAATCGATAGAAGAAGATCAAATTCGCCGTGGAGTACTCAATAATGCATAAATGGATCACCTTTCCTCATCGGGAAGGTGTCTGCTCCAAGCAGGCACATGCCGATTTTCCCGAAGAGGCGATTTACGAACGTGAAGCGGGGCGTAGTGGGTTCTTTGGCCCCGCTGCGCATTTTCATCATCAACATGCCCCAACAGGCTGGGTCGATTGGCAAGGCGATTTAAGACCGAGAGCGTTTGATTTCACTCGCGTAACCAGCGCCAATCAAGCCTCTCCTTGGAGTGTGCCGCATTTGCTTCACAATCACGAATGTAAAGTTCGAGTCTGGAAAACCCAAACTAAAATGGAATTTCTGGCGCGAAACGCCGATGGCGACGAGCTGCTCTTTATCCATCAAGGTAAGGCCGACCTTTACTGTGACTATGGCCATTTGTCAGTAGGAGAAGGGGATTACGTGATGATCCCGCGTTCAACCAACTGGCGCTTGGAGCCGTCAGAGGCGATGTTTATTTTGATGATTGAAAACACCGATGCCGCGTATTCACTGCCAGAGAAAGGGTTAGTTGGCAATCACGCGGTATTTGACCCTGCGGTACTTGAAACGCCGTCGATCAACGATCAGTTCAGAGCGCAATACTCAGAGCAAGAGACGCGTGTGGAAGTAAAACGCCACGACAAGGTGAGCGTGATTACCTATCCGTTTAATCCATTGGATGCCATTGGCTGGCATGGTGATCTCTCAGTAGTGAAACTGAACTGGCGCGATATACGCCCATTGATGTCTCATCGTTATCACTTGCCACCGTCAGCACACACCACCTTTGTTGGGAACGGCTTTGTTGTTTGCACCTTCGTGCCGCGTCCTATCGAAAGTGACCCTGGCGCGTTGAAAGTGCCGTTTTATCACAACAACGACGATTATGATGAAGTGTTGTTCTACCATGCGGGGGATTTTTTCAGCCGCGACAACATTGAAGCTGGCATGGTGACGTTTCACCCGGCAGGCTTTACCCACGGGCCGCATCCTAAGGCATTCAAAGCCGGCCAAGAGTATAAGAAAAAGTTCACCGACGAAGTCGCGGTGATGATTGATACGCGCCATGCATTAACGTTTGCACAAGAGCTCGACAGTGTAGAAAACAAAGAATACGTCTACAGTTGGCGTGAAAATCAAAAATAACACGGACGACAGAACAGCAAGGTTTGAGAAGGGAAGAGAGATGAAATTAGCAACCAAAAAGAATGAGCATCGCGATGGTGAGTTGATCGTCGTTAGTCGCGATTTGAGCCGTTATGTTTCCGCGGCTGACATTGCGCCGACATTGCAGCTTGCATTGGATCATTGGTCTGTGTGCGAGCCAAAGCTGAAAGAGCTTTATCAAGCGCTCAATCAAGGCGAGGTGACGGGAAGCTTGCCGTTCGAAGAGACCTTGGTCCATTCACCGTTACCGCGTGCTTATCAGTGGGCCGATGGCTCTGCATACGTCAATCACGTGGAATTAGTGCGCAAAGCCCGCGGTGCTGAAATGCCAGAAAGTTTTTGGACAGACCCGCTCATGTACCAAGGGGGCTCCGACGCCTTTATCGCACCACGTGACAACATTGAATTTGCCAGTGAAGAGTGGGGCATTGATTTTGAAGGTGAAGTGGCGGTGATCACCGGTGACGTGCCAATGGGGGCCAGTTTTGCGCAAGCAGAAGACGCGATTCGTCTCGTGATGCTGGTGAATGATGTTTCGTTGCGTGGCCTGATCCCTGCTGAACTCGCCAAAGGCTTTGGCTTCTTTCAATCCAAACCCTCTTCTGCGTTTTCTCCCGTCGCCGTTACTGTGGATGAACTGGGTGAAGCCTGGTATGAAAACAAACTTCATCTGCCGCTGATCTCAACCTACAACCATAAACCGTTTGGCAAACCGAATGCCGGCGTAGATATGACCTTTGATTTTGCCGATCTGATTGTGCATGCGGCAAAGACGCGTCCGCTGTCTGCAGGTGCCATCATCGGGTCTGGTACGGTGTCGAATAAGCAAGGAACCGATCACGGCACGTCGATTGAAGAAGGTGGTGTTGGTTATTCGTGCATTGCCGAAATTCGTATGATTGAAACAATTCGTGATGGTCAAGCCAGCACGTCATTTATGCGTTTTGGCGATTCTATTCGCTTAGAAATGTTTGATGCGCAAGGGCAATCTATTTTTGGTGCGATTGAACAACAAGTGAGTCGTTATCAGCATAAATGAGGTTGGTATGGAGACAAGTCTTAAACTCTATGGTTATTGGCGATCGTCTGCCGCCTATCGCGTGAGGATCTGCTTAAACCTGAAGCAGCTCCGCTATGAAAACCACTCGATTCATTTAGTGAAAAATGGCGGAGAGCAGCATCTCGCGCATTACCATGCTCTGAACCCCAATGAGCTGGTGCCCGTGTTGGTGGATGGGGATCTGGTACTCAATCAGTCGTTGGCTATCATTCAGTATCTCGATGATAACTATTCATCGACTCAAGTGATCCCGTCTATGGGGCCACTCAAGTATCAAGCGTTGGCGTTGGCGCAAGACATCGCGATTGATGTTCATCCTCTGAATAATCTTCGGGTCCTGCAGTATCTTGAAGGCAGTTTGGAAGTGGATGAAGAGCAAAAACGTTTGTGGGTGCATCATTGGATTCATATGGGTTTTAAAGCGGTGGAAGAGAAGCTATTGACTCACCGTAAACACTATGGCGAGTGTGTTTTTAGCGTCAGTTCTAGTCCAAGTATCGTCGATATATGTTTGGTCCCTCAGGTGTATAACGCGCTCCGTTTTGGCGTAAACATGGCACCGTATCCAACCATCAATGCCGTCGTTGCCGCATGCAATCAACTGCCCGCATTCGATCTCGCCAAACCCGAAAATCAGCCTGACGCTCAACTTTGAATTTACAGGTGGCGGTGTGATTCCTTGTTGGTAGATGTGTCAATTCAGGACTACATTTACTTGCAAGGGATCACAATTAGGGGGCGTTATGTTCCGTTCAATTCTGTTTCTTATTACTTGCCTACTCGCGACAACCAGCCTAGCTAAGTCCGATCTACAAGCAATAACTTATCTCACCGAAGAGTACCCACCTTATAACTTCACTGAAGAGGGGGAACTTCGTGGTATTGCGGTTGATCTTCTGGTGGCTGCAAGCGCTATAGCCATGCAGCCGGTCACCAAAGAAGATATTTCAGTCCAACCATGGGCGAGGGCATATCGCTCGGCGCTTATTGATAAACATACTGTGCTGTTTTCCATGACCAGAACCAAACTGCGTGAAAATCTGTTTAATTGGGTCGGACCTATCAGTTCAACCAGAATTGTTGTTATGGCTAAGAAAGATGCTCAGATAGTTATTAACCGCTCCAGCGATTTGGTCCAATATCGCATTGGTGTGATTCGTGACGATGTTGGTGAGCAGCTATTGCTGGAATTAGGGGTTCCAAGAAACTCAATGCAAGAGAGCTCATACGCATCAACCCTTGCGGAGCAGTTATATAAAGGGCGAATTGATTTATGGGCATACGAGGAAAATGTCGCAAGCTGGTGGATTTCTAAAGCAGGCTTTAACTCGAATGAATTTGAAGCCGTTTACGTGTTGCAAGAAGGAGAGCTCTATTATGCCTTTAACAAGGACGTAAGTGGAGATTCCGTGCGTATGCTGCAACAAGCGATTGATGTGCTCAAGAAAACGGCAAGTGATGGCGCCCAGCAGACTTTGTATCAAGCGATCATCGCTAAATATCGATAATAGGAGAGTATGTCACTCATCTGCTACTTCGTGAAAAGCAGACGGGTGACATAAAGAAAATGACCTATTATCGCATCATCAACAGTTCGATGAGTTCATTCTCTGTGCTAGGTTCCCGAGAGAGCTTAATCTCTTCTGAACTGCCGCCCTTTAACATATAGGCGGTAGTGCCACAGTGGTCATAGTGATACCACTTACCGTCGATACACACATCGGTGTAACAGCGTGGGTCTTGTTTCAACTCCATGGACATTTCCTCACTTCCGTGTTGGCTTTACATTAACATTTCATTAACTAACCCCTTGACTCTAGTCAGCGTTGAACGCGATTGAGTTGATCTAAATCAATTTGAAACGTGAACTCTACCAAAGTAGTAGCATCGACGCGTGCCACTGACGGGTTTTCTCTTGTCATCCAGTTGGTTTACACATAGTGTATTTGGCAATTAAAGCTATGTTTTGAGTGACATTACCCAGATGACTGAGATTTTTATCATTGTTGTGCTGCTGATTTTGTTTTTCTTCATCATTCAGAAGTATGTGGTTAAACAAGATGACACTAAGGATTATGCGTATCGCTCGAAAGGCTCGGTGCTTAAAGGGCATGAAGTGGCATTCTTCAATGCATTGAAAACCGCGATTGGCGAGCATGGCGTAGTCTTTGCCAAAGTGAGCATGGCCAATGTCGTTGCCCCAAAAGACATTAACAGTAAAAAACAATTGTTTATCGCCAGCAATCGTATCTCACGTATGTACTTTGACTATGTCATCTGCGACCCGCGCACGTTTGAGCCACGTGTGATTATTGAGTTGGATAACGGAAAAGAGCTCAACAAAGTGAAAGTCGAGCGGGAAAAATTACTGATGCAAGTGTGCAAAACGGCCAATATTCCGTTGATTGGCACCTCAGTGAAACACAGTTATCAAGTGGGGCGACTAAGACGCTTACTTGCCGCGCATATTGATCTTATTGAACCAGATAAGGAAGTGCGTTTCTGTAAGAAATGTGGCAGCCCGATGGTGATTAAAATTGCCTCACAAGGAGAGTTTAAAGGGCGGCGTTTCTTTACTTGTAGTCGACAACCCAATTGCACATACACAGAAAATTACAACGTCGTCTTTGATGTCGAAGAAGATGATTGATTTGCTTGCTACCTAATAACCGAAAAAGTCCTATATTTTAAAGAAGCGATAGATAGAGGACAGGTTATGAGATGGTTTGCTGTGATATCACTGTTTTTTAGTTTCTCAATTTTTGCTGCCCAGCCTAATGCGATTACTTTGGTACTTCCCACCCAACTCGACGGCAGCCATCTCTTCTACCACGAGTTGTTACGCCAATCCCTAGAGGGCATCGGCGTTAAGCTCAACATAGAAACACCGTTTGAACATATCCCGCAAAAGCGTTTGGTGAAAATGGTGGAAAACAATCAACTATCCGTGATGTGGCTATTGCAGACCAAAGAACGGGATCAGCAATACACTTATATTGATTCCCCAGTAACCAATGGTTTGATTGGTCAGAGAGTCTTGTTGATCCCCAAAGGTGCACAAGCACAATATGATGCAATTAATAGCCTCGATGATTTGAGAAAAAGTGGTTTAACGGCAGGACTGGGTTACGCTTGGTATGATTCTGCTGTTTGGCGATACAACGATCTCGCTTTCTATCAGCAGGACGGTGAGTGGCGAATGCTTTATGACAAGCTATCAAGCGACGGTCCAATCAACTATTTTCCTCGCGGTGTCAATGAAGTGATGGCTGAGTCTCGTCTCAATCCACATCTTGACATTGAACAGCATCTGTTACTCATTTATCACCGTGATTTTCGTTTCTATTTAAGTGAGGAAGCGAAGGAGCACAAATCTGTTATTGAGAAAGCACTACGGCAGGCGGATAAGTCAGGGTTGCTAAAACGGTTAATTGACCAATACTGGGCTACAGAAATTCATCAGTTGAAGCTGAAAGAGCGTAAGGTTATTGAACTTGCTACGCCTTAAAATGTGAATTAGATCATATCACTGTCGATTAATCAGGCTAAAAACAGAGCAAAAAGATTAGGAATAGAGCAAACGGTATGAAAAGGGCAAAAATCTACTTGCGCCATACCGCTTCACTGGGTAATATCCTCCTCGTTCTCAAGGAATGCGTCCGTAGCTCAGTTGGTTAGAGTATCGCCTTGACATGGCGGGGGTCGGTGGTTCGAGTCCACTCGGACGCACCATTCAAACGAATGGTTAGTCGAGAACAGTGCGTAAAGCGTCCATAGCTCAGTTGGTTAGAGTACTACCTTGACATGGTAGGGGTCGGTGGTTCGAGTCCACTTGGACGCACCATATTCGTTCTTCTAGAACAAACGCAAAGCCCGCTCATCTGAGCGGGCTTTGTTGTTTCTGTCATTGGTCATTTGTATTGGTGATTAGGCGCAGGAATCTTTCACACGAGTATTAGTCCCTTTGTACAACCACCAGATTTCTACCTTGAGATTTCGCGGTATACAGCGCTTGGTCAGCACGTTTGATCAAATCATCAATCCCATCTCTTGGGAGTAACTCCGTTAAACCGATACTCAGCGTTAGGCCTCTACCTGACAGTGTTGTCAATTTTTTAAGTTCGATGGCTTGGCGGATCACTTCGGCAAGTCTCTGTGCTTGCAAAAGATCATAGTTGTTCAAAACCACGAGAAATTCTTCTCCACCGTAACGAAAAGCCAGATGTTCAGTCGGAAGAAGCGATTGAATCTCTTCAGCGCAACGTTTCAAAATGTTGTCGCCCTCTAAATGGCCGTAAGTGTCATTGATCAACTTAAAATGGTCGATATCAAGCATGAGTACTGAAAGTGGTTGCTGCGATTTTTGCGAGGTGTGAACGAGCTGTGGCAGTTGTTGTTCAAGGCCGTGGCGATTAAAGAAACCAGTGAGATTATCTGTTAAAGACATTTCCTGTAGCGAGGAGATCAAGCGCTCGTTAATCAACCAAACTAACCCAAAGGTGGTGATGGCGATATTGAGTGTGCCAAATAAGTAGGACATTTGTAGAACAAAAATACTCGCATTTGAGCCGTTAAAATAGTCTTCCTCTGGCCAAATGAAGAAGTAGCTCGCTCGAATCAACTCGGTCGTTCCGACAATGCTGAAGGAAGCGACTATGATATTGACTGGCAGGCGGGAGTCGCTAGCAGCACCTTTCCAAACGTTATACGCCGTCATGTAAAGTGTGAGTGATAAGAAGGTGGCGATAACAACGATACGTGCGCTGATGGAAGGTTCTACGTAAGTAAAATAGGCGAAACCCAGCGTCAGGGGAAAAAGAAGGAAGAAGGAAAATTGCACAAAGCGATTTGTCGACTTTCGAAACTGGCTGTAACCGTAGAGAAAGCATGAGAAACCAGCGCTCATTAAAACATTGGCGACCATAATAGAGACAAAGTCGGGTATGAACTCCCGTAACGCGACCAATATTGTCGAAGAGCCTACGAGCAAGAGCGCCAAAACGAAGGTCAGCAAATTATACTGTTTAATGTGTGCACGGCTAAAAAGCGCAAGCCCAGCGCCATAAGATAAGCAAATACACGATGTGATAATACACAGTGTTCTAAGGTCGAGTGTAAAAGCCATTATCTTTAAACTAATTTCCTTTAGTGCAGTGATTAGATTCTATGTTATCGCTGTGTTAGCAGCAAGTTTCCACCAAACGGGTTGACTTCGATTTCCATTAACTTGGTCTTTCTGTAGATTAATTGTTCGATATGTCGAAGGTGTGAACAATTTGTGTGTTAGATCGTTAGCCTAGGACTATAACAAGATAGTTTGTTTTTATGCATTAAGTTTTATGTGTTTGTTTTAAAACTATAATGTGCTTTATTTTTTACCAATATGCACGAAAAGAGCCAAATGAGAGTGGGAAGCTTCCTAAGGGGATAAATCTAAAATTTCCTTTATCTACCGAGGGGATAAAAAAAGAAAACGATTTCATTCTTTTTGTTAAAAACACTTGTTCTTTTCTAGGAACCAAGTATAGTGTTGCTCAGCTCTTACAAAGAGTGCATGTGTTAGATTAAGTAAAAGTTCCTTCTCAGTTAGTTCTCGATATACCTCGTTAAACCTGCGTAAACTTTCTCTCGATAGACCATTCATGCACTAGTAACAGCTAGAAATGTTTAATGTAAATTTTTAATAGAGGTCACTATGTCTGGTAAAATGACAGGTACAGTTAAATGGTTCAACGAGACTAAAGGTTTTGGTTTTATTTCTCAAGACAACGGCGGCAAAGATGTATTCGTACACTTCCGTGCAATCGTTTCTGAAGGTTTCAAAACTCTTGCTGAAGGCCAAAAAGTAAGCTTCAACGTTGAAGACGGTCAAAAAGGCCCACAAGCTTCTAACGTAACTGTTATCTAAGCTTGTTTTACTTGTGGTGATACCACGAGAAGAATATTTAAGCGGGCGCTCGAAAGAGCGCCCGTTTTTCGTTGATGTTAAAGAAATCTTTTTAAAGGATTTTTAAGCGAGAGCAGAAGTGAACCCGATTGTTGTCAGTGTTGGCTTGTTAATTTGCAGCAATGTATTTATGACATTTGCTTGGTATGCGCATCTTAAAGAGTTGAACAACAAACCTTGGATTATTGCCGCTTTGGTGAGTTGGGGGATTGCGCTTTTTGAATACCTTCTCCAAGTACCCGCGAACCGCATTGGATACACGGCACTCAATGTAGGCCAGCTTAAAATTCTACAAGAAGTGATTACCTTGATGGTTTTTGTACCGTTCTCTGTGTTCTATTTACGTGAACCACTGAAACTAGATTACTTATGGGCTGGCTTGTGTTTGGTTGGTGCCGTCTATTTTGCGTTTCGCAGCAAATTTTCATGAAAAAGCCCCCTAGCGAGCATGTTAGCTAAGGGGCTTTGAGTGCAAGTTTAATAAGTGATTCGATTAGATATCGAAGCGATCCGCGTTCATTACCTTAGTCCAAGCGGCCACAAAGTCTTTCACGAACTTCTCTTTGTTGTCATCTTGAGCGTACACTTCAGCGTAAGCACGCAAGATTGAGTTGGAACCAAACACTAAGTCAACACGGGTTGCCGTCCATTTAACATTGCCACTGTTACGCTCGACGATGTCGTAAGAGTTGCGACCGGTTGGCTTCCAGGTGTAACGCATGTCTGTCAAGTTCACAAAGAAGTCATTACTTAGTGCGCCAACATTATCGGTAAACACACCGTGCTTAGTGTTGCCATGGTTCGTACCGAGTACGCGTAGCCCACCAATCAATACCGTCATCTCTGGTGCTGTTAAGCCAAGCAGTTGAGCACGATCCAGCAGCAACTCTTCAGGGTTGACCGCATAGTGTTGTTTCTGCCAGTTGCGGAATCCATCAGCAATTGGTTCAAGGACGTCGAAAGATTCCACATCGGTCTGCTCGATGGTGGCATCGCCACGACCTGCTGCAAACGGAACGGTGATTGCAATACCAGCGGCTTTCGCGGCTTGCTCCACACCCACATTACCTGCAAGCACGATGGTGTCTGCCACACTGATGTTGAACTCAGAGGCAATTGCTTCAAGGACATTAAGCACTTTCGCGAGTTTTTCTGGTTCGTTGCCTAGCCAATCTTTCTGTGGCGCAAGTCGAATACGAGCACCGTTGGCACCACCACGTTTATCTGAGTTGCGGAAGGTGCGTGCGCTATCCCACGCGGTCGAAACCATTTCGCCGATGCTCAAACCACTGGCGATGATTTTCGCTTTCACTGCATCTACGTCGTAGTCTTTACGACCAGTCGGAACAGGATCTTGCCAAATCAACGTTTCTGCAGGGACATCTGGGCCAAAGTAGCGAGCTTTTGGTCCCATGTCGCGGTGAGTCAGCTTAAACCAGGCGCGAGCGAAGGTTTCAGAGAAGTAAGCGGGATCTTTGTGGAATCGCTCAGAAATCTTACGGTACTCTGGGTCCAGTTTCAGCGCCATGTCTGCATCGGTCATGATGGGGTTGTGGCGAATTGTTGGATCTTCCACATCAACCGGTTTGTCTTCCTCTTTGATGTTCACTGGTTCCCATTGCCAAGCACCTGCTGGGCTCTTCTGTAACCACCAATCGTAGCTAAATAGCAGATGGAAGAAGCCGTTGTCCCATTGTGTTGGGTTTGTCGTCCATGCGCCTTCAATACCACTGGTCACCGTGTCGCGACCGATGCCGCGCGACTTATGGTTGTTCCAACCTAGGCCTTGCTCTTCCAAATCCGCACTTTCTGGATCGGCACCTAAGTTTGCTGCGTTGCCGTTACCGTGTGCTTTACCAACCGTGTGACCACCCGCCGTCAGCGCGACCGTTTCTTCATCGTTCATCCCCATGCGAGCAAAAGTCACACGCATGTCTTTGGCTGTTTTTAGTGGGTCAGGATTACCATCTACACCTTCAGGGTTAACGTAAATAAGGCCCATCATCACAGCAGCGAGCGGGTTTTCTAGGTCGCGCTCACCAGAGTAACGGCTGTTTTCTGCACCAGATGGCGCTAACCATTCTTGCTCTGCACCCCAATAAATGTCTTTTTCTGGATGCCAGATGTCTTCACGACCAAAGGCAAAGCCGAAGGTTTTCAGACCCATTGACTCGTACGCCATGTTGCCCGCAAGAATCATCAAATCAGCCCAGCTAATTTTGTTGCCGTACTTTTGCTTAATTGGCCAAAGTAGACGTCGCGCTTTATCTAGGTTGGCGTTATCAGGCCAAGAATTCAGCGGAGCAAAACGTTGGTTACCAGTATCCGCACCACCACGGCCATCACCCACACGATAAGAGCCTGCTGAGTGCCACGCCATACGGATCATCAAACCGCCGTAGTGTCCCCAATCTGCTGGCCACCAATCTTGGCTATCAGTCATCAGCGCCTTGAGATCGCGTTTGAGTGCTTCAACATCCAGTTTTTTGAGCTCTTCACGGTAACTGAAATCGGCACCCATTGGGTTGGATTTACGGTCATGTTGATGAAGGATGTCGAGATTGAGGGCTTTAGGCCACCAAGCGACATTGGATGAATTTGAAGAAGTGGCGCCGCCATGCATTACTGGGCATTGGCCGCTGGTGTGGGTAGGTTTCTGTTCCATTTGTTGCTCCTTGTCGGTCGCATTATTCTAGGTGAGGTCTGCAACGTTGAGTGATGTGGTGACGACTATTTCAGCACCTGTTGACACTAATCTTATGCCTCAAATGGGGGTTTATCTAATTCGTTGTCTCTATTTGATTAATAGGTGAAAACAAGAAAATAGAAGCTCACATCAACCATCTCTAACATACAGATACCCATGTTAAAGTTATGGTTTTACTGAGTGGGAGCGATTAATACTACTGTTTGATCTCGTAAATCGAGACCAGATCACGTTTGCCGTTTTTTGTTCTGTAAAAATAAATGCACCCAATGAATGTGGGTGCATTTACAGGTTAATCGCTATTGATGTTGTATTGGTTTGGTGATTATAAAAAACGTTCTGGATAATCAGAAAAGATGGCGTCTACTTTATCGAGATAGCGAAACTTATCCGGTTGATTGAGGGTGTAACACCAGATTTGGTACCCGCCTGTTTTTAAATCGCGAATGTGTTTTTCTGTGATCCAGCGGTAGTTGAGGTTACAGCTGAATGCGTTGACTTCTTTGAGCACTTGGCGGTCTCGTTGAGACAATCGCTCACTGAGCACGCCGAGCTTGTAACCAGGACAGTGCTGATGAAGCTGTAAGATGATGTCGTGACTAAAACTCGAGAGCAGAATTTTATCGGCGGTCAGGGGGCTTTTATCCAAAAGATTTTTCAGATTCAAAGCCACTTTAGCCACATCGTGGTTGTCGACTTTCACTTCGATATTGAGCCCTAAATCGTATTCAGCAGCGAGTTTGAGTAGGGATTCTAGGGTCATAATCGTCTCGCCAGTAAACTGCTCGTTGAACCATCCCCCAAAATCAAACGCTTCAAGCGCTTTCAAATCATAAGCATCGACACGGCCTTTGCCGTTACTGCAGCGATCGATCGTATGATCGTGGCAGACAACCAACACGTTATCCTTGGTCGGCTGCACATCAATTTCAACCCAGCTCAGGCCAAGGTCAATAGCCGCTTGTACACTCACTTGGGTATTTTCAGGGTAAGAACCAGCCACACCACGGTGGCCGACAATCATTGGAGGCATTGGGTTTCCTTAATTCAATCACACCTCATCGAGAAGGGATGAGCGTAACTTGCTGATCCTGACACAGCTGAAAAAACGCGGGTGTGATTTCATCCACAAAAAGCTGTTCCATTTCAGTTGGTTGATCGTTAAAAACACACTATCGCTGAAATAGGTTTCAAACACCATCTTAATGGACAAACGACACAGAGAGGGGTTTATTTTCCTCGGTGGCGTAGCGTTACCCACGGATAAGATAAGATAGAAAACCATGAAAATTGTAAGATTTAGCACTAAGTGTCATAGCATTATAAATGTGATCTTCATTCATAAAATGTCATTGCTAATATAAGGAATATCTTGAAAATGGTACTGATTCTCGAAGTTGATTCATCAGGAAAAGGAAGCGATGTCACTACTAATTGCTACAGCGATGTTGGTTACGGGGTTACTTGGTTACTTCCTTTCTTGTTCTCTTTCTAAGCGCCGTCATCTCCAAGCTCAACTTCAGCAAGTAAACCAGCAGTTAGACAAAACAGCACATCTTGCTCAACACGCTCAATTAGCGAATCGTCAGTTAATCGAAGTGATAAAAAAAGAGCTTCAAATGCTTACGCCGTACATCGTGCACGTACACGGAAAAGAGATAGAACATCGCATCCGTTCACTGTTGTCGCTTGCCAGCCCAGATCAGGTTCTAGATGGTAGTGAGCTTGATTCATTGATCTTATTACAGCCTTGGTTGAAATCGAAACTTGAAGGCTTTCATCAAACCGAGACTAATCACACCATCATTCACGCGAGAGCAATGCCAGCACTTATTTTGCGAACCAATCGCGAGCTACTTGATTCGGCGTTGGTCAAGTGTTGTGAGTTGTTGACAAAACAAGACCAGCAGCAAACTTATCTTTTGGATGCAGAGTTTGGCGCCCATTTTGAACTGCGCCTGGTTAACGAGTCTCCTGCAACGGGCCCACTTACATCATGTCACGATGTTGAATACCTTTTTCTTGCCAAACGAGTAACCGAATCAGGTGGCGAATTCGGGATTATCTGCGATGGCAATGCGATCAGCTCCGCTGTCATCAGGCTCCCCGCCAATTTACTGCCACTTGAAGTAACCATGCCGCGTCCTGCGATTCATCAACAAGGTATGGCGGACAAAAGCAAACCACAAATCTTGGTTGTTGAAAGTGACCCAGAAATGCTCGAATGGCTGGAATTTCATCTTTCTCCAGAGTTCAGGATCATTTGGTGCCAGAATTTACAAGGTGCTGAGTATGAGTTGGAGCAGGGCAGTCCAGAACTGATTCTGTGTGATTCTCAGCTCGATGATGGTACGGCGATAGATTGGTTGCAGACATTGCGACATCGGGAAGAGTGCTCAACGATACCCTTTGTCATTTGCAGTATGAACGCCTGTGAACAAAGTCGCCTAGCGGCATGGCAAGCCAGTGCCGATGATTGCGTGCGGAAAAGTATCGAACCTATGATTTTGATCGCGCGGTTAAACGCCCTCATCGAAAACCGACGCATTATTCAGCAAAGAATGCTTAATTTGGCCCTAAATCGCCATAAAATCACCGAAGAGATTGACCTTGATATGGACATCAAGGTGGAGAACACGGTCGATAACGAGTTTGTTGAGCAGTTGAGATTGGTTTTTGACCGATATTTGACCTCTCACGAGCTGACCGTGGAGTTTATGGCTGAACAGTTCCATATGAGCGTGCGCTCTTACCAGAGACGGATACAAGCAGTGTTTGGTATTTCGTACACACAGTATTTGAAACACGTTCAGTTTGAAATTGCCAAAGAAGCGCTTGCGTCTGGCCTGAGCGTAAAAGAAGCCGCGTTTAACGCAGGTTTTCGCGATCAAGCCTACTTTGGCCGAGCGTTTCGTAAAGAGTTTGGTGTAACTCCAACTCAGTATAAAAAGGCATTAAAATCCTCGTAATCCATAAACCTTGTCACCGCTTTCTCGGTGTTGGTGTGTACAAACAACTCTCAAGCCATGCCTTTTGCGTTGGACGATTACGCTGAGGTTTGCTCCACCCAGTCCTGAACTTTGTTTTTACGTTTATGGCTCAACAGTCTATCCAGAACTTGTTTCATACTTTCTTCTGGACGATGTTGTAGGCAGGCTGAGTGTAGCGAGAGGGCTAAACGGCTTCGCGCTTGACGAATGATCTCTTGTTCAAGCTCCTGTGCTTGCTCAAAGCTGGTATCCGGTAAGACAATGATAAACAGATCACTCACATAGCGCGTCAGCACTGCATTGACGGGCACGATGGCGCTCAATAAATTCGCAAGTTGCTTAAGGCGCATATCGCCAATCGTATAACCATGAATGGCATTGACCGTTTTAAAACCGATCACGTCGATAACAACCAGAGAAAGAGGAGTCTGCTCGGTGCGTGCTGCGACAATGGTTTGAGGAAGTGTTTGAGTTATCGCTTGTCGGTTGAAGCAACCGGTCAGTTCATCGGTATTGGCCAAAGTAGAAATATGCGTCAGCATCTCTTCTCTTTCCGTCACATCTTGAATAGTGATCACTCTGCCTAGTGTGAGCTCGGGTGTTTTGCCAATTGGGTTTTGCTCAAATCTAAGGTACACACCGTTGTCTAACTTCATCACCCGATCGATGGTTGGCCAATTTGCCCCGATGATGGGGAGAGTTTCGATCGACTTACCGATGATCTTAGCGTCAATATCAGGTAAAAATCGTTGAGCGGCTGGGTTAAAGTCAACCACGCGCTCCTCCTCATCAATCACGATATAGCCGTGCTCGACACCATAAAAAATATGCTCTCTTGCGATGGGGGCGATTTTAATAAAATTATAGCGAAACACGCTGATGGAAAACGTCACCACGCAGAAAATAAAACCGAACGCACTTAAATCGAGGCCAAATGGCGTGGTGCCGCTCAAGGTCCATAGGTAGTTCAGCCAAGTGAGGGTAATACCGGACAGAATCATCACGATCTGCGGACGTAGAGCAGGGTGTGCGCTGACCAAACATTGGAAAAACATCAAAATGGAAGCAATCACTGCGACTTGAATATAAACCGCATAGATCCAATACAGCACGCCGAGCTCATAAGTAACCACAGAAAGGCCGTTAATGTGCTCCAGCTCAGTGAACGTAAACCCAGTGTGATGATAGCTATTAGTAAGCTGGCCAATCAGTACCAGGATGCTGAATGTATTCAGTGTCACAATCAGCCACAGGGGTGGGGAGGTTCTATTTTTGTAAGCGTAGGCAAAAAGCAATACGAAAGTGGGAATAAACGCCGCGCCAACAAACTCAATATCCAGCCAGAAATTGGCCGTATCGAGATCTTTACTGGTGAGCTCAAAGGCGTAACCAAAGGCCTCAATCGCATACGCTAGCAACTGGGCGACAAACCAAATGGTGACAGGTTGGTAGCGAATTCGCAGTGCCGCGATGGCTAAAAGTAAAGACAGTGCTGAACACAACAACAGAAACCAGCTAAAAATCGTTAACTCTGCCAACATCCCTATGACTCTTTTTATACCTGCTGAAAAACGCCGCAATAATAGTCTGTGGCGAACTAATTGCATAGTGGTTGTGAATAAAACATTGATCACGAATAATAAAAGCAAATTCGGACTTTGATGCCAATCATTCGGACTTTCGCGCCAAAGGCGTGTTAATTGTTTGATTTCGCGATTTAATTGCGACTAAACAACTAACAACAAACAGTTTGGCAAAGGAACCTCCTCAATGCGAATGACACCATGGACACACTGTCTCATCGCCATCTCTTTAAGTGGTATGGCTACCGCTGCCCTAGCAGAAAAGCACGGATCTTTTAGTGAAGTGTCGATCGGTTTTGAGCGCATCGGCTATAGCGAACAGTTAAACGATGTGGGAGGGCTAGGAAAGTTGTCTCAATCGGTCGCTGTGGTTAACCCAGCGATTCGGCAACTCTCTTACACGGGTATTAATGAACAATGGGGGCTGTATATTCAAAGTGCCAGCACTCTAACCACAGACATTGAAACGGAGTACTGGGAAGTTGGAGACTTTGGCCGAGTACAACAAAATGCCTTCAAAACCAAAGCCAATGAGTTAGGGTTAAAACTCAGTTACCACCAAACACCACAGTTGCAATGGTTGGCGGGTGGCCGTTTTTATACCAACAGTTTTACTCGCTCGAACTTTAAATTCGTTCAACCCGGAGCCGCCAAATTTGATCAAGCACTGATGGACCTGCCGCGAAATCCTGGTGATGAAGTGCCACGTTTTGTCCTACCTGGGCAAAACACAACCGATGGCACCACACCTCAAGCAAATAACCCTGACCATCTTGTCCCAGTGATCTCTGTGACCGAAGACCACATGGGCTTGATTGCCTTGTTCGGTGTTCGTTATGACACGCAGTTTGACCACAACAACAAAGGGCCTTGGAGCTGGTTTGTTGAAGCGGAAGCGAATGTGGACCTTTATTCCCAAACACAAAATACCCAGTTTGAAACCACCACACTCAGCGACTACTTCAGCGGTTATGGATTAAATGCGAAAGCGGGCGTTCGCTATCAGTTTCTTGACAACCTTTCGTTGATGGCATCGGTAGACAGTTACGTCAAAACCCGTGAAATGCTGGAAGGAACCTTAGAAAGCGGCCAACGCGTGCGTGTTCCTGAAATTACTTACTCAAATGTCGCTGTCGTCGTGGGATTGCAGTGGCGCTATTAATCGATGAACACACTAACAATGAAAATTTGATTGGCTGAGGATGGCAAATGAACAGAAACCCAAAAACTTGGATACACAGCCTATTGCTCTGTATCACCATGATGCTTACCGCCTGTGGTGGTGGCGGTAGCGATGGCAGCGCTGGTGGCAACACAACAGCACCCGCAACAGAACGAATACAAGCTGTGCAGCACAAAGCGATTAGTGTTCAGTTTGACGCACCAAAAAGAATCAACAGTCAGGGCACGTTAGAAGTCGTGTTGAGCGCATTTAGCCAAGAACAAGGCGAACTGACAATGGACTGGAAACTGCCTGAAGGCTTTAGTGTTGTTGAGGCAGGCGATGATGACAGCGACATCGTAAAAATAGATGACAGCAACATCGTAAAAATAATCGCGCCGAAAGTGACCAAAGACCAGGTGTATCAAATCGCCGTCGAAATCACGGACAGCGCCAATAACCTCGCGCGTTATGTGCATGACGTTAAGGTACTACGTAAAGTCTCAACCGTGACGATTACCGGCATGGTGACAGACAGTGTCATCGCCAATGCTAACGTGACCGCAGTATTGAACGGACAAGCGCTGAACACGGCGCAAGCGGATGCGAATGGCCAGTATGTGCTCGAGCTTGATATTGACCAACTGATTGCGTTGTCACTGCCAATTGAACTGCGAGCCAGCGGTGTGGGGGAGCAAGCGTTTGTTGAATTTCGTTCGATTATCCCATCGTTGACCAGCTTGATTGCACAAAGTGGCCAAACTGAGTCGGAGGCCGTCACCATTGACACTTCGGTTGATTTCGGCGTTAACATCACCAATGTCACCAGTGCAGTCAGTTCGTTGATCGCCTCACAAAACCTACAAAGTGACCAAGCGCTCAATCAAGCGTTGCTTTCTGTCGATACCCAAGAGGTGCTACGCCGTGCAACATTGATTAAGCTGGTGGTCGATAAACCAGCTGAGTATCAACTACCCAGCGGCGTTGAGAACACATTGGCATTTATGAGCAACGCCGATGCATTGCAAAGTATCGAAACCCAAGCTACGCAAAGCAACGATTTTGCACCAGTTCAGCAGCAAATTCTCCAAGACACGCAACTGGTTAGCGATAACGCGCAGTTGTCTGCGGCAGAATACATCGTGCAGTTGGCAGAAGAAGCGTTCGTTTTACAGCTCAATGCGGATGGTACTGGTTCGATCTACTCGCTAACAGGTAGTGAGCTCACCTGGACATACGCCAATCGTCTGCACACCATAACGGTTTCCAACCCGGTGGCGACCTACCGAGATAAAGAAGGTTGGCTAAAACGGCTGAAGAAAATCGAGCTGCAAGTGGTGAATCAAAGTAATGGTCGCGCTATGGCAAAGATCACGCGAGTGTTTGACCGTCTTCACAACGCCTCACTAGAGGGAGAACTCACATTAATCGAAGACGCGATGGTGATGGATACGCATCAAACGTTGATGGTGCCTTATCAGGAGCTAATTGGGGATTGGCGTGTTGAAGAAGCGATGCCTGTTGCTCAGCCGAACGCGCCTTTTACACTGCGTTTTGCTCAAAACGGCTTCGCATTGGACATTGAAGCGAATGAGGAATCCACTTGGTCTCTACAAAACAATCGCGTGCTGTTCTACGATCAAACCCCCGCGAGCGATGCTGAGCCAAGTCAAATGTGGTTTACTCGCCACTTATCGCCAGAAGGGCAGAGTGAATACCGTTATTTGGTACTAAACAAAGCACATCAAGAGGTCTACTACGGTACCTTTTTCAAAGTGAGCGGCTTACCGGTTGAACCGCCAGTTTCACTCCCATTGTCGCAACAGGCGCAAGTGCAAGATCCGCTGTTAGCACAATGTGTGGATGCGAGCAACGTAACTCACTTTGAAAACTTAACAGAGCTTTATTGTTTAGACTCTCAGCAACCGTTCCTCAGCTTGCAGGGCTTAGCCAACTTCACCAACTTACAAACAGTGACGCTGGCGAATGTACAACTCGCAGAACTGCAAGCGAATGAATTACCGAGTAATCTACACTCACTTTACTTGTCGTCATCCCATATTGATAACTTAGCATTAAATGGCTTAATGCAATTAACTACCCTAGAAGTGACGAACTCATCGCTCAACCAAATTTCGATTGACCAACTTACCCAGCTGAAAAGCCTCAACCTATCGAACAATCAACTGTTGAGTGTTGATGTTAGTGCGTTGTACGCGTTAGAAAGTTTAAATGTGACTGAGAATCAACTCACAGAACTTGATATCACCAACCTAACCCAATTGGTGAGCCTGAAAGCTGGCGGTAACTCTCTCAGCCAGCTAAATATGATCAACAACACCCTGCTAAAAGAGGTTGCAGTGTGGGAAAACCAACTAACCAGCCTTGAGGTTGGACACCTTGGGCTACTGGAATACCTCGATGTTGATGACAATCAGTTGCCAGCATTGAATGTGCAAAACAACATTTATTTGAAAATATTGAAGGTAGACAACAATCAACTGACCAGTTTGGATGTCACGGGTAACCTGAAGCTTGAAGAGCTATGGGTAGGCAGCAATCAACTTACCGCGCTAGATGTCTCTCCACTGACTTTGCTCTACGCGTTGACGGTGTCGTTCAATCAGATAGGTACCTTGGATCTTTCAAACAACACCGAGATGAGTAAGTTGAATGCGGAGTCATGTCAATTGACCACGTTAGATCTTTCTTCTCTGCCCTTGCTTCAGGAACTCCAAGTTTCTAATAACCAGTTATCGGTCTTAGATCTCAGTCAGAACCCGGAACTGACTTGGTTATTTGCCAATGACAACCAATTGGCAACCATTGATACCGCGCATTTGTCTCAACTACTCTCTTTAAGTTTAAATAAAAACAAGCTCACGAGTTTAGATGTGAGCAATAACCTCAACCTGATACAAATGGTTGTAGAACACAACCAACTCACTACGCTCGATGTTCGTACGCTAGGAGCGTTAAATCACTTGAATGTCTCCACGAACCAACTTGCAAGTTTGGATGTGAGCAATAACCGCCAGCTGCAAATGCTCTATGTAAGCGACAATAAGCTAGCCAACATAGACATAAGTCAGTTAGACAAATTGACGGACTTCGGCATCAACAACAATGGAACATTGGCTTTGGATGTCAGCATGAACCCACAGTTGGTCAACTTGCAAACAATGGGGAACTTGCTGACAGAGCTAGAACTTCGTCAACTTGGCAAACTTGAACACTTGGATGTTACAGGTAATCAGATCACCACTTTAGATGTGAGCCAAAACCCATCATTAACCTGGTTCTATGCGTCTAATAACGAATTAAGTACGGTATCTGGTATTGAAGCGTTACGCAAACAAGCTGCGATTCTCCTAACAGAAAATCCGTTAAACCAAACCACAAAGGATTACTTAACTAACTTACAACAGCAGGGATACAGTTACCTCTATTTCTAACCTAACCCCTCCGCCCGCTAATGCTGTGGGTGGAGGGTTATCCAGCTGCAACTTTCGTACTATCGTGCCAATCATTCGGACTATCGTGCCAATTTGATGCGCTGCTATTGATGAAGTTGATAATTTACAAGGAAAATATTCGCAAAATGCGCGCGACGCTTGCCAGCTGAGAAAAACAATCCTCTTTGCTTCACGCAGTGTGAACGCCCAATTTATGACCGCCCTATGCAGAAAAGGAAAACCTGTGATGCTAAGTAACAACCTCTTCAAATCGCTACTGTTCGCCAGTTTGCTGCCCCCCACCTTGTATGGTTGCGGCGGCGGTGAAAGTGGTGGGGATGACAGTGGACAAAATAGCGGTGAACCGCAAGTGGAGCAGCGTATTGTAGTCCGCACTGAAACATCAGTTGGAGGCGTGGTGATGCCTGAAAGTGCCGCTGTTGAGTTGGGTAAAAAGACAGTCTTTACCGTTCTACCCGATGCTGGCTTTAAAGTTGATACGGTAGTGGGGTGTGATAGTGCAATCGAGGGGAACAGCATCACCATTTTAAATGTTACTCAGGCCTGTACGGTGAATGTTACCTTTAGTCAGTTGCCTGCCGTGACCGATGTTCGACTCAGTAAAGGCCCCAGCAGCTTGTTACTCGATTGGCCAGCGGTTGCAGGCGCCACCAGTTACCATGTGTATTACGCGCGTGAACCGGGCATCGAGCCCGACAGTTACGCCAGCAAAGCCGATGGCACTTGGTTGCAAAACGTGCAGCCTCCGATCCGCATCGGCAACTTAACCCCGCATGTATGGCATCTGGTGGTTACCGCGGTGCATCCAGCCGGTGAAAGTGCGCCAAGTGGCGAAATAACCGCCTTTGCCGCCACCCAACCACTTAACGATACCGGCATCGATTGGTGCGCCGATGGCAGCCAAAACAACCTTGATTGCCCAGTACAAGGCTATGAGGGGCAAGATGGCGAGCATGGCCGCGATGCTCAAGCGGCAGCAGGCAAATTGCCTAAAGTCGGTGCTGGTGCGGTAGGCTTTGACTTTACCAAGCTAGATGCCAATGGCGAGGAATTAGCCGCCAGCGCCAGCGACTGGAGCTGCGTGCGCGATAACGTCACCGGCCTAATTTGGGAAGTCAAACAACCCGCCGGCAGCGCTGGCCTACGCGATGCTGCGCATACCTACACTTGGTACAACCCCGATAACAGCACCAATGGTGGTGATGCCGGTACACAAAACGGCGGTACTTGCCAAGGCAGTGCTTGTGATACTCAAGCCTTTGTCAATGCGGTCAACAGTCAGGGGCTCTGTGGTGCCAGCGATTGGCGACTGCCCTCAGTCAATGAGTTACTCAGCATTGTCCATAATGGCCGTTTTAACCTCGCGATAGAGCAAAGTTATTTTCCATATACGCCGCAATACGGTCCTTATTGGTCGTCTTCGCCCCATGCCAGCCATAGTAACTACGCGGGGTACGTCCACTTCAACGGTGGTGGCGTCAGCAACAGCTATAAGGGCAACTACCACAACCACGTCCGTTTGGTGCGAGCCGGACAGTGATTGGGTTTTTGGTAAATAAGCAGAGGTGATGCGAAAGCTAACTCAGTTGCCTAACGGGCGTTGCGCATCCTCTTCCATTGTGCGGCGGTTATTGCCCGCCGCGCTAAAAATGTTTTGCGATAAAGGATAGATATTATGCTAACAATCAATCATTACTGGCCACGGGCTTGGGTGTTATTGGTGTTAATGCTGGGGGTGAATGCCCATGCCAGCAGCTTATGTGCCGGTAATGAAAACACGGCTATTGCAGCCACTACGCCCAGCGCGGATTTTAGCGATAACGGTGATGGCACTGTTACTCACCATACCACCGGGCTTATCTGGCAGCGCTGTAGCCTGGGGCAAAGCTGGGATGGTGCCGATTGCACTGGCGAGGCCACTGTCTTTAGTTGGCCAGAGGCCTTAGCAGCTGCCGCGCAACATAGCTTGGCCGGATTCAGTGATTGGCGCTTGCCGAATAAAAATGAGCTGGCCTCGATTGTCGAATATCGCTGCTGGGAACCTGCGATTAATAACCAGCAGTTTCCCAATACGCCATCGGACTGGTATTGGTCGTCTTCGCCCGTAGTCGACGATAGTTACGTTGTGTGGAACGTTCGCTTCTGGGCGGGGAGTGTTTTCGAGGGCTGCTTCAGTTGCACCGGCTTAGTCCACGTCCGTTTGGTGCGTGACGCAAAGTGATGGCGTTTAGTGCTACTTTCAAGATTGATAACGGTGATCGTCATATCAATGTTATTGATTGAAATAAAAATGGAACCGTATTTATAACTAGTTAAATATAAAGGTTGTTTTATGTTTAAAAAAATATTTTTACTTTTACTTTTACTTTCGCCAGTTTGTGCTCTAGCTGAGCAAACTGTTTACGACCGTATGCTGGAAAAGGCGGTCAAAGAAAATGATCTAGCCAAAGCAGAAGAGATGATCAAAAAGGGAGGTACGTTAAATAACGCGAGTTACCATATTTTGATTCAAAAAAATAAGCCATCTTTACAAATGGCAAAATTATTTAATAAGTACAAATTGAAACTGGCTAGAACAGAGAATTCCTCTTGCCTCTTGGGGGATGTAATAGATTATGATCTAAAAGAAAAAGATCTTGAGTTAGTGAAGTACTTTGTGGAAATAGGAGAGGACTTAGATTGCTATTACAATAGTAATAGAACTGGAAAAGTTAGTGGAAGCTTGATTAATAGACTCTTTTATTTCCAAAAAAGCCCCAATCAAATTGAACTGAAAGCAATAGAATATGTGTTGATTTCCGGAGCAAAAAGGAACATAAATAAATACTATTTGCGAGATGATTTTCATATGGGTTTAGTCTACACCAAAGGGCACTCTTGGAAGCAAATGCCATATAATGCGTTCGATTTAATGGTAAAGCATGGTCTAGATCTTAGTGAACCTTATGCTTTCAAGTCAAAAGATAAAAACGGAATTTATGATGAACCATACTATATTCCTCACCTTATAATAAATGACCAGAGAAAAGATAAATTTACTTTTGATCTTGTTAAGCGTTCAATAAAATCAGGATTAGATATCAATGCCGTTGATAGACGGGGTTGGACTATGCTCGATTATGCACACAATGCTAAATTCGATGAGTTGGAAATATATCTTCTAGAAAATGGAGGAAAGTATGCCAATTTCTCGAATCTAAACAGTAATGGTTAAAAACCACAGGACTACCGCATGTCTGTTTAATATTTGATTAAATGGAGTGGCTTGCTTTTCAACTGCTCGATAAAAGAGGTTACGGTAATCAAATGTTACTCATTCTGTGCTCGATATTTAAACTCAAATTGGGCAACTAACGTTCATGCGCTCGCCCTGGTGCTAGACGCAGTATTGGGCGCTGGTTTTATAGTGTGGTGAAAATTTAGACGCTGGTATGGTTTCCCTGCTTATATGACCAATTATATTGCCACACTATTTTATGGTGGGAATTATCATTATTTTTTGTTAATGGAGTTGAAATGAAAAAAATAATTACGTTTTTATCTTTGGTATTGTTTGCTAACAGTGGTTTAGCTAACACCATGCCAAATACCGCACCCTCTGCTCTCGATCTCGATAAATTAGAGCAACAAGAGGAGCGTTACCAAGATTTACTTTCGGCAGCAGATAGGAATGACGTCTATGCAGATACTTCACGTTGGAGTTCTTATGTTGTTGGGGGAGGTAGCTTTATATATGCTTTGGCGACATTAGAAGAAACACGAAGTGGAGAATACACATTTAGTGAAGATGGTCGTATCGCTTTCTATGCGGGGCTCGCGGTTTTTGCGGCTGGCTATCTCGCAGGACAATATTTTGATAATCAAGCCTCCAGCCTACGTTCTGAAGCGAGCAACATTTCTCAGGGGTTAAGTTACATCCCTGAGAATAATGAGTTTGTTTATACCGTTACTTTTAAGTTTTGAGGTAATTGTCGTGGCTAAGAGAATCAGCTATTTACTGTTATTTTTGCTATTGGGTTGTGCTGGTCAGTTGTCCAATACAGAACACTTGCAGCATGGCTATCAATCCTTGTCTGAAAATAAACTAGATAGTGCTCAAAGCCACTTTGAGCAGTCATTAAAAGGATATGAAGCATCGGGTGTGAGTATCGGACAGTTTTATGCACTGACAGCGCTAGGTGAACTTAAATTGGCCAAAAAAGAGCCGCAATCAGCAATTGAATATTTTAATAATGCATCGGAGTTTGAATCAAAAAACCAGCTCAACTTGGATGTTGCAGTAAAATCGCATCACAAAGCAAAAGAGCGCGAGGCATATTATCAATTATCAAAAGAAAAGAACGATTCAGCCATCTACCATCAATATCTTTCACAACAAGACCCCGGTGAATATTCAAGGTTTTTAATCAATGAGTTGGCTAGGCTGACCAATGCAAAAGATGTAAAGGGCTTGGAGGAATTTTCCGAAGTAACAAAAGGGAGTTATTTCTCTCGGCAAGCACTGTTCTCGGTGCTGGAAATTGAATATGAAAAATTGGATGCTAAAAACATCTCTCAACTGAGACAGTTTATTCAGAAATATAACGACAAAAAAGTAAACACTTTGATTTCTGAACCTAAATTGGTTCGGGAAACAAACTTATACGACTCTCCGCAGTTTACAAATGTTAAGGCTCGTCTTAGCCCTGCGATGCAATTAATGGTGATCGAAAGTAATTCAGATGCCTTATGGGTCACATTAGAGAACCAACAGCATGGTTGGGTAATGAGTAAAGATGTAACGTTGGCGGCCAGCAAAGAGCAACAGAGACGATATCAATCAATTACTGCATCCAGTAGAGAGGCGATTCGCACGCTCTTATATAAAGACGCGATGTATTCTAAAGATACGGCAGTATTAGTCAGTTACTTAGGGCAATACAAAGCGCACAGCTCTGCAGCTGACGTGAAGAATCGACTAGTTGGTCTTTATAGAGAACAGAAAAGTGTGCAAGGTTATCGCAATGCGTTTAAATGGTCTGGTGATTCGAGTGATTTATCTTCCGAGTACGCATTGATCAAAGGTGAAGACGCACTTTTAGAATTTGTAAAGCTCTACTCGCCTGCGGTCGCGTTACCTGTGGTGTATTCGGCAAAGAGTGAACTAATAGGTTTATATCGTTCGAAACAAACGGTGTTGGGTTTCCAAAATGCTTACCTTTGGTCAAAGGAAAATGGCGATTTGAAATCTGAACTGGCCTTATTGACCTCAGAAGAGCAGTTGATTGATTTTTCTAAACGTAATACCAAAAATTCGGAAATTTCAGCCTTGGCCAAGGTGAAATTACTGTCGCTGTACAGAACGCAGAATACGTACGCATCTTTGAAGAAAGCATACGATTTGTCCGGCGAAAAACAGGACCTCATCAGCATTTCAAAGATACTGACTTCAGAAAACGACTATGAAAAATATCTAAAGGATTTTGCTAAGACGAAATATCAAGACGTATACCAACAGACCAAAGAGACCTATGTTGCTTTGTTAAGAGACAAGGGGCAATTTTTAGCACAATTCCGAGCGTATCAATTAACGTTGTTACCAAGTGATGGTCAAAAGTCACAGCAGTTGGCCAAAACAACGGAACACCATAAGATTTTGGAGGCTTTTGCCTTTGAATCAATCAAAAACAAAGATGGGCTGTTTAGGCTCGAGTTAACAGACTTAGACTCTTCCGTTGATGGCCGAAAAATCGCGCGTTGGGGTTGGGCTTCTGAGTATTCTTATGAAGTTAACGCCACCGCCAGCGTTGGTTACCAATTGAGGTTAGGGAGTAATGCGCCTTTTATCCCTCAGTATCATGATTTTAATGTGGTGATTGAGTTTTCATTCAATCTACCACTGGAAAAGGAAGTAAAAGCAAAGCTTTTCGGAGCGTCCACTACCAAACCACACATTAGTTTGGAACAGGTCGTGAGTTCGAGATTGAGCTCAGACAATGCAACGGCTCGGAATGCTGTAAGGTTTGGCGCATTTCAGACTGCGTATTTTGATCGCGGGACGCTAGGTGGATACACAGCGGTGTATCCCGATGGTGTAGCGAAAATATCAGCAGAAATTAAATCAGTGTCACTTGTTGCCGCAAAAGAACTGAAAGCCAAAGGTACCCAAAAGCTAGCTTTCAGCGCGTTTGCACAACTACCACCGGCACCAAGGCAATCAGGAACAATCTACTCGATAGTGTCTAAAACAGGTGAGCTTTACAATCAGTTCATTGGTGAAGATACAAGGCATATTGAATCGCAGAATGCAAGAATGGATGCTGTTGATGACGATACATACTGTGGAGCCAACGATACTTGCCATACTTTTGTCAAGTTTGAAAAAGATGGCTCCGCTATCATTCGTTGTACTAAAGGGATTTATAAAGGGCAAGAAAAATGTTTAAGCTTCAACAGTGACACAAACAAGTATGCATCTGGATGTTCGATAACTAATAGTTTTGCTCATCACTACACCTTTGAAAGAGCAGCTTATTTAGCCTGTGATTAGTGCTATATAGATGTCTACTGTATTGTCAACGCGGTCCCTAGCCGATCTACTCACACAACAAACTACCGCCCCGCTCTACCTAGGTTTTACCCAAACCCAGTGGCGCGGGGCGTTTAAAGCGTGGTTGCCGTTACTGCCAACGCTTACGCTGGTTTGGCTGTTTGCGTTGCTAAGCGTGAGTGACACTTTAAACCAGCAGCCCGCTTGGTTATTTACTCTGTGGGCGCAGGCGCTGATGTGTTTGGCGATGGCAGCGCTTACTTTGCTGCTGTGTTTGCGCAGTTATTTATTGCGCACGCTGCCCAAGTTTGCGCTTTTGTGCGTGGTGTATCTGCTGGGTGGGGCACTGATGTTATCGCTACCGCCACTTGGCCAAGTAGCGCTGGTGGCGGTGTTTTTCACTTCGTTACTGCTGTATTCGCTGCTGCCGTGGTCGTCTTGGTTGCCGCAGGTTAAAGCACTGCGTGAGGTGCATCAGCACGCTATTGAGCTGCGCCATACGCTACACCAGCAACAAACACAGCTGTTGCTGGTGGTGCCACAACAGGTGCCAGCATTGGCCAGTGCCTTGGCCGCCGATTTGCTGTTGCTTGTTGATACCCTTGGCCCGCAATACATCGATAAAAACCGTACCTTTGCCAGTTATGTGCACGATAGCGTCAATTTTTCTGCCTCACTCTGGGTGGTGCTGGCACAGAATGCCGCCGAAGGTGACGCCATTCATCGGCTTTGTCAGCAGTTTATTACCCTCAGTGACGAGCAACGCGCCGAGTATAGCGATGCCACCTACTATAGCGATTATCTGCGCCGCCAACATGCTTATTTTCCGGTGGAACAGCATGATGGTTACCAGCATTTGCTGGCGATTCAAACCGGGTTGTTACTGTGCCAACGCCAAGGCGATGCCACAGCCAGCTTGGCGCTGGACTTCAGCCTATACCAGTTACCACTGCTGTGGCGTGAACTGCCTATTTTTCCTGAGCGAGAAGAGCTGCCGCAATCGTTGCTGCATAGCCAACAGCGCGTCTTTTATCTGCTGCAACGTGACGCTTGCCAGTTGGATGTCGCGCAGCAAAATCGTTGGTTAAGATGGCTGCAAAACCTGCCAAAATGCACAACGCTTTTTCCATCGTTACTGGCCTCCTTTTGTGAGTACGATGCTCTTTATCCAGCACATCGCGATGCGTTTAGCCCAGCGGGGTTTGCCTATGTGGCAGAGCGCGAGCAGCGTTTCTTGGCAGCCTGTGATGCCATTGCTGCACGGGTTAAATCGCCAGAATTTGTCGTTTGGCACGCTAAACAAGCGCAGCAGCTACTCAAGCAACTAGAGACACCGCTGGTGTTCGCCTTCCACCAGTTCTTGCTCTACACCCCAGAAGCGTTATTGCTTAACTGGTTAAACTTGTTACCACCCCAAGGACGCGAGCAGTTTTATCAACAGCACCAACAGCGGCTTAATATTGACGTACGTGCGCTTTTTGAATCACAACGGCAAAACGCCAATGGTGATGCGTGCGACATGGCGCGCGTGTTGCGTTGGTGGCAGTTTGCGCAGCGCGTGGCTTTTTTCCACGGCGTTGCCGATGCCATGTGGGCCAAAGGCAACTATCTGCAAGATAGTCAGCGTTACGAATACGATACCGAAATGCGCCTAAACAATGCCTTGTTGCTGCCGCTAAGCCAACTGCCCAGCGCTGTGCTGGCGGTACTACAAGAACTGATGATCGATGTGCAGTCTCAGCAGCTGTCATTACAGCCGTTTGTTGCGCATTTGCAGACAAAGTTTGGTCCCTTGCTGCGCGTTTTACCCTGCGAGCATCTGCCATCGCCCATTGCTTGGTTATTGGCGCAGCCAAGCGCGCAAGCTAAACAACATAATCAAAGTGAAGAAAACCATGAAAGCGATACTGCGCCCAACTGGGCATCGCGCTTAATCACCACCTTGTGCCGCAATTATCAACATCAGCAAGCAGGGCAGCAGGCGTTGGCGTTCGAGGCATTGCTCGAACTCTTTTCCTTGCATCAAGCACGCTACCCCGTGGCGCAACAAACCAGCGAAGAATTGTTGCTGCAAATCCTAATTTCACTGCCCCAGCAAGGTTTCACGCCCAATCAAAACCAACAGGTGCTGAAACAAGTGTGTGAACTGCCCAAAGAGTTGGCCGACAAACTGCCGATAGAACTGTGCCTACGCTGGCGCGAACTGGCACGAATGACGTTGCAACAACATCAGTTGTTAGAAAAGTTGCCGTTAGAGAAAGACTATCAAGAACATTGGCGAAGGCAGCAAGCAATCATTCATTTTGATGATGCAACGCAGTGATTAACTTTATCAATAGATAGTATGTTAGTGATTATTGAGAGTGATTTATAAATGTGGCCTGATGCGAGCCTAATGAGTTATGACGGAAAGCATCTTATTAACGTTAATGTAGAGGTAAATGGCCTTTCAGGTATTAGGCTAAGAGCCATATTTGCTCATCAAGTAGGCTGAGCCTTCAATAGCGACTAAGGGGATATGAGTTGAAAGTTATCTTCTCACATGGAAAAGAAAGTGGCCCTTGGGGCAGCAAAATAAAACGATTGGCGAGCACAGCTGAAAGGTTTGGTTACCAAGTTGATAGCATTGACTACACCGATATGCTTGACCCCGACCTCAGAGTTGAACGCCTATTAAACGTGCTAAGTGGTATTGAAGAGGAAGTCACTCTTGTTGGCTCCAGTATGGGTGGTTATGTCTCTTTGGTGGCTTCAGAGAGCGTGGCAACAAAAGGCCTATTTTTGCTCGCTCCAGCACTCTACATGCCGGGTTATAAGAAACAGGAATACCATTGCCGAACTCATGTTGAAGTTGTGCATGGCTGGTCTGACAGTGTGATCCCTGCGGAACATTCAATAAAGTTTGCCAAGGTCAATCATGCTTCGTTGCATCTTGTCGCTGGTGATCACCGTCTAAAGTCTTCGATTGATGAGGTTGATGCACTGTTTGCCCAGTTCCTGAATTCCTTGGCGAAAAGCGACACAGGGTCGTAAGGCAAAATGATATTAAATATGGGTCTTAGTGACACAAAGCGTTAACAAAGATTGATGTAATTGGTGCGTAATAGTAATCGTAGAAAAGCACCCATGATATGGCTCTACCTAGATTGGGGTAAATTGGATGAAAATAAAACAAGCGTTATGGCTAGTCACTGTGTTTTGCACCAGTATCTCTATTGCGCAGGCTAATAACTGTAGTAAAGAAAACTGGGCACCTGATAGTCGTTACACCATTAAAAACGATATCGTGCTTGATAACGAAACGGGGCTTGAGTGGAAACGCTGTCCGGAAGGGTTGAACTGGAATGGCAGTGCTTGTACAGGTGTTCCGTTACAGATTAGTTGGAATGATGCTATAAAAAAATACGCATCTTTAGGTCGTGATTGGCGACTACCTACCCATGAAGAGTTGGCCACGTTACGCACCAGAGGAACGAGTGATCCACAAGACCTTCAACGTTCGAGTTGCAATATACCAGCGATAAACCAGCTAGTGTTCCCTGGGAGTGCTGCAACGGGCGTGTTTTGGTCTTCCACAAAAAAATATGATGATACGGCTTGGTTTGTCATGTTCACGGAAGGATTACTCTTCAGTTACCATAAAAAGGCTGCTGGATATATCCGTTTGGTTCGCTCTATTGGGCAGGCTGAATATATTGACAATAACGATGGGACTGTGAGCGATAAACGCACTAACTTAACTTGGGCGCGCTGTAGTGTTGGTCAAACGTGGGACGGTCAAACATGTAGTGGTACGGCTACAGAATTCTATAGTTATGATTTAATTTCCGTCATTAATAGCGCAAATGGTATCGTGACTGGTACCAGAGAAGTGGGAAAACCCTTTTGGCGACTGCCAACGGTAGATGAATTAGAAACGTTAATACTTTGCCCTAAAGGTTATGAGTACAAGGAACTTCCAAGTGGAAAATATGTCGCCCAACAATCTTGCTTTAAAGAATATTCACAACCTCGTATCGATTTAACAGCTTTCCCCAATACGCCAAAAGTTGGATCCGATTATTGGACGTCATCGGTTGATAGTGCTGATAGTGAAAAAATAGGAATAGTTGGATTTGGATCGGGCTTAACATTTTATCAAAAATCACGCTCGGATAATTATGTTCGGCTGGTGCTTGATAAGAGTACGTCAGTGTATGAGGTTAACGCTGATGGCACTGTCTACGACAAAGCGACTAACCTAGTGGTTAATCCGAATGGAACGGTATACGACAAAGAAACCAACCTTACTTGGATGCGCTGTAGCCTAGGTCAAAGCTGGGATGGCAAAACCTGCACTGGTGAAGCGAAAAAATATACATGGTATGACGCAACCAAACTAACACACCAGTTTGCGGGCTCAACCGCTTGGCGCTTACCCACAGTTGAAGAGCTGGATTCTTTGGTCTACTGCTCAAAAGGGCGTAAGCCATCAGCGCGCCCCAATAGAGAGTATGTGGAAGATACCAATGGCGCATGCCTTGGTGACAACTACCAAGAGCCAACCATCAATATCAGTGCATTTCCAAATACATCCGATGATTCGTATTGGTCGTCTTCGCCCTATGCCAGCAATAGTGACGGCGCGTGGAACGTCTACTTCTACAGTGGTTACGTCAGCCCCATATATAAGAACAAAAACTACTACCACGTCCGTTTGGTGCGAGCGGGATCAAATCCAAGTACACCTAAACCAGCGCTCTCTTCTTCTGAACAAAAAGAGCCGCCTGAAACCGTGAACAAATATGTGGTTAATCCGAATGGAACGGTATACGACAAAGAAACCAACCTTACTTGGATGCGCTGTAGCCTAGGTCAAAGCTGGGATGGCAAAACCTGCACTGGTGAGGTGAAAAAATATACATGGTATGACGCAACCAAACTAACACACCAATTTGCGG
>NZ_SZTO01000003.1 GCF_013369385.1 Vibrio sp. 05-20-BW147 | reverse complement strand
TTTGAGTCCATCAAAACCCTTTGGGTGTTGTATGGTTAAGCCTCACGGGCAATTAGTACAGGTTAGCTCAACGCCTCACAGCGCTTACACACCCTGCCTATCAACGTTCTAGTCTCGAACAACCCTTTAGGATACTTAAAGTATCAGGGAAGACTCATCTCAGGGCTCGCTTCCCGCTTAGATGCTTTCAGCGGTTATCGATTCCGAACTTAGCTACCGGGCAATGCGTCTGGCGACACAACCCGAACACCAGAGGTTCGTCCACTCCGGTCCTCTCGTACTAGGAGCAGCCCCCTTCAATCTTCCAACGCCCACGGCAGATAGGGACCGAACTGTCTCACGACGTTCTAAACCCAGCTCGCGTACCACTTTAAATGGCGAACAGCCATACCCTTGGGACCGACTTCAGCCCCAGGATGTGATGAGCCGACATCGAGGTGCCAAACACCGCCGTCGATATGAACTCTTGGGCGGTATCAGCCTGTTATCCCCGGAGTACCTTTTATCCGTTGAGCGATGGCCCTTCCATTCAGAACCACCGGATCACTATGACCTGCTTTCGCACCTGCTCGAACCGTCATTCTCGCAGTTAAGCGGGCTTATGCCATTGCACTAACCTCACGATGTCCAACCGTGATTAGCCCACCTTCGTGCTCCTCCGTTACTCTTTGGGAGGAGACCGCCCCAGTCAAACTACCCACCAGGCACTGTCCGCAACCCCGATTAGGGGCCAACGTTAGAACATCAAACATACAAGGGTGGTATTTCAAGGACGGCTCCAACGCAACTGGCGTCACGTCTTCAAAGCCTCCCACCTATCCTACACATGTAGGTTCAATGTTCAGTGCCAAGCTGTAGTAAAGGTTCACGGGGTCTTTCCGTCTAGCCGCGGGTACACTGCATCTTCACAGCGATTTCAATTTCACTGAGTCTCGGGTGGAGACAGCGTGGCCATCATTACGCCATTCGTGCAGGTCGGAACTTACCCGACAAGGAATTTCGCTACCTTAGGACCGTTATAGTTACGGCCGCCGTTTACCGGGGCTTCGATCAAGAGCTTCGCTTACGCTAACCCCATCAATTAACCTTCCGGCACCGGGCAGGCGTCACACCGTATACGTCATCTTACGATTTTGCACAGTGCTGTGTTTTTAATAAACAGTTGCAGCCACCTGGTATCTGCGACTCTCGTCAGCTCCATCCGCAAGGGACTTCACCATCAAGAGCGTACCTTCTCCCGAAGTTACGGTACCATTTTGCCTAGTTCCTTCACCCGAGTTCTCTCAAGCGCCTTGGTATTCTCTACCCGACCACCTGTGTCGGTTTGGGGTACGATTCCTTACAATCTGAAGCTTAGAGGCTTTTCCTGGAAGCATGGCATCAATGACTTCACTACCGTAGTAGCTCGACGTCGTGTCTCAGCCTTAAGAGTATCC
Source organism: Vibrio sp. 05-20-BW147 (assembly GCF_013369385.1). Taxonomy (GTDB): domain Bacteria; phylum Pseudomonadota; class Gammaproteobacteria; order Enterobacterales; family Vibrionaceae; genus Vibrio; species Vibrio floridensis. The sequence continues at coordinate 342,853 of NZ_SZTO01000003.1, read as the reverse complement.
GGATTTACCTAAACACTCAGCCTACGCACTTGAACCTGGACAACCGTCGCCAGGCCCACCTAGCCTTCTCCGTCCCCCCATCGCAATTGTAAGAAGTACGGGAATATTAACCCGTTTCCCATCGACTACGCTTTTCAGCCTCGCCTTAGGGGTCGACTTACCCTGCCCCGATTAACGTTGGACAGGAACCCTTGGTCTTCCGGCGGGGAGGTTTTTCACCCCCCTTGTCGTTACTCATGTCAGCATTCGCACTTCTGATACCTCCCGCATGCTTTACAACACACCTTCAACGGCTTACAGAACGCTCCCCTACCCAATATCTAAAAGATATTGCCGCAGCTTCGGTTTACAGCTTAGCCCCGTTACATCTTCCGCGCAGGCCGACTCGACTAGTGAGCTATTACGCTTTCTTTAAATGATGGCTGCTTCTAAGCCAACATCCTAGCTGTCTAAGCCTTCCCACATCGTTTCCCACTTAGCTGTAATTTGGGACCTTAGCTGGCGGTCTGGGTTGTTTCCCTCTCCACGACGGACGTTAGCACCCGCCGTGTGTCTCCCGGATAGTACTTACTGGTATTCGGAGTTTGCAAAGGGTTGGTAAGTCGGGATGACCCCCTAGCCTTAACAGTGCTCTACCCCCAGTAGTATTCGTCCGAGGCGCTACCTAAATAGCTTTCGGGGAGAACCAGCTATCTCCGAGTTTGATTGGCCTTTCACCCCTAGCCACAAGTCATCCGCTAATTTTTCAACATTAGTCGGTTCGGTCCTCCAGTTGATGTTACTCAACCTTCAACCTGCCCATGGCTAGATCACTCGGTTTCGGGTCTATATCCAGAGACTATGACGCCCAGTTAAGACTCGGTTTCCCTACGGCTCCCCTAGATGGTTAACCTTGCCACTGAATATAAGTCGCTGACCCATTATACAAAAGGTACGCAGTCACACCACGAAGGTGCTCCTACTGCTTGTACGTACACGGTTTCAGGTTCTATTTCACTCCCCTCACAGGGGTTCTTTTCGCCTTTCCCTCACGGTACTGGTTCACTATCGGTCAGTCAGGAGTATTTAGCCTTGGAGGATGGTCCCCCCATATTCAGACAGGATAACACGTGTCCCGCCCTACTCGATTTCACTGAACATGCATCTACAACTACGGGACTATCACCCTGTATCGTCGGACTTTCCAGACCGTTCGTCTAACACATGTAAAGCTTAAGGGCTAATCCAATTTCGCTCGCCGCTACTTTCGGAATCTCGGTTGATTTCTTTTCCTCGGGGTACTTAGATGTTTCAGTTCTCCCGGTTCGCTTCATTGAGCTATGTATTCACTCAATGATACTGGCTTATGCCAGTGGGTTTCCCCATTCGGAAATCGTAGACTCAAGTGGCTGTTACTGCCTCATCTACGCTTATCGCAAGTTACTACGTCCTTCATCGCCTCTGACTGCCAAGGCATCCACCGTGTACGCTTAGTCACTTAACCATACAACCCCAAAGGGTCTTCTAGTCAAACAACCAAAGTTGCTATCTCATTATTTGAATGAGCGAGATAGCGTTGATTTTGCCGGACTCAATTTCGAATAGTCACTAAAAGTGACATTCCCAAGAACACTTGAATGTGTTTGTTGGTGTTTGTCTTACAGACAAACATTGAGAACTTTACAAACAACAATAAATTGTTGTTTTGTCAGCTTTCCAAATTGTTAAAGAGCAGATTTTCTAATGAAAACCATTTTTAAAGATTCTTAAGGAAAAACCTTTAATAATGGTGGAGCTAGACGGGATCGAACCGTCGACCTCTTGCATGCCATGCAAGCGCTCTCCCAGCTGAGCTATAGCCCCACATCTATCTCTAAACTTTCTAAACCATATCAATCTGTGTGAACACTCATCGCAATAATCATCGTATAAGGAGGTGATCCAGCGCCAGGTTCCCCTAGCGCTACCTTGTTACGACTTCACCCCAGTCATGAACCACAAAGTGGTGAGCGTCCTCCCGAAGGTTAAACTACCCACTTCTTTTGCAGCCCACTCCCATGGTGTGACGGGCGGTGTGTACAAGGCCCGGGAACGTATTCACCGTGGCATTCTGATCCACGATTACTAGCGATTCCGACTTCATGGAGTCGAGTTGCAGACTCCAATCCGGACTACGACGCACTTTTTGGGATTCGCTCACTTTCGCAAGTTGGCCGCCCTCTGTATGCGCCATTGTAGCACGTGTGTAGCCCTACTCGTAAGGGCCATGATGACTTGACGTCGTCCCCACCTTCCTCCGGTTTATCACCGGCAGTCTCCCTGGAGTTCCCGACATTACTCGCTGGCAAACAAGGATAAGGGTTGCGCTCGTTGCGGGACTTAACCCAACATTTCACAACACGAGCTGACGACAGCCATGCAGCACCTGTCTCAGAGTTCCCGAAGGCACTCCAGCGTCTCCGCTAGATTCTCTGGATGTCAAGAGTAGGTAAGGTTCTTCGCGTTGCATCGAATTAAACCACATGCTCCACCGCTTGTGCGGGCCCCCGTCAATTCATTTGAGTTTTAATCTTGCGACCGTACTCCCCAGGCGGTCTACTTAACGCGTTAGCTCCGAAAGCCACGGCTCAAGGCCACAACCTCCAAGTAGACATCGTTTACAGCGTGGACTACCAGGGTATCTAATCCTGTTTGCTCCCCACGCTTTCGCATCTGAGTGTCAGTATCTGTCCAGGGGGCCGCCTTCGCCACCGGTATTCCTTCAGATCTCTACGCATTTCACCGCTACACCTGAAATTCTACCCCCCTCTACAGTACTCTAGTCTGCCAGTTTCAAATGCAGTTCCGAGGTTGAGCCCCGGGCTTTCACATCTGACTTAACAAACCACCTGCATGCGCTTTACGCCCAGTAATTCCGATTAACGCTCGCACCCTCCGTATTACCGCGGCTGCTGGCACGGAGTTAGCCGGTGCTTCTTCTGTTGCTAACGTCAAATGATGCCGCTATTAACGACACCACCTTCCTCACAACTGAAAGTGCTTTACAACCCGAAGGCCTTCTTCACACACGCGGCATGGCTGCATCAGGCTTGCGCCCATTGTGCAATATTCCCCACTGCTGCCTCCCGTAGGAGTCTGGACCGTGTCTCAGTTCCAGTGTGGCTGATCATCCTCTCAGACCAGCTAGGGATCGTCGCCTTGGTGAGCCCTTACCTCACCAACTAGCTAATCCCACCTGGGCATATCCTGACGCGAGAGGCCCGAAGGTCCCCCTCTTTGGCCCGTAGGCATCATGCGGTATTAGCCACCGTTTCCAATGGTTATCCCCCACATCAGGGCAATTTCCCAGGCATTACTCACCCGTCCGCCGCTCGCCACCCGAGAAACAAGTTTCTCTGTGCTGCCGCTCGACTTGCATGTGTTAGGCCTGCCGCCAGCGTTCAATCTGAGCCATGATCAAACTCTTCAATTAAAAGTTTTTTGAAGCTTTCGCTTCGGCTCAATGAATACTGAATAAATTGACTGTGCCGATACTTAGTATCGTTTTGGTCACTCAGTTCATTGATAAATCTTTTGGATTATCATCAACGAGTGCCCACACAGATTGATAGGTTTATATTGTTAAAGAGCTTTCTTCTTTTGTGAATCGCATCACTTCGGAAGAGGCGGCCATTTTAGCGAGTTAAGTTTTAGTGTCAACCACTTTTTTCAAAACTTTTTTCAGGTGACTCACCTGGCTAAATGCCTTGGCTGATGGGCTCTGGTTTCTTTCGAAGCCTTGCCGTGTCAGCGAGGTGGCATTATAGGGATCAGCGTCACGTTGGCAAGCCCTTTTTATTAAAAAATGCAAAAATAGAGCTTAAGCGATGGATTTTCATTCAACCCTTGTTTTATTCAATTTTACTCAACACATTCCAACACGATATACACAACATTATCCACAAAAGCGCATTTTTAATAGCATTGACATTCTATTTCCTTCACTCATCACAGACCGAAGAATAGACTAATTGCTATTACCTGACGTTTTACACTCAAAAAAAACCGATACTGAAGCAATATCGGTTTTTTAGCTAAAATGAAGACAAGCTAATTATTCTCGTCTTTTACTATTAACTATAGATTACGCTTTGAAAGCTTTAAATGCGTTAATAAGACCATTGGTCGAACTGTCGTGTGAACTGATCTCAGAACCGTCAGCTAGCTCAGGTAGGATTTGGTTTGCCAGTTGTTTACCTAGCTCCACCCCCCACTGGTCAAAGCTGAAGATGTTCCAGATAACGCCTTGAACGAAGATTTTGTGCTCGTACATGGCGATCAGGTTACCCAGTGTGCGAGGGGTGATTTGCTTAACCAAGATAGAATTGGTTGGACGGTTGCCTTCAAATACCTTGAATGGGGCGATCGCCGCCACTTCTTCTGCATTTTTACCGGCTTTAACCAATTCCGCTTTGACGGTTTCTTCATTTTTACCAAATGCCAACGCTTCTGTTTGTGCAAAGAAGTTTGACATCAGTTTCTGATGGTGGTCACCTGCTGGGTTGTGGCTCACAGCCGGTGCAATGAAGTCACAAGGGATTAACTTGGTGCCTTGGTGGATCAGTTGGTAGAACGCGTGCTGACCGTTAGTACCTGGCTCACCCCAGATAATTGGACCAGTTTGGTAAGTCACTGGGTTACCATTGCGGTCAACGTATTTGCCGTTCGACTCCATGTTACCTTGCTGGAAGTACGCCGCGAAGCGGTGCATGTACTGGTCGTAAGGTAGAATAGCTTCTGACTCAGCGCCGTGGAAGTTGTTGTACCAAATACCAATCAGGGCAAGAATCACAGGAATGTTGCTTTCTAGCTCTGTAGAGACGAAATGGTTATCCATCTCGTGAGCACCGTCTAGAAGTTCAATGAAGTTGTCGTAACCGACAGCAAGTGCAATTGAAAGCCCGATGGCTGACCATAGAGAGTAACGACCACCAACCCAGTCCCAGAACTCAAACATGTTATCTGTGTCGATACCGAACTCAGATACCGCTGGAGCATTAGTAGAAAGTGCCGCAAAGTGCTTAGCAACGTGTGCTTGATCGCCAGCCGTAGCTAGGAACCAATCACGCGCAGTGTGAGCGTTTGTCATGGTTTCTTGAGTCGTGAACGTCTTAGACGCGATCAAGAAGAGTGTTGTCTCAGGATCGACTTTCTTCAGTGTTTCAACGATGTGAGTACCATCAACGTTAGAAACAAAGTGTAAGTTTAGGTGGTTTTTGTATGGTGCAAGCGCTTCCGTCACCATGTAAGGGCCTAGGTCTGAACCGCCAATGCCGATGTTGACGATATCTGTGATCGCTTTACCTGTATAACCTTTCCATTCACCGCCAATAACGCGGTCAGTGAACGATTTCATTTTCTTAAGTACTGCGTTTACCGCTGGCATCACGTCTTCACCATCAACCAGGACTGCCTGGTTTGAGCGATTACGTAGCGCCGTATGGAGCACCGCGCGGCCTTCCGTTTGGTTGATCGCTTCACCACTAAACATTGCTTTAATAGCAGCACTTAGTTCCGTTTCTTTCGCTAGTGCGAATAGGTGTTTTAACGTTTCTTCGTTGATCAGGTTCTTTGAGTAATCGACAAGAATATCACTGCCAAAACGTGCTGAGAACTTATCAAAACGCGCTGCGTCTTGAGCGAAAAGATCTTTCAGATCCATATCTTGTGCAGATTCAAAATGCGCTGTCAGCGCTTTCCAAGCTTGTGTTTGCGTTGGATTAATAGTTTTCAACATGGTATTTATCCCGATGTTACAGTAGGTTCCATTCCATACAGTCTAGCGAAAACTGGTGGAATCCCCGATTTAGCAAAAAATAATTGTGATTGTCGACTGCACTCTCGCGCAAGACAACCATAAATCTGTAATTTTTTTTCAGAGTGCAATTATGACGCACTCGCGCTGCGCGCTCTTTGAGTTAAGTCACGTAAACCGTTTCTGTTTTGAGCAAGCCACTTAGCGTGATGGCTCACTATAGTGTGTTGTCTCTCTCATACGCTGCAACCAAAGATAGCGTTGAATTATCCATTTGCCAAATAGATTATAAGGAATGGGATATGTGGTATCAGAAGTGTTTAACCCTACCCGCCCGAAAGCGTGGCTTTCATCTGATCACTGATGAAATTGAACAACAATTACCAGAATTATCAAAATTATCCGTTGGTTTGTTACATCTTTTTATCCAACATACCTCAGCCAGTTTGACCATCAATGAGAACGCAGACCCCACCGTTCGACATGATATGGAGCAACACTTTAATCGCTTTGTTCCTGAAAGGGCCCCTTACTATCAGCATGATTATGAAGGCGATGATGATATGCCTGCCCACATAAAAGCCTCGACATTAGGATGCCATCTCACTATTCCAATCTCTCAGGGGCGTTTAGCGTTAGGCACTTGGCAAGGGATCTACTTAGGCGAACATCGAGATCATGGTGGACAACGTCGTATAATGGCCACGCTCTATGGGGAATAAAAAACAAGCCGAGCAAATAGCTCGGCTTGAGTGATGATAAGATGTGGCAAACGTTAAAACGGCTGGTTGACCATGACACGAAAAAGGCTCTCTTCACTTCCCCATGCCATTTCGGCTCGCACCACAATGCCTTCCACTTGAAAACGCACGGCACCACCTGCGCTCCACTGCATATCGCTGTGCAGTTCAGAGAAACTGCTTTCGTCGCTCACTCGTCCCATATCGACAAAAGCGACCCATTGCCACCAAGGGATATCGTAGATATTCAGCACTGGAATATCATCCAAAGGTTGCCATTTGGGTAAAACACGGTACTCAGCGCTGTAGTTGATGGCCGATTTGCCATGAAAACGCCCAGAGGAAAAACTTCTCAATCGGTATAAACCACCTAGACTTACCTGATCAAACTCTGGCGGTCTTTGACATGTTTGAGCATTACAATTATTCCAAGTAGGCGTATCGGCAATATAGAAGTTAAACGCAAACACTTGTTGGTCGAGAAGATCATCGACACCACCGAGATTCCAAAAGCCACTACTGGAATACTCATATTTCAACCAATCGTTATCATTACCCCAGTTTTCATCTGCGTAGGTGATATCCAGTCGAGTGCGAAAACCTTGAGTCGGGTTGCGAACATCATTTCGGTTATCCCAATCCAACTTCAAACTGAGCCCGGTAGAATCGCTATCTTGGCCAGCAATAGCATTAATTTCTCGAGAGGTATGAAACGGCTGAAACTCAATGGTGGTGATACCGCTGCGATCTGGCGAGAAGCCTTTAATTTGCCGAGTGGGTTCTAATGCCGCGCGCGCTCCGCGAAACGCCGCATGCCCCCAAGGCACAATATAACGGAAGGAGAAACGCGTGATCGATTCTTTACCTGTCGCTATCGTTCGATCGGCCGCTGTTGAATCATTACTAGCGTTGGCACCAAGGTAATAGTCGTAATCAACAAACTTCCCTTGATAGCTTTCCGCACCGAGCAACCAGAAATCACCCACTTGGTAATTTGATGCAGCAAGATAAGTGACATAGCTTCCTTTGTCAGAGTAAAGCGCGGTACCCAATACCGAAGCATTAGTTTGCCCTACATGCTGTGCGAGTCCAGCGACACCCAGAGTATTACCCATGCTATCACTGACAAAATAGTAAGGAACCACGGCCGTTTCTGGAGACCAACTTGGCCAACCATCAGCCCAAGTTGGCAGAGCGCACAAGCCAGTTGCCGCAACCACCAAGCGAAAAACAGGTTTTGATTTCATTATTGATTTATTCGCTATAAGACATTTCAACGCGTGAAGTAAGTTTAGTCACTAACTCATAAGCGATGGTGCCGATATGCAGCGCCACCTCTTCCGCTGGTAAATCTGCGCCCCAAAGAATCGCCTCATCACCGACACGATCGGTTGCATCGGGGCCGAGATCCACCGTAAGCATATCCATAGAGACTCGCCCGGCAATCGGCACCTTACGGCCATTGACCAACACGGGAGTTCCGTTGGGTGCCGTTCGTGGGTAGCCATCACCATAACCAATAGCAATTACCCCTACTTTGGTATCGCGTTCGCTGATCCAGGTTGCGCCATATCCCACTGACTCGCCCGCTTTGACATCTCGAACCGCAATTAAATGAGACTTTAAGGTCATCACTGGTTTGTAGCCTAGCTCGGAGGCGGTCTTGTCACCAAATGGAGAAACACCATACATAATGATGCCCGGGCGCACCCACTCCAATTGACTTTCTTGCCAAGCCAATAATCCTGCAGAAGCTGCAAGCGAGCGCTCACCTTTGCAACCTCGAGTTAGCGACAAAAACAGCTCGATTTGTTTCGGCGTCATCTCGTTGTTCATCTCGTCAGCACAACCAAAGTGGCTCATATAGCGTAAAGGTTTGGCCACATTCGGGCACTGATGCAAACGCTCAACAAATGCTTGGTATTGCTCTGGTCGCACTCCAAGGCGATGCATGCCACTATCGATCTTGAGCCACACCATCACTGGAGTTTCAAGCTCTGCCTCTTCCAAAGCACACAACTGCTCTTCGCAGTGCACCACCGTTTGAATGTTGTTGGTCACCAAGACAGGCAAATCACCCGAAGAGTAAAATCCTTCTAAAAGCAAGATGGGTTTAACAACACCACACGCTCGCAGTTGTAGCGCTTCTTCAATTCGCGCAACCCCAAAGGCATCCGCACCAACCGCATGCTTAGCTACGTGACGCAAACCATGACCATAGCCATTTGCCTTAACCACCGCCATCAACTTACTGTGCGGGGCTTGCTGTTTGATCAACTGTAAATTGTGTTGTAAAGCCACAAGGTCAATACAAGCCGTGGCGGCTTTCATGTAATTCATCGTGTTACTCATCATCAAACGCCGGGCCGGCATAATTGTCAAAGCGAGACCACTGTCCTTGGAATGTCAAACGCACCGAACCGATAGGACCGTTACGCTGCTTACCAATAATGATCTCCGCTGTTCCTTTCAGTGCGCTGTCAGGGTTATATACTTCGTCTCGATAGATGAACATGATTAAGTCGGCGTCCTGCTCGATAGAGCCAGATTCACGCAGATCCGAGTTCACAGGACGTTTGTCTGCCCGTTGCTCTAGCGAACGGTTCAACTGCGACAGGGCCACCACGGGTACATTCAGCTCTTTCGCCAATGCTTTTAGTGAGCGAGAAATCTCCGCAATTTCCAAAGTACGGTTATCCGAGAGAGCTGGCACGCGCATCAATTGAAGGTAGTCGACCATGATCATCGATAAACCACCATGCTCACGCGCCACACGACGCGCACGTGAACGCACTTCCGTTGGCGTTAGACCAGAGCTGTCATCGATGTACATGTTCTTCTTCTCCATCAAAATACCCATGGTCGAAGAAATACGCGCCCAATCCTCATCGTCCAGCTGACCGGTACGGATCTTGGTTTGGTCAACACGAGACAAAGAGGCCAACATACGCATCATGATTTGTTCCGCGGGCATCTCCAGTGAGAAAATAAGCACAGGCTTGTCTTGAACCATCGCGGCGTTTTCACACAAGTTCATTGCAAAGGTGGTTTTACCCATCGATGGACGTGCGGCGACAATGATAAGGTCAGAGCCTTGCAAACCTGCGGTTTTCTTATTCAGATCCGTAAAGCCAGTATCCACCCCGGTGACACCATCTTGCGGGCTCTTGTACAGTAGCTCGATACGTTCTAAGGTTTTCTCTAGAATGGAATCGACATTTTGTGGGCCTTCGTTTTCGCTGGTGCGTTCTTCCGCGATGGCGAATACTTTACTCTCAGCGAGATCGAGCAGATCTTCTGAACTACGGCCTTGAGGATCATAACCCGCGTCCGCAATTTCATTGGCCACACTGATCAGATTACGTACTAAAGCTCGCTCAGCAACGATATCAGCATAGGCATTAATGTTAGCAGCACTTGGCGTGTTCTTCGCCAAATCGGCAAGGTACGCAAAACCACCGACATCTTCCAACTGCTCACGGCGTTCTAAATGCTCGGACAGGGTAATCAGATCCAGCGGCTTGTTCTCTTCCAAAATGCTTTTAATGGCATCGAAAATCAAACGGTGGGGACGACTATAAAAATCCTTGCTGACCACACGCTCAGCAACCGTATCCCAACGTTCATTATCCAATAACAAACCACCAAGCACCGATTGCTCAGCTTCTAAGGAATGAGGAGGAACTTTTATTGCATCTACTTGGCTATCCGGAATTTTGCGTTTTCGATTATCCGCCATGACTACACTCTGTAACTTATATTTAGCGTCATTATACTCAAAATGGTTTAAGATGCGCGCCTCCGCATGCAGAGTTTGTTGCCCATCTGACAAGTTTTAACTTTAGGCTGACGCACCTATTCTCGTATGTTCGTACTATCCTGAGCCATAAGCTCACATTATAAGAGGTGTTCGTGTCCAATCGCTGGTTTCTGTCGTTAGGTTTATACGCCGTTAGCCTAACTGCTTATGCTGAAGATAATTTGGATAAGGACATCGCCCTTCCCTCTCCGTGGAAAAGTGAAGTGGAGTTTGGCTATCAAGCTCACTCAGGCAACTCGGATTCTAAAGCGCTCAACGCACGCCTCAGTGGGGAATACACGGAAGGTCGCCACCGTTCAAATGGAGAGTGGAAATTCTACAATTTATACAAAGATGGCGAAGAAGATAAGCGCACGTCAACTTACAGCCTGCAATCTGACTACAAGTTATCCCCTAAAACCTACCTTTACGGCAGCTTTAAAGGCATTGATTCACGCTACAGTGCGTACTTCAAAGACTACACAATTTCAGCGGGTTTGGGTTATCAGTTTGCCAGCACGGACACCTTTGTGTTTGAGTTCGAATTTGGCCCAGGCTTTCGCTATCAAGAGCCCAATCTGGATGAAATTGATGACGATGACATTATTTTCCCTGAAATCGTCGAAGAAGGGATTTTCCGTGGCAATTTAAAAACCAGTTGGCAAGCGTTAGAGAATCTGCGTCTCTCGGCCGATATTACGGTCGTCAGTGGTCACAGCAATACGCGAACCGACAGTGATTTAAGTTTGACCAATAACATTACCGAAGACATTGCCCTTAAGATTGCCCACTCTCGCCAGTACCACGACCGAGTGCCCGATGGTCTAAGCAAAGCTGACAGCGTGTTCTCTGTCAATCTGCTGTTTGCTTTCTAATCTCAATCCTCTGATACGATAAACTCGAGCAATAAAAAAAGCACCTCAGAGAGGTGCTTTAAAATTTCGTCTTGAAACTGAAAATTACTCAGCAACAACTTGTAGTTTAGCGGTCGCGAAAACTTCAGAGTGAAGTTGAACGCTGATCTCGAACTCACCAGTTGTACGTAGAGCACCTTCAGGAAGGCGAACTTCGCTCTTAGCAACTTCAACGCCAGCTGCAGTGATTGCATCAGCGATGTCACGAGTACCGATAGAACCGAACAGTTTACCTTCGTCACCAGCTTTAGAAGAGATAACAACTGCTTCTAGAGCATTTACTTTCTCAGCGCGAGCTTGTGCAGAAGCTAGTTGCTCAGCAACTTTTGCTTCAAGTTCAGCACGACGAGCTTCGAACATCTCAACGTTGCCTTTAGTAGCCATAACTGCTTTACCCTGAGGGATAAGGAAGTTACGAGCGTAACCAGACTTAACGTTTACTGTGTCGCCAAGGCTACCTAGGTTACCGATTTTATCAAGTAGAATAACTTGCATTGTTTAATCCTCTTTCTTAATAAACGGTACCGATTACTGATGCTTGTCAGTGTACGGTAGTAGAGCTAGGTAACGAGAACGCTTGATCGCGCGAGCTAGTTGACGCTGATACTTAGCGCTAGTACCAGTGATACGGCTAGGTACGATTTTACCAGCTTCAGTGATGTAGTTTTTAAGAGTTGCTACGTCTTTGTAATCAATCTCTTGTACGCCTTCTGCAGTGAAACGGCAGAATTTACGACGACGGAAGAAACGAGCCATGGGCTATCTCCTGATCTTAAATATGAATTATGTCATCGGCATGTAACACCAATTTACCTACGCCATTTCGGCCGGTCTGATAAGCAACAAAGCCACTTACCTTAATGTTACTGCCCAAAACTATTTGTTGAGTTATCTCTTGTGACCCTTTACCGCTGACAACCACTGGCATTCGACAGAAAACTTGTCTTGGTAAATCCGCCTCAACCACTACCGAGCGATGCTCGAGCCAAAATCGACAATGTGAGATTCCAGCAGGGCTTTGGCTTCGAATCGGATCTTTCACGACGGTGCCGCTCAGCTCCATTCGATTGGTCATAAAATCAATTACTCAGCAGCGAATTCTTTCGCTTCAGCTTCACGACGAGGAGCGCGTTCTTCTTTCTGCTTAAGCATGATTGAAGGCTCAGTGATAGCTGCTTTAGTACGCATGATCATGTTGCGTAGAACTGCATCGTTGTAACGGAAAGCAGTTTCTAGCTCATCGATTACAGCTTGGTCTGCTTCAACGTTCATAAGAACGTAGTGAGCTTTGTGAAGCTTGTTGATTGGGTAAGCCAGTTGACGACGACCCCAATCTTCTAGACGGTGGATTTTACCGCCAGCTTCAGTGATTGAACCAGTGTAACGCTCGATCATGCCAGCAACTTGCTCGCTTTGATCAGGGTGCACCATGAATACGATTTCGTAATGACGCATTGTTTGCTCCTTACGGATTATTAGCTTCCACATTTGGCTCAGTCATCCAGAGGAAGCAAGGAACTAAGGGTTATTGACCGAGTTTAAGGACGGCAAATAGTACAGAAAGGGTTCAGTTTAAGCAAGGAGTATTTTTAAACAACCGAGAGCGAGGAAGATAGGGAACTAGGAACTAGGAACTAGGAACTAGGGACTAGGAACTAGGAACTAGGAACTAGGAACTAGGGACTAGGAACTAGGGAACTAGGGAACTAGGGAACTAGGGAACTAGAAAACTAGAAAACTAGAAAACTAGAAAACTAGAAAACTAGAAAACTAGAAAACTAGAATGCGAGGAAGCTACTCATCTAGCAACCTCGCTTCTGGAAATTACGCTTTAGCCAACTCTGCACGCATTTCGTCAATCACAGCTTTATAATCTGGTTGGCCAAAAATGGCTGAACCTGCAACAAACATATCCGCACCCGCTTCAGCGATTTCACGAATGTTCTCCACTTTCACACCACCATCGATCTCCAAGCGGATATCACGCCCAGTCGCATCAATCATCTTACGTACTGCACGCAGCTTATCCAAAGTGTGAGGAATGAATGACTGCCCACCAAAGCCAGGGTTCACCGACATTAATAAAATGAGATCCACTTTATCCATGATGAATTCTAGGTTCGCCAACGGCGTCGCAGGGTTAAGTACAACGCCCGCTTTACAGCCGTGCTCTTTGATCAATTGCAAGGTTCGATCGACATGCTCAGACGCTTCGATATGGAAGGTGATCATCGATGCACCCGCTTTGGCAAAATCGGGAATGATGCGATCGACCGGTTTGACCATCAAATGCACATCAATCGGCGCGGTAATGCCATAATCACGTAGCGCTTTACACACTGGCGCGCCGAAAGTGAGGTTCGGAACATAGTGGTTATCCATCACATCGAAATGGACAACATCCGCCCCAGCCGCCAAGACTTTTTCAACATCTTCACCTAGACGAGCAAAATCTGCAGACAAAATGGATGGAGCAATAAGAAAATCTTTCATACCTGACCTCAGTAATCACGAGCAAAACAGCAAACCAATGTGCGCGCAATTTTACCGAAGCCAGTGTGGAGATCCACCATTTCGGTGAAATAGTGTGAATGTGAAGAATGAATCGCTGAGGTTAACTGATGTCAGGCTTATGGAAAAGCGCCATCAGTTCATCTACTTTGTTGCGCCCGCCACCATTGCGGCTGATAGTGCGTTTTACCTTAACGACATTCAGCTCTGCACCATGATACAAACGGCGTGTCAGTTTGGTGTCGTGGTTTGAAATAAGTACTGGGATGCCTCTTTCGCTCGCGGTTTTTTCCGCAATATCCGCTAAGGCAGCTTGATCATCCAATGTGAAGCCATTACCTGCGTATGACGTAAAATTGGCTGTATTTGAAAGTGGCGCATACGGTGGATCGCAATACACCACACACCCTTTGCGTGCACGACGAAATGTCTCTTGATAACCTTCACATACAAACGTCGCTTTCTGCGCTTTCTCCGCAAAAAACTCTAATTCCGCTTCAGGGAAATACGGTTTTTTATACGAACCAAAAGGCACATTGAAGCCGCCTTTTTTGTTGTAACGACATAGACCATTGAAACCAAAACGGTTCATGTAGAGAAACGCTAATGAGCGAAACATCACGTCATCGGTTTTGTTGAACTCACTACGGATGCTCAAGTAGGCGTCTTTACGATTGTTCTCTTGCGTAAACCAGCGCTTTGCTTCACTGATGTAGAGCTCAGGTTGCTCTTTGAGCAAATTGTATAAGTTGATCAAGTCTGGGTTGATATCGGCCAACAAATATTGCTCATAGTCCGTGTTCAAGAACACAGAACCCGCACCGACAAAAGGTTCTACGAGTTTACGAGCTGGCGGTAAGTGCTTTTGGATATCCTCCACAAGGCCATATTTTCCGCCTGCCCATTTTAGAAAGGCTCGCTGCTTCTTCATCAAATGCTCTTTACTGCTCTAACTATCAACCCAATTTCAAGGGTGCGGAATGTAACATATTTTCCAACGAAACTCAGGTTTATTTCACTCGGTCTATCTCTCGGTGTACCTGACTAAGCGATTTTGCCCAAGGCCCCAGCGACTGTAAAGATTTAGGCAATCCTGATACAGCGTCTCTTGCCATTTGAATGGTTGGATAATCTTGATAGGTAATGATGTACCATTCCGTTTCATTACGCAGCGTTGGGTAAATTCGTACTTGATTTTGTAATTGGTGCTTATCTAAGAATACCTGGACGTCTTGCATTGAGGTCATCGCAGCTAACTGTAGAGTGTAGCCTCGTGGTGAAAGTGCTTTGAGTTCTTCTCGAGCAAAAGAAAAACTCACCACCGCAGGTACCAACGCATTGTTTTCCTCCAAAAGTGGTTCTGAAGCAACAACAGGAGTTGTGGTGGTATTTTCGGCCACCAGCGCATCAATATTGTCGGTATTCACCTGCTTGGGTTTGTCAGCCAACAACGCGTCTACCACATCCGACTCGATCGTCACACGCTGTTGATGATGATCACTAATGCCCACACTGGCGGTTTGCTCTGTCACTGCTGGCGGCAAGGCATTGGTGTCATCTTGCGCATCTTGTAGCAACTGCTCTGCATTTTGCTGACGTTGTTGCTCTGCTTGATCAACAACGGATTTCGTTGACAGCTCAGGCTCGGTCGCAAGTTCAAGCGTCGGAATGGCAGTTTGTTCAAGCGTTCGAGACATTTCTGCCGCCTTATCGTCTGCGGATGGCTGACTGAACATCCACCAATATCCTGCCGCAGCCAACAGCAGTAGCAACAAGATTGTTAAAACAATATTGACTGGGGAAGCCACAATCGAGCGGATAATTATCCTTTTTTCCACCTTAAGATCTCCTAATGCCATGATTGCCCCCGGTACAGGGTCAACTTTCTTAAATGCCGAGCGCACTTTCTTTTCATTGGCTTCGTCTACATAGCGCACCACCATGCTTTCAAAGAATCGCATTGCCTCAGTCTCGCTAAGTCGGTCAATATCAAGATCAACGGGCTTATGTTCTTGACCGTATCCAAGGCGAGTCAAGAGCGACTCTAACGAGTCAGATTCACTAAACAATAAAACGTTGACTGTCCATTGAGGATTAGTTTGTGCTTCTAGCACCCATACCCATAATTCTGATACTAGGTTTTCACTCAAAAGCTGCGCATCATCAATGACGATGGCAAAGTCACATACTTGATTCGAAAAAAGGTGTTCCGCACTTTCTATGAGGGCATCATTGGGATTAAAAAGGGGCTCGTTCACCAACTGACTTAAGATTAGAGTTCTGTGTTGGCTATCATCTTGGCTCGGATGGCAAAGCACCAAACACTGATTTTTCTCCTGCGCATATTGCTCTAAATAGCGCTGAGCCAACCAAGATTTACCAAAGCCCTTTGCACCGTTAATAGTGATAAGGTTGGAACCAAAGTTAGTTAATAACTCAAGTCGTTCTAATAGCTCGGTTTGAGAATCCAGTTCAAGGATATTAGGCAAGGCAAGACTCATCAGCGATTCCTTGTGAAAATAGCTCCAAATGGAGCTATTTTAAGGCTTAATTAATTGATTGTGCGACAATCTTCAATGGCTTGACGGATGACTTCTTGGGAAACGTCTGCCACAACTTCTGCAGTGCCAATACTGCTTGGTAACACCAATCTCAGTTTTCCTGATAGCACTTTCTTATCGCGCATCATATGAGTCATGAAATCGTCAAACGTCATACTTTCTGGTGTATGTACTGGCAGCTTCGCTCTGCTAAGTATAGAAAAAATCTTATCAAATTGCTGCTGATCGATCATACCTTGCAGTTGCGCGGTGCGTGCCGCCATAACCGTACCCGCTGCAACGGCTTCACCATGTAACCAATTGCCGTAGCCAAGCTCAGCTTCAATCGCGTGTCCAAAGGTATGGCCCAAGTTTAATAAAGCGCGAATGCCTGACTCTTTTTCATCTTGAGCCACAACTTCGGCTTTAATTTCACAACAGCGCGCAATGGCGTAAGTTAATGCTTGTTCATCTAATGAATACAGCGCATCAAGATGCTCATCGAGCCAAGTGAAAAACTCAGCGTCATAAATGATGCCGTATTTAATCACTTCAGCAATACCTGCAGCAAACTCTCGTTCAGGAAGAGTTTTCAAACAGTTGGTATCAATAATCACCGATTTAGGCTGATAGAATGCACCAATCATGTTTTTGCCTAGTGGATGGTTAACCGCCGTTTTACCACCAACAGAAGAGTCCACTTGGGATAATAGTGTGGTTGGAATTTGAATAAAATCCACACCACGTTGATAACAAGCCGCAGAGAAACCAACTAAATCACCAATTACACCACCACCTAATGCGATAACAACGACATCACGGGCAAAGCTTCCCTCAAGAAGAAAGCTCATCACTTGGTTGAAGGTTTCTAAACTCTTATATCGCTCACCATCAGGTAGTTCAAGCAACGAGGCTTTACAACCTAAAGATTGCAATAAAGAAAGAATTTTATCCGCATAGAGAGGGGCTACCGTGACATTGGTAATCACGACCACTTTCTGCCCTGCGGGGAGAAAAGAGAGGTGCGCCGAATCTTCAAACAATCCGGCGCCTATTGTGATTGGGTAGCTGCGCTCCGCTAATTCGACCGTAATCCGTTCCATGGTTGCACTCCACAAAAAAAGAAAAACTAAAAACTAGTTTTCTTCTAGCATTTTTACGATCTGATTGGCTACCACTTTTGCACTTTGATCATCTGTGCGTACGGTGTAATCCGCAATTTCTTCATATAGAGGATTACGCTCACCCGCAAGCGACTCTAGTACTTCACGTGGTTTATCCGTCTGTAACAAAGGACGTTTTTTGTCGCGATTCGTACGCGCGAGCTGTTTTTCAATGGTCGTTTCTAGGTATACCACAATCCCACGCGCAGAAAGACGGTTGCGGTTTTCGCGGCTTTTCACCGAGCCACCACCCGTAGCCAAGACGATACCTTGCTCTAAGGTTAAATCATTGATAACCGCTTCTTCACGTTTACGGAAACCTTCTTCACCTTCAACATCAAATACCCAAGAAATATCCGCACCAGTGCGCTCTTCAATAACAGTATCAGAATCCAAAAACTCCATGTGGAGTTGTTGAGCTAGGTATCGACCAATTGTACTTTTGCCAGCGCCCATTGGGCCAACAAGGAAAATATTACGTTTCTCAGCCATGTTTAGCAGTAACTTACAACGTTAATTCAATGACATCGCCACAAGAATAGTCGGAAATAACTCCGTTCAAATATGCGCTTGTGGCACCAATTCCTCACAGATACTCGTGATAAGACCCGAAATTATCAAGGTATGGTGCCGCTAATGCAACTTTATTTTTTATCTAATTGCTCAGTCACTCGAGATGTGGGGAAAAGGACGCTACTGCAAAATCACTTTAGGCGTAACAAAAATCAGTAATTCTCGTTTGCCAATGTTTTCGTAACTACGGCGGAACAACGCCCCTAACAATGGTAAATCACCCAGCAACGGCACTTTATCCGTGGTATTGGTAATACTGTGTTGGAAGATACCGCCTAACACTACCGTTTCACCATTATTTACTAACACTTGCGTACCAATACGCTGCGTGTCAATCGCGACCGCTTCCCCTGTACCTGTTTTAACAATTTCACCGGGTCTATCTTGTGTAACACTTAAATCCAACACCAGGCGATTATCTGGAGTGATTTGTGGCGTCACTTTCAAACTTAACACCGCTTTTTTGAATGATACTGTGGTCGCTCCGCTCGAAGAAGATTCAAGATAAGGAATTTCAGTACCCTGTTCTATGTATGCTGGTTTCTTGTTGGTCGTAATCAAACGAGGACTCGAAATAATCTCTGCTTTTGATTCACGTTGTAGCGCGGACAGCTCCAAATCCAACAAAAGATCTGAACCGAGTTTAGCCACTTGAAACGCGATGCTGGATGCATTCGCAGAGGTTGCCGCCAAGTTAACATTAAGGAAGTCATCAATACTGCTAGAACCGCCTTCACCGTCCTTGCTTGAACTGCCACTGCCACTGCCTGCAGTATATAAGCCAATGGTTGCTAAATTATTTTCAATCGAGCCACCCACAGTGTTACTGCCATTGATGGAGGTAAATCCCCAACGGACACCAAGTTCATCAAGGTTGCCCTCATTCACCGTCACTATTCGTGCTTCAATTTGAACCTGCTTGACCGGAATATCCAATGAATTAATGATCTCGCGAATCACTTCAATATTTTCCGGTAACTCACGTAACAAAAGAGAGTTAGTACGCTCATCAATCGCGACACTACCACGCTCTGATAGCATGCTAACGGAGTCTGTTCCGGTAATCATTTCTGCAATGTCAGAGGCTTTAGCAAAGTTAACCTTAATGATCTCAGATTTAAGGGTGCCCAGCTCTTCAGCCAGCCTCTCCTTTTCAAGCTGCTGTTTTTCTCTTAGGTCTAGCTCATCTTTCGGTGCAACTAACACCACATTCCCTTCGACCCGTTTGTCTAAACCTTTTACTTGGAGAATGATGTCCAGAACTTGTTGCCACGGCACACCATCCAATCTTAACGTAACATTGCCCTTGACAGAATCCGACACAACGAGGTTAAACCCGTTATAGTCAGCGATCAGCTGCAGCACGTTTCGTACTGGAATGTCTTGAAAATTGATGGATATCAGTTTCCCTTCTTTCTCCAATACACTCTTTTCTTGCGCTTCTGTCGATGACTCAACACGAGAAATCGTCACTTCAAGGTAACGTCCTGAAAGACGATAATCATGACGAAATTCGCCGTTAACATTAGCCACTAGGCGCGTTTTTGATACTTCTCTGAAGACTTCAATGCTCTCAACCACGGTCGAAAAATCTTTCACGTCTAAAAGATAAAGCTGTTCGTCTTTCACGGAAGTATTGATCAGTTCGATGCTTAACCCTTCTTTGACAGGTTTCAAATCTACTACCGCAGCAGGTGTTGCTAACTCAACGATGATCATTGCGTCTTTAGCCGCATTAGTTCTGAAATCAATACTTTTAAGCGCATTCTCTGCATCAGATTGTGCGTTTGCAACAGTAGAAAAAATGCAAACAGACAACAGGCAGACGATTTGGGAAAGGATTCCCGCAAACAATTGGATTTTGTTTTTCATCTTCAACTCACAAATCACTTAAATTTCTTGCCTATCTCAATGCCAGTCTGACTTTACGTTGTTGCCAACAACCTAATCCATCAGGAAGGGTTTCATTGATCAATATGTAAGACGGTGTAACCAACGTCACTTTGCCATTGTTTTGGCCAATAAATTGTCCTGGGTGAACTTTCTCAACCTTGCCTTGTGGTGTCTGTATCAGACCAGCAATCGTATCACCACTTCCCATTACCCCTTTTAAGCGCAACTGACTAAGCGGATAACGTTCCAGTTTGCCGTTTTTTGCTCTCGCTATTGGCTGCCAACAATCTTTTTTGACCACAGGCTGAGAGGCAATAACCGCCTCTTTAGGTAACTCGAAAGGACGCCGATTGTCCTTCACTAGATATTCGAGGGGGATATACTCTCGCTCAGGCTGCAACTTGGCCATTTCTTGGCGTGCCTCCAGCTCAACTTGACGAACAAACCCTTCTATTGACTCGGTGTTCGCTCGACACCCGGCTAGCACCAGTAGCGTCAGGATAAGTGGTAAACTATTTTTCATCGTCACCACCCACTGACTTAAACTGATAGGTATTTGCCCTGACTCGAAAATGAAGCGTGCTACTTTCCATACTGACACGATGCCAAGTCACATCGGTAAAACTAATAATGCGAGGCAATCGAGCAATCGACTCAGAAAATGAGCCAATATCGTGATAATCCCCCGTCAACTCAATGTTCAATGGCAATTGATAGAGGAAATCTTTGTTGAGCTTTTCTCCCCAATCAATACGAGTAAATGTGAGCTTATTCTGCAGCCCCAGCTCATTAACAGATGCCAACATAGTGGCTAGCTCTTTTTGAACTGGCAGCTGTTGCAATAAGTACTCATATCGCTGTGTCAGTTCATCCAACTGCGATTGCAACTGAGGTAACGCCGCCACTTTGGTCGCTTTGATTCTGGCGGTCACTTTGAGTGTGTGCTCCTTCTCAATTAAACTCTGCAGCGTTTCCGTTTCAGGTTTGAGGTAAAACCAATAACCAAAACCTTGGATAACTAGAATCAGCAAAGTGACGACTATCAATTGCGGCCATATTGGCCAATCCATGATTTCATCCATGTCCAAATCTTGCCAACTAGCCATGAGATTTCTCCCTCTGCGCTTCTTCAGAGATGTGCTCATTAAAAACAAATGAAACCGTGAAGGTTTGAAAACTCTTTCCAAAACGTTCTTTGTCATGAACGATCGAGTGCATTTCGACATCTTTTAAAAATGGTGAGCGTTCAAGATTGTCCAGCATCGTTGCCAAACGCGCGGTACTATCACTGATTCCGGCGATTTCTACCTCGTTGGCGTTCATTTTGATTTTGTCGACATAAACGCCATCTGGAATCACTTCGGTCATCAAGCTCATAAATATGGTGGTTTTGTTACGTTCAGCTTGAAGCGATTCAACCACTTTGAGCCGAGCAAGAATCTGACTATGTTCTTCCTTAGCAATGTTCATAGATTGAATGCGCTTATCCAGCTGGGCAATATAATGATTGAGATAATCGAGCCGCTCTTGCTGCAAACGTTGTTGGTATGAAAAGTACTGCCCAAAGCCCCACTGGAAGCCAACCGCAATCAACGTACCCAACACGAGTAACCCCACAAAACGACGTTTATGCTCCTCGCGTTTTTGCTCACGCCATGGCAGGAGATTGATCTTATGCTGCATCATTGCCCTCCAACCATTGAATGCCGCTCACCGCCAAACCGGCCGCCACGGAAAAATGATGCCAATCCACAACCCGTCGCTTGCTCTTTGCGGTTTTTTGCTCGAATAGCCCTAACGGATTAAGCACTTCGCAATCCAAACTCAGCTTTCGCTGCAATGTTTCACTGAGTAAAGGCGTCACTGCGCCCTCTCCACAAAGCCAGATACCATTCACTTTGCTCTGCGTTTCCATCGATTGAAACAATTGCAATTGCCGGCGCACTCGCTCTGTCAGCTCTTTATTAAAGATGTCGGTTTTTTCATGAGCATCAGGAGCAGTCAGATCACCTCCAATTGAAGCATTAAGATGTGAAACTCCATATGCAAACTCCTTGACCAAAGGCAGCTCATTACGTCTCGTAATCACTAACGACGTCGTTTCATATCCGACATCGAGAAGGCAATAATTGGCTTTATCTGGATGCTGCTGCGCTGCCAAGGTTAAGACATGGCATAAGCTGTGAGCATGCACATCCACCAAGACAGGCTTCAATCCAACTTCTTGGGTGACGCGCATACGACTTTCCACCACTTCTTTTTTGGTTGCGTATACTTGATAACTAGAGTGGTTCTTTACGCTCTCATCCACCAACTTGACGTAGTCGATAAAAAGCTCATCAACAGGAAAAGGAGATTGATGTGCAAAAGCTTGGATAATAGCAAACTCGCGCTCGCGACCATCAAGTTCAGAGTCGATTGAAAGTATCTTGCTGATCACCGCACTATCTGGCACAGCGAGAGAAACTTGATAACGAAAGAGAGGCAGTTCTTTCTTTAGTTCTTTCAAGCTATTGACAATTTCTTGATGATTCAAAGTGTGATTATCTGAGAAAATGCCCTCATTAATGATTATTTCTTTATAACCCAATAGAGCGTAGCGTTCTCCATAAGGTTTCAGAATGACAGCCTTGAGGCTACGATGACCAATATCAATTCCGGTAACGAACGGCTTACCCATCTCAAAATAGCTCCCATTTTCTTTAGCTCAAAGGTTGTTATTAACCGTTAAATAAGAGTTAATAGCAGCGAGCTAACTTTTTAGCCTAGAGTACAAGGGTTTGCCGTCATACAGCCTCAACTAAACAGGGATTCTCCGGTGAAGTTCATAAAGCGATTACTTATATTTGCATTAGTTTGCATAATTCTTGGAGTCACAACAATTTTTGGCTTTTATCAATACGTAAAGCCAGACCTACCCGATGTCGCGACACTTAAAGATGTCGAACTGCAAACGCCGATGCAGGTGTTTAGCCAAGATGGGAAATTAATTGCGCAATTTGGTGAGAAGCGTCGTATTCCAGTCACCTACGATCAAATTCCTCAATCGTTGATCCACGCGCTGATCGCGACAGAAGACAGTCGCTTCTATGACCATTACGGGATTGACCCAATCGGCATTACCCGAGCGGCGTTAGTTGTCGCAATGTCAGGCTCTGCCAAACAAGGGGCAAGCACCATCACTCAGCAGCTAGCACGTAATTTCTTCCTCTCGAACGAGAAGAAATTGATGCGTAAAGTGAAAGAGATTTTTATTGCGATTCACATCGAACAGCTCTTATCAAAAGAAGAGATTATGGAGCTGTACGTTAACAAGATTTTCCTTGGTTATCGCTCTTATGGCTTTGGCGCGGCGGCTCGTGTTTATTTTGGCAAAGATTTGCAAGATCTCTCCTTAAGCGAGATTGCAACTTTGGCGGGAATGCCAAAAGCACCATCAACGCTCAATCCGATCTACTCTCTAGAACGTGCGACCAATCGTCGCAATGTCGTTCTAATGCGTATGTTGGATGAAAAATACATTACCCAAGAAGAGTATGATGCCGCACGTGCGGAAACTCTGATCTCTCAGTTCCATGGCGCAGAGATCGAAGTCAGCGCACCGTATGTTGCTGAACTTGCTCGAGCTTGGATGGTACAGGAGTACGGTGAAGAGAAAGCGTATACTTCTGGTATGAATGTCTATATGACCATCGACTCCAAGCTCCAAGCCGCAGCCAACAAAGCAGCGATTGACAACTTGTTGGCCTATGATGAACGCCATGGGTACCGTGGCGCAGAAAGTGTACTTTGGAAAGCAGGCGAGTCCGCTTGGGATGAAACTAAGATGGACGAGCATCTAAGCAACCAACCGGCTTACGGCGATTTGCTACCAGCCATTGTGACCAAGGTTGAAGGCAAAAACGCAACCCTTTGGGTTAAACGTGAACAAAGCCAAACCATCGCTTGGTCAGGTATGAATTGGGCACGTAAATTCATTACTGATGAACGCCAAGGCAGCGCCCCAACTTCAGCCAAAGAAATCCTTGCTGAAGGTGAGCAAGTTTGGGTGCGCAAAATGATGACGCAAGATGAAAAGGGTGATCAGCATGAAAGCTGGCAACTAAGCCAAGTGCCAAATGCAAACACGGCTTTTATCGCCATGAATCCTGATAATGGTGCGGTACTTTCTCTCGTTGGTGGTTTCAACTTTGTCCATAACAAGTTCAACCGCGCCACCATGTCCGTTCGTCAAGTGGGTTCGAGTATCAAACCCTTTATTTACTCAGCTGCGGTCGATAAAGGCATGACTCTGGCCACGTTGATCAACGACGCACCAATCAACAAGTGGGATGAAAGCCAAGGTACGGCATGGCGTCCTAAGAACTCGCCTCCGACTTATATTGGTCCAACCCGTTTACGTATCGGCCTAGCGACGTCGAAAAACGTCATGGCGGTTCGTACTCTACGTGAAGTAGGGCTGGACGAAACGCGTGAATACCTCACTCGCTTTGGTTTTGAGCTCGACCAACTGCCACGTTCAGAAACGATTGCACTTGGTGCTGGTAGTTTAACACCGATGAAAATGGCACAGGGATTCTCGGTTTTTGCCAATGGGGGCTACTATGTAGAGCCTTATTACATCAGCCATATTGAAGATCCTTATGGCAATGTCGTGTTTGAGTCGCAGCCACAAACCATCTGTCAGCAAGATTGCCCAGTGGCCACAGAAGCCGTTGTAGATAATGGGAATGGTGAAAGCACCGAGATTACTCAGCCATTTGCCAAGCAAGTGATCAGCGAACAGAACGCCTTTATCATGCGCGAAATGATGTACAGCAATATCTGGGGTGGTGGTAACTGGCGTGAAGGTACAGGTTGGAATGGTACTGGCTGGCGTGCACAAACGTTGGGGCGACGCGATATCGGCGGTAAAACCGGCACAACCAACGATTCCAAAGATGCTTGGTATAACGGTTATGGTCCGGGTGTGGTAGCGATTTCGTGGGTGGGCTTTGATGATCATAGCCGTACACTCGGTAAAACCACCACTAACGCCAACTTAGATAGCCAACAAACCTCTGGGGCCGAATCGGGAGCTAAAACCGCATTGCCAGCGTGGATCGATTTTATGAAGTTGGCTCTCGACGGAGTTCCAGAGCACGAGAAAGTACTCCCCGCCAACATTGTTCGTGTCCGTATTGACCGAGAAACAGGATTACTCACCAACAAAACAGACGAAAGCTCTCTGTTTGAGTATTTCATTCGTGGTACAGAGCCGACCGAGTATGTTTCGAGCGTCGAGGAAGAAAGCATCTATTCTTCTTCAAGTGATGAAGAAGCATTGTTCTAAGTTAGCCAGTCAAAAACAAAAAAGGTTGCCATTTGGCAACCTTTTTATTTATTGGCGCAGCAGACAAACATTACTGCTTTGAACCACTCACGAGCAGTTCTTTGATGGTTGCTGCCAACTGCTCAAAACGCGCACGCAGTGGAGAGCCAGGGCGATAAACCACCACGATCGTCCGAGAAGGCACCGGATTGACCGCTTTTATATAACTCACGCCATCTTTTTGCTTCTCTTTTGGTACCGAGAGCTCTGGCAGCAAGGTGATCCCAGCCCCCGCAGCGACCATATTGCGCAACGTTTCCAAGCTGGTCGCTTTAAAGCGTTCATCATCACGAGCACCTGCCGCGAAACAAAATCCTAACGCCTGATCGCGAAGGCAATGACCATCCCCAAGCGCTAATACGGTTTTTCCATTGAGCTCTAACATATCCAGCTGTTCGAGCGCAGCCCATTCATGATGGCATGGCACCGCAACACTTAATGGTTCGTTATACACTTCAATTTCTTTAAATGGTTCAGTCTCTGCTACCGACGCCAGTACTAAGCAATCGAGTTTGCCATCTTCGAGCTGTCGCACTAACTGTTGTGTTTGTGCTTCGTGCAAAAACAGCTCCAGCTCAGGGAAACGCTCTTTGAGTTGAGGTACAATTTTTGGCAATAAATAAGGGCCCAGCGTTGGAATAAAGCCAATATGCATCGGCCCTGTCATCGCCCCACTTTGACCACTTGCCATCTCTTTAAAGGTTTTGACCTCTTTGAGAATATTTTTTGCCTGCTCAACAAGTTGCAAACCAGCATCGGTAAAAAGCACTCGACGACTGCTACGCTCAAGTAGCGTTGTCCCTATCTCTTCTTCCAGTTTACGAATTTGTCCGCTTAGTGTTGGTTGACTCACGAAACACGCTTCAGCTGCTTTTCTGAAATGTTTATGCTCTGCCAAAGCCACTAGGTATTCGAAATCGCGAATGTTCATACCCACCTCAATAGAATATAGCTATCAAAAACATAACATCAGATTCTAATAACTATCAAAATTTTTCGTCGTGTTTAATGATGAGATGTTTCATCTTCATCCCACTCTCGACGCCAGAACAAAGGAAATTTGCCGCAGGCAAATAACGACCGCCTCACAGCGGTTTTTATTTCATATTGTACTTAAGTTTCCGTACGTTACTTTTATACTATACCCAATAGGCGGCAGGTTTTGTCATGAAACTTTACTCAATTTATCCATGGAATTGACCACATGTCATGTAACGATTGCTCTCAACACTGGTTTTGGAAAAAGATAGGTCGATGCCAGCGCTGCCTCGATCAATTGACCGTGTTGTCCGTTATATGCTGGATCATTTGGTGGTTCGCATTCAGAGACAACCCCACCTCAATCGAATCAATTGCTCTGATCGTGGCCGGATTTGCTTTTAACATTTTGCTCTTTTTGCATTTATGGATGAAGTACGTGATTTTGCCTTGGCAGGCTCGCAAGCTCAGTGAAAAAACGCGTGATAAGCAGAAATAAAAAAACCCCGCTACCAATCTCGGTGTCGGGGTCTTCCTAGAGATTTCTAAGAAAAAGCAGTGGTAACTCTGTAGACTGCACTGCTTTCTGATAGTTCCCATAAAATACGATCTTTTTTGATCTTTTTTATCGCCCGAACTAAATTTCTAATGAAATCAAACGCTATGCAACTTTAACCTGAGAAATAATCTGCTCACTTAGATTGAATTCGAGCGCGACTTCGTCACACGCATGCTGTCGTGGGCATTTGTCGCAGTCTTTCAAGACTTTTTCAGGAAGCAGCGACTTCGAGGTTTGCACGAAGTTCTGTTTCAGGAAGAACTCAGGGGCACGAGTTAGCACAAACAGCTTTTTGATGGCCATGTCTTTGGCTTTATCAATCAGATACTGAACCACTGCCGTTCCCTGACCTTGTCTCTGCCAGCCCGCTTCGATGCCTAAAGAGCGGATCTCTGCCAAACCAGAATCGTAGATGTAAAGGGATGCACACCCGGTCACTAAGCCTTGATGTTCAGACACCGCAAACAAACCGATATCGCGGATAATCTCACTGCGTGTACGCGGTAAATTTTCCCCTAGGTTTGCCCAGTAAGCCACCATGCTCTCTAAAGTTTCAATATCGGTGATGCGAGCAGGACGTACCTTAACTAACGTCGTATCGCGTGCAGCAAGGCGCTTGTCCGCTTGTTCAACCGCATACGCCACTTGCTTTGGTGATACCCCACCTAACGCACTGCGCTTTTCAAGACACGACTCTATGGTCAGAATTTGGTAAACATCGGCTTCAATCACGGGAGAGAAAGATTGCAATTGCTCAAGCGATAGCTCTTCAAGTGCACAGCCTTGTGCAATGGCCCCGACCACAGCAACACCGACAATATGGTGTGCTTCGCGGAATGGGATCCCTTTGGCCACCAAGTAATCGGCCAGTTCAGTCGAGTTAGCGTAACCTTGTTTCGCCGCTTCAAGCGTGCGCTCTCCATTGACTTTAATCCCATCAAAACAAAGCGCTGCCATCTCCATGCAATCGTTCCAAGTATCGAGAGCATCGAACAGCCCTTCTTTGTCTTCTTGCATGTCTTTGTTGTACGCCAGCGGTAAGGCTTTTACCGTCATCATCATGCCCGCAAGAGAGCCATACACGCGGCCCGTTTTGCCACGGATCAGTTCTAGCGCATCTGGGTTTTTCTTTTGTGGCATCAAGGACGATCCTGAGGTCACCGTATCGGCTAACTCAATAAAGCCCGACTCACCAGAGTTGTAGAAAATCATGTCTTCCGCAAGACGAGATAAATGCAACATCGAGATCGAAGCAACTGACATCAACTCCATTACATGATCGCGATCAGAGACCGAATCCAGTGAGTTGCGTGTCGCACGACGGAAGCCCAAATCCTGTGCCAGTTGCTCACGATCAATCGGATACGCTGTGCCCGCTAACGCTCCTGAACCTAACGGGCAGGTGTCAAGACGAGTCAGTGCATCGCTCAATCTCGAATAGTCACGCTCAAACATTTCCACATAGGCCAAGCACCAATGTGCAAACGTCACAGGTTGAGCACGTTGTAAATGGGTATAGCCCGGCAGGACCGTGGCTTGGTGCTGTTTTGCCACATTCACCATTTGCGTCTGCAATTTATCCAATCCCAACAGCAACTGATGCCCTTGCTGGCGACACCATAATTTCAGGTCAGTGGCGACTTGGTCGTTGCGCGAGCGACCAGTATGAAGCTTTTTACCCAGGTCGCCCACTTTACCAATCAGTTGCTGTTCAACCCACGAATGAATATCTTCCGCATCGGAATGAAGAATTTGATGAGGATCTTCCATCACCTCAAGTTTCAATTCGTTCAGCGCAAACTCCAGTTTTTGCTGCTCTTCTTTGCTCAGCACATTGACTGACAGCAACGCCTTAGACCAAGCAATAGAGCCAACAATGTCTTGCTCGGCCAGTCGGTAATCAAAGCGAAGCGAATCGTTAAAATCTTTGAACCTGGTATCTGCCGCTTGGGTAAATCTTCCGCCCCATAATGCCATTGCGTCTCTCCTGATGACTATTGCTAACCGGTGTAAGTGTGTTGCTCGATCCCTTACCCATTCATGGTAAGGAATGCAGGTATTGTTATGTGCCCACGTTACGACAAACTCGCCAAAAAATAAAGTATAAATTCATTATTTTTACATATTTATTCATGAATAATTTTAAAACCTCCCATACAAAAAGGCTCAGCAGATGCCTGCTGAGCCTTTCTTGTATTCAACAATAACCGCGCTGGTTATTTCTGGCTATTGAGTGCGCGAATGCGGCTAGAAAGTGAGTAAAGGCGAATAAAGCCGCCTGCGTGGCTTTGATCGTACACTTCATCTTCACCAAAGGTTGCAAACGCTTCGGAATACAAGCTGTTTTCAGAACGTTTCTGCGTCACTGTTGCCATACCTTTATACAGCTTCACCACGACTTCACCATTGACATCCTGTGCCAACTCATCTGCCGCAGCCATGATCGATTTACGCAGTGGTGTGAACCAGCGACCATCATAGACAAGGTGAGACGCTTTTAAACCCAGTTCTTCACGGAACTCAAAAGAGGTTTTGTCCAGCACCAACTGCTCAACCGCACGCAGCGCTTCCATCATAATGGTGCCCCCTGGGGTTTCATAACAACCACGAGACTTCATGCCAACCAGACGGTTTTCTACAATGTCGATACGACCAACACCGTGTTTCGCCCCTTTTTCGTTCAAGTAAACCAGCGCGTTGTACGGCGTCATTTGCTCACCATCCACCGCCACAACTTCACCTTTTTCAACTTGCAGGGTAACGTATTCTGCTTCATTCGGCGCTTGCTCTGGATCGACGGTCCATACCCAGCAATCTTCATTCGGTGCATTCCAGGTACTTTCTAGTACGCCACCCTCAGTAGAGATATGCCACGCATTCGCGTCACGAGAATAGATTTTGGTCAACGACGCAGCACAAGGAATGTTGCGCTCAGCCAAGTAGTCTAAACACTGCTCACGACTCACAAGATCCCATTCACGCCAAGGCGCAATCACTTTCAGATCAGGGGCCAATGCGGCGAAGGCACCTTCAAAACGCACTTGGTCATTCCCTTTACCAGTACAGCCGTGACACAGTGCATCAGCCCCCACTTTACGGGCAATTTCAACTTGTGCTTTGGCAATCACCGGACGCGCCATAGACGTCCCCAAGAGGTATTTGCCTTCGTAGTAAGCGCCCGTTTTCAGTGTTGGGTAGATGTAGTCAGCGACCAACTCTTCTTTCAGATCGACGACATAACATTCTGAAGCGCCAGAGGCGATCGCTTTCTCTTCAATACCGACAAGCTCTTCCTCGCCTTGACCCACATCAGCAACAAAGGCCACCACTTCACAATCGTAGTTCTCTTTTAACCAAGGAATGATCACTGACGTATCCAAACCGCCTGAATAAGCGACAACCACTTTATTGACATTTAATTTGCTCATTTCCATTCTCCATTTGTCTGGCCTGCACTCGGCGGTCAGTGCCATACGACTTCTTAATCTTGTTGAGTTATACCCTTCCTACTTGAAGCTGCAGCGGTGTTGGCTGCATTCGTTCACCCCAATCACATAGCGTATCTATGCTCATGGGGATTCACTCATTTGCCGCCTACCTGCAGCTTCAAGTTGTTTGGGTATAGCTGTTTCATTCAAATAGTTATGCAGGTAAGAACTGGGTCCCGATACTTTCTCCGGCAAACAGTTTTTCCAGATTTTCTGGATAGCGCCAGGTTGCGACTTCAATCGCTCGCCCTAAATCGTTTGCGGCTTCTAAGGCAGCTTGGACTTTGACAATCATGCCATCGGTAATCACCTTACCGGCAATCAAGGCATCGGCTTCTTGTTGGTTTAAGCTCTTAATTAAGTGCCCTTTGCCATCAAGCACACCACTCACATCAGACAGAAGGACCAGTTGCGCATCTAATGCCCCAGCCACTGCAACAGCAGCTTGATCAGCGTTGACGTTCATGAGCTGCCCCTGCGCTGTTAAACCAATTGAGCTGATGATCGGTAAGGCACCTGCGTTCAAAATCGTTTGCAACAGGCTTGAATCCCCAGGCGTCGCTTTGCCTACCGCTCCGAGCTCTGGATCCAACTCTTCAACCTGACATAAGCCACCGTCGGCAAGGCTTAATCCAATGGCATTCAGACCATCCGCCATCGCTTGTCCTTGTAGCAATTTGTTCGCAGTCCCTGCGAGCGCGCCTGCAATCAGCGGAATTTGATCGTAAGGTGTTACACGTAAACCGTTTTTCTTCACTGTCGGAAGTTGTAACTTTTCCATCAGCTCATCCACTAGGTAACCGCCACCGTGCACAATCACGATTTGTCGCTGCTCTTTTTGTTGGTAGCTGGCAATGGCTCCAAATAGTTGGCTCAAGGTTTGGCTGCACGATAGCGCCGCACCACCTAATTTGATTACAAGAGGATTTAAGCTTGGTTGTGTCATCTTCTTTTCCTTACCCAAAGCGTTACAGCAAGGCTGTTAGTGGTGAAAAACCGTAATGAATATTTAGGCACTGCATCGCTTGGCTCGATGCCCCTTTTAATAGGTTATCAATGGCCGAAATCACGATGATGTGTTGACCTTGAACCTTCCAGCCAAGATCGCAGAATGGGGTAAATTCGACATCCTGAATGCGTGGGATAACATCCCCTTTAAGGCGCACCGCAGGTTTTCTGTCATAGGCTTGCGCAAAAGCGTGCGCGACTTGTTCTTTCGTCACACCATCCTGCAACTTCATAGTAATCGTCGCCAAAATGCCACGTTTGAAGTTGCCAAGGTGAGGCGTGAAGATCACATCACAACCAAGATGGTGAACGATTTCCGGTTGGTGTCTGTGATTAAAAATGCCATAAGGTTGTAAGCTGACTTCACAAAAGCTATTGGTCATCGACGCTTTGCGACCTGCACCAGAAACACCACTGGTTGCATTAATCACTGGCCATTGATTGGTATCCACTAACTGAGAGACCAGCAGCGGCTTAATTGCCAATTGTGCCGCAGTGGTGTAACACCCAGCAACCGCCACCAATTGACTGGCTTTAATGGCTTCTTCATTCCACTCAGCCAAACCATATGCCGCTTTGTCCAACCACTCACTGTGCTGGTGTGCAAAACCGTAAAACTGAGTATAGAAATCATCGCCTTTCACACGGAATGCACCTGAGAGATCAAACACCTGACAACCTTGCTGCAAAAAGAGCGGAGCAAGGTCATGGCTGACTTCATGTGCCGTCGCCAAAAAAATCACATCAGAGTCTTGGGCTACCCCGAGCGGATCCGTTAGCGGCAACACGGGCATTTCAATCACACCCGCGAGTTTGCCATGCAGTTGAGAAATACACTTGCCGGCATCACTGCTATTGGCGGATACATACAAACCTGCTAGCGTGAGCTCAGGGTGTTTCTCTACCATCAGTGCCAACTCAGCGCCTGTGTAACCGCTGGCACCTATGATTGTGGTTTTTAACATCTCAGTACATCCGTAAACTTAGAAAGTGTAAAAGTGACTATTCATATTTAAAATTTGCTTTATATTGATTTTTTATTCATTAAATATGAGTTAATATGTGTTTTACCTTTTTGTTACCCAACTGTCAACAGGGGAAGTGAATAATCTATGCAATTACCGAGTTTTCTTGATGTTTACCGTGGCTTAATTTCCACCTCATCCATCAGCTCTAGCGACCCAAGTTGGGACCAAGGCAACCAAGCGGTGATCGAAAAGCTCTCCGACTGGTTTGCCGCGTTGGGCTTTGATGTGGATGTAACCGAAGTCGAACCAGGTAAATACAATTTATTGGCACAGAAAGGTCAGGGAGAGGGCGGACTACTGCTGGCAGGACACAGTGATACGGTGCCTTTTGATCAAGGCCGCTGGAGCTTTGACCCTCACCAACTCACTGAGAAAGACAACAAGTTCTATGGTTTGGGCACCGCCGACATGAAAGGCTTTTTTGCTTTTATTTATGAAGCCGCCAAACGCATGGATTGGAAAGGACAAAATAAACCCCTTTATGTGCTGGCGACCTGTGATGAAGAGACCACCATGCTCGGTGCGCGCCACTTTAGTGCGCATACCCCCTTTAAACCTGACTACTGCATCATTGGTGAGCCAACGAGTTTAGTGCCCGTTCGTGGGCACAAAGGCCATGTCGCTAATGTCGTGCGAGTCACAGGGAAATCGGGCCACTCCTCTGATCCATCATTAGGGGTCAATGCCATCGAGATCATGCATGAAGTCCTGTTCGCGCTGATGCAACTGCGTGATACGTTAATCAAACAGTATCATAACCCTGGGTTTGCGATCCCTTCTCCAACACTGAATCTTGGCCATATTCATGGGGGCGATAGTGCCAACCGCATCTGCGGTTGCTGTGAATTGCATTATGACGTCAGACCGCTGCCTGGCATTAGTCTCGACGGTTTGGATAATCTGCTGCGTGGGGCACTCAAAGAGGTGCAAGCAAAATGGCCGGGACGGATTGAGATCGTACCGCTGCACGAGCCAATCCCTGGTTACGAGTGCCAACATGATCATCCATTTATTCATGGCATAGAAGATCTCTGTGGTACACCATCACAAACCGTGAACTACTGTACCGAAGCGCCATTTTTGCAGCAGCTCTGCCCCACACTGGTGCTGGGCCCAGGCTCTATCGACCAAGCTCACCAACCCGATGAGTTCTTGGCGTTTGACTTTATCGACCCGACGATTGACGTGCTCAGTAAAGCAATGCGCAAATACTGTTTTTAGTTGCATATCGGCAGAGTTGCCTTGCGCCACTCTGCCTTATAAATTGTAATAAATTTTCAATATCGTTTATTTACAAAGCAATACTTTGCTTTAAGTCAGAACAGCGAGCGAATATTTGCAAACTTAGTCTGCTTTATTTGACTAAATATATTAAATTTCGCTAGATTGGTGGCTTAACAAGGAACAATGGATGTAATTTTTTTACGAGGCAGGATGACAATGAACGAGAAATACGCCGCGCTCAAGAGTAATGTCAGCATGTTGGGGCACTTATTGGGTAACACCATTCAAGAAGCCCATGGCGACGAAATCTTAGAGAAGGTGGAGACCATTCGTAAGCTCTCCAAATCTGCCCGCGCAGGCAATCAGGCTGATCGTAACAACCTGATTGAAGAAATCAAAAGCCTGCCAGATGAGCAGCTCACCCCGGTGGCTCGCGCTTTTAACCAATTTCTGAATTTGACCAACATTGCCGAGCAATACCACACCATCTCTCGCCATTGCGATGCACACGTGTGTGAGCCGGATGCGATCAATACGCTGTTTGCTAAGCTTGGTCAAAACGGCATCAATAAACTCGATACCGCCCAAGCGATTCGTGAATTGAACATTGAACTGGTGCTGACTGCGCACCCGACGGAAATCACGCGCCGCACCATGATCAATAAACTGGTCAAAATCAACGAATGCCTGTCTAAGTTAGAGCTGAGCGATCTTTCTTACAAAGAGCGCCACAAGACAGAAAAACGCCTCGAGCAACTTATCGCACAAAGCTGGCACTCCGACGTGATTCGCAAACAGCGCCCAACACCACTCGATGAAGCGAAGTGGGGGTTTGCCGTGGTGGAAAATTCACTCTGGGAAGCAGTGCCAGATTTTCTACGCGAGCTTGATGAAAAGCTCAAAGACTATCTAGACCAAGGCTTGCCAATTGATGCTCGCCCTGTTCATTTCTCATCTTGGATGGGTGGTGACCGAGATGGCAACCCGTTTGTGACCCATACTGTGACACGTGAAGTGTTGCTGCTCTCGCGCTGGAAAGCGGCGGATCTTTACCTCAAAGACATCAATGAGTTGATCAGCGAGCTGTCAATGACCAAGTGCAACGACACCGTTCGTCAATTGGCAGGTGAAGATGAACACGAGCCTTATCGTGCCATCCTGAAACAACTGCGCACGCTGCTGAGTGATACCAAAGATATCCTGGATGCGAAAATTAACGGCCAGAAGCTGGCAGTAAAAGCGCCGCTGCAAAGTGTTGAGCAACTTTGGGATCCTCTTTTCGCTTGTTATCAGTCACTACGCGAATGTGGCATGAGCATGATCGCCGAAGGCTCGCTACTCGATACACTGCGTCGCGTCAAAGCGTTTGGTGTACATCTGGTTCGCTTGGACATTCGTCAAGAAAGCACCCGTCATGCTGATGTCCTTTCAGAGCTGACACGTTACTTAGGCATTGGTGATTACAATCACTGGAGTGAACAAGACAAAATCGCTTTCTTGACCAATGAACTGTCATCGAAGCGCCCTCTACTACCACGTGATTGGCAACCTTCAGAGCCAGTCAAAGAAGTGCTCGATACGTGCAAAATCATTGCCGCGCAATCCCGTGAAGCGTTTGGTGCTTACGTCATCTCGATGGCCAAAACAGCCTCTGATGTACTCGCGGTGCATCTACTGCTGCAAGAATCAGGCTGCCCTTATCGCATGGACGTTTGCCCGCTGTTTGAAACGCTCGACGATCTAAACAACGCCGAAGCGGTGATCAAACAATTGATGAGCATTGACCTCTATCGTGGCTTTATTCAAAACCATCAAATGGTGATGATCGGTTATTCCGACTCAGCAAAAGACGCCGGCGTAATGGCGGCAGGCTGGGCTCAATACCATGCGATGGAAGCCTTAGTGAACGTCGCTGAACAAGAAGGCATTGAGCTGACCTTATTCCATGGCCGTGGCGGTACCATTGGTCGTGGCGGTGCTCCGGCACATGCAGCACTGCTGTCTCAACCACCAAAGAGCTTGAAAGGCGGCCTACGCGTAACCGAACAGGGTGAGATGATTCGCTTCAAACTCGGTTTGCCTGATGTGGCTGTTAACAGCTTCAACATGTACGCCAGTGCGATCCTTGAAGCCAACTTGCTGCCACCACCAGAGCCAAAACAAGAGTGGCGCGATCTGATGGAAGTGCTGTCGCAAGTAAGCTGTGAAGCCTACCGAAGTGTGGTTCGTGGTGAGCCAGACTTTGTCCCTTACTTCCGCCAAGCAACACCTGAGCTGGAGTTGGGTAAACTGCCACTAGGCTCTCGCCCTGCCAAGCGCAACCCAAATGGTGGCGTGGAAAGCCTACGTGCAATTCCTTGGATTTTCTCTTGGAGCCAAAACCGCTTACTATTGCCTGCGTGGTTAGGTGCTGGTGAAGCGATTCAGTACTCGATTGACAAAGGCCATCAAGCACTTTTAGAAGAAATGTGCCGTGAATGGCCATTTTTCTCCACGCGTTTGGGCATGCTTGAGATGGTGTACCTCAAGTGTAACAGTGAGATTTCTCGTTACTATGATGAACGTCTCGCCGACAAATCGCTGCTACCCCTTGGTGATCGTTTACGTGAGCAGCTGCAAAGCGACATCAAAGCCGTGCTTAACGTCGAAAACAACGAGAACTTGATGCAAAGCGATCCTTGGGGTCAAGAGTCTATTCGACTACGTAATATCTACATCGAACCGTTGAATATGCTTCAAGCAGAACTGCTTTACCGCACTCGTCAAGCAGGCGTGGTATCGGAAGCGCTTGAAGAAGCGTTGATGGTGACCATCGCGGGTATCGCCGCAGGTATGCGTAACACAGGTTAAGTTCATTGAGACGTAAAAGAGCTGGCGACTGACGCCAGCTCTTTTTGTTTCAGAGCCCATCCAATACCACTCTCACTCTTCAATGGCCTCATGCCCTTTTTCCTCTTGCAACTGACATTCTCTCCTCACTTCTCTTAATAAGCGGAAAGCAACATCAGGCGTTTCAAGGACTCATTTCAGCCACGATTCATCCTTGCTGGCATTTTATAAAAATTACTCATTCTGTGCTCCAGATCACCATCACCATGTAAGCGCAACAACAAAAAACTAGAATATAAAGCTAGATTAAAAACCAAATGACGCACATTAAAAGCACTTTATTCTACCAAATATCACTATTGAGCATTTTGTTAGTTTTTTGGGTAATATTGTCCTGCTATTCCACTTTATGCTTATTATTTAGATATACTACTCATCCGCTGCGGATCACACATCAAAATATTATTTCTGCAGCCTGATGGAATCGCTCCATCCACCCTAGGTGATAAACGGCTTTAAAGGTGACAGGACCAACATTGTTGGTGCTGACTGCACATAAACAAATTGCATCAACAAGAATGTAAACGCCGTGCAGGCAGCTTGTTCATAAGTTTATTGACCATTTGGATTGAAGACATGTCATTACCACACGTAATTCTAACCGTTTTAAGCACTCGTGATGCGACCGGTTACGATATCACTAAAGAATTCTCCGCTTCTATCGGCTACTTTTGGAAAGCAAGTCACCAACAGGTGTACCGTGAGCTGAATAAAATGGCAGAGAAAGAGCTGGTAACTTGTGTATTGGAACCGCAAGAAGGCAAGCCGGATCGCAAAGTTTATTCAATTACTGACGCTGGACGCTCAGCATTAGGTGAGTGGTTTGATCAACCGACAGCCCACCCAACTGTACGCGACGAGTTTTCAGCAAAACTGATGGCCTGCTCAGTACAACCCTCTGCACCTTACCGCTTACAACTCGGTGAACTGGTTGAAGAGTCTCGCAAGCTTGTCTCACACTACAAAGAAATTGAAGCCGCTTACTACGCGACACCATCGACACTGGATAAGCAAGGCCGCCTAGAGCGCCTCACCTTGCGCCGTAATTTGATGATGCGTGAAGCTTGGGTACGCTGGGCAGAAGAAGTGCTGGCTGAGCTTAATCTTATTGATTAATCAAACCCACTCATTTTAGTCGTAGTAGCATCTAATGAAAAATCCGAGCAACCTCAATGTGCTCGGATTTTTTTGTTCTGAGAACGGATTCTTCCACTTGTTCCAAACGCCTAGCAAAAAAGCTTTCTCGTCTTCAAAGATCGATAAGATCCTCTGCCTGCTCCATAACTATTTAAAACCTTTTTCTCTTTTAATCAGGTCATAGGCACTCTGAATTTCTTGTGATTTTTCTTTTGCCACGTTCATCATTTCTGGCGGTAGGCCTTTGGCCATCAGTTTGTCTGGGTGATGCTCGTTCATTAACTTCCGATAAGCTCGCTTCACTTCTTTTCCATCAGCATCAGCATCCACACCTAAGATCTTGTACGCATCTGCTAGGCGATCCATCGATGAAGCTTGCTGCCAACCTCCGTGAGAGGAAGAGTGATTAGACTGCTGCTGGTGCCCACCAAACCCACCTTGACGTTGGAAACGAAAGGCCGCTTCTTGCATTTGCAAGCGCCGCTCCAACTGCTCCGACGAAAAGCCTAAACCTCGCGCAATTTTGTGTAAAACATTACGCTCACTCGGGTGTACATCACCATCAGCAAAAGCCGCAGAGATCTGCAGTTCTAAAAAAAACTGCAATAAATCAAAACGGCCACTAGTGGCGATTTTTACCCTTTCAAGCACTTGTTCTAACGGAAAATCTCGCTCTTTTCCTGCACGAAATGCCTCTTGTGCAGCCCTGCGCTGCTCACCGTGTAAACTCATTCGATCCATCATCGCACTGGCGAGTTGGATCTCCTCTTTAGTGACCTGGCCTTTGGCTTTTGCCACATGCCCCATCACCGCAAACGCGGACTTAAAAAATTCTTCCTGTCGCTGCGTTTGGCTTGGTCCTTGGCCAAAACCTGCGGTTTTAAAGCCCGCTTGACTCAATCGCCTCGCTTTATCAAACTGGTGTCCAAGAAATAAACCGAACAGCGCACCAAACACCCCGCCGAACAAAAAACCAAAAAAGACACCAAGAATTTTGCCAAAAATCTGCATTTGTGAGTTCTCAATCTATGAATTTTTCCCGTCAGTGACGGTCATATAGTGCTGGAAGCACGGATTTCCTTTATGATAAGGCAATCATTTTTTCACCACGACCACCATAGTGCCAAAGCACAGCAGTGACATAGGGTAGTTCCTTTAATGCAACATTTCTCTCGGACATTTTTAGCGGCTTCCATAGCGACCGCCCTGTTTGCCTCCAACGCTCAAGCTGAAGCGACACAAAACAACAGTGCGCAAAAAATGCCCACCACCGATCAATGTTTGGTCCAATCGGAAGAAAATGATGCAAATGCTGAAATCGTAATTCAAGCGGACAATTTACAAGCCATCAATGGAGATAAAGCCGTCTATTCCGGTGATGTTGAAGTCATCCAAGGTAATAAAAAAATTACTGCACAGTCGGTTACCCTACACCAACAAGATAATATTGTCGTGGCAGAAGGCAATGTCACCTTCAATGATGGCGAAGTCAAAGCGAGTTCTAGCAAGATCACGAACAACATGACCGACGAGACTTTTGCGCTTGAAAACACTGAGTACCAATTTATTTGCCAGCAAGGCCGCGGTCAAGCCGCTTATATTGCAAAAACCGGTCAAGCGGTATACGAATTAGAAGATGGCTCCATTACCTCCTGTCCAGCCGATGACAATTCGTGGCGATTGGTCGCCTCGAAAATTGAAGTAGACCAAGATGAAGAGACCGCCACTTTCTATCATCCAAGATTTGAGGTCTTGGATGTACCCGTTTTTTACGCTCCCTATTTAACCCTACCCATTGGGAACACACGCAAAACAGGTTTTCTTTTCCCCTCGGTATCGTATGGTTCAAGCGATGGCCTAGAGATTGAGGTTCCTTTTTATTGGAACATCGCCCCAAACTACGATTTAACGCTGACTACGCTCTATATGCAGCAGCGTGGCGTGAAGCAAGATGCTGATTTTCGTTATCTCACCGATGGTTGGGGAGCCGGCGAGCTTAAAGGGGAGTACTTGCCCGGCGACGATAAATATCAAGAGCAAAACCGCTGGGGTTATCAATACAAACATGACGGCATCATCAATAAACAGTGGTTAGTCTCACTTGATTACTCGCAAGTGAGTGATATCGACTACTTCCGTGATTTGAGTTCGGATCTTGGTAACCGCGAAGATGGACAACTTTTGCAACAAGGAAAGGTAGCCTACCGTTCTGAGCATTGGGATATGTCGTTGCAAGTACGTGACTTCCAAGTTTTATTGCCAGACAACAATCAACCTTATCGTTTGCTGCCACAGATGAAGTTCAACTACTACACTCCTCTGTTTGGCAACTACTTAAACTTTGATTTGAAAAGCGAGCTCACAGAGTTCAATACCAAAGACAAATCCAAACCAAACGCATTGCGTGCCCACGTAGAGCCAAGTCTTATCGTGCCCCTTTCGACCAGTTGGGCAACGTGGACCACTGAAGCTCGTCTGCTGGCGACTTACTACGAGCAAGATTTGGAACAATTAACCGATGCCGATTTAAAAGCGACACTTGACGAAAAGATTACACGTGTGCTTCCAGAATATCGTTCCCATGCTCGTCTCTACCTAGAGCGAGAAGCTCAGTTATTTGAGGGCTATACGCAAAGCCTAGAGCCTCAACTTCAGTATCTCTACATTCCAGAAGAGCAGCAAGATACTATCTATAACTACGATACGACGCTGCTGCAAACTGACTACTATGGGCTCTTTCGCAGCCGAAAATACAGTGGTATCGATAAAATTGCTTCCGCGAATCAACTGAGCTACGGGGCAAGCACTCGTTTCTTTGACGATGAACATAAAGAGCGCTTGAACATCTCTTTTGGTCAGATCTATTACATCGACAAGAAGACCAAGCTCACAGGAAACAAAGAAGAAACCTCAAATTATTCATCATGGGCCGTCGAAACCGATTTCAACTACGATGACTACCTGTTTTACCATGGTGGTATCCAGTACGATATCGACTTGAATCAAATGCAGTTGGCCAACAGCACCTTGGAGTACCAGTTTGCCGATGGCTTTATTCAAGGCAACTATCGCTATGTCACTAAAGACTATATTGAAGACACCATCAGTTTTGAAGAGCTCGACAAAGTGACTCGCAAGGGCATTTCTCAAGCAGGTATCGTCGGTGCATACAACATTAACCGTCATTGGTCCGCTAGCGGTCAGTACTACTACGATTTGACCGAAGAGATCGATTTGGAATGGATGGCCAGTTTGCGTTACCAATCAGACTGTTGGTACATCGGCTTCACCTACACCAATCAGTTAGTGAAATGGCGTAATGACGTTGTCGGTGGGGACAACAATGAGCCTGTTTACGATACCAACATCAGTGTTAACTTTGGCATTCAAGGTTTTGCAACGAAAAACAAAGCCGATACCGCCGCAAAAGAGCTAGATAGCTCAGATAACGCGATCACTTATGGTCGCCCATTCTATCTGAATAATTAGTGCTTTTTGATCTCATATCAAAAAAACAAAACAATGGTTTACATGGATTACAAAATGAACGTTTGGAAAACCCTTTTACTTGGCATGTTTGTCACAAGCAGTGCCATTTCCGCGCCTGTTGAGCTCGATAAAGTCGCTGTGATTGTGAACGATGGCGTTATCCTACAAAGTGACATCAACACCGCCACCAAAACCTTGCGCGCAAATGCGAAAAAAAGCGGCCAAGCTCTGCCCGACGCTGAAGTGCTGCACGAACAAATCGTCGACAAATTGATCCTAGATACACTGCAAACACAAGAAGCCGATCGTATCGGCGTACGAATTGATGACACTCGCCTCAATCAAGCGATTGAAGAGATTGCACGCAACAACAAGCAATCCATAGAAGAACTGTCTGCTTCAATCGTAAGTGAAGGTGTTAGCTACGCTGAATTTCGCGAGCAGATCCGTAAAGAAATGGCGGCATCCGAAGCACGCAATGCGTTAGTTCGTCGTCGAATTAACATTCTTCCAGCAGAAGTCGATAATCTGGCTGAGCTACTTGCAAAAGAAACCAATGCCAGCGTTGAGTACCGCATTGGCCACATCCAGCTGCGATTTACTGAAGGCCAAGATAAGTCAGCACTGGAAGCACAAGCAAAAGAACTGGTCGATAAACTGAATAGTGGCGCGGATTTCAGCACCATGGCATACACTTATTCCAAAGGACCTAAAGCACTGCAAGGTGGTGATTGGGGTTGGATGCGTAAAGAAGAGATGCCAACCATTTTTGCCGATCAAATTAAAATGCAGAACAAAGGCAGCATCATTGGCCCATTCCGCAGTGGTGTCGGCTTTCACATTCTCAAAATCGAAGACGTGAAAGGCTTAGAGACGGTCGCTGTCACAGAAGTGAATGCACGACATATTCTGTTAAAACCAACGGTCATTTTGAGCGATGAAGGTGCTCAGCGCGAACTGAATGAGTTTATCCGTCGAATTCGCGCAGGCGAAGCAACCTTTGGTGAATTGGCGCAGCAATACAGCCAAGACCCTGGCTCAGCAGCGCAAGACGGTGAGTTGGGCTATCAAACTCCTGATTTGTATGTGCCGGAGTTTAAACATCAAGTTGAAACCTTGGCCGTTGGCACTATTAGCGAGCCCTTTAAGACCGTGCATGGCTGGCATATTGTTGAAGTGCTTGACCGCCGTGAAGTCGACCGCACCGACTCTGCGATGAAAAATAAGGCCTATCGCATCCTCTTTAATCGTAAATTCAACGAGGAAGTCGGCGCTTGGATGCAAGAGCTTCGAGCAGGTGCGTTTGTCGAAATCATCAACGAGGAAGAAAACGATGGTTAAACGCTTA
This sequence comes from Vibrio sp. 05-20-BW147, assembly GCF_013369385.1. Taxonomy (GTDB): domain Bacteria; phylum Pseudomonadota; class Gammaproteobacteria; order Enterobacterales; family Vibrionaceae; genus Vibrio; species Vibrio floridensis. Next base: position 300,428 of record NZ_SZTO01000003.1, on the reverse strand, counting down.
GTGGTGACAGCTGGAGAACCCGCTGGCATTGGTCCCGATCTTGTTCTCGCTTTATCAAAAGAGCATTGGCCACACCAGTTAGTGGTGTGTGCAGATAAAAACATGCTCACCCAACGTGCAGAGCAATTGGGGATTAACGTTACCCTGCTTGATTATGATGCTTCAACTGCCCCCTCCCCCCAACAAGCGGGGACATTAGTGGTCGAGCATATCGATATGCCGAGTACTTGTGTGGCAGGGCAGCTCAATGAAGAGAATGGTCATTATGTATTAAAAACGCTGGAAAGAGCCGCTTTAGGCTGTATGAAAAGCGAATTTGATGCTATTGTCACCGGCCCTGTTCACAAGGGGGTGATTAACCGAGCTGGGGTTGCTTTTAGCGGCCATACCGAGTTTTTTGCCGAGCTATCAAACACGCCTCTTGTGGTCATGATGTTAGCCACCGAAGGCTTAAGAGTAGCGCTTGTCACGACACATATTCCATTGGCGTATGTGTCGAAAGCGGTCACTGCAGAGCGATTGCAGAAGATCATCGATATTTTGCATCGCGACTTAGTAGAAAAATTCGCCATTGCCGAGCCTAAGATTTACGTGTGTGGATTAAACCCGCACGCAGGAGAGGACGGATGCTTAGGCCGTGAAGAGATTGAAACCATCACGCCGACGCTGGAAAAAATTCGTCAAGAAAAAGGAATCCATCTGCTAGGCCCATTGCCAGCAGACACCATTTTCAATGAAAAATATTTAAACGATGCCGATGCTGTTCTAGGTATGTATCACGACCAAGTCTTGCCTGTGTTGAAATACAAGGGATTTGGTCAGTCGGTCAACATTACTCTTGGTCTACCCTTTATAAGAACATCGGTAGATCACGGAACTGCACTCGATTTAGCCGGGACTGGCCAAGCGGATACAGGGAGCTTCCGAACAGCACTTCAGCATGCGATAGAACTGGTAGAGAAAAAACAATGAGAAATGATGTCCATATGGGGCACAAAGCGCGTAAACGCTTTGGTCAGAACTTCCTTAACGATCCGTACATTATTGATGGCATCGTATCGGCCATTAACCCAAGACCGGGACAAAACCTGGTTGAAATCGGTCCTGGTTTAGGCGCGATTACCGAACCAGTTGGCCGCGAAGTGGACAAATTCACCGTTATCGAACTTGACCGAGATTTGGCGGAGCGCCTTCGTACTCATCCAGAATTGGCAGACAAACTGACGATTCATGAAGGGGATGCGATGCGTTTTGATTTCACTCAATTAGTGAAACCAAACAATAAGTTACGTATTTTTGGTAACCTGCCTTACAACATTTCAACACCGCTGATGTTCCACCTATTTGAATTTCATAAAGACATTCAAGACATGCACTTTATGTTGCAAAAAGAAGTGGTGAACCGCCTTGCTGCAGGTCCGGGTAGCAAAGCCTATGGTCGTCTCACAGTGATGGCACAATACTACTGTAAAGTGGTACCCGTGTTGGAAGTACCACCAACCGCTTTTGTACCACCACCGAAAGTCGACTCAGCGGTGGTTCGCCTCGTTCCTTACGAGACCTTACCTCACCCAGCAAATAACCTGCAATGGCTAGAACGCGTCTGCCGCGAAGGCTTTAACCAACGCCGCAAAACCGTGCGTAACTGTTATAAGTCACTGATGAGTGAGCAAGTTCTTGAAGAACTCGGGGTAAACCCTGGCATGCGTCCAGAGAATCTGACGCTGCAGCAATTTGTGGCGATGGCAAACTGGCTGGATGCTAACCATAAATAAATCTATCGGTATGAGAGTGAGCATAGACTCACTCTCTGCTTTTCCAAACACGGAGTCAGCATGGACGTATCTCAACCCCGTATTCAAATTCAAGTTCACACCAAATACGTCGAAGAACAATCCAATCCTGAACTTGCTCGCTATATCTTCGCTTACATCATTACCATTAAAAACCACAGTTCTGAGAGCGTACAACTGCTTAGTCGACGCTGGTTGATCACCGATGCCAATGGCAAACAGATCTCTGTCGAAGGCGATGGCGTCGTCGGCCAACAACCGTTTATCGATGCTGGTGATGAGTACACTTACAGCAGCGGCACCGCATTAGACACCCCAGTTGGTGTCATGCAAGGTCAATACATCATGCACGATGCTCAAAGCAAAGAATTTGTCGTCGAAATTGAACCTTTCCGCCTCGCGGTTCCCAACATTCTTAACTGATTTGAGGCAATAATTTGGCAAACTATATTGTTGGAGACATCCAAGGCTGTTTTGATGAATTGATGCTGCTATTAGCGCAGTGCCAGTTTGATAAAAACCAGGATACACTCTGGGTCGCTGGTGATTTGGTCGCGCGCGGACCAAAATCATTAGAAACACTGAGATTTATCAAATCACTCGGCGACAGTGCCAAAGTGGTTTTGGGTAACCACGATCTCCATCTCATTGCCGTATCTCTGGGGATCCGCAATAACAAAGCCAAAGACAAAACCGCGCCAATTTTTGCAAGTGAAGATGGTAATGAACTACTCCAGTGGCTGCGCCAGCAACCGCTTCTTGCAGAACACCCAGAATTTGTCGTTTGCCACGCAGGCATCTCGCCTCAATGGGATCTTACGACAGCACGTTTGTGTGCCGAGGAAGTAGAAAGCCTGCTGCGCAGCGAAAATTACCGCTGGCTGATTGAGAATATGTACTGCAACCAACCCGATCTCTGGCAGGACAATCTCTCCGGCTTGGATCGCTACCGTTACATCATCAATGCCTTTACACGCATGCGCTTTTGCTTCACCGATGGGCGTTTGGATATGGATTGCAAACTGCCACCATCAGAAGTAAAAGAAAGCGAACTGATGCCTTGGTTTAAATTGCCACAGCGTAGAGCACTTGATAAACCCGTTTTATTTGGTCATTGGGCGGCTTTAGAAGGTTATATTAGCGAAGAAGTGATTGGATTGGATACAGGCTGCGTTTGGGATGGCAGCCTGACTCTGATCCGCTGGGAAGACAAACAAGTATTTAGTCAGAAGGCACTAGAAAACTAGCAAACTAGAAAACTAGAAAACTAGAAAACTAGAAAACTAGAAAACTAGAAAACTAGCAAACTAGCAAACTAGCAAACTAGCAAACTAGCAAACTAGCAAACTAGCAATTATCTCTTTCTAAAATAACAAAATCCATCGCGTAGCCATTTTTCTCATCAGCAGAATAATGTTCGCGATGGCTCTCGTACCATTGCTCCCCCCAATCAGGAAACTGAGTATCACCATCAATAGTGGCATCGATAAACGTCAGATAGAGTTTGTCAGCTCTTGGTAAACACTCAGCGTAAATTGAACCGCCACCGATGATCATCACTTCATCCGCATCCCCCGCTAACGCTAAAGCATGCGCAATCGAGCTGGCCATGGTGACCCCCTCAATAACCAAGCTTTCATCACGACTAATCACAATATTCAATCGCCCTGGCAACGGACGTCCGATCGAAGCATACGTTTTACGCCCCATCACGACCGGTTTCCCCATCGTGCAGCGTTTGAACCAAGCAAAATCTGCGGGAAGATGCCAAGGCATCTGGTTATCTTTACCAATGATTCTTTGCTTTGCCATGGCGGCAATCATACTGATGATCATCTCTCTTCCTTACACTATTGGTCTGCGGCGGTAGAATAACAGTCCGGGGACGGCAAGGCCAACCGCCAGTCCCGCAATGATGAACATCGCTTTTAAAAAGTTTTCCATACAAACCGCCACCAACTCTGGGGTATAGCCAAGATGATTGATCTCCACCATTGCGATCATGGCTTTAAAAGTGAATACGCCGGGAACCATTGGAATCAATGCCGCGACAGTAAACACCTTCGGGTGCGCTAACAAACGCCGTGACCAGTACACACCAATCATCCCGACTAAGGTAGCCGCAAAAAACGTCGCCCATTCGATCGGAATGCCAAATTTCATCATCAAATATCGACTGCCATGACCAATGGCACCGCCGAGCGCACAATAAATTAACGCTCTCGGTGGCACATTGAACACCAATGCAAACCCAACCGCTGGAATCGCGGCAAAAAACATATCGTTGAGTAAACCGATTAGCAACTCCATTAGCTCGACCATCCCCAAATACCCGTTACACTCATCGCCGCGACAATCCCTAAGCTGGTCGCCAACGTCAGTAAACTCGCCATAACGAAGCGAGCAATACCCATATTGATATGACCTTTCAGCATATCTGCAACCGAGTTAATCAATGGGAAACCAGGAACCAGCATTAACACAGACGAGGCCATCACCACCGTCGGCAAGTTGCCAATTTCAAGAATGACCGCTTGTGCAGAGATAAGGGTGGTCACGAACGCCGTTGCAGCAAAGTTCAAAAGTGGGTTGAAATGACGATGCCCGATCTCTTGGCGCACAACCATACCACAGCCAGAGGCAATGAAAGTCATCGCAAATACAGCCCAATCTCCTCCAGCAAGACGAGCGAACGAAGCACACGACAATCCAATCATGAACACCACCAACCAGCGATTGTAACGTTCAGGACTGATGGCATTGAGTTTTTTTTGCGCCATACTGGCATCTAAAATGCCTTTTTCCATCATGATGCAAATACGCTGGATTTCAGTGACCGCTTTCATGTTGATTCCGCGATCAACACAACTGCGAGTCGTCGTGATGCAATGACCATTCATCACCGTTGTCACCACTAAAGCATTAGCAGACAAAGCCACTTCGACTTCGCTAACGCCACAAGCAACGCCGATTCGACGCATGATATCCCCAACCAAAGTACTTTCAGCTCCATGGGCTAGCAACATCTGCCCAGCTTGAGCAACCAATCGAGAAATCGATCGTTGTTTTGATGCCATAACGACGTCCTAATTCCTTTTACTGTAAAAAGAGGCATACCCACCTCCTGAAAACTGAATATTCTGCCCGAAAAGAAATCGTTGAAACATGATTTAGATGCAAAAAAGCCGCAATTCACATTGCGGCTCTTAATATGCGTCAGGCGATTATTCACGAACATAGATGACGTGACCATCATCTTCTTCGTCGTCCCAATCATCCCAGTCGTCGTCATCGTCTTCAGTAATCACTTCACCCTGATTTGCATCTGGATGGTAATCCCACATGAAGTTCACTTTCTCAGCTTCCGACATTTCTTGTTCTTCACGTGGCAATTGCTCCATGAAGTCAGCTAACTTATAACAAAGATCTTTCGTACCTTGACGATTCACCGCTGAGATCTTGAAGTATTGCTCTTCCCAACCCAACGCATCGATCACTTCTTGAATGATCTCATCCGCTTGCTCTTCGCTCACGAGATCGACTTTGTTAAAGACTAACCAACGAGGTTTGTTGGCCAATTTTTCACTGTACTGTTCAAGCTCATCGATGATCGTCAGCGCATTTTGCACTGGATCCGATTGATCAATTGGGTAGATGTCGATCATGTGCAACAGTACACGACAACGCTCTAGGTGTTTAAGGAAACGAATTCCCAAACCTGCACCATCAGCCGCACCTTCAATCAACCCTGGAATATCAGCAACCACAAAGCTTTTCTCAGGAACAACACTCACGACACCTAGACTTGGGATCAAGGTAGTAAATGGATAATCCGCGACTTTCGGTTTCGCCGCCGACACAGCACGAATAAAGGTCGATTTGCCTGCGTTTGGCAAACCAAGCATACCTACATCCGCAAGTAGCAGAAGCTCTAAGCGAAGTTCACGAATTTCCCCTTTCGTCCCCATCGTCTTTTGACGAGGAGCGCGGTTAACCGAGGATTTAAAACGCGTGTTACCTAGGCCATGCCAACCACCTTTGGCCACCATGACTTTTTTACCATGTTCAGCAACTTCAGCAACGATCTCATTAGTATGAATATCCACTGCTCGTGTACCAACAGGCACGCGTAACGTAATATCCTTACCGCGCTTACCAGTACAGTTGCCACCGCTACCATTTTGGCCACGCTCCGCTTCATAGAAGCGCTGAAAACGGTAGTCAATCAGCGTATTTAAGTTTTCATCGGCTTGGATGTAGACATCACCACCGTCACCGCCGTCGCCACCATCTGGGCCACCTTTGGTGACGAATTTTTCACGCCAGAAACTTACAACACCGTTTCCGCCGTCGCCAGCTTGAACCTTAATTACCGCTTCATCAACGAATTTCATTTCTTACTCCGGCTATTTCGCCCGTAAATCAATATCACTACATTTTAGCAGATGACAGATCGAAGACACCAAGAGATGGTGTTTTGAATATGTCGACTGCAATAAAAAACCCCACCATTACGGCAGGGTTTTTCGATTCTGCTAGAAACCTAAATTACTCAGCGTCGATGCTTACGAATTTACGGTTTTTAGGACCTTTCACTTCGAACTTAACTTTACCGTCAGTTAGAGCGAATAGAGTGTGGTCTTTACCTAGGCCAACGTTGTTACCAGCGTGGAACTTAGTGCCGCGCTGACGAACAATGATGTTACCTGCTAGAACAGATTCACCACCGAAACGTTTAACACCCAGACGTTTACTTTCTGAGTCACGGCCGTTACGAGTAGAACCACCAGCTTTTTTGTGTGCCATTGTTAAACTCTCCTATTAGATTACGCGTTAATACCAGTGATCTTCACTTCCGTGAACCACTGACGGTGACCTTGTTGCTTACGAGAGTGCTTACGACGACGGAACTTAACGATTTTAATTTTATCGCCACGACCGTGCTGTACAACTTCAGCAACTACTTTACCGCCCTCTACTAGAGGAGCACCAACTTTGATGTCTTCACCGTTAGCAACAAGTAGAACTTTATCAAATTCAACAGTTGCACCAGTTTCAACGTCTAATTTCTCTAAACGAAGAGTTTGACCTTCGCTTACACGGTGTTGTTTACCACCAGATTGGAAAACAGCGTACATATTTTACTCCGCTCTTTCCGCACAGCCTATGCTACATTTTGTGCGATAAGGGTGTGCGCTAAACTAATCATCAATAGGGCGCAGATTCTACAGAAAGGATCTTCCCATGACAAGCCATATTTTGAAAAAATTGGCGAAAAGCTAATCGCCAAATAAAAGTGGGGCAATCATGCCCTTTAGTAATGTATTAATCAATGTTTTTTAGTGTATTATTCGACAATTATACAAATCGATTAAGCCTTGCAGGGTCTAACTTCAGCCGGATATACGATGGATTTTAAAACTATCCAAGCGCTTACTGCCGATGACATGGCAAAAGTGAACGAAACAATTCAAGCCCAACTCAATTCTGATGTCTCTTTAATCAATCAACTTGGTTTTTATATCATCAGTGGTGGCGGTAAACGTATTCGCCCTCTCCTTGCCGTCATTTCGGCAAAAGCACTAGGCTATCAGGGCAATGCGCACACCACAGCGGCAGCATTTATTGAGTTTATCCATACTGCGACGCTGTTGCACGACGATGTCGTGGATGAATCAGACATGCGTCGAGGCAAAGCTACCGCCAATGCCGCATTCGGCAATGCTGCCAGTGTTTTGGTTGGGGATTTCATCTACACCCGCTCTTTTCAGATGATGACTGAACTAGGATCAATGAAGATCCTTAAACTCATGAGCGATGCGGTAAACGTGATTGCAGAAGGTGAAGTCATGCAATTGATGAACTGTAACGATCCTGATACCACCGAAGAAAGCTACATGCAGGTGATCTATTCTAAAACCGCACGCCTGTTTGAAGCCGCAACACAAATTGGGGCTATTCTTAATGATGCTCCAGCGGAAGTCGAAACCGCACTGCAAAATTATGGCAAGTATCTCGGTACCGCGTTTCAGTTGATCGATGATGTCATGGATTACACATCAGATGGCAAAGAGATGGGTAAAAACGTTGGGGATGACCTCGCAGAAGGCAAGCCCACACTGCCTTTATTACATGCCATGCGTCATACCAGTGCAGACAACGCTCAAATGATTCGCGAAGCGATCGAAAACGCCAACGGAATGGAGCGTTTAAACGACATTCTGGCGGTGATGCAGCAAGCCGGCTCATTGACCTACACTGAAGAAAAAGCGATGGAAGAAGCCGATAAAGCCATTGCAGAATTGAAGGTATTGCCTGAGTCCGAGTACAAGCAAGCGTTAATTACACTTGCACACATGGCGGTAAAACGCAGCAAATAGTCAACGAGAAGAAAGGGAGCAATGGCTCCCTTTCGTTTTTGTTAAGTAAAATGCTATCAACCACAAACAAAAAGCCGATCCAACGATCGGCTTTGTTTTTCTAACCACTCACATTCGCTGGCTTACTTTACGAAGTCCACACCAATTTGAATGTCACCGTTAAGCGTTTCTAGCATGCCATCGAGAGCCGCTTTTTCGAAATCACTTAACTCGCCGTAAGGTAGAACTTCTTCAACACCATCTTTGCCAAGTTTCACTGGCTGTGCAAAGAAACTAGCGTGTTCGCCATTACCTTCAACGTACGCGTATTCAATCACTTCTTCACCCTGAAGCGCTTTCACGAGCGCAAGACCGAAACGACAAGCGGCTTGGCCCATAGAGAGTGTTGCGCTTCCGCCACCTGCTTTCGCCTCAACCACTTCAGTACCTGCGTTTTGAATACGTTTTGTCAACGCTACAATTTCTTCATCTGTGAACGTCACGCCTTCGACTTGAGAAAGAAGAGGCAGAATGGTCACACCAGAGTGGCCGCCAATCACAGGAACGCGAACTTCGCCAGGATCTTGATCTTTCAACTCTGCAACGAAGGTTTCTGCACGGATAACGTCGAGAGTCGTGATACCAAACAGTTTACGCTTGTCGTAAACACCCGCTTTTTTCAGTACTTCAGCCGCAATTGGCACTGTGGTATTCACTGGGTTAGTGATGATACCAACACAAGCGTTCGGACATACAACCGCAATTTTTTCCGCTAACGCTTTGACGATACCAGCATTTACGTTGAATAGATCTGCACGATCCATTCCTGGTTTACGAGCAACACCAGCTGAGATAAGTACCACATCTGCACCCTCTAGTGCCGGCGTTGGATCTTCACCAGCATAACCTTTGATCGAAACAGGTGTTGGGATGTGACTAAGGTCAGCAGCAACACCAGGAGTGACCGGTGCAATATCATATAGGGCTAAATCAGAACCCGCTGGCAGGCGGTTTTTCAGCAAAAGAGCTAGGGCTTGACCGATGCCACCCGCGGCACCAATTACAGCTACTTTCATTGTAGTTCTCCTTGAGAGCGATCTCTTATAAACGTTTTTAGTAGGGTATTTTGTAAACAGCTGTACAGAAAGCTATAGCAATTACAACTTGATTACAATCAATTAACGCGCGCTTTGCGACCTTGCGCAACTCGATCTTCACGTGCCACATTATTTGGCGCTATTATCCACATAAAATGCAGGTATGACAAAGAGTTAAGCTTGAAGAAATTAAACAACATTTTTACCTCTGTTGCCGTATTTACTCGGCTAATAGGACGCTAACCTGTTTAAAATTTACAGTGATATAACTAACAGAATGCAATCAGCCTTTGGCACTAAGTGAATACCTATGCGAAAATATGCAAAACCATAGAATAATTGGAAATTGAACTTCATGCGTCCATCTGAAAAACAAGATAATCTCGTTCGCGCTTTCAAAGCTTTATTGAAAGAAGATCGCTTTGGGTCTCAAGGTGAAATAGTCGAAGCTCTGAAATTAGAAGGCTTTGATAACATCAACCAATCTAAAGTTTCACGCATGCTCACTAAGTTTGGGGCGGTGCGCACGCGTAATGCAAAAATGGAAATGGTTTACTGTCTTCCAACCGAGCTCGGTGTACCGACTGTTAGCAGCTCGCTACGTGAACTCGTGCTTGACGTCGACCATAACCAAGCATTGGTCGTCATTCATACGGGACCAGGGGCAGCCCAACTGATTGCCCGTATGCTAGATTCCCTCGGTAAGTCAGAAGGTATCTTAGGTGTCGTCGCTGGAGATGACACCATTTTCATTACCCCAACCCTTAACATCACAACAGAGCAGCTGTTTAAGTCGGTTTGTGAGCTCTTCGAGTACGCAGGCTAAAGTGCGACTTGCGATGCGCTCCGCTGTAAACTAAAGGAGCGCATTCTTTAACAAATGGTTTAAATTTGCACCTAAATCAACAATATCACTCATAACGCCTCATTACCTCTAAAAGCATTATTGTCATTTTAAGTCATTGTTCTATTTAATCACCAACTCAAAAATATCCAACAAACGTCTCTTTTCTTAGATTTTTTCGCTATAAGATTTAACAATTGTATAATTATCTGCCAATTATTTGTTATTATTCTGCCACTTTCTCAAACGATAGAAATGAGAAAGGTGCCGTTTCCAAAAGGAAACCCCTGAAGATAGCAGGCTATGCTTCTGGGTTAATAATGGATAAAGGAAGGAACATTCATGGCATTTAAGACACTAATTAAAGTGGGTTCAATTGCTGCCGCTGTGATCGGCGCAGGTGCAGTTCACGCTCAAGATTTTATTACGATTGGTACAGGTTCTGTAACGGGTGTTTACTACCCAACCGGGGGCGCCATCTGTAAACTGATCAACAAAGATCGTAAAGATCACAATATTCGCTGTTCTGTTGAGTCCACTGGTGGTTCGATCTACAACGTAAACACTATTCGCTCTGGTGAGTTAGACTTCGGTATCGTGCAATCTGACTGGCAATATCATGGCTACAAAGGCACCAGCAAATTTGAAGAGCAAGGCCCATATCCTAAACTAAGAGCGATGTTCTCACTGCATACCGAACCATTCAACATCATCGCACGCTCAGACGCTGGCATCGATAAGCTAGAAGATCTGAAAGGCAAACGAGTGAATATTGGTAATCCAGGTTCTGGTGACCATGCAACAATGAGCGTTGTAATGGATGCTATGGGCTGGACTAGCGACAGCTTTAAGTTAGCGTCAGAGCTAAAAGGTTCTGAGCGTTCTCAAGCACTTTGTGACAACAAGATTGATGCCTTCATCTACATGGTTGGTCACCCGAATGGTTCTATTAAAGAAGCCACCACCTCTTGTGATGCGAAGTTGGTTTCAGCAACAGGTCCTCAAATCGATAAGATCGTTGCAGATAACCCATACTACGCCTATAGCACAGTCCCTGCGGATATGTACCGCGGCACGGACAAAGACGTGAAAAGCTTCGGTGTAGCGGCGACATTGGTAACGACCTCTGACGTTTCTGATGAGGTAGCCTATAATGTGGCGAAAGCGGTATTTGAAAACTTTGATACCTTTAAACGTCTACACCCTGCATTTGCCAATCTTAAGAAAGAAGACATGGTGAGTGCGGGTCTCTCTATTCCTCTACACCCTGGTGCAGTGAAATACTACAAAGAAGTGGGCTTGATTAAGTAATCATCCACTGACACAGACAGGAGGCTCGCGCTTCCTGTCTGCTATTCAATTCTGCTCCCGACTTCAACATTTCTGTTGTCTGGCATGCCATTGTTTGCAACTCTTATTACCAGACAGCGTTACGGAAAGCGCACTCTTGTCTTACACAAGGGCGCATCACATAAATTAGACCATCAATAACAAGGAAACGTACATGACGACGAATACCACTCCGTCACAAGATGTGCAAGAAATGGTGGCTCAAGCCGATACTGGCGCACGTAACCCAGCGGGGTTACAGGGACAAATTCTTTGGTTTGTTCCTCTTTGCTGGTCATTGTTTCAACTGTGGTACGCTTCACCGCTACCTTTTATTTTTGATTTTGCTGTTCTTAATGACACGCAAGCACGAGCCGTACATTTAACCTTTGCTGTCTTTCTTGCCTTCACCGCCTATCCTGCGTTGAAGAACTCACCTCGAGACTATATCCCTGCCCTTGATTGGATATTGGCCTTACTCGGCAGTTTCTCGGCTTCCTACATCTACATTTTCTATACCGAGCTTGCTGGCCGTTCAGGGGCTCCAACTACGGTGGATGTAGTAGTAGCCGTCACTGGTATGGTGTTGTTGCTTGAAGCCACTCGCCGAGCATTGGGGCCCCCTCTAATGCTCGTTGCCGCACTGTTTCTGCTATATACCTTTGCTGGTCCCTACATGCCTGATGTCATTGCTCATAAAGGAGCAAGTATTAACAAGGCGATGTCACATTTATGGTTGACCACTGAAGGAGTGTTTGGCGTTGCTCTTGGGGTGTCCACCTCATTCGTTTTCCTGTTTGTACTCTTTGGAGCCATGCTTGAGCGAGCAGGCGCGGGAGCGTATTTCATTAAAGTGGCCTTCTCATTGCTTGGTCATATGCGTGGTGGTCCAGCAAAAGCGGCCGTCGTAGCCTCCGGTCTATCAGGGCTTGTTTCTGGTTCTTCCATCGCCAACGTGGTCACCACAGGGACCTTCACGATCCCACTCATGAAGCGAGTTGGATTTCCAGGTACTAAAGCAGGCGCAGTTGAAGTCGCCGCTTCAACCAATGGTCAATTAACACCGCCGATCATGGGAGCCGCCGCCTTTTTGATGGTGGAATATGTCGGAATTTCTTACGTTGAAGTCATTAAAGCGGCCATTCTTCCGGCCTTAATTTCTTATATTGCGTTGATTTATATTGTTCACTTAGAAGCCTGCAAAGCGGGTATGACAGGCTTACCTCGCCGCCATACCCCAACGGTAGTACAGAGCTTGCTCTCCTTTACAGGCACCATTTTAGGTCTCTGCGTGGTTAGTGCTGTGGTCTATTACGGTATTGGTTGGACGAAAGATGTGTTTGGCGATGCCGCAACGCCATTGGTCAGCCTTGCTTTGCTTGCTGCTTATGTCGGTTTAGTGAAAATCTCCGCGAACCACGCCAAAGATGGCGGGATGGAAATCGATGCAGAGCTCACTGAAGTACCCGATCCAGGGCCAACCATTAAGTCCGGGCTCCACTATCTATTACCGATCGTCGTGCTTGTTTGGTGTTTGACCGTAGAGCGCTTTTCTCCTGGTCTTTCGGCTTTTTGGGCGACGGTGTTTATGATCTTTATTCTTCTCACTCAACGTCCTTTGATGGCGTTGATGAACAAGAGTGACGACATTGCGCAGCAAACCAAGGCTGGTTGGACAGATCTGTTAGAGAGCTTAGTATCGGGCGCTCGTAATATGATTGGCATCGGTGTAGCAACTGCCGCAGCTGGTACCGTTGTTGGCGTAGTGACACTAACAGGCATTGGCTTGGTCATGACCGATTTTGTTGAGTTCATTTCCGGCGGTAGCGTGATCATGATGCTGATCTTCACCGCAGTGATCAGCTTAATCCTCGGTATGGGGCTTCCTACAACCGCGAACTACATTGTGGTATCGACTTTGATGGCACCAGTGATCGTCACGCTAGGTGCTCAGCACGGCTTAATCATCCCACTTATCGCCGTCCACCTGTTTGTGTTCTATTTCGGCATTTTGGCCGACGACACGCCTCCAGTTGGTTTAGCCGCATTTGCCGCTGCCGCGATTGCGAAATCCGACCCGATCCGTACCGGTATCCAAGGGTTTGCTTACGACATTCGTACCGCTATCTTGCCATTCATGTTTGTCTTCAATACTCAGCTCTTGTTGATGGGCATTGATACTTGGTGGCACTTGCTGTTAACGATACTCTCCTCGATTATCGCCATGCTGATCTTCTCCGCGGCCACTCAAGGATGGTGGTTGACGAAAAACAAATGGTGGGAAACCTTACTACTGCTAGTGCTGACATTTTCGTTCTTCCGCCCTGGATTCTGGTGGGACATGATTTACCCCGCGAAAGTTCTTTCACCAGGTATTGAGATAGAGCAAATCACAGAGAGACTAGATGTAGGACAATCACTGGAACTTCGTGTAGCGGGAACCAACCTTGAAGGTGATTTCACTGAAAAGACGGTTCGTTTACCGTTTGATGATAATGCAACAACCGCTCTTGAACGCATTCAGTCCATGGGACTTTCTCTTGTAGAAGACCACGGCAAAATGCGGGTCGACATGGTTGAGTTTGATAGCCCGGCAGAAGCATCCGGTATCGATTTTGATTGGGAAATCAAATGGGTAGTGGAAGAAGCTGAGCGACCAATGAAAGAGTGGGTGTTTTTACCTTGCTTGCTGATCCTCATTCTGATGGCAGCGAATCAAAAACGCCGGATTCGGTCTCAACTCATTCAAGCGTAAAGGTTCCATAGCCCTGTGAAAACGGGGCTATATTTATCTCAAATTCGTATGCTGAAATAACAACAATAGAGATCCTACCATGTACAAACAGATTCTTGTTCCTGTTGATCTAAACGATAAAGGTTTTTCAGATAGGGCCGTTGAGCTGGCGGTTTGGCATGCGCGCCAAGCCAATGCACAATTGCATTTGCTCAATGTCCTTCCTGGAATTCACATGTCAATGGTCGCCAGCTATTTCCCTAAAGATGCGGCACAGAAAATGAAGCAAGATGTTGTTCAGCAGCTGAAAGCCTTTGCTGACCAACATATTGCCGATGAAATTGTGTATAAGGTCCATGTGGCGGAAGGCAAACCTTATGCGACTATCTTAGAGTACGCAGAAAAACTCGGTGCTGACTTGATCATCATGCCTAGCCACAAGCGATCTAAGATCGATAAAGTCGTCCTTGGTTCCGTCGCCAGTAAGGTGGTTGAAAACTCTCGAATCAACGTTTTGGTGGTCAAACCACAGGCGTAACGACGGATACCTGCCATACGATTTGGTGCTGCGCTCGATCAAAAAGGGATGTCACGTGACATCCCTTGTTAATCTTATGTTTTGCTCTTGAATATTTATTGCTGATTACGCAGCTTCACTTCTTCATCCAAGCTTTCTAATTTCACTTTCATCTTTTCACGACAGATTTCTGCAAGCTCGCGGATATGCTCTTTGCCGTAACCTTCAGTACTAATTGGATCCAGCATTTCAACAATAACGAGTCCATTATTCCAGCGATTCAGCTTAAGCTTATCCGTTGAACTACAAACGATCGGGATGATTGGTACACCGGCACCAATCGCCGCATGAAAAGCGCCCGTTTTGAAAGGCATCAAGCCACGACCACGTGAACGTGTACCTTCTGGAAACATCCATACCGAGACTTCACTTGCCTTCATACTCGATACTACTTGATCAATAGTGCCTTTCGCTTTTGCTTTGTTGGCACGATCAATCAAGATGTTTCCGGTCAACCAATACAATTGACCAAACAAAGGCAACCACGCCAGGCTCTTTTTGCCCACAGTCACAACTTTGGGTGTTACGGCCGCAGAAACGGTAAAGAGGTCCCAGTTATTTTGGTGGTTGGCAATATAAATGTGCTGGCCACGCTGGTAGGCATCTTCTGGTAGACGCAGCTCCAACTTAACTCCGAACACGCGAGACATTTTGCCAAACAGACGACCAAAGGTGAAAACATGCTTCGGATTACGAGGGCTAAGCAAGCAGTAACCACAGCCAAAAACGAACATTACAACAGCAAACAACGCTGTCGCTAATAAACGCACTAGAGCAATCATTTATAACTCCGGTATTCATTCAGATAAGCCTCGCACTTCAAGGTTCTGAGAACCTACACGCAACGTCTCTGAGTAAAACAACTTCTAAAACATAAAAAAGCCGAAACCAGTGTTTCGGCTATTGGGTTATTACGCAGTTTAGTTCGACTGGCGAAAACGCTCAATCTTTGCACCTAGTGCATTAAGCTTATTCTCGATTTTGTCGTAACCACGATCAATATGATAAATACGATCAACGATGGTTTCACCTTTTGCGATGCAGCCTGCAATCACAAGACTTGCCGAAGCGCGTAGATCCGTTGCCATTACCTGAGCAGCACTCAAGCGTTCAACATCACCACAAATAACCGTATTACCTTCAATTTCCGCTTTTGCACCCATGCGTTTTAGCTCAGGAACATGCATGAAACGGTTTTCGAAGATCGTTTCTGTAATCACACCACCGCCTTTGGCGATCATGTTAAGCAAAGTAAATTGTGCTTGCATATCGGTCGGGAAACCCGGATGAGGCGCTGTTCGGATATTGACCGCTTTCAACGTCCTTCCTGTCATATCGACAGAGATCCAATCTTCACCGGTTTCAACCAGCGCACCCGCTTCTTCAAGCTTCGCCAAGACCGCTTCAAGCAGATGCGCCTGGGTGTTGCGACAAACCACTTTACCGCCAGAAACCGCAGCCGCGACTAAGAAAGTGCCCGTTTCAATGCGATCTGCCACGACTGTGTGCTTACCACCACCTAAGCGTTCTACACCTTCAATAGTAATGGTATCAGTACCTGCACCACTGATTTTGGCCCCGAGCGTATTGAGGAACTTTGCCGTATCAACAATTTCTGGCTCACGCGCGGCATTATCCAGTACGGTTTTACCCTCTGCTAAGGTTGCTGCACACATAATTGTGATGGTGGCACCCACGCTCACTTTATCCATCACGATGTGCGCGCCTTTGAGACGACCTTCAACCTGTGCTTTTACATAACCATCTTCTAAGGTAATGGTCGCGCCAAGCTGCTCTAGACCCGTAATGTGTAAGTCCACAGGACGAGCACCAATCGCACAACCGCCCGGCAAAGAAACCTGGCCTTGACCGAAGCGAGCAACAAGTGGCCCCAAAGCCCAGATCGATGCGCGCATGGTTTTCACTAAGTCGTAAGGTGCACAGTATTCGTTGATCGAACTAGGATCCACATGCACAGAGCCGTTACGCTCTACTCTGGCACCAAGGCGCTTGAGAAGCTCCATGGTGGTATCAATATCGCGAAGATGTGGCACGTTTGCCACTTCAACTGGCTCTTCAGCCAAAATAGACGCAAATAAAATCGGCAGTGCAGCGTTTTTTGCACCTGAAATGGTCACCTCACCGACTAATGGCTGAGTTGACCCAATTACACGGAACTTTTCCATTATAAAACCTTAAAGAGACATCAGTTTCTTGTCACGTGCCCATTCAGTAGGCGTGTATGCTTTGATCGACAAGGCATGAATATCATTGCGTTGGATATAGTCCATGAGTGGTTTGTAGATCAGCTGTTGCTTCTTAACGCGGCTCATTCCTTCGAAACAAGCATCAACAGCGACCACTTCATAGTGGCTACCTTCACCTTTTACATGCAACTCTTCAAGGTTGAGTGCTTCTTCTAGTAACTGTTGTACTTTTGCGCTATCCACAATTTACCCCTGATAACTTTGAATATGTTTGGCAACCACGGCTTCGACGTTGCTTAACTGAAACAGTGTGCGTAGTTGCGCTGGCACAAAACTCAGCATTATATGACAGTTTTGTTTTTTTGCATGCTCTAATAAGTGAATTAGCATCACCATTCCGGCAGAATCCACTCTCTGAACTGACTTTAAAGAGAGCTCAACCACACCGCCATGCGCTTTCCAGCTCTGTGCAAAGCGCCACAAACTCGGCACTTGCTCTCTGTCCAAATTGCCGCTCAAACAGATCGTTTCTTCTGTTGATTGTTGCCATTGCGGGTGTGACATCAGTTTTTCGCCTCAAAGCGGATTGGCTGTTTGGCTAACGCTTCGAGTTCTTTGGCAACAGCCAAAATGCCCTCTTGACGAATTTTGCCATTCCACTCTGATTGCTTACTGGAAAGCAAACTGATGCCTTCTGCAGCCATATCAAACGCCAACCAATCGCCGTTGTTTTCTTTCCGCAGTTTAAACTCCAATTTGATATTCGGTCTTGGCGCATCAATGATATCGACCTTAACGCTGCTAATACGTTGATCTTCACTTATTGGCTGCTCTGGTGAAAACACCACCTGCTGATCAGTGTATTGCGTCAACACTTGAGCGTAAGAGGAAATCAAATAGGCGCGAAAGGCGGTAATAAACTCATTCACATCTTCACGTTTGGCACCTTTTAAATTGGTGCCCAACAGTTTCAACGCCGCATACTTCTCATTGACATAGGGCATCAACTCTTCTTCAACCACCACTTTGAGATAGTTGGGATCTTGCTGAATTTTCGGTTGTTCAGCCTTCAAACGTGCAAATGCCTGCTCAGAGACCAACTTCATCATTTGATAAGGTTCAGTTTTATCCAACACCCCACCAGCAAAAACATTCAACGAGAAGAGCAATGCCGTCGTGGCTAAAAATAGTCGTTTCAACATTCGTTTATTCCTTTTTCGCCTCGTCCTTATTTCCTACGCTGTATAGAACTTGACCAATTAAATCCTCAAGCACCAGCGCAGATTTGGTATCTTCAATAAAGTCGCCATCTTTGAGCATCTGTTCATCATCAAACACAAATCCAGGCACGAGACCGATATATTGTTCGCCAATCAAACCAGAGGTTAAAATCTGCACACTTGACGTTTCGGGAAACTGGTTGTACACACTGCTGATCGACAGAGAAACCACTGGAACAAGTGTTTCTGGGTTTAGAGCAATCTTCGAAACACGCCCGATGACCACGCCACCGACTTTAACTGGAGAACGAACCTTTAAACTGCCAATATTGTCAAACTGTGCTTTCAGGGTATAAGTATCGCCTGAGCCCAAACCTTTTACGTCAGCAACTTGAAAAATCATCACAAGAATTGCGCAAATTCCCGCCAATACAAAGCTGCCAACCCATAATTCTGTTTTACGTGTTTGTTGCATGTTAATTCCCAAACATCAACGCAGTCAGGACAAAATCCAATCCAAGCACTGCTAAAGAAGAGTGAACCACCGTACGAGTCGTCGCACGGCTGATGCCTTCCGACGTCGGAACAGCATCGTAACCATTAAAAAGGGCAATCCACGTGACGGTAACGGCGAACACCACACACTTAATCATGCTATTGCCAATATCTTGTCCCAGTTCAACAGATGCTTGCATCGCTGACCAAAAACTGCCGTGGTCGATGCCTTTCCAATCCACACCCACCAACTGCCCGCCCCAGATGCCAACCGCCATGAAAATCATCGCAAGTAAAGGCATTGAAATAATCCCCGCCCACAGCCGAGGGGCGATGATGCGTTTCAGCGGATCTACCGCCATCATTTCCATGCTCGATAATTGTTCGGTGGCTTTCATGAGACCGATTTCGGCAGTTAAAGCAGAGCCTGCCCGTCCCGCAAATAAGAGCGCCGTCACCACAGGCCCTAACTCTCGCAAAAGCGACAACGCGACCATTTGCCCTAAACTGCCTTCCGCACCATAGTCAACCAAAATGACGTAGCCCTGTAAGCTCAACACCATGCCAATAAAGAGACCGGATACAACGATGATAGCCAAAGACTGAACACCCACGTTGTAAATCTGCTTGATCAAGAGTGGCAAGGTTTTACGTGGTTGAGGTTTTCCTGCTAACGCCCCCGCCAGCATAAGACTTGCCTTACCAAAAGATTGGCACAAGCTCAGAAAGCGACGCCCGAGTGCAGAAATCAATTCAATTGGATTAGGCATCGTTGAATAAATCCTTTTCGATTGGTTGGGCTGGGAAACGAAACGGCACAGGACCATCCGCTTCACCCAATAAAAATTGTTGAACACGAGGATCGCTGTTGTTGCGCAGCTCCTCTGGTGTGCCTTTCGCGATCACTTTGCCATCCGCCAGCAGATACACCCAATCGGCAATGCTCATCACCTCCGGGACATCATGAGAAACGACAACGGCCGTGACCCCTAAGGCACTGTTCAAATTACGAATCAACTCAACCAGCACCCCCATGGTGATCGGATCCTGACCAACAAAAGGTTCGTCATACATGATCAGTTCTGGGTCGAGCGCAATGGCTCTTGCTAGGGCAGCTCGACGAGCCATACCGCCGGATAACTCACTTGGCATCAGTTCAGCAGCCCCTCTCAGGCCAACCGCTTCAAGCTTCAATAACACTAAAGTGCGAATGAGTGAGTCACTCAGTTGAGTGTGTTCACGTAAAGGAAAGGCGACGTTATCGAAGACATTGAGATCAGTAAACAGCGCGCCGGATTGAAACAGCATGCTCATTTTTTTTCTGGCGTGATAAAGCTTAGAGCGAGACAAACTAGGAATATTGACACCATCAAACCAAATCTCACCACTTTCCGGCAAGATTTGCCCACCAATCAGGCGAAGCAATGTGGTCTTTCCAATTCCAGATGGCCCCATGATGGCCGTCACCTTTCCTTTGGGAATACGCAAATCGATGTTGTCGAAAATCTTACGTTGGCCACGGGAAAACGTCAGTCCATGAATCGTTACTAAATCGTTGTGTGACATACTCTCTCTTTATTTACTCAGGTATTCCCCTGCGTTTTTTCATCGCGATTGTGTCGATTGGCGACAAATTCGGCAAGCCATGATAAGCAGATTATTTCAGAATTAAAAGCAGTGTTCGATTAATTCCTTTGAACCATCACTCAATTCAATAGACTTTCTTTCTGCACTCTTTATCAATCCTACCGAAAAATAACACCTTATCGGCTCATCTCTCATTTTCCTTACATATTAGCCTTTACCGCTTACGAGGATGTAATTTGTTACCACTTTGGCTTCCATTTTTGTCGGCAAAAGGTCAAAATTAGCGGTTAATCATTCAACTTATCATTACTTTCTGGAACTTATCATGCTCGAAGCCGTCGCGCTGCTTATCGTTGGTCTCATTTTGTTAGTCTGGAGTGCCGACAAACTTGTTTTTGGTTCAGCCGCCCTCGCTCGCAATATCGGTATTTCTCCATTGGTCATCGGTATGACCATCCTCGCAATGGGCTCCTCCGCACCAGAAATGATGGTTTCAGCCACCGCGGCACTTGACGGTAAAACCGATACCGCAGTGGGTAATGTTTTAGGTTCTAATATCGCCAACATCGCCCTCATTCTTGGTATTACCGCGTTAGTTCGCCCACTGTCGATCAACTCTGCCGTAGTACGTCGTGAGTTGCCGCTCATGATTGGTGTGACTGTCTTGGCTGGCATCCTGCTTTGGGATAGTCACCTTGGTTTCTATGAAGGCGTGCTGCTGTTTGTTTTATTTACCTTATTCCTAGTCGCGATGCTGCAAATCAGCCGTCGTGAACAAAAAACCGGAGATGCCTTCTTAGAAGAGCAAGAGTCGGAAATTCCTCAAGGCGTCAGCAATCCAAAAGCCGCAATGTGGATCGTCATTGGTCTGATCCTTTTACCACTCGCGGCCGATATGCTAGTGGATAATGCGGTCATCATTGCCAAATACTTTGGCATGAGTGATTTGGTGATTGGTTTAACCATTATTGCCGTGGGCACCAGCTTGCCGGAGCTGGCCGCGTCTTTGGCGGGCGCTCTGAAAGGTGAAGATGACATGGCGGTCGGTAACATCATCGGCTCCAACGTTTTCAATATTCTTGCCGTGATGGGGATCCCCGGAATTCTCAACCCATCATTTATTAGTGAATACGCAATGGGACGTGATTTTTGGGTAATGCTGGCGATTTCCTTACTTTTGGTTGTCATGGCATTGGGCAAATCTCGCAGAATTAGTCGTACCGAAGGTGGTATTCTACTGACCTGCTTTATCGGTTATCAGGCCTATCTGTTAATGAACATGGCAGCGTAAGCTGTTTCGCTAGGAGTACACATGACCCTGTCCTTTGATTATCGTGCGGTAGCAAAACAAGTTTTAGCCACGGAAATACGCGGTCTTGAGCAGTTATCGCAATATTTTGATGAGCAATTTGAGCAAGCGTGCGAATTAATCCTGAATAACGCTGGAAAAGTGGTTGTTATGGGGATGGGGAAATCAGGCCATATCGGGAAAAAGATCGCCGCCTCGTTAGCCAGCACCGGCACTTCCTCGTTCTTTGTCCATCCAGGGGAAGCTTCGCACGGTGATTTAGGAATGATCGAACGTGGTGACATCGTCCTCGCCATTTCCAACTCCGGTGAATCCTCAGAAATTCTCGCGCTCTTTCCTGTGTTAAAGCGATTGGGTATCCGCATCATCAGCATGACTGGCAAACCCAGCTCAACCATGGCAAAACTGGCCGATTACCATTTACAGATCACCGTTCCTGAAGAAGCGTGCCCGTTGGGTTTGGCTCCAACCACCAGCACAACGGCTACCTTAGTGATGGGCGATGCCATTGCGGTGGCTCTGCTGCAAGCTCGCGGCTTTACCGCTGAGGATTTCGCACTGTCCCATCCTGGTGGCGCGCTGGGAAGAAAGCTATTATTGAAACTCAACGACATCATGCATACGGGCGAACAGTTACCGCGCGTCTCTCCGGATGCTTTAGTGCGTGATGCGTTATTGGAGATCTCCCAAAAAGGCCTTGGCATGACGGCCATTGTGGATCAAGACAATCTGTTGCTCGGCATTTTTACTGACGGAGACTTACGCCGTATCTTAGATAAGCGTGTCGACATTCACAGCGCACAGATCGGCGAAGTGATGACCAAACACCCAACGGTTGCCAATCCAAGCATGCTCGCGGTTGAAGGGCTCAATCTCATGCAACAGAAGAAAATTAACGGTTTAATGTTGTGCCAAGATGGTAAACTGGTTGGCGCATTAAATATGCACGATTTATTGAAAGCGGGAGTCATGTAGTGACGCAATTCGTTGAAACTTTATACGGTCCAGTAGAGCAAGCGATCGTCGATATTGCCCGCGATATTAAACTTCTCATTTGTGATGTGGATGGGGTATTTTCTGACGGTCTGATTTATATGGGCAATCAGGGAGAAGAGTTGAAAACCTTCCACACCCGAGACGGTTATGGCGTCAAAGCACTCATGAATGCGGGCATTGAAATTGCGATTATTACAGGTCGTCAGTCACAGATCGTCGAAAACCGAATGAAGGCATTAGGTATTTCACTCATTTATCAAGGTCAGGATGATAAAGTCCGCGCCTACTACGATATTTGTGACAAACTCTCCATCCTCCCAGAACAAACCGGGTATATTGGAGACGATTTAATCGACTGGCCTGTGATGGAAAAAGTCGCACTACAAGTTTGTGTTGCAGATGGTCATCCATTACTGGCACAACGCGCCAACTATGTTACCCGCATTAAGGGGGGGCATGGCGCAGTGCGTGAAGTTTGCGATCTCATTTTACAGGCACGTGGAGAATTAGACGCTCACAAAGGTCTGAGTATATGAGTTTTTCTCGGCTGATTTATTTACTGCTGTTTTTCGTTGTGAGTTGGTCTTGCTACTACTTGTATGGCCAACGTGAAGCTCAATCGGTACAAGTGGCACCCAATTTAGAGCTACCGATGTTTAGTGGCGAATCACTCAATAACATCAGCTATAACTCTGATGGCATACGAAGCCATCAGATCTCTTCGTCACATTTGGATCACTATGCCAAAAGTGGCGATACCGTTTTTGAAAATCCGAGTTTAGTCATCTACCGCGATGGCGACACGATCGAATGGAAAATCACAGCTCGACGCGCCGTGCTGGATGAAGAGCAAGTTTTGACCCTCTCCGACCACGTAAGAATGCAAAACTTGTTGCCAGGTGCCAGCTTCGAAATGCTGTCTACGGACAAACTGGAAATCGATCTGTCGAATCGAGATTTTCATGCTGACCAGCAGGTTTTATTGATTGGTCCACAATTTGAAACCACCGGAGAAGCGATGAAGGGTAACCTGAAAACCAACACAGCGACTCTGTATAATCATGTACAAGGTAGATATGAAACCCTTACACCTTAGTCTTTTTGCTCTTATGCTGGCCACCAGCAACGCCTATGCGTTGAAATCTGATACTCAGCAGCCTGTTTATATTGATTCCGATTCACAGCAATTAGATATGCGTAGTAATCAAGTCATCTTTGATGGTGACGTCTCTCTCAAACAGGGCAGCATCAATATCAATGCCGATAAAATCGTCGTCACACGCGATCCTGAGAGCAATACGATTAAAAAGATCGAAGCCTTTGGCCAGCCAGCGACCTTTTCACAATTGATGGATGACGGCAAAACGCTCAGCGGCAGCGCTAAACAGCTTGATTACAGCATCGATAACGATCAGTTGACGATGAAAGGTCAAGCGGAGCTAGCGCAAGACAACAACGTCATCAAAGGTTCGTCCATTGTCTACCAAATTGCTTTACAAAAACTGATGGCCGATAGCTCTAAAAATGAGCGTGTCACCACCGTTTTACAGCCAAGTCAGGTGAATAACTAATGGCGGTATTGAGCGCAAAACACTTAGCGAAAAGCTATAAAAAACGCAAAGTCGTGACAGACGTTAGCTTGCAGGTTGAATCGGGCCAAATCGTGGGATTACTGGGCCCCAACGGCGCAGGCAAAACCACCTCGTTTTACATGATTGTAGGACTGGTGCCTCGCGATGAAGGCTCAATTAAGATCGATGATCGTGACATCAGTATTCTTCCGATGCATAGCCGCTCTAAATTGGGCATTGGTTATTTGCCGCAAGAAGCGTCGATTTTCCGTAAGCTCTCCGTTGAAGACAACATCATGGCTGTGCTGCAAACTCGCAATGAGCTCACACGCGAAGAACGTCAGGACAAACTGGAAGACCTATTAGAAGAGTTCCACATTCAGCACATTCGTCACAGCGCAGGCATGGCATTATCCGGTGGGGAGCGTCGTCGAGTGGAAATTGCCCGAGCGTTAGCGGCCAACCCACAATTCATTCTATTGGATGAACCTTTTGCTGGTGTTGACCCTATTTCGGTCATTGATATCAAAAAAATTATCGAACATCTGCGCGATCGAGGCTTAGGTGTCCTCATTACCGACCACAACGTACGTGAAACCTTAGACGTCTGTGAAAAAGCCTACATCGTTAGCCAAGGTCGTTTGATTGCGGAAGGAACACCTGAACAAGTTCTCAACAATGAACAGGTAAAACAAGTTTATCTCGGCGAACAATTCCGACTATGATTAAATGAAGAACAACAGAACCAATTACGAGAATAAAAGGTAAGTACTACTGAATGAAACCTTCATTACAACTCAAGCTAGGTCAACAGTTAGCCATGACGCCTCAGCTCCAGCAGGCCATACGTTTGCTGCAGCTGTCCACCTTGGATTTACAGCAAGAAATCCAAGAAGCGCTGGAATCAAATCCCTTATTGGAAGTGGAAGAGCATCAAGAAGAAGCGCAACTGAATGGCGACGACAAAGCGATCAATGAAGGTTCCGATTCTGATGATTTTTCTGTTGAGATCGACATTCCTGACAGCTCTGATGTGATTGAAAAATCCGAGATCAGTAGCGAACTGGAAATCGACACCACCTGGGATGACGTTTACAGTGCCAACTCTGGCAATACGGGCATCGCACTCGACGATGACATGCCTGTCTATCAAGGCGAAACCACTGAAACATTGCATGACTACTTGCAATGGCAACTCGACCTAACACCATTCACTGACACAGACCGCACCATCGCTGTCGCCATCATCGACGCTATTGATGACACGGGTTACCTCACGATTACACCTGAAGACATTCTTGAGAGCCTCAATAGTGCCGACATTGAACTGGATGAAGTTGAAGCGGTTCGCAAACGCATTCAACAATTTGATCCACTCGGCGTTGCGTCGCAAAACCTCCAAGAATGCTTGTTGCTACAGCTGGCAACCTTCCCTGGCGATACGCCGTGGTTGACGGAAGCTAAGCTGGTACTTTCTGACCACATTGATGCGTTGGGTAATCGAGACTACAAATTAATCGTCAAAGAAGCCAAGCTAAAGGAAGAAGAGCTGCGAGAAGCGCTCAAACTGATCCAACAATTGGATCCAAGACCGGGAAGCAAGATTAACGCGATTGAGCCAGAGTATGTCATTCCTGATGTTTCCGTGTTTAAAGAACATGGCAAATGGACCGTTGCCATAAACCCCGACAGCATTCCCAAATTAAAAGTTAATCAACAGTATGCACAACTTGGCAAAGGCAGCAGTGCCGACAGTCAATACATTCGCAGCAACCTACAAGAAGCAAAGTGGTTAATTAAAAGCCTAGAGAGTCGAAACGAGACGCTGCTCAAAGTTGCGCGTTGTATAGTTGAACATCAACATGATTTCTTCGAGTATGGTGAAGAAGCAATGAAACCAATGGTGCTAAATGATGTGGCGATCGCCGTTGAGATGCATGAATCGACCATATCACGTGTGACCACCCAGAAGTTTATGCACACACCAAGAGGCATATTTGAATTGAAATATTTCTTCTCTAGTCATGTCAGCACAGACACAGGAGGAGAATGTTCATCGACAGCAATTCGCGCTCTCATTAAAAAGTTAGTCACCGCGGAGAATACCGCCAAGCCTTTGAGTGACAGCAAAATTGCTACCTTACTGGCAGACCAAGGGATTCAGGTCGCAAGGCGCACTATCGCTAAGTACCGAGAGTCCTTAGGCATTGCCCCGTCAAGTCAGCGAAAACGCCTACTTTAGGCCTCAACTGAAAAGGAAAGTCTATGCAAATCAATATTCAAGGCCACCATGTTGATCTTACCGATTCAATGCAGGACTATGTTCACACCAAGTTTGATAAACTTGAACGATTTTTTGATCACATCAATAGCATACAAGTTGTACTTAAAGTTGAAAAAATCCGCCAGATCGCGGAAGCTACGCTCCATGTCAACCAAGGGGAAATCCACGCTTCCTCTGACGACGAAAACATGTACGCCGCCATCGATTCGCTGGTGGATAAACTGGTTCGCCAGTTAAACAAACACAAAGAAAAATTACACAGTCATTAACCATGCAACTGAGCACTATACTTTCACTGGACTGCACCAAAAGTGCAGTCCAGTGTTCTAGCAAAAAACGCGCACTAGAAATCATTAGTAACCTTGTCGCTGAACAAACCGGCCTTGATTCGACCGAACTTTTTGAAGGCATGCTGAGCCGTGAAAAAATGGGTAGTACAGGCATCGGCAATGGTATTGCGATACCTCATGCTAGAATGAATTCTGCAGACAAAGCCATCGCGGTCTTAATTCAATGTGAAGAGCCGATCGATTTTGATTCGATTGATAACCGCCCTGTCGATATTATGTTTGCCCTATTGGTTCCAGAAGAACAATGTAAAGAGCATCTCAAAACGCTTTCCTCTATGGCACAGCGTTTGAGCGACAAACAAGTTCTGAGATCACTACGCTCTGCGCAAAGTGATCAAGAACTTTACGACATCATGACCAAAGAGTAACGGAGCCGCACATCATGCGTCTTATTGTGGTGAGTGGGCACTCTGGTGCCGGAAAAAGCGTTGCTCTAAGAGTCCTCGAAGACATGGGGTACTACTGTGTCGACAACCTTCCTGTGAACTTACTGGAGTCTTTTGTTCAGTCAGTGACCGGCAGTAAGCAGAATGTTGCGGTGAGCATTGACGTACGCAATATTCCCAAGAAGTTAAAAGATCTCACCTCCACATTACATAAACTCAAATCGAGCATTGATTTAACCATTCTTTTTTTAGATGCGGATAAAGCAACGCTATTAAAACGCTACAGCGAAACACGCCGCATCCATCCGCTTTCGTTAGGTGAAGAGTGTCATACTCTCGATCAGGCCATTGATTTAGAGAAAAAAATGCTCAAACCCCTGAAAGACATTGCCGACTTAACGCTCAACAGTAGCAATCAATCGTTACATGAACTCAGCGAAAATGTACGCTATCGTGTAGAAGGGAAAGAACGCAATAAGTTGATCATGGTGTTTGAATCGTTCGGCTTTAAATATGGTTTACCCACCGATGCCGACTACGTTTTCGACGTCCGTTTTCTGCCCAATCCACATTGGGATCCGTCCCTTAGACCGATGACGGGTCTCGACACCCCGGTAAAAATCTTCCTGGAACAACATGACGAAGTGCTTGAGCTGAAAAGACAGATTCAAGCCTTTATCGAGCATTGGTTGCCAATGCTCGAAAAAAACAATCGTAGCTATCTTACCGTCGCCATTGGTTGCACCGGTGGTAAACACCGTTCAGTGTATCTCACTCAGCAGATTGGCGAATATTTTAGCGCACTCGGCCACACGGTGAAGATTCGACACACCTCTTTTGAAAAACACAGTAAGGATTAGCCGTGGAAATCAGTCGCAAGGTATTAATACAGAATCGTTTAGGGCTACACGCTCGTGCCGCGGTGAAACTGGTCGAACTGGCACAAAGCTTTGCAGCGGAAGTGACTATCGACAACGAAGAAGGCGTCACAGCAGCAGCAGACAGTGTGATGGGGCTATTGATGCTTGAATCCGCACAGGGCCAATATGTGACCATTCATGCCAATGGCGAGCAAGCCAATCAAGCACTCGATGCCATTTGTCATCTTATCGAAGATAAGTTTGAAGAAGGCGAGTAACCCTACTTTACTCTTTCTTCTTCGTATTGGTTCGTCTATTGCTACTCTTTTCATAGCTGCGAAAAATGCGACTCTCCTGCCTATCAATTCGCAGAATATGGACTGAGAATTGTTGAGCAAACTCGGTTCTCCGGGTTACTTGTGTTTCGAATTAAGTTATTATTCAACACATTGTAAATATCTAGGAATCAGGAGGTCATCATGGCAGAGCAAATTGAATTCGACCAAGCTCACCAAGCCCTCCAGGAAGTCTCCGAAGCGCTCGAAAATGGTCGCTTTGTGCACGTCCGTCGCCAACTTCAGGACATGGAACCTGAAGATATTGCCCACCTACTGGAAGCCTCTCCTCGTAAAAGCCGTGAAGTGTTATGGCAACTCACCGATCCAGAAGACTACGGTGAAATCCTTGACGAGCTGAGTGAAGACGTCAAAGACAGTCTTGTCTCTAAAATGGCCCCAGAAGATCTTGCCGAAGCAACCGAAGGCATGGACACCGATGACGTTGCTTACGTTCTACGTAGCCTGCCAGATAACGTTTCTCGCGAAGTATTGGCGCAAATGGATGCGGCGGATCGTCTGCGTGTGGAAACCGCGCTCTCCTACTCTGAGGACACGGCCGGTGGCTTGATGAACACCGACGTGATCACTATTCGTGGTGATGTTGATGTCGATGTGGTTCTGCGTTACTTGCGCATGAAAGGTGAGCTGCCGGAAAACACCGATGCACTTTATGTGATTGATGAAGAGAGCCGTTTGATTGGTGAGCTGCCTATCTCTATCCTCATCACCACCCAGCCAGACGTCAAAGTCAGCGAAGTGATGGAAGACGTGGATGACGCGATTGCGGTCACCACCAGTGACTCAGATGTGGCTAGTCTGTTTGAACGTCGAAACTGGATCTCCGCACCGGTCATTGATGAAAACCAGCATCTGGTTGGCCGTATCACCATCGATGATGTCGTCGACGTTATTCGTGAAGATGCCGAACACTCAATGATGAGTATGGCGGGTTTGAACGATGACGAAGACACCTTTGCTCCCGTGGTTAAATCGGCGCGTAAACGCAGTATTTGGCTAGGGGCGAATGTGCTCGCAGCCTTAGCGGCCGCATCGGTTTCCAACATGTTTGAAGCGACCCTTGATCAGATGGCAGCAATTGCCGTTTTGATGACCATAGTGCCTTCCATGGGGGGCGTAGCAGGCAACCAAACGGTCGCGTTGGTGATCCGTGGTTTGGCACTGGGCCATATCGGTGATGCCAACAAACGCGAGCTGTTGATGAAAGAAGCGGCGATCGGTTTTCTCAATGGCGTGTTATGGGCGTTGATCATCGGTGGTATCGTGGTAGCTTGGAAAGGTAACTGGCTACTCGGCGGCATCATTTCCGCCGCGATGATGACCAACTTAATTATTGCGGGCATTGCCGGGGTAACCATCCCTATCCTGCTCAAGAAGATGAATATTGACCCAGCATTGGCGGGCGGTATGGCACTGACCACCGTCACCGATGTGATTGGCTTATCTGTCTTCTTAGGCCTCGCGACTATTTTGATTTAACGACATCCCCCCTTAAAAAGAAAAGGTTGCTCAGTGAGCAACCTTTTTTACGCTTATCAAACAGAATGTGCGAGAAACACTTATTCGCCTGCGATCTTCATCGATTCAAGCAAAATAGAACCGGTTTGAATTTGCGAACGCGTTTCTACATCGCTACCGACCGCAACAATTTTCTGGAACATCTCTTTCAAGTTCCCCGCAACCGTAATTTCAGAAACAGGGAACTGCAGTTCACCGTTTTCCACCCAGAAACCTGCTGCGCCACGCGAGTAATCACCAGTCACTACGTTGACCCCTTGTCCCATCACTTCAGTGACCAGTAGACCAGTCCCCAGCTCTTTGAGCATCTGTTGGAAGTCTTGTCCTGTCGATTGCACAAACCAGTTGTGGATACCACCTGCATGCCCCGTTGGCGCCATATTCATTTTACGCGCAGCGTAACTGGTGAGCAGATAAGTGGCGAGCACACCATCGGTGATGATTTCGCGATCTTGCGTGTAAACCCCTTCGCTGTCGAATGGGCTCGATGCCAAACCACGCAGAATATGCGGACGCTCAGAGATATTGAACCACTCTGGCAGCACTTGCTTGCCCAAATGATCAAGTAAGAAAGACGATTTGCGATACAAGTTACCGCCACTGATCGCCATCACTAAATGACCGATAAGCCCGGTTGCCACATCCGCGGCAAACATCACCGGGTATTTGCCTGTTTTTAGCTTGCGTGCATCTAAACGTTCTATGGTTTTTTGTGCCGCTTCGCGACCCACTTGCTCCGGTGTCCACATGTCATCGCGATGACGAGCGACGGTATAGCTGTAGTCACGCTCCATTTCGCCATTTTTACCTTCACCAATCACACAACAACTGATGCTGTGGCGACTCGAGGCATAACTTGCCAGTAAGCCGTGGCTGTTGCCGTAGACGCGAACGCCGTAATGGCTGTCGTAACTCGCACCATCACTCTGCTTGATTTTGTCGCTATAGTTGAGTGCGTGTTCTTCTGCTGCGATGGCAACTTTGGCAGCGTAATCTGGATCTGGCGTGTCAGGATGGAACAAGTCCAAATCAGGGATGTTCTTCACCATCAGTTCTGCTGGTGCAGGCCCAGCACAAGGATCTTCCGATGTGTACTGCGCAATATCCAAGGCCGCCAAGACGGTCTGTTCAATCGCTTTTTCACTGAGATCTGAGGTTGATGCGCTGCCTTTACGCTGACCACGATAAACCGTAATGCCTAAAGCGCCATCACTGTTAAACTCGACGTTTTCTACTTCACACATGCGAGTCGAAACACTTAAGCCCGTGGTTTTGTTGATCGCAACTTCAGCACCATCGCTATGTTGCGCTGCCAGCGCGAGCGCTTTGGCAACCGCGGCTTCGAGCTCAACTCTTTGCTGAGCAACTTGCTGTTTTACATCCATATCTCAATCATCTTTGATTTGTAATGGCATAAGAATAACAAGAATTTCGCTTTCTCCCCACGATTCTTGTTAAAATAGGGCTAATCTTATTTTGAGAAAGTGATATAGGCAGAAAAGATGGCCCGTAAAAACCAAAAAGCGCCATGGGAACCGGAAGAAGAGTTCATCTTAGTTAGTAAGTCTGAGATGAAGCGTGATATGGACGCGCTACAGAAGTTGGGTGAAGAGTTAGTGGAACTCAAACCTTCGGTGCTGGCTAAGTTCCCAATCAGCGAAGAGTTACTTGATGCAATCAAAGATGCGCAGCGTTTTAAAAACGAAGCACGTCGTCGCCAGTTGCAATACATTGGTAAAGTGATGCGCCAAGAAGATCCAGAACCAATTCAAGCGGCGCTGGACAAAATCCGTAACAAGCACTCACAAAGCACCGCCGTGCTGCATAAGTTAGAAACGCTGCGTGAGCGTATTGTTGAACAAGGTGACAGTGCAATTGATGATGTGGTTGCCCTTTACCCTAAAGCAGATCGCCAGCGTTTGCGCCAGTTAGCTCGTATGGCGACAAAAGAGAGACAGGCGAACAAACCACCAAAGTCGTATCGTGAAATCTTTCAAATCTTAAAAGAGCTTAATGATGATGCGGTGTCAGACTCGATCGAAAACGAGTTAAAACCGTAACAGCGACGCTGTTGAGGATATGAAAAAAGGTTGGCGCACTGCCAACCTTTTTTATCTCCGCACCACATGCCGCCTTTTATCTATCATACTGCGGCTTGGAAAAACTCTACCAACTCTGGGTGGCTGTGCTTTTCATTGAGGCTCGCAATGGGTCCATGCGCGGCAATGGTGCCCTTATCTATGTAGGCAAAGTGGCTAGCAATGGCACGTGCATCACTTAAATGATGTGTCACCATCAAGACCGTAATGGCGCGCTCTTGCGCCAGCAGTTTGACGAGCGAGAGCATTTCTTCACGCAAGACTGGATCAAGTGCGGAAAACGGCTCATCCAGTAACCAAATTGGGTTGGGCTGGACAAAACAACGTGCAAGGGCCACTCGCTGTCGCTGACCACCAGAGAGCTGTTCAGGCAGCCGATCTAAATAGGCTTCAATGCCAACCTGCTTTGCCGCTTGCTCCACTTGCTTTTGTTGCTGCGACGTCAGTTTCAAACCGGGATGCAATCCCAACGCAATGTTGTCGCGCACCGTGAGATGAGCAAACAAATTGTGTTCTTGAAACAACATCGAGAAAGGACGCTGCGCAGGAGAAAGCGTATTGAGCAAGCGCCCATCCAATGCCATTTGGCCCGACTGAGGCGCAATGAACCCCGCCAGCAGTGCCAGCAAGGTTGACTTTCCGGCCCCACTTGGCCCCATCAACGCCACAATACTGCCTGCTTCTACCTCTAAATCAAAAGCAAACAGATCTTGATGATAGTAATAATGCACCTGTTGCAGCGTTAGCATGGCGCCTTCTCCTGATGTTGATTCGATTTGGTGCTGAGTAAGGACTCACTCAGGGCAAAACAGCCGACACTCAGCAGCAATAACGTGAGTGACACCACCGCTGCCGCCTCCATTTGATAACTGCCGAGTAACTGGTACAGATAGAGCGGTAGGGTACGAAAATCTTGGCTACCAAATAAGGCAATTGCGCTCAAATCACCTATGGAAAACATAAAACAGAGCGCAAACGCATTGGCGAAAGGTTTACGCAGTGCGCGCCACTCAACGATTTTAAAACGATTCCACCCGCTTAAGCCCAGTGTGGCAGCCAAGTATTGGTACTGCTGCTCGCAATGCAACATCGGCTGAGCGAGCGTTTTAATGGCGTACGGTAATGCCATCAAACTGTTGACGATGATGACGATCAACAGCGCCAAACTGAACACATCTGCAAAACTGCGCAGCAATAAAAACAGCCCCGTACTCACCACCAAACCTGGCGTCACTAAGATGATGGTGCCCACCATCTCAATGCCGTCTGCGGGGTATCGTAGACCACGCAACCGCCATGCACGACTGGTGAGCAAAATAGCAATCGCCGCGCCCACGGCTAACGTGGCGGCGCCAAACGCCACACGTAACGAGGCCCCCAGAGCGGACCAAAATCGACCATCACTGATCACGTCGGGGAGCTTGCTGTTTATCCCGCTGGCCACCACAAACAGCAGCGGCGGAACCACCAGCAGTGTCGCCAGTGCTATCCACGCATAATCCCACATCAAATGACGCTTAGAAGCTGGGGTTAATTGAACGAAACGGGTGTGGCTACCAACCGAGACAGGCAGCGGTTTAGTCAATCGCTGCAACGCCAACACCAGCAAGCTACACAATAGCATTTGCCAGATCGCCAGTAGCGCTCCAGCTTGTAAGTCAAAATCAAATTTTATCGCTTGGTAGATAGCCAGTTCGATGGTGGTCGATTTTGGGCCGCCACCGAGGGCCATGACCGTGGCAAAGCTGGTGAAGCAAAGCATGAACACTAAGCCACACACATGTGGCAGTTGCTGGCGCAATCGCGGCCATTCGACCCAACGAAACTTCTGCCAGCTGTTCATACCAAGATGAGCCGCCAATTTGTGCTGCTCTGCCGGAATCGACTCTAAGGTTTGCAGCAGCAATCGCGCTGCATACGGCAAATTGAAAAACACGTGCGCGAGCAAAATGCCGCTCAATCCGTAGATCGAAAAGGGCAATTTGGCGTCAAAGCTCGCCAATACACTCGCCAACCAACCACTGTTCCCATAAATGGCCAACAAGCCAAACACGCCTACCAATACTGGCAGCACTAAAGTTGACGCAAACAATTTGAGCAATAGCGAGCGGCCAACAAAATGTCGCCGAGACAAGGCGTGTGCGACAGGAAGCGCCAAACCGACACTCAGCAGCATCGACAGCGTCGCTTGAAGAAAACTAAATTGCGTAACATGGCGGTAATAAGGATCTTGCCATACCGCCGTGAGATCCAGCGTCGGCGTCGCCAACAAGAGCGCCGAGAGAGCAGAAACAACAAAGGTCGCGATGATCATCGCGACCCCAATGCCCAATTTAGGAACCGAATTCAATGCGACGCCTTAAAACGTCAACGCGCTTTGCCATTCGCGAATCCAAGCTTTACGCTGCTTCGCTACCTCTTCCGCACTGAAACTCAACGCCTTCTCAGGCACCGTCAAACTGCTATAACCTTCAGGCAAAACAACATTCGTTACCGGATACATCCAGTTGCCCGTAGGCATCGCACCTTGGAACTCATCGCTCAAAATGAAACTCATAAACTGATCAGCCAGCGCTGAGTTCTGGCTACTTTTCACTTTTGCGGCGACTTCCACTTGCATGTAGTGCCCTTCACTAAAACCCGCCGCGGCATATTGCGCATCATTTTCGGCAATCAGGTGGTACGCAGGTGAGGTGGTGTAAGAGAGCACCATGTCCGATTCGCCTTTGAGGAACATCGAATACGCTTCCGACCAACCTTTCGTGACCGTCACGGTTTTCTTCGCCAGTTGCTGCCATGCGCCCGTCACGTCATCGCCATACACCGACTTCATCCACAGCATCAAACCTTGACCGGGCGTTGAAGTGCGAGGGTCTTGGTAGATGACTTTCAGATCGTCGCGCGACTCAACCAGCTCTTTTAAACTTTTGGGGGGATTCGCCAGTTTGTCTTTGTTGTAAACAAACGCAAAGTAACCGTAGTCATAAGGAATAAACGTGTCGTCAGCCCAACCATTTGGCAACGACAGCGCTTGGGGGTTCACTTGATGTGGCGCCAACAACCCTGTGGCTTTAGCTTCTGCCATCAAATTATTGTCCAAACCTAAAACAATATCCGCTTTGGTATTGCTGCCTTCTAAACGCAAGCGGTTGAGAATTGACACCCCATCGTCCAGCGCGACAAAATTCACGTCGCAGCCACACTGAGCTTCAAATGCTTTTTCGACTGTCGGGCCTGGGCCCCAATCGGCCGCAAAAGAATCGTAGGTGTAAATGGTTAAGGTTTTGTCCGCCGCAAGTGCAGAAGAAGAGATGCCCATCATTGACGTGATTGACGCTAGGGCTATCAGGTTTAGAGTGTGTTTCACTGCTCGCTCTCCATTTGGCATGAGTTGAGCGGCACAGGCTTGAGGTAGGTGTTAATCGTCCTTGCTAATTAATCCCGACTCAATTCCTACGCCAGCATTATCTGGTTCAGGTTTACGGGTCCTAGGCACTGGCCTAATCTCAGCCTCTGTGATGCACACAGATAAGCTCCCCGATGAGTGGTTCGGATTGTAATCGGAATGACCTCTCTTGGCTATACAGAGTCACCGTCATTGCGATGATCGTATCCCCAACGCGGCACCAAAACCTGTTCAATGCCGAGATGATCGAGAATGCGCGCCACCATAAAATCCACCAAGTCTTCAATCGACTTAGGTTGATGATAGAAACCGGGCGCGGCGGGCATGATAGTGACACCTAACTGCGAAAGCTTGTGCATATTTTCAAGATGCAAGGTCGAAAAGGGCGTTTCACGCACCACCAAAATCAATTGGCCACGCTCTTTCATCACCACATCAGCGGCACGCTCAATTAAATTGTCTGACATGCCATGAGCAATCGCCGCGACACTCCCTGCCGAGCAAGGGCAAACCACCATCTGCTTAGGGGCAGCCGAGCCCGAAGCCACTGGTGAGAACCAATCGTCTTTACCACACACCACCAGCTTGTCGGCATCACAAGCCAAATGGGCCACCAGCGCTTGCTGCGCGGCGTCAGGATTGGCTGGCAGTTTGAGACCATGCTCGGTTGCCAATACCACTCTTGCCGCAGAAGAGATCAGCAGGTAGACACGGTAGTCTGCCGCCAGTAATTGCTGTAATAAACGTAACCCATAAGGCGCGCCAGAGGCGCCCGTAAAGGCTAACGTGATCGATTTTTCTTGGTTTCTCATGCTCATCTAATGTATGTATTTTCTAGCGCGTTGATTTCTCTAAAGCGGTCAGTAATTTACCGTGAATACCCTCAAAACCGCCATTGCTCATGACCAAAATCTGCGTTCCTACCTCGGCGCGCTGCGCAATGTTCGCCACAAACTGGTCAATGTTATCACTGGTGAATGCCGGTTGCTGACATTGAGCCGCCACATCCTGCACCGACCAAGCAATTGACTCTGGTTGGTAAAGGAACACTTCATCCGCCTGCTTGAGTGAAGCCGCCAAAGTCTCTTTGTGCACGCCACGTTTCATGGTGGCTGAGCGTGGCTCCAGTACCGCGATGATTTTCTTATCGCCCACCTTATTACGTAAACCAGCGAGCGTCAGTTCAATCGCGGTTGGGTGATGGGCAAAATCGTCATACACCGCCACGCCATTGATTTCCCCTTTCAGCTCTAGGCGACGCTTGGTATTAATAAAGCGCCCTAGTGCCTCACAAGCCAGATCTGGCGTCACACCCACATGGCGCGCCGCTGCGATCGCCATCAACGCATTATCGACATTATGATCGCCGACTAAGTCCCATTGCACCGTGCCTACTTGCTCACCCTGCAGCCACACTTCAAAGTGTGAACCATCTTTGCTGAGTTTGACCGCTTGCCACTCGCCGTCCTGACCAGAAAACTCCTGGTCACTCCAGCAGCCTCGTGACAACACATCCGCTAATGCGCCGTCTTGCTTGGGCGCCAAAATACGGCCATTACCAGGAACAGTACGCACTAAGTGGTGGAATTGTCGCTTGCTCGCTTCAAGATCATCAAAGATGTCTGCATGATCAAACTCTAGGTTATTCATGATCAAGGTGCGAGGATGGTAATGCACAAACTTAGATCGCTTGTCGAAAAAAGCACTGTCATATTCGTCGGCTTCGACCACAAAAAACATGCTTTCGCCTAAACGCGCGGAGACACCGAAGTTACCGAGCACGCCACCAACAAGAAATCCCGGCTGGTAACCACAATCTTCCAAAATCCACGCCAGCATGCTCGAGGTAGTGGTTTTGCCATGTGTGCCCGATACCGCCAATACCCAGCGGTCATGCAACAAAAACTCCTGTAACCACTGCGGCCCGGAGGTGTAACGCAGGTTGTGATTCAACACATATTCAACACAAGGGTTACCTCGGCTCATGGCATTACCAATCACCACAAGATCTGGCGCAGGATTGAGTTGCGAAGGGTCAAAGCCTTCAATAATTTCAATACCTTGAGATTCAAGCAAGGTGCTCATCGGTGGGTAAACGTTCGCGTCAGAACCGGTCACTTTGTGGCCTAACTGTCGAGCTAAAATTGCCGCGCCACCCATAAAAGTGCCGCAAATTCCCAAGATATGAATATGCATCAATTGAGTCCTGCCATCTGAATAATTTCTACCGTCTCATTATCATGATAACCATAAGAAAAGCGAGCGGCTTTGTTTGGCTTCTGCCACAACTCGCCCAGTTTTCACGCTTTTCTGACCATTATTTACACGTATTAGCGCTTAGGTTTATCGAACCCAAGGATGTAATCAACCCGTTGCACTCGACAAACAAATTGAGATCTGCGTCGGTTACTTCATTACCATTAATAAGATCTAAACCTTACACTTACTTCGAGCGCAAACGATAACCTTCGTCACATCCATCAAGAGATGCCGCTCAAATTCCCCCAACATTATTCAGCGAAGTTTAAGGAAATAACATGTCTGGAATGCGCACCCTTGGCGAGTTCATTGTTGAGAAACAAGCGGACTTCCCCCACGCTAGCGGTGATCTCTCTTCCCTTTTGTCGTCGATTCGCTTGGCGGCCAAAATCGTTAACCGTGAAATCAACAAAGCGGGTCTCGTTGATATCACTGGCGCGGCAGGAGCAGAGAATATACAAGGTGAAGTCCAACAAAAGTTGGATGTCTACGCCAATGAGAAGTTTAAATCGGCACTCGAAGCACGCGACCAAGTGTGTGGCGTAGCGAGTGAAGAAGAAGATGAAGCGGTCGCTTTTAACAAAGAACTAAACAAAAACGCCAAATACGTGGTGTTGATGGACCCTCTTGATGGGTCATCGAACATCGACGTTAACGTTTCTGTCGGCACCATTTTCTCTATCTACCGTCGAGTTTCTCCTATTGGCACCCCTCCTACTCAAGAAGACTTCTTGCAACCAGGACACAAACAAGTCGCCGCGGGTTACATCATTTACGGCTCTTCCACCATGTTGGTGTACACCACGGGCAATGGCGTGAATGGTTTCACCTACGATCCATCACTCGGCACCTTCTGTCTGTCGCACGAAAATATGATGATCCCGAAAGATGGCAAGATCTACTCGATTAACGAAGGCAACTACATTCGCTTCCCTATGGGCGTGAAGAAATACATTAAGTATTGTCAGGAAAATGTGCCAGAAGATGGCCGTCCTTACACCTCACGCTACATTGGTTCTTTAGTCGCTGATTTCCATCGCAATCTACTCAAAGGCGGTATCTATCTTTACCCAAGCACACAAAGCCACCCTCAGGGTAAGCTGCGTTTGCTGTATGAATGCAACCCGATGGCCTTTTTGATTGAACAAGCAGGCGGGTTGGCCTCAGATGGCATAAAACGTATCCTCGATATCAAACCAACGGAATTACATCAACGCGTGCCTTTCTTCGTCGGCTCCACCAATATGGTGAAAAAAGTCGAAGAGTTTTTAGAAATTCACCGTGACGAAGCCTAAAGAATGAGACAAAGCGCCTGCAACAGCAGGCGCTTTTTGTTAGCCACTTTGGAAAGCCCAACGCACTCGGTTTACAGCTCTGCCTGTTTGCGGCTAAATTATCACCGTTCAGCCCAAAAACTAAAGAAAAGGAAATCACTCATGAGTTTAAATAACGTCCCGGCGGGCAAATCACTGCCTGATGATCTGTATGTGGTTATTGAGATCCCAGCCAACGCGGATCCGATCAAATACGAAGTGGACAAAGAGTCTGGCGCGGTGTTCGTTGATCGCTTTATGTCAGCGCCGATGTTCTACCCATGCAACTATGGCTACGTTAACCATACCCTTTCGCTGGATGGCGACCCAGTCGATGTGTTGGTCCCAACCCCTTACCCATTGATGCCAGGTTCGGTTATCCGTTGTCGCCCGGTGGGCGTGCTTAAAATGACGGATGAATCCGGTGAAGATGCCAAAGTCGTCGCGGTACCTCACTCAAAACTGTCCAAAGAGTATGATCACATCCAAGATGTCAACGATCTTCCTGAATTGTTGAAAGCGCAGATCACCCACTTCTTTGAGCGCTACAAAGAGCTTGAATCGGGTAAGTGGGTCAAAGTGGATGGCTGGGAAGACGTGGAAGCAGCGCGTAAAGAGATCTTAGATTCTTACCAACGTGCACAGAACAAATAATCCTTGCCCATTGAAAGACAAAAGAGCTGTGTGAACACAGCTCTTTTTGATCATCACCGCTTTTTTGTTCTTACAAACCCCCAGCCGTCGACATTTGACCAGAGACGTAGTCTTGCTTGAAGAAAGGGTCAACATCATCACAAATGCCGTAGTAAGGCTTACCAATCACTCCCAACAAATACGCATTCTGTTGGCAGTACTGCTGTTTACCTTCTTGATAGCCCATTTGATATGACGTCAGCAAAGAAGTGGAAAGCTCACGTGGTTGTGCCAACTTGAGTAAACGAGCCTCACTCAAAGCTAACTTACCATCCAACGCAGTTTCTTCGCCAAAGCGGTGCCAATCTGATACTTGCTCCGACTGAGGTAATGGGGTTTGAACGCAGCCAACCAGCAAAATAAGAATTGCGGTCGAAAATATTGCTTTCATGATCTGTCTCCTTATTGGGATATTTCCCTCGTAGGCCGTCGCTTCATCGACCAAGACAACACAAGCCTATTTCAGTATACGCCTCAAAAGACCAAATCGGTCAACTTCAATAGCTCAAACACACACGGATAGAGATCACGCACCATGATTAGCGATGCCATTCGGCAGAAGGTATGGTTCTATTACTACTTGAGGAAGTTGCATTCTAAGTACTAGAAAGCCAAAGAAAAAATGCCAGTCAGAAAGTCTGACTGGCATCGATATCGCTTTCAACGTTTAGTCGTCTAGCGCTGCTGAGTTACTGCGCACTCAAGCTATTGCTTAGCTTTCACCACTCAATTACTTTTCAGCACCTTTTGCGTTATTCATGTATTGGAAGAACTCACTCTTAGGATCCAGTACCAGAATATCGCTCTTAGATCCAAATGACTTCTCATAGGCTTTTAGAGAGCGCATAAAACTAAAGAATTCAGGATCTTTGTTGTAAGAGTCCGAGTAGATCTTCGCTGCTTTTGCATCTGCTTCACCGCGTGTTACACGCGCTGTTTTGTCTGCTTCAGCCAGAATCGTCGCCACTTCTAACTCCGCTTGTGCACGGATAACTTCCGCTTTCTCACGGCCTTGAGAACGGTGCTTACGCGCCACTGACTCACGCTCTGCGCGCATACGACGGTAGATAGACTCACTGATTTCATCCGGAAGATTGATTTTCTTCATACGGAAGTCCACCACGCGAACACCCAAGTCTTTCATGGCACTTTCACGCGTATCCTTCAATACATTCGACATGATCAGGTCACGTTCACCATCGATCTCCAGAGCTTGGCGAGCCGCTTCAGTACTCACTTCTGCGCTGGTCACGCTTTCTGGCAACACATCACCGTTACGTGGACCAGAAACAATCTGTTTGATCTCACGAGCACCGATTTCTGCACGCAAAACGTCGGTCACTTTACGCTCAAGTAACGCTTCAGCGGTTAGCGTGTTACCACCCCCCGTTGCTAGATAGTAACGACCGAAATCCTCAATACGCCATTTCACATACGAATCGATGATGACGTCTTTTTTCTCTGACGTCACGAAACGGTCTGAACGTCCGTCCATTGTCTGAATACGTGCATCTAACGTTCTCACGCGATCAAACAACGGCATTTTGAAATGCAAACCCGGTTCGTAAACTCGGGTAACGTCATTGGTATCTTTGAGTACTCGACCAAAACGCACCACAATACCACGTTCACCTTCTGGGATGACAAACAGCGACATCAGTAGTGCTGCCAGTACAAGAACCAGTACAGGGATCATTAACTTACGCATTCTTAGTATCTCCCTTGACGTGAACCTGTTGAACGAGACTGCGAGTTTTGAGCATCATCACTTGTTGACTCTGATTCCAATTGGATCTGATCGTAAGTTGAAGAAGATTTCGCTTTACGCTTGGTATCGGTTTGAGTACCTTGCCCCGCCAACTTATCAATCGGCAAATACAAAAGGTTGCCACTTGATTCTGAGTCGATCAGTACCTTAGAAGTACTTGAATACACCTCTTCCATCGTATCTAGGTAGAGACGATCACGAGTAACTTTCGGCGCAGCTTGGTATTCAGGCAGCAATTTTTCAAACTGAGCCACTTGACCCAACGCTTCGTTGATAGTGCGTTCGCTGTAACCTTGAGCTTCTTTCTTCAGACGCTCAGCACGACCCGTTGCTTTTGGCAGAATTTCGTTTTTGTACGCTTCCGCTTCACGAATAAAACGCTCTTCATCCTCGCGCGCTGCAATCGCATCATCAAACGCATCTTTTACTTGCTCAGGCGGACGAGCCGACTGGAAGTTCACATCCACAATCACTAAGCCCATGTCATAGCTGTCAATGATTTGATTTAGCGTTTGTTGTGTACTTTGACGAATCTGCTGACGACCACTGGTCAAAATACTGTCCATCAGTGAATCACCGATCACGGCACGCAGTGCCGAGTCTGTCGCTTGACGCAAGCTGTCATCCGCGTTAGTCACTCGGAACAGATATTTGTAAGGATCCGCAACACGGTACTGAACATCCATCGATACCGTCACAACGTTCTCATCTTTGGTCAACATCGTACCTGATGAACGTAATGAGCGAATCGCTTGAACGTTAACGGGTGTAACTTCATCGATAAAGCGTGGACGCCAGTTCAAACCTGGATCCACGATGCGGTCATACTTACCTAAGCGTAACACCACACCACGCTCTGCTTCACCAATGGTGTAGAAGCCAGCGAAAACCCAGACAAGTACTGCAATAACGGCAATGACACCAAAGCCAATTGCACCGCCACCACCAATTGAAGGCCCACGCCCTCCCTTGTTGCCAAACTTACCACCCAGCTTTTGACTCAGTTTATTAAACACTTCATCCAAATCCGGCGGCCCTTGGTCTCGTCCTCCCGGACGCTGACCACCACGATTATTATTACCCCAAGGGTCATTATCGCGGCCATTGTTGCCGTTGTTATTTCCAGGCTCATTCCACGCCATTAGAAAGCTCCATCATTTGATATGACGTTATACTGTAGCAGTCCTTTAAGTGACGATAAAGTCACGCAAAACTGCCCCTTCTCTTTTTTCAAGTCTAGACCAATCTACTTGTTGCATTCGAATATCGATCAACAAGTTACCATCCAGATCATACTCTTCTTGTTGAATACACTTCATTTGGAAGAATGTACTACGAAACCGACCTTGATGCTGTGGCGGGATTCGCAACTGACACTCAACCATAGCGGACGCGAGGCGCTCCGTCAGTGCTTCAAACAGAAGATCAATGCCTTGACCATCCATCGCAGAAAGCCAAACCACGCGAGGAATCCCCTCATCGTCGCGCTCAATACGTGGACGTTGGTCTTCCATATTGTCGATCTTGTTCATTACCACGAGTGTAGGAATCTCGTGAGCATCGATTTCTTCTAGAACTACGTGAACAGCTTGAATATTCTCACGAAAACGCTCATCACTGGCATCAACAACATGTAACAAAATGTCAGCTTCTTGCGTTTCTTGCAAGGTTGCTTTGAAGGCAGCCACCAAATCGTGAGGTAGGTGGCGGATAAACCCTACAGTATCTGCAAGAATTGCAGGGCCAACATCCGCTAGCTCGATCTTACGTAATGTCGGATCAAGTGTGGCAAATAACTGATCCGCAGCGTAAACTCCGGCTTCGGTAATGCGGTTGAACAATGTCGATTTTCCCGCGTTGGTATAACCAACCAAAGAGATCGTCGGGATTTCTGCACGATTTCGGGCACGACGCCCCTGTTCACGCTGCTTCGCAACTTTCTCTAAACGACGCAAAATCGCCTTAATGCGTTCACGCAGTAAGCGGCGGTCCGTTTCAAGCTGAGTTTCCCCAGGTCCACGCAAACCGATACCACCTTTTTGCCTTTCAAGGTGCGTCCAACCACGAATCAAACGAGTGGAAATATGTCGAAGCTGAGCTAACTCCACTTGAAGTTTACCTTCATGAGTTCGAGCTCGTTGGGCGAAAATATCCAGAATCAGACCGGTACGGTCGATGACTCGACACTGACACAATCTTTCGAGGTTGCGCTCTTGGGCAGGAGAGAGGGCGTGATTGAATATCACAATTTCAGCCCCAGTGATTTGCACAGCTTTTGCAATTTCCTGAGCCTTTCCCTCTCCGACGTAGTATTTGGCGTGTGGTGCCTGACGACTTGCAGTGATAACTTGTAATGTTTCTACCCCCGAGGATGAAACCAACAATTCACATTCTGCAAGGTCTTCCCACTCGCCTTTTTGCGTGAAGTTGACATGAACAAGTACGGCTCGCTCACCGGATTCATAACGGTCAAACAAGCAATCAACTCCTTAAAGTGTTTAAATGATCGATAACGAAATTAATCTTCTGATTTGTCGTTTGGACGATCTGAACCACGCTCACCACTGTGATGACTCACTGGACGAGCAGGAACCACAGTTGAAATAGCGTGCTTATAAACCATTTGGTTTACTGTATTCTTCAGCAGGATCACAAATTGATCGAACGATTCGATCTGACCTTGCAGCTTGAT
Source organism: Vibrio sp. 05-20-BW147 (assembly GCF_013369385.1). Classification (GTDB taxonomy): domain Bacteria; phylum Pseudomonadota; class Gammaproteobacteria; order Enterobacterales; family Vibrionaceae; genus Vibrio; species Vibrio floridensis. Next base: position 256,326 of record NZ_SZTO01000003.1, on the reverse strand, counting down.
ACCGTTTACTAGGTAAATCGATACCGGGATACGCTCACGACGGAGTGCATTTAGAAATGGGTCTTGTAGAGATTGCCCCTTAGCCATTTTATTTTCCTTATTTAATTTGTAGTTGTAATTATTTAGCTAGTGGTGCACTGCAAAAGAAAATGCCTTTGCATCTGAGCTAAACGAACAAAAAACACTCTTAGTTACTAGCAGCTTAAACGGTAAGTTACCAGTACTGATCCTTCGTAGAGTGTATTCACGCAAAAACGATCACATTATACACAGCTATCTCTATCAGATGCTATGGCTTCTGAAAGAGTTTCTAGTGACTGTTCAATGTTTTCGCTATCCAACCAAGTTAAATTATCCCAGCTGCGCAACCAGGTAATTTGTCGCTTGGCCAATTGACGGGTCGCACAAACGCCACGATAAATCGCTTCGTCTAAAGTGCAATTTCCATCTAAATAGTCCCACATCTGTCGATAGCCTACACACCGAATGGAAGGGAGATCCGGATGAAGATCCTTGCGTGTATACAAGGTTTTCATTTCGTCTTCAAAACCTGCTTCCATCATTTTATCGAAACGCAGTTCAATACGACGATGGAGCTCTGCCCTTTCCTTGGGAGCTATTGCGAACTGCTTGACACGAAACGGTAAACTTTCCCCTTTCGTTTCCGTCAGCTCAGTAAGAGTTTTACCTGAAATCCGATAAACTTCCAATGCTCGCGATAATCTTTGCGGATCATTCGGATGTATTCTCGCGGCCGATACAGGATCAATCATTTGCAACTCATCGTGCAATACTGACCAACCTTTCGTCAATGCTTCTTGCTCAATTTGCTGACGGATTTCAGCATTTGCAGCAGGAAGTGGTGACAAACCTTCGAGTAACGCTTTGAAATAGAGCATAGTTCCACCTACAAGCAATGGAATTTTGCCTTGTGCGACGATTTCGTTCATTGCCTCAAGTGCATCACGACGAAAATCAGCCGCTGAATAGGCTTCGGTCGGTTCCAAAATATCGATCAAACGATGCGGTGCCAGTTGTTGCTCGCGTTCATCAGGTTTGGCAGTGCCAATATCCATTCCCTTGTAAATTAGAGCAGAGTCGACACTGATAAGTTCAACTGGATATCGTTGACGCAATCGGATTGCTAATTCCGTTTTTCCCGATGCTGTCGGCCCCATTAAAAACAGAGCTAAAGGTAATTGTTCAGTCATGGTGTCATGTCAGTTGTGCAATCGTTGCCGAGAAATCGACACTCGTGACCAGTTGAGCATCCTGTAGCGGGAGCTTCTCTTGCCAGAGTTGTTCGAGTTCCGAAATAATTTGTATCGCCTCAGAAAGTGTATAGTGGCTTTTCACTTTTGCCACACGCAACGCCAACCACTGCGCCATCGCCGTGTCATTTTGTGTCAGCTCTTTCTTCTGGGCTTGCGAAGCGGCGTAAGATAACAGATCTGGAATAAGAAGTTGTAAATTTTGTTGTCTTAATGGCGCAGGCACCCCCATCACCATCAGGGCTTTCTCATTACGCATTTTGAAGAGGATCCCCATCCGAGCAAAACGATCTTGATGCTCTTGCGCGGCATGAACCAACCCTTTTTCCAGTTTTAGCGAAAGCGGCACCAACAAAGGCTGAGACTTCAATGTCGCTTTATCACCATTCAGTTGCCCAAAGGTTCGATAGAACTCTGCGCGAGCAAGAGAAACCAGTTGGCACCCCGCCTTCGTTGTCGTCAAAAGATAACGTTGCGCCACCACGGACACCGCCTTCCCTAACTCTTGGACTGGAGAGGCGATGGAGGGCGACGGATCACATTCCACATTCTGGGCCGGAAAATCCGGGGTATGAAGTAACTCCGCATACGCTTTGACTTGCTGTTTGCTGGGTGCTGGCTCGCCATAGCGTTCACTCTGATTTGAAGATGATGTATGACGCGCAGGGGATCGTGACTCCATCCAAACATGGCGCTCATTGTGTGGCGCAGGTGAAACTTCACAGCCTTGTTCACTAGAGAGCGAGCTTTCCAAAGGTGCCCGTTGCTGCAACTGTTGCTCTTGTCCTGCTTTTCGTGGATAGGCTGGCGCTTTTTCAATGGCGTGATAAACCGATTGTGGAACCTCATTACTTTCGGCAGGAAAGCGACCGAGTGGTTCAACTTCTGGCTCGACTTGATAATGAAAAGCTGACTCATTGATTTGCGGCTGCTCGATACTGTCACTTTGCGCCAACGCACTTGCAAGTGCTTGATAGATAAAATCATGTACCAAGCGGGCTTGATGGAAGCGCACTTCATGTTTGGCAGGATGAACGTTGACGTCAACTTGATGTGGGTCCAACTCAATGAATAGGACGTAAGCGGCAAATTGCTCAGGCTTTAAGCTCGTCTCGTAGCTTTGGCGAATGGCATGATTGATGAGCTTGTCGCGCATCATCCGGCCATTCACATAACAATATTGCAGATCACTTTGCTGGCGAGCCCCTTCTGGCGTGGTGATCCAACCATGAAGTTTGAGGCCTTGATGTTCTAGCTCTATTTTCAGCATGCAACGTACAAACGCTTGACCACAAACAGTGGCTAAGCGTTTTTCCGCCTGAAGATCGTTGTGTGCGGCACGATATTGGCGGATCACTTTGCCGTTGTGGCGTAAGGTTATCGACACATCAAAGCGGCTGAGTGCAATCCGTTTGAGCAGCTCATCAATATGGGCAAATTCAGTTTTCTCAGTACGAAGAAATTTGCGTCTGGCAGGGGTGTTAAAAAACAGATCGACCACTTCAACGGTGGTACCAATTGGGTGAGCGCTAGGCTGCAGTTTCACCTGCATATCTCGCCCTTCCGCATAAGCACTCCACGCTTGTTCTTGCGTTGCAGGGCGAGAGGTGAGGGTTAATCGCGATACTGAACTGATACTGGCTAACGCTTCACCACGAAAACCAAGACTCATAATCGCTTCCAGATCGTCCAAGGTGTGGATTTTTGAGGTCGCGTGTCGGCTTAGTGCAAGGCCAAGCTCATCTTTCACAATGCCAGAACCGTTGTCACGGATACGAATCAGCTTTGCGCCGCCTTTCTCGATATCGATGTCAATCTTAGTCGCCCCTGAATCGAGGCTGTTTTCCACTAGTTCTTTGACCACAGAAGCGGGGCGTTCAACCACTTCACCAGCCGCTATCTGGTTGGCCAAACGTGCTGGTAATATCCGGATCGTCATCTCTTTGCCTACTTATTTGGAATAATCAGCACTTGGCCAATGGCAAGCTCATCTGAACGCAAGTTGTTGGCTTGGCGAATGCTCGACACACTAACATCGTACTTCGCAGCGATTTTGCTAAGAAACTCACCACGAGCAACCGTATGTCTTCGGATCGGTTGATCCTTCAAGTTCACCGTAATCTTTAGCGTCTGCCCCACCCAAAGTGTATCGGTTTTGAGCTTGTTCTCTTTGCGAATATCTGCCACTGATACCTTATATCGATCCGCAATCATGCCCAAAAACTCCCCTCTATCCACTTTATGGGTGATGGTCTTTGTTTCCACAGTATTCGGTTGAGCGGCGATCACTTTAGAACTTGGCACCCCACGCTGAATTTTTAGGTTTTGACCAATCGATAAGCTTGATGACTTAAGCTGATTGTCTTGCATGATCGCTTGCGTTGAAGTGCCGTAACGTTGGGCAATCACACTCAATGACTCACCTTGTTTCACCGTGTGAACGATAGGTTTGGCGCTGGAAGCAAACACCGTACCTTCAGGTGGGTTATCTTTCAGATACTTGAGCACCGCTTTAGCGATCGCTTTGGCCAATTTGTCTTGGTGTGCTCGCTGAAACAACAACTTTTCCTCAGTCGGGTTTGAGATGAACCCCGTTTCGACCAAAACTGAAGGAATCTGCGGTGAACGCAACACAGCAAGGCTGGTATTAATTGGTTGGCTGTTATGCAACTCGGCAACTTTCCCCATTTCCGACAAAATTTCGGTCGCGAGTTTGTAACCCTCTTTCTGAGAATGGCTAAATTGCAGATCGAGCAATGTCTGGTTGACATTCTTATCGTTAATATTGCTGAAAGCCGCTCCGGAACCGCCTAATATTTCGGACTGTTTCTCATGGTTCTCTACCCATCGGGCAATTTCCGTATTGGCTCGACGGGTGTTCAACACGAACACTGAGCCACCGCGCGGTTGCGGAGAAGTAAAGGCGTCGGCATGCACAGAAATCAGCAAATGTGCGTCATTTTCACGCGCAATCGCCACACGACGGTTCAGATTAACAAAATAATCACCAGAACGTGTCAGTTTGGTTTTGATACCAGGGACCGCGTTGAGCTCTGCAGCAATTTTGTGTGAAATACTCAACGTAGCGTTCTTTTCATAACGACGCGTTGGACCTATTGAACCGGGGTCTTCACCACCATGCCCTGGGTCAATCACAATAAGAATTTCCTCCGCATGCTGGACTGACTGAATCTCTTTGCTCACAGCTTGCGGTTTTGAGCTAGGTGTGGCGGATGTAGCACTACGAGCGTTATGTGGTAAGTCGATCACTAGGCGATGTCCGTAATCGCCTCCGGGGGTTGGAGCCAGTTTAAAAAGCTCCGCTGATGTACTTTTCTTAAGTTCAAACACCAAGCGATAAGTGCCAGACTCTGGTGGCGAACTTTGACGGATGCGAGACAGCACTGGGCTATCACTAACAGCAATCGGCAATTTAGTTTTGAGTGATGTGCTTTTCAGATCCACCACTAAACGATCGGGTTTGGTCAATGAAAAATAGCTGAAGTTTGCTTCATCCGCTAAATCCACCACCACTCGAGTTTCATCCGGTGCAGGCCATACCCTCACGCCTTGTAAAACATTGGCCCATACAAGAGAAGGAATCAGAATATAGAGTGCAGACAGCCAGACTGCTGCATTTCGAATGCGCTTTAAACTCAACATAACTCCAATTTACTGAGCAGTTTCAGGCCGTAATCATTGTTTGCTTTTACTTGTGCGATACGCTGTTCGCCGTGGTAACGAATATCAATATCAAGATCCGGCTTGGGAAGAAGACCTTCACCCTTTTCAGGCCACTCCACCAAACAGATCGCATCGTGAGTAAAATAGTCGCGAATGCCCATGAACTCGAGTTCCTCGGGATCGGCTAATCGATAAAGATCAAAGTGGTATACTTGCCAATCAGCCAACTGATAAGGCTCTACCAAAGTGTAAGTAGGGCTTTTTACATTACCTGCATGACCAAGCGCTCTCACAAAACCACGACTAAAGGTGGTTTTTCCAGCACCAAGATCACCATGTAAGTAAATCGTGGTTTGTTGGGAGCAAAGATGGGCAAGTTGTGTTCCAAGCAGAACGGTAGCCTGCTCATCTTTCAGTTCGAACTGTTTTACGTTCATGATCATGTATCTCTGAATGTCGAAGTTGACTATATAAAAATCAAAAGAACACGAATAGTAAACCGTGTCCATTTTGAGAGACAAGCACCCAAATGTCATTTCAACGAAAAATCGCTCTAGATCGAGGGTTAGAGTAGAACCTTAAGCTAAGATCCAGTAAGATCCGCGTCCGTTTTTTAACAGACAGTCATCATGGATTACCATCAGCTCGCACAACAAATCAAATTATGGGGCAAAGAACTCGGCTTCCAAAAAGTCGGGATCTGCGATATTGATTTGAGTGAGCATGAAGCCCAATTACAAAAATGGCTCGATTCTGGTTACCACGGCACCATGGATTGGATGGCGAGACACGGTATGATGCGCGCTCGCCCTGCAGAATTACTACCCGGTACCATACGTGTCATCAGCGTTCGTATGGATTACCTGCCTCCTCAGGCTCAATTTGCTTCGAATTTATCTGACCCTACACAAGCTTATATCAGCCGCTATGCCTTGGGGCGCGATTACCACAAACTGGTTCGCAAACAACTTAGTGCACTAGCAAAAAAGATTGAAAACGAAGTAGGTCAATTTGGCTATCGACCTTTCGTTGACTCCGCCCCCATTTTAGAAAGACCACTCGCGCAAAAAGCCGGATTAGGCTGGACAGGGAAGCACTCATTAATCCTCGATAAAGAAGCCGGCTCTTGGTTTTTTCTGGGAGAGTTACTTATCGATCTTCCACTTCCAATCGACCAGCCTAGCGAAGATCACTGTGGCAAATGCCAAGCATGCATTACCTCCTGCCCAACTCAAGCGATTGTTGAGAACCAAGTGGTCGATGCGCGTCGCTGCATCTCCTATCTCACCATCGAGCACTCAGGCGTGATCGCACCGGAATTTCGTAAAGCCATCGGAAACCGGATCTATGGCTGCGATGATTGCCAACTCGTTTGTCCGTGGAATCGCTATGCCGAACTCACCACTGAAGGCGATTTTCATCGACGAGAAGCGCTCACTAATGCCGATTTGGTCGAACTTTTTTCATGGGACGAGGGGACTTTTCTAAAAAACATGGAAGGTTCAGCAATTCGCCGAATTGGACATATCCAGTGGTTAAGAAACATTGCTATTGCGATGGGCAATGCACCGCTGTCACCCAGTATTATTGACGCACTACAGCAACGCAAAGGGCTAAGCGCACTTCTCGATGAACATATTGAATGGGCCCTGCAAGAGCAACTGACTCAACGCAGTGAGTTTCAGTTCGATATGAAAAAGCAAAGACTAATACGTATTGTCGATAAAGGACTTCCAAGAGATGCAAGATAGTGGCGACACATTTTTACGCAGTAATATTTGATTTCCATCTCAAATTTTACAATGTGGAAAAAATTGACAGAGCCTCTCAGAAAGTGGCACTAAAAAAAAGTTAAACACATATCCAATCAATGACTAGGATCAATAAAGTCAAGCTTAGTGATCAAAAAACAACACCACAGAATAAAAAAAAATACGACATTACCATTCAAAAACAACAACTTATCAATCAACATCAAGAGTGCACGATCACTGTAATCTTAAATGATCCTCTATTGTCAAGAAGAAAGTGTTCATTAGATATTGTTATCAACCAAGTTATCCACATCTAACTTTCTGTGGATAAGTCTGTTAATGAACAACGTAAAGAGGCTACCTGCCTGCACTTAGCAGAGATAGTGATAATTGAGCTAGAAAGGAAACGACAAAAACATCCGAATATCTATATCGGATATAAGTTTCATTTTAGGGATTCATGCTTCGCAGCATTATTGAAAGAGCAGTACAGAAGGTGATGATCACCGCCTCATTGCATGACGGGATAGCATCTTTCGCACAAAACAAGGAATTGTCATCGTCCGAAAATTGGTTGCGGGGGCCGGATTTGAACCGACGACCTTCGGGTTATGAGCCCGACGAGCTACCAAGCTGCTCCACCCCGCGTCCGTATTGTGTCACCGTTAAGCACAGTGAGAGCTTTGAAATTGGTTGCGGGAGCTGGATTTGAACCAACGACCTTCGGGTTATGAGCCCGACGAGCTACCAAGCTGCTCCACCCCGCGTCCGTATTGTGTCACCGTTAAGCACAGTGAGAGCTTTGAAATTGGTTGCGGGAGCTGGATTTGAACCAACGACCTTCGGGTTATGAGCCCGACGAGCTACCAAGCTGCTCCATCCCGCGTCCGTAATATTATCGTTAAGCACGATAAAAGCTATTTCATCCACTTGAGAAAGTGGAGCGACACACGAGGTTCGAACTCGTGACCTCAACCTTGGCAAGGTTGCGCTCTACCAACTGAGCTAGTGTCGCAAATGGAGGCGCGTCCCGGAGTCGAACCGAGGTCCACGGATTTGCAATCCGCTGCATAGCCCCTCTGCCAACGCGCCTTACATGACCTTTAAGAAGCTTTCCTCTCTTGGGTACGGGATGCATTCTACCCATTCATCAGATCGAGTCAACACTATTTTTTTGTTTTTTAAATCGTTTGAGCACAAAATGTGCTAAACACTGCAAATTGCTTATTTTAAAGGCAGCTTTTATCTAAAAAGAAGAGAAGATAGTTAGAATAATCCTAAGCTTGCGTCGTCTGCTCTTGGTAAACACTTAGGAATTTCAAGCATAAAAAAACGGGCTTGCGCCCGCTTTCTCTGTATTAGTGATGTTCTTCATTTAATAGGTCATCTTTCGCAGCCGTCAAATACTGCACCATCGACCAGTATGTTAAGAAAGTGGCAATGTACAATGCACCAAAGCCTAACCAGATCATCCAGTCGTCATAACGCCAGATTAGTACCCAAAGCGCAAACATTTGACTCACGGTTTTTACCTTACCCACCCAAGAAACCGCAACACTGGCTCGCTTACCAATTTCTGCCATCCACTCACGCAGTGCTGAAATGATGATTTCCCTTGCAATCATTGTCACGGCTGGAATCGTTACCCAGATGGAATGGTAATGTTCGGTAATCAAAATCAAAGCGGTCGCCACTAGTACTTTATCCGCCACTGGATCAATAAACGCACCGAAACGCGACGTTTGACCGAGTTTTCTTGCTAGCATCCCATCAAGCCAATCGGTAAAACCGGCAACCCAAAACACCATTGCCGCAGCAAAAGGAGCCCATGAATAGGGAAGATAAAACGCTACGACAAACACAGGGATGAGAAATAATCTCATCAATGACAATATGTTGGGGATGTTCAAACGCATATTATTATTCTCTTACACTTTGCGCGCTAATGGTGCTGGATTTTCACTATTGTTTCAATGCTTGATAGATAATTTCTGCCAAAGAGTGACTAATGCCCGGCACTTTGGCGATTTCTTCAACACTTGCACGCTTGAGCTCTTGTAAGCCCCCTGTGTATTTCAACAGCGCCTGACGTCGTTTAGGCCCTACGCCTTCAATGCCCTCTAACGCACTCGTTTTACGTGTTTTTCCTCGCTTCGCTCTGTGCCCTGCGATGGCATGATTGTGGCTCTCATCACGAATGTGCTGGATTAAATGTAGGGCCGGATCATCACTTGGTAGATGAAACTCATCGCCATCAACCGTAATCAAAGTTTCCAAACCTGGTTTACGAGTGACTCCTTTTGCGATGCCGATCATCACGGGCCGCTTCGGCCAATCTCCCCAGTATTGCGCGATGATTTCGTGCGCTCGATTGAGTTGCCCTTTACCACCATCAATAAAAATAATGTCTGGAATTTTCTCGACATCCAGTTGTTTGGCGTAACGACGCTCTAGAGCTTGCCCCATGGCTGCATAATCATCACCACCAGTGATTCCGGTAATGTTGTAGCGACGATACTCTTGCTTTACCGGACCTTCACTGTTGAACACCACGCATGAGGCAATCGTGCTTTCGCCCATGGTATGAGAAATATCGAAACACTCCATGCGAGCAATCGAGTCCATCGCAAGAACGTCACGTAACGCCTTAAAGCGTTGATTAATCGTCATTTTATGATTGATTTTGGTCGTCATTGCCGTCAGCGCATTGGTATTGGACAATTTGAGGTAACGACCACGTGACCCTGATGGCGAGGTATGAAATTGTACTTTCCGCCCAGCGACATCACTGAGCGCCAACTGAATCGCCTCAACATCCGCAGCCAGTTCCTGATTTAGAATGATGCGCGATGGAATCGTCCGAGCTTCGTTGTGGCTCAAATAGTATTGCGTCAAAAAGCTATCAAACACTTCTTGCGCATTGGTGTTTTGAGGAATCTTGGGGAAATGACTGCGACTTCCCAGTACCTTACCTTGGCGAATCATCAAGATATGGATGCATGCAATACCATTTTCTTGTGCAAAACCGAGCACATCCATATCTTCTTGGCTATCTTCCGAAACATATTGTTGTTCCTGAACGCGACGAATCGCTTGGATCTGATCACGAAATTTTGCCGCATCCTCAAACTTAAGTTGCTGGCTCGCAATCTCCATTTTTTGCACTAGGAGCTCTAGAACTTGGTTATCTTTACCTTGTAAAAATAGACGTAAGTAACCCACCAGCTCTGCATAGTCGACATCAGAAATGACGCTACTGACACAAGGGCCCGCACAGCGACCAATCTGGTACATCAAACAAGGACGCGTTCGGTTAGCATAAACGGTGTCTTCACACTGTCTCACCGGGAAAATTTTCTGGATCAAGTGCAAGGTTTCACGTACTGCACCTGAGTCCGGATAAGGTCCGAAATACTCGCCTTTTCTCTTCTTAGCACCACGATGCAGAGAGATCCTAGGATGGCGATGGGCACTAAGGAAAATATAGGGATAAGACTTATCGTCTCGCAGCAGGACATTATACTTCGGCAAATATTGCTTAATGTAATTATGCTCAAGAATCAGCGCTTCCGTTTCGGTGTGCGTCACGGTCACATCAATTTTGGCAATATTACTCACCAGTGCTTTGGTTTTTTCGCTGTCAACTTTTTTGCGGAAATAGCTTGAGAGGCGTTTTTTGAGATCTTTGGCTTTACCGACATAAATAACAACAGCCTCGGCGTTATACATACGATAAACGCCAGGCTGATGAGTGACTGTCTTGAGGAAAGATACCGAATCAAAAATTTGAGTCACACTAGAGAGTCTCGGTATCTAACATTCCGTGGCGAATCGCCAAATGGGTCAACTCTACGTCACCATTAATCGATAGCTTGCTAAACAAACGATAACGATAGCTGTTGACAGTTTTAGGACTGAGATTTAACTGCTCAGAAATATCTGTCACTTTCTGACCTTTCGTGATCATCATCATGATCTGAAGCTCGCGCTCAGACAGATCCTTGAAAGGGTTTTCGGACGCAGGCGAAAACTGGCTTAACGCCATTTGCTGCGCAATTTCTGGTGAAATATAACGTTGCCCACTGTGGACAATACGAATTGCATTCACCATTTCATCTGGGCCAGCGCCTTTGGTCAAATAACCAGAAGCCCCCGCTTGCATCACTTTAGTTGGAAACGGATTTTCCGTATGAACAGTTAAGACGATGATTTTCACATCTGGATTAACACGCAAAATTTTCTTGGTAGCTTCCAAGCCGCCAATACCAGGCATGTTCATATCCATTAAAACGACGTCTGCATGATTGCTACGACACCATTTTACCGCATTTTCACCGCTATCAGCTTCTCCTGCTACGTTCATTCCACGGACGTCTTCAATAATACGTCGTATCCCTGTGCGAACCAGCTCGTGATCATCTACAAGGAAAACATTGATCAAACTTGTATCTCCACACTATTAATTGGCTCTGTTCCACATCAAGTGTGGATATCAGTACAGTTGCCTATATTACCGCATTTACTCTGAAAATGCCTTCTATGAATATGTGCCGAAACGCAAACTTTAGCAAGGACTTATTGGATGCGAGAGCAAATATCAAAGGTCACTCTAACAATTTTGTTTTTAAAAGGAGACACTTACTTCGGAGCAATCGTCAGGAATTTTATCTCCATCATATTTATCACGCTCTAGGCGTACAAACTTTAAGCAAACGTGCAAGAAAAACCACTTAATTTCACGCGTTTGAGTGACAATTTGCTAACATCAGGGCAGTTGTTCTTAATTGGAATTCGGATTTGACCATCACTCACGGTTTTGTCTTAACTCGACATGCACGCGATCGCTTTTCAGGCACTCAAATTGAACTGTGGCTCTCAACAGAAGATGGGCCGCACCAATTGCTTATTGATGGTGAAAAACCGGTTTTTTTCATCGATGATACTCAGCGTGAAGATGCCCAACGCATAGCAAATGAACACCATCCTGATGTTAAAGTGGAATTCAAGCCTCTTCCATTGAAAGACTTCTCACACACCCCTATGGCAGCGTGTTACTGTGAAACCAATCGAGATGCTTATACCCTCTCATCATTACTTACTCAACACGACATTACGGTGTTGGAGTCAGACATTCGCCTTGCTGATCGCTACTTAATGGAACGCTTTATCCGCGGATCTTTGGCGTTTACTGGTACTTTTAAAACGCAAAATGCCCATGTTCAAGTCACCAATGCCAAGTGTCGGCAAGGGGATTACACGCCAACGCTTAAAGTGGTTTCACTCGATTTAGAGTGTTCAGAAAAAGGGATTCTTTATTCCATCGGTTTAGATAGCCCGATGGATAGCCGAGTGATCATGATTGGTGAGCCCGAAGCGGCCGACACACCCATTCAGTGGGTCCAAGATGAAAAACAATTGCTGCTTGCTTTGATTGCTTGGTTTGAGCAATTTGACCCAGATGTTATCGTCGGCTGGAATGTCATTGATTTTGACTTTCGATTACTGCAAAAGCGCGCAGAGTGGCATCAGTTGAAACTGACTCTCGGCCGAGGCAACCAAACTAGCTATTTCCGCTCATCGAGCCAAAGCCAACAGGCATTTATTACCATTCCCGGCCGCGTCGTCCTAGATGGCATTGATACGCTTAAAACGGCAACGTATCACTTCCGCTCTTGGTCACTCGAATCGGTCTCAAGAGAGCTATTGGGAGAGGGTAAAGCGATTCACAATGTGCACGATCGCATGGCCGAAATTAATCACATGTTTCGCCACGACAAGCCTTCCCTCGCGAAATACAACTTACAAGATTGCGTCTTGGTCAATCGTATTTTCGCTCACACTCATCTGCTCGAGTACGTGATTGAACGGTCTAAATTAACGGGCGTCGAACTGGATCGTGTCGGGGGCTCTGTGGCGGCCTTTACCAACCTCTACCTACCGCAATTGCATCGCGCAGGTTACATTGCGCCTAATTTGCAGCCTGAAAATTGGGTTGCAAGCCCCGGTGGTTACGTTATGGACTCGCTGCCCGGACTTTACGATTCTGTTTTAGTGCTCGATTTTAAGAGTCTTTATCCATCGATTATTCGATCGTTTCTGATCGATCCACTTGGGTTGGTTGAAGGGCTTAAATTAGAAAGTGGCAAAGCAACACACCAAGCGGTTCCGGGCTTTCGTGGTGGCCAATTTCATCGCACTAAGCACTTTCTGCCCGAGATGATCGAGACATTGTGGCAAGCTCGAGATGTCGCGAAACGCAACAACGACAAGGCCTTCTCTCAAGCAATTAAGATCATCATGAACTCTTTTTATGGGGTACTTGGCTCATCAGGCTGCCGTTTTTTTGATACGCGTTTGGCCTCAAGTATCACGATGCGCGGGCATGAGATCATGAAGCAGACAAAATTGCTGATTGAACAGCAGGGCTATCAAGTCATTTATGGTGACACGGACTCAACCTTTGTTTCGCTCAATGGTCGTTTCGAGCAGCCAGAAGCCGATGCAATTGGTCGGCAATTGGTCAGCCTGATTAACCAATGGTGGAAGCATCATCTTGAGCAAGAGTTCAATTTAAACTCCATCCTTGAACTTGAGTACGAAACCCACTATCGTAAATTTTTGATGCCAACCATCCGTGGCGCCGAAACAGGCTCGAAGAAACGGTATGCAGGATTGATTCAACAAGGCAGCGAAGAGCGAATCGTGTTTAAAGGCTTAGAAAGTGCGAGAACGGACTGGACGCCATTGGCACAACGTTTCCAACACCAACTCTATATGATGATCTTTCACGACCAAGATCCAACGGACTATGTGCGTGAGATGGTTGAACAAACTCGCGCGGGTGCATTTGATGATGAGCTGGTCTATCAAAAACGCTTACGCAGAAAACTCAGTGACTATCAGAAAAACGTTCCGCCTCAAGTTCGGGCGGCAAGAATGGCCGACGAAATCAATGCGCGCTTAGGGCGCCCACTTCAATATCAAAATCGAGCACGTATTGAGTATCTCATTACGCTCAATGGGCCAGAACCCAAGGAATACCAATCCAGCGCGATCGATTACCAACATTATGTCGATAAACAGCTCAAACCGGTTGCCGATGCCATTCTGCCTTTCATTGGTAAAGACTTCTCTCAACTATCAGATTCACAATTGGGCCTCTTTTGATCTGTTTTCCAGTTAGCAACTGAATACCCAATTAACTGTGACACTCGGTCAACTATCGCTCGATTGAATACGAGCCATATTCCACCACAAAGAAAAGCTAGAGTTTCTCTATCTCCACCACTGACCTAATATGATTGGCGTTTATGCAATATTGGACGAAGGATTTCAATTGCAGTGAACGACTGTAATACCATCCTTGAATCGAGATGTTATCTTTGTGGGGAATGTGGTTCAATTGCTGTTGCGACTCCACGCCTTCAATTACCACATCCAAGTCAAGTTGCTCTGCAACCGAAAGCAAGCTCATGAAGACCTTTTTTCCCTTGTCATTATCTAAAGCCAGCACAAACGATCGATCAATTTTTATCGCATCTACCTCAAATCGATTGAGATAGGAGAGGGAAGAAAATCCCGTACCAAAGTCATCGATATAAACTGCAACACCCATTTGGTGGAGCAGATTAAACGAATGAGCCAACACTTGTTCATCAACCAGTAACGTTTCTTCCGTGATTTCGATATGCACTTGAGACGCCACTGGGGAGACAATGTGTTCAAGCTTATCCATGCACTCCAAGTCCGACAGAAAACTTGGCGTTAGATTAATACTAACGGGTACATAAAGCCCCTCTCGATTCCAGTGCTGGATGTCTGCCACCACGGTTTTTAAAACCCATAGGTCTACATCCTTCATGAGTTCTGCTTCTTCAAGCCAAGGCAAAAAAGAGCCGGGATAGACCAAAGTGCCATCGGGTTCTATCGCGCGAATCAGCGCCTCACATCCGACGACTCGACCAGTTTGGTGGGATATCTGAGGTTGGTATTCCAGACAGAACTCTTTGCTACCAATATGTTCCAAGCGTTTCTCTACTTCTTGTGCACGACGAGCCCTATCATTGGCCGTTGCAATGGGATCATCTTTCAGGGTGTCAGCCTCTTCTCGTCTTCGCACATAAACCGTATCGAGGAAATCAATTTTGATTTCGCGGTTTCTGTAAAGGCGGTTTAGATTCCTAACGGCGGGATAGTAAATCAGCACACCAATAGCGATATTGAATAATTGCAGCATCACACCAGCCATATCACCGGAAGTGGCAAGCCATGCATTAATAATAATAGGCGCATTGAAAGGCACATTGGCACTTGGGATATCAATAATGCCACTTTGAATAGCGAGTAATGTCGTGATCACATGTACAACGGGTGTGAGGAAGAATGGCAAAAACATGCGTGGGTTGAGAATGATCGGCAAACCGAAGAGCAGAATTTCGTTTACGTTAATAAGACCAATTGGAATCGACGCTAACGCTATCAATTTCAGACTTTTCTGCTGAGCGAAAAGCAACATAGCGACCACCAACGAAAGTGTCGCGCCACTTCCCCCAATAAACACAAAGGTCCCCATCATCGAGAGATTCATTGGATACTGCCCTTCTCCACCAGCGATAAAGGTCGCGTAATTTAATGCGCTTGCGTGCTGAAGAAGATCAACCAATGGCAACAAAGCGTAGTAGCCATGAACGCCTAGAAACCACAAAACCGAGTTTAAGGCAGCAAACACGACACCGAACTCAAACGGTTGATTAGCATAATCCAAGTCAATTATCTGCAAATCACTACCAAAACTCAGTACATTGAAAAGAAAATAGTTAATGATGACAACAATAAAGGCGGTCAGCAGTGCTGGTAAAACCAAATTGAGTGACTCTTTGACCAACTTGCCACCACTATCTGAACTGGTAATCCGAAGCTGGGGTACATGCAGCAAATGAGCAAGAATGGGAACGGCATAGAGAGGAGTAACGATCGCCATCACAATATGAAACATCTTCAATGTTTCATCTTCTGGCATCGTTTCCCCAACAATCAAAAGAAAAATAATGGAGAGTAGCGCCATCGGTGGACGCGCGAGTTTCCACTGCATCGCTAAAACATAGGAAATCGTAGCCGTCATGAGGTAGGGAAAAAAACTGGCGATAGCATTGTGTACTTGATAAAGCGCATTGATCCAGCCGCTGCGCCCACCACCAATAAACTCACCCATACTGGCAAAAAAAAGAGCAAAAGCGGATAACATAAGGCACGGTATCAGCCAGATCATCCCCTCACGTATCGCTTGCAATGAAGGGCCAAGTGTTTTCGCCAATTTTCTGAGGTTTAGACCAACCGCAGCGACCGATAAGCTCGTTTGCTTGTCCATGAGCATGTCCTGTACTAACTCCACATTTATAAAGCTAGCACAGAACCGGCAACCTTCATTAGAATTTACTTAAGAAGATAAACTCGCTCTTATTGAGAGTCCGAATTTTTGTAGAACGCCAAAACCTAGGCGGACAAATTTAAACAGCGCTACCCTATCTTAAACTCTGTTTTTTGATACTGTTTCACCAGCCACTCACCGAAACCATCTAACAGCCCAAGAACAGAGCGCTTAGGAATAACTTTCCCTGACAATAGGATCGCAAGACGTCGCACTTCTACTTCTTTCTCAGGAAAATATCTGACGAAGTGACGACCACATTCTAACGGGTCATCATACCAATTCTGGTCTTTATACATCACCAACGAATAGCTCGCTCTTAGCAGCTTTTTGGCGATGATTTTTTGGGCTTGAACTTGTTGCTCAGCGGATGCCGCGCGAACAATTTTGTTGCGATACACTGCCAACCAATCTTCTACATCCATGTTCCAATGTTTGGCAATCTCCCAACTGGGTATGTATTCGCCGAAACACTCCGCTAAATCGCTACCATAAATGCAAACACAGCAATGCTTTAACATGAACCCCCAAGTAAATAGACTGTCCAGCGAGGCGATATCTCTCACCTCTGCCGTTTTGACCGACACGCCGCTCACTTGAGGAAAACTCTTTTGCACTCGCCATTTTAACGTGTTTAGCACAGTAGCACGCTGATCAGTAAAAGGATGATGTGTCACCAAAACTAAGTCGAGATTCGATTGACCTTCTTTTGCGGTTTTCCTCGCGACACTGCCATAGACATAAAGACTGTGTAGGTTGGTGCCTAGTGCACTTTTAAGACACATTAAGGCATCCCTGACGACAGGATCAAATGTGGGTTGAAAAGGTTGCTTGGGGTCAATAACAGCTAAAGTCATGAATCAATTAATAGAGTTGTATTTGGGGGAACGCCCAATCTTCGCCTAGCTCATACATGGAATCAAGCCCTCACAGAGAATACACAGCGCTCAATGACCACAGAGTCTCTAAAAGAGTACGATCTCGGGCGACAATTAGACAAGTTATTCATTGTGAGTACTCGCAAGTTAGCACAAGTTGGGTATATAATTCGGCGATTTTGAGCAACTCTAAAAACGCTATAGGAACAGATATGCCAAAGGCAAGTGAAATTAAAAAAGGTTTTGCAATCGAATCTAACGGCAAAACTCTTCTGGTTAAAGATATCGAAGTAACAACGCCAGGTGGCCGTGGTGGATCTAAGATCTACAAAATGCGTTGTACCGATCTAGCGACAGGCGCTCGCGTTGAAGAGCGTTACAAGTCTGATGACGTTGTAGAAACGGTCGAAATGAACAAAAAAGCAGTCTCATTTTCTTACGTTGACGGCGACGACTATATCTTTATGGATAACGCGGATTACTCACAATACGTATTTAAGCACGCCGATGTTGAAGATGATCTTCTGTTCATTAACGAAGACACACAAGGCATCCATATTATTTTAGTTGACGGCGAATCTGTGGGCCTAGAGCTTCCTTCATCTGTTGAACTTGTGATTGAAGAAACCGACCCATCAATCAAAGGTGCTTCTGCATCTGCTCGTACTAAACCAGCTCGCCTATCGACAGGTCTTGTTGTTCAAGTTCCTGAGTACATTGCAACGGGTGATCGTGTAATCATCAACACGGCAGAACGTAAGTACATGAGCCGAGCGTAAGTCATGGCGGATTTAATCTCTTACGATGATGCGATAGACGCCGCTTACGACATCTTTTTGGAGATGGCACCCGATAACCTTGAGCCAGCAGATGTCATTTTGTTTACTGCACAGTTTGATGATCGCGGTGCTGCTGAACTGGTTGATACTGGTGACGATTGGGCGAGCCACGTGGGTTTTGATGTTGACCAAGAAACGTATGCAGAAGTTCGCATCGGCCTTGTAAACGAAGAAAATGATGTGTTGGACGATGTTTTTGCTCGTCTACTGATCAGCCGAGATCCTGAACAAAAGTTCTGTCACATTCTCTGGAAACGAGATTAGCACCAACAAAAAAGGCTTGCCAATGGCAAGCCTTTTTAATAGTCATATTAGCGTTGAGGCTTTGTGCGGCTACCCGATTGAGGACGACTACCCGCTTTACTTGGCTTACCACTACCGCTTGTTGGCGTTGCCGTTTTCGTCGGTTTACGTCTTGCCGCATTGTTACTGCGACCTTTTGGCGTACTCACTCGCTCTTCGTGACGCTTCACCGCACGACGAATTTTTTGGCTTCGTGCACGGTCACGCTTACGTGATGAGTTGTTCAGCTCAATCATGGTCTCTTTTTCCGGACGAAGCTCAACCAACTCACGCAGGTAGTTCACATCTTTCAGCTCAAGCTCCATCCAACCACCACGAGGCAGCTTCTTATCAAGATAGATGTCACCATAACGAACGCGTTTTAGACGGCTTACAGTACAATCTTGAGATTCCCAAAGACGACGAACTTCACGGTTACGACCTTCGTTGATCACCACGTAGAAGGTATGGTTCATGCCTTCGCCGCCCGTGTAAACGATATCTTCAAAGCGTGCTAAGCCATCATCGAGCTCTACGCCATTTACAAGATTACGGACTTTGTGTTCGTTGACTTCACCGAAAACGCGAACAAGGTACTCACGCTCAACCTGACGGCTTGGATGCATTAGGCGGTTTGCCAATTCACCATCAGTGGTAAAAAGCAGCAAGCCAGAGGTGTTCGCATCAAGACGGCCCACAGAGATCCAGCGAGAACCGCGAATTTTTGGCAGACGGTCAAATACAGTACGGCGGCCTTCTGGGTCGTGACGCGTACATAGCTCACCTTCAGGTTTGTAGTATGCCAATACGCGGCAAATCACCTCTTCCTGAGCTTTTACGGACACAACATGACCATCGATGCGCACTACAGCCTGCTCATCTTCCAGTCGTTCGCCCAGTTTTGCGACAACACCGTTCACACTCACACGTCCTGATTTGATTAATGCTTCCAATTCACGACGTGAGCCATGACCAGCTCGTGCCAAAACTTTCTGTAATTTTTCGTTCATTTATCTACCTAAATTGTCGTCTTCTCAGACGTCGTTGTCTTACCAAGCTAGACCCGTTTTCAATATCGACCCGACGCTCGGAATCGGGCCGATAATTATAAGTGAAAAAAAAATCCAATGTAAGAGAAAAGACTCGTGTACGAGTGATCTATCTTTCCTCTAAAAATTATTCAAATGGCGTTGGGTCACCTGCGCCAATACGCGCAACAACCGCATCACCTTCACTAAAGTCAATCACCGTCGTTGGTTGCTCGCCCAAGTAACCCCCGTTAAGAATCACATCAACCGCGTGTTCAAGTTTATCGCGGATCTCTTCTGGATCGGCTTCCGTTACCTCTTTGCCTGGCAAAATCAGTGATGTCGACATCAATGGCTCACCTAACGCATCAAGCAGGTCTAGGGCGATACGGTTATCGGGTACACGAATACCAATGGTCTTACGCTTAGCGTTCATCAAACGACGCGGCACTTCTTTGGTCCCTTTAAAAATAAAGGTGTAAGGACCAGGGGTGTTGTTCTTTAACAAACGAAACGCCGTATTATCCACGCGTGCGTATATGGACAACTCTGAAAGGTCACGGCACAACAGTGTGAAGTTGTGTTTTTCGTCTAAGCGACGGATCTGGCAAATTCTGTCTAATGCTTGCTTGTTTTCTAATTGACAGCCCAACGCGTATCCTGAATCGGTTGGATACACCACCACTCCGCCATTTCGAATGATTGCTACGGCTTGATTAATCAAGCGAGCCTGTGGGTTTTCTGGATGAACGTAAAAAAACTGGCTCATGGTAATTCCTCATTATCGAACCTCTCGGCTCTATAGCTCAGGGGCATTCATAGACACGGTTTGAATTTTGTCTACCGGTTCTAAACCCCAATCTTTCCACACTGGTTCAACCCCCGCGGGTAACCAGAGGTTTCTTCCCAATTCCATCCACGGAGACGGATAATGAAAATCACTGCCTTGGGAAGCTAATAGTTTGTATTGTATTGCATAATCAGCCAAATTGCGCCTTTCTTGCTGCGATTGTTGTGGCTGCGCTACTTCCATCGCATCGCCACCGGCCTCGACAAACGCTTGTAACAAGCGTTTCAACCATTTCGCCGTCAAGTTGTATCGCGCTGGGTGTGCAAGCACCGCTTGGCCCCCTGCGGCATGAATGGCTTTCACTGCGTCATCGATTGAACACCAGTTTGGCGGGACATAACCCGGGTTGTTACGCGTTAAGTATTTTTTAAACACCTGCTGCATCGTTTTGGCATAACCATTATCCACCAGCCATTTGGCAAAGTGAGCACGGGTAATCGGCGCTCCATCAGCGATTTGTCGCACCTCTTCGAGCACACCTTCCCGTGTCGCTTTTTGCAAACGTTGTGCAATCAGCTCAGCGCGGTTAACACGATGTTCTTGTTGCTGCTCAATCAGTTGATTAAGTGTCATGTTGTTCGGATCAACATTTAATCCCACGACATGGATGTCTTTATTCTGCCAAACCGTGGATATTTCAATGCCATTAATGATTTTAATTGGCAATTGCTTCTCATCGACATAACGATGTATTTCCGCCAACGCTTCTACCGTATCGTGATCGGTCACCGCGAGCACATCCAAGTCAAACGTAAGGGCTCGCTCGATGAGTTCTTGCGGTGAAAAACGACCATCCGAGGCCGTCGTGTGGCTATGTAAATCTATTCTCATATATTTGCTACTAGGGGGTTGACTTTTTACCCTTGCACTAGTTAACTAGTACACAAATACAAAGTACCTGACTATAGGGCCGACCATGTTACAAGAATTTAACCACAACCAGAAAGCGAAACTTGCTCTGCATAACGAGAATGTCAATGCAGCAGAGCTCGCTTGGTGGCGCACTTGGACAAGTTCTTGGTGGGCTAACGTGTACTTTTAATAAAGAAAATGAATCACACAAAGCCCGCTAACCATGCGGGCTTTTTATTTTGTTGCACATCTCACAATCAACTGATTAAACATTCATCAAAACGAACAAATTCTGCGTTGGGTGAACGTTTGCTTTGTGCGAGTATGTACAGCAGGAAGACAAAGAATTGAATAATAAGGAGGTCTTGTGAACAAGGCCATTAACATCACCACACTAGGACAGCTAGAGCTTCTGTCAACGACGGTTCCTTACCATTCGGATCCTACGCGCCTTTTTCACACTTTGTGTGAAAACAAGCGCGATAGCTTATTGCTCGAATCAGCTGAAATCGATTCAAAACAAGATCTTAAAAGCTTACTGATTGTCGATTCCGCGGTACGTATGGTTTGCCATGGCCATGTCGTGACCATGACGGCACTCAGTGACAACGGCAAGAATCTGTTAACCCATTTGACCAAGAATGTCGCGCAAGAGGTTGAACATCAGTTTGATGGACAACAACTTACCCTCACCTTCTCAAGCCCAGATGACCGCCTAGATGAAGACTCTCGCTTACGTGAAGCCTCTAGTTTTGACGCGTTGAGACTGGTTCAACACAGTTTTGATTTGGCGGGAAAAGACAAGCACGCGATTTTTATCGGCGGTCTGTTTGCCTATGACTTGGTGGCCAACTTTGAACCACTGGGTGAAGCCCACGCGATAAATCAATGTCCTGACTATGTCTTCTACGTGGCAGAAACGCTGATGGTGGTCGACCACCAGACCGAGAGTTGCCATTTACAAGCAACGCTTTTTGCAGACGACTCACAAAAAGAAGCACTAAATCAGCGTATTGAACAAATCCGCACTCTGTGTGCTACCCCGAAAGCGCTACCTAAAGCCATTCATCTCGATGAGGTTGAGGTCGATACCAATATCAGCGATGACGCCTTTTGCCAAGTGGTACGCGACCTAAAGCAATACGTCGTCAAAGGCGACATTTTCCAAGTCGTACCATCACGCCGCTTTACCCTGCCCTGCCCGTCACCATTGGCGGCTTATAAAGAGCTCAAAGTCAGCAACCCAAGCCCTTACATGTTTTACATGCAAGATGAACTCTTTACGTTGTTTGGCGCATCACCGGAAAGCGCGTTGAAATATGAAACGCAAACCAATCAAGTGGAGATCTACCCCATTGCTGGTACTCGACGCCGTGGCAAGCGAGCCAATGGTGAGATCGATTTCGACCTCGATAGCCGAATTGAACTTGAACTTCGTACTGACAAGAAAGAAAACGCCGAGCACATGATGTTGGTGGATCTCGCTCGAAATGATGTCGCACGCATTTCTCGCGCGGGGACGCGCCACGTCGCCGATTTACTTAAAGTAGACCGCTACAGCCATGTGATGCACTTGGTCTCACGCGTTGTTGGACAATTACGTGACGATCTTGACGCACTACACGCCTACCAAGCGTGTATGAATATGGGCACATTAACGGGCGCTCCGAAAATTCGTGCCATGCAATTGATTCGTGATGTTGAAGGGGCTCGCCGTGGCAGTTACGGTGGGGCTGTCGGTTACCTCACTGGCGAAGGGACACTGGATACCTGTATCGTGATTCGTTCGGCTTACGTTGAAAACGGCATTGCACAAGTGCAAGCCGGTGCCGGAGTGGTCTTTGATTCCGCCCCCCAAGCCGAAGCCGATGAGACGCGCGGCAAAGCTCAGGCAGTCATCTCTGCCATTCAGAAAGCCCACAAGGAGTCGTAAAGATGGCGGACATTGTATTTATCGATAACTTCGATTCATTTACCTACAACTTGGTTGATCAGTTCCGCTGTTTAGGCCACCAAGTAAAGATTTACCGCAATAGTATTGCCACAGACACTATTGTAGACGCGATTGAGCAACTCGAGCGCCCAGTGGTGCTGCTCTCTCCAGGGCCAGGCGCACCATCAGAGGCGGGCTGTATGCCAGAGTTAATTGCTCGCGTCAAAGGCAAAGTCCCAGTGATTGGCATTTGTCTCGGCCATCAGGCGATTGTGGAAGCCTACGGTGGCACCGTGGCAGGCGCAGGTGAAATCATCCATGGCAAAGTCTCGATGATGGAGCACCAAAGCCATGCGATTTATCAAGGGTTGCCATCCCCACTGGCTATTGCGCGCTACCACTCGTTGGTGGCAACACACGTACCGCAAACACTGACCGTAACCGCCGAAGTGAATGGCCTTGTTATGTCAGTGGTTAACGAAGAAGACAAGGTGTGCGGTTTTCAATTTCACCCAGAGTCCATCATGACGACACAAGGTGCGACGTTGTTAGCCAACGCGATTAATTGGGCATTAGCATAAGGATTGGGAGAAAAGATTATGGAAGCCATCATCAACAAACTGTATCAGCAAGCATCTCTGACAGAGCAAGAGAGCCAACAACTTTTCGACACCATTATTCGCGGCGAGTTAGACCCCATTCTTATGGCTTCAGCCCTAACCGCACTGAAAATCAAAGGGGAAACACCCGATGAAATTGCCGGTGCAGCCAAAGCATTGCTTGCCAATGCTCAGCCTTTCCCGCGTCCTGATTACGATTTTGCCGACATCGTGGGCACGGGTGGCGATGGCCACAACACCATCAATATCTCGACAACCGCTGCCTTTGTGGCCGCAGCCTGTGGGTTGAAAATCGCTAAGCATGGCAATCGCAGCGTTTCAAGTAAATCTGGCTCTTCCGATCTACTTGATTCATTTGGCATCAACCTCGCAATGAGTGCAGAAGATACTCGCTCAGCCGTCGATGATATTGGCGTCGCCTTTTTGTTTGCACCTCAATACCATAGCGGCGTGAAGCATGCGATGCCTGTGCGTCAAACCATGAAAACGCGCACCATCTTCAACATCTTAGGCCCTTTGATTAACCCTGCGCGCCCTAACATCGAACTGATGGGTGTATACAGCCAAGAACTGGTTCGCCCTATCGCAGAAACCATGTTGAAAATGGGCATGAAACGTGCCGCGGTCGTGCATGGCAGCGGCTTGGATGAAGTCGCTATTCATGGCGACACCTTGGTCGCAGAAATCAAAGATGGCGTGATTCACGAATACACACTCACCCCAGCCGACTTTGGCGTTAATACGCACCCATTGGAAGCGATTAAGGGGGGCGATCCTGAGGAAAATAAAGCCATCATCACCCACTTACTCACCGGAAAAGGGACGGAAGCTCAATTGAGTGCCGTTGCCGTCAACGTCGCCCTGCTCATGCGTCTTTTTGGTCATGAGGATCTTAAAGCCAATACGCAACAAGCGATCGACGTAATGAACTCTGGTAAAGCGTATCAACTGGTCGAAAAATTGGCTCAACACGCCTGAGGTTTATGATGACAAACAGCAACGAAAAACTGTCAGAACACGTTTCTCTACAGGAAGCACAAATGGCGGAAGTCCTAGCCAAGATAGTTCGCGATAAATACCAGTGGGTGGCCGAGCGTAAACACGCGCAACCATTGGCCAGTTTTCAAGCCACATTGACACCATCGGATCGCAGCTTTTACCAAGCCTTGCAGGGCCAACGCACGGTATTCATTACCGAATGTAAGAAAGCCTCCCCATCGAAGGGATTGATCCGTGAAGATTTCGACTTGGATTACATCGCGTCGGTGTACAACCACCACGCAGATACGATTTCGGTACTCACCGATGAGAAATACTTCCAAGGCAGCTTCGACTTTCTGCCCCGAGTGCGTCAGCAAGTGCGCCAGCCTGTGTTGTGTAAAGATTTTATGGTTGATAGCTATCAAGTTTATCTCGCTCGTCACTATCAAGCCGACGCCATTTTATTGATGTTGTCAGTCCTCAATGACGAGCAATATCAAGCACTGGCGGATGTTGCCCACCAGTTGCAAATGGGTGTGCTGACAGAAATCAGTAATGATGAAGAGCTGGAGCGTGCGGTGAAGCTGGGGGCGAAAGTGATTGGCATTAACAACCGCAACTTACGTGACCTCACCACCGATTTGAATCGCACCAAAGTACTCGCGCCAACTTTGCGTCGCTTAGCACCAGAAGCGATTGTGATCTCGGAATCGGGCATTTACACCCACCAGCAAGTACGCGATCTCGCCCAATATGCCGATGGCTTTTTGATTGGCAGCTCGTTGATGGCAGAAAAAAACCTCGAGCTCGCGGTACGTAAAGTAACACTGGGTGAAAACAAAGTCTGTGGTCTCACCCATCCGGAGGAAGCCGCCAAAGCCTATCAAGCTGGCGCTGTCTTTGGTGGTTTGATTTTTGTAGAGCAATCCAAACGTGCTGTAAATATAGAGCAGGCAAGACTGACGATGAGTGGCGCTCCGCTCAATTATGTTGGCGTGTTCCAAAATCACCCCGTTGCCTTGGTGGCCGAAACCGCAAACCAGCTGCAACTGCACGCGGTGCAATTACATGGCAACGAAGAAGCCGATTACATCGCACAACTGCGCAAGCAACTCAACGAATCGATTGAGATTTGGAAAGCCTATGGCGTGACCGACCAAGCACCGACTCTACTTACTCAAGATGTTGATCGTCACCTTTTGGATACGCAAGTCGGCCAACAAAGCGGTGGAACAGGGACCACGTTTGATTGGGCTCTATTGGATGATCCAAGCCATATCATGTTGGCAGGCGGTCTCAATCCAGACAACGCGCAAAAGGCAGCAAGCCTTGGATGTTTAGGGCTGGATTTAAACTCTGGTGTTGAAGAAAGCCCAGGGAAAAAAGATCTGACGAAGCTGCAGCAAGCGTTTGCAGCCATACGAAATTATTGATATTGATGATCTGAACCTGAGGTTCAGTGAAGAACAAATTCTGGCACATAGCCAAACACAATTAAGGAAGCAAACATGACTAAGTTAAATGCCTACTTTGGCGAATACGGCGGTCAGTACGTACCTCAGATTCTGGTACCCGCATTAGAGCAGCTCGAGCAAGCGTTCATTGACGCCCAAGAAGACCCTGACTTCCGCAGTGAGTTTATGGGGTTACTCCAAGAATACGCAGGCCGCCCAACCGCGCTGACGCTGACGCGCAATCTGACCAAAGGCACCAAAACCAAACTGTACCTAAAACGTGAAGATTTGCTGCACGGTGGCGCGCACAAAACCAACCAAGTACTTGGCCAAGCACTGTTGGCTAAGCGCATGGGCAAAAACGAAATCATTGCTGAAACGGGCGCAGGCCAACATGGTGTTGCCACCGCTCTTGCCTGTGCACTACTGGGCTTGAAGTGCCGCGTGTACATGGGAGCAAAAGACGTCGAGCGCCAAAGTCCAAACGTGTTTCGTATGAAGTTGATGGGCGCGACGGTGATTCCGGTGCACTCCGGTTCTGCCACACTAAAAGACGCGTGTAACGAAGCATTGCGTGATTGGTCGGGTAGCTATGAAACCGCCCACTACTTATTGGGCACTGCAGCGGGTCCCCACCCTTTCCCAACCATCGTACGTGAGTTCCAACGTATGATTGGTGAAGAGACGAAGAATCAGATCCTCGCACGTGAAGGACGCCTGCCTGATGCAGTGATTGCTTGTGTCGGTGGCGGATCAAACGCCATCGGTATGTTCGCCGATTTTATCGAAGAAGAAACGGTTCGCCTGATTGGTGTTGAGCCTGCGGGCAAAGGCATTGATACCGACCAACATGGCGCGCCCTTAAAACATGGCAAAACTGGCATTTTCTTTGGTATGAAAGCGCCACTCATGCAAGATGAAAACGGCCAAGTCGAAGAATCGTACTCCGTTTCCGCAGGTCTCGATTTCCCATCAGTGGGTCCTCAACACGCTCACCTTAATGCCATTGGTCGCGCTGAATACGACAGCATCACCGATGATGAAGCACTTGATGCTTTCCAAGAGTTGGCAAGAAGTGAGGGTATTATTCCTGCGTTAGAATCGTCTCACGCTTTGGCACATGCGCTGAAAATGGCCCGCAACAACCCAGAGAAAGAGCAGTTGTTGGTCGTTAACCTATCTGGTCGAGGTGACAAAGACATCTTTACCGTTCATGCCATTTTAGAAGAAAAAGGAGCAATCTAATGGACCGTTATCAAGCGACATTTGAGCGCCTCGCCGCACAAAAACAAGGTGCCTTTGTTCCTTTTGTTACCGTGTGTGACCCTAACCCTGAACTCTCACTCAAGATCATGGATACCTTAGTTCAAGCGGGTGCCGATGCTCTTGAACTTGGCATTCCATTTTCTGATCCATTGGCCGACGGCCCAACGATCCAAGGCGCAAATATTCGCGCGCTGGATTCAGGCGCAACACCTGATATCTGTTTTGATTTGATCGGACAAATCCGAGCTAAATACCCAGATCTACCGATTGGCCTATTGATGTACGCCAACTTGGTCTATTCACGTGGTATCGAGAATTTCTACCAACGTTGCGCTCAAGCCGGCGTTGATTCTGTGTTGATCGCCGATGTCCCAACGAACGAGAGTGCAGAGTTTGTCGCGGCTGCCGAAAAGTTTGGTGTACATCCAATCTTTATCGCACCACCAACGGCCAGTGATGAAACACTAAAACAAGTTTCACAACTGGGTGGCGGTTATACCTATCTTCTCTCTCGAGCGGGGGTCACAGGAGCTGAAACAAAAGCCAACATGCCTGTGGGTGATATGCTTGCGAAACTAGAACAATTTAATGCGCCACCTGCACTGTTGGGCTTTGGTATCTCAGAGCCAGAGCAAGTTAAACAGGCTATCGATGCGGGTGCGGCAGGTGCCATTTCAGGCTCTGCAGTGGTCAAAATCATCGAAAGTCACCTCAATGAACCTGACGCGATGTTAACGGCACTGGCAAACTTTGTTTCCAACATGAAGTCTGCAACACAAAAGTAACGTGGTAGACATCTAAACATCTATGAGATCGATTTCTTATTCGCCACTAGAAATCGATCTTTTTTTTAACATTCCAACTCACTTCCATCTCGGCTTATAAACGACCAATCACTCAATAAAATGCCAACGTTATATAAGACCAAGCTATAGCAAACGTTTGCCTTCTGCTTAAAAAATTGTCAATCGTCAATAAAACGCCTGATATTCACACCCTCGCTTCTTATTCCATATTGCTAAATGTGAAATAAACGTGTAAAAATCTGATCGAATATTTATCCAAAGAACACTTTTTGTTCAGTGGGTAATTCTGGATTTTTAATATTTATTAGCACAGAGGTTATGGAAGTGTTAAAAGAAAAGAGTTTGTTACGCAACATTGGTGTGCAGGTTGTCATCGCCATGATCGTGGGTACTGCCGTTGGTGCCTTGATGGGTGATAGCGCCTCTATGTTTGCTCCACTGGGGGCCATCTTCATCAACTTGATCAAGATGCTGGTTATCCCTCTTGTTGCTGTTGCCCTAATTTCTGGCGCAGCGGGCCTAGGCAATAGTCAATCTGCTGGCAAGGTAGGTTTCGTGACACTAGGTTACTTCGGTCTAACATCTGCACTTGCCGTTGCACTTGCCCTGTTCATGGGTGAAGTCTTCAAGCCGGGCATGGGTATCGATGTTTCCGGTGTCGAAGGCATGTTCTCTGCTGAGTACGCTTCTAAAGGTGAACTTCCTACTTTTTGGGCTACCATCACAGGTATGATCCCAACCAACGTTTTCCAGTCACTTAATGAAGCCAACATCCTACAGATCCTCGTCTTCTGTCTATTCTTAGGTATCGCCATCTCTAAACAAGAGAAAGAGAAGCGTGAGCCAATCATGAATGGCGTAAACTGCATTGTTGATTCCATGGTTTGGATGATCAACAAAGTGATGGTCATCGCGCCTCTCGGTGTATTTGGCCTGATGGCAGAAGCTGTTGGTACCTTTGGTTTTGGCGCCCTGATGGTGGTGTTTAAACTGTTTGTGGTTTACGTTGCGGCGATTCTTATTTTTGGCTTCGTTGCTTATCCACTGATGATTCAGCTGTTTACTAAAACCTCTGCGAAGAAATTCATCAGTGCGATGAAAAAGCCACAAGCTGTTGCTCTGTCAACCGCTTCTTCAATGGCAACCCTGCCAGTCACCATGGATACCGTTGAGAAAGAACTGGGTGTTCGCAACTCGACCGCATCTTTCGTTTTGCCTCTAGGCGCAACGATCAACATGTCTGGTAACGCCATTTACTACGGCCTAGTCGCGATCTTCTTTGCTCAGCTATTCAACATCGATTTGAGCATGGGTGCTTACATTGCCATCATTGTGACCGCAACGCTCGGCGCAGTAGGTCAAGCAGGTGTTCCTGGTCCTTCTTTCCTCGTTGTTGCCGTCTTGCTCGCAGCGGGCATTCCAATCGAAGGTCTACCACTGTTGTTCGCTCTTGACCGTATCTTCGATATGATTCGTACCGCGCTCAACATCACTGGTGATGCAGCGTGTGCCGTCATTGTCGATGCACTGCTTGATGAAGAAAATGAAAAACAAGCTGAGATGAATAAGCAAGAAGCGTAATCGCAGTTTTTGCAAATTGATTCTCAAAACGGGGTGACCAATGCGTTGCCCCTTTTTTATGCCTGCAGAAAGCGCCAAAGGCGGCAAACCGAAAGTGGCACTCATATTGCTTCTTGCTCATAACCATCAGAAGCGTCAAATTCATCACGCAGTTTGTGCTTCGACGCAGAATGAGGACAGCATTATGACGTTACATCGACGCACCTATTATGGCCTTATCCATCATGGCATGAAGGCACTACTGTTAGACCGCATTGGCCATTTTACCGAAGATGAGTATCACCACTACCTTGGCATAACCACCGGCAAAACGACGTGCTTTTCAATGACCGACGACGAACTTGAGGTGACCGTTGAGAATCTTCGCACCGAAGGCTATTTGGAAGACATGAAACGTGTCATCGCCCAATTTCAGGGGGCTGCTTAAGCGCGGCGAATCTTGGGAAGCCGCCGGGCTTCCTAAGCCTCCAAAACCCACCATTTACTTTCAAGGCTTCACATTGAGCCAGTTTTGTTTAGACTGTGGGCAATTCAATCGACAGGAACATTTTTGCCACATGAAGCAAATACTTGATTTTATTCCTCTATTTATCTTTTTCGCCCTCTACAAGATGTATGATATCTATGTTGCAACAGGCGCTTTGATTGCAGCAACAGCCATTCAGATCGTTGTCACCTACGCCTTGTACAAGAAAGTTGAGAAGATGCAGTTAATGACCTTCTTAATGGTGGCCATTTTTGGTGGCATGACCATTTTCCTGCATGACGACAACTTTATTAAGTGGAAAGTGACCATCGTCTACGCCGTGTTTGCCATTGGTTTGACGGTCAGCCATGTTATGGGCAAATCGGCCATCAAAGGCATGTTGGGCAAAGAGATCACCTTGCCGGAGTCAGTATGGGCCAACATTAACTGGGCATGGGTGAGCTTTTTCACCTTTTGTGCAGGGTTGAATATCTATGTGGCCTACCAGCTTCCTTTAGATGTTTGGGTGAATTTTAAAGTCTTTGGTTTATTAGTGGCGACGTTGGTTTTTACCGTCCTCACTGGCGGCTATATTTATAAACATCTCCCTAAAGAACAAAATGGCCAGTCATCGGACGTGCCAACGGATGAATAAACTGCATTTTTTGCTATAATCCTGTTCTTATTTTTCGCAGCGACCCTTTGGTCGCTGTTTTGTTTGTTGTGGATGTCAAAATGAGTCAGGAATTTCACTCTCCAAAGGGTCAGTTACTGTTAAGAACCCTCGCCATGCCAGCCGATACCAATGCCAATGGGGATGTATTTGGTGGTTGGATCATGTCTCAGCTCGATCTCGCCGGTGGTATTTTGGCGAAAGAGATCTCGCACGGACGAATCGTCACTGTATCCGTGTCCGGAATTACCTTTAAAAAACCAGTCAGCGTGGGCGATGTCGTGTGTGTTTACGGTGAATGCACCAAAATTGGTCGCACTTCAATGTCGATTAATCTCGAGGTTTGGGTGAAGCCCGTACGCGACCACGGGATCGAAGATCGCTTTATGGTTTGCGATGCCACGTTTAACTATGTCGCCATTGATGCAGACGGCAAACCACGGCCTATCGTTACGGCATAAATTCCGTAGAGTTTCACAGTTTCTCGAATTTAGCTGTTCTAACTCCCTGTAATTGAGATAGATTAGGCCAAGTTAGTATCACCATTAGAAAGGAAAAGAGAATGTGGTATGTCATTTTTTCTCAGGACGTTGAGAATTCGTTGGAAAAACGCCTTAGTGTACGCCCACAACACCTAGAGAGATTGCAAGCATTGCAAGACGAAGGACGTCTATTAACTGCAGGCCCGATGCCAGCCATCGACTCTGACAACCCTGGTGAAGCAGGTTTCACAGGTTCTACCGTGATCGCTGAGTTTCCTTCTTTGCAAGAAGCTCAAGCCTGGGCGGATGCCGATCCTTATATCGCAGCGGGTGTTTATGCCAATGTGATCGTTAAACCTTTCAAGAAAGTGTTCTAATGTTTAAAAAAGTACTCTCTGCATCGTTAGTGTTGTTGGCATTAGCGGGCTGTTCTTCAAATGGTGAGAAAGAGCGCCAATTAGAGCTCATGGCGTCTAACCGCGCTGGCGTACTCTCGGCGGGATTACCGATTGAATACGGTCCACTTAAAGTCATGCGTATTTCATCATCGAAAAACATTGTTGAGATCATGATGATCTACAACACCGACGCGACTGGTGCAAAACCGACACAAGAGCTGCTTTCCACCAGCGTAAGTCAATACTGCGAAGACGCAACCGTGCGAAACCAACTCGATATGGGGCTGATGTATCGCATCAAAATTCGCAACTCTCGTGGGCAACTGATCATCGATGAGATGGTGACGGCGGCTAGCTGTCAGCCACAATAGCGGCTTGCTTCGAAAGCAGCGCTCAATAACAGCAAAAACGGAGGTCATGACCTCCGTTTTATTTAAGTTCACTTCACGACATCTGATCGCAAATTCCCTAACGTGCAATGCCCTCACGACCGTGGTCACTGTCCAAATCCAAATTGGGGCCTAATGGCACGACTTGCGTTGGATTAATCCCAATGTGACTAAAATAGTAATGGCGTTTAATGTGGTAGAAATCTGTCGTTTCAGCAATCCCTTCGATCTGATACAGCTCTTTCATGTAGCCATTAAGATGGGGGTAATCCGCAATACGCTTTTGATTACACTTAAAATGACCAACGTACACCGCATCAAAGCGGATCAGTGTGGTGAACAGGCGCCAATCGGCTTCAGTCATTTGACTGCCCGCTAAGTAACGATGCGTCGCAAGATGATGATCCACACGATCGAGTGCAGAAAAAAGAGCGTAATACGCTTCTTCATAAGCCTCTTGCGTCGTGGCAAACCCACAACGATAAACGCCGTTGTTGATATTGGGGTAAATGAAGGCGTTCCACTCTTCGATCACCTCACGTAATGAATCTGGATAGTAATCATCTTGATTCCCCGTCAGTTGATTAAACTCCGAGTTAAACATGCGAATGATTTCCGATGATTCGTTGCTCACGATTGTATTGGTTTTCTTATCCCAAAGCACAGGAACCGTCACTCGCCCAGTATAATCAGGTTTTGCTTGGGTATAGATTTGATGCAATTTGGTATGACCAAACAAGGGCTCTGGCAACCCCATCTTCCATCCATCACTGAGCATATCAGGGCAAACCACGGTGACATCAATATGCTCTTCCAGTCCTTTTAATTTGCGGAAAATCAGCGTTCGGTGTGCCCAAGGGCAAGCTAACGAAACATAAAGGTGATAGCGACCCGATTCCGGCTGAAAGGGTGCTTGTGGTTTATTTTCAATCCAGTCACGAAATCCTGCATCTTCACGCACGAACTTTCCTTTGGTCTGCTTTGTGTCGTACCAAACGTCGTGCCATACCCCTTCAATTAATTTGCCCATGAACCCTCCTCACTTTTTTCTCAGTATAGGAAAAGGACGTGATTTATTAAGCGCTAATATTTGCAAGTGATATTCGAAAAATTTGAACGTATCGCCGACAAGGCAGGATTGAACTCAAATAATAGAGATAAAAAAAGCGCGGCTCATAAAGAAACCGCGCTTAAGCCCGTCACAGGCTGAATTACGTTACATCTCTACATGTAAACAAGACACTGCGTGTGTGTCATTACCTTGAATCGTTGGTTTGGTTTGCGCACACGCCTCTGTTGCCTGTGGGCAACGAGTGCGGAACACACAACCAGACGGCGGATTCATCGGTGAAGGCAGGTCGCCTTCAAGCATTTGAATGGTTTTCGCGCGCTCCAACTTTGGATCTGGAATGGGCACAGCCGACATCAATGCGCGTGTGTATGGGTGTTTAGGGTCCGCAAACAAGGCTTCAGAGGTGCCGAGTTCAACCGCATTACCCAAGTACATCACCAAAACACGATCAGAAATGTGTTTTACCACCGAAAGGTCATGCGCAATGAACACCAAAGAAAGGCCTAGCTCTTTTTGCAGCTCTTTCAAAAGGTTAACCACCTGAGCCTGGATCGATACGTCTAGTGCTGAAACCGGTTCATCACAGATGATCATTTTCGGATTCAGAATCAGAGCACGTGCAATACCGATACGCTGACACTGACCACCAGAAAACTCGTGTGGATAGCGGTTAATCACGTTAGGTAGCAGACCCACTTTGGCCATCATCTCTTTCACGCGAGACTTCACTTCCTGCTTACCAAGTTCAGGGTAGAAGGTTTCTAGTGGCTCAGCGATGATGTCACCGATGGTCATACGCGGGTTAAGCGAGGCAAGCGGATCTTGGAAAATCATCTGCATGTCTTTGCGTGTTTCGCGACGTTGCACCTCTTTCATCTTAGTGAGGTCTTGGCCTAGCCATACCACTTCACCTTCGGTCGCGTTCACCAGACCAATGATGGCACGTGCGAAAGTCGACTTACCACAGCCGGACTCGCCCACTACGCCGAGGGTTTCACCTTCGTAAAGACGAATGTTCACACCGTCAACCGCTTTTAGATTTGACGGTTTACTCCATGGCCATGCGGATTTAGGGGCGATACTAAAGTGAACCTTTAGATTTTTAACATCCAGTAGGATTTTTTTCTGTTGTGCACTCATTTTGTCCAAGCCTCCCATTCAGAAAAACACGCACGTTGACGACCATCGGCAAATGGGGTCAGGATTGGCGCTTCACGCTTACAACGATCCATTACGCGATGGCAACGCTCTTGGTAAGGGCAGCCAGGCGGTAGGCGCAGTAGGTTTGGCGGGTTACCAGGAATGGTTGGCAGAATCTCACCTTCGGTATCCAAACGTGGGATCGCCTTAAGTAGACCTTCCGCATATGGGTGGCTTGGGTTGTAGAAAATTTCATCTACTGTGCCGTATTCCATAGTACGACCAGCGTACATAACCAGCACTTTGTCACAAGAGCCAGCCACCACGCCAAGGTCATGGGTGATCATGATGATGGCGGTGTTGAACTCTTGCTTCAGCTCGTTGAGCAGATCCATGATCTGCGCTTGAACCGTTACGTCAAGCGCAGTCGTCGGCTCATCGGCGATCAACAGTTTGGGACGGCACAATAGCGCCATCGCAATCATCACTCGCTGACGCATACCGCCAGAAAACTCATGCGGGTACATGGTAATACGCTTGCGCGCTTCTGGAATCTTAACCGCTTCTAGCATGCGTACAGACTCTTCAAACGCCTCTGCTTTACCCATGCCTTTATGCAGCATCAACACTTCCATAAGCTGATCGCTTACCTTCATGTATGGATTCAGCGAGGTCATTGGATCTTGGAAGATCATCGCAATCTGTTCAGCACGAACTTTATTCAGTTCTTTCTCTGAAAGGTTCAGAATTTCTTTACCTTCGAACTTTGCGCTGCCAGAAATGATACCGTTTTTGGCCAGCAGACCCATGATTGCAAATACGGTTTGCGACTTACCCGAGCCCGATTCACCTACGATACCGAGCGTCTCACCTTGTTTTAGGGAGAAATTTAAATCGTTTACTGCGGTGACGATACCATCTTGCGTGGTGAATTCGACGCGCAGATCTTTGACATCTAATAAGCTCATCATTGCTTCCTTAATCTTATCGTTCTAATTATCGGTCTTTTGGATCCAGCGCATCGCGCAAACCGTCACCGACATAGTTGAAACAAAATAGCGTTAAAACCATGAATAAAGCTGGGAAAAGTAACTGCCAAATGGCTACTTCCATCGTGTTCGCGCCTTCTTGCAGAAGCGCGCCCCAACTCGTCATCGGCTCTTGTACACCTAGACCAAGGAAAGAAAGGAAAGATTCCGTCAGAATCATGCTTGGGATAAGTAACGTTGAATAAACAGCAACCAAGCCCAGCACATTAGGAACAATGTGGCGAGTGATGATTTTCCACTTGCTCACACCACAAACATGCGCCGCTTCAATAAACTCTTTGCTACGTAAGCTCAAGGTTTGGCCACGTACAATCCGTGCCATATCTAGCCAAGCAATCGCACCTATCGCTACAAAAATCAGCACAATATTACGGCCAAAAAATGTTACGAGTACAATCACTAGGAACATGAATGGGATCGCGTAAAGAATTTCCAAAATACGCATCATAATACGGTCAGTGCGGCCACCAATGAAGCCAGATGCCGCGCCATACAACGTACCGATCAACACCGCTACGAGTGCCCCCATGATGCCGACCATTAATGAGATACGACCACCAACGAGCGTTCGAACAAATAGGTCTCGACCCAGCGCATCGGTACCAAACCAGTGTTCAGCAGAAGGCGCTGCGTGCATGGCATACCAATCAGTATCTTCGTAGGTATATGCCGAAAACATCGGCAGAAAAATCACCGCTAAAGTGATCAAAAACAGAATGAATAGGCTCACCATTGCCGCTTTATTGCGCATAAAACGGATACGTGCATCTTGCCAAAGACTGCGACCTTCCACTTCCAACGCTTGCGAGAAGTTGTCGATCGCTTCTAAATTTTCTTTTTTAGTCAACATATTACTCACCCAATTAGTAACGAATCTTCGGATCGATATAGGCCAATAAGATATCGACGATCGCGTTAAACAAAATAAAGAGGAAACCGATAAGAATGGTTACACCCATAACGAGAGAATAATCGCGGTTGAATGCCGCGTTGACGAATAGCTTACCAATACCCGGCAAACCAAAAATGGTTTCAATAACAACAGAACCCGTGATGATACCCACAAAGGCAGGCCCCATATAGGAAACAACAGGTAACATAGCCGGTTTAAGGGCATGTTTTACTACGATGTAACTGTAGCTAAGACCTTTAGAACGAGCCGTACGAATAAAGTTGCTGTTGAGTGTTTCAATCATTGAACCACGGGTAATACGAGCAAAAGTTGCTACATACAATAACGACATACCTAGCACTGGCAGTGCCATGTACTTGAAACCACCATCATGCCAACCACCAGCGGGGAACCAACCTAAGTTTATGGAGAAGATGTAAATCAATACTGGGGCTAACACAAACGATGGCATGACGACTCCGA
Organism: Vibrio sp. 05-20-BW147; assembly: GCF_013369385.1. Taxonomy (GTDB): domain Bacteria; phylum Pseudomonadota; class Gammaproteobacteria; order Enterobacterales; family Vibrionaceae; genus Vibrio; species Vibrio floridensis. The sequence continues at coordinate 219,776 of NZ_SZTO01000003.1, read as the reverse complement.
GCATCGCGGTCGACATTATCGTGTAATCAACCCAGGTGTTTTGCCTCAATGCCGCTATGGTTCCAACCGTAACCCCCATTATCACGGTGAAAAAAAACGCGGCTAAACCGATTTTTACTGATACTGGCAAAGCACCCGCAATCAGTTCGTTAACCGTATAGTCTTTGTATTTGAATGAAGGACCAAAATCACCCTGAACGATATTGGTGAGATACGTTAAGTATTGCTCAGAAACTGGCTTATCTAAGCCATACTTGGCGTTGATGTTGGCCATTACTTCTGGTGGCAAAGGACGCTCTGATGAAAATGGGTTACCTGGCGCATAGCGCATAAGAAAGAAAGATATTGTGATCAACACCAACATGGTTGGGATCGCTTCAAATATCCTTTTTGCGATGAATTTAAGCATAAACTCACTCTTTCAGTCTGTGACAGTTTAAATGAAAACAGACGCTGCATGTGTGTACCACATGCAGTGTCTATATAGTTATAGTTTTATTTGCCGATTAGTTGGCTTTGATGTACAAATCTTTCGCGTAAATTTTGTCTTCCGCGTTGTTGTATGGGTAACCACCCACTGCAGGCGACACTAAGCGTGATTTAACGTACTGGTAGATAGGAGCGATTGGCATATCACGCGCCAGTAGCTTTTCTGCTTCAACGTAAAGTTTTTGGCGCTCTTCTTCTGAAGTCGATGCGATCGCTTTTGCCATCACTGCATCATACTCTGCACTCTGATACTTAGGATCATTTGAAGAGTTGTTGGACTTCATAAGAGTCAAGAATGATGACGCTTCGTTGTAGTCACCACACCAACCCGCGCGAGTCACATCAAAGTTACCTTGGCGACGAGTATCTAGGTAAGTTTTCCACTCTTGGTTTTCCAACGCAATGTCAACACCAAGGCTGGTTTTCCACATAGATTGGATCGCGGTAGCAATTTTCTTGTGGTTCTCAGAAGTGTTGTAAAGTAGCGTGAATTTCAATGGGTTAGCTTTTGAGTAGCCCGCTTCTTCCAACAGTTTCTTCGCTTCAGCAATACGCTCTTTCTGCGTCATCTTGCCGTAAGCTGGCATCTCTGGGCTGAAACCTGCTGTGATTTCTGGCGTCAAGAAGTACGCTGGTTTTTGACCTTGACCAAGAATCGCGTTTGAAATTACATCACGATCGATTGCGTAAGAAAGTGCTTTACGTACACGAACATCATCAAATGGCGCTTTAGCGTTGTTGAAACCGTAGTAATAAGTACACAAATCACCTTTCACTTGAACGGACTCAGAGTGCTCTTTCTGAAGACGTTTAAAGTGCTCCAGTGGCAGTTCATTGGTAATGTGGATCTCGCCAGATAGGAAACGGTTCATTTCTGCCACTTGGTTTTCAATTGGCAAGTAAGTCATCTTAGTCAGAACCGTGTTTTTGTCATCCCAGTACTGAGCATTGCGTTTTAGCTCAAGGCGCTCATTCACTACCCACTTATCGAGAACAAATGCACCATTGCCGACATAATTCTCTGCTTTGGTCCACTGATCGCCAAATTTTTCAACCGTTGCTTTGTGAATTGGCTTAGTCGTGGTGTGTCCCATCATCATGACGAAATAAGGAACTGGAGCTTCAAGCTCAACAACAAGCGTTTTGTCATCAAGAGCTTTCGCGCCCAACGTTGACTTATCTTTCTGTCCAGCGATGATCTCTTTGGCGTTTTTCATCTTGGTGTATTCCATATACCAAGAGTATGGCGATGCCGTTGCTGGATCGACAGCACGTTGCCAGCTGTATACGAAGTCTTCCGCGGTAACAGGGTCGCCATTAGACCATTTTGCATCTTTACGTAGATGGAAAGTGAAAGTCTGGTTGTCTGTTGTTTCCCAACTTTCTGCTACGCCTGGGATTACATTACCATTAGCGTCCTGGTTTACTAGACCTTCTAACAGGTCACGAATAACGTTCGACTCTGGAACACCTTCGGTTTTGTGCGGATCAAGTGAGGCAACTTCAGTACCGTTACCACGAACAAGTTCTTGTTTAGCAGCTAGTTTCGTTCCAGCAGGTACGTTTGCCGCAAAGGCAGAAAGAGAGGTTGTTGCGAATGTTAGACCAGCACCAAGAAGAAGTGCTTGTGTGATTTTGTTCTTATACATGCATAAACTCCAAGTTTTATTTTTGCATCCATGACTTCTCTGTTTAACACTGAACGGCAGTGTTTTAGAACTTTTTAGCTTCGTTTTAGAACTGAAGACATCAAAAGATTCGTAGAGATTGCGGCACACATTAGCAATCATTGAAGTAATTTGCCATAAAAATGTAGCAAAAAACTCAATAATCCTAAGCATTACCCTATTGTGTAGCACCTTATTCCAGCATATTAATTTCTTGCGGTTATTTTCATTTACCCAATCAATAAGCAGTAGCTATAAGTGCCAATTAATCTAAAAAATAACCAGATGATAGCATCTTGTGCTAGACAATCGATAAAAAATTAACATTTAAGATACATATCGTCTAACGAATTATGACGATTGTTTTGTTAGAAAAGTGGAGAGTGTGAAGGTAGTCACTGAACCGAAATTACGTTCCATAAAATAGTGAGCGTACATATTGTGTTCCATCAGCATAAAAAAACGACGGGGATAACCATCGTTTTTGTTAGTTCGGCATTGTGTTGATTTGCTTGAGGCTAAGAGTGCCATCGATCAGCGGCTTGCTTATCCGATGCTCTCGATTCTACCCATCTTGTTGCTTCTGTGGTTCGCTCTTTCTTCCAAAATGGCGCTTTGGTTTTGAGATAATCCATCACAAACTCACAAGCTTCAAAAGCGGCGCCGCGATGTGCGCTTGAAACACCGACATAGACAATTTGATCGCCAATATCGAGATCACCCACTCGGTGAATAACGCGAACATTCAGTAGAGGCCAACGCTGTTCTGCTTGATCACAGATCTCTCCTAACGCTTTTTCTGTCATACCAGGGTAATGCTCTAAGGATAGACCAAGCACGTTATCACCCAAGTTCATGTCGCGAACTTTGCCAACAAACGTGACAACAGCCCCAGCCTCTGTCCCTTGAGATAAGAGTGAATACTCTGCTGCGATGTCGAAATCTTCGACTTGAACTGAGATACGATTATCCACGTTACCCCCCTGTCACGGGAGGGAAAAAGGCCACTTCGTCACCATCTTGCAGTGTTGTTTCCAGTGGAACGATCGACTGATTGACTGCAGCAAGTAATTTGCCCGCCTCTAAAGCAAGCGCCCACTTCCCTTCTTGCTCCGCCAAATACGAGCGAAGTGATTCAACAGTAACAAAGTTTGGCTCCACTTCTATCGAGTCCACTCCCACCAACTCACGGGTTTGAGCGAAGAATAAAACTGTAATCATGCTTCTACCTTAAAGTGTCCAGACTTACCACCCGTTTTCTCTAACAAGCGCACAGGGCCAATCACCATGTCTTTTTGTATCGCTTTACACATATCGTAAATTGTCAGAGCGGCGACCGACGCTGCGGTCAGCGCTTCCATCTCGACACCCGTTTTTCCCGCTAGCTTGCAAACCGATTCGATACGCACTTTATTTTCCGCTTCGATGGCTTCTAGCTGTACTTCCACTTTTGACAGCAATAACGGATGACACAATGGGATCAAATCCCAAGTTTTCTTCGCCGCTTGTATGCCTGCGATTCTCGCCGTGGCAAACACATCCCCTTTGTGATGCTGACCAGAAACAATAAGCTGTAATGTCTCTGGTGCCATATGCACAAACGCTTCCGCACGTGCTTCGCGTACCGTTTCAGCTTTGGCAGACACATCCACCATGTTTGCTTCGCCAGAGGCGTTGATGTGAGTAAACTGGCTCATGGGCTCTCCTTTATACGCTCAGGTGAGGCATAAAGTTGCAAGGACGATGGCTCGCATCCAATTGTTGCTTGATGATTTTAGTCCAACCCGTACGACAAGCCCCCGTTGAGCCAGGCATAGCAAAAATCACTGTATGATTTGCAAAACCGGCAATCGCACGAGATTGAATCGTCGAAGTGCCAATTTCTTCATAAGAAACAAGACGGAACAACTCACCAAAACCTTCAACCTCTTTGTCGAAAAGCGGTTTTAGAGCTTCAGGAGTACTGTCGCGAGAAGTGAATCCGGTACCACCAGTGATCATGATCGCTTGCACGTTTTCATCTGCGATCCACTGTGAAACAATGGCGCGAATCTTATACATATCATCGATAACAATCTGCTTATCAACAACGTTGTGACCCGCTTCTTTCGCATTTTCAACGAGGTAAGCACCTGAAGTATCATTTTCTTCTGTACGTGTATCAGAAACAGTGAGAACCGCGATATTAGCGGCTTGGAATTTACTTTCTGCGTGACCCATGTGTTCACCTTCTCTCAGTTAAATTGGTTGCGTCGCTAGCAATTAGTGATTGCTAGCTGGATTATTTGATTTTGCGGATCAGCCGCCAATTGAAGCCAAATGTGGCGTCATGCCGGTATTGCCATCGTTTAAGAAATGGCTCACGGATTTGGTTTGCAGCTCCGTTTGAATTCGTTCAATAAGTGCTGACTCCTGAGAGTCCTGTTGGAGCAAATCTCTGAGCTCGACACCTCGGTCACCAAATAGACATAAGTGCAATTTGCCTTTGGCTGATACTCTCAGGCGATTACAACTCGCACAAAAATCTTTCTCATACGGCATGATGAGGCCAATTTCACCTTGATAATCTGGATGCACGAACACCTGTGCTGGGCCATCGTTAACGGCTTTGACTTTCAGCAGCCAACCATTAGCGATGAGATGATTTCGAATGGAGACACCAGATACATGATGCTGTTGAAACAGCTCGTCCATTTCGCCAGTTTGCATCAGTTCGATAAAACGCAATTGGATGGGGCGATCTTTAATCCAATGTAAAAACGCAGGCAACTCGTTGTGGTTGAGATCTTTCATCAACACAACGTTGACTTTCACTTGTTCAAAACCCACGTCGAACGCACGATCAATCCCTGCCATCACTTGGTGAAATTTGTTTTCGCCGGTGATTTGGTGGAACATGCGAGGATCCAAACTATCCACGCTGACATTAATCTGATTCAGACCAGCGTCTCGCCATTCACCAATGTGTTTTTCCATCCGATAGCCATTGGTAGTCGTGGCCACTCGTTTGATGCCCTGAGTTGAAGCAACTGTATGGATAATGTCCGTAAAATCTTTGCGCAGACTTGGCTCTCCGCCAGTAATACGCACTTTACTTGTTCCGCAATCGGCAAAGGCTTTTACGATACGGCGAATTTCAGCGAGGTTTAAAAAAGACGAGTTTTTCTGCCCCGAAGGTTGGTAACCATCAGGTAAACAGTAAGTACATTTGAAATTACACACATCCGTCACAGACAGACGCAAGTAATAGAATTTGCGGTGGAATCTATCTTCGAATTGTTGCGCCACGGAACACCTTTCCAAACACGGGAGGCGTAGTCATTTCCAAGTACGCCCTTGTGACCTTTTGCCACTGGCTTAAGCCGCGTATTATTCAGCACTTGATGCCAAATAACTTAGCAAGTTAAGCTCGGAGTTATGGCAACCCTTGACCCGATTGATCAAGTGGTAGCTTTGCCCGTTAAAATACTTAATATTTGTAGTGGAATCTAGCTCTAATCGAGAAAAACCTCACTAAACCCACAATTTACCACCTTGTGAGTACCTGTTATTAACGGGATACTCTAAATTGTAGTTGGTTATGAAAAAATAAGAAGAACAGGATGAACATATACGCTTCCAAAAAAGTCGTCGCGGTTGGCGGCGGTCATGGCTTGGGAAGGATGCTCGCGGCTCTCAAAGAGTTTGGCGGCAATGCAACAGGTATTGTTGCCACCACCGATAACGGTGGTTCAACAGGCCGAATACGCCATTGCCAAGGTGGCATTGCATGGGGTGATACCCGCAACTGTATTAATCAATTAATTACTGAGCCCTCTATCAGCTCAATGATGTTTGAATATCGCTTCAAAGGCAGTGGAGAGCTTGACGGCCACAACCTCGGCAATCTAATGCTCACCGCGCTCGACAACTTATCCGTTCGCCCACTAGATGCGATCAATTTGGTTCGCGACATGCTAAAAGTGCAAGTCAATATTTTACCGATGTCTGAACACCCATCCGACCTGACCGCTCTATCAACTGACGGAAGATGGGTAACTGGTGAGACTAACGTCGACGAAATGGAAACCGACTTACGCCGCTTGGATCTCTCCCCAGAAGTGCCGGCCACCAAAGAAGCCATCACGGCACTTGAAGAGGCCGATGCCATCATCCTTGGCCCCGGCAGTTTTCTAACCAGTATTATGCCGCCATTGTTGCTGCCTGAACTTGGCAAAGCGATTGCCAAAAACACCAAAGCCAAATTGATCTTTGTTGCAAACTTAAGCCCAGAGTTTGGCCCGGCCGGCCGTATGAGCTTCAAAGAGAAACTCGAATGGTGTGAGCGTGCATGCCAAGGACGAAAGATAGACGTAGTCCTAGGGGATACCGAGCATCCTGAGTTGAAAGATCGCTGGCACTTTGTGACTCAATCACTTGCCTCTGCGAATCGTGACTGGCGTCATGATCGGAAAAAACTGCGTCTTGCTATCGAGCAACAACTCTTAGCAGACATTTAAAACGCAGCCCTAATAAAAAACGGCTCTTTAAATAAGGAGCCGTTTTTGATCAGAATATTTTTGCCTGCCAAGCTAAATAGGCGTGTCGGGTGTTGTGTAAGTGATCAATCATCGCAACGACATCGACCATCTCTTCAAAATCATCATTCTGCTTTGCTCTGGCGTCAATCTCAACCGCATACGCACATAATGAATCAGCTCCAAAGCTGGCTGCACTGCTCTTTAGAGCATGACTGATCTCTTTCAAGTAACTGAGTTTATCGCTGTAAGTCGCGTCACAAAGTACCTTGAGATAGCTTTCTAACTCACCCAAAAAAATCTCCAATAACATCGGCACATTTTCTTGACCAATTTCTTCACTGAGCGAAGCAATTTTCTTCTGGTTTAATAATTCCATTAGGCTTTCTGTTTTTCTTCTTTCACGTTCCACGCTTGCAATTTGCGATAAATGGTTGAAGGGCTAACATCTAAATAACCTGCGGCTCGTGGAATATTGCCGTCACAAGCTTTAATCGCCTGTTCTATCGCCATTTTTTCAGTGATCCACAAAGGGCAAATATCGGTCACTGAAATCAAATCCTCAGAAAGCTGTAGGGCCATGTCCTTGCGCTCAAACGGTTGGTTGAGCGGAGGTGGCAGCATTTCCATGGTAATTTCTTTACCATTATTCAGTACCACAATGTTTCTCAGTACGTTTTGTAACTGACGAACATTGCCCGGCCATTCGTATTCGTTAAAACGGTCAATGACTGGTTGAGAAAAACGCACAAAATTCTTCCCTTCTTCATGTGACATATAGCCTAGTAGAGAATAGGCAATTTCGATCACATCCTCGCCGCGCTCACGCAGAGGCGGAAGGTGAAGAGGAATCACGTACAAACGATAATACAAATCCTCACGAAAACGCCCTTCTTGCACTTCTTTCCAAGGATCTCGGTTGGTCGCGCAGACAAATCGTACATCGACACTCTTCATTTTGGACGAACCAACCTTTTGGAAGGTGCCGGTTTGAATAAAACGCAACAACTTGGTTTGCAAATCCAAGTCCATTTCACACAGCTCATCCAGGAAAAGCGTGCCGCCATCGGCCAGTTCTGCAGCGCCCTGGCGATCGGTCGCCGCACCGGTAAACGCCCCTTTGACGTGACCAAACAGCTCACTTTCAATCAAATCTTTAGGAATGGCTGCACAGTTAATAGCTATAAATGGTTTATCGCCTCGTCGGCTGGCGGCGTGTATCGCTTCTGCACACACCTCTTTACCTGTACCACTTTCACCCGTGATAAAGATGCTTGCTTTACTGCTCGCCGCCGAGTCAATGGTTCGATAGACCTGCTGCATTTTTTGACTACTACCGATAAAGCCTTGATAGTTCTGACTTCCTGCACTGTCTGAATCATTTTTTAGCTTGCTCGCTTTGCGGATGGCATTGTTCACCGTGACCCGAAGCCTGTCAGCTTCACAGGGTTTGATCAAGAAATCCTGAGAACCATGTCGCATCGCTTCCACAGCAGTGTCAATTGACCCATGTGCGGTCATGAAAATAATGGGAACATCTGGGTGACTCGCTTTTACGGCGTGCAATACGTCCATACCTGTCATATCCGGCAGACGTAAGTCCAACAAGATTAGATCGGGAATTCGATGTTTAAGACTATCGATAGCATCGCGGCCAGTCCCCACAATATTAATATCGATACCCAAAGGCATTAAATAGGAACGGTACAGGGCTGCTACTGAGGCGGTATCCTCTACCATAAGCAAATAGCGCTGCTTCGTTGTGGTGATTTGTTGCATAGTCTAGCCAATTGTTATTTGTGTTTTGGATAATAATCGCATTGCGCGATGCATTTTGCAAATTTCAATTGTATTTTATCGCCACACACACCATTTTTGCGCTACTTAGCGTGCTTACAACTGGCATAAACCATGCAGTACAAAAGATGGCCCCTCGGGTCACCTAGCCAACTGACGTTGTTAGTGAACCTAGTGTTCACAATTGATAGCCAATAGTAAAAATGACTGTTGGCTTTTTTTTGTTCACTTCAAGCGCTAATTCACCACGCTCTGGTTAGCTGTTAGCAATAAACTGCTGGCGCAACTTTTCAATTTCATCACGCTTCTGCGCGGCTAACTCAAATTCCAAATCCTGAGCGTGTTTGTACATTTGCGCTTCCAGTTTTGTGATTTCTTTTTCCAGTTGCTGTGGCGTCAACACATTATAGGATTGTGATGGTTCAGCCACTTTCGACAACGGCACCGTTTTGCTCACTTTCTGCTTGCGGGATTTCGTAATATCGCCCAGCTCCATGATATCTTTGATATTACGCTTCAAGGCTTGAGGCTGAATGCCCATCTTTTCATTGTGCGCTTGCTGTTTCTCACGGCGTCGTTCCGTTTCATCCATCGCTTTCTTCATCGATTTGGTGATGGAGTCTGCATACAAGATCGCTTTACCATGGAGGTTACGGGCTGCACGGCCAATGGTCTGAATCAATGAGCGCTCTGAACGTAAAAAGCCTTCTTTATCAGCATCGAGAATCGCAACCAAAGACACTTCGGGCATGTCGAGGCCCTCGCGTAACAAGTTAATCCCCACCAACACATCGAACTCCCCTAGCCTCAAGTCACGAATGATCTCCACTCGTTCAACCGTGTCGATATCAGAGTGTAGGTAACGCACTTTCACATCGTGCTCATGCAAGTATTCAGTTAGATCTTCCGCCATACGTTTGGTCAGTGTTGTCACTAACACGCGTTCATCTTTCACCGCGCGGATGCGGATCTCAGAAAGCAGATCATCCACTTGAGTCGCCACTGGTCGCACTTCCAGTACAGGATCGAGCAATCCGGTCGGACGCACCACTTGGTCAGCAATTTCGCCCGCACTTTTCTCTAGTTCGTAATTACCCGGAGTGGCTGAAACGAAAATAGTTTGTGGCGCAAGCGCTTCGAACTCTTCAAATTTCAATGGTCGATTGTCCAATGCTGAAGGCAAACGGAAACCATATTCAACCAAGGTCTCTTTCCGTGAGCGGTCACCTTTATACATTGCGCCAATTTGTGGCACTGTCACGTGAGATTCATCAATGATCAACAAACCGTCGTGTGGTAAGTAGTCAAATAACGTTGGAGGCGGCTCACCTTCCGCTCGACCGCTGAGATAACGCGAGTAGTTTTCGATGCCAGAGCAGAATCCCAGCTCATTCATCATTTCAATATCGAATTGGGTACGCTGACTAATACGTTGCTCTTCCAACAATTTATTGTTGTCACGCAAGTAAGTTTGTCGCTCACGCAGCTCTTGTTTGATGTTTTCAATCGCCTGCAGAATACGCTCTCGAGGTGTGACGTAGTGAGTCTTAGGGTAAATCGTAAAGCGGGGTAAATCGCGTTGTTTGACCACTCCGGTCAGTGGATCAAACACACTGATGCAGTCGATCTCATCATCAAACATCTCGATGCGCACCGCATCTTGGTCCGATTCAGCCGGAAAAACGTCGATCACCTCTCCGCGCACGCGAAATTGGCCTCGTTCAAAAGCAATATCGTTACGGCTATATTGCAGCTCAGCCAAACGGCGCAGTATGTCGCGTTGATCCATCACATCACCACGGCGTATATGCAACATCATTTGCAGGTAGGCCTCGGGATCACCCAAACCATAAATAGCCGAAACAGAGGCGACGATAATGGCGTCTTTTCGCTCCAATAACGCTTTGGTGGCAGATAAACGCATTTGTTCAATATGAGCGTTGACCGATGAGTCCTTCTCTATAAAGGTGTCGGTGGTTGGCACATAGGCTTCAGGTTGGTAATAATCGTAGTAAGAGACAAAATATTCGACCGCGTTATTGGGGAAAAACGCTTTCATCTCACCGTAAAGTTGGGCGGCAAGGGTTTTGTTTGGCGCAAGCAGGATTGCTGGGCGTTGCGCTTGAGCAATCACATTCGCCAAGGTAAATGTTTTACCGGATCCCGTCACCCCGAGTAAGGTTTGGTGAGCCAAGCCAGCATCCAACCCTTCTGTCAGTTGTTTGATCGCCGTTGGTTGATCTCCCGATGGCGCATAGTCAGAAACCAGATCGTAAAGTTTGCTCATTTTTCCTCTCACTACTGCACAACGTAAAAACTGTATAAATATACACTCCCATATCAAAGAAACATAGAAGCAATTTTCGACTGTGTACGCTTGATAGATCGTGCCGAACATGTTCGATAAAACGCTGTCAATTGTATTGTGGAACAGCCTAACGATTACATGACATTTTTCTAGCTTATCAATTTCAGTTCTGTTATTCTCCTACGCCCTACTAGCGCTCTCATCACTAACCTAGTCGTAATACCATCCACATCTTTTCCCCATCAGCACCCTTTTAAATGAGCCTTTACTAAATTACCACTTATTTATCCACATCAAGACACACCTCTACAGATATAAAATAAAGTCTGAATATCATTACCTTATAAGAAAATCACACACGCTTACCTTTAGAGCTTAAACTCAAATTCAAGCCTCGCAGTACATTGCTCAAGATTAACTCACACAGTTATCCACAATTTTGGTGGATAAGTAAAGCAAGACCAAACCCTACAAGGGGTTCAGGAAAGTAAAGTGTTTTTTTTGCTTTTTTTTGACAGCAAATCTCAATATCAGTATTGACACGTATAGCGCTGCTCGTTAGCGATCGCACCACTTTCACTCAAGGCCATCATCCTCCTTACCTAAGCTGACAGAGCGACGAAGTTTGCTCCCTGCGCCGCGGAGTTGAGCCCAGCTGGCGGAGACGAACTTTTTCAAAACAACCCTTCTTGGTATCGGGTGTTTTGTTCATTTGCAGCGCCATATTTTTTCTTGCCCTAAACAAACGAACCGATTACGAAGTATAAAATTCCGTCAGCTACTCAAAACCTTACCTTTCATTGGTTGTTATTACCCGGACAAAGCACGATAATATCGGGATCGGATTTGCAGAACGTAATAATTATGACCGAATATATTTTGTTGTTGATTGGCACCGTCCTCGTAAACAACTTTGTACTGGTGAAGTTTCTCGGATTGTGTCCCTTCATGGGCGTGTCAAAAAAATTGGAAACCGCAATTGGTATGGGCTTGGCAACGACCTTTGTCCTTACTATGGCTTCCGTGTGCGCTTATCTTGTTGAAAGCTACATTCTTGAGCCATTGCACATCGAATACCTACGAACCATGAGCTTTATTTTGGTGATTGCGGTGGTGGTCCAGTTTACGGAAATGGTGGTTCACAAGACCAGCCCAACCCTCTATCGCCTGCTGGGTATTTTTCTACCTTTGATTACCACCAACTGTGCCGTGTTGGGGGTTGCTCTACTGAATATCAATGAAAACCACTCGTTTGTTGAATCCATCATCTATGGTTTTGGTGCAGCGGTTGGTTTTTCTTTAGTACTGATTCTGTTTGCTTCGATGCGTGAGCGCATTTCTGCAGCGGATGTGCCTGCGCCTTTTAAAGGGGCTTCCATTGCGATGATTACTGCAGGATTAATGTCGCTAGCGTTTATGGGCTTTACGGGGTTGGTGAAATAAGATGACAACCATCATGATTGCCGTGCTAGCCATTGCACTGCTGGCTACGCTATTTGGCGCTATCCTTGGTTTTGCCTCAATTCGCTTTAAAGTCGAAGCGGATCCAATCGTGGATCAAATCGATGCCATATTGCCACAAACGCAATGTGGTCAGTGTGGCTATCCTGGTTGCCGTCCTTACGCAGAAGCCATCGCGAATGGAGACAGCATCAATAAGTGCCCACCAGGAGGCCAAGCGACCATTGAGAAACTGGCCGATCTTATGGGCGTTGAAGCGGAAGAATCCGCCCATGATCTTGAAGGCAAAGTGAAAAAAGTCGCGTTTATCCACGAAGACATGTGTATTGGTTGCACCAAGTGCATCCAAGCCTGTCCGGTCGATGCTATTGTTGGTGGAACCAAAGCTCTACATACGGTCATTAAAGATGAATGTACGGGCTGCGATTTATGCGTGGCGCCTTGCCCGACAGACTGTATTGAAATGATTCCTCTGGAGACAACCACGGAAACATGGAAGTGGCAGCTTAATGCTATACCTGTGGTCAATATTTCCGAAGCTAACCCTAACTCTGCCACCAGCAGAGATCAGAATAACTAAAGGGCAAAGAAGATGTTGTCTTTAATTGAACAAATTCGTACAGGCGCGCTTTGGGATTTTCCAGGTGGTGTTCATCCTGCGGAAAACAAACGCCAGTCAAACCAGCAGCCTTTGGTGCACGCAGCGCTAGCCAATGAGATTGTGTTACCGCTCAAACAACACATCGGCAAACCGGGAAACATCTTGGTCAACGTAGGCGATCACGTCTTAAAAGGGCAATTGCTCACCCAATCGAATGCCGGTTTTACACTTCCAATTCACGCCTCGACTTCCGGAACCATAACAGCTATTGAAACACGCACAGTGGCGCACCCTTCTGGTTTGAGCGAAATGTGTGTGGTCATCACGCCAGATGGCCAAGATACTTGGTGTGAAAAACAACCTGTCATCGATTATTCACAACAAAACAGCGACTATCTTTTGGATGTGATTCGCATGGCGGGCATTTCCGGAATGGGAGGCGCAGGCTTTCCGACCGCGAAAAAAATCCAATCTGGCTTAGGCCGAACAGAAATTTTGATTGTCAACGCGGCAGAATGTGAACCGTACATCACCGCAGACGACAAGCTTTTGCAAGAACACGCGGAAGAGGTTCTACAAGGTATCGAAATTGTAGAACACATTTTGCAGCCTAAACTTACCATCATCGGAATTGAAGATAACAAACCCGAAGCAATTAAAGCCCTTGAATCAGCCGCACAAAATAGAGACATCGTTATTCGTGTTATCCCCACCAAGTACCCCTCTGGTGGCGAAAAGCAGCTGATTAAGGTTCTGACAAATAAAGAAGTTCCCGCGGGCGGTATTCCTGCGGATATTGGCATCCTTGTTCAAAATGTCGGATCGCTGTACGCGATTAAGCGCGCGGTAATGGACGGCGAACCAATGGTCAATCGAGTCGTCACCTTAACGGGCAACACCTTCGAGACACCACGTAACGTTTGGGTACCGCTGGGCACACCAGTACATGCTTTATTAGAACAATTTGGCTACCAAGCAGACAAAAAGTTACCACGTTTGATCATGGGCGGTCCGATGATGGGCTTTAGCCTGCCTCATGCAAACGTTCCGATCACCAAAACGTCCAACTGTATTTTGGCTCCAACCCGCAAAGAGATTTCTCCTGCGGGTTACGAAATGGAATGTATTCGCTGCGGCGCATGCGCTGAAGCTTGTCCTGCTTCACTGCTTCCTCAGCAGCTACAATGGCACGCTAAAGCCGAAGAGTTCGACAAGTGTGAAGAGCTAAACTTAAAAGATTGTATCGAATGTGGCGCTTGTGCCTTTGTGTGCCCAAGTGAAATCCCGCTTGTCAGCTATTATCGTCAAGCTAAAGCCGAAATTCGGACGCGCGCTCAAGAAGCTGACGCAGCAGAACGTGCCAAACTGCGCTTTGAAGAGAAAAAAGCACGCATGGAGCGCGAAAAAGAAGAACGCGAGAATCGCTTTAAGAAAGCCGCGGAAGATCGCCGTAAGGAAATGAAATCCACGGGAGGCGACGACGCCATTGCCGCCGCCATCGCTCGTGTTAAAGCGCAAAAAACTCAAGATAGCGAGCAAACACCAAGCGTTAAACCGGCAGTTGCTGCAGCCATTGCCAAAGCAAAAGCCAAACAAGCCGCCGCAGCTGACTCCGGTTCGTCTGAACCAGACAATTCAGAAATGGTGAAGTTACGCGAAGAACGTAAGCGTCTTGCTCGCGAGCGAAAAGCAGAGAAAGAGCAATCTAAAACCCCAGACTCTGAAGAGCAAGGGGATAAAAAATCTGCCGTTGCCGCCGCCATTGCAAGAGCAAAAGCGAAAAAAGCGCAGCAACCACCACTTGCTTCATCCGAATCATCGGCGGATGAACCTGAAGATAAGAAAGCCGCTGTTGCTGCAGCGATTGCTCGCGCCAAAGCACGAAAAGCGCAGCAAACAGACGAACCTGCACCTGAGCAAAACCGCGAAGAATCGCAAGCAGCAGAAGACGATCCTAAGAAAGCGGCCGTCGCCGCGGCGATTGCCCGTGCCAAAGCACGAAAAGCGCAGCAAATAGACGAACCTGCACCTGAGCAAAACCGCGAAGAATCGCAACCAGCAGAAGACGATCCGAAGAAAGCGGCAGTCGCTGCGGCGATTGCTCGCGCCAAAGCGCGAAAAGCGCAGCAAACAGACGAATCTGCACCAGAGCAAAACCGCGAAGAATTGCAACCAACAGAAGACGATCCGAAGAAAGCGGCAGTCGCTGCGGCGATTGCTCGTGCCAAAGCACGAAAAGCGCAGCAAACAAGCGAGCCGGCTCCTGAGCAAAACCGTGAAGAATCGCAACCAGCAGAGGACGATCCTAAGAAAGCGGCAGTCGCTGCGGCGATTGCTCGTGCCAAAGCACGAAAAGCGCAGCAAACAGACGAACCTGCACCTGAGCAAAACCGCGAAGAATCGCAACCAGCAGAAGACGATCCGAAGAAAGCGGCAGTCGCTGCGGCGATTGCTCGTGCCAAAGCACGAAAAGCGCAGCAAACAGACGAACCTGCACCTGAGCAAAACCGCGAAGAATCGCAACCAGCAGAAGACGATCCGAAGAAAGCGGCCGTCGCTGCGGCGATTGCTCGTGCCAAAGCGCGTAAAGCTCAACAAGCAGAACAAAAACAAAATACTGAGGAGAACGAGTAATGTCGTTTTTTATTGCGAGCTCACCACACGCCCACAGTCGCAAAAGCACCCCAGATTTAATGAAATGGGTAGCACTATGTGCGTTACCCGGATTGTTGGCGCAAACCTACTTTTTTGGTTGGGGCACATTAGTTCAACTCATTTTGGCAATCACCATCGCGTTATCTTTAGAAGCACTCGTGATGCTATTAAGAAAACGTCCACCAATGCGAGCGCTACGCGATCATAGTGCTCTGGTCACCGCTTGGTTACTGGCCGTCGCCATCCCCCCAATGGCCCCTTGGTGGATCATCACAATTGGCCTTTTGTTTGCGATCGTGATTGCAAAGCATCTCTATGGTGGTCTAGGGCAAAACCCGTTCAACCCTGCCATGATAGCTTATGTGGTACTGCTGATTTCCTTCCCAGTGCAAATGACCAGTTGGAGTGCTCCTCTACCTCTGATTGAAGCAGGACACGAAGTGGCCAAAGATCCAGTGACATTCGGAGATCTTCTTTCCCTGATCTTTACCGGACTCACTATCGATGGTTCTTCTCTGCAACAAGTTCGTGCAGGCATCGATGGCATTACCACGGCAACGCCGCTTGATGCTTTCAAAACTGGTCTGCACAGCGGAGCGACATCGTCAGAAATTCTCAGCCAACCTATTTTTGAAGGTTTTGCCGGTGTGGGCTGGCAATGGGTTAACCTTGCCTACTTGGCGGGTGGTCTGATTTTGCTCAAGCAACGCGTTATCCAATGGCATATTCCTGTCGGATTTTTAGGTGCGTTGCTTGTGATGAGCAGCTTTTTCTCCCTGTTCTTCCCTGGTGAAACGGCATCACCACTGTTTCATCTCCTTTCCGGTGCGACGATGCTTGGCGCATTCTTTATTGCAACGGATCCCGTATCCGCTTCAACAACAATAAAGGGGCGTATCCTCTTTGGGGCGATCATCGGTACTCTCGTCTTTATCATACGTAGCTGGGGAGGCTTCCCAGACGGTGTGGCATTTGCAGTGTTATTGGCCAACATGTGTGTACCTTTGATCGATTACTACACCAAACCAAGAACTTACGGGCACTAAAAGGCAGGAAATGAAATGTTAAACGCAATACGAAAGAACGGTTTAACACTAGCAATATTTGCCTGTGCTACCACAGGGCTAGTGGCCATGACGCAATATTTAACTAAGGACCAAATCACACTTCAGGAGCAAAAGCAGCTCTCTTCGGTCCTTAATCAAGTCATCCCGGAAAGTGCACATGACAACTTATTGTTTGAATCTTGTACATTGGTGAGCGATTCCGCGCTAGGCTCCGATAAGGCGATGACAGCCTATATTGCTACACGTAATGGCCAAGCCACCGCCATTGCTATTGAGTCCATAGCACCAGATGGCTACAACGGTGCCATTAAGATCATTACGGGTATCGATACCAGCGGTACCGTGCTTGGCACGCGCGTACTTAGCCACCAAGAAACTCCAGGGTTAGGCGACAAGATTGACCTTAGAGTGACAGATTGGATCACCAGTTTCACCGGAAAACAGTTAAATGATGGCAACTATAACAGTTGGAAAGTGCGTAAAGATGGTGGAGAATTTGACCAGTTTACCGGCGCGACCATTACACCTCGTGCGGTTGTTAAAGCGGTGCGCAACACCGTTGAGTTCGTCAATACCCATCGTGAACAGATTCTGAATCAACCACTTAACTGTGGAGGCCACTATGAGTGAGCATAAAAAATTACTTAAAAATGGCATGTGGGACAACAACCCTGCACTGGTCCAGCTACTTGGTCTGTGTCCGCTACTGGCGGTATCGTCAACCGTCACCAACGCACTTGGTCTCGGCATAGCAACATTATTGGTTCTCGTTGGCTCCAACGTCACTGTTTCTCTGATTCGTAACTACGTACCAAAAGAAATTCGTATTCCGGTATTCGTTATGATCATTGCCTCACTGGTCACGTGCGTTCAATTACTGATGAACGCCTACGCCTATGGCTTATACCTATCATTGGGCATTTTCATTCCTTTGATTGTGACCAACTGCATCATCATCGGCCGTGCTGAAGCGTACGCATCAAAAAATGATCCTTTGCCTGCGGCATTAGATGGCTTTTGGATGGGCATGGGTATGACCACCGTGCTTGTCGTTTTGGGCGCAATGCGCGAAATCATCGGCAACGGAACCCTTTTCGATGGCGCAGATCTTCTGCTGGGTGAATGGGCGAGCGCACTGCGGATTCAGGTATTCCAATTTGACAGTAGCTTCCTACTGGCACTGTTACCGCCCGGGGCATTTATTGGTGTCGGCCTGCTCATCGCGTTGAAAAATGTCATCGATACACAGTTGAAAGCTCGCCAACCTAAACAGGAAAAACCCGCGATTGAACGCGCACGCGTGACTAACGCGTAAGTCACTGTCTAGGCTCATCAAAATATGCACCGCTAGAGTGCCCATGAGCCTAGAACAACTGGAAGTCAGCAATGAATAAAGACAAACGCATACAAATTCTCGAACGATTACGAGAAAACAACCCCAACCCACAAACCGAACTCAATTGGAACTCCCCTTTTGAGCTGTTGATAGCGGTTTTGTTATCAGCACAAGCAACGGATGTCAGTGTCAATAAAGCCACAGACAAACTGTTCCCTGTCGCCAACACCCCTCAAGCGATGTTGGATCTCGGGGTGGAAGGTCTGAAAGAGTACATTAAGACCATTGGCCTGTTTAATTCCAAAGCGGAAAACACCATCAAAACGTGTCGCATTCTGCTCGAAAAACACAACGGTGAAGTCCCTGAAGACCGAGACGCTCTTGAAGCACTGCCCGGGGTTGGGCGCAAAACCGCCAATGTGGTGCTCAACACCGCCTTTGGCTGGCCAACCATCGCTGTCGATACTCATATTTACCGCGTTTCCAATCGCACAAAGTTTGCCCTAGGCAAAAACGTGGATGACGTCGAGCAAAAGTTACTTAAAGTGGTACCAAAAGAGTTTAAACTCGATGTCCACCACTGGTTGATTTTGCATGGACGCTACACCTGTATTGCACGCAAGCCTCGCTGTGGCAGTTGCATCATTGAAGACCTGTGCGAATTTAAAGAAAAAGTCTACCCAGAGAATTAATCTCTATCTGTAAGGAGCATAACAATGTCAAATGGTCGCATTCTTCACACTATGTTGCGTGTGGGTAATTTAGATAAATCGATTCAGTTCTACACCGAAGTTATGGGCATGCAATTGCTTCGTACCAATGAAAACAAAGAGTATGAATATACTTTGGCGTTTCTAGGTTACGGTGACGAATCACAAGGCGCAGTCATCGAGTTAACTTACAACTGGGGTAAAACGGAGTACGACCTCGGCAGTGCATTTGGTCACATCGCGATTGGCGTCGACGACATTTATGTTACTTGCGATGCCATCAAAGCCGCTGGCGGTAATGTGACTCGCGAACCTGGCCCAGTAAAAGGCGGCACAACCCACATCGCTTTTGTGAAAGATCCTGATGGCTATATGATTGAGCTGATCCAAAACAAACAAGCATCAGCAGGTTTAGAAGGCTAATCGCCACGTCAATATGGCGGAATAGCAACGAGGAGGCTAAAGCCTCCTCTTTTGATCTTAATCATGAAACTTTACATGATAATAATTTTCATTTAGATTAATCCCAATTTTGCTAACTGGGATAAGCACATGATCAGTGAATGGGAAAAACACACGTTGCTCGCCGATACCGCGCTGCAACTTGACGATCCAATTCGTAGTATTTTGCACTATCAACAAGCCTACAATTTGAGCGAAGACATCATTGCTTCCTCAACGGTAGAAGCCGACGACAAATTACTGATATCCGTGATCTCGTGCCACAACTTGGCACAATTTTGGCGTTGGGCGGGTGACACCGACTATGAGCTAAAATATCTGCAACTGGCCTCGGAAAAGGTGCTGACCTTAATTCCTCAGTGCCCTCACCACCAATGTGAAAGTTTTATCGAGTCTATTGGCTGCTGCAAAAAAGCGTTGTTCGATTTTTTAAAGCGTCACCCAAACCCAAAGATCGCGCAGCTGGTGGAGAAGATTGACACGGCTACCCATTGCGAAATCATCGCAAAGTTCAAACTCAACTAAACTTCACTTCGCCCCAGTGAAATGACAACGCGGCGGTTTTTATCTTTACCAATAGGCGTTGCGTTGTCTGCAATTGGGCGGCGTTTACCATAACCTTGAACTTGGATACGATCTTCCGGCAGTCCTAGTGCTTTGAAGTAATCTCTCAACGATTCCGCTCTACGCTCCGATAAGTTTTGGCTCACGCTAGTACCATCAGTGGAATCGGTGTAAGTCGAAACCAACACCAAATCAATATCCGAGTTGTAGCGCACGTATTCAGCAATCTGCGACAAGCGCTTTTGCGATGCCTTGGTGAGTTTATCCCCATTGCGTTCATAATGCAGAATAGTGAACGAAATATCTTCAAAGCTGTAAGGCAACAGATTGGCGACACAATCGCTAAATACGTTGTATTTTTGCTGGAACAGAACGGCAGATAGCGCAACTTCAATTCTTTGGTCACGGCTTTGCCAATCTTGATAACTAAACGTCGGATAACGCCCTTTCTCTAACTCAGACAGAATGCCCCATGCCGTTTGCCCACCAACATAACCATTAAACTGTTGAAAGAACTTAATATTAGTAATGCGGTCTGCATTTTCTCCTGGTCGCCATGGAGGCGGCATCGAAATCAAACTCACATTGCGTGTTTCGCCCATAGGTCGACGCATTTTTAGCTCAAAATCCAACACAATTTTTTTACTTGCGCGTGAAGAGAATTCCGCATCACCGTAGTTAGGGATCGGATGCACCAAACGGCATTCCAGCGGTGAATTCATCACCATTTCCCATTGTGATTGCTGCGGGGTGGCAATATAACGCTTCGTCATCGCTGCCGATGGCAATGATGCAAAGGTAGTTAGTACTAAACCACTGGTTATTAGCCACTTTTTCATTATCACTACTTCTCTTACTCGCTCACGGTTGCGTGGCAGACATTTGCCACTACCGGATGAATTCTATCTGACTTACACATTTATGCAAAAACCTCGCCAAATAGGAGCAAAACTTTTGCGGTTTTCTCCTTTTGTAACGTTTTTTTCATAAGGATAATCTGTAATAATGCAGCCTTTGTCACACAAAAATATAGAAACATGACTGTAGAAAACACAGCACTGACCCTGAAAAAACGCTTTCGCGGCTATTTTCCTGTTGTCGTCGATGTTGAAACCGCCGGGTTCAATGCCCAAACGGATGCCCTCTTAGAAATTTGCGCCGTCACACTATCCATGGATGAAAACGGTGATCTTCACCCGGCATCGACCATTCACTTTCATGTTGAGCCCTTTGAGGGGGCAAATCTCGAAAAAGAAGCACTTGAGTTCAACGGCATTCGTGACCCGTTTAGCCCATTACGCGGCGCCGTGACGGAACAAGAAGCGCTAAAAGAGATCTATAAACTCATCCGTAGAGAACAAAAAGCCGCTGATTGTAGCCGCGCCATTATGGTGGCACACAACGCAGCGTTTGACTTAAGTTTCGTTAACGCCGCTAATGAGCGTTGCAAACTTAAACGAGTCCCGTTTCATCCCTTTGCCACTTTCGATACCGCAACGCTCAGTGGCTTAGCTTATGGCCAAACTGTACTGGCGAAAGCGTGTAAAACCGCAGGGATGGAATTTGACAATCGTGAGGCCCACTCGGCGCTTTACGATACCGAAAAAACCGCAGAGCTGTTCTGTGGCATCGTCAATAAATGGAAAGCGCTTGGAGGCTGGCCATTAATTGACGATGAAAACGAAAAATAATAAGTAAACACAACTACCTGAGAAAACTATGAATCCTGTCGTTATATCTGTTTGCGTCATGCTAATTTTAGCCTTGATGCGAGTGAACGTGGTGGTCGCCCTCACGTTCAGTGCCATCGTTGGTGGCCTTGTTGCTGGAATGGGCCTAGGCGATACCATCGCTGCTTTTGAAAGTGGCCTTGGTGGCGGTGCAACCATCGCACTGAGCTACGCCATGTTGGGCACCTTCGCGGTTGCTATTTCAAAATCGGGCATTACTGACCTACTTGCCAGAAGCGTTATTAAGCGCCTTAACGGCAAAGAAAGTGACGCTTCAACCACCGGCTTAAAATACGCTGTTTTGGTCGCGCTCGTACTGGTGACCATGTCATCCCAAAACGTCATTCCTGTCCATATCGCCTTTATTCCCATTTTAATTCCACCTCTATTGGGCGTATTTGCAAAACTCAAACTCGATCGTCGATTGGTCGCTTGTGTGCTGACATTTGGCCTGATTACGCCATACATGGTCTTGCCTGTCGGCTTTGGCGGTATTTTCCTCAATAACATCCTATTGAAGAACCTGCACGATAACGGTTTAGAGAGCGTTGTCGCCAGCCAAGTACCGACCGCAATGCTCCTACCCGGCGCGGGAATGGTGTTTGGTCTTTTGACTGCTATTTTCTTTAGCTACCGTAAACCTCGTGAATACCGTGAAACCGAGCTGACCGTGGTGCATGAAGAAAGCGAAGGCATCAATAAGAAACACATTCTGGTAGCCGCCCTCGGTATCATCGCAGCTCTCAGTGTTCAGCTATACACGGGTTCAATGATCATTGGTGCACTGGCTGGCTTTATGGTCTTCACCTTTGGTGGTGTCATTGCTTGGAAAGAGACTCATGATGTGTTCACTAAAGGTGTTCATATGATGGCAATGATCGGCTTCATCATGATCGCCGCCGCTGGTTTCGCTGCGGTAATGAAACAAACGGGTGGCGTTGAAACACTGGTAGAATCGCTGTCAACCAGCATCGGGGACAACAAAGGCCTCGCCGCTCTTCTTATGCTTGTGGTCGGTCTGCTTGTTACGATGGGGATTGGTTCTTCTTTCTCAACCATTCCAATCTTAGCAACCATCTACGTTCCGCTTTCCATCGCTTTTGGTTTTTCACCGATGGCAACCATCGCGCTTGTGGGTACCGCAGCAGCGCTTGGTGATGCAGGTTCACCCGCTTCTGATTCAACGTTAGGACCAACTTCTGGTTTGAATGCCGACGGGCAACACGAGCACATTTGGGAAACGGTTGTTCCAACCTTTATCCACTACAATATCCCGCTCATTATTTTTGGTTGGATCGCAGCTATGGTGCTGTAAGCACTTTAATACGTTGTACGATCGACAATCACAAAGAAGCCGCTCTGTTGAGCGGCTTTCTCTTTCAATAAAATAGGTTGGTCTTTTTCAGCGTGTCCCGCTGACCTATTCCATCACGCTATTTTCATCACACTATTGAGCGGGAATATTCTCGACAATGCGCTCACGGATCAACTTTAACGTCGGTTCGGTGGAGAGGTAATCGATCTCGATTGGAAAATACGCGTCGTTAATTTGCAATACTAAACTTGGGTAAGCGTTGACGCCTAAGCTTCGAGCTAAACTCAGTTGATCTTCAAAGACACCTTCCAATAAACGCCCCGTCACATCGTTTTCAAACTGTTGAACATTGAGTCCAATTTCTTGCGCAAGCTGGCGATGTGTCGCTTCATCATGTGGCGGCATGGCGCGCAAATAATACGCCTGTTGGATCGCCTCTAGCATTTGCTCATAAGAATCTTGAAAACCTGCGGCAATCACCGCACGACACGCCTGATAGGTACTACGAACTGGTGTACAACGAGTCCAAAACTCATAATTAAATTGAGTCCCTAGGCGCTGTTCAATTTGATGCCAAATGCTTTCAATTTTTTGCTGCATTTCAGGTGGCATCGGCAATGTTGAATCTGGCGCTAAGCCGCCAACCACATACTCAAACTGAATGACTCCAGGTAACTGTTGCTTCAATTTTTCCAAGGTAGGTTTGTATCCCCAGCACCAGCTGCACATAGGATCATGGACGTAATATAGTTTGATTTTCATGGTAGTAACTCAAAAACAAAAAGGAGCCAAACAGCTCCTTCGTATTCTATCTTCGTTTGACGATAACCACTACCGAAACTCTTTCAAGCGCCATAGTGGTTGGCCAAATTATTCCGCGTCGTTGCCCGCTGCGCGTGCTGCCGCTTCTTTGATCAATGGTTGAAGTTCGCCTTTTTGGAACATCTCAATCACGATATCACAACCGCCAATCAACTCACCTTCAACCCATAGTTGTGGGAAAGTAGGCCACTCCGCATATTTTGGCAACTCAGCACGAATATCTGGGTTTTGTAGGATGTCTACATAAGCAAATTTTTCACCACATGCCATCAATGCTTGAGCTGCTTGAGAAGAAAAACCACAGCTTGGTAGCTTTGGAGAACCTTTCATGTAGAGAAGGATTGGGTTTTCTGCGATTTGTTGTTTGATTTTGTCGATAGTTTCCATTGCTTCCTCGTTCACGGAATGACTGCAAATTTTTCGCACATTCTACCTTATTAGTGCAGAATAAAAAGCACATAAAATTAAGGGCTATTGTCCGTACTAGATCCGCATTAGAATGACAAAGAAATTTCATATCAAAAAGCGGATTTTTCCTTTTAATAAAGTAAAAACTTGCTAAACTATAGCGCAAGTCAGTCATATTGACAGTCGATTCGTTGATGAATCATCAAACGGATTGATTTAATTATAAATTCACTGGAAGCAACCGAAGGTAATCCCTTCATATAAATGGAGAATCGAGCAATGGCATTTGAACTACCAGCTCTTCCTTACGCAAAAGACGCGCTTGAGCCACACATCTCTGCAGAAACTCTTGAGTTCCACCACGGCAAACACCACAACACTTACGTTGTGAAACTGAACGGCCTAATTCCTGGTACTGAATTCGAAGGTAAAACTCTAGAAGAGATCATCAAGACTTCTACTGGCGGTATCTTCAACAACGCAGCGCAAGTATGGAACCACACTTTCTACTGGCACTGTCTTGCTCCAAATGCAGGCGGCGAGCCAACAGGTGCAGTTGCAGAAGCGATCAACGCAGCATTCGGTTCATTCGAAGAATTCAAAGCAAAATTCACAGATTCAGCAATCAACAACTTTGGTTCATCTTGGACTTGGTTGGTGAAGAAAGCTGACGGCTCTCTAGCAATCGTTAATACTTCAAATGCGGCAACACCAATCACTGAAGAAGGCGTAACTCCACTACTGACTGTAGACCTATGGGAACACGCTTACTACATCGATTACCGCAACCTACGTCCAGACTACATGAACGGTTTCTGGGCACTGGTTAACTGGGATTTCGTTGCAGAGAACCTAGCGAAATAATTTTCGCCCCTTAAGTTCCAATTTAGTCATACTTGAAAGCCCGCATTAGCGGGCTTTTTGTTTATTTTCCCTAAAGTTATCTGCCGACGTGCCGCTAATAAAGCATCACACGGAGAGCCGCATGCAGATACACACATTAGACAAAGCAAGCATCATTAACGAGCTGAGCTTCGGTAATGGCATTAGCCAAGCCGTTCAGCAAGGACGTCGTGCCGACTTTGCACTGCTGCTTTCGATGTTTTCTGAAGACGCTCGTCACATCACCCCCGTAGAACAAATTGAAACGCAGGAAATGACGGATGCCGTGTTGCGTAAGCAATTTGGTTTGTCTGAACCTCAAAAATTGAGAAGCGATCAATCAAGTTACGCGATTTCTGCAGAACAAGCGAAACAGTTCCACAATGCAGGGCTTCCTTCTGCCAAACTGAGTCACTATCTCAACGCAGAGCCATTAGCTTATATGCCAGAAGAGACGTTTGATCTACCAGAAGAGGTTTATCAAAACCTTTCTGGGCACGAGCGAACAAAACTCGCAACCCCTGAAGTTAAATTGCTACCAGAAGCCGGGTTGTACAACCACCTATCCACTGCACTGGTCAAAGCGAAATTTGCCACCTACGCGTAACACGCTGTTTATCGTTGTATTTACTGGCATGGCACGGATCAACTTTGCTAGACGCTATGCGACAATTTTTCATCCCTCAGAACACCAAACTGTGACTGTTTACAAATATCTCATCATCTCTTTTGCACGATTAACCGTTGTTTGAAGTTATTCACACAGCGTACCCAATTTCTCACCCAAGATGAAAGTACGGTCTGAATGCTTGAGGGAGAGCAACGAGATGGATATCAAGAACGCTTTGATTTTAGTGACGAGTGCGGGCTCATTATTGGGCAGAACAGTGGCAGCGCACTTTGCGCGTCTCGGTGCCATTGTTATTCTCTGCGACCAAGACCAAGCTGCATTGAGTGATACACACAAAGAGCTCTATGCCATCACTCAAGATGTTTATCCGATCACTTTGCAAGACTACAGCCAATCTTCCATTCAATCCTTGTTTGACCACATTCAGGCACAATTTAACCGCGTCCCCAATGTACTCGTGAACTGTTGGACCAGCTCTCCTCTGCCACTTTTGAATACTGAAGCAACCTCAGAAGGCTTCATAGAAAAACTATCAAGTACCGCAGGCGCACTATACGGCTATGTGCAAGTGTGCGCGGAACGAATGCGACGCACAGAAACGAAAGGCGTGATCGTCAATGTTATTTCGCACGATGATCATCTAAATTTTACCGGTGTTGAGAGTGTGACTTCCCTCGTTTCGGGTTTTACTCACAGTTGGGCAAAAGAGCTCACCCCTTTTAATATTCGCGTTGGTGGTGTGATTCCATCGGTATCACACCATCACGGACAGATAGACGCGACACATTGGGCTCAAGTACAGGATGAACTCATTCGCAACGCTGAGTACATCGTGGCGAATGAGTATTTCAGTGGCAGAGTGGTGACCACCGAAATCTAACCGAACTCAAAAAATCAAACTGATAAAAAAAGCCCCGGTCTTTCGACTGGGGCTTTGATCTTTTTCCCGATTTTTTTAGGTTTCGTGCTAGCGAAAACCTACCTCATTCCTGAGTCTTACTTCTTGCTGACACTTAGTGACTAAGTATCAGACTTATTTTTTCGCTTTTGGCGCTACTTGGTCTGCTTTCTTCTTGATTACAGTCGTACCTTCGAAAGTTTCACCTTCAACGAAAGCTTTACCGTAGTAAGAAGCCAGTAGAACTTCTTTTAGCTCAGCGATTAGTGGGTAGCGTGGGTTCGCACCAGTACACTGGTCATCGAACGCTTCTACTGCTAGTTCATCAACTTTCGCTAGGAAGTCAGCTTCAGCAACACCTGCCGCTTGGATAGACATTGGGATGTCTAGGTTACCTTTTAGCTCATCCAACCATGCTAGTAGACGTTCAATCTTCTGAGCAGTGCGGTCACCAGCTTGGCTTAGGCCTAGGTGGTCAGCAACTTCAGCGTAACGACGACGTGCTTGTGGACGGTCGTATTGAGAGAACGCAGTTTGCTTAGTTGGGTTATCGTTCGCGTTGTAACGTACCACGTTAGAGATAAGTAGAGCGTTCGCCAAACCGTGTGGTAGGTGGAACTCTGCACCGATCTTGTGCGCCATAGAGTGACATACACCTAGGAACGCGTTCGCGAATGCGATACCAGCGATGGTCGCTGCGTTGTGTACTTTCTCACGAGCGATTGGGTCTTTTGCACCGTTCGCGTAGCTTGAAGGTAGATACTCTTTTAGCATCTTAAGTGCTTGTAGAGCCTGACCATCTGAGTATTCGTTCGCAAGAACAGATACGTAAGCTTCTAGAGCGTGAGTCACTGCATCGTAACCACCGAATGCGGTTAGAGACTTAGGCATGTTCATCACTAGGTTCGCATCTACGATTGCCATTTGAGGAGTCAATTCGTAGTCTGCTAGTGGGTACTTAGCACCAGTCTTGTCGTCAGTAACAACCGCGAATGGTGTAACTTCTGAACCTGTACCTGAAGTGGTAGTGATACATACAAGCTCAGCTTTTTGACCCATTTTAGGGAACTTGTAGATACGTTTACGGATATCCATAAAGCGCATTGCAAGTTCTTCGAAGTGAGTTTCTGGGTGCTCGTACATTACCCACATGATCTTCGCAGC
Organism: Vibrio sp. 05-20-BW147; assembly: GCF_013369385.1. Lineage (GTDB taxonomy): Bacteria > Pseudomonadota > Gammaproteobacteria > Enterobacterales > Vibrionaceae > Vibrio > Vibrio floridensis. The sequence continues at coordinate 192,292 of NZ_SZTO01000003.1, read as the reverse complement.
ATCCATTGGTGAACCACCACCTAGTGCTAGAATCACATCAGGTTGGAAGCTTTGCATTGCTGCTGCGCCTTTCTGTACTACTGATAGCGTTGGGTCAGCTTCAACATCAAAGAATGTTTGAACTTCCATGCCTTGAGCTTTAAGCAGTTGTACTACGTCATCTGCGTAACCGTTGTTGAATAGGAAACGGTCAGTTACTAGGAATGCGCGTTTCTTACCTTCTAGGTCGCTTAGTGCGATTGGAAGGCTACCACGACGGAAGTAGATTGACTTAGGTAGTTTGTGCCACAACATGTTTTCAGCTCGCTTCGCAACAGTTTTCTTGTTGATTAGGTGCTTAGGACCTACGTTCTCAGAGATAGAGTTACCACCCCATGAACCACAACCAAGAGTTAGAGATGGTGCAACGTTAAAGTTGTAAAGGTCACCGATACCACCGTGAGTAGTTGGGATGTTTACAAGGATACGTGCAGTCTTCAGTTTGTCACCGAAGTAACGGATACGGTCTGCATTTACGTCTTGGTTAGTGTATAGACCAGATGTGTGACCGATACCGCCGATTTCAACCATGGTTACTGCTTGTGCAACTGCGTCTTCGAAGTTGTCTGCGCGGAATAGACCTAGAGTTGGAGATAGCTTCTCGTGAGCAAATGCATCGTCGTAAGACACTTTGCCTAGGCCTTCACCAACAAGAACTTTAGTATCAGCAGGAACTTTAACGCCTGCCATTTCAGCGATCGCTGCAGCTGGTTGACCAACGATTTTCGCGTTTAGTGCGCCATCGATGAGCAGTACTTTACGAACTTTGTCTGCTTCAGCTTTGCTTAGTACGTACGCTTTGTGAGAAGCAAAACGCTCTTTCACTTCGTCGTATACAGCATCAACAACGATTGCAGCTTGCTCAGAAGCACATACTACGCCGTTATCGAACGTCTTAGACATTAGGATAGATGCAACTGCACGTTTGATGTCCGCTGTTTCATCGATAACAACAGGAACGTTACCTGCACCTACACCGATTGCTGGCTTACCAGAAGAGTAAGCGGCTTTAACCATGCCTGGACCACCAGTTGCAAGGATAAGTGCGATGTCATCGTGCTTCATCAGCGCGTTAGAAAGCTCAACCGATGGCTGGTCGATCCAACCGATGATGTCTTTTGGCGCACCAGCTGCTACTGCTGCTTCTAGAACCAGTTTCGCTGCATCGTTAGTCGAGTTTTTCGCACGTGGGTGTGGCGAGAAGATGATACCGTTACGAGTCTTCAAAGAGATAAGAGATTTGAAGATTGCAGTAGATGTTGGGTTAGTGGTTGGAACGATACCGCAGATGATACCTACTGGCTCAGCAATAGTCATCGTACCTAGGTTGTCATCCTCTTCAAGGATGCCACATGTTTTTTCGTCCTTGTATTTGTTGTAGATGAACTCAGACGCAAAGTGGTTCTTGATTACTTTATCTTCAACAATACCCATACCAGATTCTTCAACCGCCATTTGTGCTAGCGGGATACGAGCTTGGTTAGCCGCTAGAGAAGCTGCACGGAAGATTTTGTCTACTTGCTCTTGAGAGTAAGTAGCGAACTCTTCTTGCGCTTTCTTAACGCGTGCAACCATCGCATCTAGTTCAGCCATATTAGTAACAGGCATAGGGAATCTCCTAAAATTAACAAATATTAAAAACTTTTTAGTAAGGCTGTTTGTCTATCACTCTTACTGTGAATCAGTAAGTTACTTAGCAACCGACTTAGTAAATCGCTTTCAGGGCTGAGTATAATATTTCAGAGTATGAAAAAAATTGACTTGGATCAGATCCAACACTCTAAATACCCCAAAAGTGGTGCATGAACGCAATAATTTCACTCAAATCATTGATAAATAGATAAATAAATTTTCAATTTATATCGAACAAAAAGCATGCAAACAAACAAATCGTACAAATAAGCAACGCAACCTTGTAAAAAAGTTTCATTATAAATCTACAAAATTACATAAAATTACATGTAGACGTGAAACTTTGTGCTACTGAGAGTATATCCAATTCCCCCTCCTCCTAAAGACGACGACTCAGTTTTTATCAAAAATGTGCGAATGTTAACGTTTATGTAAATTTATTGAATGAGCAAGGCAAATTATACGCAACAAAGTATGACAAATTACTTCACACGCATTTCAATAATTAGTTTTTCTCAACAATCAAACACACCACACGTTAGTTTTTTTCATTCGTGAACTATGCTTTTTTCGACTATATTTCGCGGTCAAGCCGTTCACCTAATTTCCATGTGGTTTCTCTGATGCAAACGTTCGAAGTCGCTATCTTTCTGCAGTTTTTTCTTGGCCTTGTCGCCGCAGTAAACCCCGTCGGTATCATGCCGGTATTTGTGTCACTCACTGGCCACATGACACCGGAAGAAAAACACAAAACCGCCCTTACCGCCAATGTGGCGGTGGCGATTATTCTGACCGTTTCATTACTAGCTGGTCAGATGCTACTCGACATGTTTAGCATTTCTCTCGACTCCTTCCGTGTTGCCGGTGGTTTGCTACTACTTAGCATCGCCTTTTCGATGATGAGCGGTAAGTTGGGTGAAGATAAACAAAACAAACAAGAGCAATCGGAATACGTGAGTCGCGAACAAATTGGTGTTGTGCCTTTGGCAATGCCTTTGATGGCTGGCCCTGGTGCGATTAGTTCGACCATCGTTTATGGCTCTCGCTACCCAAGCATGTTCGATACCATGGGCATTGTGATCACCATTGCTGCCTTTAGTTTTTGTTCATGGCTGCTATTCCGCTCAGCGCCAATTATCGTTCGCTTTTTAGGACAAACCGGCATCAACGTGATCACCCGCATTATGGGTCTGATCTTGGGTGCACTCGGCATCGAGTTCATCGCCAATGGTCTACGCAATCTCTTCCCCGGATTAGCCTGATTCCAGAATTAAAGGTATGATGTTGCAACGTTTCAACTATGTCGCAACATCATGTCACGCCAGTCACTCAAGCATCATCTTTACGTTATCATTTTCGGTACGCACACGCCTGCAGGCAGAGCCTTTGATATTGGCTTGATCGTCGCGATTTTTACCTCGCTGCTGGTGCTTTTACTTGAATCTATCCCATCGATTCGCGCTCAGTGGGCAAGCGAACTCAAATACCTTGAGTACGGTTTTACCGCCCTATTTACGCTCGAGTATTTGCTACGTTTATATTGCTCACCAAAACCTACCGCCTACGCACGCAGTTTTTATGGTGTGGTGGACTTACTGGCGATACTGCCGACCTACCTTGCTTTCTTATTCCCATCAGCGGCTTTTATGGGCGTCATTCGACTGCTGCGTGTGATGCGTATCTTCCGCATTCTGAAACTCGTTCGTTATTTGCAAGACTCAAATTTGTTGATGCGCTCCTTGCTGATGGCTCGAAGAAAAATACTGATATTTTTCAGCGCGGTGGCTATTTTGGTGACCATATTTGGCGCCCTGATCTACGTAATTGAAGGTCCACACAATGGCTTTACCAGTATTCCCAAAAGTATCTACTGGGCCATTGTGACCATTACGACCGTGGGCTATGGTGACCTCGTGCCACAAACCGATCTAGGCAAAGCCATAGCATCTCTGACAATGTTACTCGGTTACTCAATTTTGGCGGTGCCGACGGGGATCATTACCGCCGAACTCAATCAAGAGATGAACTCACACCGACAATTGGTCAAGTGCCCTAACTGCTCACGTGCTGGACATGAATCCGATGCACTCTTTTGCAAACACTGCGGCAGTGAACTGGCGGATCCCGATAAACGAGTGGTCGCAGTACAAAGCACAGAAGCCGACAAAAAATAAGCGCTCGTATGAGCGCTTGATAGCCTTGTTGCATGAGCCGTAGCAGCTTCAACATCCGTCTGTGATGGTTTCCACTGCAAAGTCCGCACCCGGTTCCATCGCGGCGGTATATTTGACGTAGCAACGGCTCTCTTCGATGGCTTTATTGAAATCCACAATGTTGTCATCGGCCAACCATTGTGACTGCGTAATGATCCACCAATCGGGATCTGAGACTGAACCATTATTGTGTGCAGCCCAAACCCATTCACGTTCTAAATCATGGTAGCCCGTGTCAATTTGTAAGAAGCTTTCCATTCCACCACGCGAAACACTCGGATAACCATATTGCACAGCCCCGTAATTTGGCACGTGGTAGGATTCAAGCGCTTCCATCCCTTCCACAGCGGCTTTTCCATACGCCATCTCCGCCGCATTCGTTACGGCGCCAGCTAAACCTTCAACGACGGAACGCCGTGCATCGGATTGTAAATTCAGGAATCTTGGCGCAGCGACCACCGCTAACACGGCAACAAGCACAATCACTACGATCAATTCTATTAGCGTAAAACCTCGAAATTTCTTATACATACAGCACACCACTCTCAAAACCTACGCTAAATTAGGTCATCAATGTCAACGAACTGTCATTGAAAAAATAAAAAAGCGCCTTTTAGGCGCTTTTTAGAATGATGTCTCATACTTGAGTTATTGCTTCTCAGCAAGGATGATTCTTAGCGTACGACGCAAAGGTTCTGCTGCGCCCCAAAGAAGTTGGTCACCCACGGTGAATGCGTTAAGGAAATCATCACCCATCGACATTTTGCGTAAACGGCCAACAGGGATTGAAAGCGTTCCTGTCACTTTAGCTGGCGTTAGCTCTTGTGCGGTAATGTCACGCTCGTTTGGAATCACTTTAACCCACTCGTTGTCGCTCGCAATGATCTCTTCAATTTCATCAAGAGGGACATTTTGCTTAAGCTTGATAGTCAGCGCTTGTGAATGACAACGCATTGCACCGATACGAACACAAGTTCCATCGATAGGAATTGGAGAATTTTGTAAACCAAGGATCTTGTTCGCTTCTACGCCACCTTTCCATTCTTCTTTACTTTGACCGTTTTCGCGTTTCACGTCGATCCATGGAATCAATGAGCCAGCCAGAGGCGCGCCAAAGTTGTCAACTGGGAACGAGCTGCTGCGCATCGTTTCCGCAACCTTACGATCGATATCAAGAATAGAGCTTGATGGGTTGGCCAACTCTGAGCTTACGGCATCATTGATCACGCCCATTTGAGAAATCAGTTCACGCATATTCTGCGCGCCTGCACCAGAAGCGGCTTGGTAAGTCATTGCACTCATCCACTCAACCATACCTTGTTTGTATAGTCCACCTAACGCCATCAGCATTAGCGAAACGGTACAGTTACCACCAACAAAGGTGTTTGTGCCACTATGGATGCCTTGTTGAATCTGAGCTAAGTTCACAGGATCAAGAGTGATAATCGAATCTGGAGCCATACGCAGTGTAGAAGCTGCATCAATCCAGTAGCCTTTCCAACCCGCTTCACGCAGTGCTGGATACACCTTTTCAGTATAACTACCGCCTTGACAAGTGATGACTGCATCGAGCTGTTTCAACGCATCAATATTGAATGCATCTTGTAGCAAGCCTGCATCTTTTCCAAAATTTGGCGCTGGAATACCAATTTGAGAAGTACTGAAAAAGACTGGTTCAATCAGATCAAAGTCCTTTTCTTCAACCATGCGCTGCATCAGCACCGAGCCAACCATGCCACGCCAACCAACTAAACCCACTCTCATCACATTAACTCTCCGTGTATTCAAACAAAAAATAAAGTTGCATTAATAGTTCTATTTTCTAGGCAAAATCTCAAGCACTAATTGATGGAAACGTCCAACTTTTTCGTTTTGATTTGTTAAGGTCGCAAAACTTCATAATTTGGCTTTGGTAAGAGCTCTGACCGTGCTGATTTTTCCACCCCGAGTCAACATTTACATATGAAGCACATTTATTTCACATTACACAACACTTAAATCTAATAAATTTAAATTTTAGTAGTTTATTATTTCACAAAATACGCCTTACGCCGATCCACATCAAAACAAAAGACTAAATAAATCGAATTATCCACTATGCTGATGTAATGTAGGCACCCTAAACATACGGGGGCGTAATCCCTCTAACGCCCCGACATTTGTCAGAGGAATATATGAAGCAAGAAATTACTCGCTTACCAAGTCTTCCCCAAGTGCTTATTTCACTGGGATTGTTTTTACTTTTGGCTTTTTCGTTTACCGCGAAATTAGATCTACCTATTCAGCTAGCACTTTATATCGGCTGGTTCATTATTATGGTGTTGGGCTTACGTCTAGGTCATCAGTATAAAGACCTGGAAAAAGCGGCATTAAACGGAATTTCGAATGGTTTGGGTGCTGTTCTTATTCTATTAGCCGTTGGCGCATTGGTTGGTACCTGGATCTCCGGCGGTATCGTACCCACTATTATTTACTATGGTCTGAAGGCAATTCATCCTTCTATCTTCCTTTTAGCCACTATGATCATTTGCTCCCTAACAGCACTTGCAACAGGCACCTCTTGGGGCGCTGCAGGTACCGCAGGTATCGCAATGATGGGGATTGGCCAAGGCCTTGGCGTACCAGCGCCTATCACAGCAGGTGCGGTACTATCAGGCTGTTACTTCGGTGACAAAATGTCTCCGCTATCAGATTCTGTGATCCTTGCTTCTTCAATGTCGAACGTTGAGGTTATGGAGCACATCAAAGGCATGCTGCCTATCGCTCTGATCAGCTACATCATTACCGGCATTATGTTCACAGCATTTGGCTTCCATTACGCAGGTAATGTTGACATGAGCCAAGTAGAATCTGTGATTAAAGCGATGGATCAGCAGTTCTACATCACGCCTTACTCGTTTGTTCCTGTCATTATCGTATTGGCACTGCTTGCCATGCGCATGCCTTCATTCCCAGTCATCAGCTTTGGTTCTCTACTGGGTATTATTTGGGCCGTGATGATCCAAGATGTGGATTTCCTAACCGCGTTCAATACTGCTTGGGCACCGTTTGCGATTTCTTCAGGCGTTGATTTCATTGATTCCATCCTAAACCGTGGTGGTATGTCCTCCATGTTGGGCTCGGTGGCCGTGATCGTGTTTGGTCTTGGTTTTGGTGGTCTACTGGATAAAGTTGGCGTGCTAGAAACCATCGCGAAACTGTTTGAACGTCGCGTGCAAAATGCCGGCTCTCTCGCAACCAGCACGATTGGTACAGCGTTTATGGGTAACGTGTTCGGTTCAGCGATGTACGTTTCACTGATTCTGACACCAAAGATTTGTGCGAAAAACTACGACCGCCTAGGTTACAAACGTAAGAATCTATCACGAAATGCCGAGTTTGGCGGCACGCTAACATCCGGTATGGTGCCTTGGAGTGATAACGGCATTTACATGGCGAGTATTCTTGGTGTCGCTACCCTGTCGTATGCACCGTTTATGTGGTTGAGCTTTGTTTGTATCGCAGTGACGATTTTCACCTCCTACATGGGTTGGTTTGTCGACAAGTGCGAGCCTACCGCCGAAGTCAGTGACAAAGAGCAAGGCGTCACGGTACAAAAAATGGCTTAGTCGTCTATTTCAAAAAGCGTCCTCGAGACGCTTTTTGTCTACTGTTTTAAAGGAAGTACTTTTAGTGGGCCCACACTTCTTTAAAAAATAATCTTTCAACTAAGATGCATTAGCCTTACTCTGTTACGCTTTCTATCGTTAACTGTAACGTGATCGCCGAAATGAATTTAGCATGATACACCCTAAGATCTTCTGCTTATTGGCACTCTCAACTCATTGTGCCTTTGCTTCGATAAAGTCAACCACAGCCTTTAGCTTGGACAACGATGGAATTTTTGGCGTAGACCAAGACTACACCAATGGTATTTTCTTCGCTTATGCGTCACCCGCTTTAAGTTCAGAGCACCAAATCCGTCGTCTAAGTTTGGCGGATAAACTGGGCGGTTCTGTTGATAAATGGGAATTTTCAATAGGCCACAAAATGTGGACGCCTGCTGATATTTCCCAGACGACTCCCGTTTTGAATGATCGTCCTTATGCGGGCTACTTTCACGCCGAGCTCAACTACCTTTCTCTTCACCCACAGCAAGCTGTGCGTTATAACCTAACGCTAGGTACCACGGGCGAAAATGCGCTATCCGAAAAAGCACAAAAGCTGGTGCACAGCATTACTGGCTCGACGGATCCCAATGGTTGGGAATATCAAGTGGATGACTATGTTGCTGGTAGTATTGGTTACCAACGCCATGACCTGCTGATACGTTCCGCAAATCTCACTGAGTCAAATTGGGAAATGAGCCATATTTTTGAAGCCAATGCAGGCAATTTCCGCAGTGATGTCGCATCTGGTGTGATGTTTCGCTACGGTTCAGATTTGGCCAATACACTTGGCGCAGCGAGTATTTCAACCGAAAATCCTTTTCACGCAAGCATGATGGGAAATTCCTCATACGGATGGTTTGTTTACAGTGGGCTTTCAAACCGTTATCGCTTTAATGACATCACATTGGAAGGTGAGCGCTCCGGATTACCAGAGCCATCTGACTTATATGATGTGACCCTACAGAACTGGCAAAGTACCGCTGTCGCGGGTGTGGCGCTGTATAATCGTCGTATTGGCATGAGCTTCGCGCTGTCGGCTAAAACCCCTGAATACAAAGAAGCACCAGAACGAATCTACGGTAATGGCGCACTTTCTCTGTACGCCTTTTTCTAACGGCAGGCTTTTCAACGCCAAAAGTTCTAGTGAAAAAAGCGGGATCATTGAGTTATCCCGCTTTTGCTTTTCAAAATCAGATCAAATCGTGAATTTTTGACATTCGTTACTCAACTGACGAGAACTGTCATCAACAAGCTGGCTGACGTCTCGTAACTCACCATTGTTACTTTCCAGTTCTCGCATCGCTTGAGAGATTTGCGTCATGCTATCAGCCATGGATTGACTGGTGGTGGCCAGTTCTTTGATCGATGAGAGAATAATCTCTGTTTGATGGTTAGCTTCATCCGCTTTGGCAGTAATGTGTTTGAGCGCATCCATCGCTTCATGCCCTTTTTGTTGCCCTTTTTCAATCGTTTGACCCGAGCTACTGATGTATTGAATCACCTCGGCACTTTCATTTTTCATGGTTTGAATGGTGCCAGTGATTTCACTCACCGCATCGACAGTGCGGACCGCGAGGCTACGAACTTCATCGGCCACAACAGCAAAACCACGTCCTTGCTCCCCAGCGCGGGCCGCTTCTATGGCTGCGTTGAGTGCCAGTAGGTTGGTCTGTTCGGCGATGCCGTTGATAATGTCCATCACCGAGTCAATTTTTGAGGACGCTTCTTCTAATTGACTGATGTGCCCAGCCGCCGAGTTGAGAATTTGTGCGACCTGCTCAAGTGAGCCGATCGCTTCTGAAATGATTTTGCCGCCATCTTCTGCTGCTTGGTTTGATGCGCGACTAATTTGGGTCACGAATTCCAGTGAATTAGACACCTCTTGCGTTGTTACACTCACCTCTTCAGTTGCCGAGGCAAGCAATTGGGTTTGGCCAAGGATCTCGCCTTGGTGATGAGCGAATTTGTCAAGCCCGACTCGCAGTTCTCCTGCATGCCCAGCCAGTGAATGACTGCTTTCTTGTACTTCAGAAACAAGCTTACCAAGATTTTCACAGCTTTCATTGACCGACTGAGACAACTGATTGAACTCATCATTGGCGTTGTCGCTTAGTGTCAAACGGCAAGACAAGTCACCATTAGAGATCGCTTTAATCACTTGGCTGATACGGTCAAGCGAGCGGGTCAACGACACACTGATGCTCAAAAAAATCACAATAGTGAACACGGCCAGTGCCGCTAATGCAATCAATACTGACCATTGTGTTTTACCCGCTGAAGATGCGGCTCGCTGTTGCTGATCATCCGCGACTGCATTCAACTGCTCTGAAGCTTGCTGAATTAAGTTGATCGCTTCACGTTGGTTGTTTTTCAACTGCTGTTCAAGCGCGCCCAATTGCTGAGAGAGCTCACTGACTCGAACAAACGTTTGTTTAAACTGTTCGATCTCTTTCTCATAAATATCCAACATGCCATAGCTGTTTGAGACGTTAACAAACATCGTCATCGCACGATTAAACAGTTTCATGTTCTGTTCATTTGGCAGCAACAAGTAGTTTTGCTGGGTTTTGATCATGGCTTGAAAATCGGAGTTAATCGTCACCATGCCCGTTTCTTCGATCTTCTGTTCAATGACCTTCGCCAGATCTTTTAACTGACCTAATTTGCCTTCATCAACATTAAAACCAAGTTCTGATTTAACGCTGAGCCACGGAGCCAACGATTTTGCAAGCGCGTCAACCGCTTGCTGCATGCTGTCGGCTTGTGTTGTGAGGTCAAACTGAACGAGAGTTTCACCCGCTTGACGAACGTTTTGCTCTAAATGCGTAACGTCCGCTTTAACGGCATTCACATTAGCAGCGGTCAGTTGGCCTAGTTTTCCCGTTAACTGCAACAGCTCGACTTGGGTTTGAGCGATCTGCCCTGCTCCAGTCGATACTCGACTACTTTGCGAATACTGTTCAGTCAATGAGGTGAGTTGGTTCGAGGTGTAAGCGGCAAGTGCAACAAAACCCAAAGTCAAAATACTCAAAAACAGCTGAATTTTACGTTTCTGAGAAAGCGCAAGCATATCCATGGTCTAATTCCCTACAGCACATTTTCTTATTGTAATAATTAACGTTATGTTTACATTTATAACAATAATCACAATCAACACAAATGTCATTAGCCTGCTATTAGGTTTTTCTCATCATGCGGAGTCAGTTTTCTCGCTTAGAGACTCATTCCGGTGTTTTGCATACTGTTTTAACCCCAGTTTTTGTAATAAAATAACAGCCGAAATTTGATAAGAATTGAGAGCTAGACATGACAACAACGGGTCGTATTCACTCTTTTGAATCCTGCGGAACGGTTGACGGACCAGGTATTCGTTTTATTGTTTTTATGCAGGGCTGTCTAATGCGTTGTATGTATTGCCACAATCGCGATACATGGGACACACACGACGGTAAAGAGGTCACCGTCGAAGAAATCATCAAGGAAGCGAAATCTTATCGTCATTTTATGAACGCCTCTGGTGGTGGTATCACGTGCTCCGGTGGCGAAGCGATGCTGCAACCTGAATTTGTGCGTGATCTGTTCCGTGCAGCAAAAGCAGAAGGCATTCATACCTGCCTAGACACCAATGGTTATATCCGAAAGCACACTGACGTTGTTGACGAAGTATTAGAAGCAACCGATTTGGTGATGCTCGATATCAAGCACATGAAAGATGAAATTCATCATGATTTCATCGGTGTTTCCAACCGTCGTACTCTCGATTTTGCTCGCTACTTGCATAAAATTGGGCAAACAACCTGGATTCGTTACGTGGTCGTTCCTGGGTATACCGATGATCCTGAAGCAGCTCATATGCTTGGTGAGTTCATCAAAGACATGGACAACATCGAGAAGGTCGAACTGCTTCCTTACCACAAGCTTGGCGCTCACAAATGGGAAGCGTTGGGTCTAGAGTATCCACTGGAAGGGGTGAATCCACCACCAAAAGAGACGATGGATAATATTGTTTCTATCCTTTCGCAATACCATAGCAATGTGAAATACTAAGCATCGTATTCGTTATTCAATACCCACTTTACGTGGGTATTGTTTTATATACAGGTATGAATGACATGGATGTATTTGCCTTTTTTTGCTTAGGCGTTATCTTGCTGGTGATTGGGTTTGGTTGCAAAGATGACTTCCTCAAAACCTTTCTCCCGAAGCTAGTGGCAGACAAGCCTTTCCAACACATGACATTTGCGGTGATATTGCTGCTGTTTTTGCTTTGGAATGCTCAAGCAGGAGTCAAAGAAGGGCTATACATCCATTTTCTGGCACTGACCACGCTCACCATGATGTTTGGCTGGAGCATGGCATTTTTGCTCACGCTCCCTGTCTACGCATTACTCACCGCGTTTGGTGATCTCACGATACAGCAATTGCCAAGCACGATTCTCCTCTCTTCCCTCGCCCCGATTCTGTTTTCTTACGCGGTTTTCGTACTCAGCTATCACTATTTGCCGAGAAACATCTTTGTGTTTATTTTCATTGCTGGTTTTTTCAACGCAGGACTGACTGGCAGCGTTCACCTTCTCATTAATGCCCTTTATCATCTCTATGTTGGCCATTACGACTGGCAAACCATATGGCACAACTATTTCATTTTTATGCCTCTGCTCGCCTTTCCTGAAGCGCTACTCAATGGGATGTCTTTAGCTGTGCTCTGCGTCTTTAAACCAGAGTGGCTACGCGTCTTTTCAGACCGTGATTACATTTACAACCACTACCGAAAATAGTGCTCAGATCAACAAACAAATTTTCCATTTTTCCCATTAAAACTGTGTTGAGATCATGTTTCATCGTGTGATGTTCCGCTAACCTAACGTCAACAACACAATTAGAGAATATATAGTGAGGTCACCATGGAAATGTCGAATGCACAACGATTGATCCTATCCAACCAGTACAAGTTGATGTCTCAGATCGACCCTGAAAATGCCGAAAAATATCAGCGTTTTCAGACCATCGTTGAGCGTGGCTATGAGCTGCAAATGCGTGAGTTGAACAAAGATTACGGCTGCATCACTGAAGCACTTTGTAAAGAAATTATCGATGTGATGGAAATGTACCATGCAATGCAAGAGTCTTTCCGCATGCTCGATGCGGAGGAATCTACCCAGGTTGATCAGCGTCGCCTTCAGTTCCTTGGTTTTGATATTGCCTCTGAAGCACAATTGGTTCACTACGTTCGATTCTTAACCGAATCTGAAGGTCTCTACCCTCAATTCGATAAAGGTGACCACCACTTCAACAGCCAAATGCCGATGCTGGAAAAATACCGCCGTATGTTGGCGACTTGGCGCAAGTGCCCTCGTCAATACCACTTATGTGCGACAGAACTGCGCCAAATTTTTAATGCCTAGTTTTAGAACGTAGCGTTTCGCAGACGAACAGACAAGATTTCAAATAAAAGGTTGACCAGTGTCAGCCTTTTTTGTTCGTGCAAGACAAAAAAATCCCAATCTACACGACAAAAAACTTCAACATTAATTTAACAACCCCCATTCTTTCAATCATCTAGCTTCCCTTGTCTCACCTTGGTTCGAGCTCTTTAACTGGGAAAAAAACCTGCCAAATCTGCAAGCAACAAACTCTCGCCTATCTTAAATAAATGCATAATTTATTGGGCAAAATTGAAAATCCCCGTCTAGGCTTATCAAAGAGAAGGGACGATATTTGCCAACGTTCGTCAGCAGACCGAATAAGAAGGGGAATGTGACATGAGTATTTTTGACCACTATCAAGCGCGCTATGAAGCAGCAAAAGATGAAGAGATGTCGATACAGGACTTTCTTGCACTATGTAAAGATGACAAAAGTGCCTATGCGAATGCCGCTGAACGACTTCTTATGGCCATCGGAGAACCTGAGTTAGTCGATACGTCGATGCATCCACGATTAAGCCGTATTTTCTCTAACCGTGTGATTTCACGCTATAAAACCTTTAAAGATTTCTATGGAATGGAAGAAGCGATTGAACAGATCGTCTCCTACCTAAAACACGCCGCTCAAGGGCTGGAAGAACGCAAGCAGATTCTTTACCTACTGGGCCCTGTGGGCGGTGGTAAATCGTCGCTGGCAGAAAAGCTCAAAGCACTAATGCAACAAATGCCGATTTACGTGCTCACCGCCAACGGGAAACGCAGCCCTGTAAACGACCACCCTTTCTGCTTATTTGACGTCAATGAAGATGGCGAAATATTGCAAAAAGAATATGGCATCGAAAAACGTTATTTACGCTCCATCATGTCACCTTGGGCAGCTAAACGTCTGCATGAGTTTGGTGGGGATATCAGTCAGTTTAAAGTCGTGAAAGTTCGCCCTTCCATACTCGATCAAGTGGGTATCGCAAAAACCGAACCAGGTGATGACAACAACCAAGACATCTCATCACTGGTCGGCAAAGTCGACATCCGCAAACTGGAACATTATTCGCAAGACGATCCCGACGCGTACAGCTACTCTGGTGCTTTATGTAAAGCAAACCAAGGTTTGATGGAGTTTGTAGAGATGTTTAAAGCACCCATCAAGGTGCTCCACCCTCTCTTGACGGCGACTCAAGAAGGCAACTTTAATGGTACTGAGGGACTCTCTGCGATTCCATTTGAAGGCATGATATTGGCTCACTCCAATGAATCCGAGTGGCAGACTTTCCGTAACAACAAAAACAACGAAGCGTTTTTGGACCGCGTCTATATCGTCAAAGTCCCTTACTGCTTACGCGTTTCTGAGGAAGTGAAAATTTACCAGAAATTGCTAGAGCACTCTGAGCTTTCCAAAGCACCATGTTCACCAAGTACTTTAGAGCTGTTGGCTCAGTTCAGTATTCTTTCGCGCCTCAAAGAGCCAGAAAACTCGTCCATTTTCTCTAAAATGCGGGTATACGATGGCGAAACGTTGAAAGATACCGATCCAAAAGCCAAGAGCTATCAAGAGTACCGCGATTATGCGGGCGTGGACGAAGGCATGAAGGGGCTCTCAACGCGCTTTGCGTTCAAGATTCTTTCTCGTGTGTTTAACTTCGACCAAACTGAAGTGGCCGCTAACCCTGTCCACCTCTTCTATGTCATCGAACAGCAAGTTGAGCGTGAACAGTTCCCGCAAGAAACGGCTGAACGTTATTTGGAATTTTTGAAAGGTTACTTGGTGCCTCGCTACGTCGAGTTCATCGGTAAAGAAATTCAAACCGCTTACCTTGAGTCTTATTCTGAATATGGTCAGAACATCTTTGATCGCTATGTCACCTACGCAGACTTCTGGATTCAGGATCAAGAATACCGCGATCCAGAGACAGGTCAGCTGTTCGACCGCTCGGCCTTAAACGGTGAGTTGGAGAAAATTGAGAAAACGGCGGGCATCTCTAATCCAAAAGATTTCCGTAATGAAATCGTTAACTTTGTGCTTCGTGCGAAAGCCAGCAACAACGGTCAAAACCCTGTGTGGACCAGCTATGAAAAACTTCGCACTGTGATCGAGAAGAAAATGTTCTCCAACACCGAAGATCTTCTTCCTGTTATCTCCTTTAACGCAAAAACCTCTTCTGAAGACCAGAAGAAACACGATGACTTTGTCGCTCGTATGATGGAAAAAGGCTACACCGAGAAACAAGTTCGCTTGCTTTCTGAGTGGTACCTGCGCGTACGTAAATCGTCCTAACCCGGATGTGAGTTAGGTCTGTGGAACATGAGAGGGGAATTTCATGGCGCAATTTATAGACCGTAGGCTCAATGGCAAGAACAAGAGCGCTGTCAACAGACAGCGCTTCATGAGACGCTATAAAGAGCAGATAAAAGAGTCGGTAGCGGATGCGGTGAATCGTCGCTCGATCACCAATACGGAGACGGGTGAGGACGTTGCTATTCCGCACAAAGACATCAAAGAGCCTCTTTTCCATCAAGGCAAAGGGGGGTTACGAGAACGTGTCCATCCTGGCAATGACCAGTTCATTACCGGCGATAAAATTGAAAGACCCAAAGGTGGCCAAGGAGGCGGTGGCGCTGGAGACGGTGATGCCAGTGCTGATGGCGAAGGACAAGACGATTTTGTTTTCCAAATTTCAAAAGATGAGTACTTAGACCTGTTATTTGAGGACTTGGCTTTGCCAAATCTAAAGAAAAACCAGGTGAACAAAATTACCGAGTGGAAGAAACACCGCGCGGGCTATCAAACCGCCGGGATGCCTTCCAACATTTCCATTGTGCGCTCTTTGCAGCAATCCCTTGCGCGTCGGACCGCAATGTCTGCGGGCAAAAAGCGTTTATTGCACGAGCTAGAGCTGGAGCTGGAACACATCCAGAATCAAGAACCCGCACAAAAGCTGGAGGAAATGAAACTTAAACAAGAAATCGCAGAGCTACGTAAAGCGATTGAAAGCGTGCCGTTTATCGATACGTTTGACTTACGTTTCAAAAACTATGAGCGCAAACCGGTTCCTTCAAGCCAAGCCGTCATGTTTTGTCTGATGGACGTTTCAGGCTCCATGGATCAAGCGACCAAAGACATCGCTAAGCGCTTTTATGTGCTGCTCTATCTGTTCCTTAATCGCACGTATGAAAACGTGGAAGTGGTGTTTATACGTCACCATACGCAAGCAAAAGAGGTCGATGAGCACGAGTTTTTCTACTCACAAGAAACTGGCGGCACCATCGTTTCCAGTGCTCTCAAATTGATGGATGAAATTGTTAAAGCTCGCTATCCCGTTGGTGAATGGAATGTCTATGCAGCACAAGCCTCAGATGGGGATAATTGGGCAGACGATTCCCCTCGCTGTAAAGATCTATTAACCAACAAGTTGTTACCTAACTGCCAATACTACGCCTATATCGAAATTACCCGACGTTCACACCAAACGCTGTGGCATGAATATGAAAAGCTTGAGGAGAGCTTTGATAATTTTGCGATGAAGAACATTCGCAGCGTTGAAGACATCTTCCCGGTATTCAGAGAGCTGTTTCACAAGGAAACGGCATAGGAGGCCTGTATGACAACCAAGACAAAGAAAAAAAGCAAGATGTTGCCAGATGGGCCAGACTGGACCTTTGATCTGTTGGAAAAATACCATACCGAGATCAAACGTGTCGCTGAGCATTACCGCCTAGATACCTATCCTAATCAGATCGAAGTCATTACCTCTGAGCAGATGATGGATGCGTATTCAAGTATCGGTATGCCGATTAACTATAGCCACTGGTCTTTTGGTAAAAAATTCATTCAGACCGAACAAAATTACAAGCATGGTCAAATGGGGCTCGCATACGAAATCGTCATAAACTCCAACCCCTGTATTGCCTACTTAATGGAAGAAAACACCGTGACGATGCAAGCGTTAGTCATTGCTCACGCCTGCTATGGTCACAACTCTTTCTTTAAAGGCAATTATCTGTTTCAAACTTGGACTGATGCCAGCTCGATTATCGACTATTTGCTGTTTGCTAAAAAGTACATTGCTGAATGTGAAACCAAATATGGTGACACAGAGGTAGAGAAGCTACTCGACTCCTGCCATGCACTGATGAACTATGGGGTTGACCGTTATAAACGCCCAGAGAAGATCTCAATCACTGAAGAGAAGGCCCGACAAGAGGAGCGGGAGGCCTATCTGCAATCACAGGTCAATGAGCTTTGGAGAACGGTGCCTAAGGCCAAATCCAAGGAAGAGCAAAGTATTGTCCATTTTCCAAGCGAGCCACAAGAAAACATTCTCTATTTCATTGAGAAGCACGCGCCGCTGCTCGAACCTTGGCAACGTGAAATCGTGCGTATTGTGCGAAAAATTAGCCAATACTTTTACCCACAAAAGCAGACGCAAGTGATGAACGAAGGATGGGCAACGTTTTGGCACTACACCATTCTCAACCATCTTTATGATGAAGGGATGGTCTCTGACAAATTTATCTTAGAGTTTCTGCACAGCCACACCAGTGTGGTTGCTCAGCCGCCCTATAACAGCCCTTACTTTAGCGGCATCAACCCTTATGCGTTAGGTTTTGCGATGTTCCGTGACATCAAGCGCATCTGTGAAGAACCGACAGATGAAGACAAAGAGTGGTTCCCTGATTTAGCAGGTAGCGATTGGCTCGATGCGGTGCATTTCGCCATGCGCAACTTTAAAGATGAGAGCTTTATAAGCCAGTATCTATCCCCAAAACTCATCCGCGATTTTAAACTGTTTGCGATCCAAGATGATGACCGCAGAAACTTCATCGAAGTGAATGCTATCCATGATGATATGGGTTATCGCAAAATTCGGGAAACCTTGGCTGCGCAATACAACCTAGCCAACCTGGAGCCCAATATTCAAGTCTACAAAGTTGATGTGCGTGGCGATCGCTCTTTAACCCTGCAATACGTCCCGCATAACCGCATTCCTCTGGATAAGAGCTACAACGAGGTGATGAAGCACTTATATCGTTTGTGGGGGTTTGACGTTATTTTGGAAGAAGTAAAAGAAACCGGCCACAAAGAAATCTTGGCAACCTGTCCTCAACGAGGCGACTGAGGCAACAAAACAAAAGTTTGATCGAATAAAAAACCGCCGCAAACTCTCAAAGTTTGGGCGGTTTAATTGTCAAGGTCTCAAACATGAACGGAGTGACACTGAGACCAAAGCGCTGTTTAGCCTTGAATACCCACGATCATCCACGGCGCATTTGGCGCTGTTAGATCACGCTCAAGGTGCCAGATATCGGTGATATCTTCTTCAATGCCTTCAACTGCATCGCGGTAACGACCACTGAACTGTAAGCTCAAGTGCGCGGTTGATGCGTCGTAATCAGCACGAACGATTTGTGCATCCACATACATGACATCCGTATGCTGCTCACCGTCGAGTTTCGCTCGCTCCGCTTTTAGGTCTTCCCACAAGCTTGGAGAAACATACTCTTCAATCGTTTCCAGTTGATTATGGTTCCAAGCGCCTTGCAGGATACGGTAGTGTTCACGCGCGCCATTCACAAACGCGACTTGGTCGAAACCTGGAGGGTAGTTGTGTGGTACATCAGATTGCGCGCCAAAGCCAAAACCACCAGTTGGCGTATTTGGTGACTGCTCGAAGTTATGAACATTTGATTGCTCAAACTTAGGTGCTTGGCCGCCAAATGCCGGCTGCTGGCGATGCTGATTCATGCTGCCTTGCTTAGAAGCCAGCAAACCACGCATTAATTTAAAGATCACGAAAGCAATTAAGCCGATGATGAGGATATCCATAAACTGAATACCTTCAAACGCGCCCCCAAAGAACGCAGCAAGCAAACCACCCGCCAACAAGCCACCAAGAATACCGCCCATCAGGCCTTTCTTAGAGCTCTGTTTTGCTGTCTGCTCTTTACCTATATTGTTCGTATTTTGCTGCTGTTGTTTTGGTGCAGGTGCCGTTTTGTAGCTTTTACCAAACGACTTACCACCACCCATTTTTTTCGCTTCGGCGATTGGAGTAGCAATCACAGAAACCATCAGCAGGGCAACAATCGATAATAAACGTTTCATCTTTATCCTTTTGTAGTCTGATTGAAACTTTACTTACTAGTCCCCTTCGTGTGACAAAGCGTTTTGAAGAACACCAGCTAATATGCATCATACAAGCATCCTTTCGTCATTGAAACGGAAACAATAGTTAGACATGTATCAGAATATTGCCGCTGTACTATGCTTAATTTGGATGTCTTGTTGACGTATATAATTGACAAATTTAGAATATTGAACGTTGTTCAATTTGTAGTACGAAAAAATGGCCCGTAGAAACGATCACACCAGAGAAGAACTTATCGCATTAACGCTTGAAACTGTTAAAGAGTTTCTGGCAGATCACTCGTATCACGAGTTAAGTTTGCGTAAGCTGGCAAACATGATCGGTTATGTTCCAAGCACCCTAGTCAATGTGTTTGGCAGTTACAACTTGTTGCTGTTGCACGCCGTCGCGCAAACCTTGGATGAGCTTTCCCAAGAAGCCATGCAAGTGGTCAAAACATCACAAGACAAAAAACAGGCGCTATTTAACCTTGCGTATTGCTACCATGACTTTGCCCAACAACACCCTCACCGCTGGCGCTTAATTTTTGAGCACAACATGAATGGTGCAGAGTTACCAGAATGGCAAGCAAAGCGTATCGACAACATGACCGGTATGCTAGAAGCGCTATTGCAACAACTTGCGCCATCTCGCACACCAACCGAAGTGTTGCAAGCGAGCCGCGTGTTGTGGTCTGGCGTACATGGTATTACGCTACTGAGTGTGGATGACAAATTTTTCTCCAGTGAGCCAATTGATGGCAAAGAGTTGATAGACAGTCTTTTGACCAACTATCTGACCAACTGGTAATACAAGGAACTTTCATGGCCGCGAATAGCCAAAGCTCGCTGTTAACACAGCGTAAGTTTCTGCCGTACTTCATTACTCAATTTTTCGGTGCCTTTAACGACAACATTTTCAAAAATGTGCTGTTGCTGCTTGTCGCATTTGCAGGTACTGGTGCCCTGTCAATCTCCAGTGATCTTTTCATCAACCTTGCCGCAGGCTTATTCATTCTGCCATTTTTCCTTTTTTCCGCGTCAGCGGGTGTGCTGGCAGACAAATACGAAAAGTCTTGGTTTATTCGCAAGGTCAAACTGTTTGAAATCGCCATTATGTTGCTCGGCGCTATCGGTTTTATTACCGAAAGCTACACCATCTTATTGCTGCTGTTGTTTTTGATGGGCACACAGTCGGCATTTTTTGGTCCAGTCAAATATGCGCTACTTCCGCAGCAACTGAAACAAGAAGAGCTCGTTCCCGGTAACGCTTTGGTTGAAGCGGGGACTTTTATTGCTATTCTTGTCGGCACATTAGGCGCGGGTATTATTGCCTCACACGAGCAAGCAAAATACGTTGCCGCTTTTTGTGTCGTTATCTTTGCTGTATTCGGCTATCTCGCGAGCCGCGCGATTCCTGTCGCGCACGCATGCGCGCCAGAGCTAAAATTTCGCTGGCAACCGTATCGTCAAACGAAACACACAATTGCCATCGCGAAATCGGACCGTGTGGTATATCAATGTATTATGGCGATCAGCTGGTTTTGGTTCCTTGGTGCCGCGTACCTCACTCAATTTCCCAACTTCACCAAGATTTATCTCAATGGCACAGAAAGTGCGGTCTCTTTCTTGTTGGCACTCTTTTCTGTTGGTATCGCGCTCGGTTCACTGGCGTGCAACAAACTGTCTAAAGGCCGCATTGATGTGGGTATCGTCCCAATTGGTGCGTTAGGTATTACGGTATTTGGCTACTTGATGGCCACATCGATACCCAGCGAGCTACCTCGCTTTCATACCTTCGCACAGTTTGTGCAGTATCAGCCATTTTGGCCACTGTTTAGCTACTTACTCATGATCGGCGTTTCAGGTGGATTGTTTATCGTCCCTCTGTATGCCCTGATGCAACATCGTGCCAAGGAAAGTGAACGTGCGCAGGTGATTGCGGGCCTCAATATTTACAACTCACTGTTTATGGTGGGCAGTGCAGTATTGGGCATCGTCTGTCTTGCCGCGATCGGCATATCGATTCCACAATTTTTTGTGCTACTTTCGATACTCAACTTTTTAGTGGCTGCGTATCTCTTTTTGCAAGCACCCATGTTTGTCGTGCGTTTCCTCGTGTGGGTGCTTACTCACACACTCTATCGTGTGACACATAAGAATCTACACCACTTACCGAAAGAAGGTGGTGCGCTTATTGTTTGTAATCACGTGAGTTACATGGATGCCTTACTGCTGAGTGCCGTCTGCCCTCGATTGATTCGTTTTGTCATGGAAGAAGAATACGCAAGGCTGCCGGTTTTGCGTCGCTTCTTACGCACTGCCGGGGTCATTCCTATCTCCGCCAGCAACAGAACCTCTATCCGCCGTGCATTTAACGATGTTGAACAAGCTTTGAGTGAAGGGCATATTGTCTGTATTTTCCCTGAGGGCAGATTAACGGAAAATGGCGACATAAATCCATTTATGCGCGGAATTGACATCATCCTTCGTCGCAGCCCGGTGCCCGTTATCCCAATGGCGTTAAAAGGCTTGTGGGGGAGCTACTTCAGCCGCCACAAAGGCCGAGCCTGTAAAGGGCTACCTAGCCGTTTCTGGTCTCGACTAGAAATTGAAGCTGGGTTGCCTGTCGAGCCTAAAAACGCCTCTGCGGAAGTCATGCAGCAAAAAGTGGCAGAGTTACGAGGCGATTGGCGCTAAGCGTTCAGATTATCTGAACGCTTGTTCAAATCATTAAGACTTTCTGATCTCATCGACTCAGCTATACTCGCGCTTTCACTTAATAAAACGCAATCACTTTGAATCGTAAGCATCTTCCTTTTATTTTCGCTTTATTGCTCTGCCTGAGTCCTTGGGTCTCTTCCCCCACAGCATTGGTTTTGGGTTTTCTGCTCGCAAGCACGGGGTTGGTGCCATCCCAACTGCCCATTTCGACTTACACTAAAAAGCTCTTGTCTTACTCCATTATTGGTTTGGGGTTTGGTATCCAATTTCAACAAGCCATTACCGTCACCTCTGATGGTATCGGTCTGATTGTGGTCACCATCGCTGGTACCCTGCTACTTGGTTTTTTAGTGGCCAAAGTGATTAAGCTTGAAACCACGACCGCCTACCTTATCTCAGCAGGTACTGCGATTTGTGGAGGGAGTGCGATTGCGGCAGTCGCTCCGGCAATCAAAGCCAAAGATCAACAGATTGCCCTCGCATTGGCGACGGTCTTCGTTTTTAATTCCCTTGCATTGTTTGTTTTTCCGGTGATTGGACATGCGTTAGCGTTGGATCAACAAACTTTTGGGACCTGGGCAGCGATCGCCATTCACGACACCTCCTCCGTCGTCGGAGCTGCATCCGCGTATGGTGAGCAAGCACTTACCACCGCGACGACATTAAAACTTGCCCGTGCATTATGGATTATTCCCGTTGCCCTACTCAGTGCAATTCTCTTTGCTCGCGGAAATGGTGAGGAAGGTAAGCGCAAGTTAGTGCTTCCATACTTCATTTTTTGGTATTGCGTGGCCATCGCCTTTAGCGATCTCTTCCCTCAATTTGAGAGCGTCTATCAGGGTATTTTCTCGGTAGCGAAACAGGCACTGGTGGTGTGTTTATTTTTGATTGGTTGCAGTATTTCTGTTGAGAAGCTGAAAAGTGCGGGGGCAAAACCTCTGATCTTTGGCTTAAGCCTATGGGTGGTCATCTCCACCACTTCGCTCAGTTGGTTGTTACTCACACGTTAAACTGACTCAATTAAGCTGAGTGATGGGAATGAGGCAAAGTGGTAGTTGCTTGGCGTCGATAGTCAAAAACGATGGCGACAACAATCAAAAAGGCCGTCAATTCTGCCAAAGAGCGATAGAGGCCATCACTCAGCAAAGCGATACCGAGCTGCAAAACTGCCGTTGCTATTAAGATCCCTCTTACCATCTTCAACCTTATGCCTTTTCTTTGTCATATGATGCGCAATTATGATTGAGGGTTATAAGGTTGAGAAATTCTCTTTTTGACTAATTCATGTCGAAATCAACTAAGTTGATTTTCCAGCCATACTTTAACGGCTTGCCGCGAGACTTTAATCCCTTCCTTCAGTAACGCCTCAGGCATTAAGTAATAGGCGACTGGCCACTTAAACTTTTGCAGTCTCTCTTTTAAGTGTTGCTCATACTGCGCTCTGTTTGCTAGCAATGGCGCTTGAATGACAGCAACCGGCCGATAGCCAAATTCCGCATCGGGCATGGGAACCACGATACTCTGTTCCACACCTTCAATCTCGTTTAGCACCGCTTCAATCTCTTCACAATGGATGTTTTCCCCGCCAGAGATAAACTGATTGTCCGCACGGCCGATGATCTTTAGCTCCTCACCTTGCCACACGCCTAAATCTTTACTGTCAAACCACCCATGCTCATCCACCAGTGTCGTTAAGCTACCCTGAAAGAAATAGCCTTCTGCCAAGGTTTCACCACCGATATAAATGCGCTGACCAATCAGTTGCAGTGCTCGATTTTTCAATAGATGCCCAGCGTTGCTCACGCTGTCGATCTGCTTGGCGGTCACGGTTGAAGCGGCCTCTGTCATGCCATAGCCTAGCCAGGTCTCTATTCCTTTACGCTGCGCCGCTCGGACCAAGGCATGCTCCACATGGCTCCCCCCCAGCAAAACATAGCTCAGTTGCAAAGGCGTGTTGTCATCAAGCAGGCGCTTCAACTGAGTCGCGACGAGAGACGCGTGGGTCACCCCTTGAATGTCCTCAGAAAAAGTGCCATGCCCCACTTTCAAACATGCGCCAGCCAACAACCAGCGATAAACAATAGCCATGCCAGAAACATGATACAACGGCAGGGAGAGCAACCACGTATCCTGCTGAGTAAAACAGAACTCTTCTAACAATCCTTGTGCTGATGCGAAATGCTGCCGATGAGTATGAGCCACCGCTTTGGGATTGCCCGTGGAACCAGAGGTAAAAATGATGGTAGCAAGTTGATCAGCGCGATAATCGCAAACGTGATTGCTAGACACCGAGTTAAGATGATCCGAGGCGAGTGAGATTTCTAGCAGCACATTACGACGATCGTGAGAGCAAGCCGAGCGGGTCCGCCCATCAACGTTAGGATCAAGCCAAATAAAACGCGTTTGCTGCTCACGGTAAAGCGTATCAAGCTTTGCTGAGAACATTGCTATTGATTGCGGCATGGTGATCGCCACCACAGCCCCCAGTTGATGCGCAGCGAGCAAGATAAGCACCATATCAACATGGTTTTTACCCAGCAGAGTGATGACATCTCCACGAGTCACCCCTTGCGCACCAAGAACCGCCGCTAAACGTTCAATCTCGTCGTTCAGTTGTTGCCAGTTGAATTGATAACGCGATGAGTTGAGCGCCATAGAAAATGGGCTCTGCTGAGCCCAACACTTCCACAATGGTTGTTTTCTGACCAACGCCGTTTCACCCATTATGAATGCCACACCAATTGCTGTTCTTCTAACGGGGCGATCGGCAGCGAGCATTTCGGCCATCCCACCATTAACTGCGATTGGAACAAACTTATGGTGTCCAAGCCCGGCGTCACGTCAGGCAACTGCCATTTGGCAAAACGCGCTAACTGGGTAAGCCCTAAACTTGATTCGATACTTGAACTGATGACCGCTTTGATGCCCAAAGAGTGTGCTTTTTTGATCAGCGCAATACAACGAGGCAATGAACCGATCAACGTTGGTTTGATGACGATCGCTTTCACGCCCGTGAGATCGTCAAGCGCAAAGTCAGGTCGGTGCAGCGCGTGTTGTAAGGTTTCATCCCATGCAATCGCAATCCCGGTGTTGATAGCAAAAGAGAGG
Organism: Vibrio sp. 05-20-BW147; assembly: GCF_013369385.1. GTDB lineage: Bacteria > Pseudomonadota > Gammaproteobacteria > Enterobacterales > Vibrionaceae > Vibrio > Vibrio floridensis. Next base: position 167,380 of record NZ_SZTO01000003.1, on the reverse strand, counting down.
CTATCTCCGGGCTTTTGGCAGGGCTCTTCGATAAACACGATTCGCTGACGCAAAGAGGGGGTGATGTACTTGGCAAATTGCTGCGCCTTTTCTGGCGTCCAAGCACGATTGGCATCCAGTCGCAGTGTGAGATCTGGGATGCTTTCCAAGAACAAGTTGACCAGCATGCCATCACGAATTGGTTCGTACAAACCCACTTTGACTTTGGCGACTTTCTCACCTTGCATCGCATTCAATACCGGAATGAGTTCATCGGGATCGCCAGTACAAAGTGGCGCGGGCAAATAGTGCCCGTCGCGAGGCAACTTCCCTTCCAACTCATACATCGCGGTAGAAAGACCGAACGCAACGGAAGGCAGCAAGGCGTCGTAATCGATGGGGTGATCGGTGTTCATCCACAGCTCAAGCTGAGCTTGCGCTTCAATGCCCGCTTCTTCTATGGTCTCTAAGCTAAATCCTGGTAATGGTGCAACTTCGCCATACCCTTTTTGACCGTTCATGTTCAGCTCAATAATGTAGCCAACACGCTCCGTCAGTTTCTCATCTCTTAGCACAACACCGCTGTCCATTGGCAAGGTGTAGCGGTACAGTTTGGCTGATTTCATAGCTGTCCCTTAATACTTCATCGACAAATTGCTTTACTGAAAGTCAGACTCTTTATGAATGAGACCGTCAATCGCAAAGAAAAGTCCCTAAACGATGCAGATTCTGTGCCTCTGCATCGCTCTCACATTGGGAAGAAAATTAAGGGTTGCGTGGAAACTTATTGAAGTCTGGACGACGTTTTTCGTTGAACGCATTGCGCCCTTCTTGTCCTTCATCCGTCATATAGAACATCATTGTGGCGTTGCCCGCCAGCTCTTGAAGACCCGCTTGACCATCGCAGTCAGCATTCAATGCCGCTTTCAAGCAACGTAGTGCCATCGGGCTGTGCTGAAGTACTTCACGACACCAACGTACGGTTTCTTTCTCTAATTCTTCTACAGGGACGACCGTGTTCACTAGCCCCATATCCAACGCTTCTTGAGCGTCATAAAAACGACATAGGAACCAAATCTCACGTGCTTTTTTCTGTCCGACAATACGTGCCATGTATGACGCACCCCAACCGCCATCAAACGAGCCCACTTTTGGTCCAGTTTGACCAAATTGCGCGTTTTCAGCCGCGATGGTTAAGTCACACATCATATGAAGCACGTGGCCACCACCAACCGCCCAGCCTGCTACAGAAGCGATTACAGGTTTTGGACAAGTACGAATATCACGTTGGAAATCAAGAACATTCAGGTGGTGAACACCAGAGTCATCTTTATAGCCGCCGTAATCGCCGCGGATCTTTTGGTCACCGCCAGAGCAGAACGCGTCTTCGCCGAGACCGGTCAAAATGATCACGCCCACGTTAGAGTCATAGCGAGCATCCGCCAGTGCTTGGATCATTTCTTTGACGGTTTGCGGGCGAAATGCATTACGCACTTGAGGCCGTGCAATGGTGATTTTTGCAATGCCGTCTTCCGACTTGTGGTACTGAATATCTTCATAGGGCGCACTACAGTCATTCCAATGAACTGGTGCGTAAAGTTCTGCTTCAGTGATGCCTACTGTTTTAGCCATGGTGGTTCCCATTGTTCTAATGTGTTTATCGTTGATAAACCGAATGAATAAACGCACGGACGATGTCAGCAAAAGCGTTAGGCTGCTCTTGATGGACATTGTGGCCCGCATTGTCAACTATCGAGCAGGACAAGCCACTCTGCCTCGCTAGTTCTTGAAATTTTGTGTCTTTTTCGCCGCATACATAGTGCAAAGGCACGCTAGAGCGTTGCAACTGAGGCAAAAGATTCGGTTGCTTCGCCAAAGAAGTGGCTAATAGCATCTCCGCGACTGACGCACCAAGATTAGCACTTCGTTTTGCTATCAAGGTTTGTTTTTGCGCATGGTTTAGTGAAGAAAATACCCCTTGCTGATACCAATCGGCTAATACCTGTTCAATGGGCTCTTCACGAAATCGCTTCGCCCAATGGCTATCACTGATCCAGCGTTGCTGCTTTTCTTGCTCACTGACTAAACCAAAATTGCCGCCTTCAATCAAAGCTCCGCGTAGATTCAGTGCGGCAAAGGCGTTCTCAACAAGCCCCTGCATGACAATTCGGCCTCCCATTGAATAACCAATGAGAATACATGGGCGTTGGGCCAATTGCTGCTCAATCACCGTCGCCACTTGCTCTGCACTCTCCGCAGCACAACTTGGGGCAATGCCAACACTTTGGCCATGCCCTGCAAGGTCAATCGTTAGGGTTGGATACGCTTTGAGTGAACATCGCGTGGCACGCCAATCTTCCGCACTGCCCAATAATCCGTGCAGAAATACCAACACGGGCGAACGGTCATCACCATTGCCTTGCAGATAATTAAACGAGAGCACGGACATGATCAGCCAATTGTTTAATGTGCTGTGACGCTTGGTTTGGCGGCGTAATCACTTCCACCAACAGTGTCCCACTACCCGACTCAAAGTGAGTATTGACGATAGAATGCAGTGCAGACCAACTATCAGGTTGCCGGTAAGCAAGCCCAAACTGTTTGGCGGCATATTCAAACTGGTATCCATGCGGCATTTGATAAAGCGCTTGTTTCTGCTGTTCAGGGACAGGTAACAAATCGAAAATCGCGCCACCATCGTTGTTGGTAACAATAATGACGACCGGTGTTGTTAAATGCGTATAGAGTGCTAAAGAATTAAGATCGTAGAGCGCAGAGGTATCGCCAATCATCAGTAGCATTGGCTTTTTCCTCGCACGTTGCACGCCACAAGCGGTCGCAAACAAACCATCGATACCTGATGCGCCTCGGTTGGAAAAAACCTCAACTTTCTGCAACTGGGCCACCATATCGACCAAGCGAACAAAGAGACTATTGCCCAAAAACAGGTCTGCCGACCCGAGCATTTTCGCGAGTTGGTGAGCAATCGCTAACTCGGAGAGCGACTGCATCGAAATGTCGTTTGCACAAGCCATCACGCCAGAACTAAATCTTGTTAGCTCATCACCCCATCCTGAAAACAAGGATGCCGGGACCCCATCACTCAGTAGCGTGCAAACCCAAAGCTCAGCTCGACAAACATAGTGTCGCTGAGGCAAATGCGCTTGGTTGTTGCGATATCGTTGTTCAGAGACATACCAATAGTCACACTCAGGCGAAATTTGTTTCTCTAGCCAATGGTTCAAACGTTTGGAAACGATTCTGCTACCAAATTGCACCACCAAATCGGTTTGCGATAACCATGACGCCGCGCTGGCATTCTGTAGCCAAATATCAAAACCACTCCATGAGGATGTCAACCCCGATTGAGGGTCACAGAGCACTGGCCATCCCATTAACTGAGCAAATCGATAGGCGTGTAGAGCTTGATCGCGTGGCACACTACCAATAATCACAAGCCCCTTGCGATTTTCCACTTCTTGCGCAGCAATTGTTACCGCGCTTGGCATCGTCACTTGTTGACAGTAGGTTTCTTCGTTCATTCTCCACGCTGCAACAGTATCCAGATACGATTGGTAAATCGATTTCTCCTGTGAAGAATAGAGTGGCTCAGGGAACGGACAATTAATGTGCACAGCGTGACCGGAACTCACCTGCTGCTGCATCAATTGATCCACCGAGGTGAGTAGCCAGCTCAAAGGTGTTTGCAACGTTGGGCTTGGGAGGTTTAACGAACCACTCACGTGTGACGAAAAAATACCTTGTTGTGCGATAGCTTGATTGGCCCCGCATCCCACACGTTCTATCGGTCGGTCTGCGGTGAGCAGCACCAGTTTCTCTCCCGTCAAACCCGCCTCGGCAACGGCAGGTAACAAGTTTGCGACAGCAGTGCCAGAAGTCACCACCACCGCGACTGGACGTTCACTGGCTTTCGCTAAACCCAACGCCAGAAAACCGAGCCCTCTTTCGTCAAAATGTGTATGCAGTTTGAGATCAGGATGCGCATTGGCCTCTAAGGTTAATGGGGTGGAACGCGAACCCGGCGCAACACACACATCTCGAACACCGTGACGATAGAGCTCCTCAAGCAGTGTTTCACACCAAATCCGATTTAATACGGCTTGATCGTGACTCATGAAGCCACTCCTAATGGCGGGTTTTCCGAAATGAGGGAGAGTAAAGTCGACATCTTTTTATCTAACTCACTCCACTCGTGTTCTGCAATCGAGCCCGGCACAATACCGGCGCCAGCAAAGAGCTGAAGGGAATCATCAACAATCAAAGCGCTGCGAATAGCGACACAAAACTCCGCTTTTTCATGACTGATGTAACCCACAGAACCTGCGTACCAGCCGCGCGCAAACGGTTCATTGTCAACAATAAACTGCATGGACTCTTGACGAGGCAATCCTGCAACCGCCGCGGTTGGTTGTAAAGCCGAGAGCAGTTGAACGCCATTGACTCCCGCCTTCAACTGAGCATGAATATTGCGCTTCAGATGCTGAACTTTACGCAGGCGCACTAAACGCGCTTCAGACTCAACCTCTACACTCGCAGCATGAGGTGTAAGGCGATCAACGATATCGTCAACCACATACTGGTTTTCATTCAGATTTTTGACATCCTGTGAAAGCCAACTGGCCAGTTCCATATCTTGCGTAGCGTTGTGGCCACGACCAATGGTGCCCGCCAATGCTTCGGTATACAACTCTTGCCCTTGACGCAAGTAAAGTCTCTCTGGTGTTGAGCCGATGAAACTGTGTTTACTGTCGAGACTCAGCATAAAGTGAAAACTGTGGTGATTTTGCAGATAACTTGCCTTAAGCAACTGCGCCGCGCACAGCGCAGAGTCTAAATGCACCGTTGTTTTACGTGCCAGAACCACTTTTTTAAATGCGTCCGACTCAATACCTTCAAGCACTTTGCTCACCAAGTCACACCACCCCGCTCGTTCAGGGATGTGCTCGATGCATTGAATATGAGCGGTGAGTGGCACTAACAACTTGGCGTCGGATGTTAGCTTCTTTAAAGAGGCAAGAACTCGAGACTTATCACCCGCGACGTTCACCGCAAGCGACCATTTGTCGTCTAAACGAATCAGTTCCACTTGAGGTAAAAAGAAAAAAGAAGGCATACAGCGACGGTTCTTTTCGCTACTTCCATCAAAGGATCGTCCTCCCCAGACACGCTGTCCTGGGGACAAAATGGCGTAAGCTGGCCCAGGGTCAACAAAAGTGTGCAACTGTCCTAATGCAACAACTTCTTCTCGGGTATCGCGTGATTGCCAATAAAATTTGGGAAAAACCGGCTGGGCTTCAAGCCAGTCAATGAACGCAAATGTAGGTTTTGTAGTTAAAAGCTCGACCAGACGAGTCTCGTCATCCTTGGCATTTTTGACACGTTCAATGAGAGTAGTTATGGCTTGATGGAAATGTGACAAAACAACCTCGAACATTTAGAGGATAAAGAATAACTGCGGTTACTCTATTGATAGACCCAGATCAAATCAAGGTTGTGTGCGATCTTTTGCAGAATCCTGTGATAACAGACGTACCTTACCATCAATAGTTTCACCAATAAGATAGCGACACAGATCTAATTTTGACTTTTGTGTAGATTTTTATTCTAAAAAATGTCAATTTAGTATCCTTAAATAAAGAAATTTACAAATTTTCAGGAATTGTACAATGCAAAATATTGGGATGTCGTCAAAACTCGACAATGTCTGCTATGACATCAGGGGGCCGGTACTCAAACATGCTAAGCGCATGGAGGAAGAGGGGCATAAAATCCTTAAGCTAAATATTGGAAACCCCGCCCCATTTGGCTTTGACGCCCCTGATGAAATTTTGGTCGATGTGATTCGCAACCTGCCTACGTCGCAAGGTTACTGTGATTCTAAAGGCATCTATTCAGCGCGTAAGGCCGTTGTTCAGCATTATCAGCGCAAAGGGATTCGCTCTCTCGATGTGGAAGACGTTTACATTGGTAACGGTGTTTCTGAACTGATCGTAATGGCCATGCAAGCATTGCTTAACAACGGTGACGAGATGCTGGTCCCAGCACCAGACTATCCACTATGGACAGCTGCCGTCGCACTTTCTGGTGGTAAGGCAGTACATTATTTATGTGACGAACAAGCAGACTGGTATCCTGACCTTGACGACATGCGCAAGAAGATCACGCCCAAAACTCGTGGTATTGTGCTTATCAACCCAAACAACCCAACGGGTGCCGTCTACAGCCGCGATTTTCTACTGGAAGTGATCGAGATCGCGCGTCAACACAAGCTGATGATTTTCGCCGATGAAATCTACGACAAGGTGTTGTACGACGGAGCGGTTCACACCTCAGTCGCGACCTTAACGGATGATGTGCTGGTGATGACCTTTAATGGCCTCTCAAAAGCCTATCGTGTTTGTGGTTTCCGCGGTGGTTGGATGTTTATGACCGGACCAAAACATTTAGCGCAAGGCTATGTTAACGGTTTGGACATGCTGGCTTCGATGCGCCTGTGCGCTAACGTACCAATGCAACACGCGATTCAAACTGCCTTGGGGGGCTATCAGAGCATCAATGAATTGATCTTACCTGGCGGTCGTTTATTGGAGCAACGTGATCGCGCTTGGGAGCTGATCAACCAAGTCCCTGGCGTTTCATGTGTGAAACCGAAAGGCGCAATGTATCTTTTCCCTAAGATCGACGCGAAAAAATACAACATTAAAGATGACCAAAAGATGGTTTACGATTTTCTGGTTCAAGAAAAAGTGCTCCTTGTACAAGGCACTGGCTTTAACTGGCCAAAACCAGATCACTTCCGCATTGTCACTCTACCACACATCGAAGATCTCGAAACCGCGATTGGGCGCTTTGAACGCTTCTTACACAGTTATCGTCAGTAGTAATTAGTGTAAAACTTTCATATGCTTAAAGGTGTTCCTATTGGAACACCTTTTTTCTAACTGCGTTTTGAGGTGACTATCGTGCAAGAAAGCCATTTTTTCGCTCATTTGGCTCGTATGAAGCTAATTCAACGCTGGCCGCTGATGCGTTCGGTCTCTAGCGAAAACGTCTCCGAGCATAGTTTGCAAGTCGCCTTCGTAGCTCATGCTCTAGCACTGATCAAGAACAAAAAATTTGCTGGCAATATCAATCCTGAACGTGTCGCTGTTTTAGCGATGTACCACGATAGCAGTGAAGTACTCACGGGAGATCTCCCTACTCCAGTAAAATACTACAACCCAGACATTGCCAAGGAATACAAAAAAATCGAAGCCGCTGCCGAGCAAAAACTGCTCTCCATGCTGCCAGAAGAATTTCAAGAAGATTTTCGACCGTTTGTCATTTCCCAACAGACGTCGGAAGAAGAAGCGCAATTGGTTAAACAGGCAGACTCTATTTGCGCCTACTTGAAATGTCTCGAAGAGCTCAGTGCAGGCAACCACGAGTTTGCACTGGCCAAAAAACGCCTCGACATCACTTTGGCTGAGCGAAAAACACCAGAAATGGAGTATTTTCTCCATACCTTTGCCCCCAGTTTTGAGCTCTCGTTGGACGAAATCAGTTAACGACTTTGGAGAAGTATTGTGTCATTAACCATTAGCCCTCAGTGGCTTGAACGCCATGATGACGAACATAAGATTCGTCGTGATGATCATCGCAGCCCTTTTCAACGCGATCGAGCACGAATTCTTCATTCCGCGGCTTTTCGCCGTCTGCAAGCTAAAACGCAAGTGCATGGCAATAGCTTAGAGGACTTCCATCGCACACGTTTGACGCACTCTCTAGAAGCTGCGCAGCTCGGCACAGGTATCGTCGCTCAAATAAAGAAAAAACAGCCTATTTTTCGCGATCTATTGCCGAGTGATAGCCTCATTGATGCACTATGCCTAGCACATGATATCGGCCATCCACCTTATGGCCATGGCGGTGAAATTGCGCTCAATTATATGATGCGCAACCATGGCGGCTTTGAAGGCAACGCTCAAACGTTTCGTATCGTGACGCAATTAGAGCCTTACACTGAACATTTCGGGATGAACTTATCGAGAAGAACGCTGCTGGGTTTAATCAAATACCCCGCCCTGATCAGCCAAACTCGAGCACCTCAGCAACCTGCAGCAGCGGTCCATCAACGTCAAATCAAAGCCAAGCAGTGGAGCCCCGCAAAAGGCATTTATGATTGCGATAAAGCCCTATTTGACTGGGTACTAGCACCATTAAGTGAAACCGATAAACAACAGCTGAACGCAATGCGGGATTGCCCCCACGACGCCTTATCTCATCGAAAAACGCGTTATAAATCGCTCGATTGTTCGATTATGGAGCTGGCTGATGATATTGCTTATGGCGTGCATGATCTTGAAGATGCCATTGTGCTTGGACTCGTCACACGTAGCCAATGGCAAGAAGGTGCAGCGAGTCAGTTAGCCGATTGTGGTGACCCATGGTTTGAAAAACACATTAGTTCCATTGGCGAGATGTTATTTAGTGGCCAGCATCATCAACGCAAAGATGCCATTGGCGGCATGGTTAACGCACTACTCACCAGCATCGACGTTAAGCCCGTCGACGGTGAATTTGAAAGTCCACTGTTGGCCTTTAATGCCTATCTCGATATCGGCATGGAGAAAGCACTGTCGATTTTGAAGCACTTTGTCAGCCAGTATGTGATTCAAATTCCTCAGGTTCAAATTGTCGAGTATAAGGGACAACAGATCATTATGGATTTGTTTGAAGCGCTCAGTGCAGATCCACAACGACTATTGCCCATAACCACGCGTGCAACATGGGAAGCGGTCAGCGATGAAACATCCAAAATGCGTGTCATCGCCGATTACATTTCTTCAATGACCGATGGCCATGCACAGCGTTTACATCAACAACTTTTCTCGTCACACCACTAGGATTTGTCGAGATAATTCTGTTCAAACACACCTGGCGGCATTTGTGCAATTTGAAATTCAATCATTTTGTCGAATGCCGTAATTAAAGCGCTGAAGTCACCCTGAGGCTGCAGATAGCGCAGAATATGAAAGCCGGCTTCGACTGTGGATAGGGCATTCTCACTCGGAGACTTACGAATCCGATAATTGCCACTCAACCCCTGGGGCAACTTCACGCAGGGCAAACCTTGTAAGTTCTCAGAAACTTGCCACATTTTGTACGCTTTCTTCCATGTTCCATCAAGTAAAATGATCCGTGGAACTTTGCCGTTCGCCGTTAGTGAACGCGCCACTTCTTCAACCTCTACTGCCTGCTCACTAGGAAACAACAACCAGTGTTGATAACGATCATCCGCAAGCAGTTGGTTAAGTAGTGAATGCGTGGAAAAATCTTCACCGATTAACAGCTGGCAGCTCTCCAGCGACAAATCGAGAATTCTCGCGGTACCAAGCGGTCTCAGCTCTTCACTCGGATGCTGTAGAATGATAAGTTCCACATCTGAGGCAAGAGATTCTATCCACTGACAAATACACGCTTTTTTCGCTTTACCACATTGAGAACAATATCGAGACATAATGTGAACCTTACGCTAGTCCTGACAATAACCAGTGTCATTTGCTTGCTGCTCCAACAGCCACTTCTGTCTGAGTGGACGGAGTGGCATCGACAAGCCATAAATGAGGGAGAATGGTGGCGGATCCTATCAGGAAACTTTACGCACACCAACTACCCTCACCTATTAATGAACCTCGCCGGGCTTTGGGTCATTACCCACTTATTCAAACCCGCTTGGAACATAGTATTGTTGCTGCTAATCGCCGTCAGCATCCTTGTTGGTCTCGCAAATCTCTCAACTGACATGCAGATTTATCTTGGCCTTTCTGGAACATTACACGGTTTATTCGCTTACTTCGCACTAACGGAAGCAGTGAATGGCCGAAGGAGCAGTTGGCTCCTAGTTGTGGGCGTGATAGGAAAAGTCGCTTGGGAACATTGGATGGGTGCATCAAGCAGTACCAGCGAGTTGATCGGTGCGAGAGTCGCCATCGAAGCACACCTTAGTGGCATGATCGCAGGACTGCTACTGGCAATATTCAGCCCGCTCTACCAGCTCGTCGCGCTAAAGTGGAAAGCCATAAAATGAACAAAGCTGACAGAGTCAGCTTTGTTCATTGATACCGAGCTCACGTATATTACGCTACAACGGCTCGTCTTGGGGTAAATGAGCGTCTCTACAACTTAATTCGCGAGTGATTCTTCTCAATCGTCGACTTGCCAATTCCTTTGACCAACGCCAGCTCATCAATCGCTTTGAACGGTCCATTTGCCTCGCGATACTCGACGATCTGCTGCGCTTTTTTGACACCAATACCTTTTAGCATAGTGGCTATCTCTTCTGCACTTGCAGTATTGATGTTCACCGTGATTTCGATACCTTCATATTGTTCAGCCGATTTCGATGTTCCCTCAGCCAGTGCTACCGATGGGCAGGCAAAAGCCAAAACCAGGACGAAAAGAGTTATTACACGTTTCATAGTCGTTTCCTTGTGATGTGTTCAAGGATTTATACCTAAGACAACCAAGGCTAAAAAGCGAGCACTTACAAAAATAAAACAGGCCGCTGATGCGGCCTGTTTAACGTGACATATCAATTTCATATTGAATTGATTAGTTACTCACAACAAAGTACTCAATATCGGTATTAGCACGAAGAACTGACACCACCGCACTTAGGTCACGTTGGGCAGAAACACGTTGCAGCTGTACTGAGATCTGTGAAGCGAGTGTCGGTTCTAGGCTCTCTTCAACGTTCTCTAGCGCGACAACTACGATATTGCCCACCATGTCTTTGCTTTGAGCGTAAACCGCTGCACCCTGCTCAGGTTTCGCCATCGCAAAGACGGTTTGAGCAAGCGGTGAACGACGGTCAATCTTCTCAAGATCGCCAAATGATAAGCCTTTTTCTACCAAGATTGCATTGTTGCCGTTTTGCAGAGCTTTAACCACTTCAGTCGCCGTTTCAAGCGCCTGTTGCTCACCTTTTACGCGAGATAACTCGGCAGCCACTTGAGCCTGAACCTCGACCAAAGGAAGCACGGTTTCATCACGAGCGTCATCTACGCGAACGACGATGATGTGCTCTGGTGCAACTTCAATCGCTTCCGAGTTCAATCCATCAAGCTTCACTTCTGGGCTCACAATCGCTTGTGCTACCGCTGGTGTACGCAATAATTCAGGTGCATCGACTTGAGAAATAAAGTCTGTATGCTTCACTTCTTGACCAATGACTTTTGAAGCTTGATCAAGTGAGTCAGGATACTCAAACGCCACTTTCTCTAGCTCACTTTGTAAGTCATAGAACATGTCGATCGCTTTTTGATCCACCATTTCTTGCTTAATTTGAGCCGACACTGCATCGAACGGTTTCACAACAGGTTCTTTTAGCTCTTCGAGTTTGATGATGTGGTAGCCGAAGTCAGACTTCACCAAGCCTGTTACATCACCAACATTTTTTAGCGCAAACGCCGCTTCTTCAAACGCAGGATCCATCACATCACGTTCAACCCAACCCAGTTCACCACCGTTATCAGCACTGCCAAAATCGTCTGATTTCTCTTGAGCTAGTGCCGCGAAATCCGCACCGGCGTTCAACTCGTCTAAAATCGCTTGCGCTTTAACTTGGTCATCACCCTCAATGAGGATATGAGCCACTCGACGCTGCTCTTCTGAAGAGTATTTATCCAGATGCTCTTGGTAATACTGTTTCACTTCTTCATCAGAGACCGCAACTTGTTTTTTCAGAGATTCTGCAGCCAGTTCAATGTAAGAGACTTTCACCTGCTCTGGGCGAGTAAAACGAGCCTTGTTCGCATCGTAATACTGCTGAATGTCTTCTTCGTTGAGCTCAGCCTTGTCCGCGAACTCATCGATATTCAGGACGATTGAACGTACATCGCGGGTTTGCGTAAATAGTTTGCCTTCTGAATCTACTTCGCCAGGTAGTATGAACTCGCTGGTCTGCAATGCATCTAAGAGTTGAGAGCGAATTAGCTGACGGCGCATATATTCCGCAAACGAATCTGGAGAATATCCTGCTCGACGCAATGTTGCTTGGTAGATATCTTGATTGAACTTGCCATCTTGCTGGAACTCTGGCATCGCAAGAATCAAGGTTCTTACTTGCGCGTCACTAATACGCAAACCTAATGACTCTGCATGCTGATCCAACAAAACATCGTTGATCATTTGGTCAAGAACAGATTTACGGAAAGACTCTACGTAAGCAGGGTCAGCAAGGAGTTGAGAAAAGTAATCTCCTAGTTGCGACTGCATACGATTACGCTCGTTTTGGTAAGCCATTTCAAACTCACCACGACCAATTTCCATATTGCCAACTTTGGCAGCTGTGTTGCTACTACCACCCACGATATAGCTACCAACACCAGCAAAAACAAACGATAGGATGATCAATCCTAGGATAATTTTAACCGCGATGCTATTCACGCCTTCGCGCAATCGATCCATCATAACTAAACTGCTCTCCACTCATGAAGCCAATGCTTCTCTTGAAATGTAATCACGCGATAATACCAGAAAAAAGAAATGCGCATCAGTAGGATGCGCATAATTTAAAAAAGTTCGGCTTTCACATCGCAAAATCGTGTTCAAACGGGTTTGATTGAACAAAATTCACGCTATTGCGATTAGTTACAAGCGTCTTTAAGAGCTTTACCTGCTTTGAAAGATGGTACTTTCGCTTCTGCGATTTGGATCTCTTCACCAGTCTTAGGGTTACGGCCTGTACGAGCTGCGCGAGTGCGCACGCTGAAAGTACCGAAACCAACTAGAGCAACTTGGTCACCAGACTGAAGAGTATCGCTCACGGCTTCAATCAATGCATCAAGTGCACGACCAGCTGACGCCTTAGAAATGTCCGCTTTTGCAGCGATTGATTCTACTAGTTGAGTTTTGTTCACTGTCATTCCCCTTTGTGCCATCTGTGATTATTTTTTTAGATGACTTTCGTTCCATTAATACTAAAAATTAGCGCCAAGCCTTATCTTAAAAGGGCTGGCAGCCATCGAGCTCTAACTTAGCGCCCAAAAAAAACGCTGACAAGCCTTTTCGAACCTATCAGCGTAAACTTTTACTTATTTTTGCTACACATCACTATTTTTTAGCGTCAAACTCTACCCCAGTCGGGTCTCGCTCAAGTGCAACTTTCAAAACTTCATCAATCCATTGAACTGGAATGACTTTCAAATCAGCGATAACGTTGTCTGGAATTTCTTCTAGGTCACGCTCATTGTCCTTCGGAATAAGTACCGTCGTGATACCACCACGATGTGCAGCCAACAACTTCTCTTTTAGACCGCCGATTGGTAACACTTCACCACGTAGTGTGATTTCACCTGTCATGGCGACCTCTGCTTTGACAGGATTACCCGTTAAGCTAGAGACTAACGCCGTGCACATCGCAATACCGGCACTTGGGCCATCTTTTGGTGTTGCCCCTTCAGGCACATGGACATGGATGTCTTTCTTCTCATAGAAGTCAGAATTGATGCCCAGCTTTTCTGCACGAGAACGTACAACCGTCATGGCCGCTTGAATCGACTCCTGCATCACGTCACCCAGTGAGCCAGTTTGGGTCAGTTTACCTTTACCCGGCATCGCCTCAGTCTCAATCGTCAGCAAATCGCCACCGACTTCCGTCCACGCAAGACCTGTCACTTGACCTACTCGGTTGCTGTCATCCGCTTTACCATAGTCAAAACGTTGAACACCTAGATACTCTTTCAAGTTTTCGATGTTAACCGTCACTGACTTAAGCTCTGGCTTCAGCAGAATGTTCTTCACTGCTTTACGACAGATTTTCGAAATCTCACGCTCAAGGCTACGTACACCTGCTTCACGTGTGTAGAAGCGGATGATGCCCGTGATGGCAGAATCTTCAATAACGATTTCATGTGGTTTTAGACCATTACGCTCTACCTGCTTCGCCACAAGGTGACGTTTAGCAATATTGAGCTTTTCATCTTCTGTGTAACCAGAAAGACGGATCACTTCCATACGATCCAATAGAGGTCCAGGAATGTTCATTGAGTTAGACGTTGCAACAAACATCACATCAGACAGATCGTAATCCACTTCTAAGTAGTGATCGTTGAACGAGTTGTTCTGTTCTGGGTCCAGCACTTCAAGTAATGCAGACGCAGGATCACCACGCATGTCAGATGACATTTTGTCGATTTCATCTAACAAAAATAGTGGGTTCTTCACGCCAACTTTGGCCATTTTTTGGATCAACTTACCAGGTAATGAACCGATGTAAGTGCGGCGATGACCACGGATCTCGGCTTCATCACGTACGCCACCAAGCGCCATACGCACATATTGACGACCTGTTGCTGCGGCAATTGAACGACCTAATGAGGTTTTACCAACACCCGGAGGTCCAACAAGGCACAGGATCGGGCCTTTTAGCTTGTTGATACGATTTTGCACCGCCAAGTATTCAAGAATGCGGTCTTTGACACGTTCCAAACCATAGTGATCTTCGTTAAGGATCTCTTCCGCTTTTGCGAGGTCCTTTTTCACTTTTGAACGCTTGTGCCAAGGTACATTGACCATCCAATCAATGTAGCTGCGCACGACTGTCGCTTCCGCTGACATCGGTGACATCATCTTCAGCTTTTGCAGTTCTTGTTCGGTTTTTTCTCGCGCTTCTTTCGGCATTTTAGCCGAATCAATCTTTTGTTTGAGCGCTTCAAACTCGTCTACGCCATCTTCAGATTCGCCAAGCTCTTTCTGAATCGCTTTCATTTGCTCATTCAGATAGTACTCGCGCTGAGATTTTTCCATCTGCTTTTTAACGCGATTACGGATACGCTTTTCAACCTGCAGAATGTCAATTTCTGATTCCATTTGTCCCATTAGGAACTCTAGACGCTCGGTAATATCTACAGTTTCAAGGACTTGCTGCTTATCCGCTAACTTCAGTGGCATATGGGCAGCAATGGTATCTGCAAGGCGTGCCGCTTCATCAATACCACCAAGGGAAGTCAGCACTTCTGGTGGGATCTTCTTATTGAGTTTGATGAAGCCTTCGAATTGGCTAATGGCGCTACGAACAATCACTTCTTGCTCGCGTTCATCCAGCTCAGGAGTGACGATAAACTCCGCTTCCGCTAAAAAGAAGTCACTCTCTTTAAATTGGGTAATTTTGGCGCGCTGTTGACCTTCAACCAGTACTTTCACCGTACCATCTGGCAGTTTAAGCAATTGCAGAATCGTGGCTACCGTGCCTACTTCAAACAAGTCGTTGACTGTGGGTTCATCTGTATCTGCTTGTTTTTGCGCGACAAGCAACACTTGCTTGTTAGCCTCCATTGCCGATTCTAAGCAACTGA
Organism: Vibrio sp. 05-20-BW147; assembly: GCF_013369385.1. Classification (GTDB taxonomy): domain Bacteria; phylum Pseudomonadota; class Gammaproteobacteria; order Enterobacterales; family Vibrionaceae; genus Vibrio; species Vibrio floridensis. The sequence continues at coordinate 152,042 of NZ_SZTO01000003.1, read as the reverse complement.
TCGACTTTTCACGGCCAACAAACAACGGAATAACCATATGTGGGTAAACCACCACATCTCGTAGAGGTAGTACGGGGATCTCGATACGCTCGGAACGTTCCAAGTTCATATAATTCTCTCTTCCACTTACTATTATGAGCAGTATATGGGGGCTAATTATTTGGATTCAATAAAAGAAAATAAAAAAGGAGGTAATTCCTTACCTCCTTTCATTGCCATCATAAAATTTACTCAGCGCAAGCTGCTTGACTGTCGCTGTTGGTGTAAATCAAAAGCGGCTCTGATTCACCATTAATCACCGATTCATCAATGACAACTTTGCTCACGTCGTCCATCGATGGCAGTTCATACATGGTTTCTAGTAGTACGCCTTCCAAAATCGAACGCAAGCCACGAGCACCTGTTTTACGCTCCATCGCTTTTTTCGCGATCGCTTTTAGCGCATCTTCTCTGAACTCAAGATCCGCACCTTCCAGTTCAAACAGTGCTGCATATTGCTTCGTTAGCGCGTTTTTCGGTTGGCAAAGAATCTGAATTAATGCTTCTTCGTCCAACTCGGTCAACGAAGCGGTCACTGGTAGACGACCGATAAACTCAGGAATCAAACCATATTTCACAAGATCTTCTGGTTCTACCTGAGTGAACAGCTCGCCCACTGTTTTGCTTTCGTCTTTAGAGCGGACTTCCGCGCCAAAACCAATGCCGGTACCTGTTGCTACACGTTGTTCGATCACTTTATCTAGGCCGGCAAACGCACCACCACAGATAAAGAGGATCTTTGACGTATCCACTTGCAAAAACTCTTGCTGAGGATGCTTACGACCACCTTGAGGTGGCACTGAAGCAATCGTACCTTCAACCAGTTTAAGCAGCGCTTGCTGAACGCCTTCACCAGAAACGTCACGAGTAATAGAGGGGTTTTCTGCTTTACGAGAAATCTTGTCGATTTCATCGATATACACAATACCACGCTCTGCTTTCGCTACGTCGTAATCACATTTTTGCAGCAGTTTTTGAATGATGTTTTCAACATCTTCGCCCACATAACCCGCTTCTGTCAGCGTGGTTGCGTCTGCCATGGTGAAGGGTACGTCAAGAAAACGTGCCAAGGTTTCAGCCAATAACGTTTTACCGCTACCAGTTGGACCAATCAGCAAGATATTACTCTTACCAAGTTCAACACCATCGCTGGTTGTATCACCATTACGTAAACGCTTGTAGTGGTTATATACCGCAACCGCGAGCACTTTCTTCGCATGGTCTTGACCGATTACATAGTCATCAAGATGTGCACGAATCTCACGAGGCGTTGGCAACGCTTCAGATTCACGTTTTGGTAGCACATCTTTGATCTCTTCACGGATGATGTCGTTGCATAAGTCGACACATTCATCACAGATGTAAACGGATGGACCAGCGATTAGCTTGCGAACTTCGTGCTGGCTTTTGCCGCAGAAAGAGCAGTAAAGCAACTTACCGCTACCACTCTCTTTGCTTTTGTCTGTCATTCGCTAACCTCTTAGCCTTTACTCTTTATGTTTGAGTGTATAACAATTTGAATCAGTTTGCGCAGGCTAATTAAGCATTGCGATGAGTCAAAACTGCGTCCACCAAACCGTATTCTACAGCCTGATCTGCCGACATAAAGTTATCGCGATCAGTATCACGCTCAATCACTTCCAATGGTTGGCCAGTGTGCTCCGCCAACAACTTGTTCAGTTTTGTCTTGATAGTAAGAATTTCCTGAGCATGAATTTGAATGTCGGAAGCTTGGCCTTGGAAGCCACCTAATGGCTGGTGAATCATCACACGTGAGTTCGGCAAAACATAACGCTTGCCTGGCGCACCTCCTGCCAATAGGAACGCACCCATTGAACATGCTTGACCCATACACACCGTACTCACGTTTGGTTTGATGAACTGCATGGTGTCATAGATTGACATACCTGCTGTCACGCTGCCACCTGGTGAGTTGATATATAAGAAAATATCTTTGTCTGGATTCTCAGATTCTAGGAAAAGTAGCTGAGCCACGACAAGGTTTGCCATGTGGTCTTCAACTTGACCCGTTAGGAAAATCACTCGCTCTTTAAGCAAACGCGAATAAATATCGTAAGAACGTTCACCACGGGAAGTTTGTTCAACCACCATTGGTACTAGTGCGTCGATAATTGGCGACATTGCATTTTTTTCTTGGTAGCTCATATTCTTATGTCCCTAAAATAAATGGCCCGGATGATAAATATCATACGGACCATTGTTAGCAGAATAGTTAACGTTTAGTCAACCTTCTACGCAAGATATTGCTTATTAAGCTGGTTGGTTCATTAGCTCGTTGAAGCTAACTTCTTTTTCAGAAACCTGAGCTTTAGCAATGATCGCGTCGATAGCTTGTTCTTCTAGAGCAACGTTACGCATGTTGTTCATTAGCTGTTCGTTTTGCTCGTAGTAAGTCACAACTTCTGTTGGATCTTCGTAAGCAGTCGCCATTTCAGTGATGATAGCTTTCACTTTCTCTTCATCAACTTTTAGCTCGTGAGCTTTGATCACTTCACCTAGAAGTAGACCAACAACTACGCGGCGTTTCGCTTGCTCTTCAAACAGTTCACGAGGAAGCTGCATTGCTGCTTCAACGTTACCACCGAAGCGTTGTGCTGCTTGCTGACGTAGAACATTGATTTCTTGGTCGATAAGCGCAGCAGGCACGTCGATTTCGTTCTCTTTTACAAGACCGTCGATCGCTTGCTCTTTGATACGGTTTTTAACCGCTTGCTTAAGCTCACGCTCCATGTTCTTGCGAACTTCCGCTTTAAGTGCGTCGATACCGCCTTCTGCTACGCCAAATTTAGCAACGAATTCGTCGTTAAGTTCAGGTAGTTGACGTGCTTCCACTTTGTTCACTTTGATAGCGAATTTCGCAGCTTTACCTTTTAGGTTTTCAGCGTGGTAATCTTCTGGGAATGTTACGTCGATTTCGAATTCCATGCCCTTAGTTTTGCCTTCGATACCGTCTTCGAAGCCAGGGATCATACGGCCTGCGCCCATTTCTAGTGGGAAGTTCTCAGCTTTACCGCCTTCAAACTCTTCACCGTCGATAGAACCTACGAAATCGATGCTTACGCGCTTACCAGCTTCAGCTGCTTCTTCAACTTCAGCCCAAGTCGCTTGTTGCTTACGTAGAGTTTCGATCATCTCTTCAACGTCAGCGTCTTTCACTTCAACTGCTGGTTTTTCAACAGTGATGTTTTCTAGACCTTTTAGTTCAACTTCTGGGTAAACTTCGAAAGTTGCGTTGAATACTAGATCCGTGCCTTCTTTGTTTTCCACAGGAGCAAACGTTGGCGCGCCCGCTGGGTTGATCTTCTCTTTGATGATCGCTTCGATGAAGTGGCGTTGCATCACTTCACCTAGGATGTCTTGACGTACTGCTTTGCCGTACATTTTCGCAACCATCTTCATTGGCACTTTGCCTTTACGGAAACCATCGAAACGACGGTTTTTAGCGATGTTGCGTAGTTCAGCTGTAACTGCATCTTCGATGTTAGCAGCAGGAACAGTAATATTCAGACGGCGCTCTAGGCCCTCTAGCGTTTCAACAGTAACTTGCATTATATATAAACCTCAAAAATGGCTCAGTTTCACTGAGCATATGAGCCTAACGAGTGCCAGAGCAAACGAATACGGCTGCATCCTTGTCTGTGTTCTTAACGAACACCTATTTTAAAATCGAGTTTTGGTTTCAAAGTGAAACCAGACTAATCAGTGATATCTTCGGCTAACACCAAAGGTATCTCCTATTAGTCTCAGGACAAAATTTCAGACGCGACATTCTAACGATCTGATCTAACCCTGTCGAGCCGATCACCACTATGTGCGCAATGTCTGTCCTAAAATCTCGAATTCATGTCGCAATTTGGCGGTTAGCAACTAAGATTGGGACAATAACGAGTTTTTCAAGAGAATCGACAGCTTTTTTTATTGAAAAGCGTAAAAAGAGATCTTGCTCTTGTTTTGCCCCACAGAGTTGAGATCTTTTTCGCCACTCTTTCCTACAAACCGATAACATCATTGAGCCCGTGATGTTTGAATCACCACCGCTTCAATGTTTGTGTTGTTTGGGTTTGCACTTGCTAGCTAGGAGAAATGGGATGTCTCAACGCACTCGTATTGTGTTGCTGTTTATTGTCTTCTATTTCATTTGTATGGCCGTGAGCGGTCATTTTATTTGGAACAAGAGCTATCAATCGTTGACCCAACAACACCGGTCGCAGCTAGAACGATTTGCCAGCCACATTCAAAATAAACTCGACAAGTTTGCCCATATCCCTCAGCTCATCGCCAAAGATGCACCGCTGATAGAAGCGCTGTTGCACCCTCAAAACAGTGCGCAAATTGATATTACCAATCGTTACCTCGAAGAGGTTAATCAGATCATTCAAGCGGCAGACACTTACCTTATTGACGAATACGGAAATACCATTGCCGCAAGCAACTGGAATATTGATCGCTCATTTGTGGGTAGGAACTTTGCTTTTCGACCTTATTTTAAACAGGCGATCATCGGTAAACGCAGCCAGTACTTCGCCCTTGGATCCACATCAGGGCAACGCGGATATTACTACTCTTTCCCCGTCACTTACGCTGGGGCCATTATTGGCGTGGTTGTGGTCAAGATGGACCTAATATCGATTGAGGATAACTGGCAGGAAAAACGCAGCATTTTTGTCGCTAACGATGAAAATCAGATCGTATTTATGTCGAGTGAACCCTCTTGGCTGTTTAAAAGCCTAACCCCAAAAACTGAGCAGCAGCTTCAACAAATTCGTAATTCCCAACAATATTTAGACCGAACCATTGATTCGCTCAATTTTGTCGGTGACTTACACTCACCACAAAGCGAGATCAAACAAGGCAGCCCTTATAGTGCCGGAACCATGATTGTTTCTTCGCTCCCACTTCGCAATTTGGACCTCACCATTCGGGTACTTTCTGCAAAACACAACTTGGTTTTTACCACCTTCAGCTTACTTTTGGTCGAAACCTTGGTATTTGCGGTTATTTTCCTACTCGGCCAACTCTATTACCATCGTCAGCAAAAGCACAAACAGATTGAGCAGCTGCAGCAAGAAGCAAAACAAAAGCTTGAGTTTCAAGTCATGGAGCGTACCGCCGAACTGCAAGCGGAGATCGCTCAACGAACCAAGACCGAACAAGCATTGCGGCTTACCCAAGATGAGTTAATCCAAGCAGCAAAACTGGCCGTGCTTGGACAGATGTCGGCGAGTATCAGCCACGAGCTCAACAATCCATTGGCGGCTATTCGCAGTTTTGCCGATAACGGAAGACTCTTTTTAGAAAAAGAGAAGTACCTTCGGGTCGATGAGAATCTCAGTCGCATTTCCGCTTTGACCGAAAGAATGGCAAAGATTAGCCAACAACTGCGCTCTTTCGCACGAAAATCCAACGGTGATGAACTGGTCGAAGCAAAACTGATTCCGATTTTAATATCAGCCAACGAACTGATGAAACCCGCTCTAAAATCGGCTCGGGTTCAGCTGAATACGCACTATCCCGAACAAGAAATATTGGTTGTTATTAACGTGATTCAGCTTGAACAGGTTCTCATCAATCTCATCACGAATGCGATTGAAGCGATGGAAGGGTGCGAAGAAAAACGTCTGAACCTAGTGGTGGAGATAGACTCTTCTCAAAACGTCAACATCCACATTGATGATAATGGGCCGGGGATTGAGCCTGCGCAATTTCAACAACTGTGTGAGCCTTTCCATACCACCAAGAAAAATGGCTTAGGGCTCGGTCTTTCCATCTCACAACAAATCCTTACTGGTATGAAAGGGAAGCTGATGGTCAACCACAGTCCATTAGGTGGCGCTCGATTCACCGTCTCACTGCCTACCACAACAAGCGAGGTCTGATATGTGCTTGGTTTATTTTATTGACGACGAATCCGATTTAAGGCTCGCCATTGAGCAGAGTTTTGAACTTGCTGACATTGACACTCGTTTTTTCGCCGATGCAGAAAGCGCGTTACTGGCGATGAAAGAGCAGCAGGCACCCGGCGTAGTGATCACCGACATCTGCTTGCCTGGGATCTCAGGAATGGATTTACTCAATACCTTGATTCACAGAGATAAAGAGCTGCCCGTCATTATGATCACCGGTCATGGCGACATCTCGATGGCGGTGAAAGCCCTGCACAGTGGCGCCTACGATTTTATTGAAAAGCCCTTTTCCCCGGAACACTTGGTCGAAACCGTTAAACGAGCGATTGAAAAACGTCAATTAACCAATGAAAACCAGCTTCTGCGACAATCGCTTAAAGCGAGCAAAACCCTTGGGCCGAGAATCATTGGTGAAACGCCCTCCATCCAAGAATTAAGAGCAACCATCAGTCACATCGCTGACACCCAAGCCGATATTCTGCTGTTTGGCGAAACTGGCACTGGCAAAGAGTTGATTGCCCGTTCTATTCATGAACAAAGTGCTCGTCGTGAGAAAAATTTTGTCGCCCTCAATTGCGGGGCTATCCCTGAGAACCTGATTGAAAGTGAACTATATGGCCACGAAAAAGGCGCGTTCACTGGCGCAGACAGTCAACGCATTGGGAAATTCGAATTTGCTCAGGGGGGAACGCTGTTTCTCGATGAAATTGAATCGATGCCAATGCAAGCACAAATCCGCTTGTTGCGAGTGTTGCAAGAGCGCGTGATTGAACGCGTCGGGTCCAATCAGTTGCTGCCTTTGGATGTGCGCATTATTGCCGCCACTAAGGTTGACCTCAAACAAGCGGCAGCCAGCGGTGAGTTTCGTCAGGATCTCTACTATCGTCTCAATGTGGTGACCCTCAACTTGCCGCCTCTTCGGGAACGAAAAGAAGACATCGCCGCCCTCTTTCACCACTTTTTACTGGTGGCGGCGGCTCGTTACGCAAAAACCGTCCCTGCGCTCTCTGCCAGCGATTTACAGCAGCTGTTAGCTCACAATTGGCCAGGCAATGTGCGAGAACTGCGCAATGCGGCTGAGCGATACATCTTGCTTGGCAAGTTGGCGCAGCTCGGCGAGACACCCGCAAGCACAACAGTGCATTATGCGCTCTCTGACCAAGTGGCCGAGTTTGAAAAAAGCGTCATCGAGCAGACGCTGATGGAATGTGGTGGCAGCATCAAAGAGACGATGGATAAGCTGCAAGTGGCGAGAAAAACCCTGTATGACAAAATGCAGCGCTATGGTTTAGATAAAGAAAACTACAAGTCATGATGCTTCGCACCGAGGCCGAAAGACCAAGCCACCCACGCCTACTAGTGGGTGGCTCAGAGGAAAAACGTTACTTGGTAATGATCTCCGGCCCCATCAGTGTGGTTGGTAGCCAAGTCGATACCCAAGGAACGTACGTGACAATAATGAGGAAGAGGAACATCACCGCCACCCAAGGCAATGCGGCTTTGACCACATTCATCATCGACATTTTTGCCACCCCTGCGGTGACGAATAAATTGAGCCCGACAGGCGGTGTGATCATGCCGATTTCCATGTTCACCACCATGATGATGCCCAAGTGAATCGGGTCGATGCCTAACGCAATGGCAATGGGGAAGACTAACGGAGCCACGATGATCAGTAGACCTGACGGTTCCATAAACTGACCGCCAATCAGCAGCAATACGTTAACCACAATCAAGAAGGTGATGGGACCAAGCCCCGCTGACAACATCGATTCTGTGATCATTTGCGGAATGCGCTCTTCCGTCAGCACGTGTTTAAGAATCAATGCGTTGGCAATGATAAACAACAACATGATGGTCAGCTTACCTGCTTCGAAAAGCGTATGTTGGGTGTCTTTATGGAAGAAGGCTTCAAACACTTTCACGAGCGCAGGACGTTGGTTTTGCTTATCGGCAAAAGGCCCCATGTCTTTATAAACGAAGTTAGCGATCAAGAATGAGTAGACGGCAGCCACCGCAGCCGCTTCGGTTGGGGTAAAAATGCCCCCATAGATACCACCAAGGATGATCACCACCAACAGCAATCCCCAACTTGCTTCCTTTGCCGCGTTGATGGCTTCTGACCAACCCACAAAAGGCTGCTTAGGCAGATTTTTTATTCGTGCTGCAATATAAATCGCCACAATCAGCATAAGACCGGCAAGTAGCCCTGGGATCACGCCACCAAGGAACATACGACCGACCGAGACATCGGTTGCCGCAGAGTAAACGACCATCACAATCGACGGTGGGATCAAAATACCCAGTGTCCCGGCATTACAAATCACCCCAGCCGCGAATTCTTTCGAGTAACCGTTTTTGATCATCCCAGCGATAACGATGCTACCAATCGCCACCACGGTAGCCGGAGAAGAGCCGGACAGCGCGGCAAACATCATACATGCCACCACCGAGGCCATGGCTAGGCCACCGCGAAACCAACCCACCATGGCAATCGCAAAGCGAATGATGCGTTTGGCTACCCCACCCGTCGACATAAAACTGGATGCCAAGATAAAAAACGGAATCGCCAACAAGGTGTAATGGCCTTCAAAGGCATTAAATAAAGTCTGCGCCACCGACGCCAAAGACGCATCGGAGTGCCACATCAAAAACAGAATGCTCGATAAGCCGAGAGAAACCGCGATAGGCACGCCAATCAGCATAAAGCCAATGACTAACAAAAATAAAAATAGAATATCCATCGCTTACTGCTCCTTACCATCACGACGTGAACCACCCATCAAATCGTCGGCATCACCCATCTCCGCTTTCAATGCTTCAAGATCTTCTTCTGCCTCATGACCCGCGATCATGCGATCTTGTTGATCGGTCAGAATTCGCCATGCGACCTGCAAAAAACGAAACGTCAGCAACGCCATCCCAACGGGAAGTGCCATGTAAGGAATAAAACGGGGGATCTTCTCGTACGCTTCGCCTTCATTGAACCAATCCGACATAAACTGAAAAATCTCAGGCATCGGGATATCGTCGGTTTCATACCAAGCACGCTCAGTCGCAAAGGGGTACCAGTAATTCCAAGAGCCAATCAAAAGTAAAATAGAAAAGGTTAAGCAACAACTGACGGCCACCAAGGCCAGTACTTTGCGTAACGGTGGTGGGGCTTTATCAATCACCACATCCACACCGATGTGGAAGTGTTTCTTCACACCATAAGACGCGCCGACCAACACCATCCACGCGAACATAAATACGGTCAGTTCAAGGGCCCATAGAATGTTGTCGTTAAAGAGATAGCGCATCACAACATTGACGAAAGTCAGCAGTGTCATGGCACCAAGGAAAAATGCAATTAGCCCTTCTTCTACCCGATCGGTGAAGTGACCAATTTTTGCCAAAAGTGATTGTTCCATAATCGATTCGCTCATTATTGTGCTAAAAACTGGGCTCTGACTCGACCGTCAGAGCCCGTTCTTATTTATTGTTTGTTTGACGCCAATGCCGCATCAATCAGATCTGAACCGATGTCTTTCTCAAATTTCTTCCAAACAGGTTTCAACGCCGTTACCCACGCTTCACGTTGCTCTGGCGTCAAGGTGCGCACCACACCACCCGCTTCAATCACGTACTGCTTGTTGGCTAACTCAACCTTGTTGGACTCAGCGTTACGTTGCTCTGTCACTTCTTTTAGGATGGTCGCGAACTGGTCACGCACATCCGCAGGCAGGCCATCCCACCACTTGCTTGAGGTCACGACTAGGTAATCCAAAATGCCGTGGTTGGTTTCAGTAATACCATCCTGTACTTCAAAGAATTTCTTACCGTAGATGTTAGACCAAGTGTTTTCCTGACCATCAATAACCTTAGTTTGCAGCCCGCCGTACACTTCGGCAAAGGACATTTTTTGCGGGTTCGCACCCAGTTGTTCAAACTGAGCGACTAGCACGTCAGAGGCTTGCACGCGGAATTTCAATCCTTTGGCGTCCGCTGGCGAAATCAGTGGCTTGCTGGCTGAAATTTGCTTCATGCCGTTGTGCCAGAACTCTAACCCACGCACACCACGACGATTCATGGCATTTTTCAACTTCACGCCCGCGTCTGAGTTTTGGAAACGGTCAACCGCGTCGACGTCTTCAAACAGGAATGGCAGGTCAAAGATGCGATATTTCTTGGTGAATTTTTCAAACTTGGAAAGAGAAGGGGCTGCCAGTTGAACATCGCCGTTTAGCATAGCTTCTAACACTTTGTCGTCATCGTACAGTGTTGAGTTTGGGTAAACCTGCATACACGCTTTGCCGTTCATCTCTTCGTTCACGCGTTTTTCCAGTAGTGATGCCGCGATCCCTTTCGGGTGCTTATCGGTATTGGTGACGTGGCTGAACTTGATGACGATCTCGCCTGGGTCACAGTTGGCCGCCGCATTGAAACTGGTGACAGCAAGTACGGAAGCAGCAAGTAGGGTTAGAGGCTTTAACATTATTCTTCTCCTTGTTAATCGAACCGCCCCATCTTTGGGTGCGATACTTCTGTTAGAGCAATAACCAGACCAATAAAAAAACTAAATAATATTCAAATAGATAAGCAAACAAACCATGAGCAACACCCCGTTACAGCGTTTAAAATGGGTGGAAAATGACACATCTATTAAGAACAAAAGGGTGGAAAGTGACACATTCGTATCAAACGCTTTGGGTGTGTCCCTTATCTTTAGAGCTCGAATGGCAAGCAAGATAAACGGATTGTAGAAAAATGGATTGTCGAAAAACGGATGACTGGAAAGCTGATGGTAGGGAAACCGATAGTAGGAAAACCGATAGTAAGAACACCAATTACAAGAAAGCGTCTCTGACAGAAGGAAAGGCGGTTCAAGACCGATGAATGCAGAAAAGAAGTCATAAGGAAGGCGTGCCCTCACATCAAACCGCAAGCTTGGTTTGATCATTCTCCCCCGATCATGCCGCAGCGACACCGTGATAATGTGCATCGCCACGATAGAGGACACGCAAATAATGGGCTAACGCGCCCTACACGCTTCGCCCTTGTGGGTTTCACCCTACCTCATCAGTGAAACTCTATTCGTTGTTGTGATTCGGCATCAAAATAGACCGCTTTGGACAAGTCGAAGTAGAGCGATGCACTTTCCCCCGCCTTCGCTTGCAGTTCAGGAGAGAGGCGACACGCCACTTCCTGTTGATTCACTTTAATCATCGCAATCGTGTCTGGCCCTGTCGGTTCCAACACTTCCAGTTTCAAATCCAAACACGTCGACGCGCTCTGATCATCGCTTGGCTTGTCGGAAATGTGCTCTGGACGCAAACCAATCACCACGCGTTTGCCATCTTGCTCACGCATGGAGGCAGGCAGTTTGATGTGATGCTCCTGACCACACTCACCACTCACCTTAATCACTGGATGATCTTCACTGTTGAGATCGACCATAGTGGAAATAAAGTTCATCGACGGCGACCCCATGAAGCCCGCCACAAACATGTTCGCTGGTTGATTGTAGATCTCCTGTGGTGTGCCGAGCTGCTGCAAGATGCCATCTTTCATCACCGCAATACGGTCTGCCAGCGTCATCGCCTCGATCTGATCGTGGGTTACGTAAACGATGGTGGTATTGAGCTTTTGGTGCAGCCGTTTGATTTGATGGCGCATTTCCACACGCAATTTGGCATCCAGGTTTGAAAGCGGCTCATCAAACAGATAGAGCTTAGGACGACGTGCTAATGCACGCCCCATCGCCACACGCTGGCGCTGACCACCAGATAGCTGAGACGGTTTGCGATCCAAAAGGTGGTCAATTTGCAGCATTTCGGCCACACGTTGCACTTCCGCATCAATCTCGCTTTGCGGCATTTTTCGGATCTTCAAACCAAATTCGATGTTGCCGCGCACCGTCATATTGGGATACAGCGCGTAAGACTGAAACACCATCGCGATGTCGCGATCTTTCGGTTCCACTTGCGCTACATCGACACCATCAATCACAATTTCACCGGAAGAAATGTTTTCTAACCCCGCAATGGTGTTCATCAAGGTGGATTTACCACACCCTGACGGACCCACCAGGATGAGAAACTCACCAGAGTCGATGCTGATATCAATGCCTTTTAAGGTTTCTTGGTCCGCTTTTGGGTAGGTTTTGCGGATCTGTCTGAGTTCTAGAGTTGCCATGTTACTTATCCTTTTACTGATCCCGCAGTTAACCCGCGTACAAAATATTTACCCGCCAACACATACACCAACAGCGTCGGTAGCGCCGCGATGATCGCCGCCGCCATGTCCACGTTGTACTCTTTCACCCCAGTACTGGTGTTGACCAAGTTATTCAGCGCCACCGTGATCGGTTGGGTTTCCGAGCCGGAATACACCACGCCAAACAGGAAGTCATTCCAAATAGCAGTAAACTGCCAAATCACCGTCACCATAATGATGGGGGTTGAAATAGGCAGAAGGATTTTGAAGAAGATGGTAAAAAATCCTGCGCCATCGAGCTTGGCAGCTTTGATCAACTCATCAGGCACACTGATGTAAAAGTTACGGAAAAACAGTGTGGTAAACGCCATGCCGTAGATAACATGCACCAGTACCAACCCGGTGGTGGTATTAGCCAAACCCAGCTTGCCAAGCACCGCGGCCATCGGCAGCAAGATCACTTGGAAAGGAATGAAGCAGCCAAACAGCAACAAGCTGAAAAACAGGTTAGAGCCACGAAATTGCCATTTGGTGACGACATAGCCATTGAACGCCCCAAGCAAAGTCGAAATGGCCACGGCAGGGATCACCATTTGAAACGAGTTCCAAAAGTAACCCTTTACCCCTTCACATTTCACCCCAGTACAGGCGCCATTCCACGCTTTGTACCAAGCGTCAAACACCCACTCTTGTGGCAAGCTCATTAAGTTACCGGCCTTAATGTCTGGCAAGGTTTTAAACGAGGTGATCACCATGACAAACAGCGGCATCAAATAGACCAGGCAGAAAAAGACCAATGCGCCGTAAATAAACCATCGGGCCATGTTCACTGAAGAGTTCATGCGCGCTTCTCCCTAAGCTCGGAATAAAGATACGGCACCAAGATGGCCAGAATGCCCCCTAACATCATCATCGCACTGGCGGCACCTAAGCCGATTTGCCCGCGAGTAAACGAGTGTGCGTACATAAAGAGCGCAGGTAAATCCGATGAATAGCCCGGTCCACCAGCGGTCATCGCAGTGACCAAGTCGAAACTCTTAATCGCGATGTGCGAGGTGATGATCACCGCGCTAAAAAACACCGGACGCAAACACGGCAGAATGATTTTCCAATAGATGGTCGGTAGGCTCGCGCCATCAATTTGCGCTGCTTTGATGATCGAGGAATCAATACCACGCAAACCCGCGAGAAACATCGCCATAACAAAACCAGACGATTGCCAAACCGCAGCAATCACTAAGGTGTAAACCGACATCTCCGAGTTCACCAACCAGTCAAATTTAAAGGTGGTCCATCCCCAGTCGTTCAACAGTTTTTCTATCCCCAATCCTGGGTTCAAAATCCATTTCCACGCGGTACCGGTGACAATGAACGACAGCGCCATGGGATAGAGGTAAATGGTGCGAATCGCCCCTTCCTGACGGATGTTTTGATCCAACAAAATGGCCAGACCGACACCCAAAACGATGGCAATCGCAATGAAAAGAACGCCAAAAATACCTAGGTTAGTAATCGACGTTACCCAGCGGTCGTTTTCCATCAATTTGGCATATTGGTCAAAACCAACAAACTTAAAACTGGGTAGAAAACGGGAGTTAGTCATGGAAAGCGCCGCTGTCCAAAAAATAAATCCGTAGATACACACCACCGTCACTAGCATGGTCGGCGCTAACACCAGTTTCGGTAACCAGTGTTGCAAGCGATCAGCTAGCGAAGGTTTTGGTGCGATTTTGCTCGTTGGCCCACTCAAAATATGCTCCATAACGATTCCTTGTAGCGAAAAACACTTCCTTCCGAGCAAACGCTCAGAGTGAGAAGATCAGCTGAGATAGGCAGACAGGCAAAGAGCGCCTGCCCGCCTAGGGGGTTAGATCGCTGCTTTCACGGCTTTCGCCAGTTTCTGTGCAGCTTCTTTTGGATCCGCCTTGCTGTCGTTAAAGAAGTTGGTCACCACATCGTAGATCGCACCTTGTGCGTAACTGGTGGTTGAGAGGCCATGCGCCATACTTGGCACGAGATCACCCGACTTCGCGCTGGCTTTGAAGGTCGCCATCGAGTCAAGCGCACATTGATCAAACTTACTCATGTCCATGTCCAAGCGAACTGGAATCGAGCCTTTGTTGAGGTTGAATACCTCTTGGAACTCTTTGGTCAAGATAGTGCGAGCCAAATCTTGCTGGGCTTTTTGATTGGCTTTGTCGCTCAGTTCAAAGAAAGCAAAGCTGTCGATGTTGAAGGTAAACTGGCCAGCCGTCCCCGGCGCTGGGGCACAAATGTAGTCTTTGCCCGGTACTTTGCCCGCAGCGCTAAACTCACCTTTTGCCCAGTCACCCATGATTTGCATCGCCGCTTCACCATTGATGACCATGGAGGTCGCCACGTTCCAATCACGTCCCGGAGCGTTGCTGTCGATGTAGTCGCGCATTTTTTTGAACTTAGTGAACACTTCCACCATCTTGTCACCGGACAAGACGTTCATGTCCAGATCGACAAACGCTTTGTTGTAGTCTTCGCTGCCTAACACATCCAGTGCCACCGCTTCAAACACGGTCGCGTCTTGCCAAGGTTGGCCACCGTGAGCGAGAGGAATAAAGCCCGCCGCTTTGATTTTGTCCGCTGCGACAAAGAACTCATCCAAGGTGGTTGGTAAGCTCACACCCGATTTTTTCAATACATCAGGGTTTGCCCATAGCCAGTTAACACGGTGAACGTTGACAGGCGCAGCCACGTATTCACCATCAAATTTCATCACCTTAGTGACAACGGAAGGCAAGATGCCATCCCAGTTTTCTTGTTTCGCTGTCGCATCGAGAGAAGTGAGGAAACCTAACCCACCCCATTCCTGAATATCGTGTCCTTTAATTTGAGCAGCAGACGGAGGGTTGCCTGAAACCGCACGGGTTTTCAGTACCGTCATGGCTGATTCGCCACCACCGCCGGCAACCGCAAAATCTTTCCAAGTGTGACCTTGCTGTTCAAGCATTTGTTTGAGCACGGCAGCGGATTTCGCCTCGCCACCTGCCGTCCACCAGTGCAGCACTTCTACTTCGCCTGCTTGTGCAAAAGAGGCAGCAGAAATAAGAGAGAGGGTAAGTAGGGTTTTCTTCATTTTCATTGTTATCTTCCATGTATCGGATTAGACAGATCAGGTCATGCCTGATATTGAGCAGTCTATCCATAACTGGAGATACGCATTGCAACAAACCGTAACCACAAAGTAACACCTTTGTTACATTACACTTCCAGCCCTTTAGGAATCAACACTTGCGCACGTAAACCACCCTGCGGCAGATTGCTAATAATGAGATCTCCACCATGTCCGTGTAAGATGTTTCGGCAAATACCTAAGCCTAATCCATGCCCATCACTGTCCTTTGCTAAGCGGAAATAAGGTTCAAACACGGCCTCTAATTGCGCTTCCGCAATTCCCGGCCCTTGGTCATCGATGGTGATGTAAATCCACTCCTCACTGTATTCGAGTGTCACCACCGCTTGTTCACCATATTTTACCGCGTTGTCGATCAAATTGGTGAGCACGCGCTTTATCGCCAAAGGCTTTGCCACCATGGGTTCCATGATGATAGGACGAAAATGGACCTTAGTATCGTGCTGATTATAGGTATCAATCACATGCTCGATCATCGCATTGAGATCGATGTAGTCGTTGTTCTCATGCAAATCGGTATCGCGCACACACTGCAGCGCCCCTTTGACCATCATCTCTAAATCATCGAGATCGCGATTGAACTTGCTGCGTTTGGTGTCATCTTCGAGCAACTCGACTCGGATGCGCAAACGGGTGATCGGCGTTTTGAGATCGTGAGAAATAGCGGAAAAAAGGTGCTCTCGGTCTGCCACGTAACGACGAATACGCTGCTGCATGCGATTAAACGCACGCGTGGCTGTCACCAGCTCACTCGCCCCTTCTTCTTGCAACGGTGGCTGCTCGATATTGATGCTCATTTCATTGGCCGCTTTGGCTAAGCGCTTGAGCGGCTTCACCTGACGGCGGATCATGGTGTAAGTCAACACTAACAATAGCGTGGTTGAGAAGAAGAGAAACAAGATCTGCTCACGGCCTAAAATGGTGTCATCTAAGGTCAAATAAGGTGCGGGAAGCAGCGCGGCAATGTAGATCCACTCGTGACTTTCTAACTCAATCTGCACCACCAACACGGGGGGATTGATCGGCTCCAAAGTGAGCGTGTGGTGCGCCCACGATTTGGGTAGGTCATGCAGATAGATGTCGTCTTTCAGCAAACGTAAATTTTGCGGATGCGAGAAGTCAACGGAGATTGAGGCAACCTTGGTGAGTTTTTGTTGCAGCACACTTTCAACGGCCAGCACCGAAGCCAGTTTTAACGGTGTATCGGCAATCGGCTCAACGGTCAGCTTCTGTTTATTGAAAGAGACGAAAAAGCGCGTGCCGCCCATATTGCGGATCTGATCCAGCACGATATGACGATAACGCACGGGTAAGGATTGGAAAAAGGTCACCGTCGAGGCAAACATGCCCGCCATGCTTTCCGACGCAGAGCGAATGCCTTGCAGCTCTTTCTGTTTGGACTCGCTATACCAGATAGCGGTGGCGATCCCTTGAGCTATCACCACCGCGAGCAAGGTGAGCAACAGCGTTCTGGCAACCAAGGAGTTGGGGCGAAACCTCTTCATCTCCAATCACCTCAATGTTCGTAGCTAACAGGCACCGATAAAATATAGCCATTACCGCGCATGGTTTTGATGTAGTGTGGGTAGCGTGCACTGTCGCCCAAGCGTTGACGCAAACGTGACAGTTGAACATCAATACCACGCTCAAAAGGCAACGACTCACGCCCCTTAGTGGCATAAGAAATGGTGTCACGATCGAGGATTTCATCGGGATGGGTCAAAAACAGCATCAGCAAAGCGAAATCACTGCCTGACAATTCGTGTTGTTGACCATTTTCTTGATGAACAATACGGTGTGCTAACGTATCTAACCGCCAATCACCAAAAACAATCTGCTTTGGCAGCGTGTCACTTGGCTTCTCCTGCGTGACGTGCACGCGGCGTAAAACCGCTTTGATGCGCGCCACCAAATGGCGTGGGTTAAAGGGCTTGGCAATGTAATCATCGGCACCGATCTCCAAACCGATGATTTGGTCTGTCTCTTCCGAGACCGCGGTGAGCATGATGATTGGCACACTCGATTCACGGCGCATAAATTGGCACAGGCTGAAACCGTCTTCACCGGGAAGCATGATGTCGAGCAGGACTAATTCTGGATAGCCGTTTTCTGCGAGGTAGTGCTTTAACTGATGCCCATCCGCCACCGTCGCCACTTGGTATCCGTTGCGGCTCAAATACTCATCCAGCAGTTCGCGAATTTCGCTATCGTCGTCCACCACTAAAATTCGAGTTACATCCTGCATCTGAGCTCATCCAAAAAATTACAACTTATTTACATAGTGTATCGATTTCAACGCGAACCACTGACGAAAGTTTTAATAATTTTTGAAGCTGATCTGGAGCTAGCTCACAACTTAGCAGGCATAACTTAAGAAGAGCAACTGATGACCATCTTCTTCCCCCATTCAGGAGGAAGGTGAGCATACGCTTCCATTTCGGCTTGCTCGTCATAGGGATTTTTCAGCAGCTTGGCCAAGGTATGCACCTCCGAAAAATCGCCCTGCTGCGCTTTGTCGATCGCCTGTTGCGCCAGATAATTGCGCAAAATGTACTTAGGATTGACGGCGCGCATTTGCTCACAACGTTGCTGGGCAGATTTCGCCTCTCCAGAGGCGGTTTGCTCCAGCGCCACCCGTTCAAGGTAGCGGCTTAGCCAACCACGGGCGGCGTCTCGGTCAATAAACAGGTCGATCACCGTTTGTGCATCCTCACTATCAAGTTGAGAGAGGGTACGAAAGAAGCGCGTGTAGTCGGTGTGATTCTCCGCCAACAAAGCAAACATGGCATTAAATAGCTCGCTGTCGCCCTCTTGCTGGCTAAGCAAACCGAGCTTTTGCCTCATCAATTGACTAAACACCTTACCGAGTGTCGGTTCATACTGAGCCAAGGCCTGTTCCAAGTCGTCACGGTCAACTAAGGGTGATAAGGCATGCGCCAGTGCAGAGAGATTCCACAGTGCCACACGAGGCTGTTGCTCAAACGCGTAACGGCCTTGATAATCGGAGTGGTTACAGATGTAACCTGGCTCGTAATCATCGAGAAAACCGAACGGACCGTAATCGAAGGTTTGACCCAAAATCGACATGTTGTCGGTGTTCATTACCCCATGAGCAAACCCCACCGCCTGCCACTGGGCAATCATGGTCGCTGTGCGCGCCACCACTTGTTCAAACATCGCCAAATACGGTTTGTCGTGTGCGGTGCACTCAGGCATGTACCATTCGATGACATTGTCAGCGAGAAGGCGCAACTCATCATATTGTTCGGTATAGAAAAAATGCTCGAAATGACCAAAGCGGATGTGCGTTTGGGCAAGACGAATCAAACAAGCGCCCTGCTCGACTTGCTCACGATAGACGGGCGTGTCGCTCACCGTCATGCCCAACGCGCGCGTTGTCTCGATGCCAAGAGCGGCCATCGCTTCGCTGCAGAGGTATTCACGAATTGTTGAGCGCAGCACCGCTCGGCCATCTCCCATGCGAGAAAAAGGCGTCAGCCCTGCGCCTTTAAGATGAACATCGAACCACTGCCCTTGCTGGTTTTGCATTTCGCCCAGCAGTAATCCTCTTCCATCGCCTAAATCTGGGTTGTAAACCCCAAACTGATGGCCGGCGTATTTCATCGCTAAAGGCTTGAAGGCAGAAAATGGCTCCGCACCGGAGAAAACAGCGAGCAGTTGTGGATCGTCAGCGTGCTTGGGTAACGCAAACCGTTGGGCGAGCTCACCATTCCAGATAACCCAACGGCTATTGTCGAGCGGTTGAGGGGTCACCAAACGATAAAATACCGTGGGGAGTTGAGCGTAGCGTTGGGCAAATTTCACCGACGACCAAAGAGACATAGCGCATCCTTTCTGATGAGTTTTTCGCTACGCTACCACAGACTTCTCTCGACAAACACCGAGAGAAATCAGGGGCTCTAAACTTTGAACTGCGCGACCAAGTCGTCCAATGTTTCGCACTGCCCTGCCAACGATAGACAAGCATTTTCTGCACTGCTGACCATTTCCACCATGTGATGACTGTTTTCCAAAATGTGCATTACATTGTTGTTAACCTCATCGCTGACACTGGTTTGCTCGCTGGCGGCGGTCGCAATTTGCGAGTTCATTTGGCTCATCAACGAAATCGAACTGATGATTTCTGCCAGCGAATCACTGGCTTTACCTGCATTATCAATCGTATCGTGGCCCCGCGCTTTACTCGCTTGCATCACCGCAACCGCTTCTCGCGCCCCGTGTTGCAGTTTTTCGATCATCGATTGAATTTCACCCGTGCTTTCTTGAGTGCGACTAGCGAGCGAGCGCACTTCATCGGCCACCACGGCAAAGCCACGGCCTTGTTCCCCCGCACGGGCCGCTTCTATGGCTGCATTGAGCGCCAGCAGATTGGTTTGATCGGCAATGCCTCGAATCACATCAAGAATAGAGGCAATGTTTGCTACATCGAGATCCAGGTTGTGAATGACTTGGCTGGCGTTATCCACTTCCCCGGCGAGACTTTGAATCGAGCTGACGGTGGTCTTCAAAATGGCGTTGGTGTTGTCCGCTTCGCTGTTGGCTTTATGACTGGCCGATGCCGCTTCATTGGCATTCTCGGCAACCGACTGACTGGTCATCTGCATTTCGTTAACCGCAGTGGCCACCATCTCACTTTCTTGTTGCTGCTGGCCTGAGAACTCGGCCACCGTTTGCGTCAGCGTTTTGATGTTCTCCATTTCAGCGCGCACCGCGTTGGAGGAAATAATCACCTGCTCGACTGTGGAGTGGATCCGAGAAACAAATTGATTAAATGCGCCTGCCAGTTGTCCGAGTTCGTCGTCACTGGTCGCCACCATGCGTTTTGAGAGATCGCCATCCCCTGACGCGATTTCCGCCATGGCGTGACTAATGCCTTCTATGGGTTTAAGAATCAATTGCTTGGCCATGACGAAAGAGAGCAACACCAAAGCGATGGAGATAACCGCTCCAGCTTCAATCACATACACACTGTAATCAATCGAACGTTCAACCTCTTCTCTTAGCTGCCCTTGCACTTGCTCGATTAAGCTACGAATGGAAACCAGTTGTTGGCGCAATACCGCAAACTGCTGCTCAAACTGGCGACGGTTATCTTGGTAGTAACCCGCCGCATTTTGGGGCTGGGCAAACATCGGCTCATAAAGCGCCAACCACGCTTTTGCGGCACTCGTTAGATTCGTCAGTTGTTGACGCTCCGATTCTGGCAACAAACCGGCATTAAACAGCTCTCGGACTTTACCAACTCTCGGTTCGACGTTGTAGGCATTATCTTTAAACTCACCAATGTGATAATCCACCTCACTTTGTGACTGCGCCAATAATATTCCTTGAGCCGCCGTGATCACTTGGTAAATGTCTCGATAACCATCTTCTAAGCTATCCATCACCGGCTGCACTTGAGTATTGAGCATTGAATTAAGCTCAGCTTGTTTATTGGCTTGCAGCACATTGTTCAGTGTCGTCGCAACGATCACCAATGTCAGTAAGCCAATGGGCAGCATCAGCTTCTGTTTAATTGAGAGTCGATTGAACATAAATGGCCTTATT
Organism: Vibrio sp. 05-20-BW147; assembly: GCF_013369385.1. GTDB lineage: Bacteria > Pseudomonadota > Gammaproteobacteria > Enterobacterales > Vibrionaceae > Vibrio > Vibrio floridensis. The sequence continues at coordinate 131,147 of NZ_SZTO01000003.1, read as the reverse complement.
CATCGCTGATTGTTCGCCCATTCTCAATGACACTCTAGCGCCTTGGCTGGAGATTTTGAGAACAAGGCTTACTTGGGTATGAATTAACTATAGAGCAAAATCAGCCTGTTGCTGGGCGAGGTTTGATCCCGGTTTCTTGGATAGATTTTGCTGTTGGCCATCAAGATGCACATAAAAAAGCGCACTCTAGGTGCGCTCAAAAGTAGAGAGGACATAGCGTTACGCTTTGCTTTTTCGGCGTCTACAACCAAATAACCAAGTCATTAGCACAAGCGCCCAAACATTCACGCCACCACCTGACGAACCACTACCACTGCTTGATGACGAGGCCGCACTTGGCACAGGCGTGACGGTGACGACCAGCTGCGCCTGCGCCGTTTTGCCTTCTGTATCCGTGATGACGTAATTGATCACCACCTCAGTCTCTCTTTCAACGCGGCTAGGTGCTTGGTAACGGATCTGATTATCAAACAACTCCGCGCTGCCAATACTCGGTTGTGACAATGATGATATTTGCAATACTTGACCATCGTGATCACTATCGTTTGCCAGTGGTGTAGCATCAATACTCGTTCCGGCTTTGACTGAGAGAAAGTCATCGCGAGCGATAGGGGGAGAATTTTCCACCACCAAACGGACATGACTCATATGGCTTAGACCACTCGGATCGTTGGCTTGCAATGCAAACATCAACGCGTCACCCATTTTTACGCTTTCTGGGAGTGTGAACCGGAGACTCACTGTATCACTTCGTTGCAAACTGATCGCAGGGCCAAAGGTTTTACGCCATTGATAAACCAGTGGGTCACCATCGGGATCCTGAGTTGCCGAACCGTCTAGTACTACGGCATCCCCTGGAAGCAATGAGGTTGCTTGAACGGAAACTTGAACTTGAGGAGCGGCATTCGGCCCCACAACATTGACGGTCACATTACCCACTTTCGATACCGTTCGACCATCAAGAGTGCGAAGTTGGTAGGTAAATGGGTCCGCACCAACAAAATGAGGCTTCGCAGTATAAAGCAAGCCATCCAGTGTGCCGTATTTCGGCGCGCTAACAATATCAATGCTCAGATTGCCGAGCAGTGCCGCATCGATGACATCATTGCTGATTAGAGGCAACTGTAACTGACCGTTTTTGTTTACCTCGAGAATGTCATCAATCGGTAATAACAGCCCACTGAAATCTTGATCCAGCAATGCAGCAAAAGGAATCACCAGATGAGGGGGCAGTTTCGCCATGCCGTCACTGTTACTGGTTTGAGCGTTGCCGAGCCAAGTGGTATCACGCTCTTGTGGCTCCATATTTCGCAACTCACTAAACAGGTAGTTTTGCTCTAGCTGGGCATTCTTGAGTTCAACAACCAAGGTATATGCTCCAGCGTCCATCTTGGCTGGTGTATCGAACAAGATACGTTCATTGCCAATACGATGAATCGAGCCTTGCGCCAAAACTTTGCGCTCCGATGGATTCAACTTCAATGCAGCAAAATTGGCATTTGAAGCAGGATAACTCGCAATGACATAATCGACGGGTTGGAGAACATTAAGCTTTTGATAATAGAGTTGCACCCCCTCTAAAAGCGAATCAGAGGCGAGCACGAGCGAGAATGCCGCACTGTCTTTGTCGCTTTCGCTAAAGACATAGGAACGACGTAGACTGGTCAACCATGCAGACTCTCCCCCCTCAACCGGAAGGCTCAATAAAAAGGAGGCGGAATCGGGAGAACTCACAATATCATCTAGACGGATGTTTGTCTCAAAGCCAGTCACCGATGTTAGCGAAGGGGACGAGGTATCGCTGATTTGACTATTTTGACTAAGGCCTGGGTAGAGATCCCCAAAGTCAGTCCACCCACCCGTTTCAAGCTCACTTAAACCATCCGCCTGCATAATTTGCACTTGCATCGGACCACGGTCATTGAACGCATTATTGATGTTGACCGAAGTCACCAACACGCCTTCCGCTTCAAGCGCTCGATCATAGTCCACTTTTCGGCGATTCTCGACATACAAACGGGGGCCAAACTGTTGTAAATAGGGGTCGAGATTGACAATCGCTGCTTGCTGATTAGCCACCACCACTTGGCTATCTGAACTTTTGAGTATCTTTGGATCAATAAAGCCAGCCGCATGTCGACTCCAAGCACTCATATTGACTGGGGTATCACCCGCGTGAAGATCACCTTCCTTCTTCGTCCACGAGCCCCCGCCCATGACTCCCCAAGAACCAACCGAACCTTTGTGCTCATAAGAATAGAGATCCGGCAACCCTAACATTAGGTGGCCAAGCTCATGCACAATCACTCCCAACGTAGACTGGTTGTTGACTTGAAAGTCGGCAAATAAACAGTAAGCGGAAATACCCTTTCCATCGACAACCATGGTGTCGTGAGAAAACATATGCGGCCAAATAGCGGGCTTGTTCAGCACACCAGTAGAACGATCGCCACCTGCAAAAACAAACATCACCGACAGCTCTGTGGGATCGATCGTGCCATTCCCATTGAGATCATAAGGTGCAAAGTCAACAAACTTGTTCACTTCACGATACGCTTCGCTAAAGACCGCGTTCAAACGACTGGTACAGAGCGAGCCATTGTGACAATTGGGGTGCGGCTGCAAAACAGCAACATCAATCACCCCATCATTGACTGTACCAGACGTTTCTTCAGCGGGTACTACACGATATTGACCAAACGAGTTTTTATCGTAGTAATCCACCACACTTTGGTTAACTTGGCTAAAAACCAAATCGGTAAAATCGTGCTCCATCTGAATGTCACTGAATGACACTTGCACCACCAACAAGGGTTGTTTGAACGGTGTAGCTTGAGAGGTAAAAGCAGCGCGTGACGCATAGTTGCTACGCGGCATAGAGCGAGTACGTTCAATCACAGGCAACGAACCGAACTTTGCCCTACTTTGAGGAACGAGTAAGGCAGAACGATCTTGGGCAACGCTTGGGGCAAAAGAGTTGGCGAACTTCTCTTCGCCACTGGACATCAAGTAGGGTTCAATACCATCATTTTTTATCTCAGCAAAAAACCATCGTTCTTGCTGCTCAATCAGTGCATTTCCTTGTTCGTCTTCATACCAATGAAAGTCCGCGCTCCCGGTTAAACGAACCTTAGTGACGGAACCGTCACTCAAAACCACATCATGCCAAAACGGCGCAGGTGGCACTATCGCAAAGGATGCACTTGAAAGCAGCATCGCAACGGTTGCAGTCAGCCATTTTTTCATGGTCAATCTTAACTCCTTTTAAGATTTTGTTCGGATTAGTCATTCAACTCAGACTCGCCAATCTAGTTAGTCACACCGATAAAGCAATTCAATTCTATAAAATACGTGAATCATTCCCCAAAACCACGTTCCTTCAGTTAATTGAAACGTAATAAAATGTAATTACAGAAAAATGTCATTGATATATAAGAAAAAACTAACTTACTCTTTCTTGTGGTATATACGCTTGGCCGAGTGATTGACGCAAGATCTACGACTAAATTCGGGCCAAAACACCATGATGGGGCGGTTTCACGATGACAGCCCAAAAATCACCGTATAAAAAACACACAAACCGCTCAATCTGCAATCAAGGTTTTATTGTTGATAAACAAAGTGTTGACGAGTCACCTCCTTACCATTACAGTAACTGCCATCGGACTGTAGCGCAGCTTGGTAGCGCACCGTCATGGGGTGTCGGGGGTCGGAGGTTCAAATCCTCTCAGTCCGACCATACACCTAAAAAAAGAGAGCTTCGGCTCTCTTTTTTGCTATTTGGCGCAACAACGTGCCACTTGTTCCCCCATCGGTTTGAAAACGACGAAATCGCCAAAAAGAAAAAGGCAGAGAAAATCCTCTGCCTTTTTCTTATTTATCAAAACGATAGCGAATAAAAACAAATAATGACAGTACGATGCTTCACTTTGTCCAGAAGCGCGTAAGCATCGACTGCCATCTGTTTTCTTATCGCTTACAGGCTTAAAATCACGCCCGCAATCGATGCGCTCATCAGGTTCGCCAAGACACCTGCGGTAATTGCACGGAAGCCGTATTTCGAGATGAACGAGCGTTTTTCAGGCACCAAGCTACCCAAACCACCGATCAACATCGCCATTGTGGAAATGTTAGCAAAACCACACAAAGCAAAAGTCACGATCGCTTGCGAGTGTGCACTCAGATCTTGTTTCACTTGCATGAGCTGAATAAACGCGACGAATTCGTTCACCACAATTTTATTGCCGATCAGAGAACCCGCGGTAATGGCTTCATGCCATGGAATACCCAACAACCAAGCGACTGGCGCAAATAGATAGCCCAAAATCAACTCAAAGCTAAGAGAGATGCCAAACCAACTGCCGACCCAACCCAACAGGCCATTCAGCAGTGCAATCACGCTGACAAACGCCAGTAAGGTTGCCCCTACCGCTACCGCGATACGCAAGCCCGACATCGCACCGTCTGCCATCGCTTCCACCACGTTGGTCGCTTTTGGCATCTCAACGTTTTCCATCTGCACATCTTCCGCCTGAGCTTCAGTTTCAGGCATCAAAATTTTGGCCATCAAAAGACCAGCAGGTGCCGACATAAATGCCGCAGCAATCAGGTAGTTCAGTTCGACCCCCAAAGAGGCGTAACCGACTAAGGTACCGCCTGCTACCGAAGCAAGGCCACAGGTCATGACGGCAAAGAATTGCGAGTCACTCATGTGCTTTAAGTAGGGTTTCACCACCAACGGGGCTTCAATCATGCCAACGAAGATGTTGGCGGTTGCAGAAAGCGATTCAGCACGGCCAGTCCCTAACAACTTTTGTAGGGCGCCACCAATCAAGTTGATTACTTTCGGCATCAATCCAATATGGTAAAGGCCTGAGATCAAGGCAGAGAAGAAGATGATGATACCAAGAACGTTAATCGCGAAAGTAAAACCGCCGGTTGCCAAACCGCCGAACAGAAAAGCGATGCCTTCCTGCCCATAGTTAATCAAATTGGAAACCGCGCCCGTCACGCCATTTAGCGCATTTTTACCCGCAGGCACATACAGCACCAACAACGCAAAGGCCACTTGCAATGCAAACGCCAATCCTACCGTTTTAAGACGGATATTTTTTCTATTGGTAGAAAGCAGCCAAGCAAAAAGCAAAATGGCTACGACACCCAAGAGTGAGTTCATAGTGATTATTTCCAGAGAGGGGGAACAAGGAAGGCGCGGATTGTATTACCAGTCTCGTAAGATGCAAGTCGAGAATGTTAACAAGGTGGTTCATTAGAAAAACGTAATAAAACCACAAGACTTAACTTATTGAATAAAAACAAGATAAACGTTTGCCTTGTTTTATTATTTCCATATGGAAAATATGTTTCTGGAAATAGAAAATATTTGTGACTCAAATCACTCTAATCAGGAAAACTGACATAGGGCTCAAGCTGTTTGTCCCAATGACACGGCGTACCGATTTTTTGTTTAATGAAATCGATGACAGCAGAGGTTTTTTTCGGCATATGCTGGCGGCTAGGATACACCGCATAAAATGGCATTTCCTGATTCGCGCGCCAATCTGGCAACAGTTGAATCAGTTTTCCAGTTCTAAATTCATCACCAAGCAAGTAGGTCGCCAGATAGCCAATCCCCCAGCCTGAGATCGCCGCATCCCGAACCGCCTCAGCCAGATCGACCGAATAATTACCCGATACCTTGACGCTAAGGTGCTCCCCTTGGCGGCGAAACGCCCAACTGGTGTAGTCACGCTCCCAGCTTCGGTAAATCAGGCAGTTGTGATTGGCGAGATCGTTAGGCTCCTTCGGTGCATCATGCTGCAGCAAATAGTCAGGAGACGCCGCGACAACGAACTGACAATCCGCTAAACGCTGAGCAATGTAGCCTTCAGGTAAATGTTCATGATTGGTGATCCAGAGATCCAGCCCTTCTTGCAGCATGTCGACTTTGTAATCAAACAGATGCATTTCCACTTGCAGTAGCGGGTATTTCTGGCGCAGTTCATCAATGGCCGGGAGAATATGCAAAGTACCAAAGGATTGCGACAAGCCAATTCGTACTAAACCGGCAATTTCATCGCGCTGGCTCTCCATTTCATGCTGCGCATTATTCACCGCCTGCACCACTTGCTGGCAATGGTGATAGAAGGCCAATCCTGCTTCAGTTGGTGTAAAGCTGCGCGTGGTGCGTTGGATCAACTTGATCCCCAACGATGCTTCGAGTTGTGCCAGTTGCTTACTGACATGAGAAACCGACACCGCTAAGCTCTTAGCGGCAGAAGTGAAGTTTTGATGTTTGACGAGGGCGGCAAAAACCACCATTTGTGCTGCGCGTTCAGATAACATGTTTATCGCTGTTGGCTTGTGGCTAACACCACAAGCCGAATTGAATTAATTTTTGATGCGGTCAGCCAAATGGCTCACTGCCAGTGCAAAGTAATGCGAGCGATTCCACTTCATCAACACATTGTAGTTGTTGTAGACCAGATAAGCGCGGCCATTCTCATCATCAGGCATCACTAACCAAGCTTTAATGTCTTCGTTTAGCTTAGGTAATGAGCGTCCATTGATGCTGGTAATACCCAGTTTTTTCCATTCCTGCAGGTATTTGCCTTTCGCCTCTTCTCGCCCTTCTAGCTCAAGATCAAACCCTTTCGGCACGCGCACTTGGCGACCCCAAGTGTATTTATCATCCCAACCCGATTGGCTGAGGTAACTGGCTGTTGAAGCAAACACATCGGCTTTGGTATTCCAGATGTCTTTCTTGCCATCACCGTTCCCGTCTGCTGCATAGGCAAGGAAAGAGCTTGGCATAAACTGACACTGCCCCATCGCACCTGCCCAAGAGCCTTTGAAGTTTTCAAACTCAATATGCCCTTGGTCTAAGATTTTCAGCGCAGCCATGGTTTCGGCACGAAAGAAGGCTTCACGACGCCCTTCATAGGCCATGGTTGATAAAGCATCGACCACAGGGAAATTGCCCGTGAACTTACCAAAGTTACTTTCGACGCCCCACAACGCAACAATAAAGCGCGCTTGTACGCCATAGCGATCCGCAATCTGGCTTAGTTCGGTGTAGTGTTTTTCATAGAGATCTTTGGCTTGTTTCACTTTCCAATCCGGCACCGCACGAGGAAGATATTCATCCAGCGTTTGCTTTTTCTCCGGTTGATTGCGATCGGCTTTTACCGCTCGTGGTTTAAATTGCACATCGCGAAAGGCTTGCTCTATGGTTTGAGCCGAAATGCCTTCTTCTGCCGCTTGGGCTTTTAAACGCTCAAGATACTGCTCAAAACTTTCGGTGTTCGCCCACGCCGATGAACAAAGTCCGATGCTGAGTATCGCGGTTACCAATTTTTTCAAATAGCCCTCCTTGAGCAATCGAGCTGACCTACTTCCCAAGGCTTTTAAGCCTTAGTCTTCTTTCTGCTGCGCTTTACGCTCTTTATGTTGTTGTAAGAGATTTTCTGGCGGAGGTGGCAGTTGCAAGAAAAAGCCCTCGTTGTTGAGCGATTCTTTTACTTTTTCAATGTTCACTAATGCCAAACTACGCCCTTCAAGATTCACCGTCATCACATGAGAAGGCTTACCGAACATCTGCATTAATGTGTCAGGAACCTGTGAAAAATTATCTTTTTTTGGAATATAAAGATATGTGCCTTCTTTCTTAGAACTTTTATAGATAGAACAAAGCATGACAAGCCTTTTGTGCTGATTTTCGCGTTTGACGCGCGAAATTTAATTTAAACCTAATTTTTTAGACAAAATCACTTATTTGACAGCAAGAGAACTTGCTGCGTATTGGGATGAAATATAACATGACAGCCTTAGTAAAAGACAACGCTCTTTCAACAAAGGCAAGAAGTATCTAATGTCTCACTCTCCAGACCTAAAAGGTAGCAGCTTTACGTTATCGGTTCTGCACCTTTGCAACAACTCGGTCGACACGGCTATCGAATTCGTCCAAGAAAAAGTTGAGCAAGCGCCCGCTTTTTTCGCGGCTGCGCCTGTAGTGATCAATATCGCCAACGTTAAAGGCGACCTCGATTTCGTCGCGCTCAAGCAAGGTATTTCCGAAGCCGGATTCATTCCCGTTGGCATTACTGGAGCTAAAGATAAACGCACGCAGAATCTTGCGTCAGAGGCCGGGTTTGCCATCATGTCGGCCAGCAAATCCCCCGCTCAGGCGCCAGCGAAAATCACACCGACAAAAATCATTCGCACCCCGATTCGCTCTGGTCAGCAAATCTACGCCAAAGATGGTGATTTGGTGATCCTAAACCACGTCAGCGCGGGAGCCGAAGTGATTGCTGACGGTTCAATCCATATTCATGGCACCTTGCGAGGTCGTGCAATTGCTGGTGCAAGTGGCCAAAAAGAAGCTCGTATTATTTGCCAAGATTTGCAGGCCGAGTTGATCTCAATTGCCGGCAACTATTGGCTCAGTGACCAAATTGAACGCCAATTTTGGCAGCAAAAAGTGATGTTGAGCTTGGTGGACGATACGCTCCATCTTGAAGCGCTCACTCAGTAAAGAATTAAAAAGGAAATCACACAATGGCACGCATTATTGTTGTTACTTCGGGTAAAGGTGGGGTTGGCAAAACCACGTCCAGCGCCGCGATTGCTTCAGGCCTTGCGCTGAAAGGAAAAAAGACAGCGGTTATCGATTTTGATATCGGCCTACGTAACCTAGATTTGATCATGGGTTGTGAGCGTCGTGTGGTCTATGACTTTGTTAACGTGATTAATGGCGAAGCAACCCTGAATCAGGCGATGATCAAAGACAAACGCGTCGATAACCTATTCATTCTTCCTGCATCACAGACCCGTGACAAAGATGCGCTCACCAAAGAAGGGGTCAAACGTGTGTTGGACGAACTCGATACTATGGGGTTTGACTTTGTTATCTGCGATTCACCGGCGGGTATCGAGCAAGGAGCGTTAATGGCGCTATACTTTGCAGATGAAGCGATTGTCACCACCAACCCAGAAGTCTCTTCTGTGCGAGATTCAGACCGTATCTTGGGAATTTTGGATTCGAAATCTCTGCGTGCAGAACAAGGGCTTGAGCCGGTCAAGCAACATCTTTTGTTGACCCGTTATAATCCTGCTCGCGTGAATCTTGGCGAAATGCTGAGCGTTGAAGATGTCGAGGAAATTCTGCACATTTCACTACTCGGTGTGATTCCTGAGAGCCAAGCGGTACTGAATGCCTCGAACAAAGGCGTGCCCGTGATTTTTGATGAAAACACCGATGCAGGCATGGCCTATTCAGACACGGTTGAGCGCCTACTGGGTAATCAAGTGGATTTTCGTTTCCTTACTGAGGAGAAGAAAGGACTGTTTAAACGACTGTTTGGAGGCTAGATATGTCACTGCTTGAGTTTTTCCGCCCACAAAAAAAGACCTCTGCAAGCCTCGCTAAAGAGCGTTTGCAGATCATCGTCGCAGAGCGCCGCAGCCAAAATGACCCCGCGCCATCTTATTTGCCGCAGTTGAAAGAAGACATTCTTAAGGTGATCAGCAAATACGTTGCGATTGATCCTTCGATGGTCGATCTCACCTTTGAACATAAAGACGATGATATTTCCGTCTTGGAATTGAATGTGAAACTGCCAGACGAAGAGAAATAGCGCTTCATCCATCGGATAGAAAAACAGACGGCTTAGACCGTCTGTTTTTATTTATCCATACAGCAAATGCTCCAAGCGTGCTCTAAATTAGCTTGTTCATTTTTTCGCCCAGAATGTCTAAGCGCCAACCTTGCATCAAATCTGGCAGGCGATTTTGATCGCGCTGATGTTTCCATACCCAACTGATCAAGTGATTAGTCTGCTTCTTCGACGCTAAAAACTCGCTCGCTAAACCTGTCGCTTTTGACGCGCGAGTGACTTCATCTTTTAGTTTTTTGAACAACTGTTTATAGCCCGGCAAATCCATCAAGCGTTCAATTGGCGCTGGATAGTCTTCAGGATCGGTCTCACGCGCCGACTTCACCATCGCCGCAATTCGATTGCCATGACGCTGTACTGAGCGAACATCCATCCCCTCTTCTTCCATGCGCTTAAAACTGGTTAACCCTAAACGTGCCACCGTGAGTAAGTCGTGTTCTTTGAAAACAAAGTTCAACGCTAAGTCACGACGAATCGCCTCTTGCATACGCCAAGTCGCAAGCGGTTTGAGTATTGCAAGCTCTCTTGGCTTAAGCTGCCAAGCCCCTTTGATATCGAGGTACGCCTCTTCGGCATTCGGCGTTTTTACGCGCTTGCTTGCTTGCAGTTCACTCTCTTGTTGAGCCGCTTGCCACCAGCCCGCTGCCATCACTTTTTCCAACAAGATGTCGTACAGCGGCAGCAAGTAGTGAACGTCTGCCGCGGCGTACTCAAGCTGTTTGTCACTCAGAGGGCGAGCCAACCAGTCGGTGCGCGACTCACTCTTATCCAGTTCCACGTTAAGGTACTGCTCGACCAAGGCAGCAAAGCCCGTCGATAGACCGTGGCCCAAAAACGCGGCCATGATTTGCGTATCCACCATCGGTACCGGTATCGCACCAAACGCATTGTGGAACACTTCCAAATCCTCACCGCACGCGTGAAGCACTTTCATTACCGAGGCATCGTTAAGCAACTCAGTAAACGCACTCATATCAGTCAGCACCGTTGGATCAATCAGCGAGAGGGTGTCACCATCAAAAAGCTGAATTAAGCCCAATTGTGGGTAATACGTTCGGGTGCGGACAAACTCGGTATCCAACATCACAACGTCTGCTTCGCGCGCTTTACTGCATACCCTAACTAGGTCTTGGTTTTCGGTAATAATTTGGTAATTCACTCGTCTCTCGCTATCGCTTTGAAAATAAAAATGCCAGCCTTGGAATTCGGCTGGCATTTTAACACTCTTCGTGACACTTTGCGCGGCTTACGCTGCCTCATTCTCTTTGGCAAGCTTAGCATCATTTTCATCGCGTAATACGCGACGCAAAATCTTACCGACGTTGGTTTTCGGCAGATCTTCACGGAACTCAATCAACTTCGGCACTTTATAGCCTGTCAGGTGCTGACGACAGTGATTGATGATCTCTTCTTTGGTCAGGCTTGGATCACGCTTAACCACATAAATCTTCACCACTTCACCAGAGACTTCGTGCGGCTGACCGATGGCCGCCACTTCAAGCACCTTGCCGTGCAGCGCAACCACATCTTCGATTTCATTTGGATAAACGTTAAAACCGGACACCAAAATCATGTCTTTCTTACGATCAACAATGTGCAAGAAGCCATCTTCATCAAATTTGACGATGTCACCAGTCGATAGCCAACCGTCATTGTTGATCACTTCTTTGGTCGCTTCTGGGCGCTGCCAGTAACCTTGCATCACCTGTGGGCCACGCACTTGCAACTCACCCGTTTCACTATTAGCGAGGGCTTCACCTTCATCGTTCACAATGCGAACTTCTGTTGATGGAACGGGCAGACCAATGGAACCATTGTAATCCACAAGATCGTGCGGATACGCGGCAACCAGTGGTGAACACTCGGTTAAACCGTAGCCTTCGAGCAGGTAACAGCCTGTGGTTTTCTTCCACTTCTCCGCCACCGCGCGCTGAACGGCCATGCCACCACCAACAGCCAGTTTCAGATGGCTGAAGTTCAGTTCATGGAAATCTTCATTATTGACCAGCGCGTTAAACAGCGTGTTTACCCCAGTAATGGCGGTGAACGGGTATTTCTGTAGCTCTTTAACAAACCCTGGAATATCGCGTGGGTTGGTGATCAACAGGTTGCGGCCACCCATTTCGATGAACAGCAAGCAGTTCACCGTTAAAGCAAATACGTGATACAACGGCAGCGCGGTCACCACAAGCTCACGGCCAGGCTGAAGAACCGGACCATACATGCCTTTAGCTTGCATTACGTTAGCAATCATATTGCGGTGAGTAAGGATTGCGCCTTTCGCCACCCCAGTGGTACCGCCGGTGTATTGCAAGAAGGCAATATCATCGCCAGTCATAAAAGGTTTGACGTACTGAAGACGACGGCCTTTGTGCAAGGCTTTGCGCATCGAGATGGCCCCTGGCAGATCGTATTTTGGTACCATGCCTTTGACATATTTCACAACAAAATCAACGATGGTGCCTTTCGCACGTGGTAACATTTGGCCAAGGCTGGTTAGAACCACGTGTTTAACTGGCGTGTTCTCAACGATCTGCTCTAGCGTATTGGCAAAGTTCGACACGATCACAATCGCGGTGGCACCAGAGTCGTTGAGCTGATGTTCCAGTTCACGTGGGGTATACAACGGGTTTACGTTCACAGCAATGCAGCCAGCACGTAGCACACCAAACAGTGCCACAGGATATTGCAGCAGGTTTGGCATCATTAATGCCACGCGATCGCCTTTTTTCAGTTTCAACTCGTTTTGTAGATACGCAGCAAACGCACGGCTGCGCTCTTCTAACTTGCGGAAAGTCATCACCGAACCCATGTTCATAAACGCAGGTTGGTCGGCGTATTTCTGCACTGATTGCTCAAACATTTCGACCAGTGACTCGTACTGATCTGGGTTAATGGTTTCCGGTACGTCAGATGGATAACGTGAAAGCCATGGTTTTTCCACGATGTTACTCCTCGTTTAAAGCTGGCCTACGCAAGAGAAGCTTGCGAGATAGCGTCCTTTTTATTTGTTCACTATTACAGCACAGCAGGCATGCTTGAGCACGAAACTCTCAAACACTTGTTTAAATTTTGTTAACTACTCCAAGAATTCGCATTGCGACCTCGAGTGATTGCTCTAAGTGACAGTGATGACCGCCTTGCACTGTCTCAATTTGGGCTGGATTTTTCGCATTTAAGTGACTGATATCCTTAAGCTCACGAAATCCATTTTCGCCTAATATGATCAGATGAAAACAGGAAATTTGGTCTAAAATCGTTTCGGCATGTTTCTGCGAGAGTCGATACAACGAATCACATTTCAGTTTTGCATCATGACGCCATTGCCAAATGCCATGGCGATGTTCAACACCACGTTCGACGATGGGTCGCAATGCATCCGCAGAAAGCTGATTGGCAGCGACGCGAAGCATGAGCGCTTCATCAAAACTACTGAGATTACGGGAGGGTTTCGCACGCAAACGATTACGGCTGAGTACCCCTTGCCTGAGCCTTTCAACCGCCTTTTGCGGGGCTTCAGCCAAAGGCCCGTAACCTTCTATCTGAACCAGAGCTGTCACCTGTTCAGGAAAGGCCGCACTATAACAACTTGCAATCAAAGCACCAAGTGAATGACCGACTAGTAGCAGTTTATTTGGCGATAAAACACGCAAAAACTGATAAACGTCATCGATATAATCATGAAATGGATAAAAATTATCCAATGACTTGTGCGAAGAGAGACCATGACCGGGGAGATCAATGGCGCATAGGTGAAGCTTAGGGTTTTGCTGATGCAGCTCTGCCATGACGCTATGAAAGCTGGCGGCGTTATCCAACCAGCCATGAAGAAAAACGACTGATAAATCAGCCGTTTTTACATCACCATACTCGATTGCTGCCAGCGTTCCACTAGCGATAACATAACGCGTCTCACGCATTATTTAACATCTTGAATGATTTTACCGTCACGCGGGAAGTCGCGCATTTGTCGGCAAGTAATCGAATAACACGGGTAGAGGTAGCTTGAAGTGTCATACACTCTCACTCTTTCTTCGATGGTCCAAAGGCGATAACCGTAGCTCTTCACCACTGGAAAAACATAATCATACTCGCCGATTTTGCCTTGCTCTTCCCCTGCAGCAGTGCCGACTACGGTAATCAAACGTCCTTGACTAAACGCAACGGGCTCTAAATAGCCATCAAGGTAGGCAACAAAACGTCCATTGGGTTCTTGGCTAATGTCGGGCTTGCCGTTTTGATCGATCGGCAAGTTAACAATTTCAATGCGCGTTTTGTCTTTGAGATTGTCCACTTTAGCAATCACGCCACCCAAACGAACATCTTGCGTCACCACGCCTTGGCTTTCTGCAAAGATTTTATAATCCGTTAGCACTTCTTGGTTTTGCGCCGTCAGCTCTTGCGGTAAAGAGCTGCATGCGGCCAAGCCGAGCAAAGCGATCATTGCGAAAAGAGAGCGAACCGTTTTCTTCATTATTTACCTGCCTGTCTTCAGTCATCAAAGCAACAAAAGGGTCAAATGTAGATATCGACACCGAGCAACTGGGCGAGTTCCTCTCTTTTGGCTTGATTCATTACGTCCATGTATTCTTGCATTGCACGTCGAGCTTGACCTTCGGGAAGATCATACTGAATTTGCGCTTTATGAATGTCAGATTCTTTGACATTTTGGATGCTATGGGCAACAGCATTGGCTACCTTGGACGTTTGACCAACCGCTTGTTGCTGTTGGTTTTTCGCCACCTTACGCTTGTTGCTGCTTTTATTCGTCCGTTGCGTCCCGGGAATAATCGCAGGAGGTAAACCGTTAATTGAAGCCATCGCGTTCCATCACTTTAAGTGGGCGTTATTCACGCCCTGGTAGTTTTTTCCAAGCCACGTTATCGCGCAGATAAACTGGGCTAGACTCTTCTACGGCGACCGTATTGCCCGCCGCCAGCTCATACTTAGCAAGGACAACAATGTCTTGAGCATCAGGGTAAAGTACCTCACCCGCTTCGATGTTCAACGGCAAATTGGCTAAGCTTTCAGCGTAGGCATCCCATCCTGTACCCGCGCTTGTCCAGCTCTGTTGATCGGCCGTGATATTTTGTGCTAATTGCGCCGGAGGAATGACGCATTCTGCATCCACGGCAACCCAACTGCCATCTTGCTGACGCTGGTAGCGTCCCCAATAGACTTCATCCATGCGCGCATCAATCGCAGCCACCACCGAGGTCGCGCCGTGTACACGGTAGGAACCTTGCGCCATCGCTGCCAGTGTTGAAATGCCAATCATTGGCAAATCCGCACCGAATGCTAAACCTTGTGCAATACCGATGCCAATTCGCACGCCAGTAAAACTGCCTGGGCCACGGCCAAAAGCGAGCGCATCTAAATCGGTCAGTGTCAATCCAGCTTGTTGCAACACCTCTTCCACCATAGGTAGGACTTTTTTGGTGTGGTCACGCGGGGCCACTTCGCTACGTGAAAAGACTTGTTCGCCGACTAAAAGGGCGACTGAACAGTTTTCGGTTGCAGTGTCGATAGCAAGAATTTTAGCGCTCATTCAGTTCTCTGTTTGTTCTGTTAGAAATTGTTGAATCAAATCCAAATCACGGGTTCTTGGGATCGGAGGTAAACTGGCAAGAAAAATGCCGCCGTACTCTCTTGTGACCAAGCGGTTGTCACAGATGATTAAAGCCCCGCGATCTTTTTGATCTCGAATCAGACGCCCTACCCCTTGTTTGAGCGTAATGACTGCATCAGGCAGTTGTACTTGCTCAAACGGCTCTCCGCCTCGTAATCGACAATCTTCGATACGAGCTTTAAGTAGTGGGTCATCTGGTGATGTAAAAGGAAGTTTGTCGATGATAACACAGCTTAAGGCGTCACCTCTAACATCGATTCCTTCCCAAAAAGCGCCAGTGGCCACCAGCAAGGCATTCCCCAACTCCATAAATTCAGCGAGCGTGCGCTGTTTGCTCATCTCGCCTTGCAATAAAACAGGCAAGCCTAAAACCTCGCGAAAACGCTCGCCCAATTCACGCATCATCGAATGTGAAGTACAGAGGAAGAAACAGCGCCCTTGGTTGGATTCAATCACTGGCGCCAACATCGCCACCAGTTTTTGCGCCAAACCTGGGCTATTGGGCTCTGGTAGATAGCGAGGGACGCACAATCGCGCCTGCTCGGCATAATCAAATGGGCTTGGCAATGAGAATTGCTTTCGCGGCTTTAAGCCTAAGCGGTCTGTAAAATGACTAAAATCGTCCCCCACCGCCAACGTGGCCGAGGTGAAGATCCACGCGCCCTGTTTGATCTCTATTTGCTCACGAAATTTGTCGGCAACTGAGAGCGGCGTGATGTGCAATGTAAAATGGCGCGGTGAGGTATCAAACCAGTATGAATAGCCCGTGATGCTGGTGTCACACACTCGTTCTAAACGACCTTTGATAAGGTTAGCGCGCTCAAACGCCACATCAAGCAATTGGCAGCGACCTAACGCGAGCTTGAGTACGTCGATGGTCAAATCCAACGCATCCACCAAGCGATCCACTTCGCGCTTGATGGATGGCGATTGTAAGGCATCTCGCCAATTGCCACGAAAGCCGGGCTCACCCAGCACAATGCGCATATCCATTGCTGTTTGGGCTAATTTATCCCCCACTTTTTGCAGCTGACGCATGTCTTTCACTTCCGTGCGGTAGGCAATTTCAATGTCTTTGGCCAAATCGAGAATCTGGCGGCTGGAGAGTGACTGACCAAAATATTCGCTTGCAATATCAGGCAGTTGATGCGCCTCATCAAAAATAAACACATCCGCTTCGGGGATCAGCTCACCAAAACCGGTCTCTTTGATCGCCAGATCGGCAAGAAAAAGGTGATGGTTCACCACCACCACATCGGCATCCAGCGCTTTCTTTCGCGCTTTTAACACAAAGCAATCTTGGTAACTTGGGCAATCTTTACCTAAGCAGTTGTCATTGGTTGACGTGATGGTGGGTATGATCATGCTGTCTTCTGGTAACTCTTCACAATCACCCAAGTCGCCCGTTTTGGTTTCCGAAGACCAACTGCGCACTTTGACCAATTGGCTTAATGACGTGGAATCCGCTTCATTGTGATGCACTTCGACCATTTGTCGGCTTAAACGCTCTAAACACAAATAATTAGAGCGGCCTTTCAATAACGCGACTTGTCCAAAAAAGCCCAACGCATCGGTCATAAGCGGCAAATCACGATGAAAAAGTTGTTCTTGCAAGTTTTTCGAACCGGTAGAAATGATGACCTTTTTGCCACTTAGCAGAGCTGGCACCAGATAAGCGAAGGTTTTGCCGGTTCCGGTCCCCGCTTCAACCACAAGCTGTGTTTGCTGTTGGATCGCCTCGGCGACCACTTCGGCCATATCGACCTGAGGTTGACGAGCTTGAAAGCCGGGAATGGCCTTGCCTAAAGCACCTTTGGAAGAAAACGTTTTTGCTATCATTCTGTGTTCTGCTGAGGGGTCAGTGGCACAGATTATGTCAGGTTTGTCTTTTTGAGGCGAATCCGAATTGTCTTCGCCTCGGCAGGTATTTGGTCGGTTATTTGCGGTTTAAATAGCGTGCAAGCCACGCTGGGCCGGTGAATTGATCCTCTTCCCCTAAGATGGCCTTGGCCGCTTCGGCTGGAGAAGCTCGATTTTCCCAAAGTTCAGTAATGCGATCCTCATCTATTTCATGGTTACCGAGCAGAGAGCTCACTCTCTCTACATACAGTTTTCGAGCCAGTAGATCTTTGTCCATATACACCACCTCTATGATTCTTATGAAGGCTCAATTCAGACAACGTCTTCAGCCAAACGTTTTGCTGGAGAATTTGTTTGAAACCATCTTAATAATAGATTATCTATTAGGCCTGTATTGCGGTTTAGTTCACCGTTCGACGCCCAAACAATTATTCGTACCATAAAAAAAATAAATCACGGAAGTATCTCTAATATGGAAAAGAAAACACTACTGACTCATTGCTCAGACGCGCCGGGTCTGATCTCTAAAATCACCAACATTTGTTACAAGCATCAACTGAATATTATTCACAACAATGAGTTTGTAGATAATTCCAGCGGTCACTTTTTTATGCGAACCGAGCTGGAGGGATACTTTAACGACCACACTTTTCTTGCCGATCTCGACCAAGCGCTGCCACAAGGGGCAAAACGTAAACTCGTCAGTTCTGAGCGAAAACGCATTGTGATTTTGGTCACCAAAGAAGCGCACTGCTTAGGTGATATTCTGATGAAGAATTACGACGGTAGCTTGGATGTTGACATTGCTGCGGTGGTAGGTAACTACGACAAACTGCAAAGCCTCACGGAAAAATTCGACATCCCTTATCACCATGTTTGTCATGAAGGACTCGATCGTGAAAGTCACGAGCAGAAGATGCTTGAAGTAATTGGTCAATATCAGCCCGATTATTTGGTGCTAGCGAAATACATGCGTGTGCTCACGCCAGGTTTTGTTGAGAAATATCACCATAAGATCATCAACATCCACCACAGCTTCTTGCCTGCCTTTATTGGCGCGAAACCTTATCAGCAAGCTTTTGATCGCGGTGTAAAAATCATCGGCGCCACGGCGCACTTTGTCACCAATGATTTAGATGAAGGCCCAATCATCAAACAAGACGTGATTCCGGTTGATCACAACTTCAGCGCGCAAGACATGGCGCAAGCGGGTCGCGATGTTGAGAAGAATGTGTTGAGCAAGGCGCTCAATAAAGTACTGAATGACCACGTTTTTGTGTATGGCAACAAAACCGTCATCCTTTAAACATAGAATGGGACGAACTAAAAGGGTTGCGACAGTTGCAACCCTTTATTTTTCTGCGCAGCTAGGCTTGCTCAGACTCAACAATACGTTTTAATGAATGTGGGTGCAGCTTGATGCAAATGCCTTGGTACTTGAACGCAACCGTCGGATTGTTCAACCGCTCACCTTCCCCCTTTGGACTCGACAACTTCACCTTAACCCCCAGTTCCTCGAGTTTGCTAAACTGAGCGCCAAACGCTGGATAAGTGTGTTTCAAATCCGCCAAATAGTCTTCGGCCGTTTGAGCATGAGATGGGATGACAAACTCTACATGTTCCCAACCTTCTTGGGGATACGCTTTTCCTTCTGCCGGATAAGGCAGCTCTAAGCATTCGATTTTCCAACCGCGACTGACCAGTGGCGCATCAAACTCGATCACAATGATCGGACGACCATTGATGTTCGCCTGTGAGATCACTTTGCCTTGTTCACTCCACATTTGCTGCGACAACTGAGCGGTTTGATTCTCGTTTACGCGTAGCGCAATATGATCCGCTTGAGCAAAACTCAAATCCAGTTGCAACAAATCGGCCAGCGACTCGATTTTCTGCATGAAACCGGGTAAATCCTCTAGCATCTGTTGGGGTGTCAGGCGTTTTTCTGCCAGCAAATTACTCATTTTCGTTCTCTTCACACTTTTTATTTCTGGGCGTCATAGTAACAACTTCAGGCAAAATTGGCAGTCCTGCGAGTACTTTAATAAAAAGTCAAAATTTCACTAAATCGGCTCTGTATGAAAGGCAATATAATTGCTATCATTAGCCCCATTTTTGTGAACTCAAACAGGACCCGGCCTCTCTATTTCCGGGTTTTTCGTCCTTGAATTGAAGGAAACGCGTGTGAATATCCAAGCACTTATTAACGACAAAGTATCTCAGGCTCTTGAAGCTGCTGGCGCTCCTGCAGGCAGCCCTGCAGCGGTTCGCCAATCCGCTAAGCCACAATTTGGTGACTACCAAGCAAACGGCGTAATGGGCGTAGCAAAACAGTTGGGTACTAACCCTCGAGAATTTGCGCAAAAAGTATTGGATGTTCTTGAGCTAGACGGCATCGCAAGCAAAACCGAAATCGCAGGCCCTGGTTTCATCAATATTTTCCTAAGCGAAGAGTTCCTCGCGAAGCAAGCTGAAGCGGCACTGGCGGATGCGCGCCTTGGCGTTGCTGCAGAAGAAGCGCAAACTATCGTTGCTGACTATTCTGCGCCAAACGTTGCTAAAGAAATGCACGTTGGTCACCTACGTTCAACCATCATTGGTGATGCGGTTGTACGTACCCTTGAGTTTCTAGGTCACAAAGTGATCCGTGCGAACCATATCGGTGACTGGGGTACTCAGTTCGGTATGCTTATCGCCAACCTTGAGCGCGTACAGCAAGAGTCTGGCGAAATTTCTATGGAACTGGCTGACCTTGAAGGTTTCTACCGTGAATCTAAAAAGCTGTACGACGAAGACGAAGAGTTTGCGGTAAAAGCTCGCGGCTACGTCGTTAAACTGCAAAGCGGCGACGAGTTCTGCGCAGAAATGTGGAAGAAGCTGGTTGACGTCACCATGATCCAAAACCAACGCAACTACGACCGTCTCAACGTCTCTCTAACTCGTGATGACGTCATGGGCGAGAGTATGTACAACGACATGCTACCTAAGATCGTAGCAGACCTGAAAGCACAAGGTCTTGCGGTTGAAGATGACGGCGCGCAAGTTGTGTTCCTTGAAGAGTTCAAGAACAAAGACGGCGAGCCTATGGGCGTTATCGTTCAGAAACGTGACGGCGGCTTCCTATACACAACAACAGACATCGCATGTGCGAAGTACCGTTACGAAGAGCTAGGTGCAGATCGTGTGCTTTACTTCATCGACTCTCGTCAGCACCAGCACCTAATGCAAGCTTGGACGATCGTTCGTAAAGCGGGTTACGTGCCAGAGTCAGTATCTCTTGAGCACCACGCGTTTGGTATGATGCTAGGTAAAGACGGTAAACCATTCAAAACTCGTGCGGGTGGTACGGTTCGTCTTGCTGATCTTCTAGATGAAGCAGAAGTTCGTGCAGCGCAACTGATCGAATCTAAGAACCCAGAACTAGCTGAAGACGAGAAGAAAGCGATCGCGAACACGGTTGCAATGGCAGCGGTGAAATACGCCGACCTTTCTAAGCACCGTACCACAGACTACGTGTTCGATTGGGACAACATGCTAGCGTTTGAAGGTAACACAGCACCGTACATGCAATACGCTTACACTCGCGTAGCCTCTGTATTCGCTAAAGCTGGCGTTTCTATGGATGATCTGCAAGGTGAAATCAAAATCACTGACGAGAAAGAGAAAGCACTTATCGCTAAACTGATGCAGTTCGAAGAAGCGGTTCAATCTGTTGCTCGCGAAGGTCAGCCACACATCATGTGTAGCTACCTATTCGAACTCGCAGGCCAGTTCTCTAGCTTCTACGAAGCATGCCCTATCCTAGTGGCTGAAGACGAAGCAGTAAAACAAAGCCGTCTGAAACTCGCTGCGCTAACAGCGAAGACCATCAAGCAAGGTCTGTCTCTACTTGGTATCGATACGCTAGAACGTATGTAATAGGTTCGAGGTTCGAGGTTCGAGGTTCGAGACAATAAAGAAAGGTTGACGTGAAAGCGTCAACCTTTTGTTTTATCTGACGTATACTGTTGTCATTCAATTCAAACCGGACAACAACAATGAGTTTTGAACTGCATCCTCAACTGGCCAAAGACACCACGGTGATTGGCCACTTCCCACTGTGTGTGGCATTGCTGCATAAAGACAATGCCGTGCCGTGGGTGATTTTGGTACCGAAACGTGCAAACCTAAAAGAACTACATCACTTGCCAATGCAAGAGCAACAACAGTTTTTGCTCGAGTCTCAAGCAGTAAGCCAAGCACTGGAAGCGACATTCCGCCCAGACAAACTCAACCTTGGCGCATTAGGTAACATGGTGCCACAACTGCACATTCACCACATCGCGCGCTTTAAAGACGACGTGGCGTGGCCAGGACCCGTTTGGGGCAATACCAACGGAGAGTTCCGCACCGAAGAAGAACAAAACGAACTGCTTGTTCGCATCAAAAACGTCCTATCACTGAGCTCAATCTTCCAAAAAGCCTAAATCAAATCGCTTGTTGATAGCGGGACTGAAAGAGTACCAGGGCGCGATAGAAAAGCCGCATCATTACTGATGCGGCTTTGTCGTTTTTATCCCATTTGGCGTCTGAGACTACATGGTTACGGTCAGCGATAAACCATCTTGTTTGGTCACTGCGTAGCGAACGCGAGTGACACTATGAGCTTTATTGGTGTCGACTAAGCGGCTAATTTTACCTTTCTTGATCCACACGCTTAACATCGCATCAGCGCCATCTTCACTCATCCCAAACTGCTTAGCCAGATCTGACTGGGAGACGGTTCCTTTGTCTGCAATATATTGATAAAGCTCTTTTAATATCATGCTACCTGCGCCTCAAACACGCCTCGTTGTTTGTCACCTACGCGCTTAAACACACGATACGTGGCAAAGAAAATGGCGACAATCGCTGCGATCCAAACACCACTGGTGACAGGGCTATCTGCAAAGTGTGTCAACTGGTTGTAGAAGGTCGCACACAGGTAGGCCAGAGCCATCGTCCAAACGGCAATAAAGCGTGCAAACTTATGACCGAATTCGCGAACGTATGCCCCCATCGCGGCCACACATGGGGTGTACAACAAAATAAAGATGAGGTAGGCAAAAGCCGCATGACCAGACGCAAACTGCGCTTTAAGGTTACCAAAGATAGAAGCATCGACATCTTGCTCCTCTGCCACAGCATCTGAATCCGTTAGGTCTCCCACCTCGATACCCAGTGGATCTGAATAGCTCAAACCTGCTAAGTTTTCAGGGATACTCATCATGGCCTCTTCTAGGCTGGCCATCAGATCAAACTCTGCTTCTTCTCCATCACTTGGTGTGGTGTATAGACTATTAAGCGTACCCACTACCGCCTCTTTGGCGAAGATACCCGTGATGATACCCACTGTCGCTGGCCAGTTGTCTTTCTCGATGCCAATCGGAGCAAACACAGGCGTTACTACTTGCGCGGCTTTTGACAGAACCGAGTTTTCGCTGTCTTCGTTGCCGAAGCTGCCATCGGTACCAAGCGAGTTCAAGAAACTTAGGATTGCAACCACAACAACGATGGTTTGGCCTGCACCCAAAACGAAACGCTTCAGTTTTTGCCATGTTTTGATCACCACGTTTTGCAGTGTTGGCAGTTCGTAATCGGGCATTTCCATCACTAAGCTGTCACTGCTACCCGGGTACAGTGTGTGTTTAAGGAAGAGACCCGTGAAAATCGCCGCGACGATACCAAGTAGGTAAAGCGCAAACACAATATTTTGCCCAGCACCTGGGAAAAAGGCGGCAGCAAATAGCGCATACACAGGCAAGCGAGCACCACAAGACATAAATGGCGCCATTGATGCTGCCAGTTTACGTTCACGCTCTTGGTCTAGTGTACGCGTGGCCATAATGGATGGCACGTTACAACCGAAACCTAAAACCAGTGGTACAAAAGCTTTACCCGGTAGGCCGATCTTCTGCATCACTTTATCAAGCACAAACGCGGCACGAGCCATGTAGCCTGAGCTTTCAAGCACAGCGAGGAAAAGGTACAAACAGGCGATAACCGGAATGAAAGTCGCCACCGTCTGGATACCACCACCGAGTCCATCGGCCAGTACCGTCACCAACCACACCGGCAAGTGTCCGTCTAACAAGTGGTGGCCTCCATCAACCAATAGAGCACCGACACCGATATCAAAGAAGTCAATAAAGGCACTACCAATGTTGATAGAGAACATGAACATGAGGTACATCACAACGAAGAAGAACGGAATACCGACCCATTTGTTGAGAATAAATTGGTCCAGCTTTTCAGTGACACTGCGGCTTAACTTACCTTCGCTACGACGGACCTTTTTGCACTCCTGATGAAGATGTGTATATTTGACGTCAGCAACGTGTAAGTCCACATCCAGATTTAATTCCGTCACGACTTCTTCAACACGAAGGCGATCCACATCAGACATACTGTTTAGTACCAGAGCGTCTTTCTCGAGAGCACGAACGGCGAGTGCTCGGTGGGAAACCGTTTGATCGTTAAATAGCGTTGAAATGCTATCAATCGCCGCTTCCATCGCCGGACCATAGTTCAAAGCAATCTCTTTTAGTGCCACACCTTGAACCACAGATTTGTGCAGTTTCTCTTTAAACTCCGCGACTTGTGCTTTGTTCGTTGCGGATAAACTGATCACCGGGCAACCGAGGCTTTTTTCTAACTCAGCCACATTGATGATCTGACGCTCACGTTTAAGCGCATCCATTTTATTCAACACAACAATCATCGGACGGCCAAGTTCGCGCAATTGCAGTGTCATGTATAAGCTGCGCTCAAGGCTCGTTGCGTCCACCACATTGATGATCATATCGGCTGGGTGAGTTAATACCGCACGGGAAGCAATGGATTCATCAATACTGTTGCTGTCATTACCACTATCCAGCGAGTAGATACCCGGAAGATCTGTCAGTAAAAATTCATCACCAGCGTGATGGTAACGGCCGGTTTTCTTTTCTACCGTGACGCCAGCCCAGTTACCCACTTGCTGTTTTGCGCCGGTCAAACCGTTAAATAACGTCGTTTTTCCGCTGTTAGGATTACCGACCGTCAGAATTTGATACTGCATTATTGGCACTCCACTTCGATGGCTTCCGCAATTTTTTCTCGCACCGCTAACGATACACCACGAGCTTCTATTTGTAGCGGATCACCCATTGGAGCTCGACGAATAAGTCGTACAGACGTGTTTGGCAAAATACCCATCACCATGAGTTTCTTTCTCACGTCGCTAGTGAGTCCATGAATAGCCACAACCGTCGCGCTCTGGCCTTGTTTTAATTCTGATAATTTCATACTTGCCCGAAAAGAAAGTGTAAATGAGAAATATTTTTATTAATGATTCAATAATATGCCTGAAACTATCACTTTTTATTGTCTGAAATCAAAGATTGCCTTTTTGATGTCGTAACTTTCGTTAATTTCAATCTCGTTATTTTCGTCAAAACTAACGATTGAACTCTAATTTTTAATTAACACATTTACTACATAACAAGACGTAAATCGCGAAAAAAGACTAAATATCAACAGATTACATTTATAAAAAATCACTGTCGCTTTTATAAGGTATTAATGGCGTTATTTTTATAAGGAAAATAAGTCAGCTCAAGTATAGTTACTTCATCGAGAGGAGTTCTCCTCTTCGGAATTCCAGAGGTGACGTGATTACATCACGTCACTCCGGCAGCAAGCGAAGGTGTCATTGACACCCGTGGTATAGTCCCCCGGCTATACCACGTTATTTTTTTTCTTGATGTTCCCCCCCCCGATTAACACTGCATCAATTTTATTCTTTTGGTGATTATCCAACTAACCTCTTCATCTCAAAGCATTCAACAAACTCTTCGATTGTACTGAGTTGAGCGTGTACGATGAGGGACTTTCTTCGCGACAACATAAAAATGCAAACAGCTGCTGTAAATGTTATCTATGGTGTTTAGGCTAGCACCAAGGGGAAACGTGATGCAGGAAAGGCAACCGTTGAATGGCTGGGGTAGTAAATACTTAACTTATGTTACGATTCTGTCTCGTGTGCGTCGTTGACAAACTTAGACGGTGATATGCCAAAGTACAACTTAAAGCGTTGGCTAAAATAAGAAGGGTCATTAAAACCTGTGGCAAAGGCGACATCAATGACCTTATGACCTGCGAGAAGGCTTTCACACGCTTTTTCCAATCGGACTTCAGTAAGGAACTCAGTAAAGGTACGGGAGCTGACCGATTTGAAACGCCTTTGTAAACTGCGTTCCGAAACAAACAGCATTTTTGCAGCCATCGCTGTCCCAAAGTCTGGATTGGTATAATGTTGCTGTACTAATGATTCTACTTTCAGCAGCCAACTTTGCTCTGGAGAAAGTACATCGAGCGATTCAACGTTGTTTATTGAGTTATCTCGTTGCTTTAGCGGCATAATTTGACTGAGATTATCCAGTGCTTTAGGCCACAAAATTTCTATCTTGTTTCTCTCTTCACCGCTGAACAGGCTGACGTGTCCACCACTTTCTTCAACTAAGAAGGGTAATTTTTCAACATCACTATCCATCATCGCCCACTCTTTACTATCGGGAGCTTTGCTGCCAATACAAGCAGTACATGACTGACCGAAGTCGATGAATGATACCTCTATAAACTCACTTTGTTCGCTCAGGATAATAATTAACTCTTGACCACGATAAGATCGCTTGAGAACACTAGCAAAAATGGTATTAAAAATGATATCAAGATTGAACCTTTCGAGCGCAATCCGATGTTCTTGTTCAAATCCGGTCAGTCTCACTTGAATACTGAGTTTTTTGAAGTCATCTTGCCATGCATCTATGACCGATTTAACAACTTGATTCACATTGTAATTTTGTGATTGCCCTTCAACCACATGTTCAGGAGAGCCATCAAGCTCATCTAGTTGCATAGTAATCTTGGTCTGACATTGATGGCTTTCCATATCTAGGGGCTGTGGTAACTGCCGAAATAAGAAGTTAATACTTTGACGCAAAGATGAAGCTGCGTTATCAACGAGCAAATTACGCACCTCAATCTGTTTGCGGAGCTGTTGATTGCTAGTCAGTAAAATCCGGCTTTGATGACGCAGTTGATTTGTTTTCAGAGCGACTAAAGCCATTAACTCTTTATTTTGTTTACTAACGTAACGAGAACGCCAATAAACAATCAATGTTCCGACGGCGATAAAAAGCAGAGCAAAAACAATCATAGCTAAAGTGGTTTGATACCAAGGATGCTTCACTGAAAAAGCAATTTTGGTTGTCTTTTCATCTTCAACTCCAGCTTTCACACTGAGTACATAATCTCCAGCAGCTAAGTGTTCAAAAGAGATTTGTCCTGCTTCAGCGACGACCCAGCGTTCTTGATTTAATCGATAATGCAAGATTTGCCCGTAAGCATTGGGCATGACACCGACTACAAAAGTAATAGAAGAACCGTAGTCAATTGGCTCCAAATCCCATGATGGCTGCCCAACTCTTGTAATTTGATCATCAACGCTCACCATACTTACCACAACTTTCGGTTCAGGAAGCTTTGAGACCATCAAATCGTTACGATTCGCGAAGACCAACCCAAACTTAGACCCCAAAACCAATATAGAGTCCTTTAAGTCAAGCGCAGCAGAGGAAGTGCAAGCACCTTCGATAAACTCATTGCTCATAATGCCAGAACGAAAACCAAAGTGTTTACGTAGCTCGCCAGCAACATTGTAAAAGCTCAAACCGATGGAACTCACCATCCACATTCCATCTACATCAGAGATCAAACAAATCGGCTTGACATTCTCTTGTGGCAGCGCCAATTCGCCCAATGCCTTATCTGATGGAGACTTGCGGTAAATACCGTGCGTGCCCGCAAACCATAAGGCACCATCTTTGGCTTCAGCAATATCAATACTTTCTCCCAACGCTTGTGTATTCCTCTCGAAACGAATTTTATCGTCCTGCAATACATAAGCCCCGTGATCAGTTCTAATAATCAAAGGTACCGTTTGATCAACTTCTAATCCTAATACACGAGCGGGTAGGTTGTGACTAACTATCCATTTATCACCATAATCACGAAATTCGTCCTTCGGAACATCAATAGAGAAGAGCCGATAACCAGAACTTAGCCACACCTTTCCTCCCTCGCCTACAGATACATAATCAATCTGTTTTCCTTTGAGGTAACTTGGTAAGTCGTACGCACTGAGCTTAAATTGGTTACTGTCATACAAATAGATCCCATTATCGGAAGCTATCCAGATAGTTTGTGAAGAGATCGCGAAGTCCAGGACGTTGATAGGTAAACGGACGCGCGTAAAAGTATTTTCTCCATTAACGACACGGTAGAGATTTTCTGAATCTATGAACCAAAGCGTACCGTCGGCGTCATAAGCCATCTTTTTTATAACACCGTTTAGGCGATTTGCCTGCTTGTTAACGTTACTCATCCGTTCAAACTTTCGGCTAAATATCGAGTAGTACAAAATACCGCGATTGGTTGCTATCCAGATGCCACCTTGTTCATCATTGACCAGTGAATAGATTTTTCTATTTTCGAGATTGAGATCTTGAGGGCCACTAGAGCGGACTTTGACTATTTTTCCGGTCAAAAACGAATAGCTATACAAACCATGTTCAGTACCAATCCAATACTCTTGATCGGTTTCAACCATCGACAAAACATGTGAATCACCAATGACAACATTTTCCTGACCTGGTTTTAAGATATCTATCAAGACAGCGCCATTCAAAGAACCTACCAACAGTTCTCTTCGTGTCGAAGAAAAGTAGAGCTTAGAAACAAAATGTTTTGATGAAGCTTTGATATGAGTAAATTGATCGCCTTGAGAAAGATAAGCGCCTGCTGTGGTGCCCAAAATCCATTTACTTACAACACGCTTAGCATCGTTAATATAGACGTAACTACTTTGGTTATTCTGATAGAGAGAAAGTAAAGAGATGGTCTCCATATCTTTGCGTTCAATATCGAAAGAATAGAAGTTAACCCCATCACTCACCCAAATATAGCCATCAGAACTGCCTATGCGTCGAATCTCTGAACCAGGATTCAAACTAAATGCAAGTTGACGGGGTTGGTTAGGGAACGTTTGGAAGACTTCATTTTCAACAAAAGTCCAGAAACTGCCTTGATAGAAAGCAACTTGTTCGGAAGGAAACTCTAATAAACTGCCTCTCTTGGGTAGAATCGTATTGCCGTCAAAATACTGCACTTTTCCGTGAACATCATGGATCCAAAGGCCACCATCACTGCCGACAAAGAGATTTTTTGCAGCCACAAACGTCCCCTGCTCTTGTCCAGGCAGTGGATAAAATATGGCAGAGTCACCATCCAACGCCCAAGCTTTGAATGGAGGTAAAAGCCCTAACAAAATGATAAGGGCTAGGATGCGCAGCAAGTTAAATATCCTTTCTATCAATAATGACCCGAGAATTTTATTTGGTGCTTACTTGAGCAATATTTTGGGCCGCTAAATATCATAGCTAAATTGGTGTATGATAAAAATATCAACTTGCTGGCGGTTGCAAATTTTATTGCTAGATCACGTTAAGCAATAACTTTTACACATTATTTGACCGATAAACATTGAAAAAAACTATCTCCCATTCCTAACAGAAATTCAAAATAGCTTCCGGGCGCTAGACTTATTTCGCTACCAATAGGATCAAGCAATCCTTTCTTCACATCGCTGCCTCTTAGCACACTTTCAATAACAGCTGGGGTAAATTGTGGTTCAGCAAAAACACACTTAACATCGCCTTGAGCAAGTCTGTTTCTTATTTGAATCAATGTTTTTGCTCCAGGCTTTCGTTCTGGGCTCACGGTAAAGTAGCCTAAATTATTCAATTGGTAGTGCTGCTCAAAGTAGCCATAAGCATCATGAAAGACGAAATATCCTGCGCTCTTCACTGACGACAAACGGGTTCTAAGTTGTTCATCCGTCACAGTCAGTCGCTGAAGGAAGCTGGCTAAATTGGCTTGATACTGTTGTGTGTTCTCTGCATCGATCTCAATCAAACGTTGAGTGATTTGTGGTGCTATCTGCTCAACAATATTAATCCCCATCCAAAAGTGCGGATCGAAACTGCCGTGGTCGTGTCCATCGTGGGCATGACCCTCCTCATACTCACGTAGTGGCAAATCCTGAATATCGCTGATCGTCAGTACATTGGGTTGCGTTTCTACCAGCTTAGTCAAAAAAGGTTCTAAATCTTGACCAAACCAAATAACCAAATCAGCTTGTCTGATTTTCTTAACGTCTGAGGGTTTCAAAGCGTAATCATGTGGTGATGCGTTACTCGATACCAAAAGCAAAGGCTCATCGACGCCTAGCATCAGTTCATTGACCATTAGCTGAAGCGGTTTGATACTAGTAAGTACTTCAATAGCCATTGCACGGAATGGCAACATCAGCATCAAGCTGATCAATAAAAAACGAATCATAGTTCTCCGAGATGAGTAGTAGCGTTCAACAGGATAAAATGTTACATTATAACACTCACCAATTGCAAATGAGTTCTATTCATGTCAGCGTTAATTAGCCTAAAGGCGCTTTCGGTCACCTTTGACGATAAGAAAGTTTTAGACAGTATTAGCTTGGATTTGCACAAAGGCAAAATCACCACCCTAATTGGCCCAAATGGTGCCGGAAAATCTACCTTAGTGAAAGTTTTGATCGGATTACTTAAGCCAAGCTCAGGGGACGTCATCCGTCGCCCAAAACTTACCATTGGTTATGTACCTCAAAAACTGAAGCTTAATGACACGCTGCCACTTAATGTTATCCGTTTTCTCAATCTATCTGGTAAATATAGCCAGCAAGAAACCATGGAAGCACTCCGACTTGTTGGTGCCGAGCACCTATATAAATCCAACATGCACAAACTCTCTGGCGGTGAGACTCAGCGCGTGCTGTTGGCTCGCGCGCTTTTGCAACGGCCAGACTTACTTGTACTTGATGAACCCGCTCAAGGCGTCGACATTCAAGGACAAATTGATCTCTACGATCTAATTGAAAGCATCCGACATCGTTTTGAATGCGCTGTATTTATGGTGTCGCATGACTTGCATTTGGTGATGGCAAAAACTGATGATGTGATTTGTCTTCAGCACCACATTTGTTGCTCTGGTACGCCTGAGGATATTACAAAGCACCCCTCTTATATTGCGATGTTTGGTAGTGCAGCGCGTGATTCGCTCGCTATTTATCACCATCAGCACGATCAACATCACCATGATTTGGCAGGTCTACCTGTCTCTGGTGATGCAACGCAGTGTAGCCATCATCATCACGGACATCATCATGATTGAGTTTCTATTGCCTTCTATTTTAGCGGGTCTGGGCATTGCGATTATCGCGGGTCCACTTGGCTCGTTCGTTGTTTGGCGTAAAATGGCCTATTTTGGCGACACTTTGGCGCATGCCTCTTTGATGGGACTTGCGCTTGGTTTCTTACTTGACGTCAATTTGTATTTAGCTTTGATTGTTTGCTGTCTCGCACTGGCAGTAATTCTTGTTACATTGCAAAAGCAGCAGCTTGTCGCTGCCGATACCTTGCTTGGCATCTTAGCACACAGCTCATTGTCTATTGGTTTAGTCGCGGTTAGCTTTTTGGACAACGTACGCGTTGATTTAATGAGCTACCTTTTTGGTGATTTGCTTGCCGTTTCATTACAAGATTTGATGTTTATTTACGCTGGAGTCGCGGCCGTTGCTTTGACGCTTTACCTATTTTGGCGTCCGCTACTATCATCGACAGTGAACGAAGAGCTGGCTGCGGTTGAGGGTATTAACATTGACTTGATTCGTTTAATACTGATGCTGATGGTAGGGATTGTTATTGCTGTCGGTATGAAGTTTGTTGGGGCTCTTATCATGACTTCATTGCTGATTATTCCCGCTGCCGCTGCTCGACGTTTTGCACATTCACCAGAACAGATGGCACTCTTTGCCTCTATCATTGGTGCCATCGCAGTGCTCTCCGGCCTAACGCTTTCATGGCATTTCGATACCCCGGCAGGCCCCTCAGTGGTCATTAGCGCAACCGCTATCTTTATGCTGGCTCAACTAAAGCCGCAAACAAGCTAAAGTGACAGAACAAGTAAACTACAATGAAAAAGCCGAGCATTGATTGCTCGGCTTTTACTTGGACGGATGACGCTGTTGTCTATTACCAACCCGTCACTTCGCGAAGTGCTTGACCAATGTCAGCCAAAGACTTAACGGTTTTCACACCAGCAGATTCAAGTGCTGCAAACTTCTCATCCGCAGTCCCTTTACCACCAGAAATGATAGCACCAGCATGGCCCATACGTTTACCCGGAGGCGCAGTTACACCAGCGATGTAAGAGACCACTGGCTTAGTAACGTTATCTTTAATGAACGCTGCCGCTTCTTCTTCTGCCGTACCGCCTATTTCACCGATCATCACGATCGCTTCCGTTTCTGGGTCTTCTTGGAACAATTTTAGAATATCGATGAAGTTAGAGCCTGGGATTGGGTCGCCACCGATACCAACACACGTAGACTGACCGAAACCTTCATCCGTGGTTTGTTTAACGGCTTCGTACGTTAAAGTACCTGAGCGTGAAACGATACCCACTTTACCTTTCTTATGGATATGACCTGGCATGATGCCGATCTTACACTCATCAGGAGTGATAACGCCTGGACAGTTTGGACCAATCATACGAACGCCAGTCTGCTCAAGTTTCACTTTCACATCGATCATATCCGTCGTCGGAATGCCCTCTGTGATGGTTACAATAAGTTCGATACCCGCATCGATTGCTTCCAAAATGGCATCTTTACAGAAAGGAGCTGGAACGTAGATAACTGTTGCTGTTGCGCCCGTTGCTTCTACCGCTTCGCGAACAGTGTTGAACACAGGTAGACCTAAATGTGTTTGACCACCTTTACCAGGAGAAACACCACCAACCATTTGCGTGCCATAAGCCAGCGCTTGCTCTGAGTGGAAAGTACCTTGACCGCCTGTGAAACCCTGACAGATTACTTTGGTGTCTTTGTTAATTAATACAGACATTATTTGCCCTCCGCCGCAGCAACTACTTTCTGAGCAGCATCTGTTAGTGATTCTGCTGCAATGATATCCAAACCTGACTCTGCCAGTACTTTGCGGCCAAGATCCGCATTAGTACCTTCAAGGCGTACAACAACGGGTACGCTTACACCAACTTCTTTTACCGCGCCGATGATACCTTCTGCGATCATGTCACAACGAACAATACCACCAAAGATGTTCACCAAAACGGCTTTTACATTGTCATCAGAAAGGATGATCTTGAATGCCTCTGCTACACGCTCTTTTGTCGCGCCGCCACCTACATCCAAGAAGTTGGCTGGTTTGCCACCGTGTAGGTTTACGATATCCATAGTACCCATTGCAAGGCCTGCACCGTTCACCATACAGCCGACGTTACCATCAAGTGCTACGTAGTTCAGTTCCCACTGCGCCGCATGAGCTTCACGCTTATCTTCTTGCGAAGGATCGTGCATTTCACGCAGTTTAGGTTGGCGGTAAAGCGCATTTGAGTCGATGTTGATCTTACCATCTAGACAAAGTAGGTTGCCTTCACCAGTAATCACAAGTGGGTTGATTTCAAGAAGAGCGAGATCGTATTGAGTGAACATGTCACCCAAACCCATGAAGATTTTCACAAACTGCTTAATTTGATCGCCTTGTAGACCAAGTTTAAATGCAAGCTCACGACCTTGATAAGCCTGAGGGCCAACCAGTGGATCAATAGCCGCTTTGTGAATCAGTTCTGGTGTTTCTTCTGCAACTTTTTCGATTTCCACACCGCCTTCCGTTGAGGCCATGAAAACGACTTTACGTGTTGCACGGTCAACGACAGCACCCAAATATAGCTCGTTGGCGATATTGGACGCTTCTTCAACCAAAATTTTTGTTACTGGCTGACCATTCGCATCTGTCTGATAAGTTACCAGGTTTTTGCCAAGCCATTTTTGTGCAAACTCTTTCACGCCTTCTTTCGTATCATGAAGCTCTACGCCGCCCGCTTTACCGCGGCCACCTGCGTGAACCTGACATTTTACAACTTTCTTCGCGGTGCTAATGCGGCCAGCAGCTTCAAATGCTTCTTGAGGTGTATCACAAGCATAACCTTCTGGTACCGGCAAACCGAATTCTGCAAACAGCTGTTTGGCTTGGTATTCATGCAAATTCATTTTGATATTCCGTTTGTTCTTCCCTTAAGGGATTTATTATTTCCATAACGTCACGATTAACAGTGCGACGCCTGTAGGGTCTTCTCAAATAAACTGCTAACAGTTCAAGTGAAGGCCAGACGCTGAGCCAGTCTAGCCTTAGGGATTTTTAACGTCTAGCCATCAACGACAACTAGACGTTTTAGCGATATTAAACGTCTAACAACAGACGTGCTGGATCTTCCAGTAACTCTTTCACGGTCACTAGGAAGCCAACCGACTCGCGACCATCAATCAAGCGGTGGTCGTAAGACAGTGCTAGGTACATCATTGGCAGAATTTCAACTTTGCCATCTACCGCCATCGGACGATCTTGAATCTTATGCATACCCAAAATCGCAGATTGTGGTGGGTTGATGATTGGAGTCGACATCAATGAACCAAATACGCCACCATTCGTGATGGTAAAGTTGCCGCCAATTAGCTCGTCAACGGTTAGTTTTCCGTCACGACCTTTGATGGCGAGCTCTTTGATGCCCTTTTCAACATCCGCAAAACCTAGCGTGTCGCAGTCTTTTAGGACTGGAGTCACTAGACCACGTGGCGTAGAAACCGCCATACTGATGTCAAAATAGTTGTGGTAAACAATGTCATCACCATCGATCGATGCGTTGATTTCAGGATAACGCTTCAGTGCTTCAGTCACCGCTTTCACGTAGAAAGACATGAAGCCTAGACGAATACCATGACGCGCTTCAAACTGATCACCATACTGCTTACGAAGATCCATGATTGGCTTCATGTTGACTTCGTTAAACGTCGTCAACATCGCCGTGCTGTTTTTCGCTTCTAGCAAACGGTTAGCCACGGTTTTGCGTAGACGCGTCATTGGAACGCGTTTTTCACTGCGTGCAACAACAGGAGCAACGGTGGCCGGAGCTTCCGCAACAGCAGGGGATTTCTTAGCTGCCGCAAGGTGCGCGTCGATATCTTCGCGAGTAATGCGACCACCAACACCCGTGCCCTTCACTTGGCTTGCCTCTAAACCATGCTCTGCAAGGAGACGGCGTACTGCTGGGCTTAATGCATCGTTGCTCTCTTCAGACAGACTCGCGGTGTGACGTTTGTCAGGAGAAGGCTCAGATTCAGCTGTTGTATCTGTGGTTGGTTCACCAGCCACAGCCGCTAACTTAATGCGACCGATAAGTTGCTTAGAAAGAACTGTCGCGCCTTCTCCTTCAACGATCGCTTCTAAAACACCCGCTTCAGAAGCAGGCACTTCTAACACTACTTTGTCCGTTTCGATGTCGACAAGGACTTCGTCACGCTCAACTCTGTCACCTGGTTTTTTGTGCCATGTTGCAACTGTTGCATCAGCCACTGATTCAGGTAAATCTGGAACCAGAATTTCAATTGTCATATCTGTTTCTTCCTTTTACTTCTAGTTCTTAATCCGAAGTTTTTTCGTTTACATTCAGCGCATCATCAACCAGCGCTTTTTGCTGTTTCAAGTGTACCGACATATAGCCAACCGCAGGGGAAGCAGATGCTGGACGTCCAGCGTATTTCAGGTCTGCTCCTGCTGGAATTGCTGCGCGGAAGTTATGTTGGCTACAGTACCAAGCACCTTGGTTTTGAGGCTCTTCCTGACACCAAACAAAATCTTCAACGTTGCTATATGGTGCGATTGCCGCTCTAACCTCTTCCATTGGGAATGGGTAAAGCTGTTCAATACGTACAATCGCAACATCATCCTGCTCGTTATTGCGACGCTGCTCTAGTAGGTCAAAATAAACCTTACCGGAACAGAAAACGACACGCTTAACTTTCGCAGCATCAAGTGTATCTACTTCAGGAATCGCTGGCATAAAGGTACCTTCTGCCAAATCATCAAGCGTTGAAGTACACAATGGATGGCGAAGCAAAGACTTCGGAGACATCACAATCAAAGGACGACGCATTGGGCGAACCACTTGGCGACGAATCATGTGATAAACCTGCGCTGGGGTTGAAGGTACAACAACTTGCATATTCTGCTCAGCACACAGTTGTAGGTAACGTTCTAGACGCGCTGACGAATGCTCTGGGCCTTGACCTTCATAACCGTGAGGCAACAACATGGTTAAACCACATAGTCGCGCCCACTTCTGCTCACCAGAAGAGATGAACTGGTCAATAACCACTTGCGCACCGTTGGCAAAGTCACCAAATTGCGCTTCCCAAAGCGTTAAACCACTCGGCTCTGCCGTTGCGTAGCCATATTCGAAGGCAAGTACCGCTTCTTCGGAAAGAACTGAGTCGAAGACCTCAAAAGGACCTTGCTTATCATGAATATTGGCCAGAGGAACGTAAGTACTCGCATCATTTTGGTTGTGCAATACAGCATGGCGATGGAAGAAGGTACCACGACCAGAATCCTGACCAGAGATGCGAATGCGCTTACCATCATCGAGTAGCGTTGCGTACGCTAATGTCTCTGCCATCCCCCAATCGAGCTCTTTTTCACCGTCGGTCATCGCCGTACGGTCATTATAAAGTTTGCTCACTCGGCTATGTAGCATGTGACTTTCAGGGTATTGACACAAACGCTTACCCAACTCGACCAAGCGAGTTTTGTCGAATTTATTGTCCCACTGAATGTCCCATTCATGACCCAAATACGGAGACCAATCAACAGAATGGAGTGCCATTGGACGCCACTCTTTTACAACGACTTCACCATGGTCTAATGCATCGCGGTACTCGTTGACCATCTGTGTCGCTGTTTCGATGTCGCATTCATTTTTATCGATCAACACATCAGCATACAGCTTACGTGGTGTAGGGTGTTTCTTGATCTTCTGATACATCAACGGCTGAGTTGCATTTGGCTCATCCGCTTCATTGTGTCCATGGCGACGGTAACAAACCAAGTCAATCACCACGTCACGTTTGAACTCATTACGGTAGTCCAACGCAATGCGAGTAACGAACGCAACCGCTTCTGGGTCATCTGCGTTGACGTGGAAAATCGGTGCCTGAACCATCTTCGCGATATCAGTACAGTACATCGTTGAGCGAGTGTCACGTGGGTTAGACGTCGTAAAACCAACTTGGTTATTGACGACAACGCGTACCGTACCACCGACGCAGAAGCCACGAGCCTGAGACATGTTGAAGGTTTCTGCAACAACGCCTTGGCCTGCAATTGCAGAGTCACCATGGATGGTGATAGGTAATACTTTGCTGCCGTCATCGTCACCCAAGCGATCTTGACGCGCACGCACCGACCCCATAACCACTGGGTTAACAATCTCTAAGTGAGATGGGTTAAACGCAAGGGCTAGGTGAACGTCACCACCTGGTGTTGCAAAGTCCGCAGAGAAACCTTGGTGATATTTCACGTCACCGGTACCCCAGCTTTCGCCATGTTTGCCAGCAAATTCGTCGAACAGATCTTGCGGCTTTTTACCCAAGACGTTAACCAGCATGTTGAGACGGCCACGGTGCGCCATGCCGATAACTACTTCGCGCATCCCGCTACGACCCGCGTGACGAATTAACTCTTTCATCATCGGGATCATTGCGTCACCACCTTCTAGTGAAAATCGCTTCGCACCTGGGAATTTTGCGCCTAAGTAGCGCTCAAGACCTTCTGCTGCGGTCAATTCTTCAAGAAATGTACGCTTTTCATCTTTATCAAAGGAAGGTTGACCAACCACAGATTCTAAACGCTGTTGAATCCAACGCTTCTGCTCTGTGTCTGTCATGTGCATGTATTCTGCACCAATCGAACCACAATAGGTTTTCTTAAGTGCGGTGTAGATATCTTTAAGTTGCATGGTCTCTTGACCAACAGCAAAAGAACCTACGTTGAATGTTTCTTCGAAGTCATCTTCGGTGAGATTGTGGAATGCTGGGTCTAGCTCAGCCACAACAGGGCGTTGCCATAGACCGAGTGGATCCAATTCAGCTGCTTCGTGACCGCGGAAGCGGTACGCGTTGATCAGCTGTAGTACCTTAACTTGCTTAGCATCGACATCAGGATCACTTACCTGGACACTATAATGCTTTGTTTCTTGAGCTAGTCGTCGGAAGTAGTCACGGACGCGTGAATGTGGCTGTTCTACCACTTCTTTTGTTGGCTTCGGCAAGCCTTCAAAAACACGTTTCCACTCCTCACTTACCAGATCGGGGTCACTTAGATACAGTTCGTAGAGATCTTCTACGTAAGTTGCATTGGCGCCAGCCAAGTGTGAAGACTCGAGCCATGCCTTCATCACGCCGTTGTGCATATTTTCCCTTAACCAGTAGTTTTCACGTTTGCTGCGGTCTTCGCCGAGCTACTATAGAGCCGGTAGGTTGGTTAAAACATACCGGCAATTTGTTGTTAATTACACCGAACGATTGACCAGCATTGACTTAATGTGGCCGATGGCTTTGGTAGGATTTAATCCCTTAGGACAAACACTTACACAATTCATAATGCCGTGGCAACGAAAAACGCTAAATGCATCATCAAGATTAGACAGACGTTCATCCGTCGCGGTATCACGGCTATCAATTAACCAGCGATACGCGGCAAGAAGGCCGGCTGGACCAATAAACTTGTCCGGGTTCCACCAGAATGATGGGCACGAGGTCGTACAACATGCACACATAATACATTCGTACAAACCATCTAGGTGTGCACGATCATCTGGCGACTGTAAATTTTCTCGTGACGGTGGCAATGTGCCATCAGAAATCAAGAAAGGCTTAACTTTTGCATAGTTATCGTAGAACTGAGTCATGTCAACGATAAGATCGCGAACAACTGGTAAGCCTGGTAATGGACGAATAACAATCTTGTCTGCTTTTAAAGCAGAAAGCGGTGTTATACACGCCAAACCATTTTTGCCATTCATGTTTAGGCCATCTGATCCACACACACCTTCACGACAGGAACGACGGAAAGAGATCGTAGCATCTTGCTCTTTGAGTAGAATCAGTGCATCCAACACCATCATGTCAGAGCCATCTTCCACTTCCAGCACATAGTCTTTCATGTATGGTTTGGTATCTACATCCGGATTGTAACGATATACAGAGAAGTTCAGTTTCATAGTTCAGTCCTCCCTTAGTATGTACGTACTTTTGGTGGGAACGCATCACGATGAACAGGCGTCATATTGACATCACGCTTGCTCATTTGCTCCGTTTCCGGGTTGTAGATAGAGTGGCATAGCCAGTTTTCATCGTCACGTTCTGGGAAGTCAAAGCGGGCGTGAGCACCGCGACTTTCCGTGCGATAGTTCGCTGCCACAGCAGTTGAAAATGCTGTTTCCATCAAGTTGTCTAGCTCTAGACACTCGATGCGTTGTGTATTGAACTCGGTTGATTTGTCAGAAAGATGTGCATCTTTCAGGCGCTCACGAATCACTTTCAGCTCTTCTAGACCTGTTGCCATGGCGTCACCTTCACGGAATACCGAGAAGCTGTTCTGCATGCAACGCTGTAGATCTTTACGAATTTGAACTGGATCCTCACCACCTTTGCTATTTTCCCAGCGCATGTAGCGAGAAAGTGATGCTTCAATGTCCGAGGCTGACGCATCACGCGCTTCTGCCTGCGCTGCGAGTGTCTCACCAAGGTGAAGACCTGTTGCGCGACCAAATACCACGAGGTCAAGCAGTGAGTTACCACCAAGGCGGTTTGCACCATGAACTGATACGGACGCGATTTCACCACAAGCAAACAGACCTTGAACTTCGACGTCTTTGCCATCGGCAGTTTGTTTGATCGCTTGACCAGAAACTTGCGTTGGTACACCACCCATCATGTAGTGACAAGTTGGGATAACTGGGATTGGCTCTTTCACTGGATCCACGTGTGCAAAGGTGCGCGACAACTCACAGATACCTGGTAGACGCGATTCCAGCACATCTTTACCAAGGTGATCCAACTTAAGTTTAATGTGTGGACCCCAAGGGCCATCGCAACCACGACCTTCACGGATTTCGATCATCATTGAACGAGCAACAACGTCACGACCAGCCAAATCTTTCGCATTAGGAGCATAACGCTCCATGAAACGCTCACCATCTTTGTTGAGAAGGTAACCGCCCTCACCACGACAACCTTCCGTCACAAGAACACCAGCACCAGCGATACCCGTTGGGTGGAACTGCCACATTTCCATGTCTTGCATTGGGACGCCAGCGCGCAGTGCCATACCGACACCATCACCCGTATTGATGTGGGCGTTGGTTGTTGAAGCGTAAATACGACCAGCACCACCGGTTGCCAAAATGGTGGCTTTCGACTTGAAGTAGCAAATTTCACCCGTTTCCATGCATACCGCTGTACAACCCACAACCGCACCATCTTGGTTTTTCACTAGGTCAAGTGCATACCATTCAGAGAAGATCATGGTTTTGTGTTTTACGTTCTGCTGATACAAAGTGTGGAGCAGTGCGTGACCAGTACGGTCAGCCGCTGCAGCGGTACGCGCTGCTTGCTCGCCACCAAACTCTTTTGACTGGCCACCAAATGGGCGTTGGTAGATACTGCCATTATCAAAACGAGAGAAAGGCAGACCCATTTTCTCAAGCTCGATCACTGACTCAGGACCATTTTTACACATGTATTCAATGGCGTTTTGGTCACCAATGTAGTCAGAACCTTTTACGGTGTCATACATATGCCACTGCCAATCGTCTTTGTGCGAGTTACCTAGCGCAACGGTAATACCACCTTGAGCCGATACAGTGTGTGAGCGTGTTGGAAATACTTTAGATAGCAATGCACAAGAAAGGCCTTGCTCAGAAATTTGTAGTGCAGCACGCATGCCTGCACCACCAGCGCCGATTACTACGGCATCAAATTCGCGGACTGGAATAGACACTTATGCACCCCACAATACAAACAGACCAGAGAAGAAATACCCGAACAGCAGTGCGATCACACCCAGTTGTAAACCGCCACGCAATTTGGCGCACTTGATGTAGTCAGTCAGCACTTGCCATAATCCAATCCAGGCATGAATCAGGACAGAAGCGAGAGCAAGCATGGTGAAGACTTTAGTAAAAGTGCCACCAAAAAACTGAGTCCAGGATGCATAGTTGATATCTGTGAATGCACAGAAGCTAACAAGATAAATGGTGTAAAGAGTCATGATGATGGCCGTTGCACGAATCAACAAGAAATCGTGCACACCGTTACGACCAACAGAGGAAACGTGTTTTACCATACCAATATCCCCGCCAATAGTGATAAGACAGCGGTGGCAGCGAATGCAACTTTGGCACTCATTGCGCCAGACTCAAGCTCTTCAAAATGGCCTAAGTCCATCATCAGGTGACGAATACCACCAGCGATGTGGTATGCCAACGCAGTTAAAATGCCCCATAGAATAAACTTCACAAAGAAGCTATCGACGATGTCGCTCGCTTCCATAAAGCCTACTGGGGATGACAGAGAAATGGATAGTAACCAAAGCAAAATTCCCACCGCAACAAACGTAATCACACCTGACACACGGTGCAGGATGGACGCGATTGCTGTGATAGGAAAGCGAATGGTCTGTAAATCTAAATTAATAGGTCTTGACTTTCTTTCTTTCACGGGCTTGCTCACTCAGCTCCATTGAGCATTTATTGTTATAAACGAATTTTGGTTTCCAACCCCAAAAAGTTAACATTTAATTAACAAAATACCGGCAAATACTTCCATTAAATTGTAAAAAACTTGTTAACATAAAGACTAGAAAAAACACCTCACTATTGTTTCTAGCCCCGAATTTATAAGGAGTTAACCAAAAATTTCTGCGCCACTATACGACTGGCAACATTCTAATACAATTGGTGTAACAAATTATGCTACACAGAACAGATTTTTA
The DNA here is from genome assembly GCF_013369385.1 of Vibrio sp. 05-20-BW147. GTDB lineage: Bacteria > Pseudomonadota > Gammaproteobacteria > Enterobacterales > Vibrionaceae > Vibrio > Vibrio floridensis. Next base: position 89,922 of record NZ_SZTO01000003.1, on the reverse strand, counting down.
ACGATTTTAATGCAAAAAATAATAACAAGTGCACACAAAAAGGGAGAAGAATTGACTTTAATCTTTAACACCAGTACAAAAAAGGCACATAAACATCCTGGACGGATTAAATAATAAACAAAGGAGATTGTTATGGCAGATAAGAAAGCGACCCTTCACGTTGAAGGTAAGGCGCCGATCGAACTGCCAATTATGGAAGGTACATTAGGTACTCCCGTAATTGACGTTCGTAAGCTAGGAGCTAACGGCTACTTCACTTTTGACCCAGGTTTTCTTGCCACTGCATCTTGTGAATCGCAAATAACATACATCGACGGCGGAAAAGGCATCCTTCTTCACCGTGGGTACCCTATTGATCAGCTTGCAAACAATGCCGATTATTTAGAGGTTTGTTATATTCTACTTTACGGTGAAGCCCCTACTCGTGAGCAATACGAGAAGTTCAAAACAACAGTTACTCGCCACACTATGGTGCACGAACAGATTGCCAGCTTTTTCCATGGTTTCCGTCGTGACGCGCACCCAATGGCCGTTATGTGTGGTGTGGTCGGCGCATTAGCAGCGTTTTACCATGACTCTTTAGACATCAACAACGATGTGCATCGTGAGATCACCGCCTATCGTCTGTTGTCTAAAATGCCAACGCTAGCGTCTATGTGTTACAAATACTCAACAGGTCAGCCATTTATTTATCCTCGCAACGACCTTAGCTACGCAGAAAACTTCCTGCACATGATGTTTGCTACGCCATGTGAAGAGTACGAAGTTAACCCTGTCGTTGCACGTGCGATGGACAAAATCTTCACCCTGCACGCAGACCACGAACAAAATGCGTCAACCTCAACAGTACGTTTGGCTGGCTCATCAGGTGCAAACCCATTTGCTTGTATTGCAGCTGGTATTGCATCGCTTTGGGGTCCGGCTCATGGCGGCGCAAATGAAGCGTGCCTGAAGATGTTGGAAGAGATTGGTTCAGTCGATAACATTCCTGAGTATGTGGATCGTGCGAAAGACAAGGATGACCCATTCCGTCTAATGGGCTTTGGTCACCGTGTTTACAAGAACTACGATCCACGCGCAACCGTCATGCGTGAAACCTGTCATGAAGTGCTTAAAGAGCTCAACATTCAAGATCCACTGCTTGATGTTGCAATGGAACTTGAGCGCATTGCTCTTTCAGACGAGTACTTTGTATCGAAGAAACTGTACCCGAACGTTGATTTCTACTCAGGCATCATTCTGAAAGCAATCGGTATTCCGGTGTCAATGTTTACCGTTATTTTCGCGATTTCGCGCACTATCGGTTGGATTGCACACTGGAACGAAATGCACAGTGATCCACTGAACCGTATCGGTCGCCCTCGTCAGTTGTACACAGGGGAAGTTCAACGCGATTTCCAACCTATGCACGAACGCGAGTAATACGTACACTGTTAAAATTGAAAAGGGTTGAGACATGGTCTCAACCCTTTTTATTTGTGGCTTTATGGTATTGGGCCTATACCGGATTATCGATATCAATAAATTCAACATCCAATTGGTGTTGTTGTGCCAACCATTCACCAAGCGCCTTAATTCCGTAACGCTCAGTAGCATGATGACCAGCGGCATAGTAATGAATATCTAACTCTCGGGCACTGTAAGTGGTTCGCTCTGAAATTTCGCCAGAGATAAAAGCATCTAGGCCATGCTGTGCAGCAAGCTCAATGTAATCTTGTCCACCACCAGTACACCAACCTACCGTTTCAATCATTTTATGGCGATTTTCTGGGGCAATGTGCAAAGGTTCGCGGTGAAGCGCAGATGTCAGTTTTTGGGTAAGTTCAGCCCCTGTAAGCGGTTGTTTGAGGCGTCCAAACATAGCTACGGATTGAGGATGCCCTTCTAAACCACCCTCGACTTCTATCTCAAGCAAACGTGCCAGTTCAGCGTTGTTACCAAGCTCTGGGTGAATGTCGAGAGGCAAGTGATAGGCAAATAAGTTGAGATCATTTTTGATCAGAGTACGGACACGCTTTCCTTTCATGCCACGGATAGGCTCAGCTTCACCTTTCCAAAAATAGCCATGGTGCACAAGCAGCGCATCGGCATTGAGCTCAACCGCTTTATCGATTAACGCTTGAGAGGCGGTCACACCGGTGATGATTTTTTTTATCGTCTCACTGCCTTCGATTTGCAGGCCATTTGGGCAGTAATCTTTAATCAACTGGGGGGCCAGTTTCTCATTTAAGATTTTTTCTAGTTCGAGGTTGTTCATCTTAGATTCCAGACTTAAGTTACCCGCAAAGTGTATACTCAAGCTTGTCGGCAATACAATATCGGATCCAACCTCGAGCACAATGATGGAATCACAGCAGCGCTTTCTACACTGGATATTACATTCACCCTCTCTGTTTGAACTGAAACCACCTTTTGCTCAGTTACAGCCTCTCGATGTCTCCCTGCCGTCAGCCTTACCACCCTATCAAGGTAACAAGAGATTGGGCTTCTTATATCAACACCTATGTAGCACCCTATTTCAAAACACCAAGACGATTGATTTCGTTGAAGAAGAATTGCAGCTAAAAGATCACCAGCGCACACTCGGCGCCATCGATTTTATGTTGCGTAATACCGCGGAGTCGAGTTACCAGCACTGGGAGGTGGCGATCAAGTTCTACTTATTGCACGACGGCTTGTGGTACGGTCCTAATGCGAAAGATCGCCTCGACAAAAAGTTGAACCATATGCTCAATCACCAGTTGAAGATGAGCTCAAACGAGGCATTCTTAGCATCGTATCCACAATACCGTCATTGTAGTAAACACCTTCTCATGCAAGGGCGGCTCTACATTAATCCCTTTTTAGATCAAGTCATCCCTCAAGAGTGCTTGGGGTATCGCCTCAATCCGCAGGTGATAACTGGGTATTGGTGTTTTGCCCATCAATGGCCTCTGATACACGAACCACTCTATGCGTTGGAGAAACACCATTGGGCCGTGGGAGAAATTGAATTTTTAACTCAGCTTGATGTACCACAAGATCGATTTGTGCATGCGCAGAGTAAAACCGGACAATTTTGGTTTATCGTACCCAACGATTGGCCAAATAATAGTTGAAGGATCATGGTTACAAATCGGATGGTATTTACGTTGCTAATAATTCAAAGCAAAAAGGGGCATTTTCTGCCCCTTCGTTTGATGCTCTCAATAACGTTTACTTCGTACCGAAAATCTTATCACCAGCATCACCAAGACCAGGGACGATGTAGCCCTTGTCATTTAGTTTTTCATCAATAGCTGCACAGTACAGTTCAACATCTGGGTGCGCTTTCTCCAGCGCTTCAATACCTTCTGGTGCTGCAACCAACACCAATACTTTGATTTGCTGACAACCTTTCTCTTTAATTAGATCGATCGTTGCGATCATAGAGCCGCCAGTTGCAAGCATTGGATCAACCACCAATGCAATACGCTCTTCCATGTTCGAAGCCAGCTTATTGAAGTATGGGATTGGCTCTAATGTTTCTTCATCACGGTAGATACCTACCACACTGATACGCGCACTTGGCATGTGCTCAAGCACGCCATCCATCATGCCTAAACCAGCACGTAGGATTGGCACAACCGTTACTTTTTTGCCCTTGATTTGATCCACTTCAACTGGGCCATTCCAACCTTCAATGGTCACTTTTTCCGTTTCAAAATCTGAAGTTGCTTCGTAAGTTAAAAGACTACCAACTTCAGTGGCTAGCTCACGAAAACGCTTAGTGCTGATATCACCTTCTCTCATCAAACCAATTTTGTGTTTTACAAGAGGGTGTTTTACTTCAACAACTTTCATGTCCATCTCCGGCAATATAGATAAAATTTACATAAACTTGCCGATTATAAACGATTTCGTAGAGAATTTCTCGTTACATTGCACAACAAAAAAACTTGCGCAAACGTTTGCTCTTTATATTCCAGCCCTGATAGAATAGCGCCGTTTTCATATCCAACTTCAAACCGAGGACTTCCCCGTGAGTGGTAACAACTCTTCTCTTAGCTATAAAGACGCTGGTGTAGATATCGATGCAGGCAACGCGCTCGTTGAGCGTATTAAAGGCTCTGTAAAACGTACACGTCGCCCTGAAGTAATGGGTGGCATTGGCGGCTTTGGTGCACTCTGTGAATTGCCAACGAAATACAAACAGCCTGTTCTAGTTTCTGGTACAGATGGCGTGGGCACGAAACTGCGCTTAGCTCTGGATATGAACAAGCATGACACCATTGGTATTGATCTCGTTGCTATGTGTGTAAACGATTTGATCGTACAAGGTGCTGAGCCTTTATTTTTCCTAGACTACTACGCAACGGGCAAGCTGGATGTTGATGTGGCTGCGGATGTTATTTCCGGCATTGCCGAAGGTTGTATCCAAGCTGGTTGCGCGCTAATCGGCGGTGAAACCGCAGAAATGCCAGGCATGTACGACGGTGAAGACTACGACGTTGCAGGCTTCTGTGTCGGTGTGGTAGAGAAAGAAGACATTATCGACGGTACTAAAGTCGCGGTAGGCGATGCATTGATCGCTGTCGGTTCAAGTGGCCCACATTCAAACGGTTACTCATTAGTGCGTAAAATCCTCGAAGTGTCTGGCGCAGACAAGAATGAGGAGCTTGCAGGCCGCACTATTGGTGAGCACCTACTTGAGCCAACCAAAATTTACATCAAGTCTGCACTCAAAATGATTGAACAACATGACATTCACGCGATTTCGCACATCACTGGCGGCGGTTTCTGGGAAAACATCCCACGCGTATTGCCAGAAGGTACCAAAGCGGTGATCGATGGAAAGAGCTGGGAATGGCCGGTCATTTTCCAGTGGCTACAGGAAAAAGGAAATGTGGCTACGCGTGAAATGTATCGTACATTCAACTGTGGTGTTGGTTTGATTGTGGCACTACCTCAAGATCAAGCAGAAGCTGCAGTGGCACTTCTCCAGCAAGAAGGTGAGAACGCTTGGATGATCGGTTCTGTCGCCAGTGCTGAAGTGGGTGAGCAACAAGTTGAAATCAACTAAGCGCCAACGCCTAAAATAACTTCATCAGAATGAGGACGCTATGTCCTCATTCTGCTATTTGGCACACTGAAAACCCTGCAAAAAGCAGGTATTTTTGCAAGACATTGATCTTAAGAACCAGCAGTAAATGGACAGTGGTTATGAAAAAAATTGTGGTACTGATTTCCGGCAGCGGCAGTAACCTGCAAGCCATTCTTGAAGCATGCGAGTGTGATACAAGCCGAGCCAAAGTGTGTGCGGTTTTCTCAAACAAAGCCGACGCTTACGGTCTTGAACGAGCCAAACAGTTTTCGGTACCCGCTCATTACATCGATCCCAAAGCGTTTACCGATAGAGAAAGTTTTGATCGTGAATTGATGAAAGTGATGGACGAATACCAACCCGACATCGTCGTACTGGCTGGTTACATGCGCATTCTGAGTGGCGAATTTGTACGTCACTATTTAGGAAAAATGGTCAATATACACCCTTCCCTCTTGCCTAAATACCCCGGCCTTCATACCCACCAGCGCGCTATCGATGCCGGGGACAGTGAACACGGCACCAGTGTGCATTTTGTCACGGAAGAATTAGATGGGGGCCCAGTGATCTTACAGGCGAAAGTACCTATTTTCGCAGAAGATGACGCACAAAGCCTAGCGGAGCGTGTGTTAACGCAAGAGCACAGCATCTATCCCTTAGTGGTGAAGTGGATGGCAGAAGAGCGGCTTGTCATGCAACAAGGTGTCGCCTATCTCGATGGCCAACCACTTGGCAGCGCTGGTTACGCTACAGAGTAGAGCGATTCATTGTCGTTACTCGACGTCGAAAGAAAAATGGGTTGCTTGTCGCAACCCATTTTCAATACCAACTCGCAATACCGTTTTATTCCAGTGGTTCCGTTGGCGCTTGGCAGCTTGGTTTTGCTGCTGCAAACGGGACATCGAGTAATAAATATGCGTTACTGCTGACTCGCTCGCCAAAGTGAAACAGACCGTACTCCCCTGGCTTCATTCTCTGCCAAGTTTCATTACCGGTAAGAGGCTGGGTCGCAATCACAGAGACAACGTCGTTAGGGGTGGTCTCTTCTTGAAAGTTAATCTCAACATCTTCATCCAGCAACGCGGCGTTGCCAAAAGGTGCTCGACGTGTGATCCAGTAAAGGTGGTTGGTACAATACGTCATCACATATTCGCCATCACTGAGCAGCATGTTGAACACCCCTTTATCTCGCAAGGTTTCACAGCAAGAGGCAAGGTAAGCAAACACCTGTTCCATATCCTGAGGAATATCAGGATAGCGCTGTTCCAATTGATTTATTAGCCAGCAAAACGCTTTTTCACTGTCCGTTTGCCCAACAGGACGATGTCGCCCGGTATCCAACGATTGATAGTCAGTGAGTTGGCCATTGTGTGCAAATGTCCAATATCGCCCCCAAAGCTCACGAGTGAATGGGTGGGTATTTTCTAAAGAAACACCACCTCGATTCGCTTGGCGAATATGGCTGATCACCGAACAACTTTTAATCGGATAACTTTGCACCAACTCCGCAATCTTCGATTCACAACTTGGATTTGGGTCTTTGAAGGTTCTAAATCCCTTTCCTTCATAGAAAGTGATGCCCCAACCATCTCTATGTGGTCCGGTTTTACCGCCTCGTTGCATCAAGCCAGTAAAACTAAAACAGATGTCTGTTGGCACATTGGCGCTCATGCCGAGCAATTCACACATCGAACAAAACTCCCTGAACAAATCGATACGGGCTGCCCCGACCAGATTACTCCATCTCTTTCTCAATCAATTGGATGATGATATGGATAATTTTAATATGCACTTCTTGAATACGGTCTGCGTAACCAAAGTGTGGTACTCGGATTTCAACATCCGCAAGACCCGCCATTTTACCGCCATCTTTACCCGTCAGCGCAATGGTTTTCATGCCCTTAGCTTTCGCCGCTTCAATCGCTTTCAGAATGTTGCCCGAATTGCCTGATGTTGATAAACCAAACAGCACATCGCCTTTACGACCGACCGCTTCAACGTAGCGAGAGAATACATAGTCATAACCAAAGTCGTTACTGACGCAAGAAAGATGGCTTGGATCTGAAATCGCAATACCCGCGTAACCAGGACGATTTTCACGGTAACGGCCCGTTAGCTCTTCAGCAAAATGCATCGCATCGCAGTGTGAACCACCGTTACCACAAGACAGTACTTTGCCATCTTGCTTAAAAGACTCGGCAATCATTTTCGCTGCTGCTTCAATTTGCGCAATGTTGTGATCGTCGCTTAGGAATTTATTTAGTACGTCAGCAGCTTCAGTTAACTCATTTCTAATCAGATCTTGGTACATACGATGTTCTCTTTATCTTGGTTTATCACGTTATACGTCGATGTTTGCTGAGCGACAGCCTAGCTAACATAGCAATACGCTGAGTTTACCCATAAACAGGAAATAGTGTCGACACCGAAGCCTTAGATTTCGCGGATTTGTAAAGTGAATCGCCCGAAGCTGCTTAGGAAATCACCATGGAAATCTCAATTTTAGAATTTTCACTCTACTCAGATCACTTTTTACTCAGAATTGTGTTTTACATTTCTTTAATATTTTGATTACACTTAAGCCAACTGGTTTGACCTCTTACCAAAACACAGACGTATAACACAACGAATTGTCTGAAAAGGAACCTACATATGGACATCTTGCTCTCCCTACTCGCGATGACCTTGATATTGGGCGTGACGCTCTATCATCGAATGTCATTAGTCAAATCCGTCACCTTGTTGACCGCCACGATGCTGCTGTTAACTTTCTCCGGTTACGTCGGCTCAATCGGTTGGCTAAGCTACTTCTTAGCGCTAGCCGTTTTCGCGATGCCCTCTGTACGCCAATCGCTCATCAGTGCAAAAGCGCTCGGCTTGTTTAAGCAAGTGCTTCCAGCCATGTCTCAGACGGAAAAAGAAGCGTTGGATGCAGGTACCGTTTGGTGGGAAGCGGAGCTTTTCAAAGGCAAGCCAGAATGGAAAAAGCTGCACGCCATTCCAGCACCAAAACTCTCTGCTGAAGAGCAAGCCTTCCTCGATGGTCCGGTAAATGAAGTGTGTGCCATGGTAAGCGATTACCAAGTGACGCATGAACTGGCCGATCTGCCTCCTGAAGTTTGGCAATATCTCAAAGATCACAAATTCTTCGCCATGATCATTAAGAAGAAATACGGTGGCCTTGAGTTTTCTGCTTACGCGCAATCTTTGGTGCTGCAAAAACTGACTGGTGTCTCTGGTGTTCTTTCTTCGACCGTTGGCGTACCAAACTCTTTGGGTCCTGGTGAGCTTTTGCAACATTACGGTACAGAAGAGCAAAAAAATTACTATCTCCCTCGCCTTGCAGAAGGTAAAGAGATCCCCTGTTTTGCCCTCACCAGCCCTGAAGCGGGTTCGGATGCGGGTTCTATTCCAGATGACGGTGTGGTGTGTAAAGGCGAATGGGAAGGCAAAGAAGTCTTGGGCATGCGCCTAACATGGAACAAGCGCTACATTACCCTTGCCCCTGTAGCAACGGTTTTGGGCCTTGCTTTCAAACTTCGCGATCCTGAAGGCTTACTCGGCGAACAAGAAGATCTTGGTATTACTTGTGCGCTTATCCCAACAGACATTAAAGGGGTTGAAATCGGCAACCGTCATTTCCCTCTCAATGTCCCCTTCCAGAATGGCCCAACGCGTGGCCAAGATATTTTCGTACCGATCGATTTCATTATTGGTGGCCAAAAAATGGCAGGCCAAGGCTGGCGCATGCTGGTTGAATGTCTCTCTGTTGGTCGCGGTATTACCCTGCCTTCAAATGCCACTGGTGGCATCAAAACCGCCGCTTTGGCAACCGGTGCTTATTCGCGCATTCGTCGCCAATTTAAACAACCTATCGGCCATCTCGAAGGCGTAGAAGAAGCGCTGGCACGCTTGGGCGGTAACGCGTATGTGATGGATGCGGCAAGCAACCTTACCGTTGCCGGTATCGACCTTGGTGAGAAACCATCAGTCATCTCCGCGATTGTGAAGTACCATTGTACTCACCGTGGCCAACGCAGCATCATCGATGCAATGGATATCGTCGGTGGTAAAGGCATTTGCCTTGGTCCCTCCAACTTCCTTGCTCGTGGCTACCAAGGTTCACCCATCGCCGTCACGGTGGAAGGGGCAAACATCCTCACTCGTTCAATGATCATCTATGGTCAAGGCGCCATTCGTTGCCATCCCTATGTACTAAAAGAGATGGAAGCCGCCTACTCGGACAAATCGGATGCGGTAGAACAGTTCGATGCCGCCTTGGCTGGTCATGTCAGCTTTACCATGAGCAACCTTGTGCGCAGCATTTGGTTTGGTTTGACCGATGGTTTTGGCTCGAACGCCCCAACGCACGACGCTACCAAACGTTACTACCAGAAGCTCAATCGCTATAGCGCCAACATGGCATTATTGTCAGACATTTCAATGGCCGTGCTGGGTGGCTCATTGAAGCGTCGTGAGCGTCTATCAGCTCGCTTAGGCGATATCCTCAGTCAGCTTTACTTGAGCTCAGCGACCTTAAAACGCTTTGAACAAGATGGCCGCCCTGTCGAAGACCTGCCTTTGGTTCACTGGGGTTTGCAAGACAGCTTGAAGCAAACAGAAGTGGCCATTGATGAGTTTCTTGCCAACTTCCCGAACCCCATTATCGGTAAAGCCTTGCGCGTCTTGATCATGCCATTTGGCCGTATGCGCAAAGCACCAAGCGACAAAATCGATAGTCAAGTTGCACGCATACTACAAACCCCAAGCGCGACACGTAGCCGCATTGGTCGCAATCAGTATCTGCAACCAACAGAACACAACGCCGCAGGCAAGATTGAGCTAGCACTGTCTGTGATTTTGCAAGCAGAACCTGTGTTTGACAAAGTGTGTAAAGCACAAGGTAAACGCCGCCCATTCTTACGTTTGGATACCATCGCTGAAGAGGGGCTAGCACAAGGCATTATTTCTCAAGATGAAGCCGATTTGCTCAAAGAAGCGGAGCAACATCGTTTGTACACCATCAATGTTGATGACTTTGAGCCAGAACATTTAGCGGCAAAAAAGTCTTATACCGATGTGATGGATAGCGTTGCGTAAGGCAGTTAAGTTCATCAAAAACGCCTCGTTTTAACGAGGCGTTTTTATATCCACATTTTTGATAGCAACTGACGTTAAGCTTGCGCTTGAAGTTGCTGCCATAAATCGTTAACGATAAGACGATCCGCAGGCGCAAGCTCTGCACGCGCGTTTTCTAAACTCTGCTCGATACGCGATTTGAGTTCCTCAATATCGTCTACACCATCTTCTTCACATGACGCCGCTGACAAAGAAATATGACCGCGCAGATAACCACCAGCAAACAGTTCATCCTCTGATGCACTGTCAATTCCTACATCAATCAGCTCTAACAGTTTTTCTTCAAATTCAATAATCATGGGTATTCTCGTGGTTACTTAACGATAAAATCACTTACTTCAAGCGTTTTTACTTGGTAAAAATCGCGCAATGCATCTGAAAGCATTTTAACGCGAGGTGGTAGACCAGCCTCTAAAATGGCTGTGACTTCTTGGTGTACTTTACGCATAAAGCCCAAGCGGTCTGGCTCGAAATCGCCGTGTAGGTTGTCACAACTCACAGAGAAAGGAAAGCCTGCACTCTGCGCCAAAATCCACTCGTAGGCTTGAGGACGAACTTCGACTTTTTCAAACTCCGCTTGAACTTCAGCCGTCCGACCATCTGGCTCGTACCAATACCCAAAATCCTCCAACAAGCGACGTTCAGGACCTGCGACACACCAATGAGCGATTTCGTGAAGCCCAGAAGCGTAAAAGCCACGCGCAAAAATAATGCGGTGATATGGGGTTGATGCATCCGCTGGCAGGTAAATGGGCTCATCCCCACCCAGCTCTAATTTTGTATTCAATGACTCAAAAAAAGTTTGATTAAAAATAGTCACTAAATCTTGGTATTCGTGGGTCATTCTTCTATCTATATTTCGTTTTTACTAGCGGTGCGCATTGTCGCTTTTTTTTCCAACAAGGTAAACGCTGAACCCTCGAAGAACGGCTTTGAATTAGCTAGGCTTATTTGAAACTTCACTTTTCCCTACATTTTCTCATTCGCCAAGCCTATCATTTGTGACTAAACTCACACCTCATTTTGTTATTCCACCCTTTGTATATAAAGCAAAGGCAGTATTACTAGAGCGTTTCAAGATGTTGTTAAGTGTTTTGTACGTCATCGGCATCACGGCTGAAGCGATGACAGGTGCGCTAAGCGCAGGACGCAGAAAAATGGATTGGTTTGGCGTTATGTTGGTTGCAAGTGCCACCGCGATTGGTGGTGGTACCGTGCGTGATATTCTTCTTGGTCATTATCCGCTCGGTTGGGTTAAAAATCCTGAGTACCTTGCCATTACTTGCATTGCGGGCATCTTGACCACAGGCCTCGCCAAATGGGTCATCAAACTCAAAGGGTTATTCATCCGTTTAGATGCACTCGGCCTGATCGTATTTAGCATTATTGGGACTAAAATTGCGCTTCAAATGGGGCTGCATCCTGGCATCTGTATGGTTTCAGCGTTGGTGACAGGTGTCTTTGGTGGTTTACTGCGTGATTTGATTTGCCGTCAAACTCCCCTTGTACTGCACCAAGAGTTGTACGCCTCGATCGCTTTGATCGCCTCAGGTCTCTACCTTGCTCTCTTGGAATTTGCGGTACCAGATGTCACCGCTACCATAGTGACGCTCGTGGTTGGTTATATTCTTAGGATGGCAGCGGTAAGATTTAAGTGGCGCTTACCTTCATTCCAGCTGGACTCAGAAGAAGCGATTCATTAAAAACAGCCATCTAGCGAACTTCTGTTTAAAAAACACACTCAAACTTAATTTCATTCACTTAAGAGCCACTTTTATTAAATTAAATTTAATCATATGGAGATTCATTTACTTTTATTTTCGAAGAGTGTTGCTTTTTTTGTTCAGACTGGCAAATTGAGGCCATACAGTTTAAAAGTAATTTAATGAAAAGGATGTTGTATGTGTTCAGTATTTGGCATTTTAGACATTAAAAGCGACGCAGCGGCGCTTCGCCCTATCGCTTTAGAGATGTCGAAAAAACTTCGTCACCGCGGCCCAGACTGGTCAGGGATCTACGCATCAGACCGAGCAATTCTCGCGCATGAGCGTCTTGCGATCGTAGGCCTTAATAGCGGTGCGCAACCTCTTTATAGCCCAGACAAAAAACTCATCCTTGCAGTAAACGGTGAAATTTATAATCACAAAGAGATTCGTGCTCGTTACGAAGGCAAATATGACTTTCAGACAGATTCTGACTGTGAAGTGATTCTTGCTCTCTATCAAGAGATGGGGGCCGACCTCCTCGAAGAATTAAACGGTATCTTTGCTTTTGTCCTCTACGATGAAGAGAAAGATCAATACCTCGTTGGACGTGACCACATTGGTATCATCCCGCTTTACCAAGGTTATGATGAGCATGGCAACTACTATGTTGCATCAGAAATGAAAGCGTTGGTTCCAGTTTGCAAAACCATCAGTGAGTTTCCTCCAGGTAGCTACTACAGCTCAACCGACTCTGGCCCTCAACGTTACTATGTTCGTGACTGGAATGAATACGCAGCGGTACAGGGAAACAGCAGCAGCAAAGAAGAACTAACCGCAGCGCTTGAAGCGGCGGTGAAACGTCAGTTGATGACCGACGTGCCTTACGGTGTATTGCTGTCAGGTGGTTTGGATTCTTCTATTACCTCTGCAATTGCCAAGCGTTATGCGGCAATGCGTATCGAAGACGACGAACAAACTGAGGCATGGTGGCCGCAACTTCACTCATTCGCTATCGGTCTTGAAGGCGCACCAGATCTCAAAGCAGCGCGTGAAGTAGCCGCGAAAATTGGCACGGTACACCATGAGATGACTTACACCATTCAAGAAGGACTGGATGCAATTCGTGATGTGATTTACCACATCGAAACATACGATGTCACGACCATCCGCGCGTCAACTCCAATGTACTTGATGGGACGTAAGATCAAAGCTATGGGTATCAAGATGGTACTCTCTGGTGAAGGCGCTGACGAGATTTTTGGTGGCTACCTCTACTTCCACAAAGCGCCTAACGCACAAGAGTTCCATGAAGAGACGGTACGCAAACTGCTCGCGCTCAACATGTTTGACTGCGCTCGTGCAAACAAATCACTGGCGGCTTGGGGTGTTGAAGGTCGAGTGCCATTCTTGGATAAAGAGTTTATCGATGTCGCAATGCGCCTAAACCCTGCGGATAAAATGTGTGGCAACGGAAAAATGGAGAAACACATTCTTCGTGAGTGTTTTGAACATTACCTACCAGACTCCATCGCGTGGCGTCAAAAAGAGCAGTTCTCTGATGGCGTTGGTTATGGCTGGATCGACACACTCAAAGCCGTTGCACAAGAGAAAGTCTCAGATCAACAGATGGAAACCGCAAAATTCCGCTTCCCATACAACACGCCAACAACAAAAGAAGGCTATGTATACCGCGAAATTTTCGAAGAGTTGTTCCCACTGCCATCGGCTGCAGAATGCGTCCCTGGTGGTCCATCCGTGGCTTGTTCATCAGCCAAAGCGATTGAATGGGACGAATCATTTAAAAACTGTATTGACCCGTCAGGTCGTGCGGTGAAAGCGGTACACAACGAAGCGTACTAAGAAAACGTTTCATAAAGAAGGCACCTAATGGTGCCTTCTTTGCATTAGAGAATACAGATTATTGTATTAGTTAAGCTCTAAGTCACTATTCTCAATACTCACAGGGATAACTTGCGAGATCATTTTAACCAGCATGATTGAACGTGTTTCGCCATCTTGCTCTTGGAAAATGGCCTCGATACCAGCGAACTGACCACTTTTCACTTTGATGGAATCACCCGGTTTCGGCAAATTACTCCCCTGCAACGCACTTTGATGTCCCTCTTGTTCAAGAAGTTTGAGCTCGTAAATTAAATCACCTTCAAGCTCTTTGGGTTGAGCACCAAACTTCACAAAGTCCACCACGCCTCTGGTCGAGCGAACCGTTGTAAACGTCGGGCCTGCTTCAAAATCGAAGCGAACAAAAATGTAGGAGGGAAATAAAGGTTCACTCTTTACTTGACGTTTACCACGAAGAATTTTTTCAACGTCTATAGTGGGATAAAAGCACTCAACACCCTGATTTTCTAAATGTTGCTTCGCTCGGAGCTGCTCTCCTCGCTTGCAATACAGCAAATACCACTTTTTCATTTATTACTAGCCATCTATTTTTTGCTTATCCTACCATTTAGCCAGATTATAGGAAATCACGCGTGTTGCAATCATACAAACCGATACACTTTGTTTTCTGAGTGTTAGTTTGCAATACCAAAAATGGAATATTAGTTTCTAACACGCAGAAACCACCAACGCAAAACATCAGAAAACCTTTTATAACAAAAGGTTAAATATAAACCGAACAATCCGCTACCAATTAAAACTATTTGAGTATTTAAACGACGAGGAGTATACGTATTCGCCTATAAAAAATTTCATAACTAAAATTAGTCAAACTTATGTCAAACCAACATCACTATTTTGGCCATCCTCGAGGCCTTTTCCTTTTGTTCGGTACTGAACTTTGGGAACGTTTTTCCTATTACGCAATGCGCGCAATTTTGGTGTTATACCTCACCGACACCACCCTTAATGGCGGTTTGGGTTGGACCACCAAAGATGCGCTCGATCTCTATGGCACCTACACAGGATTGGTGTACATTACGCCACTTATTGGTGGCTACCTCGCAGACAACTACTTAGGCCAGCGTCGTTCGATACTGATTGGTGGTGCGCTAATGGCCGTTGGCCAGTTTACTCTTGCACTGCCTGCGGATGCGCCTGGTTTAGGTTCGCTTCACACCTTCTATTTAGGCCTTGCACTCCTCATCGCTGGTAACGGCTTATTTAAGCCAAACATCTCCACTATGGTGGGTGACCTATACCAAGAAGGTGACAACCGTCGAGATGGCGCATTCACCATTTTCTACATGGGTATCAACTTAGGTGCGTTGATCGCCGGTGTCGTGTCAGGTTCTGTGACCACCGAATTCGGATGGAAAGCGGGGTTTGTCGCTGCCGGTATTGGCATGTTAATCAGCTTAGTGATGCAAATGAGCCTAGCGCAATCATGGCTGGGTGATATTGGCCGTGAACCAGCAGCGAAACGCGAGCTAGCCGGAAAAGCCTCCACTCATAAGGCTCCGCTGAGCAAAGAAGAAGTGGATCGCATCAAAGTCATTCTCGTGATGAGCTTGTTCACCATCGTATTTTGGGCTGGTTTCGAGCAAGCGGGTGGCCTTATGAACATTTATACTCAGCAATACACCGACCGTATGATTGGTGGCTTTGAGGTGCCTGCCGCGTGGTTCCAATCACTAAACCCGTTCTTTATCATCACTCTTGCTCCTTTGCTGGCTGTGCTTTGGGTTAAGCTTGGTAAACGCGAACCTAACTCGCCTGCCAAGTTTGCTCTGGCCATGTTTTTCCTCGCGCTAGGCTTCCTCTGTATGGTTGGAGCGGTGATTGAGCAAGGTGGTGATACATCGGTGAAAACCTCAATGTTGTGGTTAGTGGGCGCCTTCTTCTTCCATACTCTGGGAGAATTGTGCCTATCACCAATTGGGCTTTCTCTGGTGACCAAACTTGCACCACTGCGTTTAGCTTCACTTATGATGGGGGCTTGGTTTGGTTGTAACGCGATCGCAAACTATGTCGCAGGTTATGTCGGCTCTCACGTAGGGGAGTTAGGTGCAATGGCGATCTTCAGCGGCATCGCTGTCACTGCAACCGTATCGGGTTTCATTCTACTGCTGTTCTCAAACCAGCTTGTTCGCTGGATGCATGGCGCAGAAAGTGTCAGTTCAACCGCAGAACAAATTGAAGAACAACAAGCTTTCGTTTCTTAATGTGTGTCTAAAGTGCAAAAGACAAAAGCGCGCCGACGATTGGCGCGCTTTATTTGTAAAAACTTGGTTCGTTTACACTTTGAACTGTTGTAGTAGACGATTCACTTGCTCTCCTAACTGTTTCATCGCTTGAGCGGATTCTGTGGTTTCAGAAGATTGAACCAACGTCTTCTCAGAAATATCGGACATGTTATTCACATTGACGCTGACCTCATCCGACGCTATTGCCTGCTGATTTGCCGCTGTAGAGATTTGCCCAATCGAATCGTTAATCTGGGTAATATAGCCCGCGATCGAGGTTAGCGCGGATTCCGCAGAATGCACCTGCTCTGCGGTTTGCTCAGCACTTTGTCGGCTCTGGTGCATCGCTTTGTTTGCCAATTCAGCTCTCTGCTGCAAACTTCCAATGATGGTTTGTATCTCTTCGGTTGATTCTTGGGTGCGCGATGCTAAAGAACGGACTTCATCGGCCACCACCGCAAACCCTCTCCCTTGCTCCCCTGCCCTTGCCGCTTCAATCGCCGCATTCAGCGCGAGCAAGTTGGTTTGTTCAGCAATGCTGCGAATGACATCCAGCACCGTGCCTATTTGCTCACTGTCTGCTCGAAGTTGTTCAACTGTATCGCCAGCGCTGGCAATCTGCTCGTTGAGTTTTTGCATGGATTGGGTGGCTTCCCTCACCACCATCGAGCCTTGTGTTGCCGAATCCGAGGTGGATTGTGAAAGGTCCGCCGCTTGCTGGGCACTGACACTCACCTCTTGGGCACTGGCGGACATCTCCGTCATTGCAGACGCTGCGACCTGAGCTTGAGATTGCTGTTCTCTGACTTCGCTTTGTGTATCTCGCGCTTTTAACGCTAAGGTTTCTGCAGCTTGAAGCATTTGAGCAGCGGCATCGCTCATTTGACGAATAGTATGCTGGAGCTTGCCAGCAAAGGTGTTGTAATGCCCAGCCAACACGTCAAGTTCATCGTTACCAGTGGTAGGCACACGTATGGTGAGATCACCTTCGCCTTGCGCGATATCTTGCAACACACTTGTCGTTCTTTGCACTTTCGCTACAAGGGAACGAGTAATGACAAAAGAGAACAACAAACCAATCACGATGGCAATCGCTGCAATTCCATACAGCACGGTAATCGATTGGTCTGCGTTCTCATTGGCCTGTTTAGCAGCCTGTTCCATGGACGTTGCAATCGAATCTCTCAGTAAACCAATGTTTTGCGCCACTTGCGGCCCGATCGTATCCAGCATTTCAATCCCCTCGTTACGCGCGAATATCAAGCTCGTTACCGTATTGGCCGATTTTTCATATCGCTTGAACAATGTTTCCGCTTCATTGGTCAGTTGACGTCGCTGCGGGTTTTCTAAGGTCGACAGTAAACTGGCAATTTCACTCTGTACCGCGCTGAACTCCTGATTGAAGCGCTCGACCTCTGCCTGTTGGTTCTCCACCAAGAACTTGGCGACATAGAGTCGCGCCAATAACAGTGCTCTGAGCGCACGCCCTGCATGGTAAGCGGCAACGACATCACCATCGGTTTTGGCGCTTTCCATAACACTAGTTAGTCTATTTTCTATTTGTGGGCCATCGACATTGAGTACGCCATTCACTTGCTCATTACGCATCTCCATGTTCTTCACCACCACTTGACTAAATGTAGTGAGATACTGAGCTTTTAGGCCATCAACCTGTTTCAGAATCTGTACACGCTGTGGGTTTTGAATTTCGTTATACGCACGATCCATCAGCTGACTCCACTTTGTGGAGTTCTCTTGGAATCGCGCAACAAACTGCTTATCACCCGTTTTGATGTAGTTTTTAACGGTTAATCGCAAACCATAAACACTATCTGTCATGTCTGCCGCCAGTTCAGTGTCCGGCGCAAGATCAAAGGCGATTTTGTTCATGTCGGAGGAGAGTGAACTGAGTAACTTGGCACTG
This sequence comes from Vibrio sp. 05-20-BW147, assembly GCF_013369385.1. Taxonomy (GTDB): domain Bacteria; phylum Pseudomonadota; class Gammaproteobacteria; order Enterobacterales; family Vibrionaceae; genus Vibrio; species Vibrio floridensis. The sequence continues at coordinate 71,946 of NZ_SZTO01000003.1, read as the reverse complement.
ACTATCACGATCACCAATATAATTAGAATAAGAATCAGTGGTGAGAAGTAGAGTTTTTTACTAAGAGAAATATTGTCGAGTCCCATTATAGAGTCCCCTAATTGATTAAATAATCACAAATGACACTCTTAAAAGTTAGCATACGAGTGAGAGATATCACGAAGACAAGCAAAAATAGTAATAATAATATTAATAAGACAAGGCGATGGACTGGCGATAAACAGCAGTAAGGGAAAGAAAAACGCCGCAAGTTCAGCGGCGTTAATAATGGAAGTCCGATTGCAACAGCGCTTTACCGTTCTGTAACGAGCGTAGCCATCATATCAATGTGGCTTGGACTGTCGTTTAAACAAGGAATAAAACGATATTGCTCACCGCCCGCATGCAGAAAGCTTTCTTGGCCTTGCTCTGAGATCTCTTCTAACGTCTCTAAACAATCAACCGAAAACGCAGGGGTTATCACATCAAGAGACTTGATGCCCTTCGCGGGCAACGATTCCAACGTTTTATCCGTATAGGGTTGCAGCCATTCTTCTCGACCAAAACGAGATTGATAGGTGGTGCCAATTTGGGATTTGTCCAAGCCTAGTTCGAGACGCAGCAACTCGGTGGTCATTTCGCAATGCAGAGGATAGATATCGCCATTATCCGCGTAACGTTGGGGAATGCCGTGATAGGAGCAAAGCAGGTAATCCCCTTTGCCTTGATCTTGCCATGATTGGCGTACCGATTCAGCCAATGCTTTGATGTAAAGGGGATGATCATGATAATCACGAACAAACTGAACATTTGGCACAACGGCAACCTTACGCAGCGCCTGCGCAAGTGCATCGTACGCCGCTCCCGTTGTGGTGCCTGAATACTGGGGGTACAGGGGTAAAACGCAAATCGCATCCACACCTTGAGCTTGAAGCTTGTTCACACCATCCAGTACGCTGGGTGTACCATAGGTCATACCAATTTCCACAGGGCAATTGAGTTTTGCCTGCAATGCTAGTCTTTGTCTTTGGGTATAGACCATCAATGGAGACCCCTCTTCCATCCAAACCGTTTGATAAAGCTTAGCCACTTTGGGTGAACGAAGAGGCAAAATGATCCCATGAAGAACTGGACACCATAACCAACGCGTCATATCAACCACTCGTTGATCATGGAGAAACTGACTTAAGAAGCGTTTCACTGCTGGCGCACTCGCTTCATCAGGAGTACCAAGATTGACTAATAACACTCCGCGTTTATTGTTGTTTTTCATAAGTTCTCTACGATAGTGGTTAAGGTGATTTATACGAACAGATCGCTTATTTGATCACTCGTTTACATCTATACAACTTCAAATTAAAGCGAGTTTCGGATGACATAAACATCTGACACTGATAATAAAAAAGCGACCTTAAGGCCGCTTTACTATAACAAACTTCACAAAAGTGTTGATAATAGGTATTGCCTATTATGCTAATGCCTTCTCGATATCAGCACTCACTTGAGCAACTTGCTTAGTACCATCAAATTTTAGGTACTTCGTGTTGCCTTCTGCCGCTTCTTTACCGTAGTACTCGATAAGTGGTGCCGTTTGTGAGTGGTAAACGCCTAGACGAGCGCGTACGGTTTCTTCTTTGTCGTCGTCACGAACAACAAGATCTTCACCTGTTACATCGTCTTTACCTTCCACTTTAGGTGGGTTGTAAACAACGTGGTAAGTACGACCTGAAGGCAGGTGCGCGCGACGGCCAGCCATACGTTCAACAATCACATTGTCTGCCACGTCAAACTCGATAACGTAATCGACATTGACGCCCATCTCTTTTAGGCCGTCAGCTTGAGGGATCGTACGTGGGAAACCGTCTAGTAGGAAACCTTTCGCACAATCTTCTTGAGCGATACGCTCTTTGATTAGACCAAGAATGATTTCATCAGAAACTAGCTGACCAGCGTCGATAACAGCTTTTGCTTGTTTACCAAGCTCAGTACCTGCTTTGATAGCAGCACGTAGCATGTCACCAGTAGAGATTTGTGGAATACCATACTTCTCCATGATGAATTGAGCCTGTGTGCCTTTACCTGCACCTGGAGCACCTAGAAGAATGATGCGCATGTTGAATCCTCTTTCGATTATGATGATTTATACCGAAGCTCACTGCCTACTGGGCTATACCCCACGGTAAGTTTCGGTATAAGTGTTCTTCAAATTGACAATAAAACAGGCGTGCACATTACACGCCCGTAGATTTCGTTGCAAGTTGGCATTCTACCACACAATTTCGCCTTCTAGAGTCAGTTAAGACTAAAGAATGTTCAAGCTCTCACAAATCGCTTTGGAAACCATCATTTTTTTGCATGTTGAATGCCGATACATACAAAAAGCCCGCAAATGCGAGCTTTTTGGTGATTTTAGCCTTATTAGCCCTTAGTCAAAAGCGAGTTAATGGCCGTTAAGAACTGGCTAGGGTCTTCCATTGAGCCACGCTCTGCAAGCATTGCTTGACCCAGTAACACCTCTACCCAGCGGCCAAACGCTTCTTCATCCGCCTCATCCGCCATTTGCTTAACAAGCGTATGATTTGGGTTGATCTCAAAAATGTACTTCACTTCAGGAACAGCCTGCCCTGCTGCCGCCAGTAGCTTAGCCATCTGCGTACCCATTTCGAAATCATCGGTCACTACCACCGCTGGGGTATTGGCTAGCTTAAAGGTGGTACGCACCTCTTTCACACGATCACCCAAGTAGCTCTTGGTGCGCTCAACCACTGACTGGAACTCTTGTTCCGTTTCTTTCTGCTTCTCTTTCTCTTGCTCATCTTCAAATTGGCTAAGATCAAGGCCCGCTTTCGTGATTGACTGGAACTGCTTACCATCAAACTCTGTTAGGTAGTTCATCAACCATTCGTCAATACGGTCAAACATTAAGATAACTTCAAGACCTTTGGCTTTAAACTGCTCTAGGTGAGGGCTGTTTTTCGCTGCCGCATAGCTGTCTGCTGTGAGGTAGTAGATCTTGTCTTGGCCTTCTTTCATACGCTCAACATAAGACTCAAGAGAAACGGTCTGCTCTGCAGAGTCCACTTCTGTCGAGGCAAAGCGTAACAACGCCGCCACTTTCTCGCGGTTCGCATAATCTTCGGCTGGACCTTCCTTCATCACCAAACCAAATTCTTTCCAGAAAGTTTGGTATTTATCTGCGTCATTTTTCGCCAAACGTTCGAGCATGGTTAAGACACGTTTGGTACACGCACCACGTAGCGATTGAGTCACCTTGTTGTCTTGCAAGATCTCGCGAGAGACGTTGAGCGGCAGATCGTTAGAGTCAATCAAACCACGCACAAAACGTAAGTAAGATGGCATAAATTGCTCAGCATCATCCATGATGAAAACGCGCTGAACATAGAGTTTGAGACCAGATTTATGGTCACGATTCATCATATCCCAAGGCGCTTTTGATGGGATGTAAAGCAAACTGGTATAGTCGTTTTTGCCTTCTACTCGGTTGTGACTCCAAAGTAATGGGTCAGCAAAATCGTGAGAGACATGCTTGTAAAACTCTTGATACTCTTCGTCTGAGATATCGGATTTATTGCGCGTCCAAAGTGCTTGAGCTTTATTGATTTGCTCCCACTTCACTTCTTCTGTTTCTTTGCCTTCTTCATCGCGAACGCGGGTTTGAATAGAAACAGGAATGCCAATGTGATCCGAATACTTACCAATCACATCACGTAGACGCCATTCATTGAGGAACTCTTTGCCGTCTTCACGCATATGAAGAATGATGTCGGTACCGCGGCTCTCTTTGGTGATGTCTTCAACGGTGTATTCACCTTCGCCCGCAGAATGCCAAAGTACCGCTTGGTCTGCGCTTAGGCCTGCCGCTCGAGTACGTACCGTCACTGCATCGGCCACAATGAAGGCTGAATAGAAACCAACACCAAACTGACCAATCAGTTGGGAATCTTTTGATTGCTCTTGAGAAAGATTAGAGAAAAACTCAGCCGTTCCTGATTTGGCAATGGTGCCCAGATGCGAAATCACCTCTTCGCGGCTCATACCAATTCCGTTATCGGAAATTGTCAGCGTGTTATGTGCTTCGTTAAAAGAAAGCTTCACGCCCAATTCTGCATCATTTTCATAAAGCGCAGGATTGGACAACGCTTGAAAACGCAGTTTATCGGCGGCGTCTGAAGCGTTGGAGATCAACTCACGTAGGAAGATTTCTTTATTGGAATACAGTGAGTGGATCATCAGATGGAGAAGTTGTTTTACCTCTGACTGAAAGCCACGAGTCTCTTTGTTATTTGCTACAGTTTCGTTCATTTTCACTCCAAAAGTTTCATCATTGGATGGGAAATCAATCGCTTGTTACGTAACATATGGCTGACAAATGTAAATTCAAGGTCAATTGTGGTAAAAACGCTGTTTTTTTAGATTAATTTAATTATCCTATTGAGCTAAATACATCTAAAGAAGCATAAGAGATGTGGTTCTAAAGGTAAATTGTACGATTTAGGACCAGAAAACGCTGAATAATCGATATAAAGAAGAATCTCATGAGTAATATCGGCACTAAGTTTGTAATCGCGCAGCGATTCATTTTCGATCCTAATAGCAACACCCTGCTTGATCAGGCAGCCAACAATGAAGTGGCGCGCCTGGGGAGTAATGAAAGTCGCATCTTACTTCTTCTCTCTGAAAAACCGAATGAAGTACTTACTCGCAACGAACTGCATGAATTTGTTTGGCGCGAGCAAGGTTTTGAAGTCGATGACTCCAGCCTAACTCAGGCAATTTCTACCTTACGCAAGATGCTCAAAGATTCCACAAAATCTCCAGAGTTTGTGAAAACGGTGCCAAAACGTGGTTATCAGTTGATTTGTTCGGTTGAGCGTATTAACCCGCTCCTATCAGATTCAACCAACAGCGCAAACGATGCCGTCTCTGAGTCTTTGGAACAAGAAGCGTTAGTCAGCGAAATCAGTAATGACGCGGTTCAAACGTCCTCGTCAGAAATTGCTAGAGATGTCGTGCATAACGCTGGCACGTCAACAAAAATGGCCGCGTCACAAAGAAGTTGGCTAATCAAAGGGCTATTCTTGTTAGCCGCACTGTTGCCACTTTGCGTTGTTTTGCTCACCAATCCGTCGGAGTCTAAGTTCCGTTTGCTGGAAAATGTGAATGGTGTGGAAGTGCTCACTCCACTGAATCATCCACCATTGCAAGCTTGGCTGCCGTCCATTCGACAGTGTGTCAATAAGTATGCCGAAACGCATACTGGTGACTCTTCTCCGGTGAAAGTCATCGCGACAGGTGGTCAGGGTAATCAGTTGATCCTTAATTATATCCACACACTTCCACATTCAAGCGAGAACGTGACGCTGAGAATCTTCTCAGAGCAAAACGATCTTGGTTCTATCTGTAAATAAATGAGGTGCACAATGAAACTTCGAATTGCTTCTGTTGTTTTGGCTGCATCGGCTGTGTTTAGTGGCTGGCTTTACTGGGGTAGCGACCTCAAAGTTGAACAGGTTTTGACTTCCAAAGAGTGGCAGTCCTATATGGTGACGGTCATCACGGATGATCTGCAAAATGAAGGATCCGTCGGACCACTGCGCAAAGTCACCTTAACGTCTAACGTTAAGTATCTGCCCAATGGCAACTACGTGCGCGTTTCGGTGCTGAAGCTCTATTCAAATGAGTCTTCTCAAGAGGTGGTGATCAACATTTCTGAATCAGGCACTTGGGACGTCAGCGACAATTATCTGCTGGTGACGGCGAAAGAGTTTAAAGACATCTCTTCTTCGCAATCGAAAGATTTCAGTGATGCGCAACTTAAGCTCATCACCAAGGTGTTCAAGATGGATGCACAACAAAGCCGTCGCATCGATATCGTTAATGACCAAACATTATTGCTGACCAGCCTGAACCACGGCTCATCAGTACTGTTTTCTAACTGATGCTCGTTTAGTCATCGAATAAGGGAGCGGGATGCTCCCTTTGGTGTATATATGGATTGGATTTCAACACTGTTTCTCTTCTTCGGCTCTCTGATTGCCAACACACTCGCCTCTCTTGCTGGCGGAGGTGCAGGGTTGCTGCAATTTCCCCTGCTCATTTTTCTTGGCTTGCCATTTGGTATGGCGCTAGCGACCCACAAACTGGCCAGTGTTGCCTTAGGGGTTGGTGCCGCCTATAGCCACTTTCGTTCAGGTAAAATTCCACTATCGGTGGCTGCCTATTTGGTTTTCACCGGCAGCATTGGCGTTGTGATTGGCGCTCACTTAGTGTTAATGATCCCAAGCGACATTGCAGAAATACTGTTGGGTACGATGATCCTTGCTCTGGGTATTTACTCGCGTTTCAAAAAGCAATTAGGTCAACACGAGCAACCTCGTAATAGGCATCTTCAAGGTTGGCTATTCGGAGGCATTGGCTTGATGCTCATCGGGGTGATCAATGGCTCGTTGACTGCGGGTTCTGGGTTATTAGTTACGCTTTTTTTGGTTCGCTGGTTTGGCTACGATTATAAGCAAGCGGTCGCTCTAACTCTGATTTGCGTCGGACTATTCTGGAATGGAATTGGCGGTATTGCCGTCGTGCAAGCAGGCGCTCCGGTTCATTGGCCTTGGTTGCCAATACTGCTACTCAGTTCTTTTTGTGGTGGCGCGCTTGGCGCTTGGATGACTCAACGCTACAGCAACCAAACGGTAAAAATTGCCTTTGAATTGCTGACCTTTGCTGTTGGGCTTAAATTGTTATTTTAAGGATTGACGATGCTCAAAGCGAAAATTGAGATCTATTACTGCCGCCAGTGTAACTGGATGCTTCGCTCGACTTGGTTGAGCCAAGAGTTATTGCATACATTCAGTGAGGAAATTGCTTCTATTACCCTCTATCCCGATACTGGTGGGCGCTTTGAGATCCACTGTAATGATGTGCTGATTTGGGAGAGAAAGCGAGATGGTGGTTTTCCAGAAGCCAAAGAGCTAAAACAGAGGGTGAGAGACATTATCGCACCCGAACGAGATCTAGGGCATTCGGACAAAAAATAAGGCAGTCTAGCTGCCTTATATCGTCAATCGTCATTGCATTTTTAGCCGTCGATTCGGCACGTATGCAAAAGTTCACCTTGCAACGAAATCACCGACAGTTGACCATCTTGATAGAGACCATAACTTGCTGGTTGGTTTTCTCGAGGAAAGGTTACGGAACCAGGGTTGAACACAAAAACGTTTTGCTGTTTTTCTGCCAACGCGATGTGGCTATGGCCGTGAACAAGGATATCACCCGCTTTCAGTGCTGGCATTTTACTCGCGTTATACAAATGCCCGTGGGTCAAAAACAGCCTTTGCCCCGACTCTAGTAACACCCAGTGGTGATCCATCATCATCGAAAACGACAACAACATTTGGTCAACTTCACTATCGCAGTTTCCTCTCACCGCAATAATGTGCTCGGCATGCTGGTTTAATTTTTCTGCCACTTGAGGTGGATTATAAGCCTCAGGAACTGGGTTCCGAGGGCCATGGTTAAGAACATCCCCTAGCAATACAAGATGCCCAGCACCTGACTGCTCAAATAGATCCAATGTTTTTTCTGTTGCGGCCAAGCAGCCATGCAGATCTGAAGCAAAAAACAGTTTCAAAACAACTTCCCCTTACGTAACGAAGGGACATTCTAACGCTCAGACTGTTCATCGTCATCACAAGCCATCGCATTCATTACAATATTGTTGTAACTCACCATGCCAATCACTTCACCATTTTCAATCACAGGAGCGCGACTAATGCCAAATCGCTCAAAGAGACGTGCACAATATTTCACATTCATATCAGGCGATACACACAACGCAGGTTTGGTCATAATTTCATAAATGTTGGTGCGATTAGGTGAGCGATTTTTGGCTAACACTTTCTTGGCAATATCGTTCATAAGTACAATGCCAAACTCATCATCTTCATGGCGTTTATTAACGACTAAAGCTTTGACCTGATGCTCTCTCGCCAATTTAATACCTTGATGCACGGTGGTAAGGCCATCGACAACGACAAAACTGTTGGCCATCACGTCTCTGACACGAATTTTCTCATGACTGTTCATATTTCATCCTCAACCACTTTGGTTAGTTTGGCTACTTGGTGGGCGACACCCACCGCATCTTCTATGTCGATTTGCACGGCAATCCCTTGTCCGGATTCGGTATCAAATTCCCCCACTTCACTAATTCGTTCCAAAATATGACGTGAGAGGTGCTCTTCGACCACAAAAAGCAACACATCCTTTTGCACCTCTAAGGTTAAACCAAAGAAGGTGCGTTTTTGATTGAGCCCTTGCCCTCTAGCATTGTTGATCACTGTCGCTCCCGTTGCCCCCGCTTCACGGGCAGCATCCAGCACCACATCGGTTTTGCTATCTTCAACAAAAGCGAGAATTAATTTAAAGCGCATTATTATCCTCCTGCGACGCCTGACGGCGATTAACCCATTGCGTTATTTGCGCATAACCCATCACCGATATCATCGGGAAAAGACTGGCGAAAGCGATTAAGCCAAACCCATCTATTAACGGGCTTCTGCCAGGAACGGTTGAAGCAAGCCCCAGCCCTAGCGCTGCCACCAATGGCACCGTCACGGTGGACGTTGTCACGCCACCGGAATCATAAGCTAAGGGGATAATCATTCTTGGAGCAAAATAGGTTTGTACAACCACAATCAGGTAGCCAACAATGATGTAATAGTGAATCGGATCGCCCACCACAATGCGATAACTTCCAAGGGCGATACCAAAAGCTACCCCTATGGCAACAGCCACGCGCAACCCCGTTACGCCGATACTGCCGCCTGAGACTTGGTTCGCTTTAATTGCCACAGCAATCAATGAGGGTTCGGCAATGGTGGTGCTAAAACCGATAAAAAATGCGAACAAGTAAACCCAGTAGTAATCCACCCACTCCAGTTTTTGCCCCAAACTTATGCGTGCCAACTGCAGAAATTCGGGTTCGGTCAACTGGATTGCCATGGTCTCCCCTAAAGGAAACAGTGCCATTTCCAACCCAAGTAAAAAGAGCGTTAGCCCAATGAGGACATAAGCGAAACCCAGCAAGACTTGCACAGGATTCGTGATGGGTTTACGTAAAATGGCAAACTGAAAGCCAAAGATAATTACCGCAATAGGGACAACATCCAACACGGTGCTGGCAAACGTTTCGAGCACTTTCTCAAGAGCGATCATGTCACCACCATGCCGTAAACCATGACAAACATCATGGGTAATAGAGAGGCAAACGCAATCAAACCAAAACCATCAATCATGGGATTTCGGCCTTTGATGGAAGAAGCTAGCCCAACCCCCAAAGCGGTAACTAAAGGCACGGTAATCGTTGAGGTCGTCACTCCACCAGAGTCATAGGCAATACCAATAATGCTCTCTGGTGCGAACCCAGTTAATAGAACAACACCAACATAGCCTCCGATAATCATGTAGTGAATCGGCCAACCTTTGAGAATTCTCAGAACCCCAAGAACAATCGCTACCCCAACCGAGAGCGCGACGGTAAGCCTCAAGCCATTAGCATAACTCCCCATTGCTTGTTCGCTATCGGCGATCATTCCACCTTCTGCCGCCACTTCTGCCGCTTCATTGGCAACAGCCGTCAAAGCAGGTTCCGCAATGGTCGTACCAAAGCCAAGACAAAACGAGAAAACAAACAACCAAAGTACGCTGCCTTTGCGAGCAAATGCCTGTGCCATGCTTTCGCCAATAGGAAATAGCCCCATTTCAAGGCCAAAAATGAAAAAGGTCAGTCCCAAGATCACTAAAATCAGGCCAAAGCCAATTTCGAGTAGGTTAGGCAACGGCTCTTTTAAAACCACCAGTTGAAAAAAAACGATCACCACCACGATCGGAAGTAAATCCCGAGCACTCGCTGCAAATGCCTTGAGCAGTGAAATGATGGCGTTCATTCAAGTTCCTTTTTGATTAAATGCTTTTAAATCATTGCAGAGATTCCACCGCTTTGGTGTGATGACGGTGAAATGCGTAGTAATAAATAGTTACATTTTGGTAAGAATGTGAAGCTACGCAAAAACATGCGCTGACGAACAGTTGAACTATCATAGGGTTGGCTGCGTAAACGAGTGTGCCATATACTAAAAGCAGCAAGGGAGGCAGACATGAAGATACTACTCACCGGTGGCACCGGTTTTATTGGCTCAGAGTTACTCAAAGCGCTCTCTTCTCATCATGTGGTGCTACTGACAAGAGATGTAGATCTCGCCAAGCAAAAGCTCCAGTCCACCGATCTCGGCAACATTCGATACATTGCTGATTTATCTGCATTTCGTGATTTCAACGATTTCGATGCAGTGATCAACCTTGCTGGTGAACCCATTGCTGATAAGCGTTGGACAGAGAGTCAAAAGCAAAGAATCTGCGATAGCCGCTGGCACATCACCGAACAAATCGTCGCTCTTATTCATGCAAGTGCAAAACCACCGAGTGTTTTTATCAGCGGTTCTGCTGTTGGCTATTACGGTGATCAACAAGATCACCCTTTTGATGAATGCCTCCACGTTCACAGCGCGGGTTTTACACACACCGTGTGCGCCCACTGGGAACAAATCGCCAAGCGCGCACAGTCAGAATCAACTCGGGTCTGTCTATTGCGAACTGGGGTAGTGTTGGGCCTAAATGGCGGTGCTCTGAAAAAAATGCTCCCTCCATATCGCTTTGGACTTGGGGGACCTCTAGGCAGCGGCAAACAATTCCTTCCCTGGATCCATTTGCAGGATATGGTGAGAGCCATCGTCTTTTTACTTGAAACACCACATGCACAAGGGGTGTACAACTTATGTGCTCCGCACCCTGTTAGCAACAGAGAGTTCAGCCAAACATTGGCCAAAACATTGAAACGCCCTCATTTATTGTCGACACCCAAGTGGCTGATGACACTCGCCATGGGGGAATCCTCATGCTTACTGTTTGATAGCATTCGCGCAAAGCCAAAACGTTTGACCGAAATAGGATTTACGTTTTTGTTCTCACGCGTTGAACCCGCTTTGAAAAACATACTCAAAGAGAACAACTAGCGGCTTAATGCCGAACTGCTGACCATCGCTTATCAAAGGAACTATCATGACCAAATGGGTCTTAATCACTGGCTGTTCCAGTGGTATCGGCTATGTTTGTGCCCACGCCTTACAAAAAGAGGGTTTTCAAGTCATCGCTTCGTGTCGACAACTTGCGGATGTAGAAAGACTAAAACAAGAAGGACTAACCTGTATTCATCTCGATCTCTCAGATGGCGATAGTATTTCACGCGGAGTAGAAGAAGCGCTAAGCCTTTCACAGGGTAAACTGTACGGCTTATTTAATAATGGCGCCTATGGCCAACCAGGCGCACTCGAAGATCTTCCAACGGAAGCGCTTAGAGAACAGTTTGAAACTAACTTTTTTGGGTGGCACCAACTCGTTAGAGAAGTATTACCCGTGATGCGCCGCAATAAAGAAGGACGCATTGTGCAAAACAGCTCGGTACTGGGGTTTGCTGCGATGAAATATCGTGGTGCTTACAACGCCTCTAAGTTTGCTATTGAAGGTTGGAGTGACACATTACGTTTGGAGCTTGACGGGTCCAATATTCACATTTCCTTGCTCGAACCCGGCCCTATCGAAACGCGTTTCCGATACAACGCGCTGCAAGCCTTTTTGCAATGGATTGATATTGAAAACAGCCCTCACCGAGAGAACTACTTGGCGCAAAAAGACCGCCTAGAGAATACCAACTCGAAGAGCAGTTTCGTCTTACCTGCAGAGTCTTGTATTAAGCCGGTGTTGCACGCTCTAACCAGTCATAAACCAAAAATACGTTACCGAGTCACCACGCCAACTAAACTCTTTGCCGTGCTCAAACGTATTCTGCCAACGCGCTGGCTGGATGAAATATTAAAGCGAGCCGCATAAGTCGCTGTTGATAATGTAATCAATTCGTCATAAATGGATGATAATTTAATCACCACCACTAGGGTAACATCATTTTTCACTCCAACCGAAACGAGCACTGAGTTCATGTCATTAAATCAATTAAACTGGCTAAGTGTGGGCGTGGTGCTGACAATATTCATTCTTATTTAGGCACTTTCGCTTGCCATCCAATGAAACGCTGCATCTCGCAGCGTTTTTTATGCTTGAAAATAATGGATCGCTACCCAATATCAACGTTAGATAACACTCTCTGATAAGGACCCTAAAATGCAATCCCCTTATATTGTTGATATTAACGAGCAGAATTTTCGTGAAATCATCGAGCGTTCCACACAGACACCAATCTTGATTCATTTTTGGGCCAATGCTTATCCAGAAAGTACGGAACATATCCCGGCGCTTCGCCAACTCTGTCAGCAATATAATGGTGCCTTTACTTTGGCGTTACTTGATTGCGAGCAACAGGGCGCTATCGCCTCTCAATTTGGTATTCAAGTGCTACCAACCACAGCGTTGTTTATCAATGGTCAGGCAGTAGATGGCTTGGGTGGCCCCCACCCGTTGGAAAAAATTGTCGCGATGCTGGAAAAACATCTGCCATCACAAGATGAACTGCTTTTAAAAGAGATCAGTGAACTCATCCAGCAAACACAGCATGCTGAAGCACTCAGTAAAATCTCGTTACTATCAGAGGCCGCAGCGCAACGTGGCGATGTCAAACTCGCCCAAGCCGACTGCTTATTAGAGCTTCACCAACTTGAACTCGCCGAGCAACTGCTGACTCATATTCCACTGGAGTACCAAGACAACTACTACAAGGGGCTACTCGCTAAACTCGATTTACAGAAACAAGCATCTAACAGCCCTGAGATTCAAAAGCTGGAACAGCAACATCAAACGAATCCCGATGATCATGTCGTCACCTGCGAACTCGCCGTTCAGTATCATCAAGTCGGTCGAGACGAAGAAGCATTGGAACTCCTATGGTCCCAGTTGAAAACCAATTTGAGCGTTGGAGAGGGCGAAGTTCGTAAAACGTTTATGGATATTCTGTCTGCACTTGGCCAAGGTAACACTATCGCCTCGCGTTATCGTCGCCAGCTATACTCCATCCTTTACTAAATTAGCAGTAACTTACTCAGTAAATCAATAGCTTAAGGCCGGCTCATTCCGGCCTATATACTGTCAAAAACACGTGCTGATTCGCATTTATCGCGTTGTGTTCGCGACCGTTCTGCGCAAGAATAAATCAATTGCATATCATTAATTATTCAGAAGGATTGAACTATGCCAATTGATTCATTGGTCACCATCGCGGTACTGGTTTTTGTTGCCGTTACCTTTATTGCTTCAGCCGTTAAAACGGTGCCACAAGGCCATAACTGGACGGTGGAACGTTTTGGTCGCTACACCATAACGCTAAAGCCTGGCCTTAACCTGATCGTCCCATTCATCGATCGTATCGGCCACAAAATCAATATGATGGAGCAGGTTCTCGATATCCCAGCTCAAGAAGTCATTTCCAAAGATAACGCTAACGTAGTGATCGATGCTGTCTGCTTTGTCCAAGTCATTGATGCAGCCAAAGCCGCATACGAAGTCAGCGAACTGCAGCACGCTATCCGTAACCTCACCTTGACCAACATGCGTACGGTGCTTGGCTCGATGGAGCTGGACGAGATGCTTAGCCAGCGCGATATGATCAACACGAAATTGCTTTCAATCGTCGACCAAGCCACCAACCCTTGGGGTGTGAAAGTGACTCGTATCGAAATTAAAGATGTGCAACCACCAGCGGATCTCACCGCGGCAATGAACGCGCAAATGAAAGCCGAGCGTAACAAACGTGCCGAAGTTCTCGAAGCAGAAGGGGTTCGCCAAGCACAAATTCTACGCGCAGAAGGCCAAAAGCAATCTGAAATATTAAAAGCGGAAGGTGAAAAACAAGCTGCCATCTTGCAAGCAGAAGCACGTGAACGCGCAGCAGAAGCAGAAGCAAAAGCGACAGCAATGGTTTCAGAAGCCATCGCGAAAGGCGACATGCAGGCGGTGAACTACTTCATTGCACAAGGCTATACTGAAGCATTGAAGACCATTGGCCAAGCAGAAAATGGCAAAATTATTATGCTGCCACTTGAGGCTTCTGGCCTAATGGGTTCCATTGCTGGTATTGCTGAAATGTTCAAACAAAGTGGCGAATCTAACAAATAAGGAGGCGCTGTGATTGAGTTATTAGATGGCATCAATCACTGGCATTGGCTAGCTCTCGGGCTGGCCTTATTGGCAGTAGAACTATTAGGAACCGCCGGTTACTTTCTTTGGCTTGGTTTATCCGCGCTCATCGTGGGTCTGCTGCTATCACTCATACCTATGAGTTGGCAGTTGCAATGCAGTGCCTTTGTCGTCTTCTCATTGATGACCACATGGCTTTGGTGGCGTAAGCAGCTTTCTAAAGACAAACAAGATGACTCCTCACGCGACCTCAACCAAAAACAAAAACAGTTGATAGGCCAAGAGATCATACTGAAAGAAGATATCCACGCCGGCATGAACCGACTTCATGTTGGCGATACCACATGGTCTGCGCATTCCGATGTGGATATTGCTGCGGGTTGCAAGATTAAAGTAATTGCTGTGGAAGGAATTGTGTTGAAAATCGTCATTTCTGAGCCCAACTCTTAGCGTTTGTCCTCAACACTGACAAAAAAGATACCCATTGCAAGCACAATGGGTATCTTTACACTTAGGAAATATTCAGACCTTACTTGAAAGTGATGTCATCTGAATGATTTAGCTCTTGCAGATCGTCTGCGTAATCTTTGGGTGGTGGTGTCCAACCACGCTCGGAGCGAGAAAGATTGGTATGGCGATCTTTTTGCATTTCCAACATCATTTTTTCTTCAAGCTGCATAAACAGTTTTCTATAGTTGTTGTCGAAACGTTCACCTTCTGAATCGTCTAACCAAGCACTGTACAATGAATCTGACTTACGATTTTCAACGCGCTTGTATCTCATCTTTTGTTGCTCAACAAAAAACGGATGGACCCCCAATAGTTTCATGGTTTGCCCACCCACTTCTAATGCCGAATGATAAGTCTCTGACTCAATCACATCCGCCCCAGCTTGGCGCAGACGATAACCGTGTCCACGGTCAAATGCTCTGGCGATGACTTTCACGCTAGGGTAAGCGTGCTTAACCTGCTTGACTAACTCTACACTGGCATCGCGATTATCAATAGCCACCACAATCGCGGCCGCTTCTTCAATTCCCGCGGTGTGCAGAATATCGGGGCGAGTCACATCACCAAAGTAAGCTTGAGTGCCAATCTGTCGCATTACATCTACCTGATTCGCTTGGTAATCAAGTGCCACGGTTTTAATTCCGTTAGACAACAATAAGCGATTGACTATCTGTCCAAAACGCCCAATACCGGCGATGATCACTGTGCCTTTTTCATCAATGTCATCATCGGCTCTTTCATTAAACTTAGTGGCAAACTTCGGCAAAATAACTCGATCAAAGAGAATAAATAGACCCGGAGTGAGAAACATGGAGATCGCCACCACCAGCGAAAGTTGCTGGGAGAGAGACGTCGATATCACGTGATTTTGTACTGAGAAACTCAGCAGCACAAAACCAAATTCACCCGCCTGTGCCAAGCTCAATGCAAACAACCAGCGATCACTGCCTTTAATGCGGAAAATAAACGACAACGCCAGTAACACTAAGGCTTTCAGGAGCATCACCGCCAACGTTAAACCGATGATAGTGCCGAACTTGTTGAAGAGAATGGTAAAATCGATGCCCGCTCCGACCGTAATGAAAAACAGGCCCAAAAGCAGCCCTTTGAAAGGCTCAATGTTCGATTCAAGCTCATGACGAAACTCACTGTTTGCCAGCATGACGCCCGCCAAAAATGTGCCCAACGCAGGAGAAAGTCCCACTAAACTCATCAACGCCGCAATGCCAATCACCAGCATCAATGCAGCAGCGGTAAAGATTTCTCTTAAGCCGGAATCTGCCACGTAACGAAAGATCGGGCGACTAAGGTAATGCCCACCGACGATCACCACGCCAATGGACAGTGTAATGACGATACCATAGGCCCAGCCAGGTAAGCCGGCAACTAGGCTCAACTGCTCATGATGCTCCGCGGCCGATTGGATGGATTGCTGAGCTTGCTCGACCAATTCAGGCAGGGCGAGCAGTGGGATGAAAGCCAACATTGGAATGACCGCGATGTCTTGGAACAACAGCACAGAAAACGCGTTTTTTCCCCCTTCCGTCTTGCTTAATCGTTTCTCGTTAAAGGTTTGCAACACGATCGCCGTTGATGATAAGGCGAAAATCAATCCAATCGCCAAGGCCGTGGTCCACACTTGGCCAAAATAGACAGCAATCGCCACAATAATCCCAGTGGTACCCGCCACTTGTAAGCCACCTAGCCCCAATAAGCGGTTACGCATTGCCCAGAGCATTTTAGGTTCAAGCTCCAAACCGACCAAAAATAGCATCATCACCACGCCAAACTCGGCGAAATGCTGAATGGTGGTGGTTTCTTCCCCGACCAAACCAACGATGGGGCCAATCACTACGCCAGCGATAAGATATCCAAGCACAGAACCTAGGCCGAAGCGTTTTGCTAATGGCACGGCAATCACTGCGGCAATGAGGTAGATAAAGGCTTGTAAAAATATTTGTGTCATCAGGCCTCCTTGATAATTTGAGGTAGGGCATGAGTGATTTTGTTCAAATGATTGGCAGCGTGGATATTGACTCGATCTTCCACTAAGGCACGCAGCAGAGTGAGGTAGCCCTCGACATGCTGGTCAATACGATTTTCCTCTAACGCCGTACGCGCACCGAATATCGCAAATGGGGGCAAATAATGCATATGCGTCAGCGCGGCCATTTGTTCAATCGGTGCCAGCAATTGGCGAATGGTAAAGTGGTTATACCCCTCCGCTTTGTAAGCTTCTTCTTTGCCTCCGGCAGAAACCACACAGAGCATCAGTTTGTCTTTCAAAGCGGTTCCATCTGTCCCATAAGCAAAGCCGTATTCCAGCACCAAGTCTTGCCACTCTTTCAGCAATGCAGGGGTGGAATACCAGTACAGCGGGAATTGAAACACGATCACATCATGTTCCAGCAGCCGCGCTTGTTCTTTGTCGATGTTGATGTCGAACTGAGGATACTCTGCATAAAGATCGACACATGTGACGCCTTCAATCGCGTGCGCTGCATGAAAGAGAGGCGCGTTGACTTCTGATCGATGCTGTGAGGGATGAGCATACAGCACTAATACTTTTTTCTTCATTCACTACCATCCGTTTATCAGCATTTATAGGTCTTGACTCATTAAAAATACCGTTTTCGCTGCACTAAACTGCTAAGTTAATGTCATTTTTTCTTTGGCACTTCTAGCTGCATCTCGGGAATGGCTTGACGTTTCACTCGTAACTTACCCCAGATAAACCACACCACTAGCCCAAGCAAGATGACCACAACGTTACCAATTCCTATCATCATGATCGCTTGTTTACGGTCTGCCTCACGCTGTGCCAAAAGTCGTTGTTCTTCTTCAACACGGCGCTGCTCTGCCAACGCGGCTTCTTTGGCTTTGCGCGCTGCTTCGATATCGACTTCTTTGACCACGCTAAACGTATGTTGCGCAATGTGGAACATTAACGGGCGTTGTGTCGCCGCATCGGTGGCAAAAATATCCCCTTTCCAGCCATAAATGCCGATCATTTGGCTACTATCAAGCGACAAAGATACCTTCAAACTCTCTTTCTCTGCCTGCCCTTGTACATAATTAACAAAGTTGTCTGGTGCACTTTGCTCAATGTGAACCGCCAAAGATCCCGGTTGTATCATCCCCTGCTCACCAGAAACCACCAAGTTGTGTGGAGTGCCCTCTGCACGAGATTGAATAAACGTCGGGTTCACAGGACGCGGATAGACCAGCACTTCCTGTTCCTTGGCACGCAAGAATACTCCGTTGCCCGATGTGATACGTGCTCGATATTTACCTGGTTCCACATCGATGGGTAACTGAACGGTGAAGACACCATCGCCCGCTCTTTCATCTAACCCCGTGCCATCATCGCTAAAGTCACCAATCACAACGGGTACTGGGCGGGCTTCCTTAATCAACTCTTGCTCGTTTTCAACATACTTAGTGAAAGTCACTTTTAGATTGACGCGATCAAGAAAATCTCTCAGGACTAACGGCTTATCATCCGATGCGAGCCGTGCGGTGAACTTCATCACTTCGCCATGATACAAACGACTGGGGAAGACATCCGTTGAAAGCGTCAGGTGAGAAATCAGCCGAATGTTGTTTTTCGGGCTCACTTTACCCACTGCCTGCCAAGGGCCGGGCATCGGATGGTCGATAGAGATGATGTCCATGGCTGGCTCTTGATACCAGCGAACGTTAGGGTAGCTTTTGAAGGCGTAGTATTTTCGACCATCTGGTCGCACTAGCACCACGGGCTGAGAGGGATTTTCGCGATAAATCAAGAAAGTGATTTGATCGATGGTTGGATCCACTCGAAAGCGGTTATCCAGCAAGGACATGGTCGACTCTGTCGCAGCATGGCTTACACAACTAACCAATAACAATAATACGACTGACAATGTCCTCAACATAGATTCTCCTATTGACGCCAGAGGCAAGTTCCGCTTTTTTCTACAATATCCAATCTAGATTGGTGCGCTTCTAATTCATCGGCCGTTGCACGCAAAACCTTAAGAGATTTTCGCCCCGCCACTCGGCGAATGTCTTCACCACCGCCTTCTTGCGAGTTGGCGTTGAACTCCAAACTGGTTTGCCCACCGGTCATCAGCAGGTAAACATCAGCCAGAATCTCCGCATCGAGCAATGCTCCGTGTAGTGTTCGGTGTGAGTTATCAATGCCGTAGCGTTCACACAAAACGTCTAGATTGTTACGCTTGCCAGGGAAGATTTTCTTCGCCATCGCCAGCGTGTCGGTCACCTTGCAGTAGTCATCGGTTTTGCCGATGGCAGCGTCGAGTTTACCGAACTCATAATCCATAAAGCCCACGTCGAAGGGCGCGTTATGAGCCACCAGCTCAGCCCCTTTAATGAACTCTAGGAACTCTTGGTGAACTTGACGATATTCCGGTTTATCGACTAGGAACTGATCGGTAATACCGTGAACATCGATCGCATCGGGTTGAATTTCACGGTCTGGCTTAAGGTAAACATGGAAATGCCGCCCGGTCAGCTTACGGTTGATGATCTCCACCGCACCGATTTCGATGATTCTGTGCCCCATGTAGTGTGGACCACCTTCACGGTTCATACCCGTGGTTTCCGTATCGAGCACAACGATACGATCGTATTCAGAATTGTTACTGGTATTCATAATGATATGTGTGTCAGACTATGCAGAACGTATGCTTTAAACATGGCTTTCGCTAATAGTACCAAAACATGACAAAACAAGTTGAAATTTTCACTGATGGTTCTTGCCTCGGTAATCCTGGACCAGGTGGTTACGGTGTCGTCTTGCGTTACAAACAGGTCGAAAAAACCTTAGCACAAGGCTATAGACTCACCACCAACAACCGAATGGAAATGATGGCCACCATCGTTGCTCTTCAGGCCTTGAAAGAACCTTGTAATGTGATTCTCACAACCGACAGTCAATATGTTCGACAAGGTATTACTCAGTGGATCCACAATTGGAAAAAGCGCGGTTGGAAAACCGCCGATAAAAAACCGGTCAAAAATGCCGATCTTTGGCAAGCGCTTGATAAAGAAACCACTCGCCATACGATTGACTGGCGTTGGGTCAAAGGACACGCAGGCCATCGTGAAAACGAAATGTGTGACGAGTTGGCGCGTGCCGCGGCCGAAAACCCAACCCTTGACGACACCGGTTATCAGCCTGCCGAGTAAACTACTCTCTTCCTCTGCAAGCGCAGCTTTTGCGCTTGCTCAGCAAATCACGCTGACAGTTCATCACCCCGAGTGGTGATAAACGACGCTTTAACTGCCAATGCGGTTTGATGGGTTTGAGTGGATACGTGCGTTTTCTTGCGACAATAAAATAGAGACTGCCCGCGGGAGATGCCCAGTCACCAAGGCTGTTTTCAAGCCAAGTCCACATGGTTCGGTACTTCTTCATCGGAAACAATGCGTAGCGATCGCAGTGCACGACTTGATAATTCAACACTCCCAGCCAATCATTAATTCGATTGGTGGTGAACATTCGCCCACTCCAAGGCAAGTTGTTTTTTCGCCAAGGCATTAAACTGGCCAGCCCGGTGAAGCTCACCGGATTAAACCCTGTGATCACCAGATAGCCGTCGTCCATCATCACTCGATCCACTTCGCGCAGCAATCGGTGGGGATCACTGGCATAATCCAACTGATGCGCCAAGATCACCGCATCAAAGCTTTTTTCGAGAAAGGGCAATTCGTAACCATCTGCGATGACATTGTGCAAAGGGTTCTGGATATCTAAGTTAACTTGGTGTTGAATGTTACATATTGCACTGGTTAACTCGCAGCTCAGCCCACCCAGTTTCAGCAAATGGTAACCAAACAGTTTCGGGCACCATTCGTCTAAACGGGTTTGAATCGATTCACGAACCCATTGTCCGTTGTTCATTTCTTCCCATGTATAGGGATGCTGGATAACTTTACTGCTTAGTGCTGGCTTCATTAACCACCTGACTAGTTCGAACGAGCGGAGAATCCATCGTGTTAGAGATCAAAAGCATACCTGCATTCAACGACAATTACATCTGGTTGATTCAAAATAGCGATCAGCGTTGTGCTGTGGTCGACCCAGGCGACGCCAAGCCTGTCCTTCACTACATCGAGCAACATCAGCTAACTTTAGAAGCGATTCTTATCACCCACCACCACAATGATCACATTGGCGGCGTGGCCGATTTGGTGCGCGCTTTTCCTAACGTTAACGTTGTAGGACCGAAAGCAGAACCAATTCCAACGCTCACCCACCCCGTGGAGGATGGCGACCGACTTGAGTTATTCGATGAAACCTTCTTAGTGTTAGGTTTAGGTGGCCATACCTTGGGTCATATTGGTTATGTTGGAGACGGCAAACTGTTTTGTGGCGATGTGCTCTTCTCTGCTGGCTGTGGCCGTATTTTTGAAGGTACCGCGCAACAAATGTTTGACTCACTCAACAAGCTCCTCGCCCTTCCTCAGGAGACGGAAGTATTCTGCGCTCATGAATATACCGCCAGCAATGTTGCTTTCGCCTTAGCCGTAGAACCGGATAACGAGTTACTTCACCAATACCGTGATACCGTCAATCGACTGCGTGCGCAAAATCTGCCTACCATTCCAACCACATTAAGACAAGAAAAATGGATCAATCCATTTCTTCGATATCTGCAACCCAGTGTTATTCACTCGGTTTCTAGCAGAACGAAAAATAGCGATCCACTCTCGGTTTTTACAGCATTACGTGAGTGGAAGAACGAATTTTAACTTTTTGATGCTTGTCTCCTGACCAAGGAGGCAAGTATTATCAGCAGCCCAAAGTTAAACAGGCTGAAACCATGCGTTTTAAGTTTAGTTGGGTGTTTGCACTACTATTGCTTTCTGGCTGTCAAAGTTTACAAACAGAGAGCAATACCAGTGCCGCGCCTGAGACCAATGCCTCGCAAGCAAAATCGCCGCAGCAAACTGCGAAAAAAGTAAAACCAAGTGACAAAACGCTTGAGAACGTTGCCCCAGAGCAACCTGTCGTCACACCTCAAACTCAGGAAGACGTTTGGCAACGCATCGCCATGCAACTTTCTCTGGAAGTCCCCGATCATGAAAAGGTCGATTATTACCGCACTTGGTATCTCAAGCACCCAAATCATCTTAAAACCGTTTCTGAACGAGCAACGCCTTTTCTTTATTTGATCACAGAGAAAATTGAAGCTCGTGAACTGCCTCTTGAACTGGCACTTTTACCTGTTGTGGAAAGCTCATTTGACCCATTTGCCTATTCTCATGGCAGTGCCGCTGGCCTATGGCAGTTTGTCCCAGGCACGGGGAAAATGTACGGTTTAGAGCAAAATTTTTGGTATGACGGTCGCCGAGATGTGGCAGCAGCGACGGATGCGGCTCTGGACTATTTGACCTACCTCAATAAGCGTTTTGACGGCAACTGGAATCACGCAATCGCAGCGTATAACAGTGGCGGTGGTCGTGTATCAAGCGCAATCCGAAAGAACAACAAACTGGGTAAACCTATCGATTTCTTCTCACTAGATTTGCCCAAAGAGACCAGTGGCTATGTGCCAAAACTGCTCGCACTCGCCGATATTGTTGCTAATCAAGAGAAATATGGAATCAACATTCCCGCTATTCCTAACCAGCCAGTCTTAACCTTGGTAGACCCACAAGAGCAGCTTGATCTGGCTATCGCTGCCCAATATGCTGGGCTAAATGTGAAAGAGCTACAAAACTACAACCCAGCTTACAATCAATGGTCGACGGCCCCAGAAGGCCCGTTCCAATTACTTATCCCCGTTGATAAAGCTGAAGAATTTCTTGCTAAGGTCGAAGAGAACCGAGGCAAAGGCATGAAAATGGTACGCTATAAAGTGCAATCAGGCGATACCGTGAGTGTTTTGGCATCGAAGTACAACACCACCAGCGAGGTGATTCGTACAGCTAATGGTCTTAACAACAATACCATTCGTGTCGGCCAGTATCTGCTTATCCCGACCTCTCAGAAAGACGCCGGTGCGTATACCCTTTCTGCCGCCAACCGTCTTGCCAAGACTCAAGCAACCGTACGTGGAAAGTACAAGCTCACGCATACCGTTCAATCGGGGGAAAGTTTGTGGAGCATTGCCAAAGCCAATAAAGTGGATCACCAAGCATTAGCGAAATGGAATGGCATGGGGCCACGTGACACGTTGCGCGTTGGGCAAGATCTGGTGATTTGGAAAGAGAGCTCTGAAGGCGCGATTATCCGTACCGTGTTCTACAAAGTACGTTCGGGTGACACCATCAGTGGCATCGCGACCAAGTTTAAAGTCAAAAGCAACGACATCGTGAAATGGAACGCGCTAAAAAATCAAAAGTACCTGAAACCAGGGCAACAATTAAAACTCTACGTGGATGTAACTAAGGTAAGTGTATGACCCCTTCCAGTAACCCGTTTGTCATGATGCTTGACATATTTCGCTCTCCAACCTCATGCTTTCTTGCGCTTTATCAGCGTGGTGCTTGGGGCTGGCAGCCGTACATCGTTCTCATTCTAACCCCATTCCTGTTTTGGGGAGCGTATTTTTCTAATGTGGATTTTCAGTGGTTGAGCCAAATTTTAACCCCGCAATTTCAACAAATTAATCCAGAACAATTAAAATTCTTGGACGATCCAAACACCTTGATGGCGAGTGAGATCATTAGCGATGTGTTTGGACGAACCTTGACGATTTTGATGTTGGCGTTTTGGTTCACTCTGGCAACCAAGCCCAGCCAGCATAAACACGGGTTTTGGAAATGGTTTGCCGCTGCCGCGGTGATCACCTTCCCAGCGGTGTTGGGCGACTTCGCTAGCTATGCGAGTTTAATATTGAAGCATGGTCAAGTGGTGATTTACGCCGCCGATCTTAATAGTCTCAATGGGTTGATCAAGCTGCCATTGACAAACGAATGGTCTCAGTTTGCCAGTTCAATGCCTTTGCTACTTCCTTGGTACATTGTGCTTGGTTATGCAGCCGTGCTGACATGGACAGAATTTGAACGTGGACAAGCTTTGGTGATCGCTGCCCTTCCTTGGGTGGGATACTACTTGATTTGGGCTATTTATCTGTTGGTAATGTAAAGCTGACCAACAGCGGATTATGATCAGAGGCGTCCGTTTGAGGCGCCTCTGCTTTTTGTACCACTAAGCCTTTGTAAAACACATGATCAAGCGGCAAACCGGTAATAAAACGAGTACGCTGATCGGGTGAGAACGCCACTTCGATAAGCCCAGCGTTTTCCAATCGTTCCGTGACCGCTTGCAAACGTTTTTCGCTCCACGAATTAAAATCGCCCGCGACAATTGCTGGCCCTGAGTGTTCTGTTAGCGTGGCAATCAGATCGTTGACTTGTTGCTGATATTCTTGCACACCCCAAGTAAAATTGACGGCATGCAGGTTAACCACGATCAACACTTGGCCATCGGAGAGCGGGTACTCAGAATACAATCCAGATTTAGGCAAGCGAATCCACGGCTCCAATTGGGTGTAGCCACACGCCAAGCGGGGCTTACGCCAGCCTAACGTCAAGACGCCAGCCGCTTTATCAAACGCTTTAAACGCGTTCACTTGTTCACCGCTCCACCCACCTGAACCAATCCACCGTTTTAAATCGTCATTGAGCATAGCTTCTTGAAATAACAACAGTTGCTTATTATCGCTAAACTCACTAAGCGCTCGTTGCCAGTGATTGCGGTTTTGTTTGTAGATATTCCACACAAGAAGATTCAGCTCTCCATTGTGATCAATCGCAGCGCGGCTTTTACTTTCGAAACAGTGTAATTGTTGATTGAACGCACCATCACTAATTGTCGTAATTTCAGTTTGAGCTGGAATGGTGAATATCGAATGGAAAGCCAACAGTCCTCCACCCGCTAAAAGGAGAGGTAAAGCAAGCCAATAGCGCTTCTTCATAGTGTAATGTCTACTTGTTGTAACCAAGAACTTGTGCAAAAAAAAGGAGCCTTAGGCTCCCTTTTTGCGTGATTAAATCGCGTCTTCGTCTTCTTCACCGGTACGGATACGAACCACGCGTTCGACGTTTGTGACGAAAATCTTACCATCACCAATTTTGCCAGTTTGCGCCGTTTCGACAATGGTTTCAACGCACTTATCCGCCACATCTTCTGTTACGACAATTTCCAGTTTCACTTTTGGCAAAAAGTCGACCATGTACTCCGCACCACGGTAAAGCTCTGTATGACCTTTTTGACGGCCAAACCCTTTCACCTCGGAAACGGTCATTCCCGTAATGCCGACTTCAGCTAGCGCTTCACGAACATCGTCAAGCTTAAACGGCTTGATAATTGCTTCAATTTTTTTCATGTTCATCCCTTAAACTTCAACTTGTTAACCTATTATCGGTGAGCGCTCGACAACATTCAATCACAAAAAAATCCATTCACTGTGATGAAAACGAAAAAGCCAGAGTGCTACTCTGGCTTGTATCACCATTCGTCGATATATCAAACTGGTCTTACTTCAAACTTGAATAATAAGCAGCAAGGTTTGCAATATCAGCGTCATTGAGCATAGATGCTTGAGCTTGCATCACCATCGCCAATCCACCGTTACGTTCCTTGTTTTTGTATGCCTTGATTGAGGTAATGAGATACTGCTCATTTTGACCTTTTAAATTGGGGTAGCCTGGAATGGTTGCGATACCATTTGCGCCATGACACGCAGCGCAGACAGCTGCTTTTGCTTGCCCTGCAGCAACATCACCAGCAGCCAGAACACTTCCACTCATCAGGCCTAATCCTAGAGCCAAACCCATAGCGACTTTCTTCATTGCTTTTCCTTTTTTATATCCATGATGGTTATTATATCCATACGATTTTTACATGAATTTGGATTACTTGCGCCAAAACAGCTCACAATCTTGACCAATAAACTGGCGATCCACAAACAATCCCGCCACCGCCACAACCTGTTGGTGATACATCAAAATTGGCGTGCGACGGCGCAACCAACTTGGTACTTGGTATTCTTGAAACAGCTTTTTCAACTTCCGACTGTGGCCTCGCTCCGCCGGATGGGCACTTAGCCCCTCTGGGTTAAAGCTTATCCACAACGCCTCGCTTTGCTCTGGAAGCGCGATTTGACCAAAACCACGGCTTAGCGTTAACTCAATCGTCCCTAAACCGTCCGGCAAAGCAAGCAGTGTATTGAGCGTGATCGGCGCATGCCAAGCAGAGAGATCTTGGTTGTCTGCAACCAAATAAAGGCGCTGATTGAAACGGCGCACTTGCCCTTGGCTCAGTTGCAATATTGGATTGGCATCTGCTTGAGAAAGGGCGACTTGCTGCCAAATGAGTGACAACTGATGGCGCGTTGGCATAGGATGCCCAAGCTTTGCCAGCCACATTCTGAGCAACTTGAAACGAGCCAGCTCACTTTGCTGTGACAACTGCGTGATAGCTAAGCTCTGGTCTTCGCCAAACAGTTGCTCAAATACCGGCAACAGCAGCTCATCCAGTAACGCTTCTTGCTCCGAACAGAGAGTGGCACTGCGTTGAACAGACGCCGCAAAACTTGGCCATCGTTCAGACAACGCGGGAAGGATTTGTTGGCGAAGAAAATTACGGTCATACCGCGTGTCTTGATTGCTCTCATCTTCCACCCAATGTAAACCGATGTCATGCGCACATCGTTCAATCTCTTGGCGTCGAACGTCGAGCAGTGGACGAATCAACCGTCCTTGAGAAAAGGGCATTTGTTGCGCCATGGACGACAGTCCCTTGGGGCCACTGCCTCGTTTTAGCGCCAGAAGAAAGGTTTCCACCTGATCATCCGCGTGCTGACCGGTGAGAAGAAGATCATCGGCGTTAATATGCGCACGTAAAGCTTGGTATCGCGCGTTACGCGCTTCTTCCTCGAGGCTGTTCCCTTGGGTCAAATCCAATTGAACTCGCTCCACTGTCAGTGGAATATTTTTTTCTTGGCACCAAGCTGCGCAGCTTTGGGCCCATTGATCTGCGTTGTGGCTCAAACCATGGTGCACATGAACCGCACAGCACGGCAACAGGTGCTCTTGAGCGTAACGATGAGCCAACTCGAGCAGCACCCTTGAATCTACTCCTCCACTAAAGGCAACCACTAAGCGAGTGTTCGCTTTACGTTGTTGTTCCAATACTTGAGAGAAGTGAGAATAGAGAGCGTCCATAGTGACTCCAAATTAAAAAAGGGGCTGAACACACGGTTCAGCCCCTTATTGTATACGATGCGTCTTGTAACCTAAAACAACGGTTTAGCAGTATCCGTAGTTCATTAGGCGTTGGTAACGACGCTCAAGCAACACGTCTTGAGGGAACTGTTCTAGCTCCGCTAATTGACGTAGTAGTGTTGCTTTCATATTCGCTGCCATTTGTACATGGTTACGATGCGCGCCACCAAGTGGCTCTTCGATGATTTCATCAATCAGTTCAAGCTCTTTTAGGCGAGGTGCCACCAGGCCCATCGCTTCTGCAGCCTGTGGGGCTTTATCAGAATCACGCCACAAAATAGAAGCACAACCTTCTGGTGAAATAACAGAGTAAGTCGAGTATTGAAGCATGTTCACGTAGTCGCCCACGCCAATGGCTAATGCGCCACCAGAACCACCTTCACCAACCACGTTACAGATCACTGGCACGGTTAAACCCGCCATCTCTTTTAGGTTGGTGGCGATCGCTTCTGACTGACCACGCTCTTCCGCACCGACGCCAGGGTATGCGCCAGCAGTGTCAATAAAAGTGATGATTGGCATTTGGAAACGCTCTGCCATTTTCATTAGACGAAGTGCTTTACGGTAGCCTTCTGGTTTTGGCATACCAAAGTTACGCTTCACTTTTTCACGAGTCTCACGACCTTTCTGGTGGCCAATGATCATCACAGGGCGACCTTCTAAACGGGCAATACCTGCAACGATCGCTTTGTCATCGGCATAAGCACGATCACCCGCTAGTTCATCAAACTCTTCAAATACGTGTTTGATGTAGTCGAGCGTATAAGGGCGTTGAGGATGGCGAGCTAACTGCGCCGTTTCCCATGCGCCTAGATCGCTGAAGATTTTCTTTTTCAGCTCTAGGCTTTTCTTTTCAAGCTGTTCAATCTCTTTGCCAAGGTCAATGGCTGAATCACCACCATGACGAGAAACATCACGCAGGGCTTCAATTTTTGCTTCTAGTTCTGCAATCGGCTTTTCAAATTCTAGAAAGTTCAGGCTCATCTGTGAATCCTTGTTGATTCGGCTCGGTTAGCCAAATTTAGTTAAATTCGAGTTCTACCTGGTCTTTACCAAGCAACATTTTTAATTCATCAAGTAATGTATCACTAGGCGTTACTCGCCATTCCGTGCCCAATGTTAACCGCGCTCTGGCGTCGGCACGCTGGTAGTATACATTGACAGGAATCGTTCCGGCTTTATGCGGTTCTAAGATCCGACTAAAGCGCTCAAAAAACTGGTCATCAATCTGTGAGGCAGCAATCGAAACAGACACCCCTCTGGCGTATTTTTCACGCGCAGAACCGAGGTCCATAACTTCGCGAGCCGTCATTTTAAGGCCACCATTGAAGTCATCAAAGCTGACCTGTCCAGAAACCACCAAGATTTTATCTTTTTCCAGTAGATCTGCATACCGTTCTAACGCATCTGAGAACAACATTACTTCCATACGACCGCTGCGATCATCCAATGTCATGATACCGATACGCGTACCACGCTTAGTGGTCATCACACGGGCGGCGATCACTAAGCCAGCCAGTGTCAGTGATTGATCACGACGCGTTGGGGTGGCGTCTTTTAATCGACAACTGGTGTACTTATTGAGTTCCGTGAGATACGCATTAACTGGGTGCCCTGTCAAATAAAGGCCCAGCGTTTCACGTTCCCCTTCAAGCCACACTTTTTCTGGCCAAGGTTCCACTTGAATGTATTTGTGTTCCACCTCTTCCGGCGCATCGGTCAATACACCAAACATATCGGCTTGGCCAAATGCTTCCGCTTGATGGTGTTGGCTCGCCGCTTTCACCGCGTCATCCAATGACGCCATTAATGCAGCACGATGCGGGCCAAGTCGGTCCAACGCACCTGCGTAAATCAGTTTCTCAATCACACGCTTGTTGACTTTCTTCAAGTCAATGCGCGCACAGAAGTCAAACAAGTCTTTGAAGTGCCCACCTTTGGTACGCGCTTCGAGAATCGCATCAATCGGGCCTTCACCAACCCCTTTGATCGCGCCAATACCGTAAACAATCGCGCCATTTTCGTCCACGTTGAAACGATATAGGCCTGAGTTAATATCCGGTGGTAATACCGTGAGTTTCATGCGGAAACATTCGTCCACCAGGCCAACCACTTTTTCGGTGTTATCCATATCGGCGGTCATTACCGCGGCCATGAACTCGGCTGGATAATGCGTTTTCAGCCAAAGGGTTTGGTATGACACTAAAGCGTAGGCAGCAGAGTGCGATTTGTTGAAACCGTAGCCCGCAAATTTCTCTACCAAGTCGAAGATTTTCATCGCCAACTCGCCATCGACGCCATTTTTCACCGCGCCTTCTTCAAAGGTAGCGCGTTGCTTGGCCATCTCTTCTGGTTTTTTCTTACCCATAGCACGGCGCAGCATATCCGCACCACCAAGGGTATAACCAGAGAGTACCTGAGCGATTTGCATTACCTGTTCTTGATACAGGATGATGCCGTAGGTTGGGTCAAGAATCTCTTTTAACGACTCATGTTGCCACTTTTCATCCGGGTAAGAGATGGCTTCTCGGCCATGTTTACGGTCGATAAAGTTATCTACCATGCCCGATTGCAACGGCCCCGGACGGAACAGCGCCACCAGTGCGATGATGTCTTCAAAACAGTCCGGCTGAAGGCGCTTGATCAGCTCTTTCATGCCGCGCGATTCAAGCTGGAAAACCGCTGTCGTTTCCGAGTTTTGCAATATACGGAACGATGCCGGATCGTCGAGCGGGATCGACTCAATGCGAACTGGCGCTTTGCCTTCACGTCCTAAGCGCGGGTTAATCAGCCCCAAAGCCCAGTCGATAATGGTTAAAGTGCGCAGTCCCAAGAAGTCAAACTTGACCAAACCGGCGGTTTCAACGTCGTTTTTATCAAACTGAGTAACGGGGAAATTACCTTCCGCATCGGCGTAAATCGGCGCAAAATCGGTGATCGTGGTTGGGGAGATCACCACCCCACCCGCGTGCTTACCGGCATTTCGTGTACAGCCTTCCAAAATGCGGCACATGTCGATGAGCTCTTTCACTTCCTCATCAGCTTCATACAGCTCAGGTAATGCCGGTTCCGCCTTAAAGGCTTTTTCCAGCGTCATACCTGGATCGGGCGGCACCAATTTTGAAATGCGATCAACAAAACCAAACGGGTGGCCAAGTACTCGGCCCACATCGCGAATAACAGCTTTGGCTGCCATGGTCCCGAAGGTGATGATCTGTGATACCGCATCTCGGCCATACATTTCGGCCACGTGATCAATCACTTGGTCACGCTTATCCATACAGAAGTCGACGTCGAAATCGGGCATGGATACACGTTCTGGGTTCAAGAAACGTTCGAACAGCAGATCATATTCCAACGGATCAAGGTCGGTGATTTTCAATGCGTATGCCACCAACGAACCCGCACCAGAACCACGGCCAGGACCAACAGGTATGGCGTTGTCTTTCGACCACTGGATGAACTCCATTACGATCAGGAAGTAACCCGGAAAGCCCATTTGGTTAATCACATCGAGTTCAATTTGTAGGCGTTCATCGTATTCTGGGCGACGTTTAGCGCGCACTTCTGGGTCTGGAAACAAGAACTCAAGACGCTCTTCCAAACCTTCTCTGGATTTCATCACCAAGAAATCGGTTTCCGGCATTCCTTCGGTCGGAAATGCTGGAAGGAAGTATTCCCAAAGACGCACAGTGACGTTGCAGCGCTTGGCGATCTCAACACTGTTTTCAAGCGCTTCAGGAATATCGGCAAACAGCTCGCACATCTCTTCTTCGGTGCGTAAATATTGCTGAGGGCTGTAATTTTTAGGACGACGTGGATCTTCTAACGTATAGCCATCATGAATCGCAACGCGAATTTCGTGAGCGTCGAACAGCTCTTGTCCAATAAAGACCACTTCGTTAGTGGCCACCACAGGGAGATCGTATTGCTCTGCCAGTTCGATGGCAAAATGAAGGTAGGTTTCTTCATCTGAACGGCCCGTTCGGATCAACTCTAGGTAGAAACGGTCGGCAAAGTGTTGCTGGTAAAACGCCACACAGCTTTCGACCAATTTTTGATTGCCTTTCAGCAGTGCCTTACCTATTTCACCGTTACGAGCACCTGAAAGGATGATTAATCCTTCTGATAACTCAATCAACCACTCTTTATCGATAACAGGTTGATGTTGAATATGACCTCGCAAGTAGGCTTTGGAAATCAGCAGGGTCAGGTTTTTGTAGCCGGTATTATCGGCAGCCAAGACCGTTAGCTGGGTAAGTTCGTCACCCAATTCGGGCGATTGCATTTTGAAATCAGCGCCAATGATTGGCTTGACTCCGTTGCCATGGGCCGCGCCATAAAATTTCACCAAGCCACATAGGTTGGTAAAGTCTGTCAATGCCATTGCTGGCATACCCAGCGCCGCCACCTGTTTGACCAGAGCCGGAACTTTATTGATGCCATCCACCATCGAAAAATCGCTGTGTATTCGCAAGTGGACAAATTTAGGGTCAGACATGACGTGATACCATTTTAAACTTCTATTTGCTGGTGATTTTACCCCAATAAAAGGGTCAAGTGACACCCTTAACTCTTGGGAAAACGTGTAGTTTGGACGACTGGTAAGCGCTTACTCTTCAATACCCAAGGCTTTTTTGACTGGCTTAAAGCTCTTACGATGCTGATCAATCACACCATGCTTTTCTATCGCTTCAAAATGCGCTTTGGTTGGGTAGCCTTTGTGCTGAGCAAAACCAAATTGTGGGTACTGCTTGTCGAGTTCTTCCATCTCTTGGTCACGTACTACTTTGGCGATGATCGAAGCCGCACTGATTTGAGCTACGCGTAAGTCACCTTTGACCACAGCTTGGCTGTCCATTGGTAAAGCTGGGCAACGGTTGCCGTCAATAAGCACCAGATCAGGCTTAACAGCCAGTCCTTCAACCGCGCGTTGCATCGCCACCATGGTTGCTTGCAAGATGTTCAACTGGTCGATTTCTTCTGGCGAACAGCGGCCAACAGCCCACGCCAGCGCTTTCTCTTGAATTTCTGGCAACAAGGCTAAGCGTTTTTTTTCGCTCAGTTTTTTTGAATCGTTCAACCCTTCTATCGGATTGTTCGGATCTAAAATCACCGCAGCGGTGACGACATCCCCCACCAGTGGACCTCGCCCCACTTCATCCACCCCCGCAATGCAGTAATAGCCCTGAGGATATTCAAAAGGAGGTAACTCTTTGGTTTCTTTTGCTGCCATCTTCTATTTCTCAATTAACTTTAACACTGCATTAGCCGCTTGTTGGTCGGCATCTTTGCGGATCCAATGATGCATCTCGGTGAACTTATCCAACATTTGGTGGTTGTCACCTTCTAACAAGCGAGATACCTCGCCAAACAAATTGTCTGGCGTGCAGTCATCTTGAAGATATTCTTTTACCAACTCAGTGTCGGCCAGAATGTTTGGCAACGAGACGTATTGGGTTTTAAGCAAGCGCTTAGCGAGGAAAGCCGTCACAGCATTGACACGATAGCCCACCACCATTGGACGCTTAAGTAACATGCATTCGAGTGCCACGGTACCTGAGGCCAGCATGACCGCATCTGAGGCAGTAATAACATTTCGCGCGGTATCATCCACCAGTTTGAAATCCAACTCTGGCGCGTATTCTTTCCACGCTTGTTCAAACTGCTCGCGGCGTTTTTGGTTGACTAGCGCGACAACAAACCCCAGTTCTGGGAATGCCTGCTGCAGTTTCTTACACGTTTCAATGAATGGCTGCGACAGCATTTTCAACTCACTACCGCGGCTGCCTGGCAGCACTGCCAGCCATTGCTTATCTTGTTCCAACCCGAGCAACTCACGAGCTGGCGCTTTGTCTGATTCCAACGGAATAGCATCGGCGAGAGTATGGCCAATAAACTCACAAGGGACATTAAATTTGTCGTAAAACGCTTTTTCGAAGGGCAGAAATGCCAATACCAAATGGGTGGCTTTCGCAATTTTGAAAATGCGTTTTTGACGCCAAGCCCAAACCGAAGGACTCACATAATGCACCGTTTTAATTCCGGCGTTTTTCAGATCTAACTCAAGGCGTAAGTTAAAGTCTGGCGCGTCAATACCGACAAATACATCAGGGGGATTTTCGGTAAAGTAACGCACCAGTTCCGCTTTCACTTTCAGTAAGCGAGGTAAGCGCCCCAAGACTTCCACCAGCCCCATCACCGCCAACTCTTCCATATCAAACAGCGACTGGCAGCCTTGAGCGATCATCTTTGGCCCACCGATACCGACAAATTCTGCATCAGGATGAACGGCTTTGATTGCTTTAATAAAGCCTTCACCTAGCGTATCACCAGAGAGCTCTCCAGCGACAATTCCAATACGCAATGGCTTGTTGCTCATGGTTTACAGACCTTTTTTGTTCCACGCTAAAAACACAAAAAGACCGCCATCAGAGACGGCGATCTTTTGTACAGTATGTCAAATCCGAGCGACTAGCGAATAATGCCACGCTGTGATTTTTCCAAAAACTCCAAAAACAGCTTAACCGCAGGAAACGCTTCCGTCTCTTTCGCGATTTCTTCTTTTGCCGCTTCTAGGGTTAAACCACTGCGGTAAAGCGTTTTGTATGCACGGCGAATAGCAAGAATTTCTTTCTTCTCGAAGCCGCGGCGCTTCAAACCTTCCACATTGATGCCAAACGGTGCGCAGTGATTGCCTTGTGCCATCACATATGGCGGCACATCTTGAACGACAATAGAACCACCACCCAGCATACAGTGATCACCGATATGACAGAACTGATGGATCGCGGACATACCACCAACAATCGCTTGGTTACCGACTTTGACGTGCCCAGCTAAGGTAGCGTTGTTGGCAAAAATACAGCGGTCGCCAATCACACAATCATGGGCAACGTGCGCATTGATCATGAATAGGTTATCACTACCAACGATGGTAATGCCTTTGTCTTGAACCGTACCACGGTGCATGGTGACACTTTCACGAATGGTATTGCGATCACCAATCACGAGCTGCGTATCTTCACCCGCAAATTTGAGGTCCTGACACGCTTCACCAATTGATGCAAACTGAAAAATGCGATTCTCTTTACCAATTTTAGTCGGTCCCTTGACGACGACATGAGAAAGCAGCTCCGTGCCTTCACCAATTTCTACTTTGCTATCCACATAGCAAAAAGGACCTATTTTTACATTGGCACCAATCACAGCGCCTTCTTCTACCACCGCGGTTGGGTGAATTTGCGCAGTTGCATCAATCATATTAAAACTCTCTACGAGCACATTTTAGTTCAGCAGAACAAACTACATCGCCATCCACTTTCGCCACACCAGTGAAAGCAGCAATACCACGACGCTCTTTAATAAACTCAACTTCGATGACCAGTTGGTCACCTGGCACTACGGGTTTACGGAACTTAGCACCATCCACACTAGCGAAGTAGTACAGCTCGTTCTCAGACGGTGCACCGAATGATTTAAACGCCAGTAATCCCGTAGCTTGAGCCATCGCTTCAAGAATCAGTACGCCCGGAAAAACCGGAAGTTGTGGGAAATGACCTGTAAACTGAGGTTCGTTAACCGACACATTTTTAATCGCATGAAGATATTTTTCTTCTTGGAAATCTACAACACGGTCGATCATCAAGAATGGGTAGCGATGAGGTAATAACTCTTGAATTTCAGAGATGTTCATCGTTTTCTTTTCAGTAGTCAAAGTCTTATTCCTATATTAATTCTTGGAAATATAGCGCGTCATTATAGAAGAAAAAGACTCGCTTTTGGCGAGCCTTTTGCAAGAAATTGGAATTAATCTTCCTTTTTCTGCTCGACGATTTTCTCAACCGCCTTCAAACGCTTATTCATTTCTTCAATGCGATGGACTCGAGCGGCGGTTTTACGCCACTCTTTGTTGGTTTGCAACGGAATGCCCGAAGAATAGACACCTTTTTCTTCGATACTACGCATCACCATGCCCATGCCAGTGATATTGACACCATCAGCAATGGTAATATGACCGTTGATCACCGATGCACCACCAATCGCACAATACTTACCAATTTTGGTACTGCCGGCAACTACTGTACCACCAGGCATCACGGTACCATATCCGATGTGCACGTTGTGCGCGATTTGCAGTTGGTTATCCAACACCACATTGTCTTCGATGATCGTATCATCAAGCGCACCACGGTCGATGGTGGTACATGCGCCAATTTCCACACGGTTACCGATACGCACGGAACCCAACTGCGGAATCTTAATCCACTCGCCACGGTCGTTCGCATAACCAAAACCATCCGAACCGATCACGGTGCCAGATTGAACTAGGCAGTCGGTACCAATTTGAACTTGATGATAGATAGTGACATTAGCCCACAACTTGGTGTTTTGACCTATTGTGGCATTTTTACCGATAAAGCAACCCGCACCGATGACAACATTATCACCAAGCGTCACCCCTGTTTCGATCACTGCATTTGCACCAATCGAAACGTTCTGTCCCAATATCGCATCAGAGGCGATCACTGCGGATGGCGCAATGCCATCAGCGGGTTTTGGGGTGGTATCCAGAGCTTGTGCTACTTTTGCAAAAGCAACATAAGGATCGCCGACCACGAGAACATGACCAGAGCAATGCTTACGTTGATCCGCCTTCAGCATCACAACCGTCGCCTTGCACTCGGCTAGATGTACTGCGTATTTTGGATTGGAAAGAAACGTGACGTCTCCTTCACCCGCTTTATCCATTGGAGCCACACGCGAAACGCAAACCGTTTCATCTCCGTGCAACTCTCCCCCGGTAATTTTTGCTAATTCAGCTAATGTCAGTGTCATCATAAGAATAATTATTTAATGGATTTAATCACTTTCTCAGAAATATTGTACTCAGGCTTGCCATATTGCAGTGCAGTGATGTCGATGACCATGTCGTAGCCTTCTTTTTCCGCAACCACTTTGACTGCGTCCTGAATCACCTTAAACAGTTTTTGCTTCTCTTCCGCTTCGCGGCGCGCGCTCGCTTGCTCTAGTGCTTGGGCTTTGATCTTGTATTTGCTGTCTAGCTGACCAATCTCAATACGTAGTTTCTCAACTTCTTCTTGCCCTAAAAGCTCGCCATCGCGCTTTAGCTTTTCAATTTTAGTCTTTGCTTCCGCTTGAATCGCTTGCAGTTCAGCGGCCTTGTCTTTGAACTCTTCCTGCATTTTCTGCAACACTACTTCACGCTGGGGTAGTGCTTGGAAAACTTGCGCGGTGTTGATGTAAGCAACTTTCTGAGCAGCTTCAGCTGCCGTTGCAAACATAGAAGAACTTAGTACTAGAAGGCCAACACCAGCCGCTTTGATCATTTTGTTCAAAATCATTTCCTCTGTTTTTAGAAGGTTCTGCCGATTGTGAAAGTGAAGAATTCTTCGTCGTCACCTTCGTAAATATTAATAGGTTTCGCTAGCGAGAAGACCAAAGGTCCCATCGGCGACATCCATTGCAACGCTACACCGTAAGATGAACGGTAATTGGTGGGGTCGGAGTAGTCATGATAGTACTGATTGCCATAATCGGCACCAGAACTGCGGTAGTCAAACTCCGTATCCCAAACACTCGCCATGTCGTAGAAAACACTGGTACGAATTTGACTGCGCGCTTCCTCAGAAGCAAACGGTGTTGGGACAATCAGCTCAATACTGGCTAATGCCACCGCATTACCACCGACAGAATCGTCAGTCGCAGTATCCGAACCGTTGTTTGAACCACTGTACTCACGATACACCGCTTTCGGACCCGCAGAGTTGGAACCGAAACCACGTAAGGTGGTAAAGCCGCCGGCGTAGTAGTTTTCGTAGAATGGGAACAAGTTATCATTGCCATCCGTTTGACCATAACCATTACCGTAACCCAAGCGACCACGGAATAACAAAGTGAACTCATGTTTCTTCGTTAACGGAACATACTGTCTCACATCGTACTGCATTTTGAAGTACTGAACGTCAGAGCCAGGTACGGTCATCTTGTAAAATGCGCGCTGATGGTTACCTGCAGTTGGGAAGTAACCACGGTTCAGGTTGTTACGTGTCCACGACAGTGTGACATCAAAGTCATTGGTATTTAAAGCCCCATCGGAGTCAATATTCGACGCTTGTGCTTGTAGGAACTGTTCTACTTGCAAGTAAGGTGACAAGTTACCAATCTTGTTGTGAGTATAACCCACACCAATTTCAAAACGATTCAACTCATCAAAGGGGAAACCCCACGTCAAGTTGGCTCCATAGCTTTCGTTGGTATAGTCAACAATACCCGCTTCAGATGCTTCAAACTCGTTATAGAAGATCTTACCACCTAGACTCACGCCATCGAGGTTCCAGTATGGGTCTCGATAATCTAAGCTCACGTTCTTTTGGTAGTCGTTCATCATCGCGCTGATACCAACGCGGTTACCACTGCCAATGAAGTTATCTTGCTGTAAACCGATTTGGAAACTCACGCCTGATTCAGTACCGTAACCAACACCAAAGTTTACGCTGCCTGAGTTCGCCTCTTTGACGTTGTAAACCAAGTCCACTTGATCGTCGCTACCTGGTACACGAACCGTTTGAACATCCACCGTTTCAAAGAAACCAAGACGATTCAAACGCGTTTTACCTGTATCAATCGCTTTTGAGTTCAGCCAGCTGCCTTCCATTTGGCGCATTTCGCGGCGAAGAACCTCATCGCGCGTTGAGTTGTTGCCGGTAAAACGGATGTCACGAACATAGATTCGATTTCCAGCCTCGACATGCACAAGCAGCGATACTTGTTTGTTCTCATCGTCGAACTCTGGAATCGTACCTACTTTCGGATAGGCATAACCCGCTTCTCCAAGCACACGTTTGATGTTTTCTTCAAGCGTGGTGACGGCAGAACCGTTATACGTTTCACCCGTTTCGAAAGGCACGAGAGCCTTAAACTCTTCCTCTTTACCAATCAGTTCACCACGGAAGTTAACATCCTTGACGCTATAAGGTTCGCCCTCATCCAGCACAAGAGTGATGTAGACGCCTTTTTTATCGGGTGAAATAGCAACTTGGGTTGATTCAACATTGAACTTCAAATAGCCGCGGTCAAGGTAGAAAGAGCGTAACGCTTCGATATCACCAGACAACACTTGTTTCTGGTATTTCTCATCAGCAAGAAAGTTCCACCACGGCACATCCACGTTCAAGTTGAAACGCGACAACAGCTCTTCATCGGAATACACGGTATTGCCGATAAAGTTAATTTGTTGGATCTTAGCGGACACACCTTCGGTGAAAACGAACTTTAAATCAGCGCGATTACGAGGAAGTGGTGTCACAACCGCTTTTACTGTCGCATTGTATTTACCAACACTGTAATAAAAGTCTTCTAGACCTTTCTCAATATTGCTGATCGTGGTGCGATCGAGTGATTCACCTTCACGAATACCCGATGCCTCGAGGTTCTGCTGAAGTTGCTCCTCTTTGATCGCTTTGTTGCCAGAAAACGAAATGCTCGCAATCGTTGGACGCTCTTTCACTTGCACGATGAGCACATCACCATCACGAAGCACTTTAACGTCTTCAAAGTTCCCTGAAGCGTACAGTGCTTTAATAATGGCAGAAACATCTTTTTGCTCGACCGTATCGCCCACGCGCACAGGCATTTTCAGCAATGCAGCACCGAGTGCTACACGCTGCAAACCTTCAATTTTAATGTCTTGTACAACAAAGTCTTGGGCTCCGTTTGCGGACACGCTGGTTGCCAATAATGTTGCGAACAGAATCTGCTTGATCGCCATAATTGTTTTAATTATTCCTTGCTACTGCTCTATCGTCTCTGAACCATCACAGACGTGTAAAATCATTAAATAATGCCAGCGCCATCAGTGAGAAAATAACGGCACCGCCAATGCGGTATCCCATTTCCTGAATCTTCTCTGGCACAGGGCGTCGAATGACTGCCTCAATGGCAAAAAACAACAAGTGCCCACCATCTAACATAGGCAAAGGCACTAAGTTAATAATTCCTAGGTTAATGCTGATTAAAGCCAAAAAACCAAGGAAATAGACTAAACCATAATCTGCGGTAGCGCCTGCCCCTTTAGCAATTGAGATAGGTCCGCTAAGGTTATTCAAACCCACATCACCCGTTACCAGTTTTTTCAACATGCTAACAGTGAGGTCTATGACCTGCCCCGTTTTCTCTACCGCTTTACCTACTGATTCGAATACACCAAATTGGAGATCGAAGCGATAACTTTCAGGCCATTCTGCGACTTCAGGAGCAATACCTGCAAATCCGATCACACTCCCATCTGAAAGGGTTCTGCTGTCTGGCGTAAGAGTTAGTTCAATCCTTTCTCCCGCACGCTCTACCGTGATAGACAACGGTGTATCTGGGTTGGAACGAATCCACTCGACGACATTTTCCCAATGCTCAATCGCCTGAGCATTAATTGAGAGTAATTTATCGCCAACTTCAAGGCCTGAACGTTCGCCTGCTCCACCTTGTGAGACATTGACCAAACGAGTATAAATCTCAGGTGAATAGGGTCTGAAACCTAGCGACAGCATGGCTGACTCGTTTTCCGGATCAAACTTCCAATCACGAATATCTAGTGCAACGGTACGCTCAAAACCAATTTCATCGGCTGGTGCCACGGTAACTGTCATCTGATCATCACCTATATGAGAGATGAGTTGCATGTTGACAGATTCCCAGTTCGAAGTTTTGATACCTGAAATGGCTTTTAGTTCCATTCCCGTTTCAATTCCCGCCTTTGCAACAATCGAGTGCGGTGTCACTTGCCCTATAACAGGCTTAACGGCAGGCACACCGATAATAAAGACCCACCAGTAGGCAAAAATCGCAAACAAGAAGTTAAATATCGGCCCAGCAGCTACGATGGAAGTGCGTTTCCATAACGGTTTGCTATCAAAAGCATATTGACGGTCATCGTCATTGAGTTCATCAACGCGTCCATCCAGCATTTTGACGTAGCCCCCTAAAGGAATCACGGAAATACTGTACTCGGTGCCGTCTTGGCCAACCTTACTCCAAATGGATTTACCGAAGCCAATTGAAAATTTCTCTACTCTCACGCCACAGCGACGCGCGACCCAAAAATGACCAAACTCGTGCACGGCCACCAAAATGCCCAGTGCAACGATGAAAGAAACTAGATTCCATAAAATATCTGTCATTGTGTACGCTCTCTAATGACTTGATTGGCCAACTTTCTTGCCATTCTATCGAGCTCTAGAAGGCTTTCCAAGCTATCCAGGCCTGCTGTAAACGTCTGCTTACTGACTTGGTTTAAAACTGAGCAGTTCACTCGCGCGATATCGGTGAATTTCATTTGACGTTCAAGAAATGCCGCCACCGCAACTTCGTTGGCCGCATTCAATGCAGTGGTGGCATGTTGCCCCATGTAACACGCTTCTATAGCTAACTCTAAACATGGGTAACGCGCAAAGTCTGGTTGCAAAAATGTCAACTCACCGACCTGTGTAAAATCAAGTGGTTTAACACCTGCACGCACTCGCTCTGGATAAGACATCGTTAATGCAATGGGTGTGGCCATATCTGGTTCGCCCAATTGTGCCAGTACAGAGCCATCGATATATTGCACCATTGAGTGGATCACCGACTGTGGATGAACAATAACTTTGAGCTGCTCTCTCTGCGCGTTAAACAACCACTTCGCTTCGATGTATTCCAGCCCTTTGTTCATCATCGTCGCCGAATCGACGGAAATTTTCGGTCCCATCGACCAGTTTGGATGAGCAACCGCCTGTTCTGGTGTAACAAGCTCTAACTGTTCCACTTCAGTGTAGCGAAATGGACCACCCGATCCTGTCAATAAGATATGATTGATACCATGTTCAGACAGATCACAGCGGCCGAGCTGCATTTGAACCGCTTCCGGCAAACACTGAAATATCGCATTGTGTTCGCTGTCGACAGGCAGTAGTTGCGCACCTGATTTGGCCACTTCATCAATAAACAATTGCCCTGACATCACCAACGCTTCCTTGTTGGCGAGCAGAATGCGCTTACCCGCTTTCACCGCAGCCATGGTTGGAACCAAGCCAGCAGCACCAACAATTGCTGCCATTACGCTGTCGACGTTTGATAACGTCGCCACATAACTGAGCCCATCTTCTCCACCAAGTACTTTGGTGTGTATCGCCGAACTGGCTAATACTCGTTCAAGACGTAAAGCAGCGTCCTTATTCGCCATCACTGCGTATTCAGGTTGCCATTTTTCACAAAGCTGCTGCATTTTTTCCACGTTAGAATCTGCGGCTAAGGCAACCACAGAAAACTTATCAGGGTTTTGTTCAACTACTTTTAGCGTGCTGGCACCAATTGAGCCTGTTGCACCAAGAATCGTGAGCTTTTGCATAACTGATGACCGAATAAAGAAACAAGGGGAAATGGTGACACTTCCCCTTGTTATTGTCAGAACAAGAAATAAAGAAGAGCAAAAATTGGGAATGCAGCGGTAAGGCTATCAATGCGATCGAGAATACCACCGTGTCCCGGAATAATGTTGCTGCTGTCCTTAATTCCAGACTCTCGCTTAAACATACTTTCCACTAAGTCGCCTAACACTGATATTACAACCGTAGCAAGTGTAATCAAAACCATATGCAGAGGGCTGGAAAACGGTATATCAAACCAACCAGAAAACGCCCAACCTACGATGACCGCGGTGATGACTCCGCCAATTAAGCCTTCGATGGTTTTATTTGGACTCACTTTGGGTGCCATTTTACGTTTGCCTAAGCTCTTGCCAGCAAAGTATGCTCCACTGTCTGCCGCCCAAACCAAGAGGCACACAAACATCACCAGTTTTGCACCAAAATAAGGGGCATTTTCCACGTCAACCGCACGCAATAAAATCACGCTCCACATAAAAGGGATAAGGGTAAGCAAGCCAAAAAGGTGACGAAGAGGTTTGTGGCCTTGCCAACTCTGTGTTGATTTGGGGTAAGTAATAGCCAAAGCACTGGCATAGAGCCACCAGGCTGTACCCGCAGCTAGCATCAAATAGTGCGGCAAGCCAATTTGATTCTGGCTGGCTGAATCGCCATCAATCCAGAATAGGCTGCCGATAGTGACGACAACCGCTGGCACCATGGCTTTAATACGTGACTGTGTGTCAACAAACTGAGTCCACTCCCAAAAACCTAATAAGGTCACCGCGACCAATGCGGTAATGAATAGGGAAAGTGGTAACTCAAAAATTCCAAGCACTACCAGAGGCGCAAGAATTAGTGCAGTAATTATTCTTTGTTTCAAACTATTGGTTCCTTATTGAGCACTCATCAGGGCTTTTATTTGCTCACCCGTGCAACCAAAACGTCGCTCTCGATTCACAAACCAAGTGATCGCCTCAATCAGGCTATCTTCACCAAAATCAGGCCAAAATACGGGCGTAAAGTACATTTCAGCGTAGGCCATCTGCCATAACATGAAGTTACTAATACGGCATTCGCCACTGGTGCGAATCAGCAAGTCCACTTCTGGCAGATCGGACATGGTCAGATGTTTAGCAATCTCATCTTCTGTAATGGCATCAGCCAACAGTGCCCCTGCTTCAACTTGCTTAGCTACTTTTTGTACCGCCTGGGTGATGTCCCACTTACCACCATAGTTGGCAGCAACATTAATCACCATTCCAGTATTACTCGCCGTTAACTCTTGGGCTTCTGATATTTTCTTCTGAAGGCGCTCACTAAAGCGTGTGGTGTCGCCGATGATTCGCAAACGCAGATTGTTCTTATGTAGCTTCTTTACTTCGCTAGAAAGCACGGTAATGAAAAGTTCCATCAACAATCCGACCTCTTCTTCAGGACGGCGCCAGTTTTCACTACTAAAAGCAAATAAAGTGATTGCTTGAATATTGAGTTTGGAAGCCGCAACGATGGTTTTACGAACCGCATTGACGCCTTTCTTATGCCCAAAAACGCGAGGTTTACCTTTGGATTTTGCCCATCGACCATTGCCGTCCATAATAATGGCAATGTGCTTGGGAAGAGATTCTGAGAAGAGTTGAGAATTTTGCATAAAGAGTTAACTGAGTTCCATCAGTTGGGTAGAGTAACACAAAAAAGCGCTGTGCTGCGAACACAGCGCTTTCCAACAGTGATATCAATAGAAATATTAAACTTCCATTAACTCTTTTTCTTTCGCAGCAAGAACATCATCGATCTTCTTCACTGCAGCATCTGTTAATTTTTGAATTTCGTCTTGCGCTTTACGATCTTCATCTTCAGAAATTTCTTTGTCTTTCAGTAGAGCTTTAAGATCGCTGTTTGCGTCACGACGGATGTTACGTACGGCTACTCGAGCACCTTCAGCTTCACCACGAACGATTTTAACAAGATCCTTACGGCGCTCTTCCGTTAATGGTGGAAGTGGAACACGAATGACTGTACCAGCTGACATTGGGTTTAG
This sequence comes from Vibrio sp. 05-20-BW147, assembly GCF_013369385.1. Classification (GTDB taxonomy): domain Bacteria; phylum Pseudomonadota; class Gammaproteobacteria; order Enterobacterales; family Vibrionaceae; genus Vibrio; species Vibrio floridensis. The sequence continues at coordinate 28,542 of NZ_SZTO01000003.1, read as the reverse complement.
ACCAAGATCAGACATCATGATTGCTTTTTCAACTTTCTGAGTCAGCTCTTTATCAAATACAGTGATAGCCAGTGTACGCGCATCTTCCGCTATTACGTTCGCTACTTGGGTTAATGGCGTTGCTGCACCGTAGTAATCTACAGAGATGCCAGACAGCAGGCTTGGGTGCGCACGACCAGTACGAACTTTAGACAGGCCGTTTTTAAGCGCTTCAACACTCTTTTCCATGCGCTCTTGCGCGTCTTTTTTAATATCGTTAATCACGGTTTCACCTTAAAAATGTCGTCTTTCTACTAGAAAGCTTGTTCGGGGTTCGCTTACGCCATTGTGTTGCCAGCAATGGCGTAGTATCAGCTTAAGCGGTAATTAGCGTGCCTTCTGCTTCACCCATTACCACACGGCGCAAAGCCCCCGGCTTGTTCATATTAAATACGCGGATTGGCATTTTGTGGTCACGAGCCAAAGTAAATGCTGCCAAATCCATCACTTTCAGTTCTTTTTCAAGAACATCGGCGTAAGAAAGCTTATCATACAGCTCTGCGTCTGGGTTGGCTACCGGGTCAGCCGTAAATACACCATCCACTTTGGTCGCTTTTAGCACTACATCCGCTTCAATTTCAATACCGCGTAAACAAGCTGCAGAATCGGTGGTGAAGAATGGGTTGCCAGTACCTGCGGCGAAAATAACCACACGACCTTGACGAAGTTCGCGGATAGCATCGGCCCAGTTGTAGTCATCACACACACCATTTAGAGGTATAGCAGACATCACGCGCGCGTTTACGTAAGCACGGTGCAATGCATCACGCATCGCTAGGCCATTCATTACTGTTGCTAGCATACCCATGTGGTCACCCACTACACGGTTCATTCCGGCTTGCGCCAAACCTGCACCACGGAACAAGTTACCGCCGCCGATAACCACACCCACTTGCACACCCAGCTCTACCAGTTCTTTTACTTCCTGAGCCATACGGTCAAGTACAGTAGGATCAATGCCAAAGCCTTCTGAGCCTTGCAGAGCTTCGCCACTCAGTTTTAACAGAATACGCTGATACGCAGGTTTAGGGTTAGTCGTCATGGAGTATACCTTACAAAAGAGAGTTGTTGATTAACAGTCATGGATTGAGACTTGTGCTTTGCAACCAATCTCAACTCATGACGGCTAAAAATAAATTTACCGCTTATTCGTAAAAAGACCGTAGCCTTGGCTACGGTCTAATCTTTGCACAATCTCTAGGGATTAACCTTTTTGAGCCAGTGCAACTTCTTCTGCGAAGCTTAGGCCTTCAGCTTTCTCGATACCTTCACCAACTTCTAGGCGAACGAAAGTAACAACAGAAGCGCCACGCTCTTTAAGGATTTCACCAACAGATTTCTTAGGTTCCATAACGAATGGCTGACCAGTCAGAGAAACTTCGCCAGTGAATTTCTTCATGCGGCCTTCAACCATTTTCTCTGCGATTTCTTTTGGCTTACCTTCGTTCATAGCGATTTCTACTTGAACTTCACGCTCTTTCGCTACAACGTCAGCTGGTACGTCTTCTGGGTTCACGTAATCTGGGCGAGAAGCCGCTACGTGCATCGCAACGTGTTTTAGAGTTTCAGCTTCACCGTCACCAGCAACAACAACACCAATCTTCTCACCGTGACGGTAAGACGCTAGAACAGCACCTTCAACGTACTGAACGCGACGAATGTTGATGTTTTCACCGATCTTAGCAACTAGAGCAACACGCTCTTCTTCGAATTTCGCTTGTAGCTCTTCGATAGATGCTTTAGATGCAAGAGCATCAGCTGCAACTTTGCCAGCGAATGCAGTGAAGTTACCGTCTTTAGCAACGAAGTCAGTTTGACAGTTTACTTCAAGAAGAACTGCAACACCGTTTTCTTCTTTGATGAAGATACCGCCTTCAGCTGCAACGTTACCAGCTTTCTTAGCTGCTTTCGCTGCGCCAGACTTACGCATGTTTTCAATTGCCAGTTCGATGTCGCCGTTAGTTTCAACAAGCGCCTTCTTACATTCCATCATACCTGCGCCAGTACGTTCGCGCAGTTCTTTTACTAGAGCAGCAGTAACAGCCATTCTCTATTCCTCAGTTAATTCTGGATACGGTAAAAATCAGGGGCCAGTATTTCGGCCCCTGATGCTAACTATAACTTAGTTTATGCGACAACTAGGTTGCACATCGACTAAGTGTGACACAGAGCCGCGATTATTCAGCTTCTACGAAACCGTCTTTCTCAGCTACAGCTGCAACGTCTTTGTTACGGCCTTCAGCAAGAGATGCTGCCACAGCGTTCAGGTATAGTTGAACTGCACGGATAGCGTCATCGTTACCTGGGATGATGTAATCAACGCCGTCTGGGTTAGAGTTTGTATCAACTACTGCGAATACTGGAATGCCCAGGTTGTTCGCTTCTTTGATAGCAATGTGCTCGTGATCAGCATCGATTACGAATAGAGCGTCTGGAAGACCACCCATATCTTTGATACCACCAAGAGACTTCTCTAGCTTCTCCATTTCGCGAGTGCGCATTAGAGCTTCTTTCTTAGTAAGCTTGTCGAAAGTACCGTCAGTAGACTGAACTTCAAGCTCTTTTAGACGTTTGATTGACTGACGAACAGTTTTGTAGTTAGTCAGCATACCACCCAACCAACGGTTGTTTACGTAGTACTGGTTGCTTGCGATTGCAGCTTCTTTAACAGCTTCAGATGCAGCGCGCTTAGTACCTACGAAAAGAACTTTACCTTTCTTCTCGCCAACTTTAACTAGCTCAGCAAGAGCTTCGTTGAACATTGGTACAGTTTTTTCTAGGTTGATGATGTGAACGCGGTTACGAGCGCCAAAAATGAATGGCTTCATTTTTGGGTTCCAGTAACGAGTTTGGTGACCGAAGTGTACACCCGCTTTCAGCATATCGCGCATTGATACAGTTGCCATTTTAAAATCCTCTATGGGGTTAGGCCTCCACATCCCCCATGTATCCGACCCTAGCCTAATCGCTGGGCACCCCGGAACATGTGTCGGAATGTGTGTGATTTAAAGAAAAAGTATGTTTGGAAGAAGCTTGCTTCGCCATTAAGGAAACCTTAACGAAGAGAACAGTCCTCATTTCCGGCGCGCTTTATACCATATTTTGCCTATTGAAGGCAAAAAAAAATGCATTTAGCAACGAAGCCAAATGAACCCATCCCCTAAAAATTGGCCCTAGGTATGCTCTCGTTTTTCAGACAAATACACATTCTCATTTCTTCCTGTTAGAATGCCGCATCAGCACACCCTGATGTGCCCCCGAATTTAAGTAGAGAAAGCCAATGTCAATTAAGATTAAAACCGCTCAACAAATCGAGCGTATGAGAATGGCGGGTAAGCTAGCCGCTGAAATCCTGGAAATGATTGAGCCATACATCAAGGAAGGGGTGACAACGGACGAGCTGAACCAAATCTGTCACGACTACGCCCTAGAGAAAGGTGCTTATTCTGCTCCGCTGGATTATCACGGTTTTCCAAAGTCGATCTGTACGTCTATCAACCATATTGTTTGCCACGGCATTCCAGCATCGAAAGATGAAATCGGCAGCAATGGTCAAATGAAACCTGCCGTACTGAAAAGTGGCGATATCGTAAACGTTGATATCACCGTCATTGTGCCTGACGATGACAAAGCCGATTTGTCTGTGCGTCCTCAAGGTTTCCACGGCGATACATCAAAAATGTTTTTGGTTGGTGATGTTTCTCCAGCCAACAAACGCCTATGCATGGTGGCGCAAGAAGCCCTGTACATCGGTATGCGTCAAGTCAAACCGGGTGCGACCGTGGGTGATATTGGTACCGCGATCGAGAAATACATCAAGGACAACAACAAAAACAACCCACGTAATAAGTTCTCTATTGTGAAAGATTTCTGTGGTCACGGCATCGGTGATGAGTTCCATGAAGAACCTCAAGTCGTTCATTACCGCAATAGCGACCGCAGTGTATTAAAAGAAGGTATGTGTTTCACTATCGAACCGATGATAAACGCAGGCAAGTTTGGTTGTACCGTTGATGCTGAAGATGATTGGACGGTATACACTGGTGACGGCAAAAACTCAGCACAGTGGGAACACACTATTCTCGTCACTAAAGACGGTTGTGAAGTGCTCACTCTGCGCAGTGAAGAGTCCATTCCTCGCTTGATGAAGAATATCTAATCTTCACTGAGTTAAATCATTTTTCCCATCCCCGCTCATGCGGGGATATTTTTTATCAGTCGCAACTCTGTTACATTCTTACGCAGATAACGATTGCACGGATAGCAAAATCATGGCTTTTCAATCCCCTTTAACTTTCACGGAAGAACAACTGTCGGTTACCCAACTGAAAGCAGGGCTCGATCTCTTCGCTAGTGAACAAAAACAAGCGTTTCTTAATCACCATCCGGTGACCGATTTGGTCCTCGCTCGTGCAGAATACATGGATTTGCTTCTAACGAGGCTATGGAGACACTTCGGTTTCAACGACATTCACAATATCGCGCTGGTTGCCGTAGGTGGGTATGGTCGTGGTGAGCTCCATCCGCTGTCAGATATTGATATCTTAGTGCTGTCGAAACATAAGCTGCCAACCTCACTGGAGCCAAAAGTAAGTGAGTTCATTACACTGCTATGGGACTTACGTTTAGAGGTTGGTCATGCCGTACGCACGGTTGAAGAGTGCGCTGCAATAGGTCGTGAAGATTTGACCGTTGCCACCAATTTGCAGGAAGCTCGATTGTTGTGTGGCAGTGAAAACACCTTCCAAGATTTAAAAAAAGTGGTGCTCTCTGACTCCTTTTGGCCCAGTGAGACCTTCTACCGTGCCAAGATTCAAGAACAGCGCGATCGCCATGCACGTTATCACGATACCACTTATAATCTGGAGCCCGACATTAAATCCACACCTGGCGGACTTCGTGACATTCACACGTTAAGTTGGGTGGCTCGACGTCATTTCGGCGCAACCTCACTGTTAGAAATGAGCCGCTACGGCTTTTTGACCGATGCCGAGTATCGCGAACTAGTGGAATGCCAAGATTTTCTGTGGCGAGTTCGCTTTGCCCTACATATTGAGCTAAAACGTTACGACAATCGATTGACCTTCGCTCATCAGTTGCAGGTCGCTGAGCATCTAGGCTTTAAAGGTGAAGGCAACCGCGGTATTGAAATGATGATGAAGGAGTTCTATCGCACGCTACGCCGTGTAGCAGAACTCAATAAAATGCTGCTCAAGCTGTTTGATCAAGCCATTATTAATGGTGGGGAAACCGAGCCAGCGGTCATCATCAATGAAGATTTTCAACGCCGAGGCCGTTTAATCGAGGCGCGTAAACCTGCGTTGTTCCAAGCGCGCCCAGAAACGATTCTTGATATGTTTTTGCACATTGCCAATGACTCCACGATTGAGAGTGTTAGCCCTCCGACACTGCGTCAATTGCGTACCGCTCGCCGACGTTTGAACAAATTTCTTCATACCATTCCGGAAGCGCGTGAAAAATTTATGGAGCTGGTTCGCCACCCCAATGCGCTTCATCGAGCCTTTAGCTTAATGCATAAACTTGGAGTCTTAGCCGCCTACCTTCCCCAATGGAGCCAAATTGTTGGACAGATGCAGTTTGATCTTTTCCACGTCTATACCGTGGATGAACACAGTGTACGACTGCTCAATCACATCAATACCTTCGGTTACGCGAAAAACCACGATAAACACCCCATCTGTTGTGAGCTCTATCCGAGACTGCAAAAGAAAGAGTTATTGATTCTAGCAGCGATTTTTCACGATATTGGCAAAGGACGTGGCGGCGATCACTCAGAGATCGGTGAAAAAGAAGCATACGATTTCTGTATTGAGCACGGCCTCTCCAAGCCCGAAGCCAAACTGGTTTCTTGGCTAGTACGACACCATCTGCTGATGTCGGTCACCGCTCAGCGCCGAGATATCTATGACCCAGAGGTGATCACTGAGTTCGCCAAACAAGTACGCGATGAAGAACGTTTGGAATATTTGGTCTGCCTGACCGTTGCGGATATTTGTGCAACCAATCCAGAACTTTGGAACAGTTGGAAACGCACCTTACTAGCGGAACTGTTTTACTCCACCCAAAGAGCCTTACGACGCGGATTAGAAAATCCGGTCGATGCGCGCGAGCGTATTCGCCACAACCAGCAATTGGCTTCCGCTTTGCTGCGCAAAGAAGGTTTTACCGCGCGTGAAATCGAAGTGTTGTGGCAACGCTTTAAAGCAGATTATTTTCTCCGTCACACCCACAAACAGATCGCCTGGCATTGCGAACATATTCTGCGCATGGATGATCCTGAGCAGCCTTTAGTGCTGATGAGTAAAAAGGCCACTCGTGGCGGTACAGAAGTTTTTGTCTACACCAAAGACCAACATGCACTCTTTGCCACCGTGGTGGCAGAGCTAGACCGTCGTAATTTTAACGTACACGACGCGCAAATCATGAGCAGTAAAGATGGCTATGTTCTTGATACTTTTATGGTACTTGACCAACACGGCCAAGCGATCGATGTCGACAGCCATAGGGCTGTCATTAAACATCTGGTGCATGTGTTATCCGATGGCAGACCGACAAAAGTCAAAACGCGCCGTACGCCTCATAAACTGCAGCACTTTAAAGTTAAGACCAAAGTGGATTTCCTACCCACGAAGAGTAAAAAACGCACCTTGATGGAATTGGTGGCGCTCGATACACCGGGGCTACTTGCGATTACAGGCGCGACCTTCGCTGATATGGGATTTAACTTGCATGGGGCAAAAATCACCACCATAGGTGAGCGAGCGGAAGACTTATTTATTCTGACAAGTGAGAATGGCGGACGACTCAGTGAAGAGCAAGAACTTCAGCTACGTGAAAAACTGATTCACAACATCGCCGAACTCGCCCCTTAACCTCATCATAAAATTCTGCTTTTGATAAATCCCTCAGCATGCTCTGCTGAGGGATTTTTTCACCAAGGATACCGAGCGCGATCTCGTGCACAACTTAGTCAATTGGTCGGATTATCAGCTATCTACCACATGATTTGACTGCTACATTGAATCTTAACAGTCATACCTAAATAGAGGTCGCTTATGTATCCACACCTCACTGGACTGGGTATTCATGATCCTAGCCAGATTGAACGCTATTCACTACGTCAGGAAGCGCACAAAGACGTATTAAAAATCTATTTCCACAAGCAAAAAGGCGAATTTTTTGCCAAAAGCGTGAAATTCAAGTATCCACGACAAGTCAAAAATGTCTTGGTTGATAGCGGTAGTCATCAATATAAAGAAGTCACGGAAATTAATCGCAACCTCACTTTAGTCATTGATGAGCTAAATAAAATCACCAAGCCACCCAAACAAGAAGATGTGGATATCAAACAAAAGATCCTTACCGATCTGAAGCATCTTGAGAAAGTGGTGGCGAGCAAAATTGCCGAAATTGAAGCGGATCTCGAAAAACTCAAATAAGCGAAGCTCGCCTCATTGGTTTAAAACTGCCTAAATGGCAAAGGGTTGATATGACATCAACCCTTTTTACTGTGATCACCATAATATGAGTGCATTAGTGACTTGCGGTAAGCAAGGTGCTTGGCCACTCAAAACGTTCAAACAACTGTTGCCAAACTTTATCAACCTCTGCTCGAATCACCACTTCTTGCTCTGTATACGGATGGACAAATCTGAGTTCAGAGGCGTGCAGCAGCAACCTCGGCGCTTCAAACTCTTCACGGAACAGCTTGTTGTGTTTGCCATCACCATGGGTGGTATCCCCCACGATCGGATGACGAAGATGCGCCATATGGCGACGAAGTTGATGCTTACGACCGGTTTTCGGCTTGAGCTCCATTAACCCATAGCGGGTCGTTGGGAACTTGCCCGTCGAATAAGGTACTTCCACTTTGGCCAGTGGTTTGTAAAGCGTAATCGCGTCTTGCGCTTCCTTCTCTTGCGAAGCAAACTTATCCGCAATCTTATCCAGTTCAACCTTCAACGCGTAGTCTAGCTCCCCTTCTTCCTCTATCCAGCCACGCACAATCGCATGGTAGGTTTTGCTCATCTCCTGTCCGGCAAACATGGGCATAACCTGAGATGCGACTTCAGAGGACAGTGCAAAAACCAACACCCCGGAGGTTGGACGATCCAGGCGATGAAGCGGAAAAACATGCTGACCAATTTGATCACGCAATGTTTGCATTACAAACTGCGTTTCATGTTTATCCAACCAACTGCGATGCACAAGCATGCCCGCCGGTTTATTCACGGCCACAAAATATTCATCCTGATACACAATCTCCAGCATTACTGGCTTACCTCATCAATCGTACGCAAAATACTCAACAACGTTTGTGTATCACGCTGTTCTTTCCAAGCTTCTTCAAAATAAGGGGTGAGCAGAAACCCCTTCGGCAGTGACGCTCCTTGTACCATCATCTGCTGTATGCGAGCGATGAAGATCCACTGCAACCATTGTTGCGGCGCTAACGTGTCGACCGCAAAAGGCATTTCGCTTTGCAACAATGCAGGCTCTGGGGGTATTTCATCCCACCAGCCTAAACGTTTCAGCTCCAGCTCAAGTTGTCGCAATAATCCCGTCAAAGTTGAGGTGTTTGTCATTAATCTTTACATTCCGAACCTTGAATTAGCCGCGAATGATACCATTTATTGAAGAAATAAAGTTAGGACAACATGCTTCATGGATACCATACACACTCTCAGTCAACTCCTTACCGCCAGCGACTGCCAATACGCCATTTATGATTTGGGCCGCCGTATCAATCCAATCAGCCAAACGCAATTTGCCGAGATAGAAAAAGGCTCAGCGCCTTATCCTTACCCTCTGCAACGTAAAGCCAATTTGGCGATTGTGTATTGGAATGAGCAAAAGCAGCCATGGATTTGGTTTTTGAAATTTGAACTCGACGAGCGTGGTCTATTGAAGCAAGCAGACATCGGCAACTTCATTAAATTTGTCGTTGAAGCGATGGGAACGCGTTTATCGCAAGAAATGAGTGAAGAACAGCAACAGAAGTTGGCGAATAATCCTTATACGTTTAAGCCTTCTGAAGACAAAATGGCGGTGTTTCATAGCTTGGTGCGCGCGCAACTGCAGTTACCGACCAGCCAATATTACGAACACGCCCAAATCTATTTCCAAGGGAAATTGGGGTGGGACAACTGGCAAACCGTTGGCTTGCAGGGCATTACCGACATCTGTGCTCGATTGGATCAAGAGCAAAATGGCGTGCTAATACGTAAGGCGCTGACGCACCTTCCTTCAACCCCATTGTATGCTCTGCTTGGTGCGTTAGAGCATGTCACCTTGCCTGAAAAGCTAACAGCCCGCTTAATCGAGCTCACTGAAGGCGAAATCGCCAAGCCACACCCTGATCTGTTTTTGCTCTCAGCGCTAATTCGTGCGCTGTCAGGCGCAGAGCAAGCACAAGTGAAGCCCCTGCTGAACACACTGCTCGCCAGCCCTAGATTGAGCCATCAGGAAGTGTTGATTGGTATTGCCGGTCGCGCTTGGCATTGGTTGGCTGAAACGGAGGTCGCACAGCTCTTTTTGGTTCGTTTGGCACAAACGGGTAATCAAAACCTGTTCAACCAGCTGTTTGCCGACTTAGTGATGCTTCCACAGCTCAGAATGGTGCTATTGCCTCTGCTGCACTCCAGCCCATCACCAGAACTGGCCAATGCACTTTTAAATCTACAACAGGCTACAAAAGGATAAACCATGGTCGGTGATTTGTTTGCCATTTTAGGATTGTGTTTCTTCTGTTTTCTCTTTTGGCAACAACGTCGCCAATCGGAACTGGCCAAGGCTGCGATAGCACGCAAATGCGACCAACTGGAGTTACAACTCATTAGTGTTGCGTTTGGCGGGCACAAATTAAAAACGCCAGAGGGAAGCTGGCGTTGGCATACTGTCTATTTGTTTGAATTTTCAGCACTCGGTGACGACTGCTATCAAGGGCAACTGATGATGACAGGATTCAGGCCGCTGAACTTTTTCCTGCCACCTCATCGGATGTAAAACGCATTGTCACGAGCGCATTACACTGACTAAGCTGGGAAACATCATAAAAGCCCAGCTTGGTGAGCACTTTGATTGCAGCGATGTTCTGAGGTTTGATGTGTGCCGTTAAGCTCTCCAACTGCAATTCATGCATCGCTTTGGGCACAAACGCCTTCAATGTTTCGCTGGCGATCCCTTTACCCCAGTACGATTTATCAAACATGAACTCCAGTTCCGGTTGACTATCTAAATGCGCGATATAGACATGCCCCATGTATTCGCGATTGTAGTTATCCAATACGGCTCTGGCATGGATCGTTTTATCATTCAATACTTTATCAAACAGAAGCTTGGCATTGGCAACCGTGTATGGACCATTGAGCTGCGCACGATTCTTCGCACAGCAATTTAGCATCACGAATTCGAGCTTTAATGATTCATTGTAAGGAAGGAGTAATGTCCTTCGAGTTACTATGGTCACATTCTATCCTTGATATGGCGATACCGATTTAGCGCGTTGCAAATTCGTTACGCCCAATTGAGAAGCCGAAAAATTAAACCAACTTGAACAAAGAGTTATTGATCCAGATTGTTTTTTAACGTTGTTTATAAAATAGTTATATCGATCTGACGGTAGAGAGTGTGAAGAGATGACGATAAGAAAAGCCCCGACACTTTCGTATCGGGGCTATAGTCTTACTCGCAGCAGTCCGGCTACTAATAATGCTCCCTGCATCATCCATAATAGTGGCTGAATCCTTCAGCTATTCCTTACTTCGCCGTCCTAGCGGTGTCCTAATCTTCCTGACAGCTAACTATCCCCGTTAGCGCACATCACTTGTTCCTTGAGCGGTGTCCCTGGTATCGTCCTGATACTGTCCTGACCTCCATCCTCGAGGTGTCCATTGTCGTTCCTTCGTCACCAACATCCTATTAGTGATTGCTTCCTACAATGTCCTTCGCTCCTTGCTTGATTCCTCATCCTGAGCAACCAAATCGTCTTCCTGACGATAACCATATCCTTGGCGTTTCCTGTTCCGTGTCAGCATCCTTCCGACAAGGTTTAATTTACTCTTTTTCTTGAACGGAGCAATCCACCGGCAAAGAAAAACGCTTATGCAAACCATTACATCGCATTAACATTCCTTATTAATCATTAGGTTAGGATCTTTTGACAACCATTCCTCTTACGATGAATTAGCTTTCTCGCACAAGCTGTGTAAGAGATCTCTCACACGCGATTACCGAAATTGCTATTCGCCAAAAACCTTAGTGCCACGTATCATGATAAACATATCGTTATCAGGAAGAAAAAATGTTAACTCAAGATGTCACCAAAGAGCTGGAAGCGGTGCTTGAACAGCTTCAGCAGCAAGGAAAAGAGCCGTCTGTCGCGCTCGTGAAAGCACGATTAAAAACATCGATCCCCATGCCTGCGATCATAGCCGCGATCAAAAGCTGGAAGAGCGCCCAGCGCGTACCGAAGATCGAAGTGGCAAGTCAAACCAATCAAGATGCGGAACGCATTGCCCAACTCGAAGCGACCGTCCTGAAGCTGGCAGCTCGTATCGATGCATTAGAAGCACAACTAAAAGAGAAAAACCAATGAAGATATGGGTTGATGCCGACGCCTGTCCAAAAGTGATTCGAGAAACCATTGTCCGCGCAGCAGAGCGAACCGGTGTCGAATGCACCTTTGTCGCTAATCACGTTGTACCAGTACCAAGAAGGCCCAACATCCACAGTTTGCAAGTGCCTGCCGGCTTCGACATTGCGGATAACGAGATCGTCAAACGTGTGGAACCAAACGATTTGGTGATTACTTCTGATATTCCGCTCGCCGATGAAGTGATCACCAAAGGCGGACTTGCCTTAAGCTCACGTGGTGAGTTGTATACTAAAGACACCATCAAAGCGCGCCTTAACATTCGTGACTTTATGGAAACCATGCGCTCAAGTGGAATCCAAACTGGCGGCCCTGCGGCTCTCTCGCAAACCGAACGCCGCGAATTTGCCAATCATTTGGATCGCATTTTGGCTAAGCGATAATTCGTTATCAAGCTCAGCTCTAGCCTTGGTTCATCCAATACAAAAGCCTGCGATATTCGCAGGCTTTTGTTTCGAGTCGAGATGTCGAGTTAAGGCTTATGGCGTGTAGTACGTTGCCGCGCCTGGGCCGACTGGCAAACCAAACACAAATACCCATACGTAGAACAACAAGCTCCAACCCACCATAAAGACGATAGAGTATGGCAGCATCACAGAGATCAGTGTACCGATACCCATGTTCTTCATGTAGCGAGTGGCAACCGCGAGGATCAGACCGAAGTAGCTCATCATCGGCGTGATGATGTTCGTCACGGAATCACCGATACGGTATGCCGCTTGAATCGTTTCAGGCGCGTAACCCACCAGCATCAACATTGGAACAAAGATCGGTGCAGTGACCGCCCACTGAGCAGAGGCCGAACCAATCATTAAGTTGATGAAGCCACACATAAGGATGAAGGCAAAGAACAGCATCGGGCCAGTAAGACCAATGGTCTGTAGGAAATCGGCACCCGCCACCGCGAAAACTTGACCGAAGTTAGTCCACTTAAAGAAAGCAACAAACTGAGCAGCAAAGAACACCAACACAATGTACATACCCATTGAAGACATGGATTTTGACATCGCATCAATCACATCGCGATCATTCTTCATCGTGCCAACGACTTTGCCGTAAACAAAACCAGGGACAGCAAAGAAGACAAAGATAAACGCCACGATACTCTTAAGGAATGGTGAACCCGCTACCGTACCTGCGTCAGAGCGCAACACACCGTCAGCTGGAACAATCGTCCAAGCAAGTAATGCTGATACTACTAGTACCGCAACACCCGCCAGTTTCAGACCTTTTTTCTCAACGTCAGTGAGACGGCCCATCTTATCGTTTGAAAGATCTTCTGCAGCTTCCTCAACGTTGTATTTGCCCAGTTTAGGCTCAACGATTTTTTCGGTAACAAACGCACCCAAACCTGCAATAACAAAGGTCGAAGCAAACATGAAGTACCAGTTCACTTCAGGGCCAACCGTGTATGTAGGGTCGATCATTTTTGCTGCCGTTTCAGTAATACCTGAAAGCAGTGGATCCACCGTACCGATCAACAAGTTTGCCGAGTAACCACCAGACACACCCGCAAACGCAGCAGCCAAGCCAGCAAGAGGGTGACGACCGAGTGAGTGGAACAACATCGCCGCAAGCGGAATCAGAACCACATAACCAAGCTCAGATGCGGTGTTCGAAATGATACCTGCAAAGACCACAGTGACGGTCACCATGCGCTTAGACGCACCCATCACCATGCCACGCATGGCTGCAGAAAGTAGACCTGAGTGTTCTGCAATTGCAACACCCAACATGGCCACCAGTACTGTGCCTAAAGGAGCAAAGCCGACAAAGTTTTTAACGAGATTGGTCACGATCAGCTCTAGTCCGTCTGCGTTCAGTAAGCTCACAACGTGAATCATACCGTCAGCAGCGCGACCCTTGGCACCCTCAGGGCGAGGATCGACAACGGAGACTTCAAAATAGCCCGCGATGCCTGAAGAAACTAAAATTGCCAAACAGAAAATGGCAAAAAGTGTGATTGGGTGGGGCAACAAGTTCCCCAAATATTCCACCGTATCTAGAAAGCGCGTAAAGAGCGGTTTCTTCGGTGAAGTTTGCTTAATTGAATCAGATGAACTCATCTGTTCCCTCCTTGTAGTTTTTCCTGTGCATTTGTGACAAAAATGTCAAAAGCGAGCGCAGGTTACTCGACAAGAGAGGGAAAATGAAATTGCAAATGTTACAAAACTTTTCAGATAGCGATATTATCAACCAACTAACGTTTAAAATTTAGCCTTATAAGCCAGTTTGTTGTTATTAACTGGAATTATAAATAACCTACCAAACCAACACCATACGATATAGGAATCATCGTTTTCTCACGTTTTTACTGCCAATGTAATTATTTTTGCACCGCCTTAAAACGTGGGTTGCTCTTGCAAATGACATATAAGCGACCACGTCGTCTGACGATTTGGCAATCTGGATGACGCGTTTTTGCGCTCTTCAGTGACTTAAGTACTTTCATTTCTTAACCTTCTTTCGAACCAAACTGAGCAAAACGACGATTGAAGTTCGCCACTCGACCCTCTTTTTGCACCACTCTTTGTTTACCGGTGTAAAACGGATGTGATTCCGAGGAGACTTCAATGGTGAAGTAAGGGTAGGTTTGGCCATCTTCCCATTCGATGGTGCGGTCAGTTTGCAAGGTCGAACCAACCACAAAATAGTGATTGACGCTGGTGTCGTGGAACACGACTTTGCGATATTCAGGATGGATTCCTAGTTTCATTTGTCTCTCTCCAACAATTGTTATGTTATAACATATTAATTAATAATTATTATCAACAAGAAATGCAAGAGAAAACTGTGATATTTTTCAGTCCACCTGTTGTTTTTTATTTGACTCACTATGCACTCCATTGATCCTATTGGCTTTGTTGAGAGCCCCTATAAAGAGAAATTCGCGGTCCCCAGACAACCTCGCTTGGTTCCTGCTGCGACAGCACGGGTAAAACTGGTTGGCAGTGCCAACACGCCCGAGTCAGTAAGAGGTTTGGCGCAATTTTCCCACGTTTGGTTGCTGTTTTTGTTTGATCAAAACTTGGCCGCGGGTTGGAAACCCACCGTTCGCCCTCCTCGCCTAGGTGGCAATGAGCGCATGGGTGTATTTGCCACCCGCTCAACGTTTCGCCCCAACGGTATTGGCATGTCAGCGGTGGAAATGAAAGGGATAACTAAACAAGGCGATCAGGTCTATCTCGATCTTGGCAGTGTGGATTTGGTGGACGGGACCCCCATCATTGATATCAAACCTTACATCCCCTATTCCGACGCGATTCTCGATGCCGTCGGTGGCTACGCAGAGTCAGAACCCGAGCGCTCACTCGTGATCTTCTCCAGTGAAGCGGATGCGCTATTGGCGACACGACCCAATGGAACGCTAGAGAAACAGGTCATTGAGCAAGTTTTGGCACAAGATCCTCGCCCTGCCTATAAGAAAAACAAACCGGATGAGAAAGAATATGCGGTAAATTTGTTCGATTTGAACGTCAAATTCATTGTCCAAGATAAGATAGTGGCGGTTAGCCGCATCGAACGCTTTTGACAATCACAAATGGCTGATATCATAGTCAGCTTAATTTTGTTCCCTCACTTTTGAGGGGTTATTCAAACCATGATGAAACGGATACCATAGAATGCGTACCAGTAAATATCTTCTTTCTACTCTGAAGGAGACTCCAAACGACGCAGAAGTAGTGAGCCATCAGCTCATGCTACGTGCAGGTATGATCCGTAAGCTGGCTTCAGGTCTTTACACCTGGCTGCCTACTGGTCTACGTGTACTGCGTAAAGTCGAAAACATCGTTCGTCAAGAGATCGACAATGCAGGTGCAATCGAAACCTTGATGCCCGTTGTGCAGCCGTTTGAACTATGGGAAGAGACTGGCCGCTCTGAAAAAATGGGCCCGGAACTTCTTCGCTTTACTGACCGCCATGTTCGTCCGTTCGTACTAAGCCCTACAGCAGAAGAAGTGATCACCGCGTTAGTTCGTAACGAAGTGAGCTCATACAAGCAACTTCCGCTGAACCTATACCAAATCCAAACCAAATTCCGTGATGAGCGTCGTCCACGTTTTGGTGTGATGCGTGCACGTGAATTTTGCATGATGGATGCGTACAGCTTCGATATCGACAAAGCTGGCCTAGAAAAATCTTACCAAGCGATGCACGATGCTTATTGTAAAGCATTCGACCGCATGGGTCTTGAGTACCGTCCAGTACTCGCAGACTCAGGTGCGATCGGTGGTAACGGCTCTCAAGAGTTCCACGTACTGGCTGAAAGTGGTGAAGACCTCATCGCCTTCTCAACTGAATCCGATTACGCCGCCAACATCGAGAAAGCAGAAGCCGTTGCTCCTGCGGTTGAGCGTGCAGCGCCAACTCAAGAGATGACGCTAGTGGATACGCCAAACGCTAAAACCATCGCTGAACTGGTTGAACAATTCGATCTACCAATTGAGAAAACCGTTAAAACGCTGTTTGTTAAAGCGTCGGATGAAATTGAAGCGCCAATCGTTGCACTGATCATCCGTGGTGACCACGAGCTCAACGAAATCAAAGCAGAAAACCTTGTTGAAGTTGCAGCACCTCTAGAGATGGCAACAGAAGAAGAGATGCGCGAGTTCATCGGCGCAGGTGCAGGTTCTCTTGGCCCTGTCGGCCTTAAGCTACCATTTATCGTTGACCACTCAGTTGCTGTTATGAGCGATTTCGGTGCTGGCGCAAACATCGATGGCAAACACTACTTCGGTATTAACTGGGGTCGTGATGTAGAGCTTGGCCAAGTTGCTGACCTACGTAACGTCGTCGAAGGCGATCCAAGCCCATGTGGAAAAGGCACATTGATGCTGAAACGTGGTATCGAAGTGGGTCACATCTTCCAACTAGGCAATGTTTACTCTGAAGCGATGAACTGTGGCGTTCTCGATTCAAACGGTAAAAACGTGATCCTAGAGATGGGCTGTTACGGTATCGGTGTTTCTCGTGTGGTTGCAGCGGCAATCGAACAGAACAACGACAAATACGGCATCATTTGGCCAGACGCACTCGCGCCTTTCCAAGTCGCTATCGTACCAATGAACATGCACAAATCTGAGCGCGTTCAAGAAGCCGCAGAGAAACTATACACTGAGCTGACAGCGATGGGTATCGAAGTGCTGTTCGATGACCGTAAAGAGCGCCCAGGCGTCATGTTCTCTGATATGGAACTGATCGGTATCCCTCACACTATCGTGATTGGCGATCGCAGCATGGACGAAGGTCACTTTGAGTACAAGAACCGTCGTTCTGGTGAAAAAACACCTGTCGCGATGGCGGATATCGTTGAGCACATCAAAGCACAACTGAAATAACACCGAGTTCAGTGTTATAACAACAGTTAAAAGGGATTGGTCAAGGCCAATCCCTTTTCTATTAATCTTTGGTTCAGATTTCTCTCGCTATGCTTGTTTTGTGTTTAGTCAGGAGAGTCGTCATGGATCTAAAAAGCCTTCTCAATCAAGCCCTCAACTCTGATCTTTTAAAACAAGGTTCAGAGGCATTGAACAAACAGACCCAAAACCTCAAAAGCAACACCAACGCTAGCCAACTCAAAACACTCGGTGCTAGCGCATTGGGTGGCGGCCTCATCGGCATGCTGATGGGTTCGAAGAAAAGCGGAAAGATGGCCAAGAAGCTTGGCAAGAATGCGCTCAAAATTGGTGGCGCCGCTGCCTTAGGCGCGTTGGCTTATAAGATTTACAACGACTGGCAAGGAACTCAACCAAACACTGGCGTGACGGAAGCTTACGACCCAAAAGACAACCACCACTCAGTGCTGATCATCAAAGCGATGATTGCGATGGCCAAAGCAGATGGTCATATTGACCAGCAGGAAATGGCCCAAATTGAGCAAGCACTCAGTGAGATGAACGCCGATGAACAGGTGCGACAACTCGTTCAACAAGAGCTGCAAAAACCACTCGACCCAACCGACATTGCCAAGTTGTCGACATCACCACAGCAAGCAAGTGAAATTTACCTTGCCTCGCTGATCATCGCAGACGAACAAAGCTTTATGGAAAAAGCGTATTTGCAAGAATTAGCGAAGCAGCTACAACTGGCGCCTGAAGTCATCGAACAACTTGAACAGCAATTGCGTTGATGAATCTTTGCTCAGAGGGGTAATTAACTTGCGCCAAAACAACTCTGAGCTTTGAGTTTCAAAACCACACTGTGTATATTTGAGAGCAGTTATCATTTGTTTAAGTTCAAGGAAAACGCCATGCAAGTATACGGCTGTTGTGAGTTAGTTCGTGAGCTTTATGCTCAAATTGGTAGTGGTGATCAAGGGTACATTCCACAGGCAATCTCGTGTGCAGTCAAAGCGCTGAATGATATTGCCGCAGATGAATCACTACCTAAAGAAACACGTGAGAAAGCCGCTTTTGCCGCCGCCAACTTGCTCATTTCAGATTTTGAGGACTGATTGATGAACTTGGCAAACTTTGCATCCATGGATCCGATCATGTTGATGAGCATCGTCAACATGAAGCTGCGTGACGATTTTGCCGGTGACCTCGATAAACTCGTGCGTTATTTCGATATTGATCGTGCGGCATTAGAAACCAAATTGGCCACCGCGGGTTTTGAGTTTTTGCCCGATGCTGGGCAGTTTCGATAGGTTCGAGCCTCTAGATCCTAGATCCTAGATCCTAGATCCTAGATCCTAGATCCTAGATCCTAGATCCTATTAACGTAAAAAGCTTGATGCCACCGCATCAAGCTTTTTTATCTACTGCTCTCTGGCTTTAACCAAAGGAAGCCCAAATCACCGTAGCCACCAGCACAGGACAAACGAACTTCACATACGAAGGCCAAACTTTGCCAAACCAACCTAAGGTGAACTCAGGGTTGCCCTGCTCAAGCTCTTTGATTTTACTGTGACGACTCCACACCCAGCCACCAAACAAGCAAAACAGCAATGCGGCCGTTGGTTGCAGATATTGTGTCGCGACGGTTGCCACCAGCCCAAACAGCGCACCGAAGTTGTACACAATCACCACACTGAACAGAGCAATTAGCCCACCCAAGACCCAACTCGTGGTGCTGCGTTTGGTATTAAAACGTTCACCCACAAGCGCAACAGGGCACTCCAGCATGGAGATGGAAGAAGTGAGTGCGGCAATCGTCAGCAGCAAGAAAAACACCACGGCAAATATCTGACCGAGAAGCCCCAAGCTATCAAACATCAGTGGTAGCACGGTAAACACCAGCGTATCTGAGCTCAGTAAAGAGCCATCTTCCGCGTAGATTTGCACCCCTTTTTGCATCGCAACAAACATTGCGGGAAGCACAACCAAACCGGCAATAAAGGCCACCGCAGTATCCACCAATGTGACATTCATGGCCATCTTCGGTAAGTTCTCTTTTTTACTGAGGTACGAACCGTAGATCAGCATTGAGCAACCACCGATGGTTAACGAGAAGAAACCTTGCCCCATTGCTGCCAGAATCAGTTTTCTATCCCACACCTTATCGAAATCAGGCACTAGATAGTGTTTTAGCCCTTCCATCGCGCCATTTTGCGTCATGATATAGATAAACAGCACAGCAAAGAGCACAAACAGAGCTGGCATTAAGCGGGTTGACCACTTTTCAATGCCTTGTTTCACACCACCTTGAACGATCAAAATAGTGAGCACATAAAAAGTCATCGTACCAAAAAGGTTGCGCTCAACACTGAACCCTTTGAACCATGCCGTCGCCGCTTCCATGCCGAGTAGATCTGTGATTGCCCCCAGCATAAAACAGATGATCCAACCGCCAACAATCGAATAAAACGCCAACACGGCACTTGGCACACTCAGGCCAATCCAACCAACCAGCCCACCGACTTTTTTACCAACAGGGTGACTGGTGAGTGCGCGCATACTGTCGACGGGGTTTGCTTGCCCATGACGACCAATCGCCATCTCCACCACCAGCATTGGAAAAGCAACGATCAAAATCATGACTAAATAAACTAAAAGGAAAGCACCGCCACCATTTGAGGCGGCTTGTGTCGGAAAACCCCAAATATTCCCTAAGCCAACAGCCGCACCCGCTGCCGCTAGAATAAAGCCTAATCGAGAACCAAAGTGTTCCCTCGGTTGAGAAGTTGTTTGCTGTGACATACGACCTAACTGCACTTATGAACTAGTTACCTAGTACGATACAGAAACATGTTTGGCTTAACAATAATAAATAGGTCAATAACTCGAACATACGACAAGATAATAGATAATCAATCCGTAAATATTTAAATACAGACCAACAATAGGGCATACAAGACCCAAGAGCAGTAGATAAAGTAAAGAGCACCGCAAAGGTGCTCTTTCTGTCGATACTAGATAGTAAACACTGGGTAGTTTTTTAACTCAGGGATCTTTTGCTGCAAGTCTTGCTCTTGAACGGCCATATCTTCCAATGAGTCGCAGAACTCTTGAGTTTGCTGCTCAATTTCTTGGCTGTGCTGCTGCAAACGCTCTTGAACTTTTTGCTTCAACTCCGTCATGCTTTCCGACATCGCAGAGAGATTCAAACCGCCTTCTTGCTTCATTTTGCTCGACATGGCATCAAACGCGCTGCTGATAAATTCTTTATTGAAGATATCTTGCGCCCGCTTAAAATCCTCGCTCCAAGAATCTGTCATGGAAGCAAAGCTGTCCGCAGGTAAAATCAAGTCACCATCTTTGTAATAACGCGACTCCACATCCGCGAAAAATTCCTTCACCGCCGTTTTTACATTATCAAATGCGTCCGGAGCATCAAGGCTAACGGCAATATCATCAATGATGTCATTGGCTAACGCTAAGCTCTCTTCCGCAACTTGTTTCGCTCTTGGCAGATAGGCATTAAGGTTTTCGCGATACTCTTCGATGGCCGCTTGCTGGTCATCATTCAACTCAATCTTTTCACCATGAATATAGAGATTATTGCTCGCATCGACGACCGCCTTGTCACCATTGGTTTGATGAATTTCCAATACCTCACCGTCTAGGCGAACTTCATTTTTGATATCGACACGGCACTGCGACGCCTGAGCCGAAGTGGCAACAAACAGTGGAATAAAAATGGCTAGCTTTTTCATGACTTTCCCTTTGGTATTTTTCACCAAACTATAACAGCCGGTGATGTGTGTTTTGTCAGTAAATTGTCACAACGATTTTAAGAAAATCATAACCCATTCCGTCTATTTTCACGCAAACACTGATAGTCTCGTTTTTCAACAGTGCTTGGAGATGAGAAAGAAACCATTTATCGGTATGATGCACATTGATTTCGCCAAACCGAGCTTCTCAATGCATCAGAATGATCCTTACCTAACCCTTCAAAATGTGTTCGGCTTCAACACCCTACGTAATGGGCAGCAACAAGTCGTAGAGGCTATTCTCTCTGGTCAATCGGCGGCTGCAATTTTCCCGACAGGATCTGGGAAATCTCTCTGCTATCAATTATCCGCTTTACATCTGCATCATTTAACCTTGGTGGTTTCTCCCTTGATTGCCTTGATGAAAGATCAGTTATCCTTTCTTCATAGCAAAGGAATTCCTGCAGCGGCGATTGAATCAGGTCAGAGCAAACAAGAGTCTCAAGCAATCATGAAGGCCGTTAGCAGTGGCGAGCTTAAAATTCTGATGATCTCCGTTGAGCGACTCAAAAACGAACGCTTCCGACAGTTCATCTCACAGGTACCAATTTCACTGCTTGTAGTCGACGAGGCGCACTGTATTTCTGAGTGGGGACACAATTTCCGTCCTGACTATCTAAAGTTGCCCAGCTATCAAACGGCACTAAACATACCGCAAGTGTTGCTTCTTACCGCAACGGCAACAGCAAACGTCATCGAGGACATGCAGCGTAAGTTTGCTATCCAATCACCCAACGTTGTCGTGACTGGTTTTTATCGTGCTAATTTAGACATTACGGTGGCACCCTGTCGAGAATCGGAGAAAGGCGAAGCCCTTACCGCGCTGATCAAACAAAACCCAACCGCTCCCACCATTGTCTACGTCACGTTGCAACACACCGCCAGCCAAGTGGCTGCAATGTTACAAGATGAGGGCATCCGCGCTGCAGCATATCATGCGGGGTTAGAAAGCGACATTCGCCACACAATTCAAAACCAATTTATGCAAAATGAGTTGGACTGTATTGTGGCCACTATCGCCTTTGGTATGGGCGTCGACAAAGCCAATATACGCCGTGTTATTCACTTTGATTTACCCAAGTCCATCGAGAACTACGCCCAAGAAATAGGCCGTGCTGGACGTGATGGTAAACCATCCGATTGTGTATTGCTGGCAAACCAAAATGGGCTAAGTGTGCTGGAAAACTTCATCTATGGCGATACACCCGAGCGCGACGATATCCGTTTTGTCATCAAACAGATTATCGACGCAGGAGGCAAATGGGAAACCATCATTACGCGCCTCTCAAACGACGCCAACATTCGCCAACTGCCGCTCAAAACGTTGCTCGTTTACCTAGAGATGTCGGGGTTAATCGAGCCACAATACGCCTACTTTGCCGAATATCGTTTTAAGTTCATTCAACCCGCGAATCAGATTCTTCAACGCTTTGACGGTGAGCGACGACTGTTTTTACAAACGCTATTTGCCTGCTCACCGCAGGCTCGCATTTGGTGCCAAACGGATTTCGAAGCACTGTGGATCACCCATCATGCCGAGCGTTCGCGCTGCGTTGCCGCACTCGAATATCTTCATCAACAAGGTTGGATTGAGCTGGAAAGCAAACAGATGACTGATGTTTATGCGGTGAAAACAGTACATCAGTCTTCCTCTCAACTGGCCGATGCGATGTACCAATTGTTTAAAGAAAAAGAGCACAGTGATGTTCAGCGGGTCCATCAAATGCTGGGCTTCTTTGAATCTGACCGATGTTTGAGTTACCGACTGGCGAGTTATTTTTCTGATCATCAGGCACCATCATCTTGTGGCCATTGTTCAGTGTGTCGTGGCCAAGTGGCATCGCTGCCGAACGAGCGTCTTTTAGCAATCGAGATCCCCCAACTGCAAATTTGGATCGAACAGCTACAACAACAAAGCTCACAACCGCTGACTGCCGCGCTGATCACACGCTTCCTGTGCGGAATTTCGACACCGAAACTGACTCAGTTCAAAGCGAAAAAGCTCAGCGGTTTTGGACGCTTAGAGCAAGCACCATACGGACAAGTCTTTGATCACGTTGCCTCCATTATGGGGCAACGGGAACAATAATACGTTGAACACCAAGGTCAAAAAAAACTCAATTGCCTTGCCTGTTCTTCGGGCTTTAACATCACACTCAGTCCGAGTAGACGAATTTCACGACCTCTCTGGCGCTGTAAAATATCTTGCAGCAAGGTTCGGAAATAGACGAGGTCCAACTCACCATGAACATGTTCTATGGTCGTTAGTTGGAAATCAGCAAACTTCATTTTGATACCCTGCTTAATAATCGCTTTTTCAGGGCTGGCTTTTTCTAAACGCTTCTCTAACTCAGGAAAGAGCTTCTCCTCAATCACCTGCCAGCATTGCTGGTAGGTGGAAATATTCTGGCTAAAGGTTCGCTCGACCCCAACAGATTTCCGTTCCCTCTCTACCACCACCTCCCTTTCATCGATACCATGGCTACGCTTCCATAAGGATGCACCTAAACGTCCAAAGCGCCGCAGCAGCTCACGATAATCGCTGTTTTTTATATCTTCACAACAATAAAAACCAGCTTGATGGAGCTTTTCTAGACTGACTTTGCCTACGCCGGGAATTTTTTCAAGAGGGAGAGTATCGATTACCCCCTGAACTTGCTCTGGTGGAATGACAAACTGCCCATTCGGCTTATTCATATCTGAAGCCACTTTGGCAAGAAATTTAATCGGAGCAACGCCTGCCGACGCGGTGAGTTGCAGTTCATTCCAAATGTCTCGCCGAATCGCTTCTGCAATCAGAGTAGCGGAACCATGATATTGCGTCGCGTGCGTCACATCTAAGTAGGCTTCATCGAGTGAGAGAGGCTCAATAAGGTGGGTATATCGTGAGAAAATGCCTCGAATGTGTTTCGACACCTCTTTGTAAACTTGCATTCGTCCTGGCACCACCAATAAACCTGGACAGAGTTTCAGCGCTTGCGCGGTCGGCATCGCACTTCTCACGCCAAACTTACGCGCTTCATAATTACAGGTACTGATCACCCCACGCTGTTTCTCATGCCCCCCCACAGCTAAAGGACGCCCGCGAAAACTAGGGTTATCACGCATTTCAACCGCGGCATAAAAGCAGTCCATATCAATATGGATAATTTTTCTCGTTTCCGCTGACATACAAGCACGCCAAAACACAACTGGATAAAAAAACAGTATACAGAGATATTCCACTTTCTCAACTGGCGGCTTTCGTGGCAGAGCGATCCGTATGCATGGCGTTATTTTGATAAGCAGCCCAATTTCTAGACAAATTCATCGCTTGTTGGTGGCGTTTTTGTTAGTCCTACTTAATATTTATGTTAGTAGTTAATAGAACTCCGGAGGCTCCTTCTTGAGTAATAAAATACTGGTGGTCGAAGATAGTCGAGCCTTTCGCAATTACCTCCAACAACAGCTTTCACAAGCTGGGTATGAGGTGTTTGCCGTAGAAAGCGTTGCCGAAGCGCAAACACATCTCAATCAGCATCATAACTTCCTATGTGCCGTACTCGATTACTGTTTGCCAGATGGTCAAGATGGTGAGGTCATTGATCTCGCACTGAAAAACAATCAAAAAGTGATTGTTTTGACTGCCATGTTTAGCGAAGAAATTCGCGCAAAAGTGCTCGCCAAAGGGGTGCTCGATTACATATTGAAAGACAGTATGGCATCGGTCTCTTACCTTTTGCCCTTGGTCAAGCGCCTCACTAACAATCGCCGACACAAAGCACTCGTTGTCGATGATTCTAGAGTCGTAAGAAAACACATCACACAGTTATTAGAGCACCAATACATTGATACGATCGAAGCTGAAAACGGTGAAGAAGCGCTAAAAATGCTCGAACTGCACCCAGAAATTACCTTTGTCATTACCGATCACGATATGCCTAAGAAGGACGGCATCACCATGATTCGTGAGATTAGGGTAAGTACGGATAAGAACAAGCTCGCCATTTTGGGGCTTTCCGGCAGTGATGACCGCACGATGACGGCTCGCTTTCTTAAAGCCGGAGCAAACGATTTTCTCTACAAACCGTTCAATCAAGAGGAGTTCTTTTGTCGAGTCCACCAAATTATGGAGATGAAAGAAGCGACCAACGAACTGTATCGCATGGCCAACCAAGATGCACTCACTGGTCTTTGGAATCGGCGCTATCTCTTTGGACAAGAGTGCAAAGGCTGTGATTTCCGCCACATTGCGATGCTAGATATCGACCACTTCAAAAAAGTGAATGATACCTATGGCCATGATGGTGGCGATATCGCCTTAAAGACTGTCGCTAACATTCTAAAAATTTACTTCCCCAATGACGTGGTGGCGCGATTTGGTGGTGAGGAGTTTTGTATCCAATCCTGTCAAAGCTACGACGATTTTGTCACTCGCTTAGAGCAAATGAGGCAGCGAATCGAGAAAACCACTATCACTCACAAAGAGCACAAAATTCACATCACCATCAGTATTGGGGTATCTTCTATGAGTGATGAGCTTGAAAGGCAGATCCGTGAAGCAGATAGTTGCCTGTATCAAGCAAAAGCAAACGGCCGAAACCAACTTGTTAGCCAATAGAAAAAACTTCGCAACCTGATTCACTGAATGAGAACTGTGTTTGCACCTCGGCATTGCGCTGAACAACTCCTCGTTCTACTTGTTGATGCTTTTTTATTTGCTTTCCTTATTTCCCTCATTATCCTTGCAGCAAACCTTTTTACTGAGAGTGTTTGGTGAATATCCTCATTTTAGGTCCGGGGGCCGTGGGCTCACTTTGGGCGACAAAACTCAAACTCGCAGGGCACAATGTCACATTGTGGGGAAGAAGCGATGCATCTGAGCAACCGTTGCAACTTGATGACTCATCAGCCATGACGTTTAAACATCGTCACCTACCCTCTTTGCAAAGCGCTGATCTCATTTTGGTCACAGTGAAAGCATGGCAGGTGATGGCGGCGATTGAGCCTTTATTGCCACACATCCACTCAGATACCATCATTCTGCTGATGCACAACGGTATGGGAACCGCATCTCAGGTTGCAGAAAAACTCGCACACAATCCAATCGTTGTGGCAACCACCACACATGGCGCGTATAAGCCTCATTCGCAGCAGGTCTTGCACACCGGACAAGGCATCACACAGTTGGGTGGCTTTAATGCACAAGGTGCGCAATGTGAGTTCCTGCAAGCGGTGCTCGATCACGCCTTACCGGCTGTCACATGGAATCCCAATATCCAACAAGCGCTATGGACCAAACTGGCCATCAACTGCGCCATCAACCCGTTAACAGCGATTCATCAATGTAAAAATGGCGAGCTGGCCGATGAAAAGTTTCATCAACGACTTGAGCGCATCACTCAAGAGTTGGTCGAGGTTATGGTCGAAGAAGGGATCGAGGTTACTTTCGATACCTTGCAGCAAACCATCATGAACGTGATTCATGCGACGGCGGAAAACTATTCCTCGATGCGACAAGATGTTTTCCATCAACGCCGCACTGAAATCGACTATATCACTGGATATTTGTTGCAAGCGGCGCATAAACACCAGATTGATGCAGCGGAAAACGCTAAACTTTATCAACACATCAAACAGATTGAACAAAGCTGGACAGAACAATGAAGAAAAAAATCTTAGTGCCTATTGCTTGCGGTACCGAGGAGATGGAAGCGGTAACAGTCATCGATATGATGGCTCGTGCTGGCTACGACGTCACGGTCGCCAGTGCCGATTTTGATGGCAAGCTAACCCTAACAGCCTCTCGTGGCGTCATCCTCGGCGCACAATGTCGTTTGGTGGATGTGGCCGACGAACAGTTCGACGTTATTGTTCTCTCAGGCGGTGTCGCGGGAGCGGAAACCTTCCGCGATAGCCCGATACTGATTGAGATGGTAAAACAGCATATGTATGAAGGAAAACTGGTCGCTGCCATTTGCGCCGCCCCTGCACTGGTTTTGCAACATCACAATCTCTACCCTAAAGCCATCATGACTTGCCATCCAAACTTCATGTCTCATATTGCCGAGCAAAACTGGCGTCCTAAGCGTGTTACTTACGATGTGAACCACAATCTCCTTACCAGCCAAGGGCCAGGCACCGCGCTGGAATTTGCGATGGAAATGATTATTTTACTGTCTGGCAAACAGCACGCGCGCCAAGTAGCAGAGCCTATGGTGACGGTACCTGTACTCAACTACCACAAACTGGGTGAAGAGTAATGTTTGACGTTCAAGCCATTCGCCAACAATTTCCCGCCTTGGCGCAGCAAGTCAATCAAAACGAACTGGTTTATCTAGATAGTGCCGCGACAACACAAAAGCCGCAGTGTGTGATTGACGCAATCACCCTGTATTACAGCAGCCAAAATGCGAACGTTCACCGTGGCAGCCATAGTTTGACCGCCAGTGCGACCAGTCAATTTGAAGCCGCACGCGACTGCGTCGCTCATTTTATTGGCGCGCAAAGCAGTAAAGAGATTATTTGGACACGTGGCGCAACCGAAGCGCTCAATTTGATTGCTCAAACTTACGCCCGAAGTACCCTTCAAGTTGGCGATGAAATTCTCGTTGGTGAAATGGAGCATCACGCCAATATTGTGCCTTGGCAAATGGTGGCAGAGCAGACCGGCGCCAAAGTGGTCAAAATCCCCATGACCGCCGACTGTCAGTTGGACATCGAATCGTTTAAAACATTGATGAATGAGCGAGTTAAGATTGTTGCGGTCGCTCAAACCACCAACGTCACGGCCACTCGTCAACCCATCGAGTCCATCATCGAGTTGGCCCATCAACACGGTGCCATTGTGGTGGTGGACGGCGCTCAAGGCATCGTTCACGAACCTGTCGATATGCGTACATTGGACGCCGATTTCTATGTATTCTCCGGCCACAAGATCTATGCGCCGGCAGGAATTGGCGTGCTTTACGGCAAACTGGCGCTGCTCGAAGCCATGCCGCCATGGCATGGGGGCGGTAAGATGGTGGAAAAAGTGTCGTTTGAGAAAACCACCTTTTCGGCTCTACCGGGGAAATTCGAAGCAGGGACACCCAATGTCGCGGGTGCCATTGCGCTTGCTAAAGCAATAGAGTGGTATCAAGGTTTTGCTCGAGACGAAGTGGAATCTCACCTGCACCAATTGCAATCGGCAACATACCGTGCACTGCGCGAGATGGAGGATATCCGTGTGATCGGATATCAAAACAATGCATCGGTGATTACTTTTGTCATGGATGGCGTTCACCATCAAGACATTGCAACGCTGCTCGATCAGCAAGGTATCGCCGTGCGAGCGGGCCATCACTGTGCTCATCCGCTCATGGATGCGTTAGGTGTCAAAGGCACCGTCCGAGTCTCTTTCGCCATTTACAACACCATGCAAGACGTCGAGAAATTGATTGCAGCGTTAGAGAAAGCGGTGGATATGCTTTAAAAAAAGGGCTGAGTTCTTCAGCGTCTTAGCCCATCTTTATTCACCGAAGTATTTCAACTCATGTTGATCACTCTCCACCGCCGCCATTCGCTTTAAAATGGGTCCCCGCGTTCGCGAAGATGACAAGCAAAAGCGAGGGCGATAAGAAATCTCGTTACTTTCTATATCCGTCATTCCCGCGCAGGCGGGAATCCATTTCTCAGCAAGCGCTGAGCACAC
>NZ_SZTO01000002.1 GCF_013369385.1 Vibrio sp. 05-20-BW147 | reverse complement strand
GGAACAAAGAAAAAGCATAAACCACTGATTTTACATGATTAAGCATAACGATCTCTATACATCTTCTTGTCGGTCTAATCGCCCACGCTACCGCATCCTCGAAGATGAAGATTATTGGCATGCTATCACATAACCATATGAAACAAATATCAAATTTGGATGAAAATACATGTTCATCATCTCAATTAAGTATCAATGTGTAGCCTAATTTTTTTATCCTGTTAAAAATGAGACCACTGTATGTAAGAACAGGCGTTTATCGGAATGAAAAATCAGTTTCTTTTAAGTGTTCAGGATCATATGAGAACACGTCATTACGCAAGTAAAACCATACAAGCGTATATAAGCTGGATTAAGCAGTACATTATTTTCCACAAAATGGCTCATCCTTCGACTCTAAATGAGACTCACGTTGAAGAGTTTTTAAGCTATCTCGCTTTGGAACAAAAAGTGGCCGCAAAAACCCAGGCGCTAGCTTTGAATTCGGTAATGTTTTTGTACCGAGAGTACTTTAGAACTCCATTAAGTAATGAGATAAAATTTCAAAAATCACTACTAGACAGGAAACTGCCTGTTGTACTGACTAAGTCAGAACTCCGTTCCTTAATACAGCATGTTGACCCACGTTACAAACTGCACATCATGCTACTTTACGGATCTGGTTTGCGAGTAATGGAATGTGTACGACTCAGGGTTCAGGACATAGACTACCACTATGGTGCTCTACGGATATGGCAAGGAAAAGGAGGTAAGAACCGGACAGTAACGTTGGCAAAAGAGCTGTTCCCCATGCTTAAACAGCAAGAAGCGTTGGCACTTCGCTACTATCAGAAAGACATCAACACGGCTGGATACTCTGGTGTTTGGTTGACACATTCTCTACAACGGAAATATCGCGGTGCTGAAATGGATTTCAACTGGCACTATCTTTTCCCGTCAGAGAAGCTATCCATTGATCCCGAATCAGATCTATTGCGGAGGCACCATATAAATGAGCAGTCCTTGCAAAGAACAGTTAAAAGAGCGGCTAGGGATGCTGGTATAAATAAGACTGTCACGTGTCATACCCTTCGGCATAGCTTTGCTACCCACTTATTAGAATCAGGGGCAGATATAAGAACAGTGCAAGAGCAACTAGGCCATTCTGACGTTAAAACCACCCAGATATACACTCATGTATTAGAAAGAGGTGCGGGCGGAGTCCTCAGCCCTCTATCTAAGCTTTAGTTTCTGAATACAAAAAAGGAGAGCCTAAGCTCTCCTTTCTCTTAACCTAAACTCTAATTAAAGAGCTGCTTTCGCTTTTTCAACTAGAACTGCAAATGCAGCTTTGTCGAATACAGCGATATCCGCAAGGATCTTACGATCGATCTCGATAGATGCTTTCTTAAGACCGTTGATGAAACGGCTGTAAGATAGACCATTTTGACGAGATGCCGCGTTGATACGTGCAATCCACAGTTGACGGAATTGACGTTTCTTAGCGCGACGGTCACGGTAAGCGTATTGACCAGCTTTAGTAACTGCTTGGAAAGCTACGCGGTAAACACGTGAACGTGCACCGTAGTAACCTTTAGCTTGTTTTAAAACTTTCTTATGACGTGCACGAGCTTGTACACCACGTTTTACGCGAGGCATTATGTCTCTCCTAAACTAAACGATTATGAAACTAAAAAGAATTAAGCGTATGGAAGCATACGAGCAACTGCTGCTACTTCACATCTTGGAAGTAGAGAGTTTGGACGTAGCTGACGCTTGTTCTTAGTAGTACGCTTAGTCAGGATGTGACGTTTAGTAGCGTGCTTGTACTTAATACCACCAGCAGTTTTCTTGAAACGCTTAGCAGCACCTTTGTTGTTTTTCATCTTAGGCATGATGAATAACTCCGCATTGTAGTAGTTTAATAACAACGTAATTAGGGCGAATAAAACCCAGCCGCCTTTCAACGGCTGGGTTTTATTACTTGTAAGCCGTTAATTACTTCTTTTTAGGGGCTAGCACCATGATCATCTGACGACCTTCAATCTTCGTTGGGAAAGATTCAACAACGGCATGTTCCACTGTATCCACTTTCAAACGCTCAAGAACGTCGACACCGATCTCTTGGTGAGCCATCTCACGGCCACGGAAGCGAATTGTTACCTTCACTTTGTTGCCTTCTTCAAGGAAACGGATCAGGTTGCGTAGTTTTACCTGATAGTCTCCGATATCAGTTCCAGGTCGGAATTTTAGTTCCTTGATCTGAATCTGTTTTTGCTTTTTCTTCTGCTCTTTCGTAGCTTTGCTCTTCTCGAAGAGGAACTTGCCATAGTCCATCACACGACAGACTGGTGGCTCGGCGTTAGGGCTGATCTCTACGAGATCCATACCAGCTTCTTCTGCTGCAGCAAGTGCTTCTTGGATCGAAACGACACCTACAGATTCACCGTCAGCGCCTGTTAAACGAACTTCACGAACGCCACGAATTTCACCGTTTAAACGGTGCTGGTTTTGTTTGACCGGAACTTGGCCACGTCTTCCGCCTTTAATAGTTTATTCCTCCAGATTGAGCTTACGGCTAGCGATTTGATCTTGGATGTAAGAAACAAAGTCATCCACTTTAAATTTACCCAAATCGTTACCTTTACGTGTGCGTACTGCGATTTCTCCGGCTTCCATCTCTTGGTCACCGCAAACCAACATAAACGGCACACGTTTCAAAGTATGTTCGCGGATTTTAAAGCCAATCTTCTCATTTCTCAAGTCCGCTTTTGCTCTAATTCCACATTTTTGTAGTTTCTGGGCGATTTCCTGAGCATAATCAGCCTGTTTGTCAGTGATGTTCATGATCACAGCCTGCTCTGGTGCCAACCAAGTTGGGAAGAAACCAGCATATTCTTCGATAAGAATACCGATGAAACGCTCAAGAGAACCCAAAATGGCACGGTGAATCATCACTGGCACTAAACGCTCATTGTTTTCACCCACATAAGTCGCACCTAAGCGATTTGGTAGGTTGAAATCGAGCTGAACGGTACCACACTGCCATGCGCGACCTAGGCAGTCGAATAGTGTAAATTCAATCTTAGGGCCGTAGAAGGCACCCTCGCCCTCTTGAATCTCGTAAGCGATATCCATAGATTCTAGGGCCTGCTTTAGCGCTTCCTCAGATTGATCCCAAATTTCATCGCTACCTACACGCTGTTCAGGACGCGTAGACAGTTTCACCGCGATGTTGTCAAAGCCAAATGTTTGGTACGTGTCGTAAACCATCTTGATACAATTGGTTACTTCATCTTGGATTTGGCTTTCTGTACAGAAGATGTGTGCATCATCCTGAGTAAAACCACGAACACGCATGATACCGTGTAGCGCACCTGATGGCTCGTTACGGTGACAAGAGCCGAACTCAGCCATACGTAGCGGTAGATCGCGGTACGATTTTAGACCTTGGTTAAAGATCTGCACATGACCTGGACAGTTCATTGGCTTGATGGCGTATTCACGGTTCTCTGAAGAAGTAGTGAACATCGCATCTGCGTATTTGTCCCAGTGGCCAGAGCGTTCCCAAAGTACACGGTCCATCATTAATGGGCCTTTTACTTCTTGATAGCCATATTCCGTGAGCTTCTCACGAATAAAGACTTCAAGATCGCGGAATACAGACCAACCATTGTGATGCCAGAACACCATGCCCGGTGCTTCTTGCTGCATATGGAACAAATCAAGCTGTTTACCGATCTTACGATGGTCACGTTTTGCCGCTTCTTCAAGACGAGTCAGGTGATCTTTCAGCGCTTTCTTATCGTGGAAAGCGGTACCATAGATGCGTTGAAGCATCTTGTTGTCGCTATTACCACGCCAGTACGCACCAGCCACGTTCAACAAAGTAAAGTGCTGACAGAAGCTCATGTTTGGCACGTGTGGACCACGACACATATCGATGTATTCTTCGTGATGGTAAAGACCTGGGCGGTCGTCACGTGATACGTTTTCATCCAAGATTTCCATCTTGTATGTTTCACCACGAGCTTCAAACGCGTCACGCGCTTCCTGCCAGCTTACTTTTTTCTTGATAACCTGATATTTGGTTTTCGCCAATGCTTGCATGCGTGCTTCGATCTTTTCTAGATCTTCTTGCGTCAATGACTCTTCCAAATCGATATCGTAGTAGAAACCATTATCAATGGTTGGGCCGATAGCCATTTTGGCATTTGGATAAAGTTGCTTCAGTGCGTGACCAAGTAGGTGAGCACAAGAGTGGCGAACAATTTCTAGACCATCGACTTCATCTTTCGTGGTGATGATCTCTAAGCTTGCATCTTCTTCGATTAAATCGCATGCATCGACGCGTTGGCCATTCACACGACCAGCAATGGTTGCTTTCGCAAGACCGGGGCCGATAGATAGCGCGACATCCATCGTTGATACAGGGTTATCAAATTGACGTTGACTGCCGTCAGGAAGAGTAATAATAGGCATTTTGATTCCTTTACAGTGGTGTTGCACACCAAGCAACACGTGTTCAGTAATTACGCTTTGAAAATCAATATATTAATAATCAAACATAAATGAATTTAGATAATTTTCGACAAGCTTTGGTACAAATACGGATGCACCTGCGCTTGAAGCGGAACATTGTAAACGATTAGGCTTAAATCACAACGATTTAAATCGCTCTCTTTAGGCGAATGAAAAGACTGAAGTGGTAACGGCCCGACGAAAGTGAGGTTTGAAGAGGACTTTAAGCAAAACAGAAAGAAGGCCGACATTCACTGATCCACGAATATCGACCTGACTCGCTTAAGCAAAGTTCAGCGACACAACATTAAGCGCTTAATACTGGCGCGATGGCTTGCGCGATTTGTGAGTCCGTTGCGTTTAGTGGCAGAGTGAATGAGCGGTACTGATCCCCAGCTAAACTGAGCGAACGATCAATTTCCGCTAAGCAATGCACCACACCACCCTCCAGAATAAAAGATAACTCAATCTCTTTGCTGCCTAGGAAGCCATT
Organism: Vibrio sp. 05-20-BW147; assembly: GCF_013369385.1. Lineage (GTDB taxonomy): Bacteria > Pseudomonadota > Gammaproteobacteria > Enterobacterales > Vibrionaceae > Vibrio > Vibrio floridensis. Next base: position 321,197 of record NZ_SZTO01000002.1, on the reverse strand, counting down.
GCTACGAAACTCAAGCTCTTGATAACAACCAGAGCGCGACGCAAAATTTTGCCCTCGAAGAAAACCTTTCTCTACATCCGCTTTCACCATGTTAAAACCAGCGCTAGTGATTGCGGCAATCACTTTTTGTACCACTGGCAAAGGTTTAACATCAATAAAGTCTCGGTCTCGCGGGTCTATCGCAAACTCAATGTCTAATGACGTTTCCAGCCAAACATGGCATTGGTTTTTCAATGCGTTCACTGCGGTGACTGGCGTTTCATCGTGAAGTTTTAACTCAAACGCCACGCTTTTTTGCTCGCCCGCTTGAATGATAAATGGCTCTACGGCTTGAATTTTGTCGATGGTGAAGGTTTGGTAGCTCACGCCATTATCTGATTCAACTTTGACCTCCGTGTTGAGCTTTACTGTAATTGCGTCGATTTTCTGCTCAACATCACCGCCTTGAATATGCACCTGACCTTTTAGAGTTTGCCCTTGCTGCACGCTCATTTCATCAAGAATTGTATCGACCTTCGCCGCCCCAATACCCAAAGACGCTTTTAACTTCTTAAACATACCTTTCCTTTCTATCTTTGTACTATTTCAGTCGTTTTTGTTATCTGATTCTGTTTACACAACCCTACTTAAACCTGCAAGAAAATTAACTCACCTCGCTCGTAACAATGTGTTTCACCACAAAATGCGGCGATGAAGTTGCTTTTTCAACGTTAATTACGCACTATTTGTATAGTCAATTAGAGGAAAGATTATGCCATCACCGCTGTATATTCAGATCAAACAGTTCATTGAAACAAAAATCGACAGTGGCGAGTGGTACATCGGCTTTAAGATCGCAACTGAGCTAGAGCTGACCGAGCAATTTGGCGTCAGCCGCATGACCGTCAATAAAGCCATTCGCGATTTGGTCAATGAGGGGAAATTGCAAAGGCGACCACGTTTAGGCACGTTTGTCTGTGATAAACCAGAAAAGGCAGAATCTCCACTGCTCGATGTCCGTAACATTGCCGAGGAGGTGGTCAATCGCGGCAAGACGCATCACAGCAAAGTCATTCAACAATTGGTCCTCAAAGCGGATGATACGATTGCAACCAAACTCGGTGTAATGCTAGGAACCAAAGTGTTCTACAGTGAAATTATTCACTACGAGGATAAGGAGCCTATCCAGCTCGAGTTGCGCTGGGTTAACAGCCTCTATGCACCCCGCTATTTGCAACAAGATTTCACCCAAATGACCCCCAATCAGTATCTTTCTGAGAACTGCCCTTTGAGTGCGATGGAACATACGGTTGAAGCCATCATGCCCGATACCCGTATTCGCCAAGAGCTCAACATGAAAGTCAATGAACCTTGTCTGCTGCTCAACCGTCGTACTTGGAGTGAAGACAAACTCGTCAGCACCGCACTGCTGTATCATCCGGGTAATCGCTACAAGCTGAGCTCTAAGATTTTGTTGTAATTTAGAGTATCACACTTCGATTTGATCACATTTCAGCAACATTCACCTTGTCACAACGGTTATTTTCTCCTATTTATTTGTATATACATTTAGTCAATACAAATCATTGGAACCTTAATCATGGATCTGTTGCTTACCAACGCACGCCTTGTCACTTTGCAATCAGGGGAAATGGGTTATCAACCCAGCACGCCGATGTCGATTGGCATTAAGGCGGGGAAGATCCATTATCTAGGCATTGACACGGCACTGGCTGCTACTAAGCAAATTGATCTAAAAGGTAAGCTGGTTACTCCCGGTCTTATCGACTGCCACACACATCTTGTTTACGCGGGTAATCGGTCCAACGAATTTGAAATGCGATTGCAGGGAGTTCCCTATCAAGAAATCGCTCGCCAAGGCGGCGGCATTCTTTCTACCGTTTACGCGACACGCCAAGCCAGTGAAGCGCAGTTACTCGAACAAACGCTACCACGTCTTGATGGCTTGCTTGCCAGTGGCGTCACGTCGGTTGAAGTCAAATCGGGTTATGGATTAACACTGGTTGATGAAATCAAAATGCTGCGAGTGGCAAAGTCCTTATCACAGCATCGATTGGTGAAGGTCACACCAACACTGTTGGCCGCCCATGCCCTCCCCCCTGAATTTACTGGCCGTGCGAACGACTATATCGAGCTTATTTGCCAAGAGATCATCCCACTGGTGGCCGAAGAACAGTTAGCCACCAGCGTCGACGTATTTTGTGAGTCAATTGGGTTTGATTTGGCACAAACAGAAAGAGTCTATGCTTGTGCTGTCGAGCACGGGCTGCGTGTCAAAGGGCACACAGAGCAACTGTCAAATTTGGGCGGAACCGCTTTAACTGCTCGTTATCAGGGGCTTTCTGCTGACCATATTGAATTTCTTGATCCAGCAGGCGTCGAAGCACTCGCCCGTTCATCGACCGTCGCGACTCTATTGCCTGGGGCGTTCTATTTTCTGCGTGAAACTCAATTGCCGCCGATTGAACTATTGCGTCAGTTTGGTGTGCCCATGGCCATTGCCAGCGATGTTAACCCCGGCACCTCACCATTTTGTGATTTAACTTTAATGATGAACATGGCTTGTACCCTCTTTCGTTTAACGCCAGAAGAAGCTTTACGTGGCGTCACTCAACATGCGGCGCAAGCATTGGGCTATGCGGAGAGTCGAGGGCAAATCAAAACAGGTTATGACGCGGATCTCGCCATCTGGCAGATCGAGCATCCCGCAGATCTCAGTTATCAAGTCGGAACTCAGCGTCTCTTTGCAAGAGTCGTTGATGGTCAATTCGAGCAGCACAAGGAGTGTTGTGATGAGTAAACATTTTTTTCTTCATAATGAATTTCATTGGCAAGGTCGCCACGATGCAGAAGACGGTGCCGCGGGTTTGCGGGTTCATCATGTGGTGCAGCAGATCGATTATACCCATATCGGTGAAAATCCTTATGGTGTCGCCCTGCTTGGCTTCGCCTGTGATGCGGGCGTGGCGCGCAATAAAGGCCGCATTGGCGCAAAGAAATCACCGGATTTGATCCGCCGAGCTTTAGCCAACTTAGCGTGGCATTCACCACATCCGCTCTACGACTTGGGCACCGTTGTGTGCGATGACGACCTGCTGGAATCAAGCCAGCAGCACTGCGCCAAAATTATTGCCGAAGTTCTTCCGAGTGTTCCTGTCATTACCCTAGGGGGTGGCCACGAAGTGGCATGGGCGTCCTTTTCTGGTTTGGCGCGCTATTTTGAACAGCATCATCCTGAAAAAGCCCCTAAAATTGGCATCATCAATTTCGACGCGCATTTCGACTTACGCGCTTTTTCAAGTTCACAAGCCGATGTCAAGCCAAGCTCAGGCACGCCTTTCAATCAAATACAGCACTATTGCCAGCAACAAGGTTGGGTTTTTCATTACGCTTGCCTAGGTGTGAGTAAGGCAAGCAACACGCGCGCCTTGTTTGAGCGTGCCGAGCAACTCAACGTGTGGTTTGTTGAAGACAAAGATCTTGGCTCGGTAAATCACGACTACCATCTTACCCAGTTGCAGCATTTTATCGACGACTGCGACTACCTCTATCTGACGATTGATTTAGACGTTTTCCCTGCGGCCACCGCGCCAGGTGTAAGTGCCCCTGCGGCAAGAGGGGTCAGTTACGACAACTTAGCGCCCTTTCTTGATCGTATCCTCGCGCACCGAGACAAATTAATGTTGGCCGACATTGCCGAATACAACCCGACTTATGACGTCGACAGCCAAACAGCGCGGCTAGCGGCCAGATTGTGCTGGGACATTGCCAACGCCATGAACGACAAACTCGAACATCAATAAACAGAACAACAATCAGGTGAACCGATGAGTTCACCGCTACGTGAAATTAAAGGAGTCTTACAATGACACAGAGCCAAGGACAAGATCCTCGCCTAGACACCAGCCGAACCATTCGCGCCCCTCATGGCACCACGCTAAGAGCCAAGTCATGGTTGACCGAAGCGCCATTGCGCATGCTGATGAATAATTTGGATCCTGATGTGGCTGAGCATCCGCACGCCTTAGTGGTGTATGGCGGCATTGGGCGTGCAGCACGCAATTGGGCATGCTTCGACAAGATTGTTGAAGTGCTTGAGCGCCTGGAAGACGACCAAACTTTGTTGGTTCAATCAGGTAAACCTGTGGGTGTCTTCCCTACACATAAAAATGCACCACGCGTGCTGATCGCCAACTCTAACCTGGTTCCACACTGGGCAAACTGGGAACACTTCAATGAGCTCGATAAACAAGGCTTGATGATGTATGGCCAAATGACCGCGGGCAGCTGGATCTACATCGGCTCTCAAGGCATCGTGCAGGGTACCTACGAAACCTTCGTCGCTGTTGCAAAAAAACACTTCGCTGGTGAAGCAAAAGGTCGCTGGGTACTCACTGGTGGTCTTGGTGGCATGGGCGGCGCGCAGCCACTTGCTGCAACCATGGCGGGCTTCTCGATGATTGCCGTTGAATGTGACGAATCGCGTATCGATTATCGCCTACGTACGGGTTATGTCGATAAGAAAGCGACCACCCTAGAGGAAGCGCTGGCCATCGTCAAAGAATCCGACACGCCTGTCTCTGTTGGCTTACTGGGTAACGCCGCCGATGTGTTCGCAGAATTGGTAGAGCGCAACATCACGCCCGATGTCGTCACCGATCAAACCTCGGCACATGACCCGTTGAATGGCTACTTACCGCAAGGCTGGAGTATGGCCTACGCAGCGGAAATGCGTCAGCAAGATGAAAACGCTGTCGTCAAAGCCGCAAAACAGTCCATGGCGGTTCAAGTCAAAGCCATGCTTGAACTGCAAAGTCGTGGAGCCGCCACGCTCGATTACGGCAATAACATTCGTCAAATGGCGCTAGAAGAAGGGGTCGAGAATGCATTTGATTTCCCGGGCTTCGTGCCAGCCTATATTCGACCTTTGTTCTGCGAAGGCATTGGCCCTTTCCGCTGGGCGGCACTGTCGGGCGATCCTGAAGATATCTACAAAACAGACCAGAAAGTGAAAGAGCTGATTCCTGACAATCCTCATCTGCACAATTGGTTAGACATGGCACGCGAGCGTATTCAATTCCAAGGTTTACCAGCGCGCATTTGCTGGGTGGGTCTGAAAGATCGTGAGCGCCTAGGTCAGGCATTTAATGAAATGGTGAAAAATGGCGAATTAAAAGCGCCGATCGTGATTGGCCGAGATCATCTAGATTCGGGTTCCGTCGCCAGCCCAAACCGTGAAACGGAAGGCATGATGGACGGTTCAGACGCGGTTTCTGACTGGCCACTGCTCAATGCCCTCCTCAATACCGCCGGTGGTGCGACTTGGGTATCACTCCATCATGGTGGTGGTGTCGGCATGGGTTTCTCACAGCACTCTGGAATGGTGATTTGCTGTGACGGAACAGAAGATGCGTCCGCGCGTATTGCCCGAGTGCTGCATAACGATCCCGCGACGGGGGTAATGCGCCACGCCGATGCGGGTTACGACATCGCCAAACAGTGCGCAGCGCAGCAAGGTCTTGACCTGCCGATGCTGAACGAAGAATTGAGAAAGTTGAAGTAAGGAATATGGATATGTTAAATCTCACGCTAAAGCCCGGTTGTCTTAGCTTAAATCAACTGCGTCAAGTCAGTCGTTCCCCGATCAACCTTTCTCTTGATGCGTCAGCGATTCCAGCTATTGAAGAGAGCACGCAAGTGGTTGAACGAGTCATCGCCGAGGATCGCACCGTTTACGGCATTAATACTGGATTTGGCTTATTGGCCAATACACGCATTGCCCCAGAAGATCTTGAAACGCTGCAACGCAGTATCGTCCTTTCTCACGCTGCGGGTATCGGCGAGTTCATGGCAGATGAAACGGTCCGTCTGATGATGGTGCTCAAAATCAATAGCCTATCCCGTGGTTATTCCGGTATTCGTCTCAACGTCATTCAAATGCTGATCGATTTGGTCAACGCGCAAGTTTATCCTTGTGTACCACAAAAAGGCTCGGTTGGGGCATCGGGCGATTTGGCCCCACTGGCTCATATGAGCACAGTGCTACTGGGTGAAGGGCAAGCGCGTCACAACGGCAAAATTATCTCAGGCCTAGAAGCCCTCAAAATTGCTGGCCTTGAACCGATCACGCTTGCGCCAAAAGAAGGTCTGGCACTACTGAATGGCACACAGGCGTCGACAGCTTTCGCGTTGGAAGGTCTGTTTATCGCTGAAGACCTCTTCGCATCCGCCACCGTCTGCGGCGCAATGTCAGTTGAAGCTGCGCTAGGGAGTCGCCGTCCTTTTGACCCGCGTATTCACCGCGTGCGTGGGCACCGCAGCCAAATGGATTCTGCGATGGCCTATCGTCATCTACTGGACACCAGTAGTGAAATTGGCCAGTCACACAGCAACTGTGAAAAGGTGCAAGACCCTTATTCGTTGCGTTGCCAGCCGCAAGTGATGGGCGCATGTCTGCAGCAGATCCGTAACTCAGCAGAGATCTTGTTGGTTGAGTCGAACTCGGTTTCCGACAATCCCCTCGTATTTGCTGAAGATGACGACATCATTTCTGGTGGTAACTTCCACGCGGAGCCTGTTGCGATGGCAGCAGACAACCTTGCTCTCGCGATTGCAGAAATCGGTAGCCTCTCAGAGCGCCGCATGGCATTGCTGATTGATAGCGCACTCTCTAAGCTGCCACCATTTTTGGTTGATAACGGCGGAGTCAACTCTGGTTTTATGATTGCGCAAGTGACCTCGGCGGCGTTGGCAAGTGAAAACAAAAGCCTTGCACATCCGGCATCCGTGGATAGCTTACCAACGTCAGCGAACCAAGAAGATCATGTGTCCATGGCCACCTTTGCTGCCCGTCGTTTACGTGAAATGGGTGAAAACACACGTGGCATCTTAGCGGTAGAGTATCTCTCAGCGGCGCAAGGACTGGATTTCCGTGCACCGCATAAATCCTCACCTCGCATAGAACAAGCAAAGCAGATGCTACGAGAGAAAGTCAGTTTCTATGATAAAGACCGTTACTTTGCTCCGGATATTGAAAAAGCCAATTCACTGCTGAAGCAGGCCGTGCACAACGTGCTGATGCCAGAAGCGCTGTTACCGAGTGTTCTCTAATCACGGATAAGCCAACCATAACCACAAGAGGGCATAACTTGCCCTCTTGCTTCTTATTTCCAGATGTAAACCGTTCACTTTGCACCCAAATCTGTGAACAAATATTGAACTTTCACACTGGATGGACCATTGAATCTGTTCTCATAGCGTATAATCAGCCACAGTTTTGGCTATATCATACGACATATGTTTCTAACACCTTATTTTTCAAGCAATAACCATCAATTCCAGTTCACTCGCGAGCAAGCAAGCCACTTTGCAAAAAAAGTCGCGGGAGACTATAACCCAATCCATGATGAAGACAGCAAGCGCTTCTGCGTACCTGGCGATCTTTTGTTTGCCGTACTGCTCAGCAAAGAAGGCGTCAGCCAAAAAATGCGTTTCGACTTTTCTGGCATGGTCAACGATGGTGTGGCTCTTCACATTGAAAATAAGTGTGCGAAAGAGAGTGCCGTAGTTGATGCTGCAGGTAAAGAGTACCTGCACATGAGTCGCGAAGGCGACGTGAATCGCGATGCGGCTTTCATTGAGCATGTGGTGACCAACTATGTTCAGTTCTCAGGCATGAACTTCCCACACATCATGGTTCCTCTGATGGAAGAGCAACAGATGATGATCAATTGCCAGCGTCCTCTGGTGATTTACGAAAGCATGGAAGTCGAATTTGAACGTCTGGATCTTTCTCACCCAGAGGTGGCATTTACTGGCGCGACCTTTGATGTCGATGGGAAACGTGGTGTTGTCACCCTTAACTTCGCGTTCAAAGAAGATGGTGAAGTCGTTGGACGAGGGGTTAAACGCATGGTAGCCAGCGGCCTAAAGCCTTATGACCAAGATGCTGTTGATGACTTGGTTAACCGCTTTAACGAACGTAAAGAAGCCTTTTTGCAGCAGTTTGCGCAAGCGGCATAAATAACGTAAAGAACAACGAATGCAAAAAGGGAGCTTAATATAGGCTCCCTTTTTTCTATGACAGTAAACAGGCCTGCATCGAGGCCTGTTTTGAACACTTGGTGCTATGATTGTTTGCGTCTTGCCAAAACCAGCAAAGCGATGAGCGACAACCAGCCTAAGCTCCCACCGCCGCTACCTGTAGAGAAGCTAGGCTGTATTACTGATGGCAAAATCAGCGAAGAGCTGTAACGGATGCCATTTAAGTAACCACGATCTTCCCCTCCACTTCCTACCTTATCTTTCACATAAACCACTTCAACGACGTTCTTCTCACGTGGCAACACGAATGAAACTGTCCCTTCTTGCTCACCACTTGCTGATAACTCTAGCCGTCCATTCACAAAGACTTTCAGTTCATCATAGTCTTCTTCCGATGAGACCGCTAAGTCCAGAGCCACTTGCCCTTTAGCGATTCCTGAAATCGCAAAAGTAGAGTACTGATCATCGCTAATCACGCTTGATACAATACCTGTACTCGTTCGTTGCCACCCGTTGGCTTGGCTAAAAACGGACAGTTGCTGATTTGGTACTTGCTCGCTCACCCAATCCGACAAAGGTGAACTTGCCACTGGATAAGATTGATAATGCACTTGTGAACTTACAGAACCAATCCCTTGTGAACTATCCATAGTGACATTAAAAGAAAAGTCTCCATCGCCAGCAACGTTATAGCTTACTGTTACCTCGCACTTATCTCCCACCGGTAAGGGTTGAATACAGCTATTATTGTCAACTGTGACACCCTGACCCCTTGTTAGATTCGACAGAATCAACTCACTCTCAGTATTGTTTTGGTACGTTAGTGTCGTACTCTGAGCACCTTTTCCGAGGATACCTGCATAAACATGCTGATCGTAACTCAGACCTTTGGTTTTCGCTGCAATCCAGTTTGCGTAATAACTGACATTGGCATACACACCGTATTTGCCTGCCACCGCGCAGCCATCACCCCAGCTGACGATACCCAGTTGTTTGTATTGTCCTCCATCCATGACGACAATCGGACCACCACTGTCACCTTGACAGGAGTCTTTTCCTCCCTGCACCACACCCGCGCAGAATGCGTTTTCCGTGATTTTATCGTAGCCCAGCGCTGGTACGTTTTTGCAGACTTGCTGATCAATCAGTTCTACGTTGACCTGTTGTAACTGAGTTGCTTTTCTGAACTCATCCGTTGGGTCTTGATCCCCCCAGCCCATTACGGTGAGAGCTTGACCAGCCGCAAGTTCGTCTCTTAGGTTAAATTCTGCAAGTGTCACTGCAGGACCTTCGTAAGCTTCGCTCAGTTCGAGTATGGCGATGTCGTTTCCCTGAGCCGCACCATCATACTCTTCATGAATATATACTTTACGTACCGAAAGCCGCTGTTCACTCGTCGCTGCAGACAAGTCCTGCTGGCCGATGATCACTTCGATGTCATCACCCAGCGTCGCATCCAAACAGTGTGCTGCCGTCAGGACATACCGAGAGCCAATGAAACTGGCACCACAAAACTGACCTTTGCCACCCTTGTAGCCCTTACTCACAACCGCCGCCATAAATGGCCATTTTTCTGCAGGTGCGGTAGTACCACCAATTATACGGCTTGTACGTTCAAGTGAATTGATTGGGGTTATAGATGGTTCTTGGGCTATAACATGACAACTTGCCAATGCTATCGCCGAGGCAAATACTGGTGAGAGTTTACTTGGACGGGTCATCGAAATTTCCTTACAACATGACGTTAATGATTTGTATTTTTAACGAGATGTGAGGATGATATCCCAAGCCATCAATAGATAGAACGAATGAATACAAAGTTTCGTTGTATTTTATAGACCTATTTCACGCTGTTGAAAATTAACATTTTCTACATTAGTGCTTTATTGAAATAGTCAGAACCAACGCCTGACTTGATTTTTATAGTCTAAAAACGTTGGGCCAAAAAGACGCTCTAACGCTCTTTCTTCCGGACGTATTTGAAAGCGGTTCATATAAATCACAAACAAAGGACATCCGACAAACGCCAGGCCGTTTTGTAACCAAAGAGCATAAGCGAGAAGTAACAATAGCAAGGCAAGGTACATCGGGTTTCTGCTGTAACGAAAGATTCCGCTCGAAACTACTGAACTAGCACTTTCTGGTTTTATTGGATTTACCGTTGTTTTTGCACGGCGAAACTCGAGCACGCCAGAAAGGCCCACCACACCAGAAACCGCAAACAACGCACCTGCGAACCATTGGTAACCGACAATTGTGAACGTCAGCGACGGTAGACTCATTGAGATCAAATACATCACTAACATAACCAACAAAAATACCGCCACCGGTGGCACTTTTAACTCCAATTTGTCCATTTTTGGCTCCTACCAAAGCTTGAACTTCTCAAGTCAGAATATGCGTTACATCGATAAAAAACCCAGCAGAGCGCTGGGTTTGATATTGATTACTGCAACATTCCAAGTAACGCTTGAACTGGATGCTGCGGCTGAATACCTTCGAAACGTTTTACTTGGGAACGACAGGAATAGCCAGTAATTAAACAGCGATCTTTGGGCAACAAATCCAAGCTCGGTTTCCAACTAAGGCCATAAATATCTTTCGACATTTGTAGCTTGTCACTTTCGTGGCCAAATGTTCCCGCCATACCACAGCAGCCAACGGGGACAGTATTTAGTTGAGCGCCAAAGTGAGCAAAGATCCTTCCCCATTCTTTTTCCGCATTGGGTAGCTTGGTTTTTTCTGTACAGTGGGCAAACAAGTACCAAGGCTCATCAACCGTTTTCGTCTCAGTATTAAACTCAGCAAGACGTGGCAATAACCATTCATGAGCAGTTAATACCTCAAAATCACCCCGTTTATCGCCCAAAATCTCTTTGTACTCATCGCGATAACAGAGTACCAGCGCGGGATCAACACCCACCATTGGGATCTCTAAGTCCGCCACCATTTGTAGAAATGTTGCTGTATTCCCGGCAGTTTGTCCAAAGCGCTTCAAGAAACCTTTAATGTGTTGCGCTTTTCCGTTGGGTTTAAATGGCAGTAACACCGGCGTTTTACCCAGTTTAATCGCAAGCGTCGTAAAATCTTCTACCACTTGCGCATCATAATAGCTGGTAAACGGATCCTGAACGACCAACACATGATGGCGTTTTTCCTCGCTCGACAACCCCTTGAGCTGTTGCAAGTCAAAGGTTTTCAACGCAGAAAGTCGTTGCTTCAATGTCGGCACAGATAACAAAGGCGTATCCACATAGCCCACAGTTTTCTCGGTCAAGCGTTCTACCCAAGGCTGACCGATCACACCATTAATCAGTTGCGGTGCTTTCGCCATAATCGGTAGTAACGTCTCGATATTGGCAACCAGATAATCTTTCGCCGGACGCTGATAACGGCTGTGATAAATATTGAGGAAACGGGAACGGAAACTTGGTACATCGACTTTAATCGGGCATTGGCTGGCACACGCTTTACACGCCAAACAACCATTCATAGCCTCATACACTTCATGAGAGAAGTCGTACTCATGACGCTGATTAATTCGATTACGGACTCGATCAAGCATGTTCTTAATGGTCGGAGAACCCTGTAGGGTTTGAGCTTCCAAATCCAAAATATCAATGCCCTGCTCAGTCAGCTGGCGCAACCATTCACGAACCAAACCTGCACGACCTTTTGGCGAATGGCGTCTGTCTGCAGTGACTTTCATCGAAGGACACATGGGTGAGCTCGTGTCGTAGTTAAAACACAAGCCATTGCCATTACATTCCATTGCCTGTTTGAAGCTATCACGGACTTTGACATCGATTTGTCGGTCAAAGTACCCACGCTTGGTGCCAGAGACTTTAACAAGTTCTGCATCACTACCAAGCGGGGTACAGATCTTACCTGGGTTCATTTTATTGTGAGGATCGAACGCCGCTTTAATACGTCTTAGCTCGGTAAACAGCTCTTGGCCAAAAAACTCCGGGCCATATTCTGAGCGAAAACCCTTGCCGTGCTCACCCCACATTAAACCACCGTATTTTGCGACAAGCTTGACCACTTCATCTGAGACTTCATGCATCAGCAACTCTTGTTTAGGATCACAAAGGTCAAGCGCAGGGCGCACATGGAGCACACCCGCATCCACGTGGCCAAACATGCCGTATTCGAGATTTTTACTGTCCAGCAGCTGGCGAAACTCAGCAATAAAATCGGCCAAGTTTTCTGGTGGCACACAGGTATCTTCCGCAAATGCGACTGGTTTGGCTCGCCCTTTTGCAGCGCCAAGTAACCCTACCGCTTTCTTACGCATGTTGTAGATACGCCCCAAGCTAGCCACGTCGTTACACACTTGATAACCAATAATGCCGGCTTCACCGTGTTCCAGCATGCTGTCGAGTTTGCAGGTCAGCGCAGCAACTTGCTCTGCCACTTCCAACTCATTTTCACCTGCGTATTCCACCATGTTCAAACCGAGCATTTCCTGACCTGGTACATCAGTAATCAAATCACTCACGCTGTGCCAAACAATGTCTTGTTTAGCGAGATTCAGAACTTTGGAATCGACGGTTTCAACAGACAGTGCTTTTGCCTCAACCATAAAGGGCGCATTACGTAGCGCGGCGTCGAAACTGTTGTATTTTACATTTACGAGCGTGCGCGCTTTAGGAATCGGTGTAAGGTTGAGTTTGGCTTCAGTGATGAACGCCAATGAACCTTCGGCACCACAGAGTACCCGAGTAAAATTAAACTCTCCGGTTTGTTCTTCAATTGCATTCTTTAAATCATAACCGGTTAGAAAGCGGTTCAATGGCGGGAATTTCGCTAAAATCTGCTGACGCTTTTCTCGACAAACGGCTTCCGTCGTTTGTAAAGCGTGGTATGCGTACTGGCCTTCCTCAGGCAAGCCTTTTGAAAGGTCTGATTCGAGGACCGAACCATCGGCAAAAACCGCTTGCAGTGACAAGACATGATCGGACGTTTTGCCGTATTTCAGCGAACCTTGCCCAGAGGCATCTGTATTAATCATCCCACCCAGCGTTGCACGATTGCTGGTCGACAAATCTGGAGAAAAGAAAAAACCATACGGTCGAACCGCATCGTTAAGCTGATCTTTTACCACACCCGCTTGAACACGCACCCAGCCTTCTTGCTCATTGATCTCCAGAACCTTGTTCATATGACGAGACATATCAACCACAATTCCTTTGGTCAACGATTGCCCATTGGTCCCAGTACCACCGCCTCGAGGAGAGAAGGAGATGCGTTCATATTGAGTACTCAGGCTAAGCTTAGCGATCAAGGCGACATCTTCTGTACTTTTAGGTAAGAGAACCGCTTGAGGGAGCTGCTGATAGACGCTGTTATCAGTCGCCACAGCAAGGCGACTCGCGTAGTGTGATTCAATATCACCGTTGAAACCAGCTTGCTCAAGTTCTTTGAGAAAACTCAGGACAACGGGATCAACATCCGATTGAGAATTAAGTCTTGGTAACATTTGCTTCCTGCCCCTACAACACTGATCCTATCAGCCTCGGGTTTATATTAGAGTTTGAAATTAATCTTTGAATTTCGTCACTTTACAACATTTAAAAGGTGATCAAAACAGAATCTAAATGCAAAAATGAAAGTTGTGCTTTCATTTCTAACGATACCAACCTAAAGTCATTGAAAGACCATATGTAAAGAACTTAAACAGAGCATTGATAATGAAAAAAAACAGAGTCGTTACGACCGAAGATATCTTGTTAAAACTGTGTCAGTCCGTATCTGGAGTGCTCACTTCTGCCACTTCTTCTCAAATTCACTATTCTGCAATGGTGCAGAAAATCAACAAAACCAGTCTAAAGCCTGATTTCGGCTGTTTCGTTCTTTTTGATGGCGGTTTTACTGGCCTCGTCGTCATTAACTTTACCGCAAAAGCAGCATTAGAGATTTACACCAATTACATGCGTAATATGGGCATGCCAGAAGAAGAACTGGCCGTGTTGCACACCTCCGATGAAGTGGGTGATGTGTTGGGTGAACTGATGAACCAGTTAGTCGGCGATTTCACCAATAAAATTCGCAAAGAGCTGCAAACCAACATCACCCAAAACCAACCTAAGATGTTGTCTCTGAACAAACAAGTTATTCTTTCGGTGGATACCAACCTAGACCGACCACAGGCACGTCGCGTTACCTTTTCCACCGCTAACAACAATATCTTCTACTTAGAGCTTGCGATGGATAAAACTGAATTTATTCAGCTTGAAGATTTTGAAGTCGCAGAAGATGAAAACCCAGATGATATTTTAGAAGCGGCACAAGCAAACATGCTCGGCAAGAAAGCAGAGAGTAACTCATCAGCAGAGGAGTTAGACATTACCTCAGACTTGCTTGACGAACTGGGCATCTAAAACTCTTCGCAACATCTCGACTGCTATAGCCGTGTCCACTGAGGCACGGCTTTTTATCGCCATACCTTTCGCAAGGATTCAAATTTTGTCGGAAAAAAGGTATGATGTCCGACTTTGCTGATTGAGTTAGGTTTTTGCCATTGTCTATGGATAAACAAAAAGCGCTGAAGAAAATTGCCAAATGCCTAGAGCTAGGCAACTCCGCCAACGTCAACGAAGCGGCCAACGCGATTAAGATGGCGCATCGATTGATGCTCAAGTATGGTCTCGATAAAGATGATATCGAGTTCATCAAAATGGGCAAAACTCAGTCTACCCATCTTCTGCCTGCGAGTATCAGTTCCGTCTTGTTGCGTGTTATTCGCGGCATCAATACCAAATTTGGTGTGGAAGCGGTATTGCTTAACCATAAAGGACTCAAACGCTTGGAGTTTATTGGTGAGGCTGACCGAGCGATTTTCGCTGCTTTCGCCTTTGACATTATTTACCGTGAAATGAACGAAAGTACAGGTCAATTCCGCAATAGCTTCGCAGGATCTGGAACCTCTTCTCTTGAGGTAACACGCCGAGTCAACTCATTTGTCTCTGGCTGGGTGGAAGGTGCGTTGGAAAAACTACCGGAGATCACACCCGATGAAGAGTCAGCGAACAAAATCAACAGCTATATCGATAAAGAGTTCCAAAACATCGATCGTGAAACTTTTAAGCAGCAATTGCGTGAGGCGATGAAAAATCTCACTGCCGATTACGAAGTAGGCTTAAAAAAAGGACGCAAAATATCAGTTAATCGCCCGGTTGGCGGTGCGCAAGCGATGAAACAAATCGAAAAAAGATAACCTTACACTGACATTTCTCTCATTGACTTGCTGAATAATCCGCACGGAGGCAGCAGTTAGCCTCTGAATGTACATGGAGAGATGACTTTGAAAAAAGTTTCTATTGCTTTAGCAATTCTTCTGACTCTAAGCGGATGTCAGGCAACGCAACGTCAGAATGCAACCACTGGCGAATCTGAAACCAACTCAGCCACCAAAGGCGCACTCATTGGCGCGATTGCAGGCGCAGTAGCCGGTGCGGCAACTGGCGACAAAAAAGATCGTGGTAAACGTGCTCTGATCGGCGCAGCCGGCGGAGCCGCTATTGGTGGTGGTGTTGGCTACTACTTTGACCAGCAAGAACAAGCTCTACGCCAAGAGCTGCTTAATTCTGGCGTTCAGGTTGAACGTGTGGGTGAGAATCAATTGCTGCTGCGTTTGGAAAACGGTATTGGCTTTAGTTCAGGTTCCTACGCACTTGATAGCGGCATACACAACACGTTAAAAGGCGTCGCTCGCATACTGGTTGAGTACCCTGATACTAGCCTTGTGATTGACGGATTCACCGACAGCACAGGTAACGATAACTCTAATCAAATTCTCTCAGAGCGTCGCGCTGAATCCGTGCGTAGCTTCCTAATTTCACAAAACGTTGCTGCCGGTCGTGCAGTTGCAAGAGGCAATGGCGAGCGCTACCCACTTTGCACCAACAGCACCGCAGAAGGCCGTGCATGTAACCGTCGCGTTGAGATTCAAATCCTCCCTTTAAAATAATCGCACGCAACAAGCGATTTTCGCTTAACTGCTGATTTCGCTTCAGGTTCAGTCTATAATTTGGGCTGAACCTGAACTCTAGAGATCCTATTTTGCGCACTCTTTTTTCGTTTTGTCTTGGCCTATTATTCACCGCAAACACCCTTGCTGACACCACGCAAGAACTGACTGTAAAAGCCAAACAGCAAGATCCCAAAGCGCAATATCAACTCGCAGTTCAACTAGAAAAACACCAAACTGATGGCTCAGCCGTTGATGCGCTCTATTGGTATCAACAATCTGCTGATTTAGGCTATGAACCCGCCCAGTTCAAACTTGCTCAATCTTTCGAGCAAGGTTTAGGCACTTCTGTCGATGTTAAGCAAGCCGCCAATTGGTATCTTCATGCCGCTTTGCAAGGCAATCAACAAGCGCTATTGCAGTTGGGTGCTTTGTTTGAGAAAGAAGGTCAGCAATTTAGCCATCTCGACTTAGCTCAGCTTTGGTTTGGCTTAACCGCGAAACAGAATGAAAAAGCTGACGCCGAATACAATCGCATCTTAGAACTGAAGTTCAATCAACTTCGAGCCAAACAAGTTTCCGCGATTTCACAGTTGGATAGTGCATTGGCTGAACCAAGCGACCCCTCTTTCACGACAGAGCTGCATCAGGAGGAGAGTTCTCTGCTCTTCCCTATCTATAAAGATTGGTGGGTGCTTGTGATCTTACTGACCATTATCGCTTTAGTCACCATCGCACGGGCAGTGCGCAAGCGTCGTTTAACTCAGCAAATTGATCAACATTTAATGCTAGAAAAAGAGCTAAAAAACCAACAGTTCAATAATAAGCAACTAAAAAGACAGCTTGAGAAAGTTTTTAATGAATACAAAAAGATCCAATCGCAAAACAAAAATCACAAACTCGCTCTCGCCTGCGCCATGTTTGGCTATCTGCCAAGCAATATCCCTGATGAAAAGTCGATCAAAATACGCTTTCGCCAGCTATCCAAACTTTATCATCCCGACGCTCAAGGTAGTGAAGAAGAAATGAAGCGTTTGAATGGCGCGCTAAAAGTTTTATTACAAAATGTTACAAGTAGGTAAATCAAACATTAGTGATAGTACCATCAAAAGCTGAATCACCCGTTTTATATAGGATAGCAATCGATCTCCTTCTCATTTTTCGTTTACAGACATTTAACATCCATAGAAAAGTTATGGCATAATACACAGGCAAAAATGACACCTGCAATAATAGCTAGGTGGGGAGAATAGAGATGTTTACCATTGAAGGCACCTGCGACTGGTGCAAAAAACCAAGAATGCTAACACGCCATGATTATTTAGATGGAAAAAGCCATCATTCATGCCAAGAATGCAATGACATTGCAAAAATTGATGTAAGACTGTTCAACATCGGTGAGCAACAAATGAGAGAACGTCAAGCCATCCTCTAAAAAATACTCTTTTCGTGGCGACTAAAACACGATCACGGACTGAACAAATAACGAAATGTTTCCTTCTTACCCTCAGTTTCCTGAGGGTATTTTTTTGTCTATTACAACGATCCAAAGCCAACATTTACGATCGTCATTTTCTAGGTTTATATATTTGATTGGCTAACGATTCGCCTAGTTGATTGCTATCGGCTATCTTTTGGGGACATTGTGCAATCGAATACATTTGTGACATCACTCTAATTATGAAATACAAACATGCGTTACATTACTTATGGTGACGCAGATCACTGAATAGTTTTCGTTCTTGCATAGAATAACCTTCCATGCAATTACAAGGATTCACTATGAAGAGTCGCTTTGAGAACGCGCTGGCAAGCGCACCAGAATCACTTTCACGCCACTTAGCGCCTATCATTTTGGCTGCTGATTTTGATGCATCCCTTTCAACAGCTCAGTTTGATGAGTTACTCAAGCAAACAGGGATGACTGACAACCAATTGCGCGTGGCGCTACTTCCTTTTGCTGCTGCCTATTCTTACGCGCCCATCTCTGAGTTTTATGTTGGTGCGATCGTTCGTGGCCTATCAGGTGCTCTTTATTTTGGCGCTAACATGGAGTTTGATGGGGTCCAACTTGGACAAACGGTTCATGCTGAACAATCGGCTATCAGCCATGCATGGATGAAAGGCGAGCAAGGTCTTTCAGACATCACCATTAATTTCAGCCCTTGTGGTCACTGCCGTCAGTTCATGAATGAGTTATCTGGTGCCAAAGAGCTTAAGATTCAATTGCCAGAGCGCGAAGAAAAGAAACTACACGACTATCTGCCAGATTCATTTGGCCCATCAGATTTGGGCATCGAATCTGCATTAATGAGCCAAGTCCATCATGGCTTCACCACTGAAGATGATGATGCCTTAATGCAACGTGCGGTTGAAGCAATGAACTGTAGTCATGCACCTTATACGCACAACTTGAGCGGTGTGGCATTGCAAACTGAAAGTGGACGCGTTTATCTGGGTGCATACGCTGAAAATGCGGCTTTCAACCCAAGTCTTCCACCACTGCAAGTGGCATTAATTCAATTGCTTCTCGCGGGTGAGAGATTTGAAAATATTCAGTCTGCCGCGCTTGTTGAAAGCCATAAAGGCAAAATTAGTCACTTAGCATGTACCCAGTCAACACTGGAAGCTTTAAACCCCGATATTCCAGTGAGTTATCTCAGCTTATAGTGATATGTCGTCAGCCCTACTTTACGTAGGGCTTTCTTTAAAATCACAAAGCAAACGTTTGCTTTGCAGGTTAAATTGAGTATGATCGGCGGCAATTTTATTCTCTCTGATTACTTTTTAAAGGAAGCACTATGTTCGGTACCGCGACTCGCGAAAGCGCTACACGCGTATTACTTTTGGGCTCTGGTGAACTCGGTAAAGAGGTGGCGATCGAATGCCAACGTCTTGGGCTGGAAGTGATTGCCTGTGATCGCTACCCTGATGCACCCGCGATGCAAGTAGCACACCGCAGTTATGTTTTCGACATGTTAGATGCAAGCGAGCTAGAAAAAGTTATCGCCGCAGAACAACCTGCGTTTGTAGTTCCAGAGATTGAGGCTATCGCAACGGACAAGTTGGTAGAGCTCGAGGAACAAGGCTTAAACGTGGTGCCTAGTGCAAAAGCAACCAAACTTACAATGAACCGTGAAGGGATCCGTCGTCTAGCGGCAGAAGAGCTTGGCCTCACTACCTCACCATACCGCTTTGCAGACAACTATCAGCAATTTGTCGAAGCCGTTGAAGCCGTGTCAATTCCTTGCGTTGTGAAACCCGTGATGAGCTCTTCTGGCAAAGGGCAAAGCGTCATTAAATCTCCAGCCGATATAGAGAAAGCATGGCAATACGCTCAAGAAGGCGGTCGCACTGGCGCTGGACGAGTGATTGTCGAAGGCTTCATCAACTTCGATTACGAGATCACTCTACTCACCGTTCGCGCAGTTGATGGCGTGCATTTCTGTGCTCCTATTGGCCATCGACAAGAAGATGGGGATTATCGTGAATCTTGGCAACCACAGCAGATGTCTGAAAATGCCATCAAAGCTGCCGAATACACAGCAGAACAGGTAGTCAATGCGTTAGGTGGCTACGGTATTTTCGGTGTAGAACTTTTTGTAAAAGGTGACAAGGTGATCTTCAACGAAGTCTCCCCTCGCCCACACGATACCGGGCTAGTGACACTGATTTCACAAGAAATGTCTGAATTTGCTCTCCACGTTCGTGCATTTACTGGCATGCCAGTGAACAAGATTGTTCAATACGGCCCTTCCGCTTCAGCGGTGATTTTGGGCAATGGTCAATCACAGAACATTCGCTTTGACGGAATGTCTGACGCGCTTGAACAACCTCAAACCCAGTTGCGTCTGTTTGGCAAACCCGATATTAATGGCCGTCGTCGTTTAGGTGTTGTGTTGACACGTCGTTCTAGCACAGAGAAAGCGGTGGATGCAGCAATAGAAAGTGCTAAGAAAATCAAAGTGACTTACTGAAGATCGTTTTTCGATTCAGCCGATTAAAAAGGGTAGCTCACGCTACCCTTTGTTATTTATCGCTTTCAATAACGTAGACTTCTTCGCTAAAGCGGCTTAAGCCTTGTTTTGCAATTTTGGGATGATGTTCATCCGCGATGTTTTGATGCAAACGTGTCACACGCATGCCTGCAAATAAGTGTTCTATCTCTTTTTGAGTGACCGAAAACGGAGGGCCAGACATCTCTTGCTGAGGGTAATCTAAACTCACCAGTAAAATACGCCCGCCAGGATTTAATAGACCACGAATGCGTTGTACATACTCCACTCGCATCTCTTCAGGCAACGCAATCAGAGCTGCACGGTCGTATATCAAATCTGCTTTACTGAGCGGAGCGGTGAAAAAATCCCCCGCGTAAATAGACAACTCATCAAACTGATAGAGCTCATGTTGGCCGGAAATCGGAGTCACCGTCGGAGTGTAGAAGTGCTCTGCAAAAAACGATCGCACGGCAATCAAACTGAGTTCAGCACCTTCAACGTGATCATGTTTCGTTGCCAACCACGCCAGGTCTTCTGTTTTGCCACAAAGTGGAACCAAAACCGTTTCTTCTCGCTTCGGCGCCAACGCAGACCAAAAACGGGTCAATAATGGATTAACGTCTTCCAAATGGAAGCCAATTTGGTTGCTGGCCCATTTGTTGTGCCAAAATTCTGCATCTCTCATCGTTATCTGTATCTTTCTTTTGAACTGACCTGCGCCATAGCCTAACCAATAATTAACATTGAAAACAGTGAAAAGTGGTTTTCGTTCATATTAAGTTAATCCTTGGAATGTAGAGTGTATGACTGAAATCTGGGGATTATGCAGTGTGTGACACTGCGCACATAAGAGAAACATATACACTTATCTTGATTGTTTCCTGACAGTGCGCCCCCATAACTTAAGTAACTTGACTGTGTTTTAGACCTTTTGACTCCCCGTTTACTAAAACAACGCAAGTTAAGGAGAGTGAATGAGCTTATTTCTTCGTACTACCGCATTGATGCTTTTGGTACTAAGCCGTGCACCTGCGTTTGCAGCCATTCCCACCGCGCCATCGAACCAAGAAAAACAGCGCGAAACAAGCCAAAATGAAGTGTGCTCAAAACTGTTTAAACACAGCTTGAGTGGTTTATACGGCATTCAATCCACTGATACGCAACCACTTCAACCCTACACTGATTTTGACGTGCTTTATAGTAAAGCGCACCAAGCGCAATTTGAGCTCGAAACCATCGTAAAGAGCACCGCACTGTTGACGGATACTCAGCCCTATTTTGCAGGCGTGAAATCACAACAACGCGCGAAACAGAAAATTGCTTTGGAACTTAATAATCAACCAGAACGCATTACTGACCTCGCTAGAGCAACCATTGTAGCCGATGACGTAGCAAGCCTTGTTAGTGCCTACGAGGCTTTAGAGCGAGAAACACACATCGTCAAAGTGAAAAACCGCTTTAAGAGCCCAGGTGAGTCTGGGTATCGTGACCTCAACCTGCTGGTACAACTACCAAAGACCAACTTAGTTGCAGAAGTCCAATTGCACTTGAAAGCGATTGCAGATGTTAAAAGTGGCCCTGAACACGATTTATATCAGCAAATTCAAATGATGGAGAGACAAGCAGCAAGTGAAACGCGTTCACTGAATGATGTCGAGTTGGCGACCATTAAACGACTAAGAAGCCACTCAAAAGATCTTTACCAACAAGCGTGGCAACCTTATTTAACCACACACTTGGAAGCGGCTTAAGCGCTTAAGCAAATAAGCAAATAAGCAAATAAGTTAGATACCGCTGAAAAACGAAGACCACGCAATGCGTGGTCTTTCTGTATTCATAGTTCCATTACTATTTCAGATTTTCGACACGAGCTTTTAGCTTCTGGCCTGGTCTGAAAGTGACAACGCGTCGTGCAGTAATTGGAATGTCTTCACCGGTTTTAGGGTTACGACCAGGTCTCTCGTTCTTATCTCGTAGATCAAAGTTACCAAAACCTGATAGCTTTACCTGCTCGCCATTTTCTAGTGCCTTGCGAATTTCTTCAAAAAACACTTCAACCGTGTCCTTGGCGTCCCGTTTACTAAATCCTAGTTTTTCAAACAGGTTCTCTGCCAAATCGGCTTTTGTGAGCGCCATAAAACTTTCCTCAAAGCTAAGTTATACCTTGCTACACAATGGGTAGCGCCAAAGCAATTTGCCCTACCAATCAACAACATATCGGGCTTACAACGGAAAGTGTATGCCAAGCTTCTGATTTACGCCAACTTTTTATTTGATCTAAATCGCGCATTGAATTCAAAAAGGCAGCGCTAGAGTGTCAATTTTTGAAGCAATTCAACAAAAAATGTAATAAAGCAAACACTTATAAAGATTAAAAAACCAAATCAAAGCAAAATTGCGAAATTTTTATCTATTTGATATTTTCGTTAGCTATCGCATATTTTTTCACCACCCTGACAAAACCTTCCTTTTTATCAGTAAGTTGCAACCGCAATAACATGCACATAAATAGGATAACACCCTAGCGATTTGTTTCAAAAATAGCAGTATTTCATTCGTGCAGTTGCACTTGATTCACATCATCGATACAGATAACGCCAAGCGCCGTTAAGTAACTAAGCACCTGTGCGTTGTTTTCTGGAAACACTGCGCGAGTTGACGCCAAATTTAGAATCACCTTAAAGCCTGCGGCGACAAGCTGTTCTATGGATTTTTTCACGCAAAAGTCCAACGCCAATCCACCCACAAGCACAGTATCTATTCCGTGGGCATGAAGGAACTCAATTCCCCCTGTCGATAGTGTATCGGCTTGGTCATGATAAAACGCCCCGTATGGGTGGGCATCGGGATCAATACCTTTGTTCATTTGGAAATCGTACTCTCGAATAGCAGGTAAGCCCGGCAGCAATTCGACACCTTGCGTACCGACAATACAATGTGGATTCCATTTAATATCCACTTCCGGAAGGCCAACCGGCTCTAACATGTTTGCAGGCGTTTCAGCTTCCCACGCGGCTCCCGGAGGATGCATATCGCGCGACACTAACTTCAGCTTTGCTTTTGTATGATTCTGCTTTAACGCTTCAACAATCTCTAACGCACCGGAGACAGGAAGTTCATTGGGGCATAACTCACTAAACCCTTGTTGCGGATCCACGTCTAACGACGCTGTGCGATTTTTGAAGATATCTACCATGTTTAACTCCCTTTAACGCAAGCAAGTTTGAAAATAGGTTACGTGTTTATCCGCTAAGCTATAGACCTGAGCGGGTTTGCCTCCCTTCCCTTTGTTGGTCGAGGCAATTTTATTCGCGCTCACGATCACACCAGTGTCGATCAAACGTCGCTTGATCGTCATGCGGTTCACATCCACACCAAACTTGGCGTAGGCGTGAATGATGTCAGAAACGAGAAACTCTTTTTCGAGTGCAAACAAGACCACCGATGTGTATTCGATCGCGGCACGCAACTTGGTCCATGCGAGGCGAATTAAATCGGCATGGTCAAAGGCCAGCGCCACTTCCCCTTGCAGCACCGACTCAAGCGCGAACCAAGCCAATTGCTGATCACACAAACCACAGTTTTGAATTTGTTCGATATTGGTTTGATTAAGCAGTGCATAGTGGGCGATGGTCACGCTCCAACCATGGGGATCGCGTTTTGGGTTACCATCCACCATCGGCTCACTGATGTAGTGAGGATAGGTATGAATTTTCTGCCGACAGATACGACGTCGTGCAGAATCAAAATCAGCGTCAGCGGGTTGTCCTCCCTCTTGGGATAAATCGTGTTCAAACACAAACCCTCCCGGAATAGACCACATGCCATGCTGTGGTCTCTCAGGATTGGTGCGCTTAATCAGCAGAACTTCCAGCCCTTTCTCACCTAGCTTCAGGCAAATCATGTCAATCGTAACAATCATACGGCAACTCTTAATATCAAACTGGCACTACAATACTGAGACGATCCTATAGGGTCAATAGGAAAGTACACTTTTGTTCCTAACTTTGATTTATACCTAATCATTCAATTCCAGGCATGCTTTATCCGTCAAACATAAGAATCAAATTAGCCTGGTACCTACCTCGCCAAACCATGGGATGTTAGTAACAAAAATTGACAAACCATACTCTCTCATTTAGAGTTCAGCACATTAACGAACAAAATGTTCTTAACCTAAACAGGGTGAAAACAGACACATGTGCGCGCCACTTTTTCAACCAGCCATTATTCAAAGTGTTCTTGATTTAGATGTGTATAAAATCAATATGATGCAAGCCGCGTATCGATTCTATCCTCAAACACAAGTGCGCTACGAACTGATCGTTCGCTCTGATGATAACTTGTCTGATTTAGTGGAAGAGGTTCGTGAGGAAATCAACCGCCTCGCAGAGCTTCGCTTTGATGCTGCCCAGCTGGCTTACTTGGCAGAGAAAGCGCCCTATTTAACGGCAGAGTTTCTCTCCTATTTAGAAACCTTCCGCTTCCACCCTCAGCAACAAGTCTCTGTCGGTATTTTCCGCACCGCACAGGGCGATTGCCAGCTCCGAGCCACCATAAATGGCATTTGGCACGAAACCATTCTCTACGAAACCTTAGTGATGAGTATTATCTCAGAGCTGCGCAATCGTCGTTATTGGGCACAAATACCCCAATCTCAACTGCACAAGGTATTAGAGGACAAACTGGACTTTTTAGATTCGGAACTTAAACGCCGTAATATTACTAATTTCCGCTTCTCTGAGATGGGGACACGACGCCGATTTAGCTTTGCTGCGCAAAAAACGATGCTTGACGTATTGCGTGCACGAGTACCAGAACTGCTCTTAGGCACCAGTAATTATCACCTTGCTCAAGAGTTCAATTTAACGCCAATTGGCACGGTCGCACATGAATGGACCATGGCACATCAAGCGCTTGTCGCTGTTCAACACTCTCAGCGTGTCGCATTAGACAAATGGCTTGAGGCGTTCGATGGCAGCCTTGGTATCGCTCTAACCGACACCATCGGTATTGATGCGTTTCTTAGCGATTTTGACCTAGACAAAGCCACTGCCTATGCAGGCGTGAGACACGATTCCGGCAGTCCATTTGTTTGGGGAGATAAAATCATTGCCCATTACGAAAGTCTAGGCATCGATCCAACCACTAAAACCTTGATTTTTACCGATGGACTGGATTTTGCGCGTGCGCTTGATATTTGCGAGTATTTCGCCGGACGCGCACAGATAAGTTTTGGCATTGGCACTTTCCTCGCCAATGATATGGGGAATTGGACCAATGACAAAGGCACCCGTTACCAACCGATATCAATGGTGGTCAAGATGGCGGAATGTAATGGCTCCCCAGTGGCAAAAATCAGCGACGAGCCGGAGAAAGCCATGTGTGAAGACATCTTCTTCTTGATGAACCTCAAGCAACGCTTTGGCTTAGAAGTGGACCTTGATAAAGCGATCGAAACGCTAAAGCAGATGAAACGTCAGCAGAAAAAGCGCATTCAAAGCGTCGCTTAAAACAAATTTGCCCCTGTCCTCTCATGGCGCCTTTCGTGGCGATTAACGACAGACATAAAAAAACCTGCCAACTGGCAGGTTTTTTGTCTTCTATGTTTAAGATTAGTCGCGCAGTGACGCGCCAAACTTCTCAGACACATGTGCAACGATGGCATCTACCGCGCCTGCGATATCGGCATCTTCCAACGTGCGCTCGTTAGACTGTAGAGTCAAAGCGATTGCAAGGCTCTTCTTGCCTTCCTCAACGCCTTTACCTACGTAAACGTCAAACAGTTTTGCCGCTTTAAGGAACTCGCCGCCCACTTCTAGACACGCGTTAACGATGTCACCAGAAGCAACCGCTTCATCAACAACAACCGCGATATCACGACGGTTTGCAGGGAACTTAGACAATGCCACCGCTTCAGGGATCACTTTGCGATTGATTGCAGACCATTCGATCTCAAACACAATTGTGCGACCATTTAGACCAAACTTGCGCTCTAGCTCAGGGTGAACCGTACCAATCACACCGATTTCTTTACCATCAACAACAATAGCCGCTGACTGACCTGGGTGAAGTGCTGGATGTTTTGCTGCAACGAAGCTGTATGCTTTGTCGTTTGCAGAAAGCTCAAGAATTGCCTCCACATCGCCTTTAAGATCAAAGAAATCAACCGTGTTGGTATCGATGTTCCAATGTTCTTCACTGCGAGTACCTGCGATAACACCAGCCAGCATTGGCTCTTGGCGCATGCCGTTTTCAGCCGTGTCACATGGGATGAAACGCAGGCCGTATTCGAATAGACGAACACGTGGTTGCTGACGCTTCTGGTTATGAACCACCGTGTTTAGCAAACCTTGAATCAAGCCAAGACGCATTGCTGACATTTCTGCAGAAATTGGGTTTGGCAAGATCAGTGCATCAACACCTGGAACAACCAATTTCTGCTGTTCAGGTTCAACAAAGCTGTAAGTGATCGCTTCGTGGTAACCACGGTCAACAAGCAGATCGCGAACACGTTTAAGAGGGATGTTTGCCTCTTGGTGATCGTGCATTTTCAGTGCGGCTGCTGGGTTTTGGTTTGGAATGTTGTCGTAACCGTAAATACGGCCAACTTCTTCCACCAAATCCTGCTCAATCGCGATATCGAAACGCCATGTTGGTGCCACAGCAACCCAACCTTCTGCGGTCGTTTCTACCGTCATACCCAGACGCTCTAGGATCTCAACCACGTCGCTGTCTGCAATGTGATGGCCAAGAAGGTTATCCAGTTTCGTGCGACGCAGTGCCACTTTGTTTGGCTTAGGCAGTTCTACTTCAGACTCTACAGCAACAACAGGTGCTACTTCACCGCCACAGATTTCAACAAGCAGTGCGGTTGCACGCTCCATTGCACTCGCTTGCAGTGCGTAATCCACACCACGTTCGAAACGCATTGAAGAATCTGTGTGTAGACCGTAGCTACGAGCGCGGCCACGAATGTGGTCAGGTGCAAAGAAAGCACACTCAAGTAGCACATCTTTGGTTTCAGAGGTTACACCAGACTCTTCACCACCAAAGATACCCGCGATAGCCAGTGCTTTGTTATGGTCTGCAACCACCAATGTATCGGCGTTCAATTCTGCTTCGCTGCCATCAAGAAGAGTGATTTTCTCGCCCTGCTCTGCCAAACGAACCACGATACCACCGTCGATCTTCGCTAGATCGAAGGCGTGCATTGGCTGGCCTTGTTCTAGAAGAACAAAGTTTGTGATATCAACCACTGGATCGATTGAACGAATGCCACAGCGACGCAGTTTTTCTTGCATCCATAGCGGTGTTTTCGCGTGAACGTTAACGTTCTTCACCACGCGACCAAGGTAACGTGGACACGCGGCTGGCGCTTTCACTTCAATCGCAACAGTGTCATCAATAGAAGGCGCAACAGGAGCAACAGAAGGCTCAGTGACGTCAGCACGGTTGAGTACACCCACTTCACGCGCCATCCCGCGAATGCTGAAACAGTCAGCACGGTTAGACGTCAAATCAACGTCTACGGTCACGTCATTCAGTGCTAGGAAATCACGGAAGTCCATACCGATTGGTGCATCGATAGCCAGTTCCATGATGCCATCCGATTCCACATCGATGCCTAGCTCTGTGAATGAACAAAGCATGCCGTGTGAAGGCTGACCACGTAGTTTCGCTTTCTTAATTTTGAAATCACCTGGTAGCACAGCACCGACGGTTGCCACAGCCACTTTCAGGCCTTGACGACAGTTCGCTGCACCACAAACGATGTCCAAAAGCTCTTCTTCACCCACGTCGACTTTGGTTACACGTAGTTTGTCTGCATCTGGATGTTGACCACATTCCACAACGTGACCAACTTTAACACCGTTAAAAGTGCCTGCTACAGGAAGAACATCGTCTACCTCTAGACCGGCCATAGTGATTTGGTGAGTAAGCTCGTCAGTAGTAACCGCAGGGTTTACCCACTCACGAAGCCAAGATTCGCTGAATTTCATTGTGCTTAAACCTCTGGATTACTTGAACTGTTTTAGGAAACGAAGATCGTTCTCGAAGAACGAACGTAGGTCGTTCACGCCATAACGAAGCATGGTTAGACGCTCAACACCCATACCGAATGCGAAACCAGAGTATTTTTCAGGATCGATGCCAACGCTACGAAGTACGTTCGGGTGAACCATACCGCAGCCTAGCACTTCCAACCATTTACCGTTTTTACCTTTTACATCCACTTCTGCTGAAGGCTCAGTGAATGGGAAGTAAGACGGACGGAAACGGACTTCAACTTCCTCTTCGAAGAAGTTACATAGGAAATCGTGCAAGATGCCTTTTAGCTGTGCAAAATTCACGTTTTCATCCACCAGCATGCCTTCCACTTGGTGGAACATTGGCGTGTGCGTTTGGTCGTAATCGTTACGGTATACACGGCCTGGTGCGATGAAACGGAATGGTGGTTTACCATTTTCCATCGTACGGATCTGTACGCCAGACGTATGGGTACGCAACATCAAATCTGGATTGAAGAAGAAGGTATCGTGGTCTGTACGCGCAGGGTGATCCGCTGCGATGTTCAATGCGTCGAAGTTGTGGAATGCATCTTCGATTTCTGGGCCAGACTCAACGTTAAAGCCTAGCTCACCAAAAAACTGTTCAATACGCTCAACTGTACGCGTAACTGGGTGAAGACCACCATTTTCGATGCGACGACCAGGTAGGGTCACGTCGATGGTTTCTGAAGACAGTTTTGCTTCCAATTCCGCTTTTTGTAGTGCGTCTTTACGCACAGCTAAAGCGTGTTGAACAGCCTCTTTGGCTTTGTTGATCTCTTGACCAGCTTCGCGGCGTTCTTCTGGTGGAAGTTTACCTAGGCTTTGTAGTTGAGTCGTTAGCTCGCCTTTTTTACCTAGATACTGAACTCGCACTTCATCGAGTGCGACAAGCGACTGTGCGGCATCAATCGCAGCATTCGCGTTAGCAATGATCTCTTGTAGATGTTGCATCGTTTCCTCATCTACCTTCTGGTAGTGTCCATAAGGGAGTAATTGGTACTTTTTTGATAGCTGTACATAGTAGCTAAACCCGTCTCTAATGCCAAATTGAATTATTAAAAGAAGAGGTTATTGAGTAAAAAGACGCCAAATATCAAAAGAGGACAAAATCCCAGAAATCCGATTAATGGCATTTGGCTGAAAAAGAGGCGAAGTGAACAAAAAGATAAGCGCTAGTTCGTCTCTGAATCAAGATGGCCCAGAGACGAATTGAGCATATTAAGAGTTGAATTGAGTCGCGTTAACGCAATTTTTACCATGATGCTTAGAGCGATAGACAGAATCATCCGCGACTTGAATTAACTCTGTGTAGGTGCTCATCGCGGGCGTTCTTTCTGCCACCCCGACACTGATGCTGCCGCGCCATGGTTCCAAGCCTGTCGGGATAAGCAAATTGTTCACTTGTTGACGTACAAGCTCAGCGACATGCAAACCGCCCGCTAAATCGGTATTTGGACAGATCACCAAAAACTCATCTCCACCCAAACGACAAACAATATCGTCACTGCGGAAACTGTGTTTCAGCGTGTGCGCTAACTCTTTCAACACCACATCACCAGCTTCATGGCCGCAACTGTCGTTCACTTGTTTAAAGTAATCCGCGTCAATCATGATACACACCAACGGCGCGTCAGCCAAAGAAGCATCATTCCACAGCTCTTTAAGTGTTTGGATGGCGCAGCGACGGTTAGGCAACTTAGTCAAAGAATCGGTATAAGAGAGCACTTCCAGTTGTTTATTGGCTTCAACCAGCTGCCGTGTGCGCTCCTCCACTTTTTGTTCAAGGTACTGATTAAGCGACAACAACTCTCGGTTACGCTCCGAGACTTGATTAAATAACGCGTTCAACGCATCAAGCAGCGGCTGAGTCGAAGAATTACTTTTCCGTTCTTCTTGTTCATAGGCTTGTTGCGGTGACATCCCTAATTTAATCGCTTCCACTTGTCTCGCCATATTTTGGTCAATACCCAAAATATGATAAGCCAACCAATGAATCAGAAAATGCAGTAATTGTTCTGCGGATTTTTTGTTTTCTTCCGAGATAAAGCTCTGCATGCCCATGATGTCAGACATGAAAGCGCGATGAATTTTGATATGGTATTGCAAATGCTCGTGATAGACACCCGCGTTACGCATCAAGTTTTCTTCTTCTTTGAAGTGAAACTCGGCGTAACGCGACAGCTCAAACAATGCCATTTGAATGTCTTGTATTGATATCGTATTTTCTGAAATCAGCTCACCGTATCGGTTGATAAAACCCACCAAATATTGATGTTGCTCATCAACATCTGTGATGCCCGTTTCAAAGTTTTTATCCCATTTGAATGAGTTCAATTGACAGCCCTTTAAAATGTGTCCGTTTTTCGTGAACACTCTAAATCCACTCATTTTTCGAGGGATTTTATAGTGAATATAGTGAAAGAGCTTTATGGAAATGTTGAAAAAATGAGGTGGATCTAATTTGAATCGGTATCACAAAAACAAAACCAATAATCCACCTCAATCAATATCGAAAATATAACGCTAAAAATCAGTTAGTTATATTCAAAAATGGTAATCTAATGAAAATTCAATAAAGTCATCTTTACGACCAAAGTATAGCAGGTCATTCGGGGTTTCATTCTCAAACAGCCATGCATCGATACGCCACTTGAGCTGATTGTTAATTCGGCTGCTCGCTTCAAGCTTGGCGTTGTATACGTCACTATTATCAAGATCTTGAGTTATACCCATTAAGAGTTCGGTGCCATCCTCATCATTAAAGGCAAAACGTAGCCCTGCAAAAACATCATTTTGCCCTATCGTCTGAGCATTGTTTCCTCGGCTGTCATACAAGTATTCCGCAATAAAGCCGATATCAACGACGGAGTCCAACACGCCTACCCATGTGTATTCAAAACCGGTCACAACACCGGTGTGGTGATCGTCACTATCTCGGTAAATGCTCTCAAGCTTCCACAGCCAATCTCCGACAATACCTTGGATATCAATGCCAACTTGAGACATTTGTACGTAGTACGGTTTTATCTCTCCCCCATCCAAACGATAGTAGGGATCACGATTGGTGCCTTTAAAATAGCTGACTCCGACATCCCAATCTCCAAGCATTTTGCTATATCGAAAGGCAAAATCGGTGTGTTTCTCCGCTTGCGAAGATTGATATAACGCATCTTGAGAAATGGGCGGATTAGGCCTTAACCTGCCCTCTTCGCCTGAAAACGTTCGCTCACGAAAATACGGCAGCACAAACCAATCTGTTGTTCCCCACTCTTTTACGACCGTCACATGCACCATCGGCTGTCCTAATTTGGCTTCGCCATCTACCGATTCAACCGCATCGGTCTGGTTAATCACATCCACTAAATGCGCCGATTCCGTTACCCCCCAAAACACTTTGCCGACGCCTGCTCTGAGCTCATAATCTCCCCAATAATTGAGGTAGAGTGCTTCGCGTATATCGCCATGAGAGCGCTCTTCATCCACCGCATCCCAACGATAAAATGGAATAAAAGTAAAACGGCCATTACCCTCACTTTGCTGCCAATAAAATTCAGGTTCGAATACCAAAGAACTTTGGCCTTTGTCTTGGCCTTGTAACCCTGATGAAAAGAACTGCCTATGTTCAAGACTTGCGCTGCCCGAGAGCTCAATGCCAAAACATGGTAACGCTGCGGTGACAAGCAGCGTTGAGGCCAGCAACTGGCCTCCCTTAACGATGGTTTTCTTCATGTATCGATCCCATTACTTGATGCGTTTCAGCACGTTTTGCTCGAAATCGCTTTCCGTTAAGCCCGTTCGAAACGCCATTGCATTGGTCGTCAGTTCTGTACTTTTGCCTGTTTGATGATTCACCATCGTCATTTTATGGGCTCGCCAGTATTGATTGAGGTATTGCTGGTACTCATTGAACACGAGGGTTTTGAGTAACGCATTTTTGCGATCATAGAACTCCATCTTCAAAGGACGATAATGTTGCTGATCCAGCCAGACCAGTTGGCGCGTATAGCCCGAGTTTTCATCCGTTGGCACTTGTTCGATGACAAATGCGTTTTCTCCATCTATCGATTCATCACCCAAATAGGCAAAACGGTACTTTTCCAGCTCGAACGAGCTGAGATCTTCATAGGCAAACTCACTGCCCATAAAAGGACCGGATTTATTGCGTGACGAAATACGTTTCACCCGTTTAAGCGCTGGTAAATAGAGCCACTGATCGTCCGCATCGCTGATGTGAGAATGGTTGAGAAACGCCGTACCTTGAACGTCTCTTGGCTCATCGAAGATGGTGAGCCCTTTGTCACCATCGGCTTCGACCTCCAGCGACTTCAAACGCATCAAACGAAGGCTACTTTCGCCTTGTGCATTTTTGAGGAGCATTTCCATGGTCGCGACCGAGTCCCCCCAACCAAGGTCACGCTGCTTGCGCTCCTTGGCGATTTCTAGTCCTTTGACTTGATCATTGGCCATTGCTGGCGTGACTCCCAGTGCAGCAGATAGTGCGATAAACAAAGCCGCCACCACCGCCATCGTATTGAGTTTTTGTAAGCTGAGTTTTTTCATCTTGATGTCCTTATTATGCTTGATTCGGTTGAATGGGTGTTGTGTTCGGCTCTTGAGCGGCTTCCAACTGCGCGTATTCCGCTGTATCAAATCGCATCAGTAACGATGGCAATAGAACGAAGTCGATCACCAAAGCGACGAAAATAACGATGGCGCTTAACTGCCCCATATCTGAGTTGAGGCGGAATTGCGACATGGCCAACACCGAAAACCCGGCCACTAACACGACGGTGGTGATCCACAAAGCACGCCCGACAGTATGAAAGGCATATCGCACTGCCTGCTCTGAGTTTTGCCCTGCTTTGCGTGCGTGCTGATACTTGGCAAGGAAGTGGACTGCATCATCGACGACAATGCCAAGCGTCAGAGTCACCACAACCGACAGACCTAAATTGATTTCACCGGAGATCAACGCCCAAAGACCAAAACCAATCACCGCTGGGGCAATATTCGGAACCAAGCTGATTACCCCAAGTCGCCATGAGCGCAGAGCAAAAATCATCAATGCTGAGATGAGGATTAAGGTAATCGGCAAGGTAGACAGCATGCTGGCCATATTCGTTTCACCGATATGAGCAAACATCAGCGATGGGCTTGATGCCACCACTTGATATCGCGGCGCATGGCTGGCAAACCATTGGTAGATGCGCTCTTCCAAGGCCACCAACTCGACGCTGCCTAAGTTTTTCACAGTCAATTGCAGTTTGACGGAAGACTTGTCGACATTGACTTGGTTATTCAGATCTAGGCCAAATGGCAATGACATTTCGTAGAGAAGCAAGTACTGCGCGGCCAACTCACGCTCTGCCGGCAATGCGTAATAGGCATTATCATCACCGTGCATGTTTTTGTTTAGGCGCTTATAGATGTCCGACAGCGATGCCACGTGGTCCGTTTCAGGCTGCTCGCGTAGCCATTGGGTGAACTCGCCCAAAGCCGCTAAGAATTCCGGACTGGCAATCCCTTGTGATTGATGCGTTTTAATGGCAATGCTCATCGTGGTCATGCCACTAATTCGTTGCTCCATAAAATCGGCCGCTTGTCGAAATTCGCTACTGGTATCGAAATACTTGACCGATTCATCGTTGACTTTGTTGTAAGGAATCAAAGCGGCACTGCCTGCAATCACCACGATGGAAAGTGGCAGTAAAACGTTACGTCTGTGCACCACAATATCCGCCAACTTATCCATAATATCCGACGATGACGATTGACCCGCTTGTTTGGCACTAAAACGCACTGGCAGCAGGTTAAGCAAGGCGGGCAGTAAACTCACGGACAACACACACGCGATCATTACCCCTAGCGCAGACAAATTACCAAAGTCTCGTAGCACGGGTGAATCAGACATGTTCATCATCAAGAAACCAATCGCGGTGGTCACTGAAGTAATGATGATAGGCACAAAATTGAGCGTCACACTACGATGAATCGCTTGTGATTTCGGCATGCCCTGGCGCATAAAATGGCGCATGCTGGCAATGACATGAACACAGTCTGCCACCGCTAATGTCATGATCAGTGTCGGCACATTCACAGAGGCCACATGCAAAAACATCCCCGCCCAGCCGACAATGCCTAACGTCGCAACAATGGCGCCAATAATCACCACTAATGTCGCCAAAACACTGAGAAACGAACGCAGCATGAGGGTGAGAAAAACCAAAATCACCAACAACATTGTCGGAACTAACGTCGCGCTGTCGTTTTGCGCCGCCATCGCAAACGAATGGTTCATCGCGATAATACCCGCTTTGTAGATAGTGACATCAGGATACTGTGCGCGATAATGGCTGAGCATTTGTTCGACATACGCGACCACCTCATTCACTTCAGCAGTTTCATTCACCCCTGGCATTTGCATGGTGATATTGATAACCGCAACATCGCCTTTTTCGGAGACCAAAGCGTTGACCAGTAGCGGTTCTGACATCGCAATCGTGCGAACCTTGGCAATGCGTTCTGCTGTAAGTGGATACGATTGATAAAGAAGATCTTCCACCAGCAGATCATCGTCTATCGCTTCGGTATGTTGGTAGTTGGCAAGCGAGTCGACACGGCTTGAATAAGGGACTTGCCACGCTTGTTCCGTCATTTCTTGGATTTGAGTCAGTGTGCGCTGGTCAAACACATCGCCACTTTTAGGCGCTAAGACTAACGCGATGTTGTCGGTTTTCGCGAAGGTGGTTTGAATCTCATCAAAGGCTTGTAGTTGAGCATTACTGCCATCAAAAAAGATATTGTAATCCCCACGAAAATAGAGATTTTTTGCCCCCATCGCAGTCGCGACAATGGCAATCAGGCTGATGATAAGGGTCCAAAAACTGAACCGCGTTGAGAACGCGAGCAGTGAAGTGCGTTCATTGGTTGACTGCTGAAGATGGTTCATCACACTCTCCATTTGTGACGTTTCGTCAATAATCTCTCTTTAAAAACCAGCAAATGCTGGTTAAGAGAGGAAGAATTTTGGAATCAACAAAGAACAACCTATGTTTTGTTTTTCCAAGTTCATTTTTTGACGATTCGTCACTTAGTGTGATTTAAAAACCAATCCTAAGATTGGCTTGGTCCCCTTAACGACCAACAGATTCGAGATAAGCGATCTCTTCAGCAAACAGTTCTTGCTCTACCCGTCGCCAGGTTTTGCGATAATCCCATTCGCTCGAAAGCGGCTTCCATCCGAGTCCATCAAGTAGCAAATTCGCGTTATGTAGCACCGTAAATGGATCTTGAAGGCGGCTGATACAGTGACTGTTTGATGCGTTTTGCGTCAAGGCATTCGAACCAAATGCAATTGACCAGTTAGCAAATACAATGGCATCAGAACCCACTGCGGGTGAAAACTTCACATCGCCGACTTCGGCCGCGTAGCTCACGAGAGCATCCGCACCTGAAATCACTTTCTCTTCAAGCTCATTTAACTCATTCACCCTCGCAGGCGACGCTTTCTCTAGCACCCATGGTGTTTTGGCCATGATGGCGCAGGTCGATAACACAGGCTCTAGACGCGAGTAGATACGGTAACCTACATGCATAGCGATCATTTTTTCTCGCGTCGTACCTTCAAACGCTGCAGTACGATTAAAGAGAAGCGCTTCATTTTTTAGCGAATGAATACACAGCGCTAAAATCACATCCTCTTTGCTGCAAAAATGATTGTATATCGTCCCTTTTGAGTACGGACTGGCCGCTGTTAGTTTGTCCATCGTAAGGTTGGCAAATCCTTCCTTCTGTACAATGGCTTTTGCTAACAGAATTAATTCAACTTCTCGATCAGCGATAGCTTGCTGTTTTTTCGTCTTTCCAGCCGAAAATCCACACCCTTTTTGCTCATCACTTTTCTTACAACCAAAGCTAAACATCATTCACTCTTCCGTATCGACGTACTCCCGCTGCGATTGTAACACGAATCCCTATTAAAGGAATCTCACTCATTTTTGACGAATCGTCACAAATGACACTTCGTCATAATAGCTTTAAATTTATCCATGTCAACACTCTTCATCAATATAAAACCAAAATGAAATTCATAGCATCAATACAAAGACGCAATAAAAAGCCGACGCAAAATAAGGCTATTTTGCATCGGCCAAGAAAGGGTAATTTTTTGCGAGTAACTAGAGGGCCAAACTAGGTTTATCCCCTGCTTGCTCGATGCGATCTTTGATCTGTTCTAGCACATCTTGCGGTAGTGAGCCGATGCCGTCTGAAAACATCAAAGAGCCATGAGGACTGCTGATCAACATGACATTTTTGAAATCTGTCACCGAGAAGTTGCCATCCGCCATATTCTCGCTGTGGTAGCGTAGCACTTCTGTCGCCACTATTTTGCCCACCGCTTTTAATTGGTCATCGGTCAGATTCATTCGCGATAAACCAACCTTGACACAATCAGGAAACGCGATGGTCTGCTCAATCAGTATTTGGGTGTATTTTTTGTTGAGCTTGGATTCTTCGGCAAAACTGTAGTACATCGGCCCGACTAAGCTAAAGCCATACTTCTCGTCTAACTTGATGAGTCCCAGCAGTTCTAAAGCATGAAAATAAGAACGCGTGGTCGCTTCATCTAGACCGTGCTTTTCCCTCATCCAGTTGAAGCCATTTTTATCACGTAAGTGTCTTAACTCTCTATAAAAGTCATAGATTTCGGGATACTCAAAAAACACATCATCTTGGGTTTGACTAAAGTAGTTTTGATCGTTTTCTTTTAACTGATTTGCCAGCTTTTGTAACTCTTCTAAAGAAGTATCTGTCTCACGGCAATATTCCAGCAATTTATCCAGCGAAATGTTCGAGCTGTAAAGGTGTCTTTTAAACGTAGAAAGAGGTATTCCTAACCTGTCAGACAACTCTCGATATGTCAGCCCCTTGCTTTTAATCGCCTGTCTTAAAGCAGCCAACAGATACTCGGGAGTGGTATCTTGCATTTTTTCTTTCCCTATTGTCAGTATTTCTGGGCTACATTTGTAACCAGTTCAAAATCTTTCGCAACTGTTTATATTAATTTAGTAATAAATAATGTGCTCAATAACCTATTTTTACCTTCATGCACAAGCGACCTCTTTGTTGCCTTACCGATTCAATCGTTCCCAATCTCATCAAA
This sequence comes from Vibrio sp. 05-20-BW147, assembly GCF_013369385.1. Taxonomy (GTDB): domain Bacteria; phylum Pseudomonadota; class Gammaproteobacteria; order Enterobacterales; family Vibrionaceae; genus Vibrio; species Vibrio floridensis. The sequence goes on along the minus strand of NZ_SZTO01000002.1, from coordinate 283,967 downwards.
TTTCATCTAATCACGCGAGCAATTATCTCACTTTAAACTGGTGTTCATACCGATAACAGTCGACCGACTGGCCATGCAAAATGACATAGTTTGCAATGAGGTTCATTTGCCTAAAACCACACTTTTCCAGCACTCTTTGCGATGCAATGTTGTCTGAAGCAACAACCGCCAACACACGTCTAAAACCGAGCCGTTGCAATACAGACATCGCTTTGCTGACCATTTGCGTAGCAATGCCTTTGCCCGCCACGTTCTCAGCAAATCGATAACCTAGTGTCGCAACGCCACGGTTGAACTTGATATCGTGAAAGTTGACCCGTCCCACGATCGCACCCTCATCCGATTCAACAATCATCGGCAACATTCGCTTATGTCCATACTCTGACAAACAGTAGTCAATGTGTTTTCGTATCCCCTTCTCGGAAAATATCGACGGTTCTCTCGGTGTAATAAATCGCTCAAACCAATAGCGATTTTCGTATTCAAAGGCCAACAATGGCGCATCATCGCTGCCGTGAAGCATTCTCAAATGCAAACGCGCTTCATCCACACTCGTCACGTATTGTCTCATTCTTGATTCCACTGATACTCCATTTGCTTGGCTGTCTGACGAGCCAAATCCTCGCCTTTCAACTTGGCGACCAAATAGAGGCTCATATCTATACCAGCAGAAATGCCACCACTGGTGGTGTATTTCCCGCTATCTACCCAACGTCGTTGCGACAAAACAGTCAGCTTGGGGTAACGTTGTTTTAAATCTTCGATGTCTTCCCAATGCGTCGTGACTTCCAAGCCATCCAGTAAGCCGGTTTCCGCTAACAGAAAGCTTCCGGTACACACGGAGGCGACTAAATTCGCCCGTATTGCTGTTGTACCTATCCAGTTGATAACATTGAGCTTCTTGATTTCATCACGATGAACACCCCCTACAACCAAAAGCAAATCTAAGTGAGGGTGATTGTCAATGGAATAATGAGGCTGAACAGAGAAGCCACCTCGCCCTTTTACCGGCTTACCTGTTTCGCCAATCAATGCGACTTGCCAATGGTGTTCACCAAAACGGTTGGCGGTTGAAAACACTTCAAACGGCCCTGCAAAATCGAGAACCTCCGCCTCATCATAAATATAAATTCCAATGTTCATCCTTGCCTCACTGATTATTCATTGTTTGACTTCCAAGGGATTTAAGCGCTTTTCTAAGCGCGCTTAACGCTGCAGATTCACTGCTCTGATTACCTTGCCCATACAGGTATCAAAGGCCACCATCGGAATTATCTACTTTTTTGTAAACATCAAATGACCTGACCTATATTCAAATGACTAACGCTCATTACGCTGAGCACTGAGGAGACAGAACATGAGTCAGGCTGCATTAATAACTCGATTAAATGAATTACCACGTATTCAAAGTCTTCTGCAAGAATTACTGGAGATGGTTAACCAAGAAGACGTTAACTTTGGTGCGCTCGCCAAAAAGATATCGATGGATCAAGTGCTCAGCGCACGGCTATTGCGAATGGCCAACTCTGCCCACTTTGGCGGAAAAAAAACGATTGCGACAATCAACGATGCGCTTATTCGTGTTGGTACTGGACCGGTACGAACGTTAGTCGTGGCATCAGTCCTCTCCAGCGCGTTTCCAAAGGTGAGCACGTTAGACATGGAGCAATATTGGACCGACACGTTTGAAGTCTCTGTTATCTCGTCCAAATTGGCGGCCGAAGCTGGTATGGATGTGAATGAGACCTTCACCACTGGCGTATTGCATAATATTGGCGAATTGATGATTCACACGCTGGTCCCCGAACAAGCTTTAGTCATTAATCAAAGAGTGGCCAAGGGGGCCGACCCCATTACCGTCCAAGAGGAGTTGTTGAATGTCTCTTCTCCCACACTTGGAGCAAAACTTGCGCGCAGTTGGAACTTCCCAGAAGAGATGGCGGATGCCATTGAACATTTCCATGAGCCGAGAGAAGCCGATGTTTCACCCAAACTGGCCAGCATTATCCATTTTGCCAGAGCCATCAACAGCAGCTGGGACGATTTCAAAGACTCGAATGAAAAAGCTCATTTTCTCGCTAACCATCCCGATTCAAGACTGCTGTGCATTTCGGCGACATTTGTTGACCAAATAGACAGAATCCGAGGAAACGGTCGCGACCTCGCAATGCAGATGGTCGCCGCTTAAGAGAAACGGCGTCACCATCCTCCAGTAAGTGGTGTTTCAGCCCACTTACTGGATTCATTCACCGACTCAAGCAAAGCGCTACAGCAAAATCGCACAAAGTTGATGCAAGTGTTGAATCGTCACTATACCTGAAGGGTGCGGCCCCACTTCCTCCTGCAGCCAAACAGCGGTTAACCCAGCCTTTTTCGCTGGTAGAATGTCTTTTTGCAAGCTATCACCGATCATGCAAAGCTGATTGGGTTTTAGCCCAAGGGAGGCTGAAATGGCGAGATAAAAATCACTTGAACCTTTCGCAAAAGGAATGTTTTCTCGATTAAAATATCCTTTGATAAAAACATCGATTTCGCCTCGCTGAAACGTTGCATGAATATCTTCAATTGTTGAATCAGCCGCTCCGGTTGCGATGTAGATATCGTAGCGCTCACTCAGTGCCTCTAGCACCTCTTTAGCTCCGTTAATCAATTGAATTTGTTCCCAATACCTCATCTTTCCAGTTTGGCTGGCATCGTCTTTCATTAAGGTATTCCCCCAATCAAACAAGATCGCTTTATGCATTGTTCCTCCATGAAAATTCGCTACCATTTTTACCTATGTCTCAATAAGCAGCTATTGTCGTAATAATAGATTTTATTCATTAGACTCAAGTGGTAAATTGTCCGTTAATTCGCGCAACACGCGTTGCGTGCCAGGCCATGAGAGGGACTTTCCACTCATGTTTTGTTCTTAATATCCGTAGCAGTATTGCGGATAGACTCTGTGAGATTAGATGTGGAACAAACATCCAAATTAGACCGCGTTCGCGCCGACTACAACGTTCACTACTGGAGCCAAGGCTTCTATGGCATTGATGACCAAGGTGAGATGTACGTTTCACCACGTAGTGACAACGCCCACCAAGTGCAGTTAAGCCAAATCGTTAAACAATTAGAAGAGCGTCAGCTCAATCTACCTGTTTTGGTTCGATTTCCGCAAATTCTGCATCAACGTGTGCATTCGATCTGTGACGCGTTTAACCAGGCAATTGATGAATATCAATACCCAAATAAATACCTGCTTGTTTACCCAATCAAAGTAAACCAGCAGCGTGAAGTGGTAGACGAGATTCTTGCCAGCCAGGCACAACTTGAAACCAAACAGCTAGGCCTAGAAGCAGGCAGTAAACCTGAACTTCTAGCGGTACTGGCGATGGCACAGCACGCAAGCTCTGTTATTGTTTGTAACGGCTATAAAGACCGTGAGTACATCCGTTTAGCATTGATCGGTGAAAAACTTGGCCACAAGGTGTTCATCGTTCTAGAGAAAATGTCGGAACTTGATCTCGTGCTACGTGAAGCGAAAAGCTTAGGCGTATCACCACGTCTTGGCATCCGTATTCGCCTGGCTTCACAAGGCGCCGGTAAATGGCAAGCCAGTGGTGGCGAGAAGTCGAAGTTCGGCCTCTCAGCATCACAAGTGCTGAATGTGATCAGCCGTTTGAAGCAAGAAAACCAATTAGACACACTGCAGCTCGTTCACTTCCACCTTGGCTCACAAATGGCCAACATTCGCGATGTGCGTAATGGCGTGAATGAATCAGCGCGTTTCTATTGTGAGCTGCGCACGTTGGGTGCCAACATCGCGTACTTCGACGTGGGTGGCGGTTTGGCGATTGACTACGATGGTACTCGCAGCCAATCTTCTAACTCGATGAACTATGGGTTGGTGGAGTACGCGCGCAATATCGTCAATACCGTGGGTGACGTGTGTAAAGATTACAAGCAACCAATGCCAGTGATCATTTCTGAGTCTGGCCGTTCACTAACAGCGCACCACGCAGTGTTGATTTCAAACGTGATTGGTACTGAAGCTTACAAACCAGAAACCGTCACCGAGCCAGAAGAAGACTTCCCTCTTCTACTGAACAACATGTGGCGCAGCTGGTTGAACTTGCACAACGGTACTGACGACCGAGCGTTGATTGAGATTTACAACGACACGCAAAGTGACTTGGCAGAAGTGCACTCACAGTTTGCCACTGGGGTACTAACCCTTGAGCATCGCGCGTGGGCAGAACAAACATCGCTGCGTATCTACTATGAATTGAACCGCTTGATGAGCACGAAAAACCGCTTCCATCGCCCAATTCTTGATGAGCTGACAGAGCGTTTGGCCGATAAGTTTTTCGTCAATTTCTCTCTGTTCCAATCATTACCAGACGCTTGGGGTATTGAGCAGGTCTTCCCTGTTCTGCCACTTTCTGGCTTACAAAACGCGGCGGATCGTCGTGCAGTGATGCTCGACATCACCTGTGACTCTGATGGTGCGATTGACGCTTATGTAGATGGACAAGGTATTGAAAGTACCCTTCCAGTACCCGCTTGGAATGCAGATGAACCATATTTAATGGGTTTCTTCCTAGTGGGTGCGTATCAAGAAATCTTGGGTGATATGCACAACCTGTTTGGCGACACACACAGTGCGGTTGTCAATGTCGGTGACCAAGGTGAGATCAATATCGATTTCATCAATGAAGGCGATACCGTGGAAGATATGATGCGCTACGTACATATCGACGTCGATCAAATCCGCAAAAACTATCAGTCGCTCGTATCACAACGAGTAGACGAAAACGAACAACAACAAATCCTGGCAGAGCTTGAGCAAGGCTTGTCTGGTTACACCTATTTAGAGGACTTCTAAATGAATGATTTGTTTACTAAAACTGATTATTCGCTTTACTCCAACTCAATGAGTTTTGTGCGTCGCCCGTATGTAAAAGATCCTGTTGCGGCTGATGCAGACCTCGTTGTGTTTGGCGCACCGCTAGACATGGCAACCTCTGGTCGTCCTGGTGCGCGTATGGGCCCAGATGCGATCCGTCGTGCATCGGTGAATCTTGCATGGGAAGGTAAGAAATTCCCATGGGATTTCAACCTATTTAAAAAGGTGAAGGTGATTGACGGTGGCGATCTTGTCTTCGATTGTGGTGATGCAGAAGACTTCACTTACCGTATGGAAGCAGCCACCTCTGCGATTCTAAAAAGCGGCAAAACAATGCTTGGCCTAGGTGGTGATCACTTCATCACGCTGCCTATTCTGCGCGCTTATGCAAAACACTACGGTGAAATGGCATTGATCCACTTCGATGCGCACACCGACACGTACGCAAACGGCAGCAGCTATGACCACGGCACCATGTTCTACCATGCGCCCAAAGAAGGGTTGATCTCTCCTAAGCATTCGGTACAAGTGGGTATTCGTACTGAGTACAAGCAACAAGGTCATGGCTTTAACGTTATCAATGCGATGCAAGCAAACGACATGAGCGTGGATGAGATCCTTGCGGATATCCGTCGCATCGTGGCAGACAAGCCAGTGTATGTGACGTTTGATATCGACTGTCTGGATCCTGCTTTTGCCCCTGGCACCGGTACGCCTGTGTGCGGTGGCTTGAACTCGGACAAGATTTTGAAAATCATCCGTGGCTTGAAAGACGTTAACATCGTTGGTATGGATGTGGTGGAGGTCTCTCCTCCGTACGATCAAAGCGATTTGACCGCACTGGCTGGCGCAACCATCGCGTTGGAACTGATGTACGCTTGGGCGGCGAATAAAGAGTTTGATTCAGAGTTCTAAGCAAACACTCTAACGCAAAATAACGAAATCCGATAAACCCTGTTTATCGGATTTTTTTATGCTTACTTTCCATGTACCCCACTAACAACCCTAAGGCTATTCTACCTGCTCCTCACCCCGTCTCTTTGTTATCTCAAACCAAGGAATCACTAATGAACGGGTCGTTAAATAAAAAATAATCATTAATTTTTCTAATGCAAATGATAGATTTTTATCTTGCTTAAGATCACATTTTCAGATTGATCACAATGCCATCAACGACTAATATCTCGCGCCGTAAATCCCTATAAAACTCATTATTTGGCAGTCTTTACCGATCTGTCATGGTCTTTTTCGTTTTTAATTTAGCCGGAGAATTTGCGCAGATGTCCGCGTCATTTCCATTAGCCAAGCTTACCTTTTTGATCGCTATTTTGACCGCTGTGGGTCAAATGACTCAAACCATGTACGTGCCATCAATCGGTCACATGGCCAGTGAGTTTTTGGTATCGCCTGCTGCACTGCAGGCTGTCATGGCGTGCTATTTGATCCCTTACGGATTGTCGCAATTTGTCTATGGTCCACTGTCGGATCGCCTTGGCCGTAAGCCGATCATCATCGCCGGTCTGCTGGTTTACATTGCCGGCACTATGCTGTCACTGTTTGCACACGAGTACACTTGGTTCCTTGTCGGTAGCTTCGTTCAAGGCTTGGGGATCGGTTGTGGTGGTGCGATGTCTCGTACCCTGACTCGTGACTGTTTTGAAGGCGCAGAATTACATCGTGCCAACAGTTTGATCAGCATGTGCGTGATCTTTTCACCGCTGATGGCTCCTGTATTGGGTGGCGTGCTGACGGAAACCTTTGGCTGGCGTTCAAGCTATTTGTTTTTGGCACTATTTGCTATTGCGGTCATTATTACCATGATGACCAGCATGATGGAGACGTTGCCAAAAGAAAAACGTAAACACGAGTCTGTTGCTCGCAGCTACCACTACGTTTTATCCAACAAACGTTTCCAAGGTTATTTACTTTGCTTAGTCGCCACCTTTGCCGGTGTGGCGGTTTTTGAGGCAGCGGCTGGCGTGCTATTAGGCGGTGTGCTAGGGCTGCCTGCGACTATCGTCAGCATTTTATTTGTATTGCCGATCCCGGGCTATCTGATTGGTGCGGGCTTATCTAGCTACATTGCTCAGCGTCGCTCAGAAAAGCGTGCTCTGAACGTTGGCTTGGTCGCAATACTGATCGGCGCAGCCGTGGTGCTGATTCCAGGTCTGTTTGGTCAAACAACGGCACTGACGTTGGTCGGTGGTGCGACGATTTACTTCCTTGGCGCAGGCATTTTGTTCCCAGCGGCGACCACGGGAGCACTGGCTCCTTTCCCTTATCACGCGGGAACCGGTGGCGCTATTTTGGGCGGTATGCAAAATCTAGGAGCCGGTATCGCGACATTAATCGCCTCCTTGTTCCCAGCCCAAGATCAACTGCCTCTTGGCTGCCTCATGCTCGCAATGTCCATCCTTGCGATGTTAGGACTGCGTTTGGTTTATCGTAAACCTGATTCTTCCAATGAAATGCCGCTGGCAATCTGATCTTTCTAAGAGGCGATTTCATCGCCTCTTTTTTTATCTCCCCTATGCTCATCATTAAGCATGGTTCTCTTTTGCCGTTTACTCAGTTTTTTTACCGCTCGTCCCTTTTCTTCGCAACCTAAATACCGCTGCTGCTATGTTGTCACCACAAACCCATTTTGTGAGGTCAACACATGAAGAACAAAACCGTTTGGTTTCCGAAAAGACGCTATGGCTGGGGTTGGGGTGTTCCGACGACTTGGCAAGGTTGGATGGTATTGGGAAGCTATTGTGTCGCGCTCTACATCACTTCATCCTACTTTCATCCGCAAAGTGAGCCCTTTACTTGGGCATTGTGCATATTGATTCAAACAGCCCTACTGATTGCTTTTTGTTATTGGAAAGGTGAAAGACCGAGTTGGTCTCGGGGAGAGTAACCCCATCAGCTATGTAGCCTTCACCAAGAATTATTGATGCATAACATAGATTTACACATGTAACGTTGCTTGCATCATCAAAGTTTATAAAATCACCCTCACGACTCAAATGGGGGAAGTGAGTGGTGGCGAAAAAGGAGTTCTGCCATGTCGTTAACCAATAACCAAAAATTTTGGTTTATCCAACTCAGTATTTGGGGTGGCTTTAGTTTCATTAACATCATTACAAGAAGTGCTCTGCTTGGCTTTCAACCTTTTGAGTTGGCGAATGCCCTCGCCCTGCTGCTTGCTTTGCTGGTTGCCTCTGGATGGATGCGTTCTTTTTACCAAAACAAAAACGAGACCAAGATCGGCAGCTCGTTTCTTTACGCGCTATCTGGTTCGGTAGCTGCGTCTATTATGGCTAACATCGTCATTGCACTCATCCTTTATCCGGCGCAAATGCTTCTGTTTGAGCAAATATTACCGCAGAGTCATCTGCAAATTTTGGCGGTATGGCCAACGCTTTTTCTCTTTACATTTTGTTGGTCAATGACCTATTTGCTGATCAAACGTCATCGCACGCTAAAGCAAATACAGCTTGAGAAAGCAGAGCTTGATACTCAGTTACACCATGCTCAAATGGAGTTGATGCTCAATCAATTAAACCCTCACTTTGTTTTCAATGCCATTAACAACATACGTGCTTTGATCCTTGAAAACCCAAACAAAGCACGAGACAGCCTCACTTCGCTTTCTGAAGTACTACGTTCTTTATTGGCCGTGGAGGCAGAGTCTGAATGGACACTTGATGAAGAACTTTCACTCTGCCATGGTTTTATCAATCTTTGTAAATTGCAGTATGAACAACGCCTGCAAGTTGAAGAAAACATTCGAGGAGACACTCAATCTTGGATTGTGCCGAGAATGCTTCTTCAGTTGATCATCGAGAACGCCATTAAACACGGTATTGCTCAGCACCCTTCTGGCGGAAACATCCAAATCCACATCGAAGCTCAAACGGATAGCTTACTAATAGAAGTAACCAACCCTGGTGTACTAAATGATTTACGAGGTGGTGTTGGATTGAGAAATATTCGAACTCGCCTGGCACTGCTCTATCCAAGTCGGCACGTTATCCAGCTTAAACAAGTCGATTCTATGGTAGTCGCTACCATTCGTATCACGAACAAGGAATAAACATGTATCGCGTACTCATCGTCGAAGATTCTCGCCTAGCTCGCCTTGAGTTGCGAACTCAGCTTGTGGAAGTGATGCCAATTAGTGTTATGTATGAAGCCAGTTGTCTGAACGAAGCAAGAGTGATCTTGAGTGAACAAGAGATAGATGTGTTGTTTCTGGATATCGATTTACCCGATGGCAACGGTTTTGAATTGCTTTACGAGTTAACGTCGACACCCCATGTTGTCTTTACCACCGCATACAACCAGTATGCGGTCGATGCTTTTGAAAGAGATGCTGTTGACTACTTACTCAAGCCTTTTTCTGTTGAGAGATTAAAGAAGGCGTGTGCTCGCCTTCCTCAATGTGTTAATAACAAAGAAACCATCTTAAGTATCGAGCAAAAAATTTTTGTCAAAGATGGCACTCGTTGTTGGTTCGTCCCATTGGCCAATATTGAAAAATTTTCAGCACAAGGTAACTACACTCAAGTCCACTTTGGACAAAATCGCCCCATGCTATCCAAAACACTGGCAAACATTGAATTACGCTTACCCGAAGAGGCTTTCTTTAGAGCAAACCGCAGCGAAATTGTGCAGCTTTCCCACATCATCGCGACCGAGCTCTGCAGCTCCGGTGCCTTAGTCTTAACGTTACATAGTGGGGATAAAGTGGAAGTTTCTCGACGCCAACTGAGTAAGTTCCGTCAACTCTTTTCACTGTAGCCACGAAACTCAATTGTGATCACTAAAACTCTGTCACTACTTCACTTTTCACTGAATTGGCAATAAAGCAATGCTGATGCGCTAAATGATGCAGTTTTTCCAACGCTTGCCGATCAGGCTGCTTGTCACCGGAAAAACGAATTTGAGGCCGCAAAGTGACTTTGGCTACCCACATTTTACCCTGCTCATTTTCTTGCATGAATCCCACCGCATCGTCAACGTACTCATCAATCACGTAGCGCTGTTTTGCGGCAATACCAAGGAACGTTAGCATGTGGCAACTTGAAAGAGCAGCAACAAACGCTTCTTCAGGATCGACATTTTCTGCCACAGAAAGCGGCAGTGGCACCACATGTGGCGATGCCGACGCAGGTACCTGCACACCACCATCGAATTCCCACATGTGACCTCGGCTGTATTGATTGTCTGAGAACACTTCGCTTCCCTGACGCTGCCACACGATTTTTGCTTTGTACTCTGCCATCTTCCCTCCACAGCTTGTATTGCTTTTTAATCCAATTTGAGTGAGACCCTACTCTAGGGCAACGTACAGTTGCAACTTTTCTTTTTGTCCACCATGCCTATTCGATGCTCAAATCTGCGTTACAATAAGCCCATCCAATCCGAGTTTACTATTAAGCCACATCGCACTTATGTACGACACCGATATAGAACTGCAGCACATCTTGTTAGAAGTGAAAGCGGAACGTTGGCACGCCATCGAACGCTTCCTTTTCCCTTATTATTGCTATCAGCACCAGTTGCTCACGCGTCAAGGCAAGCCAGATTGGCACTTAGCAAGAGAAAAGTTGCCTCGTTCGGTTTCAGTTGTCACCACTAAGCAATGTGTTATTGAGCCACTCGTGCCTGAGCAGAGCATCGTCGGTTTGCTGAAAGCCCACTGGAAAGACCATGAGCAGATCTCTTTGCTATCGCTGAAGTCGCTGTTTGAGCAATGGCTGCACTACACTGTGATCACCAAAGATGAACACGCGATTCTGAAAAAAGCGGGGTTAGAAAACGCCATGCCAAAGGAGTGGTATCAGGATGAACAACCCTTGGTGGAAGCACGTTTTGAGAAAGTGGGGATAAAAATAAACCGCTAACAAGGTAGCGGTTTATAGGAACAATTTCGCGTCAGCTTATAGGAAGTGTAGCGTCGCGTTCAGTGAGAAAGTACCCACATCGTCTTTGTCCATGGTGTAGTTCATGTAGCTTGCGCCGACAGAAAGTGGACCAAAGATAAAGTATTCAGCGCCCACACCAAACATCACATCAACACCGTCATCGTTTGCAGAAGAAAGACCCGTTACTTCTTTGTCCCATGAGTGCAAACCACCTTTTGCCCAAATGTGCAGTGGACCAAAATCGATGCTTGGTTTTAGCGCTGCATAAAAAGAGCTTAGTTTTGTATCACGATTGTTAATCTCAAATGTACCGTGTTGAGTGATACCACCTTCAATACCGATGATAGGTAGAATACCTGTACCTACATGCAGTGAGTAAGACGTGTCGCTTTCGCCTTTGTAGTCAGACTGACCTACACTCGCACCGCCGTAAATCCATGAATCTGCCATCGCAGTTGATGACGCGCCGATAAGCGCTAGTGCTAAAAGAGTCTTTTTCATTGTTAACCTTCTCTTGTTTACTAGTCAGTCATTCAGGTGGCATGGTTTTGCCACCTGACCGACATATCAATATCCGTTATTATAGCGTCTGCAATTTATATGCCTACCGCAAACAACGAATTAGCAAGCTTCTATAGCGTTTTTTACCCGTTTATCGGAGACCGGATAAGGTGTTCCGAGCTGCTGAGCAAAGAAACTGACTCGCAGCTCCTCGATCATCCAGCGAATCTCTTTCACATTTTCCGGTACCGCTAATCCTTTCGGAATCTTGTTCAATAGCTCTTTGTAGTCTTTGACTACCGACTCAATCTTCAACATATGTAAGCGATCTTTGTTCGGGTCGATAGGCAGTTTTTCCATTCGACGCTCAATCGCTTTCATGTAACGCAAGATGTCTGGCAGTCGTTTCCAACCACATTCCGTGGCAAAGCCTTTGAAGATCAGACCTTCGATTTGCGCTTTGATGTCCGACAGAGCAAATGCCATGGTGAAATCAATCTTACCTTTGAGCTTTTTGTTGATGTTGAAGGCCGTGGTCAAAATCGTTTCCACTTGCTTGGCGATATCCACCACCGTGTCGCCCAATTCTGCGCGCACGTGTTCCTTCAACGCTTCAAATTTTTCTGGCTCCCAAACTAAGCCACCCTGCTCTTCAATCAGCTTGTCAACGCCACAAGCAATGCAGTCGTCGATCAAATCAAGCACTTTGCCATAGGGGTTAAAGTATAGGCCCAGCTTCGATTTGTTCGGCAAGTTCGCATGCAGATACTTAATCGGCGATGGCACATTCAACAAGATCAAACGGCGTTGACCGGCTTGCATCGCACTGATTTGCTCTTGCTCGGTTTCGTAGAGCTTGATTTCTACGCTGTCTTTGTTGTCAACCAGCGCAGGGAACGCCTTAACCTGATAACCGCCACGTTTCTGCTGATATACCTGTGGCAACTCACCAAAGCTCCATGTGTGTAAGCCTTGTTGCTCGATGTCGTCATCCGCCACTTTCGATAAGGTTTCTTGCACCTTCTCTTTTAAGCTTTCTTTTAACTCATGAAGATCTTTGTGTTCTTTCAGTTTACGATTTCTTTCATCAACCGCACGGAAAGTGACTTTCAGATGGTCAGGAACTTGATCCAGTTTCCAATCTTCACGCAGCACCGTCGCCCCGGTCATGCGACGTAGCTCTTTCTCTAAAGCATCGAGCAACGGCATTTCCATTGCAGTAACGCGCGATAAAAATGCATCGGCATAATTTGGCGCAGGCACAAAGTTTTTGCGCAGCGTCTTCGGTAGCGACTTAATCAAGCTCACCACCAATTCATGACGCAAGCCCGGGATTTGCCAGTCGAAACCTGCCGGATCGATTTGGTTCAAAATCGGCAATGGAATGTGTACCGTGACGCCGTCGCTGTCGTCACCCGGCTCAAACTGGTAGCTCAACTTGAGTTTCAAGCCATTCTGATGCCAGAAATTCGGGTAATCCAAATCCGTCACGTGGCTTGCATCGCCTTTGAACAGCATCTCTTTTTCAAAGTTCAGCAGCTCAGGCTCTTTCTTCGATGCTTGCTTCCACCAGGTGTCGAAATGGCGTCCAGAGACCACTTCCGTACCGACGCGTTGATCGTAAAATTGGAACAGCTCTTCGTCGTCGACCAAAATATCGCGACGACGAGATTTGTGCTCCAGCTCTTCCACTTCGAGCAGCAATTTACGGTTTTGTTTGAAGAAAGCGTGTTTGGTCTCCCAATCTCCTTCCACCAGCGCACTGCGAATGAAGATCTCACGGCTCACTGACGCATCGATATTGCCATAATTCACCAAGCGCTTAGGCACAATCGGAATACCATAGAGCATCACTTTTTCGTACGCCATCACGGCCGCTTGCTTCTTCGACCAATGGGGCTCGCTGTGGCTACGTTTAATCAAATGCTTCGCCAGTGGTTCAATCCATTCTGGTTGAATCTTGGCAATAATTCGGCCCCACAGTTTCGAGGTTTCGACCAGCTCTGCCGACATCACCCACTTTGGCTGTTTCTTAAACAGACCAGAGCCAGGGAAAATATGGAAACGGGCATTGCGTGCGCCGTGATACTCATTTTTCTCCTGATCTTTCATCCCAATATGCGATAACAGGCCAGTCAAAATCGCGCTGTGCACCGCATCGTAAGAACCGGGTTCACTATTGAGCTTGAACTCCATCTCACGCATCGATTGATGGATTTGGAAGTAAACATCTTGCCACTCACGCACACGCAAGTAGTTGAGGTAATCGTCTTTGCACTGACGACGGAACTGGTTGCCCGACAACGCTTTTTGTTGCTTCTGAATGTGATTCCACACATTCACAAAGGTGAGGAAATCAGAATCTTCATGGTAGAAGCGACGATGCTTATCATCTGCCGATTGCTGTTTGTCTGAAGGTCGCTCACGCGGGTCTTGAATCGACAAGGCCGCTGCAATGATCATGACTTCTTTCAAACAACCAAATCTTGGCGCTTCCAACACCATGCGCGCTAAGCGAGGGTCAATCGGCAAACGAGCCAACTGCTTGCCCACCGCGGTGAGGCGTTTTTTCGGATCTTTGGCGTTGCTGTTGATGGCGCCCAACTCTTCAAGCAAGCGTACACCATCAAGAATATTGCGTTTATCTGGCGCTTCAACAAATGGGAACGCTTCAATGTCGCCAAGGCCCAACGCGGTCATCTGCAAGATAACCGACGCTAAGTTGGTGCGCAGAATTTCAGGATCGGTAAACTCCGGACGCGAATTGAAATCGTCCTCAGAGTAGAGACGAATACAGATACCTTCTTGCACACGACCACAACGACCTTTTCGCTGGTTGGCACTGGCTTGAGAAACCGGCTCAATGGGCAGTCGCTGTACTTTGGTGCGATAGCTGTAACGGCTAATACGCGCGGTACCAGGGTCAATCACGTATTTGATGCCCGGCACGGTTAACGAGGTTTCAGCAACGTTGGTCGCTAAGACAATGCGGCGGCCAGTATGCGGCTGGAAGATTTTATTTTGCTCGCCCGCAGAAAGACGCGCGTAAAGCGGCACAATCTCAGTATCTTTGAGCTTACGTTTGGCCAGCGCATCTGCGGTATCGCGAATTTCACGCTCACCATTCATGAAGATAAGAATGTCACCCAAGCCTTCGTCGCACAGCTCGTCAACCGCGTCAAAGATGCCTTCAAGTTGGTCACGATCGTCTTCGGTTTCGCCACCTAACGGACGGTAGCGCGTTTCCACAGGATAAGTCCGTCCTGACACTTCAATGATCGGCGCGCCGCCAAAGTGGTTGGAGAATCGCTCTGGGTCAATGGTTGCCGACGTGATGATGACTTTCAGATCAGGACGACGTGGCAGCAACTCTTTCAAATAACCCAAGATAAAATCGATATTCAGGCTGCGTTCGTGCGCTTCATCAATGATGATGGTGTCATATTGATTGAGGAAACGGTCGTGTTGGATCTCGGCCAGCAAGATACCGTCTGTCATCAATTTAATTTGAGTATTTTCAGAGATTTGGTCGTTAAATCGAACTTTATAGCCGACAAAATCACCCAGTTGCGTTTCCATCTCTTCGGCAATGCGATTGGCCACCGAGCGTGCCGCTAAGCGGCGTGGCTGAGTATGGCCAATCAAACCAAACTTACCACGGCCTAATTCGGCGCAGATTTTTGGTAGCTGAGTGGTTTTACCTGAGCCCGTTTCACCCGCCACAATCACCACTTGGTGACGAGCAATGGCGTCTGCAATGTCATCTTTCTTCTGACTAACAGGCAGGATTTCTGGGTACTCAATTTTCGGTTGATAGCGGCTGCGCTGTTCCACTTCCATCATGGATTTGGCGATGTCCAGTGCGATCTCATCAAACACCGCGTTGCGTGCCGATTCTTTATTAATTTTACTGGCACCTGCAATGCGCTTACTCAGACGAAAGCGATCTTTGATCAAACACTGACTGAGCGCCTTGCGTAATGACGCGGCGCTGTTTGCTTGAGCCTTTTGCTCAGAAGCATGGGATTCTGTATTTGGCTGTGACGAAGTCAAAGCATTTCCTATTCATTTCATGGGATAAAACTGCGCGGATTGTAGCATAGCGTTAAGCAATTGACCCTAACTTGGTTTATTCAATTTTTTTGAATGAGATGAGCAAATTTCAACACTTCATCACCTGAGCGTGATGGGTAGAATGGCTCCATAGTTTGAACACTCATTGAAGGAACTCATTATGTCTCGTTTACTGGTACTAAAATCAAGCATCCTTGGTGATTACTCTCAATCCAACAAACTGGTTGACGAGTTCATCAATAAATTCGACCAACAGAATGTTGTCGTCCGCGACCTCGCTCAGCAGCCGCTGCCAATGCTAGATTTTCAGGTAGCCACAGCACTGCGTGCCACAGAGGCTCTGACTGCAGAGCAACAAGCCATCGTTGATCTATCAGATACTCTGATTCGCGAAGTGAACGCCGCTGACATTCTTGTCATTGCAGCACCGATGTACAACTTCACTGTTCCGACACAACTAAAAAACTGGATTGACTTGATTGCACGTGCCGGCGTTACTTTTACCTACACCGAGCAAGGCCCGAAAGGCCTAATTGACGGCAAGAAAGCGGTGATTGTAACCACTCGCGGTGGGGTGCACAAAGACAGCGCAAATGACATTATCACACCATACCTAAAAACCGTGCTGGGCTTTGTCGGCATTACCGAAGTTGAGTTTGTCTATGCAGAAGCACTGAACATGGGTGCAGAGTCTGCGGAGAAAGGTTTGGCGTATGCAAGCAACCACCTAGCATCACTCACTGCATAATCAAACGACCTGAATAAACCACTGCTTGACGTGCACACGGATGGATTTGCCTTTTGCTCAACGCATGTCACTTTCATTTGCCCTCACATGGCGTGAGGGCGCTATTGCTCTGCAAAAGAAAAAGGTAAGAAGGGACACAGCAACTAACAACAAGCCGCCAACAACTGCTTACGACGAGGCTCTTGCAATAGTTTCCAATGGATACCCTCTACCGCACCGGCAAATTTCCACAGCAACTTAACGTCCACATCATTACCATAGGCTTGCTTAACTCGATTGAAGACTTCAATTGCTCCCAGCTCCATAAAGGTTTCAACATCCTCTATGCCCGCCTTCTTAACCATGCGCTCCAGCGTTAACTGCATATTAGGCAAGTCCCTCAGCCGACGACTGGCAGAAGATTTCTGAAAATTACGCTGCTTTACGGAACATTCGATAGATTGTTTTACCAAACGATCAAGCTCAACACTGTGCTTGCCGAATAAATTCGAGATTTCATAATAATTAACTGTTGCAGTAGTTTGTCTCTTAACATGACGATATTTCTCACAACCTAACTGAGTAAACTCCTCATCTAAATTGTCACCACCACGCAAGTAGTAAGCACCCTCGCTCACCAATGCAAACATAGCATCGTCAGCAAAAAGGCCAACACCACCAAACATAGATCGTTTCTGGAATTCACCAAACTTATTGATGTAGTCAAAAAAAGCTTGTTCTGTCATATCCATTGACTCCTAAATCAAAGATTACCCCGATTAGTTTTGTCACCAGATAGCAGCATTTTGTAATAAGCGAAGAAAATATATAGAAAAGTAATTATTTGTTTATTGATTATTGAAATTAGCAACCAGAATCATACTGAACAAAAAAAAATAGTTCGAGATTCGCGTCACAAAGAAAGTTTTGAGCACTCAACCATCGTGAGCTATTTCACATAAATAAACAAAACCCAACTGATGAATAATCATATCGCCACGAACGAGTCGTACAAATATTCGCCAAACAAGTCTCGACACCTGTAGCATTCTGTTGCACTTACTCACCCGTAACTAGTACACTGTACCAAAACAAATTAACTATCTAAGTTATGGAACATCTATCGTTTTTTTGGCTACCCAATAATAAAGACTTGTTAATACAAGCCTTGGAGAGTGAGTTCGCTCAACTTGTTGAACATTCACTTTCTACTGGTAAGGTAACCTTGCCACCCATACCTGAAGCGGTCTTGAAAATTCAGCAACTCTGCACTCAGGAAACCACCGGCATAAACGATATAGCGGACTGTCTTCTAGAAGACCCAAGTCTAGCGGCTATTGTTATTCGCGTTGCAAATTCCGTCATTTTTAACCGCAGAAACATTACCTGCACAGATTTAACAACCGCTGTGTCACGCTTGGGTATTCTACGAGTAAGAGACATTGTTACCGCTCAAGCAATTGAGCAGCTGAAACATTCCGTTAATCTGAGTAAAGAGTGTAACGCCGTACTAATGAACAGTGCTGCAGTCTCGCGGCAGTTAGGCGCAGTCATGGTGATGGTCGTTAATGCCTTCAAGCAAAGAGCTCCTGATAGGTATCACTATTTAGAAGCAGAAAAAGCGTTACTCGTTGGTTTGCTTGCTGATATCGGCCTTTTTTGTTTAGTGAACGAATATCATTTTTACCTCGATAAAGGTAATTATCTCGATCATCAAATTGCGTTACAAATATTCCAAACCCGTTGTTCCGCAACGAGTAGACTGGTTTTGAAAACATGGGAGTTTGACGACGATTTTATAGAAGTGTCATCGAATCAAGTGTTAAACAGCCACCGGCCAGAAGTAAGCTATCTCGATATCGCTCGCATCGCCAATCACCTCTTAATGTACAGAAACCAAGATGAACGCATAGATGAACATGAAGTTGAGTTCAATCTAGATGGTGCGGAAGTGTTGTTTGAATTAAGCAATCTATCCGAAGAAAGATTCCAAGAGATGACGCAACACGTATTGAATTCCAGTGGTTTTTAGTATGCGTTAATCCAATGATACAGAACCGGCATGAATCAATACATTTAACTCTATATCAATGCGAAAACCGCCAAAATATAGTGATTGTCCCTATGGACGGACTCTACGTCCGAAGATAATTACGCTTTATCTTCGACGACTTATTATCAGGAGCTTTCATGCTTTCAGGGATGCTATTTATCTTCGCCCCTCTTGTAGTAGGGTACTTAATTCCAATCGCTAGCACTTCAACACTCGCTCGGATTAATAAAACCACCTCTCATCTTATCTACGTGATTTTGTCACTGATGGGCTTGAGCTTAGCTGCTTTAGATAACCTAAGCGCAAATTTGCAGGTTATTTTGACCTATACTGGCACATTTTTTCTTTGCTTGGGTCTATGTAATTTAGCGGTCTTACCCTTGATTGATCGTCTTCTTCCTGTTGTAACGGACACTTCACAGAAAAAACCACCACTATCCGCGATGGCGCTGGAATCACTGAAACTGATTTTCGTCGTAGGTGGTGGATTGCTTGCTGGTTTGATCCTACCGATTGGCTTGGAGTGGGTAGACACGGCTAGTGAATGGATCCTATTCGTATTGTTGTTCTTCATCGGGATTCAACTGCGCAATAGTGGCTTAACGCTAAAGCAAATCCTACTTAATAAGCAAGGGATGGTGATTGCGCTGGTTATCATCGTTACGTCGCTAATTGGTGGTTTGATTGCAGGGGAAATACTGGATATTCCTGTCTATCAAGCACTAGCAATGGCGTCAGGATTTGGCTGGTATTCATTGGCTGGAATTTTGATGGGCGACGCATTCGGCCCAATATTTGGTGGAGCTTCTTTCATGATCGAGCTACTGCGGGAACTGCTCGCTTTGGTTGTTATTCCACTTTTGATTCGAACCCGCCCTTGCACGGCAATCGGCTACGCCGGCGCCACGGCAATGGATTTCACCCTACCCGTTATTCAAACTACGGGAGGGGTAAGATGTGTGCCCATCGCGATTGTAAGTGGTTTTATCCTGAGTCTGCTCGTGCCCGTGCTGATGCTATTCTTTGTTTCACTTGCTAGCTAGATCTCAGGATAGGCGTGTAACATCGTATAAACTACGCGTTAAAAAATAATAACCGCTTTCAAAAAGGAATCTCTATGAAACGCTTCGTTGTGGCGCTGATGCTAGCTTCGACATCTACATTCTCCTTGGCCGCCAATGAGCAATGCTTGGCCCAAAAGTACGATGCTTATATCGATGCATCATTGAACTGGTACGCAGACCTTGCCGATCTCACTTCGGCTAAATACCCTGAGTTAACCGAAGTAAGTAGTTGGTTCCTTGAAGGGCGCAAACACCACTTCGAACTGAATCGCGCTGCTGTTCACTATTACTTGCAACATGACCCAAGCCGAGTTTCGGTCGAAAAGCCGGTCGAAAGTTGGCTACAACTCGAACAAAACGACATTAAACAGCTCGCTAGCCGCAGTGATGATTTGGGTGAAATAGCTAAGCGCACTTTCAATGATCGCCAAGCAGCAAACCACGAAAAAAACTATGAACTCCGTTCTGCTTTTGCCGATTTATTGAGCCATCCTCAACAAATCGATACTGCCCTGGTGAAATACAACCAAGCCATTGCAAAAGTGGCTGAAGCCAAGTGTCACTAAGCTCTCCCTATCATTTCAGTAAACGATGATTTGTTAATTAAAACGGGACTTTGTTCCCGTTTTGGTTTAGATTGTCTGGCTCGAACTACTAGTATAATTAAATCGATTTGTTATATGGCAATGGAACAAAAAATCGCTGATGTCAGCTTTGAAAGCCTACTTAAGATCTTCACTATTCCTGAAGGTCCAGACTCAACCCTGACTCAAATCGAAGCTAAGCTATCACAAAACTTAAATAAATTTCTCGGTGAGCACATCGTTGCAGAAGAAAAGCCTTTGCGTGAAATCGAGAAAGACTTTTCTTCTGCTCAGATCCCGGAAAGACCGTCGTTTGTTTCTGATCACACCGAGCATTTGCTAAATACTTTGGTTTCACACTCTGTGCATACCTCGTCGCCAAGTTTTATTGGTCATATGACCTCCGCACTCCCCTATTTTTTGATGCCTTTATCAAAAATTATGATCGCACTAAACCAAAACTTGGTAAAAATTGAAACGTCTAAAGCCTTTACGCCGTTAGAACGCCAAGTGCTGGGTATGCTTCATCGCCTTATCTATTCGCAAGACGAGCATTTCTACTCTCGTTGGATGCACAGTGCTGAGCATTCACTCGGTGCATTTTGCTCCGGTGGAACCATTGCTAACATCACCGCTCTTTGGGTAGCGCGTAATAATGCCCTACGGGCTGATGGTGCTTTTAAAGGCGTCGAGAAGGAAGGGCTTTTCCAAGCCATGAAACATTATGGCTATGAAGGATTAGCTGTATTGGTCTCAGAGCGTGGACACTACTCTCTTAAAAAAGCGGCCGATGTTCTTGGCATTGGTCAAGCAGGCCTAATTGCGATCAAAACCGATGAGAATAATCGTATTTGCCCAGAAGCATTAGACGCGAAAATTCGGAAGCTTGAAGCTGAGAGAATTAAAGTGTTTGCTGTAGTTGGCGTGGCGGGAACCACCGAAACCGGTAGTGTTGACCCATTGGCCGCTATCGCAAAAGTATGTCACAAACATCAATGTCACTTCCACGTGGATGCCGCATGGGGCGGAGCGACCTTGATGTCGAATAAATATCGCTATCTGTTGGACGGTGTTGAACTGGCTGACTCTGTCACCATTGACGCACATAAGCAGCTTTATATACCTATGGGAGCCGGGATGGTGCTGTTCAAAGATCCCAGTGCGATGAAATCGATCGAGCACCATGCACAGTATATTCTGCGCAAAGGTTCAAAAGACCTTGGCAGCCACACTCTGGAGGGTTCACGCTCTGGAATGGCGATGCTTGTCTACGCGAGTATGCATATTATTAGCCGCCCGGGCTATGAGCTCTTGATTAACCAAAGCATAGAAAAAGCGAAGTATTTTGCTAATTTGATTAAGCAGCAAAACGATTTCGAACTGATCTCCGAACCAGAACTCTGCTTACTCACCTATCGCTACATTCCAGAAAACGTTAAAAAAGCACTGCTGTGCGCAGATATTGAACAGCAAGCAAAGCTGAATGACATGCTCAATGAACTAACCAAGTTCACGCAAAAACGCCAACGCGAAACAGGCCGTTCATTTGTGTCGCGTACTCGTTTAAACCCAGCACAGTGGTCTCGGATGAATACGATTGTTTTTCGCGTTGTGTTGGCAAACCCACTTACGAGCGTTGATATACTCTCAAGCGTTTTGCAAGAGCAAAGGCAAATTATTACCCACGAAGCGCCAAACCTTTTGGCTAAAATCCATCAGTTTTCGGATGAAATTTTGTCGAATTTGACAAAATGACGATTTCTTTGTCAGTACAGCAAAATGAAATTTTCTTTCGTTTTGCTGTAATTTCAACATCAATATCGTGCCAGATAAACCCCGGTAAAACGTTCAAACATTCAGTTTTGTAGTTTAAACAAAATTTTGTTTGAGGCTTGTCAAATTCTCACCAAATAGTATGGCTATTTGGTTTAGTCACACTGATTAATCGGTTTATACTCATTTTATGGCGCTGATAGCGGTTTATCGTTGGTGATTTGCACTTTGCCCAAGAGCAGTTTCAGTCATCGCGATAGAGTCAGCGAGTTGTTCTCTATGCCCTCGTGAACACTATGAACACATTAGAAAAAATTCAAAAAAATTTGGAGAATTTCAGTAAATCTGAACGTAAGGTTGCGGAAGTAATCATGGCGTCTCCACAAACTGCAATTCACTCTAGCATTGCTACACTGGCTAAGATGGCTGACGTCAGTGAGCCTACGGTTAACCGTTTTTGTCGCCGATTGGACACGAAAGGCTTTCCTGACTTTAAACTCCACTTAGCGCAGAGCCTGGCCAATGGTACGCCATATGTAAACCGTAATGTCGAAGAAGATGACGGCCCAGATGCGTACACCCACAAGATTTTCGAATCGACAATGGCGTGCTTAGATGTCGCTAAAAATAGCCTCGATCCAATGCAGGTTAACAGAGCTGTTGATTTGCTGACGCAAGCAAAACGTATCTCATTTTTTGGCCTAGGAGCATCGTCTGCTGTTGCAAAAGACGCACAAAACAAGTTCATTCGTTTTAATATTCCAATTACTTGTTTTGAAGATGTCGTGATGCAACGTATGAGCTGCATCAATTGCAGTGACAATGATGTCTTCGTATTGATTTCGCATACTGGCCGTACCAAGAGTTTGGTCGAAATTGCCAACCTAGCACGAGAAAATGGCGCAACGGTTATCGCAGTTACAGCCAAAGACTCACCTCTAGAAAAAGCGGCCTCATTAGCCATCTCCCTCGACGTTCCTGAAGATACTGATGTCTATATGCCAATGGCAAGTCGCGTTGTGCAAATGACGGTCATCGACGTGCTCGCAACTGGCTTTACCTTAAGACGCGGTTCTGGTTTTAGAGAAAATTTGAAACGCGTGAAAGAGGCGCTGAAAGATAGTCGTTATGACAAACTTTCTCACTTCTAGTGCTCAATAATGAAAACGGAACCTAACGGTTCCGTTTTCATTTTAATCAGTAAAGCCGCTAGCACTGCAGATGTCCAAACCACTTGTCACTTTGTACCCATGCCCTCTTTTTGCTGAGAATTCAGTACTTCGTTACAAATTATTTCAGCAGATGTTGCTGCCCCTTGCTCAGGTTGTTCGACATTCAAACCGCACTGACACACCTGATCCAAAATATAGATCAAACGCGCTTTGGTTAACGGTAGTGGATTGCCTTTGATCGCCACGGAGCGTAATGCATCTTCTGCGACAACATCAAAAGACGTAGCACAAACACCAAACTGCCCGAGCTCTGGAAGCTGTAATTTCGCTAATACATTTCTGACCCATTCAACCCCATCCAACTCTGACGCATTAGGGTTATTAGTGACCAATCTTGATAACGATTTATAGCGCGACAATACATCAGCCCTGCCTGCTTCGCGCGCGGCCATAATGTTCTCATTCATGACGTGGGGCGCCAGTTGAGCCGTAATCACACTATGAGGAGCATCCAGTTTCCCTCCCAAAGCCGAAGCCAAACCATGAGCCGCACCTAACTTCGCATTAGTAATCGCCATTCCACCGAGCATGGCGGAAAAAGACAGATCAGAGCGAGCCTTGTAATCATCTTGTAAACATCCTGGCAAGATTGAGCTGCTCAATCGGCGCAAACCCTCTTCGCAAATCATATCGGTCAGCGGATTTGGCTCCCCGCATACATAAGCTTCCATTAAATGGGTAAAGGCATCCATCGCGCCACGACCGGATGTATAGGCATCAGTACCATAGGTGAGTGTCGGGTCGACAATCGCCACATCAGCCAGCATATCTGGACTGCGCAGACTCACTTTCACTTTATCCTGGCCCGATTTTAATACCGCATTTCGCGTCACTTCCGATCCCGTGCTGGCCGTCGTCGGAATGGCAATAAAATGTATGGGTTGTGTTTTTAATGGCACATTTCTGCCCACCACTTCGACGTAGTCGTACACGTCACCTTGATTTGGAATGATCGCTGCCAGCGCTTTCCCCATGTCAATGACACTCCCTCCACCAATGGCGACGACCATATCTGGCTTAAACTTCCGTCCTAATACAGCCGTTTCTTCAACCATAGTGATGTTTGGCTCGCCACTGATCGCGACATGTTGATAGCGAATGTTCTGCGATTTGAAATAACTCACGATGGGCATTGCCCTGGCCAGATCCTTACCGGTCACCAACAATGCGCTGTACCCAAACTGACTTAATATTGACAGCGAGGAGTGTAAGGCCCCTTCGCCAAAAATAATTCTTGTCGCGGTCATAAATTGGAACATACTAACTTGCCTCTCTTGAATCGAAATTCGTCGCTAGTCTCAAGCATTATTTCACTCTGCCTTGCTTTGTACGTAAAAAAATTGACCCAGTGCAACTTGTCGCAAATGACCTTTTTTTTTGTGGTGGTTTATAACCTGCTTCACACTGCTTCTATAAGCAAACTGACTAACTCTTATTCGATAGCTTTTCCCTATTGAAACAACAGGCATTTGTCTCTTTATTTCCGACAAAGGATCGGGCATAGTTGCGGTATCAAAATAAAGGAGAAAGAACATGTTCGTAGTTATCTTTGGTCGTCCGGCATGCCCTTACTGTGTTCGTGCAAAAGAACACGCAGAAACTCTTAAAGCTAAACGTGATGATTTCAATTACCGTTACGTTGATATTCAAGCAGAAGGCATTTCTAAAGCCGACCTAGAGAAAACCGTAGGTAAACCTGTAGAAACAGTGCCACAAATCTTTATCGATCAACAACACATAGGTGGTTGTGACGATTTCGAAGCATACGCTAAAGAGCATCTTGGTCTGTTTGACTAGCAAGTTTCGTAAAAAACCCGCTGAATCAGCGGGTTTTTTATTGGGTTTGTTCAAAACAATCTAACTAATTAGAGATCTTAAAAAATTTCACTTATCTTTTATTGATATTTAGTTACAATCCGACTCTAACCCTGTTCCTGAACCAAACTGTTTGAGCGACAACGTGAACATAGACGTCGTACTTCTTCTTCAGCAAAATCCAATACTACTGATTTTTGTGGTATTGGCCATTGGCTTAGCCATTGGAAAAATGCGTATAGCCAACATGCAACTCGGCAACTCCATTGGCGTATTGATCACCTCATTGATCATGGGGCATCTCGGTTTCTCATTTAACGCGGAAGCCTTAACCATAGGCTTTATGCTGTTTATTTACTGTGTTGGTATTGAAGCTGGACCCAATTTTTTTGGCATCTTTTTCCGCGATGGAAAACACTACTTCACACTCAGCATGGTTGTACTGGTGACAGCGGTGTCTATCTCCTACTTCGCTAGCCACTTTATGGGGTTAGATTTCGGCCTATCTGCTGGAATGATGGCAGGCGCACTCACTGCCACTCCCGTGCTGGTAGGTGCTCAAGATGCACTAAATTCAGGGTTAGCAACGATTCCGAGAAACATGGAGTTTTCTCTGGTGCTCGAGAATCTTTCAGTTGGCTATGCTATGGCTTATTTGGTTGGTTTAATCAGTATGATTATGTTTGCCAAACTGCTACCTCGTTTACAAAAGCAAAACCTCTCTGATTCAGCGCAGCAAATTGCCCAAGAACGTGGCTTGGGAGGCTCTGGACAACGTAAGGTTTATCTACCGATTATTCGAGCTTACCGAGTGGGTCCAGAGCTAATCAACTGGACCGACGGGAAAAACCTGCGTGAGCTGGGCATCTATCGTCAGACGGGTTGTTATATTGAACGAATTCGTCGCCATGGCATCTTGGCACATCCAGACGGGGATGCCATTTTGCAAGAAGGTGATGAAATCGCTTTGGTAGGTTTTCCCGACAGCCATGCGCGACTCGATCCAAGCTTTCGTAACGGCAAAGAAGTGTTTGACCGCAATCTTCTTGACCTTCGCATCGTTGAAGAGCAGATAGTCGTTAAAAGTGATGCCATCGCCGGCAAACGACTGTCAGAACTCAATCTTTCTGAGTACGGCTGTTTCCTAAACCGAGTCATCCGTGCGCAAATTGAGATGCCGATGGATCTCGATATCGTGCTTGCGAAAGGTGATATTTTACAGGTCAGTGGAGAAAAAAGCCGTGTGCATGGTCTTGCAGAACGAATCGGCTTTATCTCGATTCACAGTCAAATTGCAGACCTACTTGCCTTCTGTAGTTTCTTTATCTTAGGCATTATGTTTGGTTTGGTGACCATGACATTTGGTCAAGTCTCTTTTAGCTTAGGTAACGCTGTCGGCCTGCTGCTTTCAGGTATTACCTTAGGATTTTTGCGAGCGAATCACCCAACATTCGGTTACGTGCCTCAAGGGGCACTCAACATGGTCAAAGATCTAGGGCTGATGATCTTTATGGTCGGTATCGGTTTAAGTGCAGGTGGAAAAATGGCAGAGCATCTGACGCAAGTTGGCCCACAAATCATTGGTATTGCGTTTTTGGTCAGTGTCGTCCCGGTCTTTTTTGCTTATTTGGTTGGGGCTTATGTGCTGAAAATGAACCGAGCACTGCTATTTGGCGCCATCATCGGTGCGAGGACATGTGCACCCGCAATGGACATTGTTAACGAGTACGCCAAATCAACGATTCCAGCATTAGGTTATGCCGGCACTTACGCGATTGCCAATATCTTAATGACCTTAGCAGGCACCATTTTGATCATACTCAGCTAACCAAACACACTCTTTGGATACAAAAAAGGCGCTTACAAGCGCCTTTTTCATTCTATTTGTCTGTTTCGTTGACGGTAGCACAACCCAGTTTGATGCTGTGCTACGGTATAGAAACTAGATAGCAATAAAATCCGTTGCAACGTCTGGGTTAACGTCTGCTTCGTAATCTACGCCATCAATGCCGAAACCAAATAGCTTCAAGAACTCTTCTTTGTACTCAACGTAGTCAGTCAGCTCTTTTAGATTCTCAGTGGTGATTTGTGGCCATAGGTTACGGCAATGCTCTTGAATATCATCGCGCAATTCCCAATCGTCGAGGCGAAGACGGTTTTTCTCGTCCACTTCTGCCGCACTGCCATCTTCTTTATACAGACGCTGGCTAAACATGCGGTAGATCTGTTCCATACAACCTTCGTGAACGCCTTCTTCACGCATCTTTTTGAAGACCATCGCGATATACAGAGGCATCACTGGAATCGCTGAACTTGCTTGAGTCACAACAGATTTAAGCACTGCAACATTTGCACTACCGCCAGTGGCAGAGAGTTTATCGTTCAGTGCAGACGCTGCGCGATCGAGATCCATTTTCGCTTTACCCAGCGCACCATCCCAGTAGATAGGCCAGGTTAATTCAGTACCGATGTAGCTGTAAGCAACGGTTTTGCAACCGTCTGCCAGCACACCCGCTTCTGCTAGCGCATTGATCCAAAGTTCCCAGTCTTCACCACCCATAACCGTTACCGTGTCTTGGATTTCCTGCTCAGTTGCAGGTTCCACACTGGCTTCAATAATGATGTCTTTGTTGGTATCAACCGCCGTTGAGGTGTAAGTTTGGCCAATAGGTTTTAGCGCTGAACGAATAAGTTCGCCCGTTTCTGGTAACTTACGAACAGGCGAAGCCAAAGAGTAAACAACCATATCCACTTGACCCAAATCTTCTTTGATTAGGTCGATTGTTTTTTGTTTTGCTTCGTTAGAAAACGCATCGCCGTTTAAGCTTTTTGCGTACAAACCTTCTTCACGAGCCAGTTTCTCAAATGCTGCGGCATTGTAAAAACCTGCGGTGCCTGGTTTCTTCTCTGAGCCTTCTTTTTCGAAGAAAACACCGATAGTGGCGGCACCACCACCGAAAGCAGCTGCAATACGAGAAGATAAGCCGTAGCCACTGGATGCACCCACAACAAGTACGCGTTTTGGTGCGTTTTTGATAGGGCCTTGTGCTTTGGTGTAAGCAATTTGTTCTTTTACATTAGCTTCACAACCCACTGGGTGCGTTGTAGTACAGATAAATCCACGAATTTTAGGTTTGATGATCATATTCAACTTCCTTTAAAAAACTGTGTAAGGATAAAAGGTTCGTCGCCTATTCGCATCTAATTTCTGTAAAAATGCGCTGAAAATGCAAGTGGTTGGAGCTCTATGCACCGATTTCTATTGCTAACCATACGAAAAAGCACCTCATTTGAGGTGCTTGGTTCGTCTCTTCACTGCGATGGTGCTACGCCGCGCTAGTTAACTTCTTTTTTTTCTCAGGCGCATTGGTAAGCGTCTTTGAGAAGTCAAAGCTGAAGTGATCCACTTGGATTGCTTGGTAACGCAGTTTATCGGCGGCCAAGATTTTATCCACTTCACTTTGCGTTAGCACATCGGCGTCTAGCGCTTGTTGCAGACGCTCAGCCAGCAAGCCTTTACGAGCCACTTTGCCATCTTTTGCCGCTTTCATCAGCTTACGCTCCAGCGGTTTGATGTCATACATCGCAAGAAACGCTTGTTCCATTAAACCAACACTGTCCTCTTTCTCTTTGCCGATATAGCAGAGATTGGTCAGTCGGTCGCGCTGCACGCCTGGGGTCATCATCGCTTCCGCAATATCCACACAGAGTTCATCACTTGGTTTAGCAAAGTGATTGCCAAGTGGGAATAGTAGCCCTTTGAGCACGCCACCGACATATTTCACCGGGAAGTTAGCATAGGCTTCGTTCAACGACTTCGCTGCGTGATGCAAGCAGTGCTGCACTGCGTAATGGACGAAGTTGAGATCCGATTGTTGACGACCTTCATCTTCATATTTTTTCAATGCCGCAGAGGCCATGTAGAGATAGCTAAGGCCATCACCCAAACGTGCAGAAATCATCTCTTTACGTTTCAGTTCACCGCCTAGCGTTAACATGGCAAAATCGGCACTGACCGCCAAGGCGCGACTCAGACGAGTCATGTCTTTATAGTAACGTTGCGTTGGGCCGCTCATTTGCGCTTTTACAAAGCGTGAGCCGGTGAGCGCTGCACCTAAGGCACCGAGCGTATTGAACGTGGCATGTTTAATGTGCTTAAACAGCAAATCGTCGAATTGTTTCGCACCTTCTTTGGCATCTGGGTTCGCTGCTGCTTCCATTTCTTTCAAAACGTAAGGATGGCATCGCGTTGCGCCTTGGCCAAAAATCATTAGGTTACGAGTGAGAATATTGGCACCTTCAACCGTAATCGCTACGGGGATACCAAGATAATGGGTCGCTAGGTAGTTCATCGGACCATCTTGAATCGCACGACCAGAGTGAATATCCATCGAGTCATCAAGAATCGTTCTCGCCATCTCCGTCATGTGATACTTAGCAATAGCGGTTACAATGCCAGGTTTTTCCTTCAGATCGAGCGATGTTGTGGTCAAAGTACGAGTGGCTTCCAATAAGTAGGTCAAACCGCCAATTCGTCCCATCGCTTCTGCAACACCTTCAAACTTACCGATCGACATGCCAAATTGTTTGCGCACATAGGCGTATGCCCCCGTTGTGCGCGTGGTCAAATGACCAATGGCTGTGCCGAGCGCAGGCAGTGAAATACCACGCCCAGCCGATAAACACTCCACCAGCATGCGCCAGCCTTTACCAGCATAATCCGCACCACCAATCAGCCAGTCCATCGGGATGAACACATCGTGGCCACGAGTTGGGCCGTTCATGAACGCCAGACCTAGAGGATCATGACGTTCACCAATCACCACACCTTCATGATTAGCTGGAATCAAAGCACAAGTGATGCCAACATCGGTTTTATCACCTAGCAGATGATCAGGGTCTTGAAGTTTAAATGCGAGACCAAGTACGGTTGCGACAGGCGCAAGAGTGATGTAACGCTTGTTCCAACTCAAACGAATACCAAGAACTTCTTTGCCTTCATGCATGCCATAGCAGACTACGCCTTGATCGGGAATACCACCGGCATCCGAGCCAGCTTCTGGACC
This sequence comes from Vibrio sp. 05-20-BW147, assembly GCF_013369385.1. Classification (GTDB taxonomy): domain Bacteria; phylum Pseudomonadota; class Gammaproteobacteria; order Enterobacterales; family Vibrionaceae; genus Vibrio; species Vibrio floridensis. The sequence goes on along the minus strand of NZ_SZTO01000002.1, from coordinate 254,275 downwards.
CGTCAACGCAAAACAAGGGATGTCTGTACCATCGGCAAGACGAGGTAACCAGTAATCTTTTTGTGCCTGTGTACCATAGTGAGAAAGGAGCTCACCTGGGCCTAATGAGTTCGGTACCATAACCGTCACGGCGGTACTGATACTGCGTGTCGCAATTTTGGTTACTATGGTTGAGTTCGCCAGTGCAGAAAACTGACGGCCACCATATTTCTTCGAAATGATCAGTGAGAAAAAACGTTCTTTACGTAGGTATTCCCACACCTCTTTCGGTAGATCACGATCTTCTTTCACAATCTTATGATCATCGAGCATTGCAAGCAGTGTTTCTAGCTCGTTATCAATGAAAGCTTGCTCTTCAGCCGACAAGGTCGGTTTTGGATAATGATGCAGTTTGGAGAAATCTGGCTTCCCAGAAAACAGCTCCGCGTCCCACCAAACACTTCCCGCTTCCATTGCTTCCTTCTCTGTTTCAGACAAAGGAGGAAGTACTTTTTTGAACATTTTAAATGCTGGGTCGCTGACCCATTTTTTTCTTAGAGAGCACATAGTTCAGATCCTTTTGTTCACTTGGTGGAACCTGTTGGTCCTTGTTTGTATTTTAATAATAGCTACTCAGCGGACATGCCGGCTGAGAGATAGGGAATCAATAGATCAACGACAGATTTCACGTCGGTCTGTTGATTAAATTTACTGTCTGCAATTTCCACTAACGCTTGGCTAGAAGCCATGGTGAAAACACACGTACCTAAAGTGAAGTGCAAACGCCAGAATAGTTTTTCTTCCGTCAACGCTGGGTTGGCTTTTAGGATGGAGGCGATAAAAAGCTCCAGCACTTCGGCATAACGTGTCGTGATAAACCATCTTAGATGGCCCTGCACGTCGGTATAGCCTCGACCGATGAGAAGCATAAAAAGGCTGGTACCATTGGGCCTGACATCATTGAGCTCTCTTAGCGGCAATCGAAGCGACTCAAACACTTCATCCATCGTATAGCTCTCTTGACTATTGAGCTGAGTCAGAGATTGCTTTACCGCAGGCATCAGTGCCTCTAAGTAACGGTTAAGTACTGCACGAACTAAGGTTTTCTTATCGCCAAAATGGTAGTTCACGGACGCAAGATTAACGCCTGCTTTACCCGTTATGGTGCGCAATGACGTGTCATTAAAACCGTATTCCGCAAATAAACCTTCGGCTACATCAAGGATTTTTTCTTTTGTACTGCTTCTTGGAGCCATTTTAATCACCCGTATCAAACAACTGTTTGAAATATACGTTTGACACCATAAATTAACAAGCAATTAACATCACACTTTTCAACATTGGTCCGACCAGATGATGGTTTTATTTGTTATGTGATTGAATTTAATGATTTTTAAAATATGAATAATTTTTTTAAAATTTTTTGGAACTGTTTAGAATTGAGGCGGTCTGAATAGATGTAACAAAAAGGGCAATTTAAAGTTCTACTGGCCGTCAAACTTGTTTCTTACTTTCTGTTACGTTGCTGCTTTATCTTATTAACTCCTATGTTTGTATCTGCCCAGACCCAATTGGTACTGGGCTTTTTTTTTGCTCTTCTCGCAACTACGATGCCAAGTGGTTGTAATCCTTCTCTATGTACAGATTTATCTTCAGCCTTTAGAGCGACCAAGAAAAAGCCCCTGCATTCTAGCAGGGGCTTAAGGAAGAAAGTTGGGGAGCCGTTAGCTTACAGCTTTCTTGCTCTCAACTGCCGTTTTTGGCAGTGATGTGTGTAGTAAGAAATAACCTAGCAATGCTGCTGTCGTTGAACCCATCAAAATGCCCAAGCGAGAGTAAGTATCAAACTCTGGATTTGCACCACCAAACGCCAGCGATGAAATAAAGATCGACATGGTAAAACCGATACCACAGAGCACCGACACGGCAAAAATGTGCTTGAAGTTCACACCTTCAGGCAATTTAGCCACACCAAACTTCACCGCTGCCCAGCTAAAGGTGAATATACCCAGTGGTTTACCAACCAACAGTCCTAGTGCGATACCGAGCGGCAACATCGAAGTCAAGCCAGAAAGAGAAACCCCTTCAAGCGAGATACCAGCGTTAGCAAAAGCAAAGACAGGCAAGATAGCAAAAGCAACATATGGGTGAAGCGCATGTTCCATGTGTTTCAACGGAGAGTGTTCACCTTTTTTGCCTTGTAATGGGATAGAGAAACCAATCACTACACCGGCCAAGGTCGCATGGACACCCGATTTCAGTACCGCTACCCACAAGATAAAGCCGACAACGATATACCAAATTAACTTTGTCACATTCTTAGCGTTTAGCATGAACAAGACACCCGTCATCGCGAATCCAATCGTCAACGCCAGTGTCGACAAATCGCCACTGTAGAAGAGTGCAATAATCACAACGACGCCCAAGTCATCGATGATCGCTAATGCCAAAAGGAACACTTTAAGACTGACAGGAACGCGCTTACCTAGCAGCGCCATGATACCCAAAGCAAATGCAATATCGGTCGCTGCTGGAATTGCCCAACCTTTAATCGCTTCCGGATCATTGCCATTAAACGCAACATAGATAAGCGCTGGTGCCAACATACCACCCACGGCGGCAATCGCTGGGAAGATCGCAGTTTCACGCGATTTCAATGCACCTTCTAATAATTCACGCTTAACTTCCAAGCCGATAAGCAAGAAGAAAATTGCCATTAGGCCATCATTTATCCAGTGAGATACTGACATGCCAAATACATAAGTATGCAAAATCGCTTGATAACTTTCATTGAGAGGCGAGTTTGCAATCACCATTGCGATCGCGGCAGCGATCACAAGCAAAATACCGCCAGCAGATTCCATTTTAAAAAAGTCACGAAGGACATCGTTCATGATTTCACCCTTTTATTTATAATCGTAATCAACGAACTTCAAAGAATGTCAGCAGTGTATAGATAACCATTTTGTAGGAATAATCGCTTGTTTAGATGTTTAACTTCGGTTTTTCCGACAAAAACCTATTATCACGTCGTTGTATTACAGATGTTTTATGTTTCAAGCCATTGAAAAGATTATAGCGGCAACGTTGCACACATGTTAGCCAAACGCGTTATTATTCACAAATCGTAACAGATAAAACAAAAGGCCCAATCGGACCTTTTGTTTTAATAACCAGTTAATTGCATGAAACCGTGACCCGATTTGCTCCCCGACACTTCTATCGGCCCTTCCCAATATGGAATCAAGAATGGAAGCCACATTTCTGCGTAGAGCGCTTTCGTCTGCACGTAAATATCCTGACTAGGGACTTCTATTGCCCACTGCAAAGGCACGCGTCTACCATCTGTCAACGTGGTGTATAAAATCGGATAAATGGTTACTTCTTTTTCCGTCAAAGGAATCACTTTTCCAGACGTAGTAGATAATGTGCCAAAAATATAGGGTAGCCTACTTCGATGGCGGTAACGGCTCACACTTAACGCTTTATCGTTGTCCAGTTGCAACGTGAACCAGTCCCAGCCTTGCTGCCCTTCACCGAACAAGTTACTGCCCCACTCTTTTTGCAGCCATGCTTGCCCAGCAACCTCAATTCTGCGTCCATCAAGAGAAAGTATCCCTTTCACATCCAAGAAGGGAGCACTCACACTAAAAGAGGCAACGGATTCTAAGTCATGTTTAATCTGGTAGCCTTTATCACCATTTAACACAAATGGTCCACCGGTCCTTGTTGCTAACTCAATTGAAAAATCATCGGTATCCACACTTAAGCTTCCCGGAAATGGAGTGCTCCCCAACGCTCTCCACGACCAGTTATCGATCCACATTCGGAAAGGTTTATTCGTGGAACCCGCTTGTCCAATACCACCGCGAGCCACTCTTTGCTCAAACACAATATTTTTGGGGTCGGTAAGAACAATGTTTGCGAGATAAAGTTGTGGGTTTTGCCAACCACTGACTTCTCTTTCATCGGTAGCAATACGGAACATGCTGAACTGAACAGTATAAACTTGTTCTTGTGCGTCTTTTAGCGTAGCGAAATAGTGCCACCATTCATGTTGGTACTGCTCGTGAAACTTAAAATCATCCGGCAAAGTCACTTTTTTATTCGGCAAAACTGGCTCAAATATGGTTTTGTCTTGAATGCCTAATGAGGTTTTCAAATGATAATCTTGACCCTTATTGTCGCCAGGTTTTGACCAATACCAGCCTAGAAAGGCCGTACTGATTGCCACCACGATGAAGATGGCAATCAGTACTGCATTCTTTGATTGCACGGCATGTGATTTCATTTAAAACGAATCCCTTAGCGATTTCATTGGTGTGTTTTTGATTAAGCGCAACACGGGTAACGCACCTGCCAGCATAATCGCAATCATTGCCCACAGAATGGTTTGGCCGTATTCAAACACATCGATCTGCAGTTGCAAAGACCAACCAAAAGATTGCTTGATGACAATATCAACCACTAACGTCGCTAAAGCCATGCCTAGAGGCACCGCAATCAAAGCAGAAATTACACCAAAAACAAACAACTGTAGGCCACCCAAAACGATCAGTTCTTTGCCCGATACACCCAAGCAACGTAAAATTGAAATATTTTTCTGACGGCTCATTTCGCCAGCTAGTGTAGCAAAGAAGAGGCCAAAGACCGCAATCACGAGTGTAATGTTGCCCAAGGTGTCGGCAATCGCGAACGTGTGATCAAAGACTCTCATCGCTTGACTATAGATATTGTTATTATCAAACACTCGTTCAGACGTCAGTCTAAAGATGTTTTCTAGACGATGCTTGAGACCTTCACCATTCACGTTTTCTTTTAACAACACACCTAAACCAACGTTGCCCGTACCAGCAAAGGCATAAAGCCAGTTCCGATGAGATAAAAGCACTTGATTGTAGGGGTTACCATAGTCGTAATAAACGCCAACCACATGCCAGCCTCCCCCAAGAGGGGCAGCAAGATCAAGATAATCGCCGGGTCGGATATCGAGTTTTAAAGCCATCGATTCACTGATCATGACGCTTTTACTATGATGTAAGTGATACCAATAGTTGGGTACGCCCAGCTTCACCGTAAGCGCTTCCAACTCGCCATCACTTGGTCCTGTGCTGACCACTTGAACAACGTTACGCTCCCCTGCCAGCTCTTTCTCCCAGCGCCACCACACTTCATCCACTTCTGGCTGAGCTTCCAACCAATGACTTAAACGTGCGGCGGAATTGTTAGTGGGGTAAATATAGAGATCAGCTGCGAGACGCTGTGTTAACCATTTGTCCGTGGTATCTCGGAAGCTGCCCACCATGGTTTCAACACCAATATTGGCAGCCAACGCCAACATGAATGCCATCATAGCGACCCCACGATAACTCATACTGGCAGCCATATCGGCGAAAAACCAACGTAAATTCACCCAGCGCAAAGTATAAGAAAAGCTGTTAAATACCTTCCACATTAAAAAAGGCGTGAACAACGCCACACTCATCAGCATTAGTGCAATGATTGTAAAACCTGATTCTGGTGTTTTAGGCGCCTGATACACCGCAATGGCTGCCACACTGAATCCACAGGCAGCGAGCGCCTGCCAGGCAAATTCACGACCAGCAAATCTCACCAGAGAAAGCTTGGAAGAGAGTCGTATCGGTGGCGATTTTAGCAGGCGAATTAACGGCCAAAGGCAGGAAATTAACGCTCCCAAAACCGCCAGCAACAAGCTGTATAAACTCGATTCCCAACTCCAACCGATCGAAAGGCCAACGTTGGCATCGTACAAATCCCCTAAACTAGCCGATACAGCCGGAATCAGTTCATTGGCGAGGACGAGACCCAATAAATTGCCACATCCCCACGCGACTAAAACGAGAATGGCGAGTTCAAGCAACAGTGCTTTTGCCAACTGCATACCTGTCACACCCGTTTGGCGCAAAATTCCCACAAGCGGCTGGCGTTGGATCAATGACAAAGACATGGCTTGATAGAAGATAAATAGCCCGACCAGAAATGACAACATGCCCATTGCCGTGAGGTTTAGGTGAAACGCTTTGGTTAACGACTCCAATTCATCTTGGCTGTTGCGTACTAAGGTCAAGCCATTCGGCAGGTAGCGTTTCAAATGTTCTAGCTTCTCTGGCGGCATTTCTGCGCAAGCGATGACAGAGAGGCCGGAGCTACGCTTTAGCATCCTCAGCAATGAGATATCTGCAACCATACGACTGCCATTTAGACGCTGATCTCGATCGACCTTCAATGGCCCCAATTGGCTTCCATCGTCTAACGCAATAAAGTCGCCATCTTGCCAAGCCATATGTTTCGCTAAATCTTGGCTGATCAAAATCGGGTATGGCGGATTCATTAACGCCAGTGAGGTGGCGCGATTTAAAGAGGTTTCTTTCTCCAACTGCAACATGGCAACAGGATCCATACCTATCAACGTTAGACCCATCCCATCTGCCGTTTTGATCTGGTGCATGTCGAAAGGTGTGCATTGCTGGAAGCCAGCTCGGCGTAATTGAATATAGAAACCTTGTGGAATTTTATTGGCGCTGTGCTTTGGGCGGATGCGGTACGGCAAAGGGTTATTGAAGAGTTTTTCACCGTTTTGATAGCTTTCTTGCGCATGATGATTGATGGCTGTCACACCAACCAATAAAGACACGCCTAACGTGAGGCCAAGCCACACCAATAATATTTGTAGCGGGTAACGTCTGTAGTGACCAAGTAGCGCCTTAACTACGGGCCATAACATGCAGTTGCCCCCCTTGCAGGCGAATCATCCCTTCCATGTGTTTGGCCACTTTTTCACTGTGTGTTACCAACAACAAGGTGCAGTCTAGCTGACGGGTAAGCGAGGTGAGTAAGCGCATCACTGCTTCGGCATTGCGTTCATCAAGGCTACCAGTGGGTTCATCCGCCAACAGCAATTTGGGTTCCATATACAACGCTCGAGCAATGGCCGCTCTCTGCTGTTGTCCCCCAGACACTTCTTCCGGATAACGCCCAAGAAGCGGCATGAGATCCAAAGCCGATAAAATTTGACGCCACAATCCCTTATCATCAGGAAGGCCCTTTAATTGGCGGCAAAAACGAATATTGTCGGCAATATTGAGTGTAGGTAACAGGTTGAATTGCTGGAAGATATGGCCAATATTATTTCGGCGGTAGGCAGTTCGAAGATGCTCTGGAGCATCGTTCATAGCAAATCCCGGAAACATGATTTCGCCAGAATCAACAATGTCGAGGCCGGAAATCAAGTTCAACAAAGTGCTTTTGCCAGAGCCACTTTCCCCCATCAAAGCAAGTTGTTCCCCTTGCTTTAGGGACAATTCAGCACCTTGTAGTACGGGATGAAACTCGCCTCCATCCACATAGCCTTTACATAGGTCTGAAAGTTGTAGCATTGATCGAATCACTTTGTTGCTTTGAGAAATTGGAACAAGAATCTACACTAAAAACCTGATAACCGGAAGTATTTTGAGCCCTACATCACGCTATTTCGGGTTTCCTTTGCCTTGAATCAAAAGCTCTCCTTTTTAAATCACTTACCGACAAAATAGACAGCAAGCGCTTGAGTCGACAATGAAAATGCGACAACATGAAAATATTCAGACAGGAGCATTACTCGTTAAGGAAAACGGAATGAAAAAAGTGCTGGTGTTAGGGGCCTCTGGCTACGTGGGTTCACAGTTGATCCCGCAGCTTCTTGAGCAAGGTTATCAGGTCACGGCGGCGGCAAGGCACATAGATCATTTGCGAGCGCGAGTGCTGCCCCACCCTTCTCTGAACTTTCACTACCTGGATCTGGCCGATCAAGAACAAACCCAGGCACTGATCCCCCAATTTGAGCTCATTTACTTCCTTGTCCACGGCATGGCCCATGGACACGACTTTGTCGACTACGAGTTATCGCTTGCCGATCATTTCTATCAAGCACTTGTGGACAGCGATGTTAAGCACGTTATTTATCTCAGTGCCATCCAACCGCAATCGGGCTGCTCGCAGCATTTACTGGCGAGAAAAATGACTGGGGATGTGATTCGTAAAGCCAATATCCCCGTCACCGAGCTACGCGCGGGCGTCATTATCGGCCCCGGCTCTGCGGCTTTCGAAATTATGCGCGATTTTGTTTACCACTTACCCATTCTGATCACGCCCAAATGGGTCGACTCAAAAGCCAATCCGATAGCACTCGACAATTTGAATCATTACTTGTTGCGTCTAGCGGAGGAAACACCAGAGCAGCATCACACTTACGAAGTCGGTGGACCCGATACCCTCTCCTACCGAGATCAATTTCGCACCATTTGCCAAGTCACCAAGATCCCGTTCCGCTTGGTCAGCTCTGCGTTACTCACGCCGAGGCTTGCCTCTCATTGGCTTGGGCTAATCACTTCGGTGCCCTCCAATATCGGCAAAGCCCTTTTGGCAGGCTTAGAGCACGACTACATTGCTAACTCCCAAGCAATACGAGAAAAATACCCTCAACCACTGATTCGTTACCAAGAGGCTGTGGCTCAAGCGGTTGAAAATGAAGGTACTTTCGTGAGGAGCAATGTTTGGGGATTTGATCCAACCGCACTTCAACGTTGGCAGCCAGGCTACGGTTACTACGCCAAACAGGCAGGAGCAAGCATTCGCACCCAAGCAAGCACAGAGTCACTTTGGACATGGGTGCAAAAAATTGGCAGCCGTGAAGAGGGGTACTTTTTCGCCGATATCTTATGGCGCACCCGCGAATGGCTCGATGTGCTATTTGGCGGCTCTCGGCCTGTTCGCCGCTCTCCAGCCGGCCCTGAGCTAAAAGTGGGCGACTATATCGATTCTTGGAAAGTGATTCGCTGTGAAAAGCAGCAATTTCTTTCGCTGTTTTTCGGCATGAAGGGGCCAGGCTTAGGTCGACTCGAGTTTACCATCCACGATCATGGCCATTATCGGGAGCTCAATGTCACCGCGTGGTGGCATCCACAAGGTTTTCCGGGCCTACTTTACTGGTTCGCCATGATGCCTGCTCACCTGTTTATTTTTAATGGCATGGTGAAAGCGATCGTAAAAAAGGCGCTAAACCATTAGCGCCTTCTCTGAAGTGTCTGCCTAACCACTAGCAAGTAAAGCTCAGCGGGATCTCCGCCAATTGGTTACCGAGGTTGCTCGGGAACACCAAATATTCACCATGATATTTGACGTTAGATTTATAGTCCGTCACCTTGTGAACCATAAACCCAGCCGCGCTCGCTTTCTCAACGAAACCGGCATGGTGACCGCGAACAAACCAGCTCATCGGTTTCACTAATAGCTCGCCGTCAAAACAGTTTTCGCACTGCTGCGCGCACAGTGCCAAAGAGTTCTGTCCTTCCGTGAAAATCTGCACTTTGCCACAGCCGACAATCGGATCTGAAGTCGACACTTCCCAGCCCGCGTTTTCCATTTCATCGAGAAAAGCTTCGATCTGTTTGTCGGTAATCGCTTTTGGTGCGCCCTCTTGGGCAAAGAACGAAGCATAAAACGCAGAAATACGTTGGAACGTTGGCAACAGCGCCGCGTCATTTCCTTTCGATCGTCCTGCTTTTTGCCAGCGAGTTAAGTCCGCGACAACACAACGGTCGAAACGCTGACCTTTCAGCGCTTTGGTCACCCAACGTACCAAAAAGTGGTTGTTGGCAATCGGTGCGTCGACCAATTTGCCCGATTGATGTTCCGCAGCCAGCTCAGCGAGTGCGGTATTCACTAAGCGCTGAATTTCACTTGTGTAGTTCGACATTATGCTTTTCGTCCGAAAATCCAATAAAACAGTGCTGAAAGCACAGAGCACGCAGACATCACTAGCACCATAGGCCAAGTCACTCCTGATGGCAGTATCGCAACCAAAGCACCAACTAGAGAGCCAGTGCCAAAACGCAATGTACCCGCCAGAGAAGACGCCGTCCCTGCCATATTAGGGTAGCCAGAAAGCAATAGCGCCATTGCGTTACTGCCGATGGTAGAAAGTGTGCCGATAAATAGAACCACGAATGGTACCGTGCCCCATAGCCCAAGGTCTAGTAGCCAACTGACAAATAGACCAAGACCGGCGATCAATTGAACAGTCAAACCCAAACGCAACATGAAATGCGACCCCACTTTCTTCACCATTCGGCCATTTAGGCTGGTCATGATGATCATCGCAACGATGTTCAAGCCAAACAAATAGCCAAACTGATCGGGTGAAATACCATAAATATCAATATAGACAAACGAGCCTGCGGTTAAAAAAGCAAACATTCCGGAGAAAGAGAACGCGCCAGACAGAATCAACCCCATCGCTGTTTTGTTACAGCATAACTTTAAGTAGTTACGCATGGTCGTTTTGAAGCGCAGTGGCTGTCGGTTTTCTACCTTGAGTGTTTCTGGTATTTGCCACCAGACAAGGGCGATCACGATAACGGCAAAAAACGCCAGCACCCAGAAAATTGAACGCCAGCCAAACCAAATGGCTAGGTGCCCACCGATCATTGGCGCGACAAGGGGTGCAATAGTGATCACCAATGTGACGAACGACATCGCACGCGCAAAGTCCTCGCGATCAAACATATCGCGAACCACGGCTTGAATGATCACCGCAGCCGCGGCACCCGCAAAGCCTTGCGCGGTGCGTACATACGTTAACGCATCAATGCCATTGGTCGTGGCACTGACCACCGCCGCTAGGCCAAAAAAGAGCACCCCAAGCAACAAAACCGGACGTCGACCAAAACTGTCTGCCAGTGGACCATGAATCAGCTGGCCGAGCGCAAAACCTGCGGTATAAGCGGTTAAAGTAAACTGCACCGCACCGGCATCGACGCCCAAATCGCGTGCTATGGTCGGCATCGCTGGTAGATACATGTCGATGGCCAAGGGTGTCAACGCACCGATGGCACCGAGTACAGCAAACAAAAAGAGACTAATTTGTGATTGGCTAACGGCTTGAGATTGATTGGTCATTAATGCTCCGTTTTGGTTGCGATTGCGTCGCAACACTCCGGTCGCAATACAATCTCGTTGCCCATGTTCCACAACAGTTTGCCAAACGTTGGCCGTTGTCCTTTCTGCTAGAAATTCTGGGAGGGAAATGATGGCGTGATGCCATAGCAGCCTGCGTGAAGAGGTTAAAGAAATGTCAGCAGGCTGAACTATTGTGATACAGATTAGGCAGAAACACTAGTTCCGTATAGGAACTAAATCATTTCCAAACAGAGTCTATTTCTTCCTGAGTGAGGTAACGGTATTCTCCCGGCTCAAGACTTTCATCCAGTTCGATCGCGCCAATACGCTCACGATGTAATTGCTCAACTTTGTTACCCAATGCCGCGAACATGCGTTTCACTTGATGGTATTTGCCCTCATGGATAGTCAGCAGCACTTCGTTTTCATCCGCATTGACGATGGTCATCTGCGCTGGAAGCGTTAGCTCCTTTTCGTTACGCAATTGTACGCCTTCGGCCAGTTTTTCTGCATAATCACTGCCAATCGGGTCCGCCAACCAAACACGGTAAGTTTTGTCGCATTTATGCTTAGGCGAAGTAATACGGTGTGACCACTTACCGTCGTCGGTGATCAACACCAAGCCCGTGGTATCCACATCCAAACGACCTGCAAAATGAAGCTCATCCATTTTTACTTCGTCTAATAAAACAAACGCAGTGTGGTTAAAACCATCTTCATGCGAGCAGACAAAACCTTCAGGCTTGTAAAGCATAATGTAACGCGGTCCTTGCATAGCCAGCTCGCGCCCTTGCCATTCAACCACACACTCTTCCGTTACTTTTACCGCACCGCTTTTTTGCACTTGTTCGTTAACAGTCACTTCACCACTTTTTAGAATCTTAGTGGCCTCTTTTCGCGTCGCGCCAAGCGCATCGCAAAGAAATTTATCTAAACGCATGAATACCTCATCTGGTTAAGGTCGGGTATTATAGCGAGCTCACAAAGAATAGTTGAGTGATTTCATCGTTTCCATGTACACCCTCAGACCTTATCAAGCCGACTCAGTCAAAGCCGTTGTGCATTATTTTCGCCGCCATTCCACGCCGGCAGTCATTGTACTGCCAACTGGGGCGGGCAAAAGTTTAGTGATTGCCGAATTGGCACGATTGGCGAAAGGACGCGTATTGGTGCTGGCACATGTAAAAGAGCTGGTTGAACAAAATCACGCGAAATATGAGGGATATGGCTTACAAGGTTCGATTTTTTCGGCAGGATTAGGACGAAAGGAAACCCAACATCAGGTGGTTTTCGCCTCTGTCCAATCGGTCGTCCGAAACTTAGAGCAGTTTCGTAATCAATTCTCTCTGCTGGTAATCGATGAATGCCACCGAGTACCGGAAGAAAAAAGCAGCAGCTATCAAAAAGTCATTAGCCATTTAACGGAACTCAATCCGGGGATCAAAATCCTCGGCCTAACGGCCACGCCTTATCGCTTAGGCATCGGCTGGATTTACCAGTATCACACTCGCGGCCAAGTTCGCAGTGAAGACGCGCGATTTTTCCGCGATTGTATTTTTGAATTACCCATTCGCTATTTGCTCGATGAAGGCTTTCTTACCCCAGCCAGAATGATGGACGCCCCCGTCTTGGCGTATGATTTTTCACAGTTGAAACCCGCTAACACAGGCCGCTATAAAGAAGCAGAGCTGGATATGGTGATCGATAAAGCCAAGCGTGCGACACCGCAGATCGTTGAGCAAATCCTTCATCTCGCCCAAACCAAGCAGGGTGTGATGATTTTTGCAGCCACGGTGCGTCATGCCCAAGAGATCCACGGCTTATTGCCCGTAGATGACAGCGCTATCGTCATTGGTGACACGCCGACACCAGAACGAGATGAGATCATCCGTCGCTTCAAAGCGCGTGAAATCAAGTTTTTGGTCAACGTCTCGGTGCTCACAACCGGTTTTGATGCGCCCCATGTTGATCTGATTGCGATTCTGCGCCCTACCGAGTCCATCAGCCTTTATCAACAAATTGTAGGGCGTGGTTTGAGGCTCTCCCCCGGCAAAGAAGAATGTTTAGTGCTCGACTACGCGGGCAACAGCTATGACCTTTATCAACCAGAAGTCGGCGATCCCAAACCAGACTCAAACAGTGAGATCATCACCATTCCCTGCCCTGCTTGCGGCTTTAATAACAACTTTTGGGGCAAGCTCGACAGCAATGGCTTTTTGTTAGAGCACTTTGGCCGACGCTGCCAAGGGTATTTCACTGACGAAGAGAGTGGAGAGCGAGAGCATTGTGGTTATCGCTTTCGCGCTAAATATTGCGGTGAATGTGGCGCTGATAATGACATTGCAGCGCGCATCTGCCACGAATGCGATGCCACTTTAGTGGACCCAGATAAAAAGCTCAAAGAGGCGTTAAATCTCAAAGATGCGTTAGTGTTTGAATGCCTTGAGATGGTGTTGAGTGTGCATAAAAATCCTGAAGGCAAATCGCAGCTAAAAGTCAGCTATCTCGGCGATAATCAAGCCCAAGTGCATGAATTTTGGCCTTTAACCACCGCCAAACAGAAATTGCTGTTTAAGAATCAGTTTGTGCGACCTCACTTGGCAGACAAACATCGTCCTTTCGAAGAGGCCTCGCCAACCAAAGTTGTGGCTCACCAGCATCGATTCCGACCGCCACAATTTGTCATCGCCCGTAAAAGTGGCCGTTTTTGGAAGATGCGCGATAAAATTTTCGAAGATGAACTGCAAGAGCGCTAGCCTGATTCGGAGAGACAAGGTTCACTTTCGATTCATCTTTATTCATTTATACTCGGCTCACACTCTTTACCAAGGTAAGAACATGTTAAATAGTAAGCTCACTTGCGCTCTTTTATTCTCTTCTCTCCTTGTTGCGCCCGCCATAGCGCAAAACCTTGAGCAAGATGGCCACAGACTTGTACAGGACGTCTACAAAGAAGGCACGGCAATCGAGTTTGATGAAGATCAGAACGAAGTATACCAAGCTGTGCAGCAAGGGTTGATCAAGCCTTTTTCTGAACTTTATTCTACCGTCGACAAACAACTCAATGGTCGCCTGATCAAAGTCGAGTTAGAAGAAGATGATGACGAATGGATCTATGAGTTAAAATTGGTCCATGATAATCACATCATCAAAGTGGAGTACAACGCCACCACCTTGGAACTCATTGAGATAAAAGGTCGAAATTTACACGACGTCATCAAGAAATAGAGAAAGATCATATGAAAATTTTGGTAGTGGAAGATGACCCTCGTTTGGGCGAACAGATTATTGAATCCCTCGAAAAAACGGGCTGGGTGCCTGAGCTTTCTCAAGATGGAATCGATGCTTTGTACCGTGCGACGTCAGAAGAGTGGGATGCAATAGTGCTGGATCTGGGCCTACCGAAGCTAGACGGATTAACCGTACTAAAAGGCATTCGTGACGAAAACATCAACACACCAGTGGTTATTTTAAGTGCGCGAGATACCCTTACTCAACGCGTGGAAGGCTTAAACGCAGGTGCCGATGATTACTTAACCAAACCGTTTGAAATGGTTGAACTGATCGCTCGTATTCGCGCCCAATTGCGCCGAGCCTCCGGTAACGCGTCACCGGTAATGCAAATCGGAGACCTGAGCTTGGACACACGTACGTCAAAAGTGATGTGGCAGGGTCAGGCGGTGAGTTTGACCGCACTGGAATACAAAGTGGTTGCCTATTTTGTGCATAACGCCGATAAAGTGATTTCACGTACTGAGCTGGTGGAACACATCTACAAGCAAGACTTCGACCGTGATTCCAATACCATTGAAGTCTTCATTGGACGCATTCGTAAGAAGATCGCACCCAATATCATTAAAACCGTTCGCGGCCTTGGATATCAGCTCAATGCCAACTAAGCGACCGCTGTTCAAGCACCTCAGCTTAAAAAGCCGCCTGTTTTTGGCGGCTTGCCTGTGGGTGACCGCAATGATCATCGCTGCCGGTGTCGGGATTCCCAAGCTGGTTAAAGAGTATTTAGTCACTGATGTGGAAAGCCAACTGCGCTTGGCGCTAGATGAAATTTCGGCCAACCTCGAAGCCGGTAAGAATGGTAGCATTGTTCTTTCATCACGACTTTCTGACCCTCGTTTCAGTCAGCCATACAGCGGCCTATATTGGACGGCAACCATCAACAACCAAACTCTGCGCTCTCGCTCTCTTTGGGATCGCACGATTCAAATCAAGCAAGGTCCCATACGAAAAACGGTGCTTGGGGCGAAAAATGAACGTTTAATTGTGTTAGAGCAGGATGTATTTCTCCCTGAGTACGTGAAACCCGTCCACATTGTGATTGGCATGGATGAAGCGCCGATGAAATCCACCTTGGACCATTTAACTGGACAACTGTGGATGATTCTCGGTCTGCTCTTTGTTGGCGTCATGACCGTGATTGGTTTGCAAATCGCTTGGTCATTCCGACCATTAGGGAAATTACAACGCGAGCTCAAAGCGCTAAGAGCCGGTAGCCAACAACAGCTCGAAGCCAGTTATCCAGCGGAAGTATCGCCGCTGATCGATGATCTCAATGCCCTGCTCTTCCATTATCAAGAGTTGTTGCAACGTGCTCGTAACCATGCGGGCAACTTATCTCACTCCTTAAAAACACCGCTATCTGTTTTGCGTAACGAAATCAGCCAATTGGATATCGAATCAAGCCACAAGCTCTTACCACCGGTTGAACAGATTCAGCAGCATATTGATTACCATCTTGGTCGTGCTCGAATGGCCGGCTCGATGAATATTCTTTCGGTGAAATCCAACCCTTCTGAGCGTGTCGATGCCATTTCCATAGCGTTCGATAAAGTCTATGCCGAGCGAGATCTATTGCTTATCAACGAACTGGACAGTGAACTGGAGGTAGCCGTCGATCAAAGCGATCTTGACGAGATGCTGGGTAACTTACTTGAAAACAGCTACAAATGGGCACGCAGCCAAATTCGAGTCCATAGCACACTAACAAGCGACGACCAGCTTACGCTCATCATCGAAGATAACGGGCCAGGAATCGCTGAGGAACACCTTACTCAGGTGCTGAAACGGGGTGTTCGCCTTGATGAGACCACGCCAGGTACCGGCCTAGGACTGAATATTGTGGCGGAAATGGCCTACAGCTATCGCGGCGATCTTACGCTAGAACGCAGCCAACTTGGCGGTTTACGCGCCAATTTAACCCTTAAGCTGGCAGCAAAGGGTTAGCGACGATAAGAAACCACTATAAAACAGCGCTTTTGGCGGAATATCAGTTGCTCAAAGCACGGTTGAGTGGTAGTATCCGCGCTCGCTTTGACAGGAAACTTCCCGTTGAAGCCATACTTACTTCTGTAAGGTCGCATTACAGAGTATGAAATTAACTTTTACTAATTTGAGAGTAAAACTATGAAATTTGAAGCAGTAGTACGTACTGAACTAGGTAAAGGTGCGAGCCGCCGCCTACGTCTTGCTGGCCAATTCCCAGCAGTTGTTTACGGTGGTGAAGCAGCACCAGTTGCAGTAGCACTAAACCACGATGACATCGTAAACCAAATGGACAAGCCTGAATTCTACGAAGCAATCACTCTAGTGATCGGCGGCGAAGAAGTTAAGGTTAAGCCACAAGACGTTCAACGTCACGCGTTCAAGCCAAAAGTTGAGCACATGGACTTCATCCGTATCTAATTCCTTACCAGGGAATTAATCGGATTTAATCCAACCTTTTGCATATATAAGATTCTCGGCCTTACCATCCGAACAATCTAAAAAATTCGAAACCCCAGAGACTTACCACCTCTGGGGTTTCACCGTTTTATGCCCTTTCCTACGTTTATACTCTCTCCCACATCGCTGCCTTCTTTAAGAAGCACCGTCAAAACGCAAACCATCCAAAAGGCTTACTCCTTTTCATTCTATAATTTGCACTGCCTTTGCATTTTCTCTCGCATTCTCTGTAATCAGCTTCGACGCAACTTGAAGCAACAGCACATTAATCCTGATCGACGCTTTTAATTACCGCACGCTTTCTGCTACTTTCCGCTCAATTTTTTACTCTATCACCGTTTATATACAAACTA
This sequence comes from Vibrio sp. 05-20-BW147, assembly GCF_013369385.1. Taxonomy (GTDB): domain Bacteria; phylum Pseudomonadota; class Gammaproteobacteria; order Enterobacterales; family Vibrionaceae; genus Vibrio; species Vibrio floridensis. The sequence goes on along the minus strand of NZ_SZTO01000002.1, from coordinate 237,251 downwards.
CTTGGTGTGACAGTTCGGCAGCCAATAATCCTCCCTCGACAAACATCACGAGAAACGCTTTCGAGGGTGAGCTTTTTGGGCCGATAGCACTGCGCCAGCAAGTAGGAAAGGAATCTATGAATTTTTGGCAAATACGCATTCTACCCGTCACTCTTTTGGGTGCTCTGTTATCGGGATGCGGCAGTGACAGCAGCAACTCATCCCCGGCAGAACCCAGCCGTCTAGAACCGAACCAACGCTACGATTTGCTTTATCGAGCGACCTTTGGCCCAACCCCAAATAGTTATCAACAAATGGCGTCAGTTGGCTACCAAGCTTGGTTGGATCAGCAATTTTCTATGCCTCCCTCATTCCATCTTCCGCTCTTACAAAGTTATGTGATTGAGAGCGACACGCCCACTCAATCAGATCGCGTTGCAGTCTGGTGGCATCAGGTGAATCATGCTCCTGATCAACTGCGCCAGCGAGTCGCTTTTGCCTTGAGTGAGATCTTTGTTGTGTCACGTTATGGCGCCAGCCTCAATGGCCGTGCGCAAGAGCTCACACACTATTACGATATGCTGTTGGAACACGCTTTTGGCAATTATCGTGATCTGCTGGAAGCGGTAACTCGCCATCCCGTAATGGGCGACTACCTTTCGATGATGGCAAACCAGCACGCCGATCCACAAAAGAACCGCTTCCCCGATGAGAACTACGCGCGCGAAGTGATGCAGCTATTTAGCATAGGTCTGTACCAACTCAACCAAGATGGCACCCCTTTACTCAATAACGGGGCCCTGCTCCCGACTTATTCACAAGATGACATCGAAAACTTAGCGCGAGTCTTTACCGGTTGGCACTTGGCGGACAAAAGTAATGGCAGTTGGACCAGTAAGCAGGGAGATTGGTTTCAAGCCATGGCACCTTATGCGGACAAACACGATAGCGATGAGAAGTTCGTCATGGGTGAGCGCTTCCCTGCTGGGCAAAGCATTGAACAAGATATGGCTCAAGCGATGGCAATGTTGACCAACCACCCCAATACCGGTCCATTCATCGCTCGCCTACTTATCCAAAGGCTAGTCACGTCCAACCCGTCCCCTCGGTATGTTGAACGTGTGGCTTTGGCCTTTAATGACAATGGCAACGGCATACGAGGCGATCTCAAAGCCGTCATCCAAGCTATTTTGCTCGACCCAGAAGCACTCAATGGCCCAACAGAGCGCTTGAAAGAGCCGCTGATTTCAATGGCCAATCTTTACCGTGCGCTCGAAGCCAAAAGTGCCGACCCAACCGGACGTTACCACAACAGCAATGGTACGTTTTTCGCCTTTGGCCAAGCGCCTCTCTCTTCTCCGAGTGTGTTCAATTTCTTCTCGCCGGACTACGCGCCAAATGCGCAAATGAAGGAAAAAGGCCTAGTAGCGCCAGAATTTCAGATTCTAAGCTGGAACAACTTCATTAATATCAGTAACCAGATGTGGTCTGCTACTGGAAACAGTCAATACGATTCAGAAGAAAACCCAAAGAAAATTGTCGTTAATCTCGCCCCGTTAGAAGCGCTCGCGAATGATCATCCCGCGCTGATTGCCGAGCTGAGCCGACGCTTTCTCTCCGAGCAAATCAGCCCAGAACTTGCGCTCATCATTGAGCAGAACTTAAATCAGCTCAAAGAGCACCAACAAAACACCAAAGTGCGTAATGCGCTGCATATCATTTTGAACAGTCAGGAATTTCACACCGAGGTAAGCAACGCATGGTGACTCGTCGACAATTTATCTCTGCTCTCGCCGCCACACCTTTGGTATCGATGATGGGCAGCAAACCCAGCTTCGCTCTACCCACCAATGATTATAAAGCGCTTGTGTGCGTGTTTTTATTTGGTGGCAATGATGGCTTTAATATGTTGGTTCCGACCAGTGATGCCCATTACGATGAATATGCCCGCGCTCGGCCTGACATTGCGTTAGCTAAAGAATCGCTGTTGCCGCTGACATTGGCCACAGGTTCAACGCTCTCTTTGGGGCTTCACCCTGCCATGAGTGAACTGCAAGCATTAGTTAACCGCGGTAAAGCGATTCCCATTGTCAACAGTGGGGTACTCGTAGAACCCACAACCAAAGCAGAGCTTCTCAATGGCACTCGCGCTCTACCGCCTTTTCTTTTTTCACACAACTCGCAACAAGCTGAATGGCAAAGGGGTTGGGCGGGCAGTTCCTCCACGTTAGGTTGGGCAGGCAGAATGATGGATGTGCTTTCCAATGGGCAGTTAGAAGTGAGCCCAACGTTCAGCATCAACGGCTATGTGCAGTGGCTGAATGGTGAGAAGCAGCGCGCGAACCTGATCAACCCAGATGGCATGCCCACTTTATGGGCAAACAACAATACGTTGAGGAAACAAAGCTTTAACCAAGTTTTGGCGCTGCAACCCGACAGCCTATTTGCACAAGCTTTTGATCAGGTGAAGAGCGATTCTATTACTATTCGAGATCAGCTTTCAGCCGCGCTAGAGTCCTCTCCTGAGGAGCCACACTTCCCAGATAACCGATTGAGCCAACAGCTTCATACCGTGGCAAGATTGATCAAATCCAGTGAACAACTGGGGCATCAAAGACAAGTGTATTTCGTTGGCATGGGTGGATACGACACCCATGCTAACCAATTGGTCGCCCATCAAACCTTGTTGGCTGAGCTAAGCCAATCCCTCGACGCCTTTAACACTTCGCTTGAAAACGCCGGGATCGCCAATCAAGTCACTACCATGACAATGTCCGATTTTGGCCGAAGGCTTGCCAGCAATGGCTCGGGAACGGATCACGGTTGGGCAAGCAATCACTGGGTCATGGGTGGCGCTCTGCAATCTGGTCGGATTTATGGCCAATGGCCTTCCCTCATCCTTGATGGGGAAAACGATTTTAATCGCGGCCGAATGATTCCAACCACCTCCGTCGAACAAATCGGTGCAACGGTGGCAAAGTGGATGGGTATTCAAACTGAGCAGCAATTGCTCGACGTATTCCCCAACCTCAAGCATTTTGCGCAAAAAGATTTAGGATTCCTTGCTGGATGATGTCTTGCGGATGATCAGTTGCTTTCATTGGCTTTTTGCACTTGGACAACTCTTCCCTTGCCTGCGGATTTTGCTTGGTACATGGCGATATCCGCCTCGTGAATGAGGCTATCCACATTGGTTGACGTCGTCTCGACGTCAACCGTCACTAATCCAATACTTGCGCCAATGACGAGGGCTTTGCGCTCAACAATCACTGGTATCGCAATCGTCTCAAGCAGTGCTTGAGCGATTTGGGTCGCTTCTTGCGTCGATTGATTCTTCAACAAAACGATAAACTCATCTCCGGCATAACGAGCCGCCATATCCTCCTGACCCAAAGTATCCAGTAACCGCTGAGCGACCGCTTTCAAAAGAAGATCGCCTGTTTGGTGACCATACTCATCATTGACAGCTTTGAAGCCATCAAGGTCAATAAATAACAGTGAAAACGGCTGCTTACGCTCCAAGAATTTTGCTATCGCTTGTGTCACGGCAGTACGATTCGGCAAATCCGTGACAGCATCATGTGATGCGAGATGACGCGCGAAACGCTCTGCCGATTTCAGCTCTTTGGTTCTTTCTAAGACTCTAAATTCGAGCTCTTTTCGGCCGCGATTCACTTCATTAGCCATGAGATTGAAGCTTTCCACCAACGCTTGAGTCTCTTTAATTCCAGTAAAACCTTCGATGGTTTCCAAATGAGAGATGTGGCTCACCGTCATTCCTTGAATTTGTTTGGTGAGTTTTCTTATTGGCCGCATTAGCAGACCCGAGAGCTGCCAACTTAAGATAAAGCAGATGACAAAACAGGCGATGGCCACCACCAACGTCACTTTTTTAAAATCGTTGATTGCAGCATCTAATTCACTCACGGGTTGAGGGATCATAATGCCCCAGCCTAACGTCGGCGTCACAGTAAACCCAGCAATCATATCTGCCTTCATTGCCGGTGAATAAAAGCGCTCCACGCCGGTTTCACCTCTTAACATCCGTTTTACCACACTGATTTTGGCAATATTTTTCGCCTGAGCTTGCCACTCTTTGCTCGGATGAGCCAAGACGCTTCCGGTGCTATCGACAATAGCGGCATGCCCTTTCTCGCCAAAACTCACCGCCTCTTGAAGCTGAGCAACATACTCATTCGCCATCGCCGCCACCCAAACTCGACCGTATTTATCTTCGCGGTAGAGATAGAGGGTGGGCATGGGTAGACTTTGAGAAAAAACCGATGAGACCTGAGTGAATAGGCTGGCTCGGAATTCGAGACGTTCCGGTAAAAAAGCAGCATCACCAAAAATGATTTCCGGATTTGCTGCCTCTTTTTTGTACTGCCCTAAAGTATGTAAGTTGAGTTGTTTGAGCAGTTTTATCTGTTGAACGGTGATCGCTCCACTCTCAAGCTCTTCAGTGACAGCATTAAACACCGCAAGTACGTCTACGCTGTAGCGCTCCAAAGCGGCGCTCAGGTTTTTAGCGAGCAACAAATGCTTTTCATTGACGGCTTGATACTCTCTATCCAGCGCACGATCAACCGCCCAGTAAGAAAAAAAAACAATCGGCACCACAGAAACAAGCAGCATCACCGATAATAAGATGGAACGTAGAGAAGGTTGCAGCACAAACATAATCAATCCATATCAAAAGCAAGAATACCAACAAGCCTGTTGCCACCAACGCTTAGCAACAAAACTTGCTCTCAACTGCGCCAACCAACTTCTATAGATTCCCTATCCATTTATAAGATAAATGATTTAATTCGCCCTGGAAAACAAAACGTCGATACTCCTAGTACTACGTCCCATATTTCGTTGTGTTTGATACCGAAATCTTACTTCTTGGTAATGAATGTGCCACTAGAAACTCAATGTTATTTCATGATAAGTGAGTTAGCAGCCTAACCTTGTTAATCAATGCCCTATCGTGATGTGTCAGGTTTTTGCATTCTCTTTGGTAGGAATTTTTCTGTTTACAAACAAGTCTTAAGACTCTTTTTTCCTTGCAAAATGTTAGAAAAACTCAAAACCAAAAAATGAACAAAAAATAACCAAATCAGTATTGACGCGCCTACACTCCACTTCTAAATTTGATCAATGCCGCTGATGCCTACGCCATAATATGATCGTTGGGTAACTCGGTAACGTTACAGTCTCTTCGATGTCAGCAAAGAGACCGATGGCGTGTCTATCTGCTCTGAAAAAATGTGTTAATCGCTTGGCTATTGTGGTGAATAGCCTCCAGAGGTTTTGTGCCACTTGAGCACGAATGGGAGCAGGTGTTACGTCTTAAACACTGCTGCTATGTATTCACGGAGGTTAGAAATATGAAACGAGCCAGCAAATCCTATCGTCTACAGCTCATAAGAGAAGTGGTGACAAGACGAGAGCTGCAAACCAGTAACGACCCTATGGCGAATTACATCTATCAACTGATGACAGACAAAACGCATTCAACGCATGACGTTGAACAAAATCATAAATTTGTCGGTTGCCATTTTGATGAGCATGCCGGGGGGTGGGTAAACGATAAGTGGGGGCTAAAATAGTCATCAACGAATGCATTTGGCTCTCCTTAGTCAACACATCTCAAATGTGTGCTAGGGAGAGTTAAAATAAATCTTGCTGTGGGCTTTGTACTTCTTCTTTTGTGCTTGATGGATCTTTACCTTGTGCAAGCTTACGACGATAACGCTGACGACAGAGTTTAATCACGTGCAGCTGTTCACTTGGTGTCATGTTTAGCCAGTTAAAACGCTCTTCACGTTTACGCATGCATCCATTGCAATAACCTTTGTCATCCACACTGCAAACCCCCACACAAGGGCTGGGTACAGTGAAAAACTCCAATTGTTCCATACCGCCTCCTGCTGCTTATCGCTTTCACTGTTCACTCTAATCGTATCTCCATGAGCTAAGAAAGCATTCTCTAATAAAAACATGACCATGGTTGCTTTAAACGACAAATTTTCATACGAAACTATGACCGTATTCTGACAAATACAGTGTTCGATTAACTATACTTCCCACGTTCCCTAAATTCGGAGTTAATATAATGAAGCTTAGTTCAAAAACACTACTTGCTGCTATCTCAATGCCTATCCTAGTAACTGCGTGTGTAAGTAATGGTGACAACGTGAAACAATTAACAGCTCAAGATTTACAGCACCATAATTGGGAACTCGTCAGCATTGATGGCAATGCCATTACAATCAACGAACATCAGCAAGCCCCTCGTCTTGAAGTGGGTGAAAACATGATGGCCAATGGTAACGCGGGTTGTAATAACTTCTTTGGCCAAGCCGAGCTGAAAGATAACCAGTTCCGCATTGAAAAAATGGGCATGACCATGAAGATGTGTATCGATGACGCGATGAACACTGAGCAAGCCGTTTCTCAAACCTTGTCTGACTGGAGTGATATCACCCTTACTAAAGACAGCCTAGTGTTGAAAAACAGTAACCACACGCTCACATTCACATTAAAAGATTGGAAAAACTAGTCCAGTTTGATCGATTTTTTAGGGCCGCTTTTCGCGGTCCTTTTTATTATCTCGCGACTCTATACCTCACTTCCCCTCCTGTATTCTCTCGTCTTGCATCATGGGGCTTTCACTTTCTTTCTCCGCACCTGTTCATAGAACCATCAAAAACTGAACAACTTGCACACAAAACTCGTAAACATTTCAATAAATTCAATTTTTTCATTCATAATGAAAGAAAACCGAGACAAGCACGGTCTCTGGTTGCAACACATAAAGCTCAACATGAAAGGAATGTTATGAAACGGCTGACAACACTACTGACTGGCGCGCTACTCTCTGCCAGCGTTTTTGCTACCACACCCTCTTGGCAACAAATCGAAGAAAAAGCACAAGGACAAACGGTCTTTTTCCATGCATGGGGCGGTAGCCAAGAGATCAATGACTATCTTCGTTGGGCTGGAGGCGAACTGAAAACTCGCTATGGTGTCACGCTTAAGCACGTCAAAGTCACCGATATTGCTGAAACCACCACTCGACTCATCGCAGAAAAAGCAGCGGGGAAAAACCAAGGCGGAAGTGTTGATATGGTTTGGATCAACGGTGAAAACTTCAAGTCCATGAAGAACAATGACCTACTTTACGGACCTTTTGTTGAACAGCTTCCAAGCTGGCAATACGTCAATAAGGCGCTGCCAGTAGACAGCGACTTTTCAGAACCCACTCTGGGGCTCGAAGCGCCATGGGGCGTGGGCCAATTGGTGTTTATTCATGATGAAAAAACACTTAACAATCCGCCCAGTTCGTTTTCAGAAATGCTGAGCTATGCAAAGGCGTACCCGAATCGCGTCAGCTACCCACGCCCTCCTCAGTTTCACGGCACCAGTTTTTTGAAAGCGGTGCTCATTGAGCTAACGGATAACGACCCAGCATTAGCGAAACCGGTCAACGAGCAAGAGTTTCAACTCATCACTAAGCCACTTTGGCAATATTTGGATGAGTTTCACCGTGTTGCTTGGCGTCAGGGAAAACAATTCCCAACGGACAGCGCTGAGTCTTTTCAACTATTGGATGACGGCCAGTTGGATTTAGCCATCACCTTTAACCCAAATGCGGTTTACTCCGCTCAAGCGAATGGCACGCTAGCTGAATCAACCAAGACATTTGCCATGAGCAAAGGTGCGCTATCGAACATTCATTTCCTCGCCATTCCTTGGAATGCAAACGCAACGGAAGGGGCGCTGGTCACCATCAACTTCCTGCTCAGTCCAGAAGCGCAGTCACGCAAAGGCGATCTGTCGATTTGGGGTGATCCCTCTGTATTGGAGAATCAGTATCTCACCGGCAGCGCTAAAAATACGCGCCTATTTAAATCGGTTGCTGAGCCACATCCAAGCTGGCAAACCGCGCTTGAAGCCGAATGGCAAAAGCGTTACGGCAATTAATTCGACCACAACCAAGAGCAAAGGCAAACGAGAGCACGATGTTTAGAGCCGCTTATTTGATACTGATTTTAGTATGCATTGCCCCCGTTATTCCGGGCTTATTCGGCGTGTTGCTCTCGTCTTTTGGTTATATTCCTCCCGTTGGCTTGCACCAATTGTCTTCGGTCGGATTTGAGGCGGTATTCACTTGGACTGGCGTGGAAAAATCCATCGCTTTGACGGTGTTTAGCGCTCTTTTCAGTACCTACTTGGCTTGCTTGTTTACTTTCGCAATCTTGCAAGCCTTGTGGCAAAACCGCCATTGGAAAAAAGTGGAGTCATTACTCTCTCCGCTGCTTGCGATGCCCCACGTGGCGTTTGCTATCGGTTTCGCCTTTCTCTTCTCTCCCACAGGGTTGGTTGCGCGAGTCGCTGCGCAAACGTTGGATGTGGGCCTATCAACGGACGATAGTGCTTGGTTTGTCAACGATCCGTATGCGTTGGGGTTGACCATTGCCCTCGCTCTGAAAGAAATCCCATTTTTGTTGCTCATGAGCGTGCCGGTTTTGCAACAGTTAAACGTGGCTCAGCTCAGTCAAGTCTCCGCCTCCATGGGCTATTCACCAGCACAATTCTGGTGGAAAACAGTCCTGCCTCAGTGGCTACAAAAAATGCGTTTTCCACTGTTTGCTGTAATGGCGTATGGCGTTGCGGTGGTTGATCTCAGCTTGATCCTCGGCCCAACGAATCCTGCCACGTTTGCCGTATTGGTGTGGCAGTGGTTTAGTGATCCTGAGTTGGAGTTATTACCAAGAGCTGCCGCAGCTGCGATGGTTCTGTTTGTTGTCGCCAGTCTGCTTATGGCAGCGATCGTACTGTTTGAAAAGAGTATCACGGGTTATTTTGGTCGCTGGCAGTATTCCGGTCGATTTGGTTTTTCGCTGCCAGGAAAAACACTCTTTGCTTTTTCAGCGTTACTGGCACTGACCATGTTTCCTTTGATGTTGCTCTGGAGCTTTGCCCACCGCTGGCGATTCCCCGATCTTCTACCCAGCCGTTATAGTGATCGCTTTTGGCAGGCCGAATGGCAAAACGTACTGCCAACCGTAGAACAGAGTTTGCTTTTTGCCCTCGCTACAGCATGCGTGACTGTGCTTTTAGCCTTGATGGCACATGAATACCGCGATAAGCATCGCATTCATCTTCCAGGTTATGTGATTACCTTGCCGATGTTGATCCCGCAGCTTTCAATCTTATTTGGCTTGCAAATTGCGACGCTTTATCTCTCGTCCGATGCCTATTCGCTTTGGGTATTGTGGTCACACGTGTTTTTTGCGTTTCCGCTTGTTTATTTGGCTTTGGATGGCCCTTGGCGCAGCTACAACCACAACTACACGCGCGCCGCGCTCAGTCTTGGTAAAGCACCGATTTGGGTCTTTATTCGCATCAAGATGCCCATTCTGATGCCGGCTATTTTGTATGCTTGGGCAGTCGGGGCAAGCGTGAGTCTTGCACAATATTTACCAACGCTGATCCTCGGTGCGGGCCGCATCACCACCATTACCACCGAAGCGGTGGCGCTCTCGAGCGGCTCAGATCGTCGCGTGACTGCCATTTATGCATTGTGGCAAGCGATACTGCCATTCGTTTTCTTTTCTATTGCCCTCTTTATTGGACATTTGCAAACGCGCCGCCATCACGCTAGCGTTAAGGATACTAAAACTCATGACGTTTTGTCTCGAAAACCTCGCCATCCATAAACGCTCGGGCGAGACGCTGTTTTCCGACATCAATTTAACGATTGACGCCGGTGAGATTGTTAGCTTAATGGGCCCAAGTGGCTGCGGAAAATCCACATTATTGAGCCTTATCGCTGGTCATTTGAGTGACGAATTTGAATACTCAGGCACGCTTTCGCTTAACCAGCGTGATCTCGCACCTTTGGCCCCCCACCAGCGTCAGGTGGGTATTTTGTTTCAAGATGATATGCTCTTTCCTCATTTGAATATTTGGCAAAATTTAGCGTTTGCACTGCCCAACGACATCAAAGGGACGGAGCGAAAAGCACAGGCTATCAATGCTCTCGACAAAATCGCGTTGTCTGAGTTAGCCGACTCTTATCCAGAGCAAATTTCCGGGGGACAACGGGCGCGGGTCAGCTTGATACGAATGCTATTAGCCAAACCACAAATGGCGCTGCTCGACGAGCCATTTAGTAAACTGGATAAGGAACTGAGAGTGCAATTTCGCGACTGGGTAATCAGCCAACTGCAACAGGCCAATATCCCAGCACTGATGGTGACCCACGATATTGATGACGTGCCGCCGGGAAGTCGAGTGCTGCATTGGCCTTGGGAGCAGTGCCATGTTAGATAGATTTAGCATTAAAGTGATACGTTGGCCGCTGACGCAAAGTGCCCAAGTGCTCAACCATTATGGTGTCACCGCTAATCAGATCACCGTACTCGGTTTTGTCTTAGGCTGTTTTGCCCTTCCCGCCCTAATGGCAGAGCAATACCTGCTGGCATTGGCTTTTATTGTTTTAAATCGAGTCTGCGATGGGCTTGATGGGGCGTTAGCACGCCTCCAAGGGATCACCGACGCCGGTGGTTTTCTCGACATCAGCTTGGACTTTCTCTTCTACTCGCTCGTTCCTTTTGGTTTTGTCTTGGCCAACCCAGAACAAAACGCCATTGCTGGCGCGTTTTTGATTTTCTCTTTCATTGGAACAGGCAGCAGTTTTCTCGCTTTCGCGGTGATGGCGGGTAAACGGGGCATTGATAACCCGGTTTATCAGAACAAATCACTTTATTACATGAGTGGTCTGACCGAAGGCACAGAAACCATTGCCTGTTTTGTGTTGTTCTGCCTCTTCCCACACTCTTTCGCGACACTTGCTTACCTCTTCGGTGCGGCATGTTGGTTCACGACAGGGACACGTATCTACTCTGGCTTTCATACCCTCAATCAGGTTGATGAAGAGGAATAAGACAAATTGATCGACGTCAATAGAACATCAACTTTTGCCTGAATGCGATGTTCAAATGACATCAGCTTGGTAGCATAACCGCTCAAAATCCCATAAGAGGCGGTTATGTCCCAAACGATTGACCAAGCGGTGTTGAAAATCGCACTGAATTTAAGTTCAACCCTATCAAGCGAACAACAGTACCAACACTTGATTGATGGCATCGCTTCAGTATTTCCTTGTGATGCCGCCGCGTTATTTGTGTTTGACCAAGACGGTTTTCTTACGCCCGTTGCGGTGAAGGGCTTATCCCCAGCGGTATTAGGCCGGCGTTATTTTCCCGCCACTCATCCCCGTTTGGAGCGTATTTTACAAAGTCGCCACACGGTGCGCTTTGATGCCGATTGCGCCCTACCCGATCCCTTTGATGGTTCGCTGCTCACCGAAGATCAATGTATCGATGTGCACGATTGTCTTGGCAGCAGCCTTTATGTCGACAGCCAATTGGTTGGTGTACTAACAATGGATGCACTGACCGTCGGCGCCTTTGATTATCTCGACCCCGTGATGGTGGAAACCTTTACCGCCTTAACTGCGGCCACCTTGCGCAATATTGCCCAGTTCAAAGCCTTGAAAGCGCAAAACAAAAAGCAAAAAAGCGTCACGCAAACGCTGATCCAGCAAGCGCGATCTCAGCAAGGAGAAATGGTGGGATTTAGCCCGCAAATCAATCAGCTACGCAAACAAATCACCACCGTTGCCCCTTCAGATTACGCAGTATTGATCATGGGAGAAACGGGCACGGGCAAAGAGCTGGTGGCGCATAACATTCATGCGCAATCACATCGCAGTGACAAGCCGATGATTTACGTGAACTGTGCGGCGCTCCCAGAAGGATTGGCCGAGAGTGAGCTGTTTGGGCATGTAAAGGGCGCCTTTACCGGCGCCAATCAGCATCGTGCAGGGAAATTCGAGCTGGCTGATGGGGGCACTATTTTTCTTGATGAAGTGGGCGAGCTGCCTCTGGTACTGCAAGCCAAATTGCTGCGCGTGATTCAGCAAGGCGAATTACAGCGAGTCGGCAGTGATAAACACCTATTGGTGAATGTGCGCATCATTGCTGCCACCAACCGAGATTTGGAGAAAGAAGTCGAAACAGGCCATTTTCGCGCCGACCTTTTCCATCGTCTGAATGTTTTCCCAATCAAGGTTCCAGCCTTGCGTGAGCGAGAAGGCGATATCCCAGTATTAGCCGGTTATCTGCTTGAAAAAGTTCGCCATCAATTCAATGAGCCTAACTTGCATGTTCACCCAAAACTTTTGAACCAATTAGAGCATCTACCTTGGTATGGTAACGTTCGTGAACTAGAACACACCCTCACCCGCGCCGCTTTGCATGCCATTCAACAAGGGCAGACCACCATCAAAAGCGACCATATTGGGACACTGACAAATCAACTTGATGTCAAAAACACATCCACCCTCTTTCCTGAACAAGCTCAAGGGATGAGAGAGTTGGTCGAATCCTATCAAAAACAATTAATTGAACACGCTTTATCCCAATCGGATGGAATTTGGGCGAAAGCCGCAGAGTTTCTACAGATGGACAGAGGCAATTTGTACCGGATGGGGAAAAAATTAGGGGTTAAAGCGTAAGCAGCTGAGTATTTCTTGATGTAAAAAAGACACGGGCAGCGTGTCTTTTTTACATCACAGGCATGAGCGATTTAAAAATAAATTCTTTAATTTCATATAGATAATAGTTGGCACGCAATCTGCTCTTAGGTGAACGTTTTTAATCTAATAACAACAACCTAAACCCATTTCGTTTAGGGGTAACGACACCGGAGACGCCAACTATGTTCTGTATTCAATGTGAACAGACGATTCAAACCCCAGCCGTAAAAGGCTGCTCTTTTGCTCAAGGTATGTGCGGGAAAACCGCAGAAGTGTCCGATTTACAAGACGTCCTTGTCTACTCATTACAAGGGGTTTCCTACTGGGCGACTCAAGCACATCGATACGGCATCATTAACGATGAAATAAATCAATGGGCGCCAAAAGCGTTTTTCTCCACACTGACCAACGTTAACTTCGATCCTGAACGTATTCTGCAATTAACCTCTCAAGCCGCTCAATTTAAAGCACAGCTAAAAGACCAAGTTCTCACTGCCTCTTCATTGGCAAACTCGCCACTGTCAGAGGTTCCTGCGGTTGCCGAGTTTGAACTGCCAGAAAACGCACAAGCCATTCTCGCCTTCGCCCCACAAGTTGCGGTCAATCGTGGCAAAGAAAGTGTTCATGAAGACGTCATTGGCCTGCGCTTACTCTGCCTGTACGGCTTAAAAGGGGCCGCCGCCTATATGGAACACGCACGCGTGTTGGAACAAACCAACAACGACATTTATGCGGAATACCACGAAATCATGGCTTGGTTAGGCACCGATCCTGAAGATCTTGGCGAGCTGCTAGACTGTTCAATGCGCATTGGCCTAATGAACTACAAAGTGATGGAAATGCTCGATCATGGCGAAACCGCGACCTTCGGCCACCCGGTTCCTACTGCGGTCAACGTCAAACCAGTCAAAGGCAAATGCATCTTGGTTTCCGGCCATGACTTACACGATTTAGAAAAAATCTTGCAACAGACCGAAGGCAAAGGCATCAACGTCTACACTAACGGTGAAATGTTACCAGCACACGGCTATCCAGAACTGAACAAATATCCACACCTAGTTGGTAACTATGGCAGTGCTTGGCAAAACCAACAAAAAGAATTTGCGAACTTCCCGGGTGCCATTGTGATGACCTCAAACTGCCTGCTGAACCCCAACGTGGGCCAATACGCAGACCGTTTGTTCACGCGTAGCATCGTAGGCTGGCCGGGTGTCGCTCATATTGAAGGTGACGATTTCAGTGCCGTGATTGAATCTGCGTTGGCACAACCGGGCTTCCAACACGATGAGATCGAGCACATGATCACCGTCGGCTTTGGCCGTAACGCACTGATGAATGCCGCCCCTGCGGTGATCGATCAAGTGAAGCAAGGCAACATCAAACATTTCTTCCTTGTGGGGGGATGTGACGGTGACAAGGTCGAGCGCAGCTACTACACCGACTTCACCGAAGCCGCACCAGAAGATACGCTGATCTTAACGCTTGCTTGCGGTAAGTTCCGTTTCAACAAAAACACCTTCGGTGACATCAACGGCATCCCTCGCCTACTCGATGTTGGCCAGTGTAACGACGCGTACTCCGCGATTCAATTGGCGTTGGCGCTGGCGCAAGAGTTTGACTGTGGTATCAACGAACTGCCACTAACGCTTGTCCTCTCATGGTTTGAGCAAAAAGCGATTGTTATCCTACTCACCTTGTTCGCACTGGGTGTGAAAGGCATTTACACCGGTCCAACGGCACCTGCGTTTTTGACCCCTAACCTGATTGCCATCATTCAAGAGAAGTTTGATATGCGCAGCATCGGTAATGTTCAGGACGATCTGAACACCATTCTTGCCGCTTAATCACTCGTGCCCTCCTTCGTGAGGGCACTTATCTTCCTTCTATCCCAACAAAGAGTGCTCTATGTTTTTTGAATGGCAAGGCAACGAACCCGCAACGTTGCAATGCGTAGACAAGTTTTTTGAAACCGATGACACGGTTTCCATCCGTCTCGCTGATCTCACTGAATCGCTGCTTTTTCAATTTAAGCCAGGCCAGTTCGTTAACCTTGGTGTAGAGATCGACGGCAAGATGGAATTTCGTGCCTACTCAATCAGTTCGCTGGCTGGTGAAGAATACCTTCAGTTCACCATCAAACGAGTTGAGGGGGGCAAAGTGTCGAACTTCATCATCGACTCTCTGCTTATCGGAGATACGGTTCAAGCCCTCGCCCCTGCGGGTGAGTTTAATTGTGTTGATCACCCACCACGTGAATTAGATGGACAAGGGAAAGCACTCTTGATCAGCGCTGGATGTGGTGTCACTCCCGTTTTTGCCATGGCCAAACATTGGCTGAGTAACGAGATGAATGTCGATATTGAGTTTCTTCATATTGCCCGCTCAGCCCAAGAAACGATCTATTTTGATCACCTATCCACCTGCCAGTCGGCCTATGCTCATTTCCATTTAAAGCTGCTGCTCAAAGATGCCCAAGGTACAACGCACCCACAAGGGCGATTCAATGCGCAATGGCTGCAAGATTTGGTGCCAGACTTTGCCACTCGTACCATCTATCTCTGTGGGCCAAATCAGTTTATGCAAGACACGCAAGACTATTTGCAAGCCTTAGGGTTTGATATGAACCACTTTTATCACGAAAGTTTTACCCCAGAGAAAGTCGAAGCTATGGAAGCGAGCGATGAAGAGGTTTGTATTTCGGTGCCTGACTTCGCCCAAACCATCAACGCCAAGAAAGGTCAGTTGTTGGCAGATGTACTTGAAAATGCGGGTCTGCCGTTGATTGTCGCTTGTCGCAGTGGCATTTGTGGCTCATGTAAGTGCAAAGTGGCGAGTGGCCAAGTGCGTTCCATCAGCCAAGAAACGCTCACCGCCGACGAAATTGCGCAAGGTTATGTTCTGGCTTGCTCATCGCACATCGAATCGGATCTGGACGTGAGCTTGCACTAACAAGCTATGCATTTGATAAACAAACGCCCTCACGATTGAGGGCGTTTTCACGTGCGGTGGATACGCTGTTAATTGAAGCGCAGCACTTTCAGCGCGGCTTCACTGTCGATATCCATAAACTCAGGGGGATTGTCCAAACGCTCACGGAAGGTCAACTGAGGCGCTTCTTCTTTCATGCTTTCAATCAAGAAATCACTGCTCACTGCGGGAGAGTTAACGCATGCCAACACCTCACCTTGTTCTGTCAATAACTCTGGCAGACGGCGAAGAATCTTCTGGTAATCCTTGGTTAGTGCAAAACTGCCCTTTTGAAACGACGGCGGATCAATAATCACCAAATCATAAGGGCCCGCTTTTTTGATTTTTCCCCAAGATTTAAAGATGTCGTATCCCAAGAAGCTTACCTGATTGATGTTGTGCTCATTTAACTTGTGGTTGTCACGCCCTTTCGACAATGACGATTTGGCCATATCGACGTTCACCACTTTGTCCGCTCCACCCGCGATCGCCGCAACAGAGAAACCACAGGTGTAGGCAAACAAGTTGAGTACATTTTTGTGTTTGGCATTTTCGCGTACCCAATCGCGACCATAGCGCATATCCAAAAAGAGACCAAAGTTCTGATTTCGGCCAATATCTAATTGATATTTCAGGCCACTTTCGACAACCACAGGACGTGCTTCCAACTCGCCAACCAACACTTCGGCTGGATCACCATCGGCATAGCGGTGCTGAATCACCACGCAACGACCAAGCTTCTCTTGCCACAATGGTGTGTGCGTTAGGGCTAACAAACCTTCTCTGAGGCATTGCAAGAACGCCTCATCCACTTGTTTGAAGAGATTGACGATCAACTGGCCGTGCAGCCAATCACAGGTAATTTGTTCTAGCCCTTCAAAACGTCGGCCACGCCCATGAAAAAGACGGCGAATCTCATCGGGAGCTTGCTGTAACTGCGATTCGACATGCTGGAAAAATGTCGTTAGGTGTGATGCTTGCATCTCTGTCTCTACTCATTCGTTTATTTATTGATGGTTGGCCAGTTGAGTTGCCAAGGTGTTAACCATTGTTCAATCGCCTGGTTAAGCGCCTCGCTGTTCCATTTCTCACCCAAGGCGGGTTGATTTCTCGGGTCGCACACGAAGTGGTATTGCTCACCTTGGTATTGGAAACCAAGACAAAACGCGTGCAAGTAACCACGATCGGAATCGCTGCCCGCATTGTAGATGGGATCGCCAATAATGCTTGAGCCTACCGATTTTAACGCCACGCGGATCTGGTGGGTTTTGCCCGTGTAGGGTTTACACAGAAAGGCACGTTCTCCCGGTTCTCCGGCAAGGGAAAAGAACTGCGTGATGGCGGGATTTTGCTTACTGTTGACCAGCTTCCAGCTGGCCCGTCGTGAGCGTTCCATATCGCCAATAACGGTACCTTGTTTTTTCTTTGGCTTCTTCGCACCAATGGCGAGATAGAACTTCTCCACCTCTCGTTGCGCAAAGCGTTGTGACAGCGCGCTGGCCGCCGTGCTGTTTCTTCCCAGCAGCAAAATACCAGAAGTCATTTTGTCCAAACGATGAATGAGGTAAAGCTGCTCATCTCCACTCACTTTCGCGACTTCTTGGAGCAACATGGTGTCGCCATCGTCCTTATGTACCGAAACATGCGGGTATTTGTTGATGATTAAAAAATCGGGATGGGTGAAGAGTATGTCAAACATGGCGTAAAAAGCGTTTAAGCCCAATGAAGCGTCAATGGCTGGTTTCAAGAATAAGGGCGAAGTATACCCTTTATCACCATGAATACCAGCCAAAGAGCCAGAGTGCGTCGGTGTTACGCGATACGGAACTTACCAATCAACTGTTCAAGCTGTGCCACTTTGCTTCCCAGCCCAGCCACGCTGGCTGAGCTGCGATTGGCAAGTGCAAGAGATTGCTCTGAGATGTCACTGATGGCCGTGATGTCAGAGGCGATTTCTTTGGTCACGGCGGTCTGTTCCTCTGCGGCGGTCGCGATTGAATTCACCATGCTTTGCACGTTCGCCGCTCCAGCCACGATCGCCTCCAGTGACGCGACTGCACCTTGGCTTTGCTCAACACCAATTTCAACCAAACGGCAGTTGTCTTGAGTGTAAGTCACCGCATCATGCGTCCCTGATTGAATGGCTTGAATAATATCTGCGACTTCCTTGGTCGCTTTGGTGGTTCTTTCAGCTAACGCTCTAACCTCATCTGCTACCACCGCAAAACCACGGCCAAACTCACCAGCGCGGGCCGCTTCAATCGCCGCATTCAACGCCAGTAGGTTGGTTTGCGCTGCAATATCTTCAATCACCTTAATCACGCTACCAATTTGTTCGCTATGTGTTCCTAGTGCGTTCATTTGCACCGACATATCACTCATTTGCTGAGAGACTTGCTGAATGCTCGCCACCATATCGACGATCACTTTTCGCCCTTCTTCGGCTGAAGACTCTGAACGTTTGGCTTCCTCAAACGTTGAGGTGCCTTGTTGCGCGACTTCAGAGATGGTGAGGCTAAGCTCTTCGGCCGCGGTGGCAATCAAATTCGCTTTGTCAGCTTGCGCGGATGCGCCCTGAACAATGTCTCGGCTCACATTATTGAGATCGCCAGTCACCACTTGCACTTCACGGGTGACCGAAGAGATTGAGCCAATGAGACTCACAAGCGAATGCTGCATTTTATTGACGGACGCGGCGAGGTTAGCCAACTCATCGCCTGAACGATCTTCAATATCTTCTGCGGTGAGATCGCCACCAGCAACACGTTGAGCCACTTCATCTAGCTTACTCAAACGGACGGTAATCGAATTCGAAAGCAGATAAGCAATGGTACACGTAAGGACGATACCAATCGCGGTGAGTATCATGATGGTGCGTTCGATGTTCCCCAATGAACTTGATAGTTCCTCCATGGCGACATCAGCGCCAGCGAGCTCTTTTTCTGAAACCCTATCAAGCATATCTTCTATCGGAACTAGGTTGCTCTGATAGAGCGAGCGCAATCTCTGCAAACTATCATTGTCCGTATCACTACCCAGTGTTGGAAGGATTTGCGATTCAAACTGCTGAGTAAACTGCGCCATGAGCGCTGCAATTTTCTCTACTTCCCTAAAATCGGCTGTGCCTGAAGACTCAAACTTTTTCGCTTGAGCAACCACCTCAGCAAACTCTTGCTTGTTTGCAAAATAATCCTCTTGAGCCCCTTGAACACCGGTTACGGTTCCGAGCGCTCCACGGTAAACATCCCCGGCTTCATCAATCATGATTAAATAAGTGATCACCTCGGGAACATCATCATTTTGTACTTCATTGGCAATCTGATGAGACTGAGTCACTTCTATCCAAATCGTCGTCACCATCACGAGCATAATGGCCAATACACTGCCAAAGCCAGCGTATAATTTTTTTCTTACTGACATCTTCACTTTGTACGTCCTTACGTAGTTGTTCTCTTAACAACAGTATCGACCATGTTGTCAATAAATTGAGCATTATGCATCGCAAAAAAAAAACCTCCCGCAAGGGAGGTTTTACAAGTTGACGCAGTTGCTTTACAGCTTCTTGGAGAGCAATCCAGCAAAGACAAAGATAGAAATACCTAACACCATAATTTCACCTTTACCGCTTTCAAAACCGGACTTAATCCCCATTACCGCAACAATCGCGATTGCCACTGGAATGATGTATTTGACTAAGTTGTACCAAACACCAAATAGAGGGAAGGAGACTTCACCATTGTTGGTTACTTCTTTTTCAAGCTCTTCGCGACTTAAACGCCAGCCTGCGAAAATACACACCAACATACCACCCACCGCAAGGAAGATCTTATCGGTTAGCAAGTCGAAGATATCAAATGCACCAGTATCAAATAGTTTTGGACCTACACCACCTAGTGATAGTGAAGCAAAGACACACAAAGAGGCCATCACAACACTTGACGATACAACCGCTGTTGAACGCTTCATGCCTTTCTCATCGATGAGGTAAGAAACCACCACTTCTAGAAGCGAAACGGAAGAAGTCAGTGCTGCTACAGTCAAACCGATAAAGAACAGAAGTGCTAGAACTAGGCCAATGACACCACCCATTTCAGAGAACAACTGAGGGACAACAACGAATACCAAGCCAGGGCCTGCTGCTGGCTCCATGCCAAAAGCAAACATCGCTGGGAACATTGCAATACCCGCTAGGATAGCAACGCCCGTATCCATAGCCGTTACCATGCCTGTGGTTTGTACAAGGTTTTCTTTCTTCTTCAAGTAAGAGCCGTAAGTCATCATACAACCCATACCTAAGCTCAGTGAGAAGAACGCCTGACCCAGTGCTGCAAGGACAACGTTACTGTTCACTTTCGAGAAGTCCGGCATAAACAGGAACTCAAGACCTGCCATCGCGCCTGGCAACATCAAACCTTTCACCGATACGATGATGAGGATGATAAATAGCAGTGGCATTAAGACCTTGCCCGCTTTCTCGATACCGCCTGAAACACCACGCATAACAATCAAGACGTTAAGCACTAGGTAAATGCCCATCCACATCAGCGGTTGAACTGGATCAGAAATAAATGCTCCAAAGCTTGAGCCAATGTTTTCAGGGGTGCTTAAAAGACCACCACCGACTTTGAAAATATAAGCCAGTGCCCAGCCACCAACCACTGGGTAGAAACCCATGATCAATAGACCACTGAATACACCCAATACGCCTGTGAACGTCCAACGACGATCCGTTGATTTAAATGCGCCAACCGCAGAAAGACCTGTCTTACGACCAATCGCAAACTCAGTGAGCATTACGCTAAAGCCGATAAAAATTACAAAAAATAGGTAGATTGCAACGAACGCACCACCGCCGCTCTCACCTGCTGTGTAAGGGAATTTCCATATATTGCCTAAACCGACCGCAGAACCTGCGGCTGCCATTACGAAGCCTAGCTTAGACCCCCACGTGTCACGTGGCGCTGCACTTTTATTACTCGTATCCACGCTCTATCTCCAAATAAAATGTTGTGTTTGCATCTTAGATGAACGTCGAAATTGATTATGTACAAAATTTTTTACACGCAAACTATGTTTGCTTGACGTCATCTCACTAGCAAGTAAAACAGTTTAAGAATAAAATTGGAAGCCCGAACAGTCTATTTTTCCGCATAACATTTAATTAACGCGATTAAGTGCTGATTTTTTCACCAACAACTCCCCTTCAAGCTAAATTTTACAAAATATTTACAACTAACACCTATATGAACATCGTTCGCTATGACGTGAGCTATTCCTAATTTTGCTGTTTCAGCTTACTATCTGAATTGTCTGATGGTTTTTATGGGATTGTGATGGATAAGTTCTACCATTTCCTCACTCTTGCGGGGTTCGGCCTTTACTGGGTGTTAATTGCTGGTGTGACGTTCCGAGTGGTATTAAAACGTCGCGCCGTGAGCGTTTCGCTCGCATGGCTGATGATCATCTATATTCTTCCGGTCTTAGGGGTCGCTTGTTATTTCTTATTTGGCGAGCTAAATCTGGGTAGAACGCGTGCTGAACGTGCAAAATCGATGTTCTCGCCCTTCGCAACCTGGTTTTCTCAGCTAAATGATTGTCAAGCTCACACGCCAGAGTCGATGGGACGACACATCTATCGTATTGACGAACTGTGCAATACTCGACTAGGTTTGCCTGCACTCAGTGGCAACACGCTCTCTTTGCAACGTTCGCCTGAAGAAATTCTTCGCTCTATAATTCGTGATATTGAAAACGCACAAAACTCCATTCGCATGGTGTTTTACATCTGGCATCCCGGAGGCTTAGCGGACTCTGTTGCTTCAGCGCTTATCCAAGCCGCCAAACGAGGTGTGGATGTCAAACTACTACTGGATTCTGCGGGGAGCCCGCGATTTTTCCGCAGCCATTGGCATCAGATGATGGTGAGTGCAGGTGTTCACGTGGTACAAGCATTAGAAGTGAGCCCGTGGCGTATATTCTTGCGTCGTCTTGATCTGAGGCAACACCGAAAAATCATCGTTATCGACGATGAGATTGCCTACACCGGGTCAATGAATTTGGTCGACCCTGCCTACTTCAAACAAAGCAGCGGCGTTGGGCAATGGGTGGATATCATGGTGCGTTTGACAGGCCCAACGGTGAACGTTCTTTCCGCCATTCATTGCTGGGATTGGGAAGTAGAAACTGGACATCGCCAATTACCCAGACTGCCTGAATGCCCGTTAGACTCAACACAATACCAAAACCCCATTCAAGTGGTTCCATCGGGCCCAGGCATGCCAGAGAACTTGATTTCTCAAGTGTTGATTCTCGCCATCAACCAAGCGAACCACTCAGTCACGATTACCACACCTTACTTTGTGCCAAGCATCAATTTGCTCGACACATTAAAAATGACCGCACAGCGTGGTATTGATGTGCAACTGATCATTCCACACAAAAATGACTCCCTCATGGTGCAATGGGCTTCTCGCTCCTTTTACAGCGAGCTTATGGAAGCGGGTGTGAAGATCTTCGAATTTTACGGTGGGCTGCTGCACACCAAGTCAGTTGTGATAGACCAAGAGTTTTGTCTCGTTGGGACGGTCAACATCGACATGCGCAGTTTGTGGCTTAATTTTGAAGTCACACTGGCGGTGGACGATGAGCATTTCACCCAGCAAATGCACCAATTACAACAAAACTATAAATCTCAGTCTCACTCGGTGATCCCGAGTGATTGGGACAAACGCTCACTTTACTCGCGCTTTTTTGAGCGACTCTACTACCTCTTTAATCCTTTGCTGTGAAACTCACCCACAGTGACAACTTGAAAACATCCCCTTGTCGGGGATGTTTTTGCTTTGCAACCCTTGCCAAGCCTATACGCTCCATGTTTTAAATAGGGCATTCTCTCATAGACAAGGAATTAACATGTCGGAAGGCAAACAAACCAAGCTGGTCACCGCTGGACGCGATAAAAAATGGACAAATGGCGTGGTAAACCCGCCAATTCAACGTGCGTCGACGGTGGTTTTTGACACAGTGGCAGACAAACACCACGCGACCGTCAATCGAGCCAACAAAACACTTTTTTACGGCCGTCGTGGCACTCATACCCACTTCGCCTTTCAAGAAGCGATGACACAGATTGAGGGCGGTGCCGGTTGCGCACTTTACCCATGTGGCACCGCCGCCATTTCCAACGCGATTCTTTCCTTCGTCGAAACCGGCGATCATATTCTGATGGTCGATACCTGCTACGAACCGACTCGCGATTTCTGCGATAAGATCATGAAAAAAATGGGGGTAGAAACCACCTATTACGATCCGATGGTTGGAGAAGGCATTCGTGAGCTCATTAAACCCAATACCAAAGTGCTGTTTTTGGAATCTCCCGGCTCTATTACCATGGAAGTGCAAGATGTCCCAACTCTCGCACGTATTGCGCATGAGCACGCTATCATCGTGATGCTGGATAACACGTGGGGAGCAGGTGTCAACTTCTCACCTTTCGAGCATGGTGTAGACATCTCGATTCAAGCAGCAACGAAGTACATTGTTGGCCATTCGGATGTGATGCTGGGAACCGCTGTCGCAAGCGAGCCCTATTGGGATCAGTTGCGTGAGCAAAGTTATTTGATGGGACAGTGCGTCTCACCGGATGACGCCTACCTTGGTCTGCGTGGTCTGAGAACGATTGATGTACGTTTGCGTCAACACGAACAAGCCAGCCTAAAAGTAGCGCAATGGCTCGCAACCCGACCAGAAGTGGACCATGTTCGCCACCCAGCATTGGAGAGCTGCCCTGGTCACGAGTTTTTTAACCGTGATTTCACTGGCGGTAATGGCCTGTTTTCTTTTGTATTGAAGACCTCATACCCTCGCGCAACCACAGCGCTGCTCGATGGAATGAAACACTTCAGCATGGGCTATTCGTGGGGTGGATTTGAAAGCTTAATTTTAGCCAATGAACCAAAGAGTTTCTCAAGCTTACGTACTGTCGCCAATCCGAACTTTGAAGGTACCTTGATCCGCCTGCATATTGGTTTAGAAAATGTCGAAGACCTAATTGCCGATCTCGAAGCGGGGTTTGAACGTTATAACGCATTGATTCTTGAAAGAGAAACCTCTCTCAGCTAACGGCGGTTTACCTCATCAGGCGACCCACCCGCTGATGTACATCAAACAGCCCCTCATCTCTGCGGGGTTGTTTTTTATCGGTGTGCTTTACAGGGGCAATCAATTAAATGGTCATCGACCATCCCGACTGCCTGCATGAAGGCATAGCAAATGGTTTCTCCAACAAACTTGAAGCCACGCTTTTTAAGAAACTTACTGAGCGCCTTGGATTGCTCCGTGACCGCGGGCACTTCATCCATCGATTGCCATTGGTTAACAATCGGCTGATGGTCGACAAACGACCACAAAGCGTTAGACAGTGAACCAAACTCTTCTTGAAGCGCCAATGCAGCGCGTGCATTACTAAACACCGACGCAATTTTCCCACGATGTTTCACCACATCGTACTGAGCGATGACCTCCTCAACCCTTTGCTCTCCCTGTTGCGCGAGTCGTTTGAGGTCATAGCCTTCAAATGCCTCTCGATAACCTTGACGCTTTTTCAGAATCGTAATCCAACTCAATCCTGCCTGTGCACCTTCGAGCGTCATGAACTCAAAAAGTATGGTGTCGTCGTAAACAGGCTTACCCCATTCCGAATCATGATATTCACGTTCTAAAGGGTGATTCATCGCCCACGCACATGTTTTTTGTTCTGCCATCATCTAACTCCTTATAAAAACGCCCTCACAAGGTGAAGGCGTTTAGATTCCTAGGCCGATTACTTATTTCGGCACCGCCACTTTGTGGAAGAGACGATACAACACTGGCACGACAATCAGTGTCAGGATTGTCGCAAAACCCAGACCAAACATGATGGTGACTGCCATCGGTTTAAAGAAAATGTCGGGTAACAGAGGCACCATGCCCAGAATCGTGGTGATCGCCGCCATACAGACTGGGCGAACACGGCTCAACGCCGCATCCACAACCGCAACATACGGATCTTTGCCTGACTTCATCTCTATTTCGATTTGATCAAGCAATACGATACCGTTTTTCAACAGCATGCCAGACAAGCTTAAGAAGCCGAGTAACGCCATAAAACCAAATGGCGTATTGAGCGCTAACAAGCCAGTTGTTACCCCAATCACCGCCAGAGGCACCGTCAGCCAAACGATCAATGGCTCTTTCACTGAGTTAAACAAGAACACAGTGATCAAGAACATAAACAGGTAACCCATTGGCATGGTGGTAAAGAGCGACGCTTGTGCATCACGAGAGGATTCATATTCCCCCCCCCATTCCAGAGAGTAACCTGGTGGCAGTTGAATGGCTTCGATTTGTGGCATCAAACGTTTCTGTAACGTTGACGCGGTCTCTTCACCAAGAATGTCAGGGTCAGCCATCACCGTTAGCACGCGTTTGCGGTTCTTGCGCACAATAATTGGGTCTTCCCAAAGCAATTCATAGCCTAACGTCACCTGTTGAAGAGGGATGAACTCGCTTAACGCCGGGCTCCAAATTTTCATTCCTTCGATGTTACGAATGTCCACACGTTCTTCATCAGGTAAACGGGCAACAATCGGCATTAACGTCGTACCATCACGATAAATACCAATCGCCATTCCCGAAAACGACATCGCGAGGAAATCGTCCACATCCGACTTTGTGATGCCGTAACGTCTAGCTTGGCTTTCGTTAAACTGTGGCTCAAGCACTTTGGTACGTTCACGCCAGTCGTGGCGAACGTTGGTAGCCCCTGCATCGGCATACATGATATCCATCACCTGAGCGGCAATTGAACGCAATACCGTTGGATCCGAACCGATGATGCGCGCTTCGATCTTCGCACCACCGCCTGGACCTAACTCAATTTGCTTCAATTTGTAGTTGATCTCTGGGAAGTTCTCTTTGACATGCTGGCGGAATTTCGCCATCAAAGGATCAAGGGCTTCATAGCTGGTGACACGCGTAGTAATTTCACCATACGCGGCATAGCTCTTCTCTGGTGCGTAGGTCAGCATGAAACGCTGCAAACCCTTACCCGCTGTAGTCGTGATGTGCTCGACATTGTCTTGTTCGGCTAACCAGCTTTCCAACGCTTTAAGCTTGGTGTTAGTCGCTCGAATGTCCGTCCCTTCCGGCAGCCAGATATCGGCTTGGAACATTGGCGTGGTCGACGATGGAAAGAATGCCTGCTTAACCAATGTAAAGCCGTACAAACTGACGCCTAAACCCAGCACCAACACGATCATGGTCAGCCAAGCTCGCTTCATACAGAACTCTAAGAAGTTCTTGTATACCACGAAGATCATGCCGTTATACGGGTCCACTTCTTCGCCCGATTCTGACACATTCACTTTCTGGCCTTTAAAGAAAATATCGGCGAAGAAAGGCGTTAAAGAAATCGCAGTGAACCAACTCAGCATCAGAGAAATCAGCAACACGGTAAAGAGCGTGCCACAGTATTCACCTGTTGCATCTTCAGATAGACCGATAGGCGCAAACGCGGTCACCGCAATGACCGTTGCCCCAAGGAGCGGCCACTTGGTTTGCGTGACAATGTCGGTCGCGGCTTGCAGACGCGTTCGGCCTTTTTGCGTGCCAATCAATATCCCTTCAACCACCACAATGGCGTTATCCACCAGCATCCCCAGTGCGATAACCAACGCGCCGAGAGAGATACGTTGCAAGTCGATCTTGAAATACTGCATGAAGATGAAGGTACCCAGTACCGTGAGCAGCAAAATCAAACCAATTAACAGGCCAGATCGCAAGCCCATAAAGAACAACAGGACGATAATAACAATCGCAACTGCTTGCCCCAAACTCACCACGAACCCGCTGACCGACTTATCCACCTCCTTCGGTTGGCTATAAATCTCGGAGATATCAATGCCAACCGGTTGCTGGTATTTCAGTTCTGCTAGGCGACGGTCGAAGGATTTACCCACTTCCACCACGTTGACACCTTGTGCAAAAGAAACGCCGACGTTCAACGCCAGTTTGCCATTGAAGTTGATGATGTTGTTCGGCACTTCAACGTAGCCACGCTTGATATCGGCCACGTCGCGAAGATAGATCAATCCCTGAGCTCCGCTCTCGGTGATGATGAGATCGCCCAACTGATCGACGTTTTGGAACTCACCCGTAGGATGGATACGGATGTATTCATCGCCAATTCGGATCGCACCAGCGTCAGACACCACGTTTTGCGTCGAAAGCAGGTTAAAGACCGTGTTTGGTGAAATACCTAAGCTACTTAAACGCTTCATCGATATCTCGATAAACACTTGCTCTTGCTGTTGTCCAGTGACGGAAACTTTGCTGACCCCATCGACCAGTTCAAGCTCACGCCTTAAATAATCGACATAATCCAGCAGTTCTTTATAACTGTAACCATCGCCTGTGACTGCAAGTAAAATCCCGTACACATCACCAAAGTCATCAATCACTTGCGGATCATTCACTCCGGGAGGAAGCTGACCTTTAAGGTCGTTGACTTTACGACGCAGTTCATCCCAGATTTGTGGCAGATCATCCGGACCATAATTATTTTTCATGGTCACAGTGATTTGAGATAACCCGCGGCTGGAAATGGAGTTAACCTCATCCACATAAGTTAATTGCTGAATCGCTTTCTCAAGTGGATAAGTTACCTCTTCTTCAACCTGCTGAGGCGTAGCGCCCGGATAGGAGGTCACCACCATTGCGTCTTTGATGGTAAAGGCCGGATCTTCTAAACGACCTAAACCAAAAAACGCAGCCACCCCACCAATCAAAAAGATCAGCGAAATCATCCAACTAATCACACGATTTCGAATAAAATACGCTGCGACGCCCGTTACTTCATCATCGCTTTGAGGCGACACTACTGGTTTATCACTCATTGTTCGCCTCCTGAGAAATCACATTCACTTTAATGCCGTCGCGCAGTCGTGCGATACCCGCCACCACCACTTGCTCTGAATGCGTTAGCCCCTCAATAATTTGCGCACTCTCTTTCGACGCTTTACCTACAACGACTTGACGTTTGCTAACGCTATTGTCCGCGTTTAACACCCAAACAAATTTTTTCTCTCGATTCAGCTCATCCCCATCAGCATTAAAAATGGCCTCAATCGGTACACGAATACCCGAGTTCAGCTCCAGCCCGACACCTTCTCCTCGTGAAGTCACCTCAACGGCCATGCCGTCTAAGATGTACTCTTTTTCCGGCATCGGCATGGTCAGCGTGACCGTAAAGGTGCCTGTTTTTGGATCGGGCTCTGTGGTGAACTCTTTGATTTTTGCCGAGTACTCATTTCCACTGCGAACACGAACTAGGGCATCAACTTGCTCAAGCTTTTCTCTGGTGGGCTGATTGACATACAGCTGATCGGGAAGCTGAATTAAGATTTCGACTTCATCAACACTGTGAATGTTGACCACTTGCTGCCCAACTTGAACGTTTTCAAATTGATCAACACTGACTCGTGAAATGATGCCGTCAACAGGTGCTTTTAACTGTGTAAACGAGAGGCGCAGTTTTGCCAATTCAAGTTCAGCCAGTGCAATTTGGCGCTGCGCAGCGATCTCATCAAACTGAGATTTTGCCAGTAACCCTTTTTTCACCAGCGGCTCCGAGCGCTTAAACTGGCTATCCACTACCGAGAACCTTGCTTGCGCGTTATCCACGTCCAAGCGGTAATCAGTGGGGTCAAGTTCAGCAATCACATCGCCTTTTTTTATCCTATCCCCTTCTTTGACGTATAAGCTCCTGACTTCTCCGGCGACTCGAAAACTGAGGTGAGAACGTTCTGCAGCGTTTGCTACAGCAGGGAAATAGAGGCTGTCGATCATCTCTTCGTCAGTCAACGAGACAATTTTGACATTTGGGTCAGCCAAAGCGGCTGGCTGATTTTGTTGCCCACATCCGGCTAACAGTAAAGCGGCGGACAACGCGGTTAAACCAATCCATTTATTCACGTTATAGCCCTCGCTCTTTAACCCATTCACGAACTTTTATCCCTGACTCGATACCACTGACACCAGAAATAATGATTTGGTCACCATCATTGAGACCATTAACCACTTCGCGCTTGTCGTTAAGCTCCACTTCCGCGAGCTCAACAATGCTCTGATCATTCACTCGCCAAACATACTTTTTCTCATCTTGCTTAAAGATGGCAGAGGTAGGGATTTGTGTGGCAGATTGAGATTTGGCACTCACGTGGACACTACCAGCCATACCGGGGAGCACTCCAAGATCGGCAGGACGCTCCATGATCATAGTGACTTTATAACTGCCGGTTTTGGTATCCGCTTCGGTATCGATTTCTTGGAAGCGCAGTGGGAATTCACTCCCTGGGAATGCATCAAAACGCATCACCGCGTTCGGCTCAACACCCTGAGAGAAACGGCCCAATAGATGATCTGGCAACTGGAAAATCACCTTCATCAATTGATTGGTTTGGATATTCATTACACCTTGTTTGGCCGCAACGTATTCGTGATTTTCAGCTGGAATAAGAGAAATGGTGCCATCATAAGGTGCAATCAGCTTAGTGTAACGAAGGTTGGCCTCAGCTTGCTCTAACGTAGCGCGCGCAGAGTTGTGGTTGGCTTGTGCTTGATCGAAGTCTTGCTCAGAGACCACCTTATCGGCGCGAAGCTTTTTGTAGCGCTCATATTGCACATCCGCCAGTTTAAAATTCGCTCTCGCTTGTTTTGCCAGCAAAGCGTACTCATCTGGGTTCAAGGTGGCTAAAACCTGCCCTTTTGTCACTCTTTGACCTGCAGTAACATCAATGGTCTGCAATTGTCCAGGGACACGAAATGTTAAAACTGCCTTATCACCCGCTTCAGAAACAGCAGGAAAAGTTCGTTCAAATTTGGCGTCACCCACCGACACCGTGAACAACTTGGCAGGCCGCGAATCGGGTTCGGGAATAGGAGGAAGCTCTCGACCACATCCTCCCAATGCTGTGGCGACAGCAAGAAAAACCAATGCTTTTCTCATGGTTATCATCCTGTTAGAAAATGTTCTCTATACCTTAGATGAAACTATGATTTTGTTCCAGTTAACAGCTTTGTAAATATCTGAAATTTAATAAAATGAGAGCAAGGTTAAACCTTGCTCTCATGAAAATTGCCCAAGAAGGGTTATTTTTACTAAAACAAACTTAAAGTTTGTTAAATTCACGGTTCACTTTGAAGGTATCGGAAGTGACATACGCTTCCATATCACGCACTTTGTTTTCAATTCGATTGAAATCCGCTTCAAGGATCGCCAACAAGGATTCCGCCGTTTGCCCTTGCTGCCAAGGTTTGGCTTTGAGCTTATGGTCATGACGCATTTTTAAATCCTCTTGGTACTGGATTGGTTGCTTTTCCAACATAAATGTCAGGGCAACGTACGCCAGAATAACCAGAAAACTTCCGCCTAACAGCGCCGCAGAAATCACTAGGATTCGAATCAACCAAACTTCAATGGCCAAGTAGTTTGCAATACCCGCGCAGACACCACTCAATTTGCCGTTGACTGGGTCACGGTAGAGCTCTCGACTATTCATAGCGACGTCTCCAATTTGGGTTTTCCGCATCGAGGATACGTTCCAAGGTGTCTATGCGTGATTGAAGCTTTTCCGCTTGACCGGACAAAGACTCCAACTTCTGCAAATCTATGTCCGACAAACCGCTACCTACTTTGCGCTGACTGCGATAGTGAAGAAATAGCCACAGTGGTGCGACAAAAATCAGAAATACGATTAATGGCCCTGCAATCATAAATGTCGTCATAGATGGCTCCTTTGCTTATTTTTGTTGTGAGTTCACTTGTTCTTTTAACTTTGCCAACTCTTTTTCAATTTCATCCTGAGCTTGAAGCTCAGCAAATTCCTGTTCCAATGATTTTGATGAACCTGAGTTGGCGTAGAGATCCGCTTCGGCTTCCAGCTCATCCACTTTACGAGCGTATTGCTCAAACTTTGCCATCGCTTCATGCGTGCGGCCGGAACTCAAATGACGCTGAACATCACGACGATTGGAAGCCGTTTGATTGCGGATCATCAAAGCTTGCTGCTTCGCGCGCGTTTCGGCAATTTTGGTTTCCAATTTGCCAATTTCGCCAGTCAGTTTCTCAATGGTTTCTTCCACAAGAGTTTGCTCTGTATGCAAACCTTTGATCAAGTCTTGTAGCTTTTGCTTTTCAATTAATGCTGCACGCGCCAAATCTTCACGTTGCTTAGTCAGCGCCAATGTCGCTTTCTGTTGCCAATCCGAAATTTGGCTTTCCATTGCTTCCACTTTACGAGCGAGCTCTTTTTTATCCGCAATGGCTTTCGCCGAGTTGGTACGCACTTCGACCAGCGTGTCTTCCATTTCTTGAATGATGAGACGAATCATTTTTTCCGGATCTTCTGCTTTATCCAGCAGCGCACTGATATTGGAATTGATGATGTCTGCAAAACGAGAAAAAATACCCATGATGGAACTCCTCTATTAGTCTCGATATCGTGCTTTTGTCTAAAAATGCACTCAGTCAGTGTTCTAGTTATTAACGTTATAACAAGAAGCATGCCAAAGTTGATTTTCTTTATTTTTCAATAAAATAGAATTCAACTTGTCTCTCACCGAGCCTATGCTATGATGATTTTCACCAAATATTGGTGAATTTAACCAATTTTGTTTCCCAAACGCTCACTAAGAAGGAACTTATGAAGCAAAACTTGATCGGAGAATCACCTGCCTTTCTGTCTGTCCTCGACAAAGTGTCAAAACTGGCACCGATTGAGCGTCCAATCTTGATCATTGGTGAGCGAGGCACAGGTAAAGAACTGATCGCTCAGCGCTTGCATTACCTGTCTAAACGTTGGGATAAGCCCCTACTCTCTCTCAACTGTGCCACCTTGTCTGAAGGTTTAATCGACTCCGAGTTGTTTGGCCATGAATCCGGTTCTTTTACGGGCTCAAAGGGGAAACATAAGGGGCGATTTGAACGTGCAGAAGGCGGTACCCTGTTTCTTGATGAGCTGGCCACTGCGCCTTTGATGGTACAAGAAAAATTGTTACGAGTGATCGAATACGGTGAGTATGAGCGCGTGGGTGGCCATCAGCCACTGACCGCGGACGTTCGCTTGGTGTGTGCGACCAAT
This sequence comes from Vibrio sp. 05-20-BW147, assembly GCF_013369385.1. Taxonomy (GTDB): domain Bacteria; phylum Pseudomonadota; class Gammaproteobacteria; order Enterobacterales; family Vibrionaceae; genus Vibrio; species Vibrio floridensis. The sequence goes on along the minus strand of NZ_SZTO01000002.1, from coordinate 205,529 downwards.
GCGGATCTGGTAAAAATGGCCGAAGAAGGTCAGTTTCGCGCTGACTTGCTCGACCGACTCGCGTTTGATGTCATTACGCTACCGCCATTACGAGAGCGCCAAGAGGACATTTTGTTGCTCGCCGAGCACTACGCGATAAAAATGTGCCGCGAACTCAAACTCGATTACTTTGTTGGCTTCACGTCCCATGCGAGTTCACAACTGATTGCGTATCGCTGGCCGGGCAACGTTCGAGAGCTGAAAAACGTGGTGGAACGTGCCATTTATCGTCACGGCCTGAACCCAGATCCGATTGATGAATTGATTTTTAATCCCTTCGCTACCGGATGGGAGAGCGAAAAGGCCGAACAAGAGCAACCGAATGCATCAAGTACTGCTTCAAGTTCAACAAGCAACGATCAAGTCTCTCCGCCAGCAACGACCGAGATTTCGTTTCCCATTGATTACAAACAGTGGCAGGAAGAGCAAGACATCAAGCTACTCAATCAAGCCTTGGAAGCCAGTAAATTCAACCAGCGCCAAGCCGCCGATCTTTTAGGGCTCAGCTATCACCAGTTCCGAGGTATGGTGAGAAAATACGCTTTGGTCGGACAAAACTAGACCTAGGTCCACCAGCAATTTGTCGGCAAGGTGTTACACTTAATTCAAAGAAAATACGCTTACTTAACGCTTTGCTGAAAAACGAATTTCTGTTTGGAGCAAGGTAAATTAAATGGTAAATTAGCCGGATCTTTTGGCGCTGACAAAGGCGTACATTCATACGATACGTTTCATTTTATGAAAACACTAATACAACTCACATTGGGATTATTAGGCTTTAGCTTATTAACCGGGTGTGGCAAAGACATTGACCACAAAGAAGTACGCCAAACTGGCTTTGTTTTTTGTGGGCAAAGCAATCTTAAAACCTTCAACCCTCAGTTGATTGATAGCGGTATTACGGCAGATACACTGAGCCCGCAGATTTTCGATACCCTTTTAACGCTTGATCCACAAACACATCAGCCCATTCCGAGCCTTGCTGAAAGTTGGAAGGTCAATAAAACAGGTACAGAATACACGTTTACCCTACGCAAAAATGTCACTTTTCAAACCACAGCATGGTTCGCCCCGACCCGTCAGTTAAACGCAGAAGATGTTGTTTTCAGTTTTCGTCGAATTATCGACCCATCTCATCCTTTCCACCTCGTCGGTGGTGGTCACTACCCTTGGTTTGCGGGCATCGATTTAGCCAACTTACTTGTGGATGTTGTCGCGATCTCCGATCGCCAAGTAAAATTTACGCTCAGCCGTCCCAATTTTGCTTTCTTATCCAACCTCGCTACCACCCATTCGGTCATTCTTTCTGCGGAGTATGCGAATCAGTTGGCGGCTGCCGATACAAAAGAGCGTATCGATATGTATCCCGTTGGCAGTGGCCCATTTTTATTGGAGGAATATCAGATCAACGATTTGGTTCGTTTGCGTCGCCACGAAGGCTATTGGCGGAACCCGGTAAAAATGGAACAAGTGGTTTTCGATATTTCACAACGTGGTACGGGCACGCTTGCCAAACTACTGCGTAACGAGTGCGATGTGTTGCGCTCACCCATCTCCAGCCAGATCCCGATTATTGAAAACAACCCCAATATGGAACTGACGGCAACGCCGGCGATGAATGTGGCGTTTATCGCCATCAATACCAGCCATTCTGCACTAAAAGATGTGCGTGTGCGCCAAGCGTTGAACCTCGCGATCAACCGACAAAATATCCTCGACTCCGTCTACTATGGAACAGGAACAAAGGCGTACACCTTGCTGCCACCGAACTCTTGGGCATACCAAAAAGACAGTGTCAAAGTGCGCTTTGATCGTAACTATGCACTTGCGCTAATGCGTGAAGCTGGGTACGAGCAAGGCTTATCACTTACTATGTGGGTACCACTCGAACCACGTGTTTATAATCCAAGTCCACGTAAAACCGCCGAACTGATTCAGTCTAACTTGGCTGATATCGGCATTGAACTGATTCTGATCACTGATGAACGAACCGAGCGCGTAACCGTTGATCATTCTCAAGGTGATTTGTCTCTCACTGGGTGGGTTGGCGACACAGGCGATCCGGATAACTTCTTACGCCCACTGCTTTCTTGCAGCTCTGAAAGAGCGGGGATTAACGTAGCCATGTGGTGCAACAGCGACTTCGATTTCTTACTCGATTTGGCGTTGGAAACAGAGAAAAGTCGATATCGCCTAAACTTATATCGCCAAGCACAGAACATTCTCAATGAAGAATTTCCAGTGATTCCATTGGCACACGGCGTTCAGTTCAGAGCTCACGACAAATCGTTGATTGGCTTTAAATCCAGCCCATTTAACTCCCAACCATTTGACAGTGTAGAGAGAGTTTACTGATGTTTTGGTATACAGTACGACGCTTAAATCTATTTGTAATTACACTGGCCATTTTAACCATGGTTGGTTTTTCGATCTTACGCTTAGACCCAGAATCGGTATGGGCTCAAGCAGATTATTGGCATGGTTGGTCTATCTATCTTTCTGAGCTGGCACAGTTAAACTTTGGCGTGAGTAAAAATGGCGTTGCAATCTATGATGAACTCGCCGTTGTTTTCCCTGCCACCCTAGAGTTGTGTTTCTTTGCCTTTTTGGTCGCGCTGCTTATTGGTATCCCCTTTGGCACGATTGCGGGCATGAAGCAAGGCAAGTGGGTCGATACCACCATCTCTTTTGTCTCCATGTCTGGCTACTCAGCCCCGCTCTTTTGGGTCGCACTATTGATGCTGATGGTGTTCTCTCTCCATTTCGAGATATTTCCTGTCTCTGGGCGCTATGACCTACTTTATGAAATCAAACACGTAACTGGTTTTGCCATCATCGATGCGTTTCTTGCTAAAGGGCCTTACAAAGCTCATGCACTGCAGAGCGTCATTGAGCATATGGTGCTGCCCTGTTTGGTCTTGGCGCTGGCGCCAACCACACAAGTGATCGGATTGATGAGAGCCTCGGTCGCAGATGTGATGAGCAAAAACTATATTCGCGCCGCTCGAATTAAAGGTTTGACTACCCGTGAAATTGTCACTCAGCATGTGTTACGTAACGCCATCCCACCTATTATCCCTAAAGTTGGCGTACAGCTTTCTAGCATGTTAACACTGGCTATCATCACAGAATCGATTTTTAACTGGCCGGGTATTGGTCGTTGGCTATTAGATGCGCTCTCTAATCGCGATTACGTGTCGATTCAAGCGGGAGTGATGGTCGTAGCGACGTTAGTACTCACAGCCAACATTTTGTCGGATCTGATTGGCGCAATCATCAATCCACTGGTAAGGAAGGAATGGTATGCTAACCGATAGTGTTTACCAGGAAGAGCATATTCCGACTCAATTTGAGCGCTTTTGGCGTAGTTTCCGCAATAATAATCTCGCCATGTTTGGATTGTGGTGTTTGATCTTGTTGTTGCTGGTTACCATCAGCGCACCTTGGTTGGTTCCACATGATCCTCAGCAGCAAACCGCGCAATTGCTGGTACCGCCATCATGGAGCCCTGCAGGAACAGTTGAGTACTTTCTTGGTACTGATGATTTGGGCCGAGACATCCTCTCGCGACTGATTATGGGAGCTCAACCCACTTTAGGCGCCGCGATCATCATCACCGCCATTGCCGCCATCATTGGCTGCTTTATCGGTGTTCTTGCCGGGATGACACGCGGACTTCTTTCCAGTACGTTGAACCACTTACTGGATACGGTCATGTCCATTCCATCACTGCTTTTGGCGATCATCTTTGTCGCGTTCTTTGGTGTGGGTGAATTCACCGTGTTGTTGGCCGTTGGGCTTGCGCTTATTCCGCGTTTTATTCGTTCGGTTTATATTGCAGTGCATACTGAAGTTGAGAAAGACTACGTGATGGCGGCACGCCTTGATGGCGCCAACAACTTTTACCTGCTTTGGAACTCGATTTTACCCAATGTGCTGATTGTCATTGCCACTGAGATTACTTTAGCCCTTTCTGTGGCCATATTAGACATCACCGCGCTTGGCTTTCTGGGGTTGGGGGCACAAGCACCAAGCACCGAATGGGGCGCAATTCTTGGCGATTCCGTGGAGCTGATCTATCTCGCGCCTTGGACCGTAACACTGCCTGGTTTATCCATTATGTTTACCGTTATCGTTATCAACCTTGTCGGTGATGGCGTACGCCGAGCACTCAATGCGGGGATTGAATAATGCCGTTATTGGATATTCGTCATTTGACGATCGAAATTGAGACACCGCAAGGCTTAGTAAAAGCCGTTGACCGCATGAGCCTCACGCTAAATGAAGGTGAAATTCGCGGTCTCGTTGGCGAATCAGGCTCGGGTAAAAGCTTAGTCGCCAAAGCCATCGTTGGGGTATGTAAAGACAACTGGAAAGTCACCGCCGACCGTATGCGATTGGGCAACATTGATCTGCTGCAACTCACGCCAAGTGAGCGTCGACGAGTCATTGCTCGCGACATCGCAATGATTTTCCAAGAGCCATCCACCTGTCTTGACCCGTCTGAAGAAGTGGGTAAGCAGTTGATTGAATCGATTCCATCACGCACTTTTGACGGAAAATGGTGGGAACGTTTCAAATGGCGTAAGAAACGCGCCATTGCCCTTCTCCACAAAGTTGGGATTAAAGACCATGTACGCTTAATGAAGAGCTATCCTTATGAGCTTACAGATGGTGAATGTCAAAAAGTGATGATTGCGATGGCAATAGCCACCGCACCTAAGCTCTTGATTGCCGATGAACCCACTAATGACTTAGATCCAATCACTCAGAACCAGATTCTGCGTTTGCTAAGTCGCATGAATCAGTTGAACAACACCACGATTCTGCTCATCGGCCACGACTTAACCAATATTACCCAATGGGCTAACCGTATTACGGTAATGTACTGTGGGCAATCAGTAGAGTCTGCTGATACAGATAGTATTTTGGAGGCGCCAAAGCACCCATACACCGCTGCGCTATTGAAAGCGATGCCTGATTTTAGCCACTGGATTCCTCACAAACAAAAGTTGCAGTCTCTACCGGGGTCGATCCCGCCATTGCAGCATTTGCCTATTGGCTGCCGTTTGGGGCCACGCTGCCCTTATGCACAGCGCCAGTGTGTGGAGATCCCTTATGCACGCCGCATTAAAAATCATAAGTTTAGCTGTCATTTCCCTCTTAACACGGAGAAAGATTCATGAGTGCCTTGTTAGAGGTAGAGAACCTATCCAAGAACTTTGTCACGCGTTCGGGCTTGTTTAAACGCAGAGTACAACAAGCGGTCAAACCGGTCAGCTTTACGCTCGAAGCGGGTCAAACCATTGGTTTTATTGGCCAAAATGGTTCAGGGAAATCAACACTAGCCCGTATGCTGGCGGGCATGGTGGAACCGACTTCTGGCGAAATTCGTGTCAACGGCGAGCGACTCGAGCACCGAGATTACGCCACGCGCTGCAAACTGATTCGGATGATTTTCCAAGATCCCAACACCTCGTTGAATCCACGTATTCAAATCGGGCGTATTTTGGAAGGTCCACTCAAGCGAAACACCAATATGCCACCAGAAGCACGTCTAAAACGGGTTAAAGACACGCTATTGCGGGTTGGCCTGTTACCCGAACACGCCTATTTTTATCCGCAAATGCTGGCAACCGGGCAAAAACAGCGTGTCTGCTTAGCACGAGCCTTGATTCTACAACCCTCTATCATCGTTGCCGACGAAGCGCTAAACGGCTTAGACATGGCAATGCGCTCACAAATCATCAACCTCTTTTTAGAACTGCAAGAAGAGATGGGCGTATCGTTTGTCTACGTATCACAACACATCGGTATCGTTAAACACATCACCGATAAAGTGATGGTGATGCATGATGGAGAAGTGGTGGAATCTGGAGATACGCAAATCGTGTTGAGCGATCCACAGCATCCTCTTACACAACGCTTGGTCGAAAACCATTTCTACAAAACCCCTTCTCACTACTAGTAGAAGCCATCTGTCAGCGTGATGAGAAAATAGTCAGCGAAGCAAGGAGCAATGCATGAATAACATTTGGGTGAAACCACTGATTGGCATTGCTCTCCTGCTTTTGACATCGGGCACTCATGCAGTGGAGAAAACGTGGCTTCAACCCGCCTTCGTCAGCAACGCATTCATTCAAGTGGCATTGCGCAATGAATATAGCCCAGGGGAAAAAAAAGTTCGCAAATGGCACACGCCGATACGTGTGTACGTTGAGCATCAGGTCGCAGATAAAGCGCTGCATGCATCGCTATTAAAAATGCACCTGCGTGATTTGTCCGCCATCACAGGCCTCTCAATTGAGACCACCAGCGACAAAGCGCAAGCCAACGTTGTTTGGGTGTTCACCCAAGAATCGAGCTATCAAAGTGAAGTCAAACGTCTCATGGGACGCAAATCTGCCAACAATCTGGGCAGCGCGGTTTGCAAAGCGGGTTTTAAAACTCGCCAAAGTGCCATCTATTACGCTGCGATTGTTATTCCTGTCGACAAAGCACGCGAGCACGGCAAATTAGTCGCTTGTATTGTGGAAGAAGTCACGCAGGTTCTTGGCCTGCCTAACGATTCAGATCAGGCTTACCCTTCTATTTTTAATGACAATTCCCCAGAAGAGTTACTCTCACCACTCGATATCGTTCTACTCAAGTTGCTTTATCAACCGGAGATTAAAGCCGGTATGTCGGAGGCGGAAGTCAAACCAGTGCTAAGTACACTGCTCACGCGTTTCGCCGACAACGGCACCTTATCTCAATCCGTCGATGTCGCGACGCAAACCGAGCTGTTTCAGTTTATTGGGTATTGATCGTTAAGCGGTTCAAAGCCGTTAAATTGCTATACGGCGATAAAAAAACGGCGCTGAATCGCACCGTTATGTTCTGTGATTGACCAGAGCGTTTTATCTCTTCGCCGCCTGTTTTTTCAGTTCAAAGTCAAACTCATCAGGGAACAGCACCACCCCTTCCTCATTAATGCTCGGAAACACGACAACCGATAGCTCGTCGTCTTCTAAGCCACGAGTCCAGCGGCTGTGCCACTTGTTTAGCGAGATCGATTCCGCTTGGCACTCTTGCCAATCGCCCGTGGCCCACTCTTCGGCAAACTCTTTATTTGGCCAAACCGGTACGCACTCTTCCTCTTCGCTGTTGAGCATTACGCAGCCATGCTCATCAGTGAGGATCCATACTTGGCGCTGGGCGACAATTTCCTTCACGCAGTAACGTAAACGCTGCTCTTGATCGTAACTATTAATAGTACGAATTTGATCTTGGGATAATGGTGTGGTCATTGCGCCTCTCCACTTTTGCCTTTTGGCGACATTTAATTAAAAACGCCCACTTGCCGTGGCAAATGGGCGTTTCCATTATGGTGCAAAGTCTCATCGAGTACCAGCGAGACTCTTTCACTCTGTGCGACTGATTACGCAAGCTCAACTTGAAGCCAAGGCCAGCCTTGCTTCTTACGACTTAGCGTGTTTTCCATCATCAGCAGGCCATCTTTTTCATGCTTAGCCAGTTTGTCTGACCACTCACCTTTGTAGATCAAGCGAGTCCATGCTGTCGTGATGTCAGTGAGCATAACAGCAGCAAACGCAAGGCCATCTTCGTCACAACGACGTTGTAGGTCTGCTTCTAGTGCTTCGATCATGCCATCTACTTGCTCAAGCGTTGCCAGTTCAACTTGGCCTACAACCACGTCACGACCATTGAATGGGTAACCTTTCAGATCTTTCTCTACAAGCTGTGCAGCAGACAGACCTTCAATGTTTGTTTTCGCGATCAGTAGATCTTTAGTGAACGCATCAATATCAGTAACACCGGCAATTTGCGCAAGCTCTGCTACTGCATCTTTATCTTTTTGCGTACAAGTTGGAGAAGCAAAACCTACGGTGTCAGACAGGATTGCAGACATCATTAGCTTAGCGATTTTTTCAGAGATCGCGTGACCTTCAATCTTAAACATGTTGAACAGAACGGTGTTAGTACAACCAACAGGCCAGATCCATGCTTCCATTGGGTTTACGGTCATGACGTCACCAAGACGGTGATGGTCAACGATACCCGCAACTTCAGCTTCAGCGATATCATCAGGCGCTTGCGCAAGATCTGAGTAATCCACCAACCACACCGTTTCACCGGCTACTGATGTACGTAGCTCAGGAACCTCTGCACCAGCCACTTCAAGAATGTGCTGTGTTTCGCGGTTGATTTCGCCTTGACGAATCGGCATCGCTTCAACGCCACGCGCTTTTAGCAGCTCAGTGGCTACGATGGCACTACAAATACTGTCACTGTCTGGGTTTTTATGACCTACAACTAGAATCATTATCTTTCCTATCCAAGTCTCGTTATTCCTGCTTAACCAAAAAGCAGGGTTGCTCACAAAGGGGCATACTTTACCTGAAATGAGCGGATTTGACATCAAGAAAAGTGACCTCTCGCTATTGCGAATAATTCTCACTTTCATATAATGATAATCATTCTTATTTGCATTAGAGACAACAATGAACGCAACGAAATTTTTTAGCTCAACGCACCCGTTGCTGCAACCGACGCAGTTTCGTCTCGCTCATAAACGGTTGGTGTTGCCTGTTGCACTTTTGGTGTTGCTGCTTAGTGACACGACTCGACAAATCACCGTGACGACTCTCTCTGACTCTTTCTGGGCGGTTTCTTGTTACGTCGCGGCCACGCTTGCCATTTACCACTATTTGTCTGGCTTTATGTCGCGCACCAATCGAGTGACACAACTTTATCGCGCATCACGCCACTACCAAGTCTTTTTTGCCGCTTTACTTGGCGCTCTGCCCGGTTGTGGCGGCGCCATTGTTGTCACAACGCAATTCATCAGCGGCCGAGTTGGCTTTGGAGCGATTGTCGCCGTGCTAACCTCAACCATGGGCGACGCTGCCTTTCTGCTGCTTGCCGCCAAACCCGTGACTGGACTCGGCGTTATTGCGTTGGGCATTGCGGTAGGAACCCTTTCTGGCATGGTGGTGAACGCACTCCATGGCGACGATTTTTTACGGCCCAAAGTGAGCGATGAACCTAACCGACCACATTGTTGCCAAAACAAGCAAGACGCACATACCCCATTTGAACAGCGAGCCATTAACTTGCAAGGCGCATTTTGGAAATGGCTTCTGATACCTGCCGCGGGCCTCGCTCTGCTTGGTTCGTTTCAAGTGGATGTGAATTTGCTGTTTGGTCTTGAGGAAAACACCATCGAATGGATGGGCGCGATTTTCGCCGTCACCAGCATGTTCCTTTGGGCATTGACCAAAGAGTTCGGCAGCTATCAATCCGCCGTCTCTGAAGACGAAAAGATCATCGACTCCCATCCGATTCAAAAAGCCGCCCAAGACACGAATTTCGTCAGTGCTTGGGTGATTTTGGCCTTTCTCGCCTTTGAACTGACTCGCTATTTTTCTGGGCTGAATCTACAGGCGACTTTCTCAGGATGGGGCGTATGGATGCCACTCATCGGGGTTGTCGTGGGAATGTTGCCCGGATGCGGGCCACAAATTCTCATGACCAGCTTATATCTCTCCGGTGCTGCTCCGCTCTCCGCGCAGCTCGCCAACGCGATTTCAAACGATGGTGACGCGCTCTTCCCTGCCATTGCAATGGCACCGAAAGCGGCCTTGGTCGCGACGATTTACTCTGCCATTCCGGCTTTTATTGTGGGTTATGGTTATTTCTTCCTGTTTGAATATTAGTTTGTACAAAGCAAACAACCGTCAAACACCCCATCATCTCAACGGAAAAGAGCCTCTATAAAGTGAGGCTCTTGTCTGGATATGCTTACGACTAAGCGCGCTTACGCTGTGACGATGGCTTTGGAATTCAAGCCCGGATTTAATTGGGTCACAAACAACTGGCAAGGCTCATCACTTAAACGTTCTTGTGTCCAGTAGTCGTACCAATGCACTGGCGTATCAGAGATCAACGTAAACTCTTTGTCTTGCTGGCCGTCATAATTGAACAAACAGTGCAGATCGTTTTTCTCGGTCAGTTTCAAGAAGGCGTGGTTGAGACTGAACGCAGTAAATTTCGCCGCATTCTGATTGTGCTTTTGACGAACCATCAATTTGGCAAGACAAGATTTGGCGAATGGCGTGATCTCAGGAAGTGGATCGCCCGACAGCAGCAGCCCGCCACACGCAAGTAGGACATTGCGGTGAAATTCATATTCTTGCCTTTGCGCACCTTGGTTAGGTAGCGAAGTGAACGTTGCGCAATCAGGATCAATCTGCCACAGTTTTCGATGCTGCCAACTGCGGTAGAAGGTCTCTTTGGCAGTTTGTTCGAAGCGATGTGCGTGGCGCTCAACGTCATCCGAAACGCGCATGGCATCAACCAATCCTAAAGAGGGCCACATTGGCGCGTTACAACCAAGTAGCCACGCTTCGCCCGCTCCTTGAGCGATCGCATCCATCCCGAGTCGATACGCTTCAACACCTGTTATGCCTTTTTGGTAACGCTGCCCTTTTAGCGCTCCCCAATAGTTAGCGTCCAATTTAAAGAGCTCTACACCCCACTCTTCTCGCATGGTTTTTACTACATGAGTTAGGTGCTCCTGCACTTCAGGATGTGATGTATCAAGGATATACCAAGGTGTACAGCGCCAACCGCCATAAGTGATGTCCTCTGCTTTTAGCAGTGAGCCATCCTGATGTTTAACAAACCATTCGGGATGCTTACGAAAGATCTCTGATTCAGGCTGAGCAATAAAAGGCGCCAACCAAATCGCTGGTTTTTTGCCACTCGCACGAATCTGTGCAATCAGTTGTTTGACTCCCCCTGAAAACTTGTCAGAAGGAGTCAGCCAATCGCCCATAAAGGCCTGATAGCCATCATCAAGTAAGACCCACTCCAGCGCCTCTAAGCTGCCCTGCATCTGCTCGACATTCGCTAAAATATTTTGCTGGCTCACATCGGCATAATAGGCATACCAAGAACACCAACCTACTGGCGAATTCTGCTCCACCCCTGCTCTGATCGGATGATGAAGCGCAATATGTTGCGCAAACTCAGCATAGAGCTCAGACAAAGACGCGCCTTCCAACAGCACCACAGATTCCAGCGTATTGGTTTCCCAATCTTGGATTTCCGTCTGTTCGCCATCAAGATAAGCGACAACATGCCAGTGGTTACCCGCCTGTTCCAGCTCAAAATAGCCCGCGAAGCGCCGACATGAGGTAAAACCAAACAAGGTGTAACCTTGTGATTCCTCAATCACTAAGTAATTGTAGTAACGCTTAGGCGCATGCTGTGAATAAAGGCGATATTGTGGGTTATTGTCAGGACAACGACCGATGTCGATCACTTGGTCTCGAGTGCCTGTGGTCTGCGCCAACATTTGAAACCCGTCCCCCAAGAGCTGAGCCTGAGCTTCAAAATGGAAAGGAGTACGAAAAAGTTCAAATCGATCATCGATGATACGGTTGTGCATACCGTGATAGCAGAAGTGAACTTCATTGTTATTTATCGTCACTTCCAGTTCATCATCATTCACCTCGAAAAGGATGTGATTGCCTAAGGTATAAGGGCTTTTCATGAAATCTGCTCACTGTGTTTTTCTTGTATTATCAGTCAATAGCAGCACTACAAATCGTTATCTTCATCACGATTTGCTGGCAAAGATTTTCAAATTGCCTATCAAATTGAGAATAACTCAACGCCGAAGAGTCAATTTTCTCTAACGAATTGTTATTTATAAAAATTCTGCTTGGCACAAGCTTTGCGTACAACCAAAAAGCAAGCACAAAACCGACACTAAGATGGGACGATAGCATGATGACAAGCAAACCCAATCATCACACACGATTGTCAGCGCCGATCATTTTTATCGGTCCCGGCCGTTCAGGGTCGACCGTTATTTCTGAGTTTGTCATGGCTCATCATAGCCTAGGCTGGCCAGACAACTACTGCGAGTGGTTTCCGTCTCTACCATCACTGGCTTGGCTCACCCGACTCACCAATAACTCGCTTTGGTACGTATCCGGCGAAAAAGCGCAGCTTAATCACACGTTACCGCTCAATAACTTGCTACCCAGACCCGCTGAGGCATGGCCTTTGTGGCAAAAGATCACTCGTGATGAGATCGATTTTAGCCGGGAATTTTTGCTTCACCAGAGAGCCAGTGCAGAGGAGAAACAACGGATTCGTCGTTATTTAAATCAGCATTTGCGAGCGCAAGGCAAACCGCGTTTAGCAATGAAATTTACTGGCCCAGGACGTGTGGAGTATTTGTCCAGTATATTCCCAGATGCGTTGTTTATTAATGTCGTTCGCGAGCCCGTCGCCACCGTCAATTCACTGCTCAAGGTGCCATTTTGGCAAGCACAGGGGTTACATCAGCTGTGGTGGCGGGGTGCCTACAGCAACCACGAACTCGAAACCTATCAGCAAATTCGTCACGACCCGGTATGCAGCACCGCATTTCAACTGAGTAAAATCCTGAAAACCACCGAGGAGGAAATCGCACGAACAAAAGTAAAATCGTTGACGGTTCACTACGAGGACTTTGTTCGAGATCCGCAGTTTATCATCCATCAAATTATGCATTTTTGTCACCTTCCCTCTTGCGAAAGAGTGCGCAACAAACTGAGAAACAGTCCCATTAGGGATCAAAACAAAGCAGCAAAAGTGAGTGGTATCGCGAAAAGAGTATCCGCTTGGTGTGAAAACGAAAAGACCCTCGAATCCTGAGGGTCAAAGAAAAGGCAGTGGATTATCGCCAAAAAAGCGTCCTGCTTTAAATGGCCCGCAATGCAGGCCATAAATTGCTAAGGAAGTTCTTAGAAGTCGTAAGCAACTTTGAAGAATGCTGCTAGATCATCGCTGTTATTGTCATCAGACAGATCAACTTTGATGTCAACAAGTGCAGACAGCTTGTTAGTGAACTGGTAAGAACCACCGAAGTTAGTCCACTCTGAATCTACGCCATTTGATTCGTATGCTTCTTGATTTGCGTAACCGATAGCTAGGTATAGCTTGTCGATTGTGTAGCCTGCAGATGCACTGTAAAGCATAGACTCATCACCGTTGAAACGCTCGTGGTTCGCAACATTCGCGCCGATCGCTAGATCACCGAAAGTCACCACACCGTTCACTAGGTAGATTTGCTCGATGTCAGTGCCACCAGCTTTCTCGTCGTTCTTCTCGTAACCCGCGTTAACTTGGAACTGTTCATTTTTGAAACCAACATAGCCGTTGAAACCACGTTGACCAGATGCGTCTGCTTCGCGGTCACCGTAGTAAGCGATGCCGTATTTGAAGCCTTCTTTCATGCCTTCAAATTTGATCACTTGGTTTACGTCAGAAGCGTCAGATGCAGATGCACCGTACTCGATAGTTAGATCCGCTGCGCCGTCTACTGCATCAAGAGCAGAGTCGTTTGCGTAACCGATAGACGCTACGCCAAAACCGGTTTTGTAACCAACCCAAGTGTCGATCACAGAGAATTTAGCATCCATTGAAGAGTAGTTTTCAGCTAGATCGAATTCACCTGCAAACTGACCGATTACGTTGCCTTTTTGGTAGTTGATGAATAGATCAAAACCAGTTACATCGTAGTTGTGAAATTCTTTTTTCTCGCCGTTTACTTTACGACCTTCTAGGTACTCACCACCGACAGCCACTTGACCACCAACAGAGAATTCTTCGCCAGAAAGGATTAGGTCGATCATTGACTCACGAGCACGCTCAGAAACGTTTTGGTTTACGTCTGCTGCGATCGCAGAACCAGCAACAAGAGATAGCGCCACCGCTAATACTGTTTTTTTCATTTTTATTTTGTCCTATCAATTTTATAGATTTTTTCACCACTCGACTTAGCCCGTAAGCGTCAGCCGTTGCGGCGAAATTATTCTCAAAGACAAAACTTTCCTAATAAAACATTACAAATAGATATAAATTACAACCACTAGGGCAAGGAAATTTTTCTAAAAAACAATGAAAAACGCGCTCTATTTAATCGATTAACTGTATTTTTAGCGAACGCAATCACAAAAACAGCCAATAATTCACAAAAAAGTATAAATCTAAAATCAGCATATAAATTTTCAGTTTTAATCACTTTCAATGACACCCCACCAAATACAAGCGAAAAAAACCGCACCAAAACGCTCACAAAGCATACAGGCCAACCAATTACTCAGCGTCTAATTTAACTCTTTGTTTAGCATTAGATATACGTTTCTAGGACTGCGGCGTCTTCTTATAACGTATATAGGTATCGGTACTTTGATCATATACCTATGTGTTTATGCTCGGACTGTTCCAGTCGCCAATGGAGTGAACAGGCACACGCCTTTCTTCTATAGGAGAGATATCGACTTCGTGAATGCGCTTCGAATGCGATAGCTCACAGCGAAAATGAGTCAACATCCAACGCAGTGACTTGGCTCCTTCTATTGGAGCCCAAGCACTCCAACTCTCTTTTTTCTCACTTTGATATTCAACACTAATTTGCTGATAGACTTTTAAGCTTCCGCCAAAAATATCTCCTGGCAATTTCGAACGAATGGTTATAGAGGGAAAAGAAAACTCCCGCTTGTTCATTGGTTTGAGTCTCATCAACAACCGTTCTCCCTTAGCTATACCCTTCGTAAAACAACTCTCGAACAACCGTCATCCCTTCCTGTGGCACTCCTTCAAGCGTGATCACCCCATGCACTTCTGGAGACATCTCAACATCATATTTTTTAAATGGCCAAAACATGGTATTTGCTCCTGACGAAAAAGACCCTAACGAAAACCGCACAAAACCAATAGCAGCGCGACTCTTTGAGCCATAGCCCCACTTTATTGAGTACATCCAGTTGAGATCATATGGAAAACGACAAAACAGCGAGCGTAATTCGCTAGAAGAAAATAATTTGTGGGAAGGAGCTCGAAGGAATATGTAATGGATAATTCTATTTTTGCGTTATCGAAACAAAAAAAAGGTCCGGCATGTATGCCAGACCTTTTCTCGTTCATTATCAAGCTGCGATTACGCGACTTCGATTGGACCACCAAATGAGGTGACTGGTGGAACTTTGCCGGTAAACTTCTCGAAGTCTACGATACAGGTGTTCGCAGAAGTTGCCTGTGCCAATTCAGAAGAGCCGATGTCTTGAGTCAGTGTGTTTGGATCACCATATGTGTCGATTGCGCCCACTTTCTCGTTAAGCGGGCCGTACCACGCGCCTTCTTCGATACGAATCACGCCACGTGGGTAGCTGTCCGTTAGCACAGCACCAGCAAGAAGCTGACCACGGTCATTAAACACGCGTACCAAATCACCCTCTTTGATGCCTTTTGCTCTTGCATCAAGTGGGTTGATGTAGACTGGCTCACGACCTTTTACTGCGTAAGTCGCACGGAACTCTTCAGATTCACACATCTGAGAGTGCAGGCGTTTGTCTGGGTGACAAGATTGCAACCAGAACGGATGTTTGTCTGAACCTGGTCCGCCGTGTGAACGTTCTGATTTTTCGAACCACATTGGGTGCTCTTGACAGTGTTCATAACCGTAACGACCGATCTTACGAGACGTGATCTCGATAAAACCTGAAGGTGTACCCAGTGGGTTGATTTCAGGGTCTTGACGGAAGTCCGCGTGACGAACCCAAGGTTGACCTTGGCCGAAGTCCAGTACGCTCTTCTCCCAGAACTCATCAAACTCTGGCATCTCAAATTTGCCTTCGTTCGATTTCTTACAATCGTTGTATAGGCTGCGAATCCAATCCATTTCACTCATACCGCGAGAGTATTCTTCACTGCGGCCAAAGCGCTCAGTCAATTCCTTCATGATTTGGAAGTCTGGCTTAGAT
Source organism: Vibrio sp. 05-20-BW147 (assembly GCF_013369385.1). GTDB lineage: Bacteria > Pseudomonadota > Gammaproteobacteria > Enterobacterales > Vibrionaceae > Vibrio > Vibrio floridensis. The sequence goes on along the minus strand of NZ_SZTO01000002.1, from coordinate 189,666 downwards.
TGGAACAGTGGATCCACCAAACGGTGCATCGCAATCAAACCACGGCTTGAGTATGAACCGTATACGTCGATGTCATTGCGTTCCCACTGGGTACATGCTGGTAGCACGATGTCTGAGAAGCGACACGTCGCTGTCCACGCGAAGTCGATCGTCACAACAGTTTGTAGTTTCTGGAACGCTTGCTTCATGCGGTTGCGATCTTGATGGTGGTGCCATGGGTTACAACCCGAAATGACCATCATCTTGAAGTCTGGCAGCTTCACTTTGCCACCGTTGTAGTTGATCTCTTTGCCTGGCTCTAGCAGACAGTCGATCCAACGCGCAACAGGGATAGTACGGCTGTAACCATTGAAGTCATTGTTGTCCCACTTAGGTTTCATGCCTGCATCAAGGTTACGAGGGAAACCACCAGGGCCAGCAAAACCGGTTGAAGGCACACCGATACTTGAGTAGTGGTGACCATAAGAGATACCACCGCCAGGCAAGCCGATTTGACCGATCATTGCCGCAACAACCGCTGCTGCCCAGTAAGGCTGTTCACCGTGCTCTTGACGTTGGATACACCAACCCATCAGGATCTGAGTGCGACCTTTCACAAGCATGCGGGCAAATTCACGGATTTTGTCCGCTTTCACGCCACAAATAGGCGCAGCCCATTCTGGTGTTTTCTCAACTTTGTCCTTAGTTTTGCCTTGAACGTAGTTGATGAACTCTTCAAAGCCAAGACAGTAAGTTTCGATGAACTTCTTATCGTATAGGTTTTCAGTGTAGAGAACGTGTGCAATCGCCAACATAAACGGTACATCTGTCATTGGGTTGACATACAGATGATCGTTCTCTAGGTAACGCTGTGTTTTGTTCTTAACTGGGTCAACCGAAATCACGTTGATCTCGCCTTTGGCCACTTTCTCTTTTAGTTGCGCAAGGTAAGCGTAAGATTCATGCGTTTCACAGTTCCAACCCACTTGTAGGTTTTTCACTGGGTCGTTCGCCCAAAGAATAATGTTGTCTGCGTTTTCTAAAATCTCAGACCAAGACGTGCCTTGTGCGTATACTTCGGTAGAACCTAGCACGTATGGCAGAATCGTTTGACCGGCACCGGTTGAGTAGTCACCAACTTTGGTGATGTAGTTACCGTGCATGCCCACAGCGCGCTGCATATGTGCAGTACAGTTGTTGAATGAACCGGTTTGGTTCCAACCTGTTTGGCCTGCGTGTAGCGCCCAAGGGCCGTACTCTTTTTGTACGCGCTCTAGCTCACGGTAGAACAGATCCAGCGCTTCATCCCAAGTCACACGTACAAAACGGTTGTTACCGCGCGTATCTGCGCTGTACTTGTGTTTTTTCAGCCAGTCAAGGCGCACCATTGGGTAACGCACACGTGAAGGGCTGTAGATGATGCCTTTGATGCCGTTTAGCATCTCAGTTGGGTTTTGGTCTAGCTCTATCGGTTTGATCTCTTGAACTTTACCCGCGTAGATGTGGGCGCGGAACGCGCCCCAGTGAGAACCAGATACTTTCCAAGTTCCTGTTGTTTCTACTGCGTTTGCAGAAGCCGACGCCAATAAGCTAGGACCGATAACAGAGGCAGCACTTGTCGTTGCTACGCCCTTAAGAAAACTTCTTCTTGTAATAGCCATTTAAATTACTCCATCCAATGCTTATTAGTGATGACCTTCAGCATAATCTGAAGAGTGCTTCTGTAGATATTTCAAGATCAGTGCTTCGCTATCCGTATCAAGGTTCACGAACGCTAGCATGCCGTCAAACATACCTGGCCAAGTATTGGCATCGAAGTGCGCTTCTGCTGGTTGCGTGTGACACACTGAACAGTTTGTTTTGTATGCTTCACGAGATTTTTCCCACACTGGGTTGATGTCGTTCAGCATTGACTCTTTCTTGATCCACACTTTCGCGGCCACTTTTTCCCATGGAAGACCAGTCAGCTCATCCACTTTCTCTTCACCAGTGGTGACAATCTTGTCATCCATAGACGCTTCTTTTAGTAGCGAAGCCACTGCGATGTTCTTGCCGAAATCTTCTTGGATTACACGACCAAAGCCTTTTGCTTTACGCCAGCCGTCGATCTCGATTTCGACATAATCGCCTTTGTCTTCCAATACTTTTACGGTAGACGCAGGGTTCAATAGACCCGCTTCGGTTTGACCTTGTGCATCAAAGTAGATTGGTAAGTGACGAACACTCACGAGCTCTTTACCCACAGAGTAATCGGTATTGGATGCCATCTGCTCTAGGTCACCCACGATGCCGCCAATGCTATCCATACCTGCTGGTAGTTTGTGTGCGATACCTTTGTGACAGTCAACACAGCTTTGATCTTTCTCTGCCGCTTGCTTCATTTGGATGCGAGCTGTTGGAGACATTTGCTCGAAATCCATCGAGTCGTAGTTATGACAGTTTTTACATTCAAGGGATTTGTTGGCTGAGAAGCGATCCCATTCGTGTTTTGCTAGCTCGATACGGCGAGCTTCGAAAACGCCCGGTTCATCGTAGTTGCCAAATACTTGCGCAAAAACTTCTTTAGACGCCTGCATTTTACGTGCAATTTTGTCCGTCCAGTTGTGGGGTACGTGGCAGTCAGGACAGGTCGCGCGAACACCTGAGTGGTTTTTCCAGTGCACCGTCTCTTGCAATTCTTGGTACACGTTGTCACGCATGGTGTGACAACTAACACAAAACTCTTCGGTGTTGGTTGCTTCGAGCGCGGTATTAAAACCACCCCAGAAAATCACACCGGCAATGAAGCCGCCCACGGTCAGCACACCAAGGCTGATATGAACTGCTGGGCGCGTTACAGTACGCCACAATTTAATGATCAATGATTTCATTGTCTGCTCTCTTAAAATCTTTTCAAAAGTGTGGAGGTAAGTTCACAGGCTTACATGCCGTGAGCACCTGGAGGTCCGAAGAAGAAAACCTGCAACATCCAAACGATGAAGCCATATCCACCAACGAACGCCACACTCAAGATTGGAAAGAGGACGACGGTAATGAAGAGGAAAGATTTCCACTCCAATGAGCGCTTTTCAGTACTCTCAATTTTGTTAACATCACTCATACATTTGCCTATTTTGTATTTAGTAATTTCAGTTGCCTCACCCCAACAGGATGAAACTTTTAACACTATCTAATGCAAAATGTTAGACCATACACAATGTATGGTTCAATCAATTCCCGACGCCCTACCCTTGTTATTCAACACTTTTTTGAGCTCATCCAGAGATGTGTCGGATTGATATTTCATGTGTAAATTTGTGAATAGATGTGAAGAAATAAGTCCTTTGCATTATTGTTAAAAACAAAACAACCACATAACACAAATGCTAGCAAAGTGATATTTTTTAGCTGGACTGATTCTTATTCTCTCAAAAATAAAACAATCCGCATGATGATTATGTGATTTTATTGTTACCACAATGTGAATGCCAAAGGAGCAAAATAGCAGTCTAAAGTGGCCCTCTTAATGCAAAAACCGTTCAACATTTAAGCAAACAAGCAACTCAAGAAATACATACGCTGCGACTCACCATTCGTGATTTACGCAGTGTGACTTCTGACAAGAAATCGAATCAGACGCCTTCCCATATCACCTCAGATTCGTTTCAATCCCGATATGACCAATGGAAAGAGATGGGTATGGAATCGGTTATTGATCTCACTTGGGAGGCACTCTTGGCGTTTTCCAGCCTCCTTGTTATCCCGCTATTCATTAGCCACTTCTATCAGCTGGCGATCGCGAAAGAAGCCCTACTGAGTGTTGGCCGTATGGCACTGCAACTGATTTTAGTGGGCTTCTATTTGGAGTATCTGTTTACCCTAAATGACTGGCGCATCAATGTAATTTGGTTATTGGTGATGCTCACCGTTGGCGCTTCTTCTATTGTCAGCAAAGCCCACTTGCCACAAAGTCAGCTACTCTTTCCTACCTTATTCGGGCTCGCTGGAGGTATGTTGCCAATACTCTCAGTGTTGCTTGTTGGCATCATCGTGCCAACACCTTGGTATCACACGCAATATATGATTCCTTTGGCTGGTATGCTGCTGGGCAACAGCTTAAGTGGCAATATTGTCGCTTTGCAAAATCTGTTTGATTGCTATCGCAATCGAAGCAATGAATACGAAGCTGCGATCGCCCTCGGTGCATCGCCACGTTATGCGTCACTTCTGTTTGTTAGGCAAACGATGCAAAAATCTTTTGCTCCTATTCTTGCCTCAATGGCGGCGACAGGGCTGGTCACATTACCTGGCATGATGACAGGACAAATCTTGGGGGGCGCAAGTCCGATGGTGGCGATTAAATATCAACTGATCATTATGATCGCGATTTTTGTCACCCTCGCCCTTTCTGTTGTCATCACTTTAGAGCTGGTGCTACATCGCTGTTTAGATAGAAATGGGCGAGTGAAAATAAACACTCAGGATACAAAATGAGCAGTTTACTCTCTTTTTCTAACCGCCTCTTTTCTAATCATTTTTAGCCGAAATAAGATACCCACGAACTTTACGACAGGTTATCCACAGAAAATGTGGATAACCTCGTTCGGTGCCGATCTGTTGGTGTCTTAAAAACGCAGGAAGTTCGTAACACGGCCGTCATGATTGAGACGTAACTTACCTATTAGGCATCCGACGGAGAGGAAGAATATGGACTATTCACCGCAATACCACGATGAGCTGCAGCAAGATTGTCGAGAGTGGCTAATTGATATGCCCTTTGAGTTGCCTCCGCAACCAACAGAGTTCTCATCAAGCTCAAGTGATTTCTATATGGTATGAAAAGCGAAAAAAGCAGACTTAACGTCTGCTTTTTAGTTATCTAAGAATCGCGGTGAATAGTGTCACTCAGCGATTAATCGCGCAGGTAGATTAACCAATACCACATGCCAACAAACACACCACCACCGATGATATTGCCAAGCGTAACGGGCAATAGGTTATTCAGCAGAAAGTCCATCATGTTCAGGTCGGCGTAATCGGCAATGTTGGCACCCGTCATTTGCCAAAATTCAGCAGGGGCAAAATTTTTGATACCAATCGCCATCGGCACTTGGAACATATTGGCAATACAGTGCTCAAAACCTGCCGAGACAAACATCGCAACAGGAAGAATCATCACGGCAATTTTATCCGTTAGTGTACGACCGCTAAACGTCATCCACACAGCGATACAAACCAGCACATTACACATGATGCCTAAAGCTACAGCAGAGAAAAAGCTGTGGTGCATCTTATGCTGTGAAATCGCCATCGCGTTTAGGCCAACCTGTCCATGGTCAAACATGTACTGCTTAGTGATCAACATGCAAACCACCAGCAAAATGGCGCCAACCAAGTTACCGACATAAACCACAAACCAGTTTTTGATCAGAACACGCCAAGAGATTTTACCGCTGGCACGTGCAACTAAGGTCAGCACTGAACTCGTAAACAGTTCACCACCAGTCACAACAACAAGGATTAAGCCTAAGCTAAATGCCAAGCCACCAATTAAGCGCGTAATGCCCCAAGGAAGATCCACTGCGCCAGTGGTCACTGTGGTATAGAAAACAAAGGCGATACCAATGTGAATACCTGCCGAAATAGCAAGTAAAAATGATTTAACCGGATCCTTGGTCGCTTTCCCTTCACCGATCTCTGCCGCTCTTTCCGCGGCCTGTGGTGGTAGTAGCGAGTCAAATTGATTGAAGTTCATTGCAAAGTAACATTTGGAAACAATTTCGAGTGGCGCGGATAATCTCTCCTTTTCCAGAGTTTTTCAAGGGGTATTTTTTATGTTTACAAAAAATGTTGTTTTAGTGAGTTGATGTAAAAAACCAGATTGCGACAACCTATTCGCATTTTCTGCTTTCAGTTTCTGTGCTGGCATTAAGAATGGCTCGCCAACACCTTATATCCAAACGTATTTTAGCAAACCATAGAAACAAAAATGCCTCATATGGTTGAGGCATTTTTGGGATTAGTGTTAGCGAAGCTCTGAGGTTATTCTGCTGCATTCTCTGGCTGCGTTTCTGGCGCTGCGGTTTCGCTACTCGCCTCAACGGCGCTTGCTGCTTCTTCAGTTTCAATCGCTTCGGCTTTAGGGGCTGCCTCTTCTACTTGAGGAGCTTGCTCTTCTAATGCTGTCCCCTCTTGCACTGGCTCTGCCTGTTCCACAGTAGACGCAGGCTGATCTTTTGCCGCTAACTGAAGTTTCAGATTCGCGACCAACTCTTCCAAGCTCTTGATATGCGCAGCTTCACGTTCAATGTGGGCATTTAACGCCAACTCACGTTGATTGGCTTTTTCCAATGCTGCTTTCTGCTCCGCCGACTTGGTTTCAAGCACTTTCACTTTGCTATTAAGCTCCGTCACCTGCTGAGACAAATCGGTAGTTTTGTTTGCTTCGTGCATGCGTTTCACGCTGTCAAGAATCTTCTCGCTTTGTTCTCTCAACATCACATCACGGTAATCAGAACCATCAACTGCTTTAGAGATGGCGAGCAGCTTATTTTCAATTTCTAAAACTGAGTTTTCAAAAGCATCATCTTCAACAGAAGCCAACAACTTCACCTGATGCGTGACTTGCTTAACGTGTTCGATTTCGAACTTCGCATTTGCAACAGCCAGCTCAATCGCGGCTTTGTCACGAGGATTCGTTTGAGCAATATTGGCGGCGATATTGACTACATTTTCTGCCGTTGCAAAACTCACTGGCGCCACTTCGTTAAAGTCTTCTTTCTTTAGCGTGGTCAGTTCTTGCTTCAGTGGAAGAATCAGCGTTTTATGGATGACCTTCACTTCTAGCTGTTTCGCCGTGTTCAAAAACGCCACTTGTTTTTCTTGCGCTTCATCAAGTTCATCAACCACAACATAGGCGAACAGTTTCTTGTATTGTTGTAGCACCTTGTTGTAATCGGAGGCGTAGTGGTCCGCCGCATTAATCTCTTTTAGATAGTCCATCTGAGCAATCGAGTCAGCCAGAATCACATCTGCTTTCAACTTCAGGCTCTGCAAGGCAGCATGGTTTTGCTCAACGAGCTTAAGTTGCTCTTGATACGCTTGTGCATAAGTTTCACCTGAAAACAGTGAATGACTTTTACCAGCAAGTTCTGGCTCTTTTTCCAACTTAGCGTAAATTTCACTCAGTTCCTTCCACGCAGAGTTCATGTCCTTGAAATTTTCTGGCGCATAGATCGCCAACTCAGCACTTTGCTTTAGTGTTTCTTGCCACTGTTGGTAAGACGTTTGGATTCCCGCAAATGGGGTGGCTGTATTTTCTGCGACAACATTGGTGGTTGCTTCGCTCACCTTTTCATCAGGAGTCGATTGACAGCCAACCATCGAAAGCACCATTGATGTAACCAGTGCCATCTTAAATTTGTTCATCATTTGTTTCCTTCTAAAACTAGCTCATTGACGCGCAAGTGTTTTTTCCCCCTCGATGCTTCTAAAGCCAGCAGGCGAAACATGAAGAAATGAAGCACTCGCAAAAAATTGATAGTAAACGGGCGTTTTCGTACACCCTGTAATCTTGAATAGACGTCTAAATATATTACAAATGTCTTGAGATTAATACTTTGTATTGATTGTGAGAATAATAAAACAGCGTTTCTTATCGAAAAACCACATTCATCTGGTTAGAAAAAGAGCAAATCATTGTCTAGCTAACAATTCTTACTCTTTATGATTGTAACTGCTGGGTAAGCATACTAAGTTGAAACAAAACGATTTGTCGGAGTATGAGTATGAAATTTACAGAAGAACACTTAGCTGAAATGAACCTATTACTGCAATTTGATTTGAGCAGCGCAGCAACAGGGATAAAAGTGCACAAAGATGCGGCGGAATCGACTCAAGCTGCGGTAAAACGTCTATTTGATAAAGGCCTATGTACTCAAATCGACGGAGGCTACCTCACTGACGAAGGTATTGAAGTAGCAGAGCACGCAGAAAAAACATTGAGAGTATTAAGCGCATAATGCTTTAGCGCAACTGACTGAGAATAATAAAGACTCGCTTTTGGTTTATTCAAAAGCGAGTCTTTTTGTTTCTCTAGCTAGGTGACGGAGCGTGCTAACAACACACTGTTGAATATTGCGAACCCCGCAGAGCATTGTCTAGCGAGAAAATAAGGCATTCACCCGTTGATAGGGTTGAACGCGGTCATAAAACCAATTAAACCCCGTCGCGTAAACTAGGAAAAAGAGCAAAAAACCCGCTTCCAGCAGCAAGGCTTGTAATATCGAGATGCTGAGGAACCAAGAGATCACTGGAATGGTAATAAAGATGAGCCCTCCCTCAAATCCGAGCGTATGCAAAAGACGCATTTTTAATCCTCTCTCTGCTCGATTCTCACCAAACCATTGATCAAAATATTGGTTATAGATGTAATTCCAAATGACGGTAAAGATACTCAGCCCGATCCCTACAATAGCCAGTGCCGAAGCCCCTTTTCCAGTCATCAAAGATGTCGCTGGTACAATAATCGCCAATGCCAAAAGTTCAAACGCCACGGCATGAAAAAGTCGTTCACCTTGTGTCATCACAAAACCTCTTACTGATGCTTTTCAATCACACACATTCTATCTACCATTAAGATACACAAAAGTTAGATACCATCTATAAAAGCGATATGTTTACTATTGAGCAACTACAAGCATTCGTCACTACCTCAGAAAAAGGCTCCTTTTCTGCCGCTGCGAGGGCGCTTGGTAAAGCGCAATCGGTCATCAGCCAACATATTATGAATATGGAGCTTGATTGCGGGGTGGCTCTTTTTGATCGCACAGGGCGATACCCTGTACTCAATTCGTCAGGTTTAGCACTTCTCCCTTACGCAAAAGCAACTCTGGAACAGTTGGAGAGATTCTCTAATAAAGCCAGTTCGCTATTTGAACCGCGCGCGTCGCAACTGATTCTTGCCGTCGACGAAGGTGTACCGCTTTTAACGTTGCCACACGTTTTTCGTACCTTGGAGGCGTCATTTCCAGAGCTACAAATCGAGTGTTTAACGGCTTCAAGCCCCGATATTATTGAGTTGGTGGAATCTGGGCGCGCGACTACCGGCATCATTTTGAGTGAAACCGTACTGCCATCGACCATCGATTTCTCAAGCTTAGGAGCGGTTGCTTTTGATGTGTTCGTGTCCACTGAACATCCTTTGGCTTCGATGTCATTAACGCATAGCGACCAACTCAAGCTGCATCGGCAATTGGTCATACGATCTAAGAACGCTCAGTTCAGCTCTCTGAATCAAGCCTTTGGCCCTGACGTTTGGTACGCTGATAACTATTTTATGCTGTTAGAGATGGCAAAAGCTGGCTTCGGCTGGTGTCTGCTACCAGAGCACCTTATTGGCGCAGAACAACACGGCTTGGTGAAAATACAAAATCCTCAGTTGCAATTTGGCTGGCAAGCCAATATCGATGTGATACAACATCAGAAATGGCACTCTGATCCAGTGCATTTAGAAACGCGTAGATTGCTGCGTAACTTATTTGGGAAATAGCGATGAAAAAGATATTGGTCATTGGAGCCGGTTGGCTGGGTTTACCTTTTGCTCAACAATTGTCCGCGTTAAAACATCAGGTGATTGTCACTCGACGCTCTACAGACAGCCTTCGTGAAGTTCCTTTGGCGCAAGAAAGCAAAGCCGTACTCGATCTCGCCAATGATGATGCCGCAAAGAAGGTGCGAGAGCTCGTGGACAACAATGCCATCGATATTGTTGTTGGCAGTTTCCCTCCCGGTTTTCGAAAAGGTAGCGGTGAAGAATATGCCAATCAGTGGCAAAAGATCGTCGACGGCATCAAAGATAGCGCAGTACAAAAAGTCATTATGGTCAGCTCGACGACGGTTTACCCAAATCAATCCGTCGAGATGAGGGAAGACGACGCAACACTCGCTAAGGCAAACAGCGAGAGCGACTTATTCAGTGACAAAGCACGCGTGATGTTGCAAGCAGAGCAATCACTGCTAGATTCAGGCAAAAACTTTACCATCTTACGGTTGAGCGGACTCTTTGGGCCTAATCGCCACCCTGCCCGCTTCGTCCCTCATCTAAAACAAATTAGCAGCCGTGCGCCCGCTAACATGCTTCATCTTGACGATGCAATCAATGCACTTTTGTTTGCGCTTAGTGCTGTCGACCAGCAAGTGCTCAACGTCTCAACGCCAACGACGGTCGATAAAGCGACCTTCTATCAAGCGGCGCTTGAATCTGCACAATTCGACATTGATTTCCCACCCGTTGTCGCCGTTGAAGACAAACGTATTGTGGTGGATAAGTTGCTGCAATCTGGTTTTCAATTTCAATATCAATCAACGCTGGATGCTTTATGAAACTTTTCCGTCAAATTGAACTGCTCTGGCAATACATGCAATTGCAGCATCGCTTAACCCCCGTCGATTGCTTGCTCGTGATGTGCAGTAACGATCTTCGAGTGGCTGAACATGCTGCGAATTTGTACAAACAAGGGTACGCGCCCTATATCCTTTTTTCTGGTGGTGAGGGACGTTTCACTGAAGGGCTATTTGAAAAAAGCGAAGCAGAGATTTTTGCCGAGCTCGCCAAAGCATCAGGCGTGCCTGCGGAAGTCATCTTACTCGAAACAAAATCCTCTAATAGTGGCGAAAATGTCTGTTTTTCCGAGCAACTTTTGCTCGAAAAGGGATTGGCGTTTGAGTCGTTTATTTTGGTCCAAAAACCCTTTATGGAAAGACGCGCCCTCGCGACGTTCGAGAAACAATGGCAGGGGCCTTACTCACACCTGTTGGTGAGCTCCACCGGAGAGGCCTTCTTTGATTACATCAATGAAGAGATGCCTCTAATGTTGGTGCTTGAAGCGCTTCTCGAGGACTTTGAGCGCATTAAACGTTATCCAGCAAAAGGCTTCCAAACCGAACAACCGCTGCCCGATGACGTTGAAACCGCTTACCAATATATCCGAGAAAAGCTCACTTCGCTGCTTATTTAACGCAGTGTTTAATGCAGTAACCAACGAAAAAAAGCCACTGCACATGATGTGAGTGGCTTCATTGCATTCTTGTCGGTAGGGTTACTCAAAGAACCCGTTATTTACCCAGCGCTTCTTTGTAGTGTTGACGACAGACTGACACGTAACGATCGTTCCCGCCAATCGCCACTTGGTCGCCTTCTTTAATTGCATTTCCGTGCTCGTCGGTGCGGATAACCATATTGGCTTTGCGTCCACAATGACAAATGGTTTTTAGCTCGACCAATTTATCAGCCCAAGAAAGGAGGTATTTGCTGCCTTCAAACAGCTCACCAAGAAAATCCGTACGAAGTCCGTAACACAATACAGGAATGTGCAGCTTATCGACCACTTCCGTTAACTGATACACTTGCTCTTTCGATAAGAATTGGCACTCATCCACCAAAATGCAATGGCGTTTCTCCACTTCATTCAGAGCAGCGATCTCTTGATAGAGATTGGTGTCTGCTTTAAACAATTGCGCTTCGGCTTGCAAACCAATTCGTGAACTGACTTTACCAATACCATAGCGATCATCTAAAGCCGCGGTAAAAATAACGGGCGTCATACCACGCTCTTGATAGTTGAAAGAAGACTGAAGAAGAGTCGTTGATTTACCCGCGTTCATCGCTGAGTAATAGAAATACATCTGAGCCACAGAGCACTACCTAAGTAAAATTGGAAAATGTAAAAATATAAAGAAAAGGGCTGAATCAACAGCCCTTTAAAAAGATGCAATTACTTGCGACGCCACGTTGTTCCTTCAGGGCCATCTTCAAGTACGATACCCATCTCGTTCAGCTTATCGCGCGCCATATCCGCGTTTGCCCAATCTTTCGCCGCACGAGAATCGTTACGCAGTTTGATCAACGCTTCAATTTCTGCCACTTCATCATCATTGCCCGCGTCACCTTTCAAAAACGCGTCTGGATCTTGATGAAGAATACCGATCACGTCCGCAAGCTCACGCATCAAGGCACCTAAAGCACTGGCGTTGGCCAGATCTTCCGTTTTCAAACGGTTGATCTCACGCGCCATATCAAACAACACGGAATAGGCTTCCGGCGTGTTGAAATCGTCGTTCATTGCTGCGGTAAAGCGTGACACATACTCTTCACCACCTGCTGGCGCAGCCGAGAAATCCAAACCACGCAGAGAAGTGTATAAGCGCTCTAGTGACGCGCGAGCTTGGTTGAGATTTTCTTCGCTGTAGTTAAGCTGACTGCGGTAGTGACCTGACATTAGGAAGTAACGTACGGTTTCCGCATCATAGTGACCTAACACATCGCGAATAGTGAAGAAGTTACCTAGAGACTTAGACATCTTCTCTTTGTCGACCATCACCATACCGCTGTGCATCCAAGTATTCACATACTGAGTGTCATGGGCGCAGCACGACTGAGCAATTTCGTTTTCGTGGTGCGGGAACTGAAGATCAGAGCCGCCACCGTGAATATCAAAATGATTACCAAGAATGGACGAGTTCATTGCCGAACATTCGATGTGCCAACCAGGACGACCAGGTCCCCATGGTGATTCCCATGTAGGCTCACCCGGCTTGGACATTTTCCACAACACGAAATCCAGCGGGCAGCGTTTTGCTGTTTCTACATCGACGCGCGCGCCTGCTTGAAGCTGGTCAAGGTCTTGCTTAGAAAGCTTGCCGTATTCGTCAAATTTATTGACTTCAAACATCACGTCGCCGTTGTCGGCGACATACGCGAAACCGCGTTCAATCAGTCTTTCCACTAACTCAATGATTTCTTGAATGTATTGCGTTGCACGCGGTTCCACATCTGGGCGTTTCATGTTTAGCGCATCGAAGTCAGCGTGCATTTCACCGATCAAACGTTCAGTCAGTGATTCACAGCTTTCACCATTTTCCGCGGCACGTTTGATGATTTTGTCATCGATATCGGTAATGTTGCGCACAAACGTCAGGTCGTAGCCTAAATAACGCAAGTAACGAGATACGACGTCAAAAGAGACAAATGTACGGCCATGACCGATGTGACAGAGATCGTAAATGGTAACTCCACAGACATACATACCGACTTTACCGGCTGTGATTGGTTTGAATTCCTCTTTCTGTCTTGTCAGTGTGTTATATATCTTCAACATGATCTCTATCTGTATATTGATTGAACTAAAATGAAACGGCAGTATACCAACTACAATGTTTTTAGGTAATAACAATTCCGCTGAAAAACGATAATCGACTAAACTTCCAACACAAAAGCGTAATTTGCTTAGTCCTTCGTTTTGCATGAGCCTGAACTTAGGCTAGAATTCTGACTTTAAACAAAACAGCACAAAGGAAAACAGCATGATCACCCTTCACACAAATTTTGGTGACATCAAGATTGAGCTAAATGCAGAAAAAGCACCAGAAACGAGCGCAAACTTTCTTCAATACTGCCGCGATGGCTTTTACGACAACACCGTTTTCCACCGTGTTATCGATGGTTTTATGATCCAAGGCGGTGGTATGGAGTCTGGCCTGCGTGAGAAACCAACTCGCGCGCCAATCAAAAACGAAGCGAACAACGGCCTAAGCAACAAAGTCGGTTCTATCGCGATGGCTCGTACTATGGATCCACACTCTGCTAGCTCACAGTTTTTCATCAACGTGAACAACAACACATTCCTTGACTTCCGTAGCGAGAGCCGTGATGGCTGGGGTTACTGTGTGTTTGGTGAAGTTGTTGAAGGCATGGAAGTGGTTAACAAAATCAAAGGTGTTAGCACAGGTTCTTACGGTATGCATCAAGACGTACCACTTGAAGACGTTGTCATTACTGGCGCGACTATTGAAGAGTAATATTGATACTCGTTATCCTAATTAAAATAGGTATGGGGAGGCAGTGCCTCCCCTTGTTTCTATGACGACACTTTTTATTTCAGATTTACACCTAACACCTTCTCGCCCTGATATTACGAATTGTTTTGTACGATTTATGCGCGATGAAGCCATATATGCAGACGCTCTCTACGTGCTAGGCGATCTTTTTGAGTTTTGGATTGGCGATGAGGACAGCACCCCATTTGCCCAAGAGATTCGCAGCGAGTTTAAAGCCCTCACGGCGAAAGGTGTTCCAGTTTTTTTCATTCAAGGCAATCGTGACTTTTTATTAGGCGAACGATTTTGCCAAGAAACAGGGATGACTCTGCTAGACGACGTCTGCACCATCGAACTCTACGGGCAAAAAACCGTCATTCTTCATGGCGACACACTCTGTATCGATGATCACAAATACCAAGAGTTTCGCAAGACCGTACATAAGCCCTGGCTGCAGTGGATTTTCAAACGCATTCCTTGGTTTGTAAAAAAGCGCATCGTTGCCAAAGTACAGTCCGGTGTTCGTGATGACAAGCAGCACAAAACTCTCGAGATCATGGATGTCAATCCAATAGAAGTTGAACGAGTAATGTCTCAGTTTTGCGTCAACTTGATGATACATGGACACACTCATCGCCCCAACATTCATCAAATTCGCAACGAAGATGGCGAAAAAACTCGCATCGTTTTAGGCGATTGGTATTCACAAGGTTCTGTTTTAAAAGTAACTAGTGATCATTTTTCGTTAGAACAGCGTTCTTTTTTTAGTGAGTAAATTATTAATACAACATCACTAGCAATCCGCCACATTCGATATAGATATTTTAGAAAAAGTCGCTATCATCAAATCTAAAGCACGTTAACAGAACAGAGTCCAGCAAATTGAAGTATTCCTACGTTGCCAGACAACCCATTCTTGATCAAAACAAAAAAACCATTGGTTATGAATTGCTGTTTCGCGATGGCCCCAAAAACACCTTTCCAGAAGTAGAGCCCGAACTCGCCACGAGCCGTTTACTTTCAGATCACTTTCTTTCGACTCATTACAGCACTTTGGGTAACAAGCTCGGGTTTGTTAATTTTCCTTATCAAAGCTTGATAAATTTAGTACCCATTCTTTTTCCTAAAGAGAGCCTGGTCATAGAGATTTTGGAAGATTGTGAGCCTACCGATGAGCTCTACGAAGCGATCATCAAACTTCATAAGGCAGGCTATCGTATTGCATTAGACGACTTTGTCCCAAATCGCGCTTGGAAACGGTTTTTGCCCTATATTCATATCATTAAGTTTGATATTCGCATCGTTCCGATTGAAAAAGCGGCTCTGTTCATTCAGTCACTAAAAAAACTAAAAATCAAGTTCTTAGCGGAAAAGGTGGAAACTTACCAAGAATTTGAGCAGGCGATCAAAGCTGGATTTGATTACTTTCAAGGGTACTTCTTTAGTCGCCCCGAAATGATTCAAAAGAGAAGAATTAACCCTTCTTTTTTAACGGTCGTGCAACTGTGCAAAGAGATTGCCGACGAGCCAATCGATTTCAATGAAGTTGAGCGCTTGTTTTCCATTGATGTCACGTTATCCTACAAGTTGATGACCTATGTAAACTCTGGGTACACGCTAACTTCCAAAATTAAATCATTCCGCCAAGCATTGATCTACATGGGGGAAGAGAAGCTAAGACGCTTTATTTCACTGGTCGCTGTAGCGTCAGTTCATGAAGATAAACCCGATTCTCTTTATTCGTTAGCCGTTCAAAGAGCTCGAGCTTGTGAACTGACTCTCGGTTACACTTCTACCAAATATGATCCTGGGCAAGCGTTTCTCACTGGGTTGTTTTCACTTTTGGATTCTCTACTCGATCAACCGTTGGCCGATATCATCATTGATATTCCTGTCGATGAAGAAATCAAACTCGCATTAAGCCAAAGAGACGGACACCTCGGTTCGATTCTTTCGATGGTTATCGCCTACGAACAAGCTGACTGGGAGAAAGCTAACGATTACCAACGACTGTTAGGGATTTCTGAAGAGCAAATCTGCAAGGCGTACAGTGAGGCGACGGCTTGGACACAAGAATTGCTGTCGCAGACACCGTAACTCGTTATAATGACAAACAACCCCACAACAGTGGGGTTGTTTGTTTTATCGCTTTATTTGCTGAGATTTCAATTTATGGCTGCTTCTTGCCCTTGCGGATCAAACCGTACCTATGCTTTGTGTTGTGAAATTGCCCATAAGCACCACGCCGATGTGATCACACCGGAACAACTGATGCGTTCTCGTTACAGTGCCCACGTATTGGGCTTGGTCGATTACGTGGTGAATACCTACCACCCAAGCTGCCATGCCGAAGAACAGCGCGAAGGCATCGCGGAATCCATTGAGAATGATTGGTGCAAGCTTGAAGTGGTCAAAGCAGAAGCAGGCGGCAACGAAAATGAAGGCTTTGTTGAGTTCAACGCTTACTTTGATGAAGACGGCAAACGCTACTGTATGACCGAACGCTCACGCTTTGTGAAAGAAGACGGGCTTTGGTATTACATTGATGGCACCTTTCCGGAAGAAGAGCCAGAGCAAGATCCGCGGTTAAATCAATCTGTCAGTAGTTTGAAAGTGGGCCGCAACGATCCGTGTATCTGTGGAAGCGGTAAGAAATTTAAGAAATGTTGTGGGTAAGAGCCAAGGGAAAAACTAGGTTCTAGGTTCTAGGTTCTAGGTTCTAGGTTCTAGGTTCTAGGTTCTAGGTTCTAGGTTCTAGGTTCTAGGTTCTAGGTTCTAGGTTCTAGGTTCTAGGTTCTAGGTTCTAAAAAACCTTAAATCTTTCCTTTCCGTAAGTAAAGCGCCCTGAATTCCATAACTCTTTCTAAAAAACGAAGTGCGCAGAGTCCCTGCGCACTCTCTACTAGGGCCCTAGTCCCTATCAACCTTGACCTTGTCTCTATCTTACTTATGACGCTCTTTAAGCTTATTGATCACATCATTCATCGATAGGCCTTGGTCTTGCAGCAATACCATTAGATGGTAAATCAAGTCTGCCGATTCACACACTAACTCCGCCTTATCGCCCGACGTCGCCGCAAGCGCGACTTCAACGCCTTCTTCGCCCACTTTCTGCGAAATACGCTTGGTACCACGAGCATACAGACTGGCAGTATAAGAGGAATCTGGATCGGCACTCTTGCGGGCAGCCAGTAGCTGCTCAAGTTGATGAAGCCACACCATTTGTGATTCTTCCTGTGGATCACCATCCCAGCAAGTGGTCGTGCCCGTATGACACGTTGGCCCAATTGGATTGACTTTCACTAGCAGTGTGTCGTTATCACAATCCAACGACATGTTCACCAATTGCAGCACGTTACCTGACGTTTCACCTTTGGTCCAAAGGCGTTCTTTGGTACGAGAGAAAAACGTTACTTGGCCTGTTTCCCCCGTTTTCACCAAGGCTTCTTGGTTCATGTAACCCATCATCAGCACTTGGCTCGATTGGAAATCTTGTACGATGGCAGGTACCAGACCGTCCACCTTTTCCCAGTTGATTCGCTCAGCGAGCGAGCTGACTTCGGCGGTTTTAAAACTCATAGTCGTACCTCAATGCCTTGTTGCTTTAAATACTGCTTTAAATCACCAATATTGATGACTTGTTTGTGGAACACCGATGCAGCCAGCGCACCATCCACATTGGCTTTTTGGTAGGCTTCCGCGAAGTGCTCCATGGCACCGGCACCACCAGAGGCAATCAATGGCACCTTACACACTTCGCGTACCATATTCAGTTGTTCGATGTCGTAGCCGTTACGTACGCCGTCTTGGTTCATCATGTTCAATACAATTTCACCAGCGCCACGTTTTTGAACTTCTTGCACCCAATCACGTGTTTCCCATTGGGTCGCTTTGGTGCGTTCTTCGTCACCAGTAAACTGGTAAACCTGATACTTACCGGTCTCTTTATCGTAGTATGAATCAATACCAACGACGATACATTGCACACCAAACTTATCGGCAAGGTCAGTAATCAACTGCGGGTTTGCCAATGCAGGTGAGTTTATAGACACCTTGTCTGCGCCAAATTCAAGAATGCGCGCTGCGTCTTCTGCTGACTTAATGCCACCAGCGACACAGAACGGAATATCAATCACTTCTGCAACGCGAGCGACCCAACTTTTATCGACAACACGACCATCACTTGAAGCGGTAATATCGTAGAATACAAGCTCGTCAGCGCCTTCTTCCGCATAGCGTTTCGCAAGAGGAACGATATCACCAATGATTTCATGGTTACGAAACTGAACGCCCTTCACCACTTGTCCATCACGAACATCAAGACATGGAATTATTCGCTTTGCCAGCATACAAATGCCTCCTCTGCTGTGAACTTGCCATCTAACAGTGCACGACCAACAATCACACCCGCCACACCGCTGCCTTTTAGTGCTTCGATATCCGCTAATGAGCCGATGCCGCCTGAAGATTGGAACTGCACTTGTGGGTACTGCTTACATAGGTCGACATAAAGCTCGACGTTTGAGCCTTCTAGCGTACCGTCACGAGAAATGTCCGTACACAGCACGTGCTGTAGACCTACCGTTAGGTAATCGTTGATCAGCGCTTCAATGGTTACGCCTGAATCTTCCTGCCAGCCAGAAATCGCCACTTTACGTGTGCCGTCTTGGTCGATGTTGATGTCTAGCGCGAGAACGATTTTCTCCGCGCCATATTTTTCCATCCAACCTTTCACAAGCTCTGGCTGTTTTACTGCGGTCGAACCAACAACGACACGTTGAGCACCGGCTTCTAACAGATCAATCACGTCTTGCTCTGTACGCACACCACCACCGATTTGGATGTTCGCTGGCGTACTTGCTAATAACTTTGCAATCAAATCAAGTTGACGCGCTGTTGTGTCTTTCGCACCAGTTAAATCCACTAAGTGCAGCCAGTTGGCACCTGCTTGGTGGTACAAATTAAACTGCTCTGCTGGGTCGACTTTGTATTCGGTTACTTGGCCGTAATCACCTTGATAAAGGCGAACCACCTGTCCTTCAATTAAATCAAGAGCTGGAATAATCACACTAAATCCCTTTTATAATTCTAAGAAGTTTTGAATAAGCTTCGCGCCCGCTTTTGAAGAACGCTCAGGATGGAACTGCACACCGTAGTAGTTGCCACTTTGTACTGCCGCTGTGAACGAGTTGCCGTATTCACATTCAGCAATGGTGTAGTCCCCAACTGGCATTGCAAAGCTGTGCACGAAGTAGAAGTACTCACCTTCTTCAATACCTTTGAACAGTGGGTTACCTGCTTTTGCAGACACCGTGTTCCAGCCCATATGCGGCAGCGGTAAGTCGCCAGTTTGTAGCAGTTTCACTTCACCGTCACAAAGTCCAAGACACTCAACTAACTCGTTGGCTTTCTGCCCTTTCTCTTGAGATACTTTGCCCAACAGTTGCATGCCTAAACAGATACCGAGCAGCGGCTTTTCTACCTGTTTTACCAAGCTGATCAGATCGCGCTCTTCTAGGTTCTTCATCGCTTCACTGGCGGTTCCCACGCCCGGTAGAAATAGCTTGTCAGCTGCCAATACCACTTGTGGATCTTTTGAAATCGTTACGTCATAGCCTAGGCGTTCAATGGCAAACTTCACCGAAGAGACGTTGGCACAGCCAGTATCGATAATGACAACTTTCTGTTCTGTCACTGTTTTTCTCCTTGCTAACGTGAGCCTTAAAGCACGCCTTTACTACTTGGTAGCTCAGTGCCTTCTACTTTGATTGCTTGGCGCAGAGTACGACCAAACGCTTTAAATAGGCTCTCAATGATGTGGTGATCATTGTTGCCCGCAGAAGAAAGGTGCAGCGTACACGCTAGGGTGTCAGTCAGAGAGCGGAAGAAGTGAACCACCATCTCTGTTGAAAGGTCACCCACTTGCTCACGGCTGAATTGCGCGTCGAACTTAAGGTAAGGACGACCAGATAGGTCCAGTGCACATTGTGCCAAGCACTCATCCATTGGCAGGCTGAAGCCAAAGCGACCAATACCACGTTTGTCACCCAGTGCTTCTTTCAACGCCTGACCCAAAGCAAGAGCGGTATCTTCTACCGTGTGGTGATCATCGATGTGCAGGTCACCTTCTACTTTGCACACCATCTGGAATCCACCGTGCGTCGCGATTTGATCCAACATGTGGTCGAAGAAACCAAGACCTGTAGAGATGTCATTGCCGCCTTGTTCATCAAGGTTAACTGCAACTTTGATGTCGGTTTCTTTCGTAGTACGAATGACTTCAGCAACACGCGCTTTCACCGTCAGATCTTTCAGGATCCGTTTCCAACCCATGGTTTCTGGGTTGTATTGAATGCCACGAATGGCCATGTTCTCTGCAAGTTGAAGATCGGTTTGACGATCGCCAATCACGAACGAGTTCTGGAAATCCACTTTACCCGCTTGAAGGTACTCTTTTACCAAGCCCAATTTCGGTTTGCGACAAGAGCAATTGTCTTTTTCAAAATGAGGGCAGATCAGTACATCATCAAATTTCACCCCTTGAGATTCGAAAATCTCCATCATCATATTGTGTGGCGCATCAAAATCTTCTTGCGGATAGCTGTCTGTTCCAAGGCCGTCTTGGTTGGTGACCATCACTAGACGGTATCCCGCTTCCTGCAACGACAACAGGCTTGGAATCACAAACGGTTCCAGTTTCAATTTGTCGAGACGGTCTACTTGAAAATCGACTGGTGGTTCCACGATCAAAGTGCCGTCACGGTCGATAAAAAGGATTTTTTGTTGTTTGCTCACTCGAACTTCCTTATTGCTATTCTTTTGGCACTCTCGCTGTTTAGCGAGAGCGATTCATTCTTTTTCTACTTATGAGTAGTAGTTTCTGATGAAACTGAGGGTTTTTTCACACTCGTCTCGGCTGCCAACACTGATTCTTACGCAATCTTCGATTGGCGAGTTTCGTAAGATAATGCCGTACTCCCAAGCCGCCTTAAATAGCTCGTCACCATTAGGGAATTTCACCAGCAGATAATTGCCCCACCCTTCAAACACTTCGAGACCTGCGATCATTGATAATCCCACTTGCAAATAGGCACGGTTTGCATTGAGGTCGAGCACTTGGAACTTGGCACGAGCCAAGCCGGCTTCTGACAATGCTTGTGTCGCAATTTCCGCAACAGGCACTGGTACCGGATAGGGCGCGATAACTTTGAGAAGGACATTAATCAGCTCTTCATTCGCAAGTGTGAATCCGCAACGCAAGCCAGCTAATGCAAAGGCTTTCGACAAAGTACGCAAAATCGCAAGGTTTGAGTACTGCGCAAGTAAATCGACGGTTGAGGCCTCTGGACAAAAATCGATATACGCTTCATCCATCACAACGATGGCTCTGTCTTTTGTCATCTCTAGCAAGGCGATGATGTCTTCTCGCTTCACTAAATTGCCTGTTGGATTGTTTGGTGAACAAACAAACACCAATTTAACCTTGTCCAAATTGGCTTCAATACCTGCAAGGTCTAATTGCCAATCCTCTGTTAGCGGTACGGTTTTACGCTCAACGCCAATGGTTTCAGCGCTCACAGAATACATGCCATACGTAGGAGGACAGTAAAGAATGGCATCTTCATTTGGTTCGCAGAAAGCGCGAATCAGCAGTTCGATACCCTCATCCGCGCCACGCGATGTGAGAGTTTGTTCAGGTTTAACACCTGCATAGGCAGCGTAGGCTGCAATCAATGCTTTCGGCTGACAATCACTGTAACGGTTCAAGCGCGCAAAGTTTGTGCGGTATTCATTGTCAAATGGCGATTCATTGGCATTCAACCAAACATCACCGGTTCCACCGATGCGGCGCGCCGAAAGGTAAGGAGTCAGTTTCTGTACACTTTTTCGAGCAAGTTTTTCCATTTTCTCTCTCCTTATCTACGTGCGTTCAGCTTTTCGACGCGAATGGTCACCGCACGTTTGTGTGCATCCAACCCTTCTGCTTCTGCCATTGTCACAACCGTCGGTGCCAGTGTTTTTAAACCTTCAGCCGATAGTTCTTGAATCGTCATGCGTTTTGAAAAGTCAGCCAAACCTAAACTTGAATACGTACGGGTGTACCCATACGTCGGCAATACGTGGTTGGTTCCTGACGCATAATCGCCCGCCGATTCAGGCGACCAATCACCTAAGAAAATGGAACCCGCGTTATCCAGCAATGGCAACAACTCTCGAGGAGTTTTGGTTTGAACAATTAAGTGCTCGGGGCCGTAATAATTTGAAATAGAAACCGCTTGGGTTAAGGAGTCAGCAATAATAATCAAGCTCGACGCCAGTGCTTTTTCAGCAATAGAGGCGCGTGATAACTGCTTCAACTGTTTCTGTACAGCATCCGTTACTTGATCTGCAATCAAGACAGATGGCGTCACTAAAACCACTTGCGAGTCTGGTCCGTGCTCGGCTTGGCTAAGTAAATCGGCGGCGATAAAATCGGCATCTGCATTTTCATCAGCAATCACCAACACTTCTGATGGCCCAGCGGGCATATCAATGGCGGCACCACGAAAGTCATTGCTCACTTGGCGTTTTGCTTCTGTGACATACGCGTTGCCAGGACCAAATATTTTATCCACCTTAGTGACACTTTCTGTCCCATAGGCCATCGCCGCTACCGCTTGCCCACCACCAACATTGTAAACTTCATCTATATTACAAAGCTTTGCCACATAGAGAATTTCATCGGCAATCGGTGGTGGTGAACATAACACTACTTTACGGCAACCCGCGATTTGCGCAGGAACACCCAACATCAATACCGTTGAAGGCAGCGGTGCACTGCCACCAGGAATGTATAAACCCACTTTTTGTATCGGGCGAGTGACTTGTTCACACACCACACCCGGTTGTGTTTCGACTTTAATTGGCGTCGGTTTCTGGGCATTGTGGAACTTCGCGATATTGGCGTAAGCCTGCTCAAGCGCTTGCTTCATTTTTGCAGTTAAGCGAGCAGAAGCCTCCTCGATTTCTTGTTCAGTCACTCGAATCGATTCTGGTTTAACGCGATCAAACTTTTCCGTCAGTTCGAACAGCGCCGCATCGCCTTCTGCTCTGACTTTCGCAATCACTTCTGCTACTGCAGCGGTAATATTCGCACCTTCTGTTATCGCTGGACGTTCCAAAATAGCGTCTTGTTGCGTCTCACTAAGAGATTGCCAAACAACCGTTCTCATGAGCCTTACTCCATCATTTTTTCAATTGGTAGAACAAGAATAGAGCTCGCGCCAAGTTCTTTGAGCTGTTCCATCGTTTCCCAGAATAGGTTTTCTGTACTCACCAAATGGACGGCCACTCGTTGTTTCTCTGCAGACAGTGGTAACACGGTTGGATCTTCCGCCCCTGGCAACAGTGCTTTGATCTGTTCTAGCTTATCAACTGGAGCATGTAGCATGATGTATTTGGATTCTTTGGCTTGCTGAACGCCTTGCATACGCGTTAACAGCTTCTCGATAAGCGCTTGCTTGTCTTGGGCAAACTCACCTGAACGTTGAATAAGTGTTGCTTTCGATTGGAAAATAACCTCAGCCTCTTTTAGGCCATTGGCTTCAAGTGTTGCGCCTGTTGAAACCAAATCAGCGATTGCATCCGCTAAACCAGCACGAGGCGCCACTTCAACTGAGCCTGTCAGCATACAGGTTGAGAAAGGCACACCTTGTCGATCCATATACGCTTTGAGCAGTTGTGGGTAAGTCGTCGCAATACGTTTCCCAGCAAGATCTTGTGGGCCATTGTATTTTTCATCTTTATCAATCGCGATGGACAAACGACATCCACCAAAATCTAGACGACTCAAGGTTTCAAATTGACAAGCATCACCAGTGGCTTTGCGCTCTAGACGCACTTCTTCCAACACGTTTTCACCGATAAAACCAAGGTCAACAACGCCATCCATGATCAGCCCTGGGATGTCATCATCACGAACTAATAACAGATCAATTGGCATATTTTCTGAGTGAACGACTAAACGCTCACCCATAATATTGAATTTAACGCCACACTTTTTTAAGAGCCCTTGGCACTCTTCACTCAGTCGGCCTTTTTTCTGAATTGCAATTCTTAAGCGTTGTGTTTGCATGACATTGTCCCTGTGCTTCAATTTGAAAATGATGAAAGTGAAAACTAAAAAACCCTCGAGAGATGTTGGTCTCCCGAGGGTTTAAAATCTGAATTTGATGATTTTCACCTCCGGGAGTTTCCTATCTCCCGGGTATGCGTACATCTCCCGAAAGACTAGACTGGGTGATGATGGTGATGAATGTTCATTACAAAATTACGCATACTTATATAGGCTCTTAGCTTGATTGCTTCGTTGATATCCACACTAACTAAGCTTCTCTTATTTTGCAACACTTTATTTTAAAAAATATCAATTTGTATAAGACAAATAAAAAGGGCAGCCGAAGCTACCCTTTCAAAGTTCATATAAATAAATAGGTTACGCTTGTTGGCAAGACTCAATCTTTGCTTTTGACAACCAAGAGAGGATTGCACAAACGATGATGAATGCCATGGTTGCAGCCGCCAGTGAGAACATAACGGAAGCGGTCATACCCAATACCACGAAACCAATACAAGAAACCAATGCCACTGCAAGTGCATAAGGCAACTGAGTCGCTACGTGGTCAATATGATGACAACGTGCGCCCGTTGAAGAAAGAATCGTCGTATCAGAAATCGGTGAACAGTGATCACCAAAAACAGAACCCGCTAATACTGCACTTAGCATAGGAAGCATAAGAGCGATATCTGTCGCACCCGCCATATCACCCGCGATAGGTAGCATAATCCCAAACGTGCCCCACGATGTTCCGGTAGAAAACGCCATCAAACCTGAAAGCAAGAATAAAATTACGGGTAACCAATGAGGGTTAATATTGCCTTGTGCCATAGAAGACAAGTAGCTACCTGTTTTCATGTCGCCAATAACCGAACCGATAGTCCAGGCGAAAATCAGAATAAGGATTGCACCAAACATCGATTTAGCACCGATCCATAAAGTACGAGCAATTTCTGCAACTGGAAGACCTTGTTTGAACACGGTGAACAAGGCCACAGCCAAACCAACCAGACCACCATAAATCAGCGATGTACCTACGTTGGTATTTTCGAATGCACCAAGCAAGTCGAACGCTTTACCATCGGCCGCAAGTGCTTGGCCACCGGTATAGAGCATTGAAGCGACCGTTGCAATAATCAAAGCAATGATCGGCATAACAAGATCGGTTACTTTACCTTTATCGCTTTCACGGATATCAAGCTCTTCGTCAATTTCATGCGCTTCTTTTAGGTCAGTATCAGCGTCATTGTCAAAGCCACGGCCTTGTGAGGCAGCAATTTCATGTTCACGCATTTTACCAATGTCTAAACCAAACCAAGCGACCGCAAACACCATTAACAAGGCGAAAATCGCGTAGAAGTTCATCGGTACTAAACGTAGATATGCGCCTAATGCGGAATATTCAGTGATGCCATGTGACACCAAAATACCGCCGATAATGGTCATGATGTACGCACCCCAACTCGATGCAGGCATCACCACACACATTGGTGCTGCTGTTGAGTCTAGAATATAAGCAAGTTTGGCGCGTGAAACATAAAAGCGGTCCGTTACTGGGCGAGAAATCGCACCTACAGCTAGGCTATTGAAATAGTCGTCTACAAAAATGAATACGCCTAAAAACGCTGCTAGTAATTTCGAACCTCGCTTACTTTTCACTCGAGTCTGTGCCCATTCAGCAAAAGCTCGAGTGCCTCCAGAAAGAGTCAGTAGAGCGGTGGTCATACCCAATAACAACAAGAAACCAACAATACTCATATTCCAAGTATTGATGCCACCATCTTCAATAAAAACAGCTGAAACTTTATCTGTAATATAAGCTGCCGCAGAGCCTACCGAATAATCATTCAGTAACACTGCACCTAGAAGAATACCGACACCGAGCGATACAAGCACTTTACGCGTTAAAATGGCTAGCGTCAGTGCCACTATCGGCGGCAAAAGTGAAATGGGAGATGTAGCAAAATCTATTAAATTCATGATCTTCAAAAACCAAAGTTTGGCTAGAGATCTACTGCAGACAAAGTATACGAACTTATTTCGATACTTATGTTGAACTAAGCGACAGGGAAGTGGACACTTCACCCAACCTACAGTAGCGCTCCATAGTTATAAGTTAAATACTATGGCAGTGTTGTTCCTTTCGGATGCAACCCCAGCAAGAAGCTTTGATATGCAACTCACTTCGGCAATGGACACCTTTCACTATTATTCATTGGCATCACCCCAATAATAGCTACTCTTTACCATTGCGCCTCTACGGCGATAACAAACTCTTAACCAATTACTGTCCAAAAAAACAACAAATAATCTAAGTTATCGCATCAGGTATCGTCTATTGTACTCAGAGTGAACCTATTTGCAACAGATCTATCTTCTTACAACGAAATTTGACGCCACCTTTATGAGACCAGTTTTCTATGTATTTACTCCAACCATTTTCTAGTGGAAATACAATAACAGGCCTGATAACCAGACATGAATTCAACGAGCACACATACAAAATAGTTTATTTAAGTTTTATATATAAGATCAGTCTTTATCTTAGCTTACTTGATTGCGGGAAGTTTAACCTGAACAAACGCAAGACGTAACGAAACTACCTTTTTATAAACATTATTGCTATTTTTTCATTTTAATTATTGCTTATATCGTACATAACGTTAATATTAGTAATCTAAGAATTAATTAAGCTTGTGCAATCTAATTCTCGGTATAAATTAGACAATTGACTTAACAAATATATAGGAAAGGTTATGTCTGAACTCACTAAAACTCTGTTAAACATTCGCAGCCTGCGTGCTTTTTCCCGTGAACTGACTCTGGAACAACTAGAAGAAGCTCTAGATAAATTGACGACCGTTGTAGCAGAACGTCAAGAAGCAGAAGCGGAAGAGCGTGCAGCAAAAGCCGAGCAAGAAGCTAAACTAGCTGCGATTGCAGAACAAATTGCTAAAGACGGAATTGATCTTGAAGCACTTATCAGCGCACTTGCTGGTGAGACTAAAACAAAGAACAAAGGTAAACGAGCTCCTCGCCCAGCAAAATACAAATATGTTGACACAAATGGCGAAGAGAAAACTTGGACTGGCCAAGGTCGTACACCTTCTGCAATCCAAGCTCAATTAGATGCGGGTAAATCTCTAGAAGACTTCGAAATCTAATTGATTTTGAGATAGAGATAAAATTCAAAAAGACCACTAACACTCAGTGCTGGTGGTCTTTTTTATTGATGCAATTTAATTTCCCCTACCGATAAACATGAACATTAGCTCACAAGCGTTGATTGTCTATTCCGGTAACCATAGAAATTCACACCAGCCTTCTAACCTAATCATAAAACGGCCTAGCATCGACATCTAAGCATGCAGGTGCCACCGCTTTTTCAATCTTTAGCGCGTTGTGTTTTAAATCTACCATTGCCACATCGACAAAACGTTTGTATTTACGCGAGTAGAAACACTTCACTTCCGGCTTCAATGGTTGAGTCGGGTTAGAGGTCCAGACGATTCCCACTCGACCATCGTTCAATTCGACAATAGAACCAACTGGATACACGCCAATGCAGTTAATGAATTTGTAAACCAGATCAGGATCTAAGTGAAATGGGGTTAAGCCGAGTATGATTTTAAAGGCTTCGGCAGAGCTCATGCCTTGCTTGTAGCATCGGTCTGCCGTGAGCGCATCATAGATATCAACGATACAACTCATACGACCATGGAGTGGTATTTCATCCCCTTTTAGCCCTTTGGGGTAACCATTTCCATCAAGCTTTTCATGGTGCATTAAACAGACGTCACGGCTCACATCGCTTAGCCCTTCAACATGCACAATGATCTCTTCGGCAAACACCTGATGGAGCTTCATGTGTTCAAACTCTTCAGGCGTTAATCGCGCTGGTTTATGCAACACTTCATCATTTACTTTGATCTTGCCGATATCGTGAATGATCCCACCTATCGCCATCTGTTTGAGCGTTTCGCGCTCTAAGCCCAAATGCTTGCCGAAAGTCACTAACAAACAAGCGACATTCACCGAATGTTCAAGCAAATAGGTGTCCTTTTGGCGTAAGGCAGAAACACACTGCAAGGCATCTGAATCCACCAAGGCAGCTTCTATCATATCCTCAGCCCAGTCCTCAATCTCATCAACCAGAATCACTTTGCCTTCAAAAGTTTGATTAAGGAGCTTCTGAGCTAGGCCTTTAGCTTCTGCGATAAGTTTTTTAGCTTTCTTTTGGTTAGAGGCGCGACTCTTTGGCTGCTTACGTGGCGTTGGTGAATGGGATTCTGTCACGGCTTGCCACTCAGTGTTATCAACCTTTGGCGCTGGTTTAATCACACAATTTTTAGCCGATAAGCCTGCGTCTACCCACACAAACTTCACCCCACTTTCAAATAAGCGGGTAATGGCTTTTTCTGACTGAACACGCCCAGCGTTAGCCAAATTAACCCGTTCACTATTTTCAATAGCGGTGACAAACATGCCAATCGTTAAGTTTGAAATATCTACTTTTATCGATTTTTCAGGGTCATACTGCATATTCAAGACATTTTCCAACACAAACTATTCTCGACTAACTCAAGTATATGGCAGTCTTACTCATACGACCTGCTGAGAACATCGAATAATTTACATTTGTTTACAAGCGTTTCATTTGCCCAGAGAATACAAATTTAAAATATATTTGCAAACTCTAATTTACAACACTTTGAAGTGGCAATAATCGACGAGTTTAATAAGCAACAAAGACAATATCATAGTGGTGAGCTCATGTTTTTCAACCAGTTTAGGTGACGAAAAACACACCACCTGATAGCGTAAAAACAGTCCACCCTATCTGGAACGTCCATATGCTCATCAAAGTCGTTAACATTTTATTCCCTGTTTTTGCGTTGGCTGGCGTCGGCTTTTTGGTTGGGCATTATTTAAAACCCGACTTTAAGCCAATTAATCGGATCAATATCGACGTTTTCCTCCCTGCTTTGGTGTTTTCATCTCTCGCTACCATGCCGCTAGACACCCAGCAGCTTCCTTTGATTTGGGCATCGCTTGTGGCCGTGTTACTGCCGGGTCTACTGATGATGCCCGTTTGCAAACTGACTGGGCTTTCTTTTAAGACTTGGGCACCACCGCATATGTTTCGCAACAGTGGCAATCTTGCCATTCCTCTCTTTGCCTACGCATTTGGTGACGCCGCACAATCAAGCGCCGTGCTGCTTTTTGTCATGTCGTCTTGCATTCACATTAGCTTAGGCATCGCGTTGTTGAGCCGAGGCGGATCACTGTTACAAATGGTCAAAATGCCTGTGTTTATTGCCGCGTCTTTGGCTGTGGTTTTCAATCTCAACCATGTTGCCGTTTGGTCACCGCTGATTGAAGCCACCTCTTTGCTAGGTCAGGCCGCAGTGCCTGTTATGCTCCTCTCCCTAGGGGCGCAAATGACCCATTTGAAATGGTCCGGCCTCAGCATTGGACTCTATTCAACGCTCCAATCCATCGCAACAGGATTGATAGCATTTGCTGTGATTTATTTCTTTATTCCTCTTCCTCCGCTACAAATGAAAATGATGGTGCTGTTCACCATGCTGCCAGCAGCGGTAATGAATTATCTTTTTGCTGAACGTTTTCATATTGAGCCAGAAAAAGTGGCCTCGATGGTGCTATTTGGCAACTTCTTTAGCGTGTTAACGCTACCACTCTTACTTTGGTGTGCCCTAAGTCTGAACTAAACATTCGTACCAGAACAAAGCGTTCCTTGAACAAATAGGTATAAGCATATTGGCGCGGTTAGGAGGATGGCGCTTTTTCCGGTTTTTACGACCTGCGCCAACATCGCGCTTCTTGGGGAATGTTAGCCTTCCGCTCCCCGTTTTCTCTTCTTAGGCGCGGCCCTAAATGACATTAGCATCATGAGACTTAGGGCACTCGATGCCTATTGATTATGGATGCAGATGTTTCAGCACGCCCGCTTGATCCAGTTCATCATGCCAAATCTGGTAATCCAGTCCCTGATCGAAAATAAAATCGGTCATCAATTCGCGAATGCACTGTACGAGTTCTTGTTTTTTCCAAGGTTTTTCGAAATAGCGCACAATACCAGCGGAATTGATCGCTTCGATGGTATCGCTATGCGTGGCTTGCCCTGTGAGCAATACCTTGCGTGTTTTGAAGAATCGAGCATCCGTGTGCAATGTTCGTAAAAGCTCGACACCGGTCATTCCCGGCATCACGTGGTCTGAAATCACCACAGCGATAAACTCGCCATCCGCATCAAGCTCATCGATCAGCTCCAACGCTTCATGGCCAGATTCACACTCTTCAATATTTAGCCAGTCAGCTAAACCGTCTAGATCCTGCACCACCGCATTAAGCACTTCGCGCTGATCATCCACGCATATTAGGTTCAGTTTCTCCATGATTTCCCTCTGTTGGCAATTTGATTCTAAAAATAGTGGCTTGGTCATCGCTTTTCACCACAATCGAGCCTCCTAGCCCGGTGACGATTCGCTTCACAATCGATAACCCTAAACCCAGTCCAAATGACAGCCCGCCTTTTTTGGTGGTGAAGTTAGGCTGAAAAATTTTGCGTCTTGTTGCCTCATCTAAGGCAGGCCCATTGTTGGCGATCGTAACCAAAATGCGCTTGCCTTCTTGATGAACACGTATCTCCAACTGCGGCGATAGTGTGTTTTGCATCGCGTCACAGGCGTTCTTGATGATATTGACCCAAACTTGCACCAATTCGGTCTCCGAAGCCCAAATCGATTCGACAGGTGATGGACGAAGACGCACTTCGACACGGCGCAGCTCACTTTGCAAAAGCGCGATGGCTTGATTGATGGTGTCGCCAATATTAACTTTGCTAATGCGATCCGAATCCGCCCTACCGAGCTGTTTGACCGATTTCACAATACCAACCGTGTGTTTGGCTGCTAAACGCAGGTCGTGTAAATCACACCCCATTGCCCAATAACGAATGGCTTGATCTGGGTTGTTCAACCAGTGCGGGCTAACCAAACCATCAGGTATCGCTTTCGCTAATGCTTTGGCCTGTTTTTTCTCCAAACCATATTTCTGCTCCAACAACTTGGCATTTTGTCTTGCGGTGCTTGTTGGCACATTTTGTCCCGCAAGCAGTCCAATATCGAAGAATTGGCTGGCTTCTGGGTGCCGTTCTTCAAGCAGCTCCAGAATAATGGTTTCGAGTCTTTCGGCTTTGCTACTGACCACCCCGATGGCGTTATTAAGCTCGTGAGCCAGCCCCGCCGCAAGTTGACCTAAGGTTGTCATTTGCTCTGCGTTATGTAGCCTCTGTAACACCTTCTCTTTGGCCACCGCCTCTTGCGTTGCTCGCCTTTGACGGCGGGAAAGCTCATTCACAATCACCGGCATAAATTGTGTAGTCAGCGGGCCGAACTCTTCGACTTCAACGGCAGGCGTGCTGCGATCAATCCAAGCCAGTGTCACTTCGGTCTTGGCCATCACCGTCGACGATGCTGTCCAAGTACCAGAAAAGAAACTGTGCACGCCAATAAATGCCCCTTGTGAGGCTGAAAAAACGCGTACTTGTTTCTCCTCATGTTCAGAAAAGTAACCTTCCAGCTCACCTTGAAGAACGAAAAACAGACGGTCGTTGTAGCCTTGCTGCACAATGACGACCGATCCCGCTTCCAACGTAATTTGACGCTCTGGATTACAGAAGTAACGCTCAATCAGTGCTTCTAATTTGCTCAAATACATGGGGCTACCCGATGTGTCCAACCATATGAAGGATCCAAACCATCACAAAGCTGAGCAATACGCCGACAACGCCCAAAATCACGCCCACACGCGCCATTTGATTACTTTGGACATGACCCGTTGCATGTGCCAATGCATTCGGCGGAGTACTGATAGGCAGCGACATGCCTAAGGAAGCGGCCATCGTCACCACTAAAATCAGTGTCACTTCTCCGCCCAATGGAGCCAGAGAAGTCATTGACATCCCCAATGCGGCCATAATTGGCATCAGCAAGTTCGCCGTCGCAGTATGCGACATAAAGTTCGCCATCACTAAGCAGAGGAACGCCGCACCAAACAAGACGATATAAGGCGAAAACTCATCAAATGGAATGCTGTGCACCACCAGCTTGGCAAGTCCTGTTTTATCCAGAGCCAAACCAAGGGCGATACCGCCTGAAACCAACCAAAGCACATCCCAGGAAATTTTCTTCAAATCTTCTTTGTTAATGATGCCAGTGATGGAAAAGATCGCGACAGGAATCAGGGCGACTGTATAGGAATTCATGCCATGTGCAGACCCCATCAGCCAAAGCAAAATGGTCAAACCAAACGTCACATACACCACAATCGCCTTCGGTGTTTTCAGAAACTTACCTTTTATAGAAAGTTCTATCTTAGGAATGTCTGCTCGATACATCGCCGTGATCAAAAACCACGCTAACGCCATCATCACCACAACAAAAGGAACACCAAACGCCATCCATTCCCCAAATGTGATCAGGTTGTCACCCACCAGATATTTTAGCGCGATGGCATTGGGTGGCGTACCAATCGGTGTGCCAATGCCACCAATGTTGGCCGCAACCGGAATACAAAGCGCAAAGGCAACTCGCCCTGGGTCTTTGGGGCCAAACACCGCGATCACTGGCGTTAAGATGGAGAGCATCATCGCGGTTGTCGCGGTGTTAGACATAAACATCGAGAAAATCGCAGTGATCAGCATCAGCCCCAACATAACGAATTTAGGGTCTTGGCCAAATGGCTTGAGCAGCACGCGTGCCAAGTTCACATCCAAGCGGTATTTGGTGGCCGCCATTGCAAGGAAAAATCCACCTAAGAAAAGCATGATGATTGGGCTGGCAAAGGTTGCCATGATTTCACTGTAAGAGAGCAATTGCCCAAAGCTTTCACTGCCCTCGTTCAATCGGAATAGATACAGACCTTTATCGGAAACCAATAAAAGCTCTAAAACAATAATGACGACGGACGTGGCATAGATGGGAATTGGCTCAAACACCCAGCACAGTGCCGCCAATAAGAAAATGGCAATCACACGTTGCTGCACGATGGTCATGGCTTCAAACGGAAAGGCGGACAATGGCAACAACAGCACAATCAACGGAATGATAATAGGGATAATAAACTTCAGATACGGGCGCATAATACAACTTCTCTTCCTGAGATAGACACCTTAGAGCTTTGGCTCTACGGGGATAGACAAGAAATTATGCGCGCGTGTTTCAAAACAAAATTTGGCGTTAGATCAATGAAACTGAAGTCACAGGAAAAAACTTACTGAACTGTGTCTTACCTCACTAAACGCTCATAAAAAAAGCAGCGTAAACACGCTGCTTCTAGTGACTAAGCCAATGATTAGCCGTTCATTAGGCTGATCAGTTTCTTTGCCCCAGTTTCACTGTTCCATCGGTAGCAAACCACAGTGCCTGCTGACGACGTCGACCCAGCAAAATCGGGCCGTCATCGTAGAATAAGAAGTTTTTCCAATGTTTGCGGAAAACAACCCACTTGGTTTCAATCACGTTGTATTTTTCGTAACAGAAATAGACCGTCACATCATCTTGCCAATCAATATGCTGAAGAATTTCCTCTGGCATATCTGGTTCATCGGCTTCCCAAGACGCCATCCAGTCAATTTCAGCTAACCAATTACTCTGTTTCGTTGGCCAATCATCGCTACCAAGACGTTCTGCATCTGGGCTATGGGCGCTGATGTTCTCTTTCCAAAACTGCGCAGAGCGTGCCTGATCCATCGGGCGAATGTGCGCGAGATCTTCTTGTGGCACTGGCATCGACGGATGCGTAAAAATCCATTTTCTTTGGTATTGATCCAAAGTTAAATAAGACATTCAGGTTCCTTAAGCTTTCAGCCACCCATTTTGGGTTGCCTGTTCAATAATTTCTTGCGCCTTATCCCATAACACATGGGAACCAAGGTCGATTTTCTGATTCACCGTCAACGCTTGCTGACGAGTCACGCCATGCTCTTGCCAACTTTGTCCTTGGTTGTGGTAGTTAAGCAGCATAGGAATGATTCGATCTAGCGCCTTGCCAAACTTGGCATCTGCCGTTTGCGCGGCTTCAAACTCTAACCAAAGTTGAAGTAATTCTTC
Organism: Vibrio sp. 05-20-BW147; assembly: GCF_013369385.1. GTDB lineage: Bacteria > Pseudomonadota > Gammaproteobacteria > Enterobacterales > Vibrionaceae > Vibrio > Vibrio floridensis. The sequence goes on along the minus strand of NZ_SZTO01000002.1, from coordinate 155,601 downwards.
TCCTTGGTCAGCCGGCAACATGCCAAATAAACGCAGAGCGGCAGCAAGCTCTTTCTCTGCTTGCTGTTCTGACGCGACCGCATCGTACACAAAGGTATCGCCAGCATCAATTTCTACTACGTCATGCAGCAGCAACATTTTCACTACGCGGCCGATGTTGACAGGCTCATTAGCATGCTCTTCCATCAATAACGCCATCAAAGCGACATGCCAACTGTGCTCTGCACTGTTTTCCAAACGTTTATCTGCGCTTTTCACTCGCGTGCGACGCAGTACCGATTTCAGCTTGTCCAACTCCATCAGCAATGCCAGTTGCTTGTTCAATCGTTCCATTACTTTTCAACTCGCCAGTTAGGGTTGATTAAGGAGGTCAATACGTGGTCTTGCCACTGCCCATCAATCAAAAGATAGGAATACGCAAAGCCCTCTTTGCAAAAACCGAGATGCTCTAAAACACCAGCGCTACGGTGATTATGCGGCATATACGCGGCTTGAATACGGTGCAAATTTAGCTGCTCAAACATATAGTCACACGCCATTTTTAATCCACGGCGCATGTACCCTTTTCCTTGAGCCTCTTGCGCTAACGAATACCCCACGTTACAGGCGTAAAAAGGAAACTTCGACAAATTGCTAAATGAGATGGTCCCGACCATCTCATTCGTTTGCTCTTCAATCAAAACACAGTAAAAGCCCAATTTCATGCGATGTAGCTCATGGAGCTTGATCAGCTTTTGCGCCCAACCCGCTTCGGTGAAAAACGACGCTTCACGTGTCGGCTCCCACGGTTTTAAAAAGGCCTGATTGCGTTGAAAGTACTGAGAAACCATCGCAGCGTCGCTCACATTAACGGTTCTTAGCACCAAACCTTCGTCAACTTGATAAATGATATGTTGGTCAGCGCCCATATTAGTGCTTCTTAATCCCGTAGTCTCTTAGCTTATTGGCAATCGAGGTGTGCGAGACATTTAAGCGCTTCGCCAACTTACGGCTCGATGGGAATGACTGGTAAAGACGCTCCAACACCTGAGATTCATAATCGCTCATAATCTCATCCAGTGAACCATCAAGATTCACGAGTGTGTTTGTTGTGGCCACCGCCGCTGGTTGTGGCAAATGGAAATGCTCTGCTTTCAATACATCGTCATCCATCTCAGTAAGCGCACGCAACACCATGTTGTCCAACTGTCGCATGTTGCCCGGCCATTGATAAGTGCTTAATTCATCAACCAATTGCTCTTGATACGCAGGCTTAGCAATCGCCAGTTTTTGGCAATGCTTGGCAACAAAAAGATCGAGTAGAGGGCCGATATCACTGGAGCGAGAACGCAAAGATGGGATCGACAAGGTCAACACATTGAGTCGGTAGAAAAGATCTTCTCGAAACGATCCCGCTTCTGCCAACGCAGCCAGATTATGCTTGGTGGATGCGATGATTCTCACATCAACGTGCATCTCTTCTTCTGCGCCAACGCGGCGGAAATTGCCATCCTGCAAGAAACGCAGCAACTTAATCTGCAAATGGGGGCTCATTTCACCGATCTCATCGAGGAAAACGGTGCCACCATTGGCCTGCTCGAAAATACCTTTGTGGCCTTGCTGATGATTAAAAGAACCCGGAGCATGACCAAACAACTCGGTTTCTGCCACATCGTCGGGCATGGATGCGCAACTCAACACCAAGAAGGGCTTACCCGCACGATGAGAACGGTTGTGACACGCTTTTGCCAGCATCTCCTTACCCGTTCCTGTTTCCCCTTCAATAAGCAAAGGCTGATCGAGTAAAGCCAGTTTTTTAGCTTGACCAATGAGGGCTTTATGACGATTGGAAACGCCAACAAAATGCTCAAAACCCAGTTCACTGTGCGGGGAGAGTTGATGACTATCAACGGAATTTGCTTTGGCGCCGCGCACCATCACAACCGTACTGGCAAACGTGGATTGTTTGGATTCATCTTGAATATAGACGGGCATGAACTCAAGCAGATAATCGAGGCCATCGATCACCATGCTTTCTCGCTGACGGTGCTGTTCGCCTTCTGACCAACGACTAAACTTCAAACTGGGCAGGAGCGCGGCTATCGGCGCACCAATCACCTCTTTTTCAGTTTTACCAATCAGCGCCAACGCGGCTCGGTTCGCCATGTCCACCGCGCCCTTTAGGTCTATCGCCAAGACGGGATCGGGCAAGTTGTTGACGAGTGAAATCAGCTCGGTGTTATGGCGTTCCATCGGCATAAATTGGATTTTACGCACGTCTTTCACGCCAGAGATTCGACGAATTTCTGCCATCAGTAGACTGAAGGTATCAAAGTCTATATCAGGGCAATTGAGATAAATGATGCCACTGATATCAATTTCGATACCTCGTAAATCGATATTTTTGGAGGCTAATATATCGAGCAGCTCTCGGGTTAAGCCGAGTCTGTCTTCGCAAAAGACTTCTAGGCGCACGGAAAATCCTAATTCACACTGTCACGAAAAGTTGACAGTAGTTTCTACTATGCCCGCGTTAGCGTCAAGATGCGCCCGCTGAAACTCTATGGTTTTAGCGTGATAGAAGCGACTTTCGACACAATTTCTTTGCGAATTGCTGATAACTTAACCTGTGTTTCGGTTTGCCAAGGAATCGGCCTTAGCAATGCCATCGCTTTCAAACCCAGTCTCGCAGTCAAAATCCCCACACCGACCCCCTGCCCTGCCCTGGCGGAAAGCTTGCCAGCGAGATCCATCGACAGCAAATCCATACCCGCATCAATCACCAGCTCGCTGGCGCCCGCCACCGCCATGTTTGCCAACACCAAACGCAGCAAACGAATACGAGAGGCATAGCCAAGCTCGATACCATAGATCGTTGAGAGCGTGTCAATCATCTTGAAGTTGCGCCAAGCCACCAGCAGCATGTCCGCGATGGCGAGTGGGCTAATAGCCACCAGAGCCGCAGACTCTGTCGCAAAGCGCGAGATCACTTTGGTTGCTTGTTTGTCTTGTTGAGTCACGACCATCGCATCGTACATCTGCAAGATTTCTGCATCACTGTGTGCCGTATTGACGCTGTTTTTCCAGCGGTCATAAGCAGGATTCTCTTCTGCAACACCACTTTGTTTCGCCACTAGCTGGCAAAACGCTTTACCTTGCCCAACACTGTCACTTTGCAACAATTTTTCCCCTTGCTCCTGCACGGAAAATAAGTGTCTCAATTGACGCAGCTTCCACAGTTCTTTGCCCATGGCCCCAAGCCCCAAGCCAGCAAATACGGAAATAAACCCAGACCAGCCGAGTGTAAGCCAATCGCCATTTTGCATCGCACTGAGTACACTATCAACGGCTTGCCAGCCAACCAATCCGGCGAAAGCAGCAAACAGCCCTCCCGCTAGCCACTTGCGACGACCTGATGGACGTATCACCTGCGCCAAAGCGTCTTCAAGTTCAGGTTCACTCTCTTCAATCGTGGTTGGAATGAACGTCTGCTGCTGATCAAATTGCTGCTGCGCAGTGAGCTCTGGTTTGTCTTGCTGAGAGAAAATCGTCTCTTCAAACACTTGTTTTGGTTTTAGATCGCTCATAGCAACTTATCTCCCAATAAAAACTCTAGGGCTTTATCAACTCGAATGTGCGGTAAAGGCTCTTCACGCTTGCCTTGCATTGGCCTAAAAGCGGTAAATTCAAACCCTCGCTCTTGCCAATAGTGCTCATCAGGCACTTTGCGAGGCACTTCGCCAGGAAAGAGGGTTAACGCTTGCCCTTCTAAAGTCATCCCCTGAATGGCCGGTGTGCTCTTATCACCATTGGCAATAAAACCGGCCTGAGTCGCTTGTACCGATGCCATCGATAAACAACCCATTTCGATATTTTCATATGCTGCGGTTTGCCATGCGGGGTGGATCATCTGTTGCAGCAAGGCAACCAAATTAGGATGCTGCTCAGGCGTCACGTGATCCGCTTTGGTCGCGGCAAACAATACTTTGTCTATTTTGGGTGCAAACAGACGCTTAAGCAGTCCTGAGCGCCCATAACGAAAGCTGTGCATGATTTGCTCTAAGGCATCACGCATATCATAGAACGACTCACGGCCAGCATTGAGCGGCTGCAAACAATCGACCAACACTATTTGGCGATCGAAGGTTGAAAAGTGATGCTTATAAAATGCTTTCACCACTTTTTGTTGATATTCCTGATAGCGCTTTTTCAACATCGCCAGATTGCTGTGTTTGCCGGTTTTGTCCGCATCATCAAAGCGGCAAGGGAAAAATTGCAGCACTGGCGCACCAGCAAGCTCACCCGGTAAAACAAATCGTCCCGGCTGCACCCAATGCAACCCCTTTTCTTTACAGCGGTGCAAATAGTCAGTGTATGCCTGAGAGATGCTTTGCAGCTGTTTTTCATTCAGTTCCGCATTGAGATCTAAACTGTCGAGTTGACTGAGCCATTCACTCGCCAAATTCAAACGCTCGCCTTTTAGTGCATCAAACTGCGTCTGACTCCAAGTGGCAAAATCGAGCTCCAACAAAGGTAAGTCCAACAGCCACTCCCCCGGATAATCGATGATATCCAGATGCAAGATCGCGGTTTGGCCCAGTAATTTCTTGGTTTTTTTCTTTGGTCGATACTTAATGGCAAGGCGGATTTCACTGACATCTCGCGTCGGTTCAGGCCACATAGGCGGCACATTGCAAAGCTGCTCCATCGCTTCATCGTAAGCGAATCTTGGCACCATCATGTTACTTTGCGGCTCTCGCTTCGCTCCAACGAGACGTTTATCTCGCGCACTGCTCAGTAGGGGCATATTGTCGTGCGTTGAAGTATGGAGGAGTTGGTTGACAAGCGAAGTGATGAACGCGGTCTTCCCGGCTCGGGAGAGCCCCGTTACCGCCACACGAACGTGGGAATCCATACTGCGGTGGATAAAATCATTCACTTCTCGGGTAATCTTCTTCATAGCCCTTCTCTTACTGTCAAACAACACCATTCACTGTGCGCCAAAGTACACCAACAATCAAAGGGATTTCTCGGCGCATCTCATTTTCTTCTTTAGCGTGGGGCGAACCATAACTCTAGTAATATTAATCGCAGATGAACAAAAAGCCTCTGATATAAATCAGAGGCTTAGTATAAGAACGCGAGGGATGCCGAGATTAATCGTCCTCAATCAGTTTGTAGATAACAAACAGAGCGATTTCCAGAATGAGCCACAATACGCAAGTGATGGTGACGTATTTCTCATCAAAAATGCTGATGCCGTGCAGGATCAAGTCATAACCGACAAAACTACCGACAACCACAGCGAGAATAATTTGTAATATTTGAATAAAGCGAGGCATTGAGCACTCCTTTTTGCTTTGAGTAGTGAGTGTTGAGCAAACGACCAGATGATATGGAACTGGTTGGTATTATACAAAAACAAAGTGCAGCTTTCGCTGCACTTATGTCAAATGTTTGCTAACTAAATCAGCACTTTGTCACATTCTTATTTTTGTGATTCCATTTCTTGGATTTTAACTTTCCAAGTATCAGGACCAATTTGGTGAGCATTGGCACCGCTCGAATCCACCGCGACCGTCACTGGCATATCTTCGACTTCAAATTCGTAAATCGCTTCCATACCGAGATCTTCAAAAGCAACAACACGCGCTTTCTTGATGGCTTTCGCTACCAAGTACGCCGCACCACCGACCGCCATCAGATACACCGCTTTATGGTTCTTGATTGACTCAACAGTGGCTGGACCACGCTCCGCTTTACCGATCATGCCCATAATGCCCGTTTCATCCAGCATCATGTCGGTGAACTTATCCATACGTGTTGAAGTGGTTGGGCCTGCTGGGCCAACCACTTCGTCACCCACTGCATCCACAGGGCCAACGTAGTAGATAAACTTCCCTTTAAGGTCAACGCCTTCAGGTAGGCCTTCGCCATTTTGCAACATGGTTTGAATGCGTTTATGCGCTGCATCGCGACCGGTCAGAATCTTACCTGAGAGCAAGAGTGTCTCACCGGTTTTCCATTGCTGAACATCTTCTTTTGTCACGGTATCGAGGTTAACACGGCGCGCGCTTGCACCCGCATCCCAAGTGATGTTTGGCCAATCTTCTAGCTTCGGTGGCGTCAGCTCCGCTGGGCCAGAGCCGTCAAGCGTGAAGTGAACGTGACGAGTCGCCGCACAGTTCGGGATCATACACACTGGCTTGGACGCTGCGTGCGTAGGGGCGGTTTTGATTTTCACATCCACCACCGTTGTCACCCCACCGAGCCCTTGAGCACCAATACCTAAACGGTTAACACGATTGAAAATGTCCAAACGCAGCTCTTCTTCCGCATTTTGCGGGCCACGCTCAATCAGTTCGTGGATGTCGATGTGCTCCATCAACGACTCTTTAGCCAGTACCGCCGCTTTTTCTGCTGTGCCGCCAATGCCAATGCCAAGCATGCCCGGAGGACACCAGCCCGCGCCCATCAAAGGCAACGTTTTTTCTACCCACTCAGCAATATCGTCTGAAGGGTTGAGCATCACCATCTTGGTTTTGTTTTCAGAGCCGCCGCCTTTTGCCGCGATCTGAATTTCTACGGTATTGCCCGGCACCATATTGATGTGAACAACCGCAGGCGTATTGTCTTTGGTGTTAATACGTTTACCTGCAGGGTCCATCAATACCGACGCACGCAATGGGTTGTCAGGATTGGTGTAAGCCTGACGCACGCCTTCATCAATCATCTGTTGTACGGTGAGGTCCGTTGAATCCCACTGAACGCCCATACCAATATTGACAAAACACGTCACGATACCGGTATCTTGGCAAATTGGGCGATGCCCTTCCGCCGACATACGTGAGTTGATCAAAATCTGCGCAATGGCATCTTTGGCCGCTTGGCTCTGCTCACGATGGTAGGCTTTTTCTAGGGCTTGAACAAAATCGAGTGGGTGGTAGTAAGAGATGTACTGAAGTGCATCAGCTACGCTGCTGATGACATCTTGCGTGCGAATTACAGTCATTGCATGCCTCGTTATAGTTATGCTTCCATAAACTTACTTAGTGGTATCGATTGTTGAGCGAGTGATCGAAAGAATCCATCCGATTTTTTATGAGTTCCCGACTGAACTAAGTAAGCGAAATTGTTTCGTTTTATGATACTCTTGCTTTCCATCACGCGCTATGCAGCAATCGAACTCTTTGTCACAAATTAAACAAATGAATAACAGCATAAATACGGCCATTTCTTCAAAAACACTGCCTTATCAAACGGACCTTGCCCAACAGTGGTTTGACGCCATCCAACATCAACCTTGGGCAATGCTGTTGCGTTCGGCATCACCAACACATGTTGACAGCCGTTTTGACATTCTCGTCGCAAAGCCCGTTGCGACATTAGAAACACGTGGTGCGGTGACTGAGATCAACACCAATGACGAAGTCATTGAAAGTAAAGATGATCCTTTCACGCTTCTTGCGCATTATCAACAGCGTTTTACCCCATCTCTATCCTGTGATGAAGAGATTCCTTTTATGGGTGGCGCTCTGGGTTACTTTAGCTACGATTTAGGTCGTCGCGTTGAAAAACTGCCTGAGATTGCAACGCAAGATATTGCTGCGCCCGACATGGCTGTGGGCATCTACACATGGGCGTTGATTGTCGATCATCAGACGCAGACCGCGCAACTGGTTGGCCAAGACGTAGAACAAGCTTATCGATGGCTGAGCACGCAAACAAAGGCAAACGAAGTGACGTTTGCCCTTACCAGTGATTGGCAATCCAACATGACTCGTCACGGTTACCAAAGTAAGTTCGATTGCGTACAAGAGTACTTGCTCAGTGGTGACTGCTACCAAATTAACTTAGCGCAGCGCTTTCATGCCAATTACCAAGGCAGCGAATGGCAAGCTTATCAGAAGCTAGAGCAGAGCAACCAAGCACCTTTTTCTGCTTTCATTCGTTTGGAGGATGCGGCGATTTTAAGTGTATCGCCCGAGCGTTTTCTCGAGCTCAAAAAACGTGTCATTGAAACCAAGCCGATCAAAGGGACTCGTCCTCGTCATAATGATGAACGACAGGACAAACAGGCGGCAATGGAACTTGCCAATGCCGAAAAAGATCAAGCGGAAAATCTGATGATCGTCGATCTGCTGCGCAACGATATTGGCCGTGTCGCTAAGCCGGGCAGTGTGCATGTTCCTAAACTGTTTGACATCGAAAGCTTTCCCGCCGTGCATCACTTAGTCAGCACGATTCGAGCTGAGTTGGCAGCGCAGTATACTGCCGCTGACTTACTGCGAGCGTGTTTCCCGGGAGGCTCGATTACCGGTGCGCCGAAAGTGCGTGCAATGGAAATCATTGAAGAGCTTGAGCCTCATCGACGCTCAGCCTATTGCGGTAGTATCGGTTACATCAGTCGCCATGGTCGCATGGATACCAGCATTACAATTCGTACCTTAGTGGCGGAGCAAGGTAAGTTGTTCGCTTGGGCTGGGGGCGGTGTAGTGGCTGACAGTCAATGCGATGCGGAATATCAAGAGACGTTAGATAAACTGTCGAAAATTCTACCAACATTGCAATAATCACCGTCACAGCACATTGGATAATTAGCGCGAAGTCGCCCTTTTGTTCTGTATCGCTTTGTTCGACAGTGCGATTTCAAACAATGCAAAGAAGAGAGACGGTACGCCTTCTCTCTTCTTTATTAAATTCTTTGCGTCTTCCTCACGCTTTCCTTTACTGCCCTTTCATTTATTATGCATTCCGCTATTGCTTATCCGCTCACTAGCCACTTCAGCATGATCCGTTCCACATCGTCTGCGGTATAGGGCTTGGTCAAAATGTCGTTCATGCCACTCACTAAGCACTTTTCCCGCTCCTCCAATGTCGTACCGGCAGTAAGTGCCACAATGGGAATCGCCAATCCCTGCTCTCGCAAATAGTGGGTCGCTTCATAACCATCCATTTCCGGCATGCGACAATCCATGAATATTAGATCATAATCTTGCTGACTGACCGCCTGAAGCGCCTCCACACCGTTGTTTCTCACGTCCGGTGTGACGTGTAGCTTTTTCAACATTTGATTGATGATGACCTGATTCATGCGTATGTCATCCACCACCAGCACTTTCAGTGCTGCCCAATCCAACTTTTGGCGCTCAACCTGTTCAGTGTGTGGTTCGAGTAACGGCTCATCACTTGCTGGCAGTGGGATGGCAAAATGGAAGCAGGAGCCTTTCCCTAACTCGCTTTCAAACCCTATCTCCCCCCCCATAAGGCGACACAGGTTTTGACATATGGCCAAACCCAAACCGGATCCTTCATAGTTGCGTTTGCTACTGCGGTCTGCTTGGACAAACGGGTTAAACAAGGTGCTTTTGGCCTGCTCGGCGATGCCAATACCGGTATCTTCGATTTCCACTGACAACACATCGTCTTGCCAATGAGTGCGAAACGTAACGGCCCCATGTTGAGTAAACTTGATCGCGTTGCCAATCAAGTTCACCAAAATTTGTTTGATTCGCTCAACATCTCCGCATACGCAGCGAGGCATGCCAACCTGTTTCTCAATGTGAAAGCCAATCTGTTTCTCGCTCGCTTTGGCGGCAAATATCCCTACGATGGACTCCTCTACCTCTCGCCAACGAAACACTTTCGGCACAATTTCCATCATGCCAGCATTCATTTTGCTGAAATCGAGCAGATCATTGATGATGACTCGCAGCAGCTCTCCCCCCTGACGTAGGTTTCTTAAATAGAGTTGCTGCTCATCATTGAGGTAGGTGTTACCCAGCAGTTCTGCGCTGCCTAATACACCATTTAACGGGGTGCGTAGCTCATGATTGATCATCGCGACGAACTCTTTGGTCGCTTTCTCTGACTCTTCTGCTCGCTTGCGTAGCTCCGTTTCTCGCTCCATCCAGAGCTGACGATTGAGTGCATTGCTGACCAAATCAGCGATCAGGCAAAGCTGGTTGGAAATAAAATCGAGATCGATATCGAAGTGATCAATGGTGAAAACCATGCTGCCAACATGTTCACTTTCTAAAATGATGGGAATGCAAAGCGCGTCGCCAAACCACTCAGCACGCGTTCGGGTATCGTCAGCTCGATAGAGAAACCCCGTCGGCTTCAGCCCATATTCAAGGCTTTTTAGCGTTGTTAGGATGGGCTTATCCAGCTTCAACCACGCTTGACGAATCACTGACGCACGAGAAAGACGCTCCAATAGATTGGCCAATAGTAAGTCGTCGATACCATCGACAATGAAGACTCGACCAAACGTGATTAAGGTGTCATCAATTTGCTGCTCAAACTCAAACTTGAAAAGCTGTTGTTCCGATTTTAACTCTAACTGCTTCAACGCCAGTTTGAGTTGTTGATTGGATTGGTAAAGCTCCAAGCTTTTTTCTTCCAACAGCCTTTCCGCTTCTTTTCTTGAGGCGATGGCGCGTTGGAGTTTGCGATTGAGATGCAAAGAATCATCCATCTTGTTTACCCTTTACCAAAGCAACATTGAAACGAACGTGACTACCTGTTGGGTTGAGTGTCTCCATCTGTATCGCCAGTTCTTCGCCAAAATGCTTGGCACACCCTCTCATCAATCCAAGGCAAACATGCCCCATGCAACGCGCGCTTTTGTAGTCAAACACCATCTTCATTCGATCTTGTTCGATGAAGATAAATTCCGGTGGCTTGGCATCGGGGTAGAGTTTCTTCACCTCAACATGGATATACTCTTCCACATGGCGAATAAACTGAAAGGTTGAGTGACATTGATGCAGGCTTGAACGATTAGAAATGGACGCCAATAAGTTGTCGAACACGGCTTCACCGAAGACCTCTTGCAACTGCTCAACAGACAGCCCCGTCACTTGGCTAAGATGCACAATCAAACTGACCAGTTTTCGGTGGTCGTAGCTCCCTACTGCGGTGTAGACACCCTCATCTCCTGCCCTGTCCAAAATATCGTCCAGTACAGTCAAACCAAATTTCTCTTCGACCAATTCCAAAAATTCAGTGAAAATGATGCCCTTCATTTTTTGCGCTACCCTGTAATCAGACGCTATGCCAAATAAGCATGGTGTATAAAGTAGGTTTGATCAAATGACGGGCAGAGGTAATACCTTGTTTGAGCTTAATAAAAATCAACTATTACAATCTTTTCAGTTCAATCTGCCTCGCGGTTATCACGCAGAGTCCACCGCACGTGTTGCACACTTGAAAGGCAGTAAGCTTCGCGATGCCGCCGTGTTAATTGGCTTTGTTGAACGAGAACAAGGCTTGAATGTGATTCTGACTAAACGCGCCTCTCATCTGAAACATCATCCGGGGCAAATCAGCTTTCCGGGTGGCAAGTACGAAGAGAGTGATAGTTCTTTACAAGCAACGGCGTTGCGCGAGACCCGCGAAGAGATAGGAATTGCACCAGATGCGATCTCCATTTTTGGCCAAATGCCGGAATTGGTTACCGTCAGTCGGTTCAAAGTCACACCAATATTGGCGTTTGTCGAACCAAATTATCAAATCGTCATTGATAGAAATGAGGTCGATGAGGTGTTCGAAGTTCCCGCCAATCACCTACTTGATACGCAGAAACTGAAAAGTGCCCAGTTTCGCGTGAATCAATCTCATCATCGAGTCTTTGCCATTCCCTATCAGCATCATTTTATCTGGGGGATGACTGCCCAGATAATCCAAGCCATGCAGCAACAAATTATGAAACGAGGTTAAGAGTTATTAACGGCCTCGTTGCCAAGCATCAGGTTAGTTATTTTAATCTCCGATAAAGCAAACGTTTGGCATGAGAATATTTTGTACAAACACCCCTTCAGATTATTTTTTCTAATGCCAAACATTAGCAATAATCACGTGTAGCACATCATTTTCGTGATAATAAACAGGTTTTTGACATATCATTCAATAAGCACGAGCAATACATGATTTAGATCTAATTTTCTTGCAACAAAAAAGTGCAGAATTGCGGCCGACTTATTTCCTGTTCCCAAAATGAGTAATCAAAAATGAAAACAACTTCAACTGCGGCTCCTGCCGTACAATCTTCTAGTAAGTTTACTTACAAAGATTTCACTTGGTGTCTGTCCCTTTTCGGTACAGCGGTAGGTGCTGGTGTACTTTTCCTTCCAATTAAAGCGGGTGCTGGCGGCTTCTGGCCATTAGTTATGCTAGCGCTACTTGCAGCACCAATGACTTGGTTCGCTCACAAATCTCTCGCTCGTTTCGTTCTTTCTGCTAAGAACCCTGAAGCGGACATCACTGACACTGTAGAAGAGCACTTTGGTAAGACTGGCGCAAACCTTATTACTTTTGCCTATTTCTTCGCTATCTACCCAATCGTTCTGATTTACGGTGTTGGTATCACAAACACAGTAGACTCTTTCCTTGTTAACCAAATGGGTATGGAATCCATTCCACGTCCGCTACTGTCTGGCGCATTGATCCTTGCAATGACCGCTGGTGTGGTATTTGGTAAAGAACTGATGCTAAAAGCAACGTCTGCAATGGTTTACCCACTTGTACTTGTACTGCTTGCACTTTCTGTCTACCTGATCCCAGATTGGAACACGTCAATGATGCAAGTGGCACCTGATTGGTCTTCTATGCCTGTTGTCGTATGGCTAGCGATCCCGATCATCGTGTTCTCATTCAACCACAGCCCAATCATCTCTCAGTTCTCTAAAGAACAGCGCCTACAGCATGGTGACAAAGCGGTTCAGAAAACCGATGCGATCACTGGCGGTGCAGCGATGATGCTAATGGGCTTTGTGATGTTCTTCGTTTTCTCAGTTGTACTGTCTATGTCTCCAGAGCAACTGGCTTCTGCGAAAGAGCAAAACATCTCTGTACTTTCTTACCTAGCGAACGTGCATGAGTCTCCACTGATCTCTTACCTTGGTCCACTGGTTGCGTTTGCAGCGATCACTTCTAGCTACTTCGGTCACTTCCTTGGTGCGCATGAAGGTCTAGTTGGTCTGATCAAATCTCGTTCAAACAGCCCTATCAGCAAGATCGAGAAAGCGTCGCTACTGTTCATCGTTATCACTACTTGGATTGTGGCTATCGTTAACCCAAGTATCCTAGGCATGATTGAAACAATGGGCGCGCCAATGATTGCGGCAATCCTGTTCCTAATGCCTGTATTTGCAATGCAAAAAGTGCCAGCGATGGCGAAGTACAAAACTTCAGCAGCTGTGCAGATTTTCACAGTTATCTGTGGTCTTGCTTCTATTACTTCTGTAATCTACGGCGCTCTTTAATCTCACTCCCCCTGTAAGATGAGAATAAAGACAAAAGCATAACGATAAGATAAAGCCTCCCACCTCTAGGGGGGCTTACTTTTGAGGTAATCAAAATGATTAGTGTATTTGATATCTATAAGATCGGCGTTGGCCCTTCAAGTTCACACACTGTAGGTCCAATGAAGGCGGGTAAAGAGTTTATTGATGATCTCCGCGCAATGGGTAAATTGCGTGACATCACTAAAATCACCGTCGATGTTTATGGTTCATTATCACTGACAGGGAAAGGTCACCACACCGACATCGCCATCATCATGGGCCTTGCTGGTAATACACCAGAGAAGGTGGATATCGAGTCAATTCCAGGTTTCATTGCTCGTGTAGAAGAGACAGAACGTTTGCCAGTTGGCATGCACTGTCATACTGTTTCATTCCCTCGCGAAGGCGGGATGAACTTCCACAAAACAAACCTTGAGTTGCACGAGAACGGCATGCAAATCCACGCGTGGATTGATGACGAAAAAGTGTATTCAAAAACCTATTACTCGATCGGCGGTGGTTTCATCGTGGATGAAGAGAACTTTGGCAAAGACAACAGCAGCTCTATCAAAGTTCCTTACGAGTACACCTCAGCGGAAGAGTTGGTTAATCAATGTAAAGAGCACGGTTTGTCTATCAGCGCACTTGTGATGAAAAACGAACACGCTCTGCACTCAGATGAAGAAACGCGTACTTACTTTGCTAACATCTGGCGCACCATGCGCGAGTGTATGGAACGTGGTATGAACGAAGAAGGCATTCTGCCTGGTCCACTGCGTGTTCCTCGTCGTGCCGCTGCACTTCGCCAATTGCTGCTGACCTCAGAAAAAACCTCGAACGATCCTATGGCCGTGGTTGACTGGGTAAACATGTTCGCTTTTGCGGTAAACGAAGAGAACGCAGCAGGTGGTCGTGTTGTGACTGCACCAACTAACGGCGCATGTGGCATCATTCCTGCGGTACTGGCTTACTACGACAAGTTCATCCAAACAGTGACAGAGAAAGATTACATCCGTTACTTTGCTGCATCGGGTGCGATTGGCGGTCTGTACAAACGTAACGCTTCTATCTCTGGCGCCGAAGTCGGCTGCCAAGGCGAAGTAGGCGTAGCGTGTTCTATGGCAGCAGCTGGCCTTGCTGAGCTTATGGGCGGTAGCCCAGAGCAAGTGTGTATGGCAGCAGAAATCGCTATGGAGCACAACCTTGGCCTAACGTGTGACCCTGTTGCAGGTCAGGTACAGGTTCCATGTATCGAGCGTAATGGTATTGCGGCGGTGAAAGCGATTAACTCAACGCGTATGGCACTTCGTCGCTCTTCTGCACCTCGTGTCTCTTTGGATAAAGTGATTGAGACGATGCTGGAAACGGGCAAAGACATGAACGCGAAATACCGTGAAACATCACAAGGTGGCCTGGCCATTAAAGTGATTTGCTAACTACTCACAGCGCAATGAGTTTCAAGCCTAAGCATCGCTTAGGCTTTTTTGTGCTTTTCTCTACCCATTTATCCAAACCTTCGGTTACCTTTTGTTTGTCGTCGTGAATAAAATTTACGCGAAATAAAACTCACATCTTATCGATATATTTACGAATATAATCAAACACCTAGACGATAGCATTGATTGGAATTTATAATGCCGCCTCGCACTTATCGTTTCGATATTTACTGTCATGATTGCAATAAAACCTACTAAGCTACGAGATTTCGCCAGCTTGATGCAATTGGATGTGCATGAAGAACAAAAAGGATTTTTTAAGCCTTTTGAGCAGGCTTATCAAAAACGCCATAAGTCCGAAGCGTTTTTTACGATTTATTCGGACAGTTCGACGGTTGGTTATTTGGTCATTGATAAAGGGTTTTCTCAGCACGCGCCATTTGCCAAACGCCATGAGCTGGGGTTGAACTACCTGATGATTGATCGTCAATACCAACGTCAAGGTATAGGGACTGAGGCACTGAAAAAGCTGTTTGTGTATGCGTACACCATTAATCCAGAGAGCAATTCTCTCTGCCTGACTGTGCCAAACAGCCACAAAACGGCCAATCAGTTTTTCCTCTCTGCTGGCTTTACCAATACCGATAAAGTCATCTATGGCGAAGTAGAAAAAGAGTGGATTTTACGCCACCCACTGGGATAAACGTTTTAACCCAGCTCAGAAACAACAAAGGCAAGCTTTATGCTTGCCTTTGTTTCAATTTGCTAAGGGAGATTACTCACCTTTGTAGATGCAGCCTGCGGTGCAGGTTTCCTTGATTTCCACTTTGCTCAGTAGCGGCAAATTTGGCTTAAGTTGTTGCCAAATCCATTTTGCCAGTACTTCGCTGGTTGGGTTTTCTAGGCCTTCAATATCATTTAAGTAATAGTGATCTAAGCGGTTATAAATCGGTTTAAACGCCGCTTTGATTTCAGCAAAGTCCACTACCCAGCCCGTATGCGGATCCACTTCACCTTCAACATATAAACGAACTAAGAATGAATGGCCATGTAGGCGACCACATTTATGACCTTCAGGAACATGTGGAAGATGATGGGCAGCTTCAAACATGAACTCTTTATACAATTCGGTTCTCATCACGATACTCAGGCTTTTTCAAAGAGTGGCAATACTAAGGATTAATTATAGGAGTGACAAGCGTTGGCTGTGAATATCGAACAATAATCTGCAGCCAAACGTTTAGCCCTATGGGTTAGACCTAAGTTGCATGTCGGAATAATGACCATTACGTCAATAATACGTTCACAACGTGCTCACATCACATTTACAAAAACCATATTTTGTCTATGGTCACACTGCAGAAATCTCATGATCGCGACACTTTATCCATCAGCTTAAAATATTGAGGTCTATTCCAAAACTCAATTATAAAAACTATGCGCTCAACCATTACGTTCAAATTACTTGTCGCCCTTATCACTGTCTTTACTTTTGTCCTCACGGTATCGACTGCCTATCAATATTATCAACAGAAACAGCTTATTAACTCTGTTTTAAGTGAACAACTGCACGACAAAGCCAGTAACTATTTCGACAGTCTAAATATGATGATGCTCACGGGCACGATGGCACAGAAAGAGACATTGCGACAAAAAGCCCTCGCCCAAGATGGTATTGAGCAAGTCCGTGTATTACGCAGTGAGTTGGTGAGTAAGTTGTATGGTCCAGGTCAAGCGAATCAAGCCCCACAAGATGACATCGATCAGAGAGCGTTAAATGGTGAGTTGGTGATCGAGCCTGTGGAAGCCGATTGGGGCAAAGGTTTGGTCGTCGCTCTGCCAATGAAATCCAGCGAGAATTACCGAGGCACCAACTGTGTGGCCTGTCATATGGCTGCAGAAGGCGAAGTCTTGGGTGCAATTCGTTTGGAATACAACTTAAGCCATGTCAACTCGATGATTAATAAGCAAGCGATGTTTGCCATTGCGATTATGTCTTCCATTGCTTTTGTGGGTTTTTTGATCACCATGACGCTGATCCGCAAGATCATCGTACGCCCTATTCAAGCCACCTCGCACTTTATGACCAAAGTGAGTAAAAGCAAGGATCTCGCCCAACGCGTTACTATCGCTCAAAATGACGAGGTGGGTGTGCTTGCCACATCAATTAACTCCTTTATGGACACGGTCACAGAGAGCCTTAATCAAGTACAATCAACCTCTCACTCGCTCGCTAACTCAGCGACCCGCCTAACGCATGTGGCCCAACGCACCGACTCTGCGGCAAACAACCAACAACAAGAAACCAGCGATGTACAAAACGCCATCGAAGCGATGCAACATCAGCAGCTCGAAGTCGAACAAGCCACCGTCAATGCAACCGAGTTGGTGAATCACACCGTGGAAGTGGCAACCACCAGCTCCAACCAAGCGCACAATGCCAGTGAAGAGATCAAAAATCTCGTCGGTGATATTGATAAAGTGCGAGACCGGATTTCACAGTTGAATGCGCAAACCGACGAAGTCTCATCAATTTTAAGTGTGATTCACGCCATTGCCGATCAAACGAACCTGCTGGCATTGAATGCTGCCATTGAAGCCGCTCGCGCCGGAGAACAAGGCCGAGGCTTTGCCGTGGTTGCCGATGAAGTACGCAGCCTAGCCTCCCGCACTGCCGTCGCCACAGGCGATATCGGCTCGATCATCGCTCAATTCCAACAAGGCAGTTCCGACTCTCTGCGCGCGGCGGCGCAAGTCTCCGAACATGCCCACCAGCGCTCTCTTGAAGTAGAAGCCTTGTCTGACACCATGCGCAAAGTGGTTGAGGAGATGCATCAAGTCCTCTCGCACACCAAGCACATTCAATCGCAAACGCAAGCAACCAGCCAATCCAGCCTTGCGATTCAAGCCAAGATTGGCACCATCACCCAACACGCCGATGACACCTCGCATTCCGCGAGTCATACGCGTGATATCTCCGTCGAGTTAGAACAGCTTTCAGAGCATCTAGAGCAATTAATCAACCAATTCACCCTCAACAACCGTTCGTTTCAGTCGAAATGAAAGAATTTCTTGGCTGGAATGAACATTAAAGGTTGAAGCTGACGAATTGACAGGTAATATGTTCCGATGAATCTGTAAAATTCTATCCAACCCAATGTTTCGCTTAATTTTTGAACGCTTACGTTTTTGGCAAACATTGGGTTGTATGTTTACCTCAATGGAGATTATTTAAAACATGACTTACGCGCCTGTAAAAGACGTATTAAGCGGTAAGCTGGCAGTGGACAGTGAAGTCACTGTACGCGGCTGGATCCGTACACGTCGTGATTCCAAAGCTGGAATCTCTTTCCTTGCCATCTACGACGGCTCTTGTTTCGACCCGATTCAGGCCGTGGTCCCAAATAATCTTAATAATTACAACGACGAAGTACTCAAGCTAACAACGGGTTGCTCTGTTGAAGTAACGGGTAAGATTGTGGCTTCGCCTGCCGCTGGCCAAGCGTTTGAGCTTGCAGCGACTGACGTGAAAGTGGTGGGTTGGGTTGAAGATGCAGATACCTACCCAATGGCGAAAACACGTCACTCTATCGAGTACCTACGCGAAGTGGCTCACCTACGTCCACGTACTAACGTGATCGGTGCAGTTGCACGTGTTCGTCACTCGTTGTCTCAAGCGATCCACCGTTTCTACCACGAGCAAGGCTACTACTGGCTATCGGCTCCACTAATCACAGCCTCTGACTGTGAAGGCGCTGGTGAAATGTTCCGTGTGTCAACATTGGATCTTGCGAACCTACCTCGTACTGAGAGCGGTGACGTTGATTTCAACGAAGATTTCTTCGGTAAAGAGACATTCCTAACCGTTTCTGGTCAGCTAAACGGCGAAGCATACGCGTGTGCATTAAGCAAAATCTACACATTCGGTCCGACTTTCCGTGCTGAAAACTCAAACACCAGCCGCCACCTAGCTGAGTTCTGGATGGTTGAGCCAGAAGTCGCGTTTGCTGATCTGAATGACATCGCGAAATTGGCTGAAGACATGCTGAAATACGTATTCGCCGCCGTACTTGAAGAGCGTCGTGATGATCTCGAGTTCTTTGCTAGCCGCATCGACAAAGATGTCATCAATCGCTTAGAACAGTTCGTGAATTCTGATTTCGCACAAGTGGATTACACAGACGCGATTCAAATCCTGTTGGATTCTGGCCGTGAGTTCGAGTTCCCAGTTGAATGGGGTATCGACATGTCTTCTGAGCACGAGCGTTTCTTGGCAGAAGAGCACTTTAAAGCTCCGGTTATCGTGAAAAACTACCCGAAAGACATCAAAGCGTTCTACATGCGTATGAATGAAGATGGCAAAACGGTTGCGGCGATGGACGTTCTCGCACCGGGCATCGGCGAAATCATCGGTGGTTCACAACGTGAAGAGCGTTTAGACGTGCTGGATGCTCGTATGGTTGAAATGGGCATCGATCCAGAACACATGAACTGGTATCGCGATCTGCGCCGTTACGGCACCGTACCGCACGCTGGTTTCGGTTTAGGCTTCGAGCGTCTTGTTTCTTACGTAACAGGCATGGGCAACGTACGTGACGTGATCCCATTCCCACGTACACCACGTAACGCAAACTTCTAATCTTTTAGAATTGTCGTTGAAATGAAAAAGCCTCCCAAGTCGGAGGCTTTTGTTTTTTAAGGCAATATTACTCTTGTGCATCATTTTCGATATCCGCATTCAAGGCATACCTCACGCCTAGTAAGCACAAGCCAAGCATGAAAAAGGGAATGATTGCCGCAGTGTATTCAGTCCAAAATAGCTGTGAAAAAGATTTCGCTAGTATCAGGTGTGCAAACACCAATAAAAAGGCACTAAAAATAGCGACAATCATCAGTTTAATTTCTTGTTTTGCCGGTTGTTTGCTCCGCTCAGTTGCCATCCATCATCACTCCTTTTGTCAGGGAGTTTTATTGAATCACACCGTCGCTTCTCTCTACAGGCACAGTTGTGTGGAAAAATCCCTAATCAGTTGCGAGACGATTAATCGTCACCGCCAAACATCGGATTGCTTGCACAAGGTCATCACTTTCCGGCAATGAGCAATTGATACGTAAATAATGGTCAAACCGCTTTGTTTGGCTAAATAAACCGCCATAAGCCGATAGCACACCCTGCTGCTTCAGTTGTGTGTACACCAGACGCGCTTGAATAGGTTCAGGCAGTTTAAGCCATAAAAAATAGCCGCCCGTCGGCGATGAAAATTGCACCGTATCAGGCAATTGTCGCCTGAGTTCGTTCATCATCCATTGCTGTCGTTGTTTTAGCGTGCTACGCAACTTGCGCAGATGTTTATCATAGCCATCGTTTTGCAAGTAATACGCAACGCCTTGTTGTATCGGTGCACTGCCCGATAACGTAGAAGTCAGCTGCAACTTTTGGATTGCATGGTTAAAACGCCTTGTCACGACCCAACCAAGCCGATAACCGGGGCACAAGCTTTTCGACAGTGAACCACAATGCAATACGCGATCTTCCCGATCATAGGTTTTAAATGAGCTGGGCTTGTCTTGTGAATAGTAGAGCTCGGAGTAAACATCGTCCTCAATTAAGTAAAGCTGATAACGATGAACGAGCTCGACCACCGCTTGCTTCTTTTGCTCGCTCAATGTCACGCCTGTTGGATTTTGGAAGTTACTCATCAACCAACACGCTTTGACTTCATTGTTAGCAAGCACGTGCTCGAACTGCTCAAGATTCAGGCCATCACGCTCATCAACATCAACTTCAATGACGTTGAGCCCAAGCCGCTGAGCCGCTTGCAGTGCGCCATAAAAACACGGAGATTCGACGACGATGGTATCTCCTGGCTTTGTGACCACTTGCAAACTCAGATTTAGCGCTTCCATTGCGCCCGAGGTCATAACGATATCGTGATGGGTCAAATCCATCCCTTGCTGGATATATCGCTGTGCAATCAAGCGTCTCAATGCTTCATTGCCTGGCGGTAAGTTGTTGAGCAGATCATTCGCAGACATCTTACGCCCCGCACTCGCTAAATTGCGATTGAGGGCTTCTAAGGGGAAAAGATGAACATCGGGGAAAGCCGAACCCAGTTTCACCGCCTGACTCTCACTTTGATCTTTCAGAAAGTCATACAACTCGTCACTAAATGACGGTGGCGCACTCACGGACGGTTCTCGTGGTGCCGTGAGTCGTTGCAAATCAGAGGTGACAAAATAACCCGATTGCGGCTTTGCAATAACCCACCCTTGCGCTTCAAGCAATTGATACGCCTGTAACACGGTACCCGCACTGACACCATGATGCTTGCAAGCCATTCGCACTGAAGGCAGTTTTTCTCCCGCTCTCCAAGTTTTACTTTCGATCTGCTGTCTAAACGACTGTGCCAGTTGGCGATAACGATTCATACATCCCTCATAAAACGAAGCCGAGCAACCATATCACAGTTTGTTGAGCTGAATTTGCGCAATGAGCAATTGTTCAAAGTTAGTTGTCACATTTCTTGCTACAAATTGGCCATTTTTGTCCCATACTGTCAGTGAAATCATGCATCTCTTAGGAGGAACAATGAAAGTTTTTACATTAGACGATCTTTCATATAACGGCGTGCATCAAGGTGTTCATAGCTGGGATCACCCTCAAGGCGACAACCCCTACTACTGGCATCCGGACTGGCTCCATATTGCAGAAGACGCGACAGGAATGTATCCCAAACGCGAATTAGACGTGCCTGCTGGTGAAACCGCCACAGAGCAACACGCCGCTGAAGCGATTGTCAAACATCTCAACGGTGAATAGCTTACTTACCATCGCAATGAGCTTGCCAATCGTTCAAAATGAGAACTAGAACAGATTGTCAAAAAGACGCACGATAGCAACGAGATTCACTTCACGTTATTTTTGCGCGCATCTGTTACATTTACGCAGCTTATAGTGATTATGCGCACAGCTGTCGCAAAACAAGAGATGATAAAAATGAAAAAATACAACTCAGATGACATTCAATACAAAGGCGAAACCAATGGCGTCCATAGCTGGACTGCCCCATCTGGCCAACCTTACTATTGGCATCCAGATTGGTTGCACATTGCGGAAGACGCGACTGGCTCACACCCAAAACAAGAGCTAGACGTAGAAGAGGGTTCTCAGCCAACTGAGAAACACGCGATGAAAGCGATTCTTAAACATATGAACGATTGGGCAGCGAAAAAACTAGCAAACAATCCTGACATCGAAACCAACGCAATCGAATCAGAAATCAACCTGAAGAAATAAACGCTTTCGATACATCACCTAATGAATAAAGCACCGAATGATCGTCGGTGCTTTTTTTATTTTTCGTTGTAAAAATGTATCCTTTATTGCAATGAGAACATAGAATGCTCGGTCTTTTATTTGCAACAAGAATGCTTTTGCTTGCTTGAATATTCCAAGCTGATGCGAGGCACTCTTCTACACTAAAGTGAGAAGAAGGTTCTTTTCTTAGAACAATCAGCGTAATGCTGAAGGTTCAATCAAGCAGAGAATTGGCCAAGTCGCATTTGCTGCGAATGATAATAACAAGGGCTTACACAATGTCTCATTACAACGCGCCATTAACTTTCAAACTCTATGCGCTTGCTGCCATCGTTTTTGGTACTTATGGCGGTCGCGTTTGTCCTATGCTGGCAACGCTGTCACCGCTAGAAGTGCTGGTGCACGTTTCTATTACTTTTCTTGCTGTCTTTGCAGTACGACACTTTTTCTTTGCTCAACACCGATGGATCCGCGAGCAAAAACACGCGCAGCTCGATACCGTGTTGTTTTTTATCGGCAGCTTACCTCTTGCCTACTACTACAACAGCCAATATGACTTCACCATTGATAGCAACTTAAAAGTGCTGTTTGGTATGACGTTGTTTGGCTTTTTTACTGGACTGATCCTGCAACTCAAAGCCAAATTACTTCGCTTTGAGCTTCTTGAGGAAAATACCACCCGCCAAGATACCCTGAGTGGCGAGCGACAATCGATTATCAAACAGCTCATTTTGATGATGACGCTACTTATCATCGCGTTGACCACCATGCTGACCATGGTGGCGGTGAAAGACATTTTTTGGCTGGAGCACAACCCAGAGAGATTACTCGATGGCAGTGGCAAGATCAGCATCATTAAAGAGTTCATCTATTTAGGCGTAGTACTTGGTGGGTATGTCCTAGCCATTCTTCTCTTGTGGTCGAAACTCATGAAAAAGATTTTGTTGCGACAAGAGCATTCCCTACAAGAAGTGACCAATGGTGCAATAGGATGCCGCCTTGCCGTTTTCGAGCATGATGAATTGGGTTCAATGGCGGCGCTCACCAACAAAATGTTGGATAGCTTACAAGCGTCGCAAGATGAGGTAAAAACCACTCGAGATGTGGCCATCGTCAGTCTCGCTGCGCTCGCCGAATCGCGCGACAACGAAACGGGTGCCCACATTATTCGCACGCAGGAATACGTTAAGGCATTGGCAGAGCATTTAGCCCAAGACCCACAACACGTTTCTCTGCTGACGCCAACTTACATCGATTTACTCTATAAATCCGCCCCCCTTCACGATGTAGGAAAAGTCGGTATCCCAGACAGTGTGCTACTCAAGCCTGGCAAATTAACTGACGAAGAATTCGACATCATGAAAGGTCACCCGCAAATTGGCGCTGATGCCCTCTCGATTGCTGAAAAACGCATGGGCTCTAGTTCTTTTTTACGAGTGGCTAAAGAGATATCCCTCTCTCACCATGAAAAATGGGACGGTTCTGGTTATCCCAATCAACTGGCTGGCGAAGCGATTCCATTATCTGGGCGATTAATGGCGCTCGCCGACGTCTACGATGCGCTGATTTCTAAGCGTGTATACAAACCTGCATTTAGTCATGATAAAGCCAAAGAGATCATTCTTGATGGCAAAGGAAAGCATTTTGACCCTCAGGTGGTCGACGCCTTTTTAGCGGTAGAAGCACAGTTTTGTCGTATTGCAGCACAATATCAAGACTCCACAACTCATTAGACCTCTAACATCATGTTAACACCCCAATTTCCTACGCGGTTTTGGGGTGTTTTATTAGCAAAACTCGCAATTCATTAGCACTTCTGTTTCAAATCAAATTTTTTTTAACTTTTCTACTTACAAACTGTTGTGTCTACTATGTGTGAAAGGTATAAATAGACGGTTGCGACGAGTGAGAATCGGACGCACGCGACATTTATCGGTTAGGCTTAATGCTGTTGTGTGAATGCCTGATTATGTTTCATGGTCTCGCTGGGCCCTGAAACATAAACAGACCTACCCCCTTCGATTTAACATGGATGAAGATTATGTTTGAAAAAGTAGTTGCCGCTCCCGCGGACCCGATTCTTGGCCTAACTGAAGAATTCAAAAAAGACCCTCGCGCAGAGAAAATTAACCTTGGCGTGGGTATCTACAAAACAGAACAAGGTGAAACGCCTGTTCTTGCTACGGTAAAGAAAGCGGAAGCAGCGCTTGTTGAAACCGAAAAAACCAAATCTTACCTAACCATCGAAGGAACAGCAGAATACGCATTAGCGGTTCAAAAACTGCTGTTTGGTGCAGATGCTGAGCTAATCAATGCGCAACGTGCAAAAACAGCACAAGCACCTGGCGGTACTGGCGCACTGCGCGTTGCAGGCGAATTCATCAAACGCCAACTTGGCGATGTAAAAATCTGGATCAGCAACCCAACTTGGGCTAACCACCATGGTGTGTTCCGCGCAGCAGGCCTAGAAACGGTTGAGTACGCTTACTATAACCCAGAAACCAAAGACAAAGACTTTGCCGCTATGCTGGCCGACCTTGAAAAAGCTGCCGCTGGTGATGTGGTACTGCTGCACGGATGTTGCCATAACCCAACAGGCATCGACCCAACGGCACAAGAGTGGGAAGCGCTCGCTAAATTGGTTGCCGACAAAGGCCTACTGCCGCTATTTGACTTTGCCTACCAAGGTTTCGCGAAAGGTGTTGAAGAAGATGCACAAGGTCTACGTACCTTCGCTAAATTCAACAAAGAGATCCTTGTAGCAAGCTCATTCTCGAAAAACTTTGGTCTGTACAACGAGCGTGTCGGTGCATTCACATTAGTGGCAGAAAGCCAAGGCGTTGCCGAAACGGCATTCTCACAAGTGAAAGCGATCATTCGCTCTATCTACTCAAACCCACCAGCGCACGGTAGTGCTGTGGTTACATACATTCTCAACGATGAAGCGCTTCGCGCGGAATGGGAAGCGGAAGTGGCTGAGATGCGTGATCGCATCCAAGAGATGCGCGAGCTTTTTGTTGCGACACTGAAAGAAGAAGGCGTTGCTGCTGACTTTAGCTTTATCGAGCGTCAAAACGGCATGTTCTCTTTCTCTGGTTTGAACAAAGATCAGGTAGCTCGTCTAAAAGAAGAGTTTGCGATCTACATCGTCGGTTCGGGTCGCATCAGCGTTGCGGGCATGACCAAATCCAACATGGGTCCGCTTTGCAAAGCCATCGCTGCGGTACTGTAATTCGCAAGATGATGATAAAAAGGCCGTTCAAACGGCCTTTTTTGTTTGTGAACGCTTACGCTAATAGACCCACTTAAGGGAAATGCCCGCTTCATTGATGTAGTTTTTGCCTGCATCCCGATACTTGTAAAAGGCGCTACAGCCGAATCGCTTGCCCCACTGATAAGCAACCGATAACTTGGCATTATCTTCATCGACCCAATCTGTCCGTGTAAACTCGCCTTCGACCTGAACACTGAGTTTATCCGTCGCGAAATAATAAAAACCCACTTTGCCGCCCGTTAACATGCCCTTTTCCGAGTTAAGTTTGGTATCGGTCTTATTTTGTCGCTCCTCTTCGCGAAAGCCGCCCAAGCCATAAAAAGCATAAATATCAAGCTGTTCATGCAGAGCATAACGATATCCTGCTGAGATCAGCGCCCGATCCAACCTGATGGTGTAACTCTCTGGATGAAAAAATTGTGCCGAGTAATTGATGCTTACCAGCACATTTGAAGAGTAACGATGCAGACCTTCCACTTCAAAAAAAGAGGCGTTTGAACCTTCGAGCCAATCTTGATTCGTGGTTCCAGAACCAACCCACAATGCCACACTCTTATAGGCCGCATCAATTGGGGATGGGGCTTCCATCTTTTCAGCTAAACACGGCATTGAAACGAGCAATGGCAACAAAAAACAACTGCGTCTTAGCATGAGACCTCTTCCTGTGGCGTTTATCCTAAGATAAGGGTAGACGAAAACTGGAGTGAAATACGCGAAGTGGCTCATTTTCCGATAAATTTCGTCTCTCGCATTTAGCTCAAAGCACAATTGCGTTACCATGGTGCGCTTACGCGAACAACGGGTCACCATAGGCTCAAAACCCAAAAGGTTTGATTATGGAAGCAGAACTAAGCGATATTCTTCACTTTCTTTCCCTTCACTCGCCCTTCAGCGAACTGCCTCATGAAACATTGGAGCACGTCGCCCATCACATCGAGATTGGCTACTACCGCAGCCAAACCCCCATCATTAACGCGGGTGACGAGATCCACGAACTGTTTCTAGTCAGAAGCGGTATAGTGGAAGTGTATCGAAGAAATGGTGAACTCTATAACCGACTCGATGAAGGGGCGCTGTTTGGACAAATGGGTCTGCTGACCAACAACCGCGTGCGCTTCCCCGTAACGGCAATCAAAGATTGCTTGGTGTACACCATTCCTGAAGCGATATTTCAGCAGTTGTATGAACAGCACGATTGCTTTGCTGACTTTGTGGAAGTGGAACAAACCACACGGCTTCGCCAAGCAGTGAAAGGGGTAAATGAGGCCAATGATCTTACTACCTCCAAAGTGCGCACCCTGCTCACTCGGACCGCCCAAACCATTCACGCCCGTGCCACCATTCAAACCGCTGCGCAAAGAATGGCCGATGAACAAGTCTCTTCGCTTTTGGTGTTGCAAACACCCGATGAAGAAAACCAAGATCCTATCGCAGGCATTGTGACTGACCGAGATTTGTGCACTCGTGTTTTGGCTCAAGGTAAATCCCCCAACGAGCCCGTGGCATCAGTCATGACACCACAGGTGATTCGATTGGATCACAATGCCTACGTCTATGAAGCGATGTTGACCATGCTACGCCACAATGTCCACCACTTACCGATTGTGCAAGGTACGACACTGCTGGGCGTTATTGAAGCGACTGACATTGTCCGTTATGAATCGCAAAACTCTTTGCTGCTCGTCAGCCGGATATTTCAACAGCAAAGCTTTGATGAGTTGGCACAACTCGCTCAAGAGGTCAAAGCCAGCTTTGTTCGCTTGGTCAACGAGGATGCCAACTCTCACATGGTCGGCAGTGCGATGTCGGTAATTGGCCGCAGTTTTAAGCAGCGCATTATCGAACTCGCCGAAGAAGAACTGGGCCCCCCTCCCATCCGGTACTGTTTTTTGGCGTTGGGTTCGATGGGACGGGACGAGCAACTGCTGGTGACCGATCAAGATAACGCGATTATTTTGGATAACAGCTATCAAGAAAGCGTGCACGGCCCATACTTTGAACAACTGGCTCATATCGTCTGCGATGCGCTCAATGAATGCGGTTATCAATATTGCACCGGCGATATTATGGCCACCAACCCGATCTGGCGTATGACCAAGGCGCAATGGCGAGATTGCTTTGCCGATTGGATTGACGCCCCTAATCCTAAAGCGCTGCTCAACGCGTCGATTTTCTTTGATCTTGATGGTGTGTCCGGCCAAGTCGCATGGGCAGACCAACTGACCGAATTTGTCGTCAAACGTGCCAAAGGCAATCCACGCTTTCTGGCTTGTTTAGCCAGAAACGCCTTGAATCGCACACCGCCGTTGGGATTTTTCAAAGATTTTGTGATGGAAAAAGACGGTCGACATAACAACTCGATCAACTTAAAACGTCGAGGTACCGCACCTTTGGCCGATTTGATTCGTGTGCACGCGCTCGCCGTTGGTTCAACGGCGAAAAACTCCTTTGAACGTCTTGATGACATTATCGAGTCAGGGATCTTGCCAACTGGCCGAGCACAAAATCTTAAAGATGCCTTGGAGTTTATCTCCATGGTTCGGATCCGCCATCAAGCTATTGATGTGGCAAATGACAATGAACCCGACAACAACATTGAGCCTGAAAATCTGTCCGACTTTGAACGCCGAACGTTAAAAGATGCGTTTCAGATTTTGAGTAACGCGCAGAATTTCCTGAAGTTTCGTTACCAAGCCTCCAGCCATTTTAAGTAGCTTATGATCTCTTTACTCAAACCCACCAAGCTTGAATGGCAGCACAAATTCCTGCAAAAGCAGCAGCGAGTTGCCGATGCGCGCTTGCGCCGATTTTATCAATCACCGCCCGTCTCGGGCGAGACAGTGATACGCTCAACACCACTGGTGGCCTTAGACTTTGAAACCACCGGCTTAAATCCCAATCAACACGATATTCTTTCCATTGGGCTGGTACCCTTTGATTTACACCGAATACGGCTGCAACAAGCACGCTATTGGACAGTCAAACCGGAAAACCAGTTGCATGAAGAGTCCGTCGTCATTCATGGTATTACGCACAGCAAAGTTCAGCGCGCGCCTGACTTAATCGACGTATTGGATGAAGTGCTTGATTGCCTTGCGGGTAAAGTGGTGGTGGTCCACTACCAACATATTGAGCGACCATTTTTTGATAGCGCGTTACGTAAGCGAATCAATGAAGGCATTGAATTTCCCCTGATCGACACCATGGAAATTGAAAGCCAGTGGGCAAAACAGCAATTTGGTGGCTGGCTGAATCGACTCAAAGGGAAATCGCTTCCTTCAGTCCGTTTAGCCCAAAGTCGTCGTCGCTATGGCCTACCCGATTATTCCGCGCACCATGCACTCACCGATGCCATTGCCACCGCCGAGCTATTCCAGGCACAGATCGCCCATCATTTTTCCTTGCAAACGCCTGTTTCGGAGCTGTGGCGATAGCCAAGGCAAAAACCAAGAACAGCGATTGCCAAGAGCGTAGAACAATCCTCAAGTTTCGAGCATAAAAAAGGAGCTGAATGACCAGCTCCTTTTTGGTGTGTAAAAAACAGGGCTTACAGTTTGAAGCGTCGGATTTCCTGTTCCAGCTCGTGTGAGAGCTCAGAAAGCATCGCAGCTTGAGAAGCCGCTTGCTGCGCTTCGTACGCGAGCTCGTTTGAGACGTCGCGGATCCCTTCGGTATTACGCGTGATCTCGGTGGTAACAGAGGCCTGCTCTTCTGCTGCTGACGCGATTTGCGTTGCCATATCACTGATACGCTCAACGGCGGTGTGGATTTGCGTCAAGCTTACCGCTGCAGAGTTCGCATCATCAACGCTGGTGCCCGCAAGCTGACGGCTGTCGTCCATAATGCCCACCGCTTGAACGGTTGTACCTTGCAGCATTTCAATCGTGTGTTGGATTTCTTTGGTCGACGCATGGGTACGTTGACTTAGCACGCGAACTTCATCGGCCACCACGGCGAAACCACGACCTTGCTCACCCGCACGCGCCGCTTCAATCGCTGCGTTCAGTGCAAGTAAGTTGGTCTGCTCAGCAATCCCTTGAATGGTAGAAAGAATGG
The DNA here is from genome assembly GCF_013369385.1 of Vibrio sp. 05-20-BW147. Classification (GTDB taxonomy): domain Bacteria; phylum Pseudomonadota; class Gammaproteobacteria; order Enterobacterales; family Vibrionaceae; genus Vibrio; species Vibrio floridensis. Next base: position 126,249 of record NZ_SZTO01000002.1, on the reverse strand, counting down.
TGTTGATGGCATTACCGTGTGCTTCCAACTCTTGGATAACATTGGTCGCCACTTGCACTTCTTTTGCCAAGTTTTGGATCGAACCTTGTGTCTGTGTCACTTGCTCAGAGCCATGAACACAGGCAGAAACCGCTTCTTCCGCATTTTGCGCCGTGTGGTCGGCATTGCCCGCGATCTCTTGGGTTGCGGCTGCCATTTCATTCACTGCCGTCGCGACCATGTTGATCTCATCTTGCTGATGAGAAATGCGCTGACTGCGCTCTTCTGCACGCATTGCTGTGGTTTTCGCCTGCTCAGACAACGAAGCTGACACGGCACTCAACTTGCTCACCATTGTGTGCATGTTGCCGACAAAACGGTTGAAGTTTTCCGCCAGCTTGCCCACTTCGTCATCGCTGCGAGGCTCAAGACGTTGCGTTAGGTCGCCTTCACCTGAAGCGATCTCTTCGAGTGCTTTAGATACGCGGCCTAGGTCACGGAACAAGAAGCCCACCAACCAAGAAACCGCAACAATCACCACGATGGTGATCAACACTGCGGTGATCATCATTTCACGCAATAATTGGCTATGGCTTGCTTCTTCAGTTGCTCTGTCCATTTCAATCGCGAACATCCAAGGTGTTTCAGGTACTTTAGTGAAGTAGAAAAGCTTAGCTTTGCCGTTGATGGTCGCCTCTTCAATATGGCCTTGAGACGCAGAGCGCTCGATATCTTGCAATGTAAATTGTTTCAATAAAGTATTGATAGGTTTGAGTGCAAGCTTCTTATCCGGATGAGCCAGGAAAGTACCATCTTGGGTATCGATCAACATAGCATAAGCATTGGTGCCTGCGTCTAGGTTAATCACGTCACTGATCAACTGGTCGATCAAAACGTCGGCACCGACAACGCCCACCATTTTACCACCGCGGTTGACCGGTTCTGCGATGGTCACCAGTAGCGCATTGGTGATCGCATCTTGATAAGCAGTAGTAATGATTTGTTTGCCTGCGACTGTGGCATCCTTGTACCAAGGGCGAACACGAGGATCATAATCAGGGCGATTACGCTCTGGATGAGAGCGGTACATATCACCAGCTGGCGTACCTAAAAAGATGTCGTCAAATCCGCCGGCTTTACGCGCTTGCTGCAAAAACGGCACCACATCGCTTTCTTCACTGTAATCGTTAAACGCGCGAGCAATGTCTTTACGAATCGCAATCCAGTCAGAAATGCCTTGTGAAGCCGCCACACCCAAGCTTTCTGCTCGAGCGTAAACGCCATTACGGGTTTGATCAAACAGCTGTCCAGCAGACAGCCAAGTCAAAACGGTAGCCATGATCACTACCGCCGATAGGCTTGCGCCTATGAGCTTTTGTTTCAGGGTTAATTTCATGTCGTAAGGTCTTGTTGGGGGAACAAATTTTCGCCTGCGATATTACACAGAATCCCTTATTGATGCACTAATTATTACAGCAAACAGAGTACGTTAAGCCTTTGTTATCCATGCATTTATCAGTGTCATTTTTATACCGTACGACAAATAAAAAGCCAGTCAACAAAGACTGGCTTTTAAAACGAACTCAGTATGAATCATTACTGCTTTTCAGTACGCATCCCCATAAGCAAACTAACACACATTGCTAATAGGATCACCGTAAACGGTAGCGCGGTAGAAATCGCCCCCGCTTGCAGTGCTTGTATCGCTTCGGTGCCACCGACCCAGAGCAAAGCAACGGCAATCGCGCCTTCCATAAAGGCCCAGAATACACGCTGCAGCACAGGTGCATCCACTTTACCGCCCGCGGTAATGGAATCGATCACCAATGAACCTGAATCCGACGAGGTAATAAAGAACACCAACACCAACACCACAGCAATAACCGACAGTAAAGTGCCATATGGAAGCTGATCAAACATCTGGAACATCGCCAGTGGCACATCGGTTAGCCCTTGCGTACCTAACTCACCAATACCGTTGATCACTTGGTCAATCGCTAAACCACCGAAGACCGACATCCAAAGTAATGTTACTGCGGTCGGCACAAGCAACACCGCGGTCATAAACTCACGAACGGTGCGACCTTTTGATACACGAGCGATAAACATGCCTACGAATGGTGACCATGAAATCCACCATGCCCAGTAGAAGACAGTCCAACCTTGGAACCAAGCTTCGTCTTCTCGACCAATTGGATTACTCAAAGGAATGATGTTTTCAATATAGGCACTTAAGGTGGTAGAAACGGAACCAACACTGACCGCCCAACCAATCAAGCCAACCAACGCTAACAGAGCAAACGCCACCAGCATATTGATGTTACTAATGACTTTTACACCACCATCAATACCACGGACAACCGAAACCACAGCCAGCAAAGTCACCACGGTGATCACCGCAATTTGTAGGCCAAGACCCGCTTCCACACCAAACACATGGTGGATACCGCTGGCGGCTTGCTGTGCGCCCAATCCCAAGGAAGTGGCAAGACCAAATAAGGTGGCGACCACAGCTAAAATATCAACTAGGTGCCCTGCCCAACCCCATGCACGATCACCCAGCAAAGGGTAAAAAATAGAGCGCATCGAAAGCGGCAGGCCTTTGTTGTAAGTAAAAAAGGCCAACGAGAGTGCAACAACACCGTAAATCGCCCAAGGATGCAATCCCCAGTGGAACATGGTCGCGCCTAGCGCTAATTTGGCCGCTTCTGGTGTGTTCGGTGCTACATTGAGTGGTGTTTCATACCAACCCGTAAAGTAGGCCACAGGTTCCGCTACACTCCAGAACATCAGACCAATACCCATGCCTGCAGCAAATAGCATCGCGATCCAAGATAGAAAGGAGTAATCCGCAACCGCATCTCGGCCACCTAAGCGAATTTTACCAAGTGGCGAAACAATCAGCGCCAAACAAAACACAACAAAGAGGTTACCTGACCAAATAAACAACCAGTCAAACGCGCCGATGATTTGCCATTTAATACCGTCTAAAGCGGTTTTCATCGTGTGCGCATCCAACACTAATGCAGCAACTAAAAAAAGACCTACTAATCCAGCACTGATGCCGAAAACTGGGTTGTGAACATCGAACCCCCAACGCTGAACATTATCTTGTCCAACGGTGTAGTCCGTACTGTCAATACTGTACTTATCTATACCTTTTGTCATTCTCACTCACTTAACGATAACTTTTCAAAAGACACTAACTAATTTTGAAAATACAGCCAAAAATTAGTTAGAGAACAACACATTTATATTTTTAAAACGAGTAATACCCTAACAGAAAATCAGTACAGAAAGCAAATTCTCGGCATGATTAGCAGATTTAATGGCTATATACAGCATTAAATCAGAAAGCAAATACAGGAAATTAATTCGACATCTAAATATTACACAACGAAGTGAAATTTACTCAATTATGCGATAGAATCTGGCAACTTTTGGTTCCTCTCTCAACATTAGAATGTTAGACAATCTCTACTGTTAAGTTAATGAGAGCGGCCAAGTATAAAATTAAGCGATAACTGCGCTTAAATCGTCCAAGATCACGTCAGTAAAATATCTGGTAGGCGGCAAGTGGAAAAACATGAAGAAGTCCTGATCGCAATTCGACAAATTATTCGAGCGATCGATCTCCATTCAAAAAAACTCAACAAAGTGTCAGGGCTAACGGCGCCACAACTGATCTTAATGAGGGCCATCAATGAGTTGGGGGAAGTTACAATTCGTCAGTTGTCAAACCATACGAATATGAGCCAAGCAACAGCAACGACCATACTCGACCGATTAGAGAGAAATGGCCATGTACAACGTGTACGTAGCCTAGAAGATAAACGAAAAGTGCATGCGACCTTAACTGAGTCAGGTACGGCGTTGCTCCAGCAAGCTCCCATGCCACTGCAAGAAAACTTTATTTCAGAGTTTCAAAAGCTGCAGGAGTGGGAACAGACCTTGCTGCTTTCTTCCGTGCAACGCATTTCTAGCATGATGAGTGCCGAACAAATTGAGGTTGCCCCTATCCTTGAAATTGGCAACATCGCCAAAACGGAACAAGATTCTTAGTCACGCTATCGCGTTAATCGATTAAGCCTTGTTCTAACGCATATTTGGCTAGCTCTGCTGTCGAGCTGACATCCAATTTATGTTTGATGTTATGCCGATGAGTCTCGACCGTCCGATAACTAATATTCAGCAAAGTCGCAATTTTTTTGCTGCTATGGCCCTGAGCCACGAGCTTAAGCACCGCTTCTTCTCGACGGCTCAAGGGACTTGGCCGCTGAGACGCGGGAATGATCGCTTGAGTAAACAACGTTTGCGTGGCTGATTCACAGAAGTAGGTCGAGCCTTGGTTGACGGTCTTGATCGCTTGCACCATTTTTTCTGCTGAAATCTCTTTCAACATGTAGCCAACCGCCCCTTCTTGCATCACTTTCACAATGTACTCGCGGTTGTCATGCATCGTCAGCATCAAGATTTTTGCCTCTGGCCAATCGGCTTTAATGATTCGAGTTGCTTCAATTCCGTTCATAATGGGCATACTGATGTCCATAAGTACAACATCGGGTTTCTGTTTTTTCACCACATCCAAGGCTTCTAATCCATTGCTGGCTGTACCCACTACATTGATTTCACGCTCCATTTCTAGACGAGCCATAAAGCCATCTAAAACCACTTGATGATCATCCACTATCACCACTCGAATTGGCTTATCCATAAATCAATCCATTTAAATTCAACAACACGGTAATTTCTGTGCCAAAGCCGGGCTCGCTCATTAGCTCAAAGTCACCACCAATAAATTCCACCCGCTCGCGCATATTACGTAGGCCAATGCCTCTTTTTCGCAAAGCGTCATTGACATTAAATCCATAGCCATCATCTCGAATCAACAACTGTAAAACATTGCCCAGTTGCTGCAAACTCACCGTTACTTTTTTAGCGCCAGAATGCTTTTCAATATTGTTTAATGATTCTTGTACCACGCGATACAAAGTCGTCGCCACTTCCGACTTCAAACGCTGATCTTGGGTATCAAATAGAATGTCAATTTCTATGCCTGAGTGAGCTCGAAAATCTTGCATTAATCGCGATAACGCAGCTTCCAAGCCGATGTCGTCGAGAGCACTCGGGCGCAGTTGATGCGAGATGTGTCGTACTTCATTGATCGCAGTCGTCAAAGAGTTCTGCGATTTATCAAGATGAACACGCAGTGTTGGATCTTGAACTTTGTGTGCAAGGAGCTCTAAATGACACTTGCTTGAGACTAAAAGCTGATTGATACCATCATGAAGCTCCCTCGCAAGATGCTTCTTCTCGTCCTCTTGAAACATCACGGTTTTGTGGGCAAGTTCCTTAAGATTTTTGTCAGCGAGTCGATGCTCGTGTAAGTTAATCGCCAAAGTCAGCACGACAATAACAGAGACGGTGACCGACAGAATCACCACCACCGAAAAGAACGTTGTCTCAATGTTCTTGTTTATCGCTTCTTGCATATTGGCCACTTCTTGACTGATGTCTTCGATGTAGAGGCCAGTGCCAATCATCCAATCCCATTTATCTAACCACGCTGCATAACTCAGTTTGGGTACCGTTTCCCCTGTTGATGGTTTTTGCCAAAGATACTGGTGAAATCCCCCGCCACTTTGCGCTTGATAGAGCAATGCTTCAATAAGATGGTCGCCGTTTTGATCTTGTAGTTGAAGTAAGTTTTGACCCACCAACTCAGGTAAGATTGGGTGAACGAGATTAGTACCACTTTTATCATAAGCAAAAAAATAGCCATCTGCGCCATAGCGGATTTGTGTTAGCAGCGCTTTGACACGGTTCTGCGCTTCGTGCTCAGGAAGGTCGGGATTGTTATAGAGATAAGAAATCGCATCGAGCGCCTGATCAACGCTGTCTTTCAATGCGCTTTCTCGTGATTTGATCAAGCTCTGTTGAAAAATGGCCACTTCTTTGTGCCCTAGCGTTCTCGCTTGATAAATAGAAATCCAACTAATGCTAGCAGAAACCAACAGCAGCGGCAGAAGCGTTAGCAAAATTAATTTAACTTTCAGCGGCATATTCAAGTCCCTGATAAAGAAACTGCTTCCTTTCCTGGAAGCAGTTTCACTCTATCAACTACGGCACTAATAAAGAAACCTTTAGGTCACAAATCCGTTAATTGACTCGCTTTAACCCATCCCATAAAACGATGGGAAAACCAGCAATGAAATCAAAACCAGTATCTGCAGGCCGATAAATGGCATGACGCCACGATAGATATCTCGCGTCGTTACTCCTGCAGGAGCCACGCCTTTGAGGTAGAAGAGACTGAAACCAAAGGGAGGCGTCAAGAATGATGTCTGCAAGTTCATCGCGATTAGAATGGCAAACCAAGTCATATTGATACCCAAAATCTCAGCGACAGGCGCAAGAATTGGCACAATGATGAAACAGATTTCGACAAAATCGATAAAGAAACCGAGGATCAGTATCACCAACATTGTAATAATCAAGAATCCCCATTTTTCACCCGGGATTGATAACATCCATTCTTCAACCAGCTCATCCCCCCCAGTGTAAGTGAAGGCCATTGAGAATGCTGTCGCGCCTAGCAAAATAGCGAACACCATTGCGGTGACTTTCACGGTTTCTTTTGCTGAGTCGTACACCATTCCCCAACTGAACTGCTTATACAAAACAGCCAGCACAATCGCACCCGCACCACCTAACGCAGCAGACTCAGTTGGTGTCGCAACACCGGCAAAGATGGAACCAAGCACCACCACAATCAAAGCCAATGGCGGGATCACCGCTTTCAACGCTTTGACAACTTCTTGCTTGCGGCTGATGGTATCATCGCGCTCCATCGGCTGAGCAGCTTCTGGATTCAGTTTTGCATAAATCAAAATATAGATAACATACACACCCACAAGCACAATTCCCGGCCACACGGCCGCTTGGAACAGATCGCCCACTGGCACGCCGAGCACATCACCCAATAGGATCAAGACAATCGAAGGCGGAATAATTTGCCCTAAGGTACCTGACGCACAAATAGTGCCGCACGCTAGCCCTTTGTCGTAGTTGTACTTCAACATGACTGGCAATGAGATCAATCCCATCGCTACGACAGAAGCACCCACAACGCCGGTTGAAGCCGCCAAAAGAGCGCCCACCAACACGGTTGAAATCGCCAAACCGCCACGCACACTGCCAAACAGCTTGCCCATAGATTCAAGCAGCTGTTCTGCAAGACGGGTTTTCTGCAGCACCAAGCCCATAAACACAAACAGAGGCACCGCCATCAATACGGTGTTTTCCATGATGGATTGAATGCGATACGGCATGAAGGCAAACATTTCTACCCCTTCTGCCCACACACCAAATAACAGCGCAATACCACCAAAGGTAAATGCCACAGGGAAACCAAGCAGTAACGCAAAGAGCGCTACAAAAAACATTACTATACCGATCATCTTGATTTCCTTACGACTTATCTGATGAAGAGTGATGCATAAGATGCGGGTTAACGATTTTATTAAGTGAATGCAACAGCAAACCCACACCGCTCACTGCCATAAAAACAAACGAAAGTGGAATAATCGCTTTAATTACCCAGCGATAGGGCAAGCCACCGGGATCGCCCGACGTTTCGCCAAGCGCATAGCTCTCTTTCGCGAAATCAATACCAAACCACGCCACTAACAGGCAGAAAGGAAATAAAAAGAATACGGTTCCGAGCAAATCGATTATCGCTTGAGCACGGTGGGAAAGACGTTCGTAAAAGAGGTCGACACGCACATGACCACCCGCTTTTAACGCAAAAGGAATACCGAGCAGAAAGACCGCCGAAAACAGGTGCCACTCCATTTCTTGGAAGGCGATGGATACGTCATTGAACACATAACGCATAACGACATCGTAGACAACGTTGGCCAGCAGCAAAATAAACAGCACGCTGGAAACCCATCCTAGAAGATCGCCAAAGCGGTTAAAGAGACGCTCAATATAAATTAGGTTTCTCATTCCCTACTCCATGGAACTTTGAAAGATGCTCCGCTTGGCAGTACCAGCGGAGCTTTTTAGTATGCTCGTCACCTTTCAGCTAGAGCTATCTTGGGCTTCTCGTCAGGGGGAACTGACGAATTTCTTACTGTGCTTGGCTATTTAGATAAGCACGTGCAGAAATGTCTGTCCAAGGACGAACTTGCTTGATGTAAGCCGCTTGGGATTCTTGAATTTCTTTTGCTAGTGCATCTTGCGCTGCGTGTTCTTTCAGCAGTTTGTCGTTAGCACTGCGTAGCGCCGTCATTACCGATGCAGGGAAATCTTTCACCTGAACATTCGGGTATTCAGATTTAATCGATGCCCAGTTTTTACCACTCTCATGCACAGATTGAACATACATGTCATAAGCTGCAGTCTTCATTGCGACTTTCAGAATCGCTTTCAAATCATCAGGCAGACCATCCCAAGTGCGTTTGTTCACCAAGAATTGGAGTTCTGTGCCTGGCTCATGCCAACCGGTGTAGTAGTATGGGGCAATTTTGTGGAAGCCCATACGCAGGTCAAGTGACGGGCCAACCCATTCCAACGCATCGATGGTACGGCGCTCAAGCGAGGTATAAAGCTCACCAGGGGCAATGTTGGTTGGTTTTGCACCAAGTTCGGCTAGGATTTCACCGGCAAAACCTGGAATGCGCATTTTCAGGCCTTGTAAGTCATCGACCGAGTTGATTTCTTTTTGGAACCAGCCGCCCATCTGAGTATCGGTGTTACCACCTGGGAACGACAGCAGGTTATGAGGTGCATACACTTTTTCCATGAGCTCCATACCGCCACCTTGATAGAACCAGGCATACTGCTCGGCAGGTAACATGCCAAAAGGCATTGACGTGAAGTAAAGTGTGTTTGGGACCTTGCCTTTCCAGTAGTAGGATGCAGAATGCCCCAAGTCGTACTGACCAGATTTCACCATATCAAATACACCAAGTGGCGCTTTGTGTTTGTTGGCGGAATCAATCCGGATTTGCAAACGGCCGTTTGACATCTCTTCTGCCATTTTGGCCATGTTTTTTGTTGCATCGCCGAAAATTGGGAAGTTTGGCCCCCAAGTTTCTGCCAGTTTCAATCGGTATACCTTTTCAGCTGCGTGTGCCGATGTCGCCACGAAAGCAAGAGCAGCGGCAACTGCAGTGGTTTTTAGCACTCGTTTTATCGTTCTTTGGATAAGACTCATGTTTCACGTCCTTTGTTTTAATTCATGTCACTTCTATTGACACTTGAAATTCATGTTAAACATGTAACAAAAAACGAAACTTGTTAATCGGCAGGAACACGCAATCGCTCGATAGAAAAGAAGGTCAGCCACTTACTTTAAATAAGTATAAATACGTAGCCAGATCGCCACATGCAAACTATTCATTTGAAATACACGAAATTAATATCTACGAAAGAAAGCTAGCAGTACGCAGTTACAACTAAGTATTATTAACAGTAATATTTAACAAACTTTGTCCAAAATGTGACCAGGTCGATACAAAATGGATAACGAGTGAAAGGACATATCACCCGATATAAAAAACCCTCAGCGATGCTGAGGGTTTGAATCAATTTACTCGCGAATAAAATTAAATGAGCTTGTAGAGAACTTTGTTACCCGCGAGTTGCTCTTTCTTCACGAGATTATCGTCAAGTAACTTTTTCAATGCTCCCGTCGCCCAAGATGCGGCTTTCGCGTCTTCTTGACCCGCAGCTAAACCAATGCTTTTTGGATTGATACCTTCTGCGTTAGCCGCAACGATATCCAGCACCTGCTGTTGCTTCGGCGTCAGTGCAATGTCTGCTTTCACTGCTGAAGGTACTGCTACTTGAGTTGCAACGACTTTTTTCTCAGCCACTGACTTAGAGATGACGGTTTTTTCTGCAGCTGGCTTAACTGTTTTTGATGCAGTAGCCAAATTCGCTACAGCTGCTTTAATGCGTTTTTGCAGTTTCATCTGCACTTTACGCTTATGAGCAAGTCTCATTGAATGTGTCTCCAGTTCACTGCTTATCAGCAGGGATGAAAATTTGAAGCGCGTTTTATACCAAAATTTCAGCTCGATTTGTAGGCTTAAGCAGTGAACAGTGGCGAAAAATGCGTTATGAACGGAGAGAGACTATTCTTTAATCAATAAGATAATGAACTTAATTGGCTATGCCAACGTACAACTTTTCGCCAGCAGGCTGGACACAACACAAAAAGTAGGTAAATCAATCACAATGCAAACACTGCAACTCAGCAATAGCTATCTGACCACTAACTCAGCCTTTGTAAAAGGGTTATGGGTGATTTTTGTCTTCGTTGCCGTGCTACTGCTCATCTTGTCTCCCGGCTGGCAACAAGCCCTACTTTCACTCGGTTTGATTATCACCATAGCGCTTTTTGCCCTTTACTTAATTAAACGAAGTACCGTTGCCTACACCCTGACCTCAACCCATTTCCAGCAACATCTATTTCGGGGAGGTTGGGTAGTGAAATGGCGCAACGTTGAGCGCATCGGCATTTGTACTTACGAGAGCGAAGGTTGGCATCAACCACTGCCATGGATCGGGATTAAGCTTCAGCGCTATTCTCCTTACCTCAATGCGGTGTGCCCACGCGTCGCGACAGAGGTTCTTTTGAGCCAACGTGCACTTTTGTATTTAGGTGCAAGACAACATCAATGTGAAAGCCGCTTCGAAGAAATGGTATTAGATGCAACACCATTTATTGATGAGGAAGGCCGCGAGCATACCGGATTACAAGCCATGCTGGCCAACCGAATGCGCTATCAGCGAGTTTTTTTTGATTACGATATTTTTATATCGGCTCAGGACTTAGATCGCCCTGCGGAAGAGTTTGTTGGCCTGACACGACGCTATCTTGCCGCGGCAGAGCCAGACCAACCATAGCGCGTTTATTTCACGCTCATTAAGCTCTGTTACCCTTAATAGAGCGGCATTTCATCAGCCACAAACGGATTAGTTCGACGCTCGTGGCCAAAAGTTGACTCTGGGCCATGGCCCGGAATAAAGGTGACGTCGTTACCTAATGGCCACAACTTATTCTTGATTGACGCGATCAGCGTATTGAAATCGCCTTGCGGAAAGTCAGTACGACCAATGCTGCCATTAAACAACACATCTCCGACAAACGCACGACGCGCTTCTTCACTGTACAACACCACGTGACCAGGAGTATGCCCAGGTGTATGAAGCACTTGCAGCACTTGATTGCCAAAACGCACTTCGTCACCATCATTGAGCCATTGATTTGGTTCAAACGCCTCTGTCAACGGAAATCCAAACATTTGACTTTGTCCTTCCAGACCTTGTAGCCAAAAGTTGTCTGCCTTATGAGGACCAACAATCTCGATACCATCAAGCATTTCAGCCAGACGCTCGGTTCCGCCAACGTGATCCAAATGACCATGGGTTAATACCAAATTGATCACTTCCACACCCAATTCTTTGATGATCACGGCAAGTTGCTTTTCATCACCACCAGGATCGATGACGATGCCTTTCATGGTGTCATCACACCAAACAATCGAACAGTTTTGTGCAAATGGAGTAACGGGAACAATCTGATATTTAAGTGCCATAGCAACCTCGGTCAATTTCGAACTGGGCGAAACTATGACACCGGAAGCACCGAAAAACAAGAATAAGCCACTACCAAGAGCGAACTGGGCCTGTATCGATATGGATAAAGTTGCTACCTGGGTAATAACCCACACCACCAGCATTGAGACTTAGTGCAGCATCGCGAATGGTTGCCAGTTTCACACCATCAAGGCGAAAGTCGATGGCTTGTCCAAGCATGTGATAGCTTTTCTTGGCTACGCCAGACGACTTAGCTCTCAAGGCTTCATTGGTTTGGGGCGAGCGGTAGCCAGAAATGATCTGCACTTCGTTCTCCGTTCCAACCAGTTTTTGGATCTGAGTTAGGCGATCAAACAAGCGACGATCCATGGGATGCACTTCATTTAAGCGGAAGTCACGACATAAATGGTCAATCCGTGCTAACTCTTCATCGAGATAAGCATTTCCGTCAAAATAACAGGTTTCCAACCACTCTCCGGTGTGCAAATTATTCAAAGCCAACGAACGAGGTTGATCAGGCATCGAAGCAACAGCAAGCTTCGGCATTGCGGTTGCCAACAACAAACCACCACTGGTGATGCGAAGAAACTGTCGTCGAGAGTATTGCTCAGACATGTAATAAGGTACCACTTAAAATGACATCAGCAGCGAACCTTATCGAATGACATTTCCCTCGTCAAATGCATAAAATGCGCCTAAAGTGGACACATTCTATAAAAGTAATCATTAGTTATTGAGTAAACTCTCTTTTTTTCTTATGTAAAATTTTGTTCAATTTTCACCCTTTGTGATTATCGACCAAATCGTATTGATAGATATCATCCCGGTAATTGATCTCCTCACCTTCAAACCACACCGTCTGATAGATGATGTGCACAGGTACACGGTGTTTCAAAGGGATCATGGTGTTTGCTTCTTGTCTTGATGAGACATTACTCAGTTCTTGCTCCAGCCCCTGAGTTTTAAGCAGCTCTAAGGCAAACTGATCAGCGTTTTCTACCCGAACACATCCAGAGCTGAATGCTCGGCTATCCTCTTGAAACAAGCTTTTTGACGGTGTGTCATGCAGGAATATCGCCCGTTTATTGGGTATATTGAACTTATACAAACCCAGAGCATTCTGATTTCCTGACAATTGACGCATCTTATAGGGAAACTTGTTTAGCGATACCTTGGTCCAATCAATGGACTGTGGGTTGACGACCGTTTGTGAATCCCACCCTTCGACAATTTCAATGTTTTGCTGGGAGAGAAAACTTTGGTCATATTTCACTTTCGGCAAAATATCTTTAACCATGATGGTTTTAGGTACATTCCAGATAGGGTTAAGTACCACACCATCCATTTTTCCTACCATAATCGGCGTTTTTCGGCTCTTTCTGCCAACCACCACCTTGGATTCGAAGATCTCCTCTCCTTTGTACCAAAACTTCATCTCATAGCCAGGTACATTAACCAAGACCAGAAGGTCACGTTCTTCCGGCCACAATCGAGAGCGCTCTGAGTTGAGCGCCATAGAATGCAGCCGCTGAGCGGGGGTCATGTTGAGCCATTTGATGGTGATTGGCCCAATGACACCATCTTGACGTAGCCCATGCATTTTTTGGAACTGCTGGATAATGCTGACTAACTCAGCATCATAGTAGAGGCCATCTTTTCTCAGAGTTCGTGTCTCTAAACCGACAATATCAAGGCGACGAATCAATGCTTCCCGGTCATTAAGTTTTTCACCAGGCTTAAGTAACCCAGTTTGATGGTAGAGAGGAATGGCATAATCTCTCGCCTTAAGTAGACGACTATAGCGGTTAGCAAAATGCTGATGGCGCTGAAGAGGCGAGCGTAGCGACTGCACAAACGTAGCCAAATAGCCCGCTTGAATATCCGCAGATAATCGGTTGGTGATTGCCAGCGAAGGCGCTGGCAGACTTTGATTTAATGGCTGGGTAAACAACCAATCTTGCCCATGTGTCGGAAGTTTTTCTAAGTAACTTAAATAGGAAAGCAACAGGTCGGTAGCAACGATGTCATATTCAAACCACATCTGTTCCGTTTTGTATCGTCTTAACTTGTCTATCTGATACTCAAAGTAAGGGCTAATTGACGCCGATTTGATCAACTCCAACTGGAATTCAAGCTGTGCTGTCGCTTCTTCATCTGACCAAATTAAACGATGGTGGTTTTCCTCATAGAGACGTTCCACCTGCAGAGGAAACTGTACATAAGCGAACACGGCAGAGTGACTATTCAGCCAATGCTTCTGATCCAGTCCAGAGCTTGCCCATACGGAACTGGAGATAAGAAAAAACAACAGCATCATCACTCGTTTTACCATCATCCCAGCCCCCTGCGAAATTCTCCGTACTGCTTAAGTATGGCAAAGTTCAAAAAAAACAGGGGAAGGAATTCAAACAACGCGATTTAAATTACTTTTGACCAGTGATTATCCCATTGAATATTCGATTGAATCTCAGAGCTACCCATCTGGACCGATGTGGTGATCACTTTTCCAGCTCCAGAGCTCACGCGAAACTGATCTTGGTAAACCACCACGCCTGAGGCATCAGGCAGTGCGGCTAACTCCACCAATTCTCCAGTGGCTTTAGACCAGATACCATAACAGTTGCCCGGCGGTGAGGTGGCCAAAATCCAATCGGATGTTGCCGCAATGCTGGCGATGTAATGATTAAAACGAGCCCACTGCTCTGGTTCAGCACGCAATGGAATCATCTCTCCTCCACGAGTGTGCATCGCCAACAGCGATGGATACTCATCCGGCTCACCTCGATACTGCTGACCACATAACACCGTTTCCGCACCATCGTGAGCGAGATGCCGAATGCTAAGCTTAGGATCCGATAAAGCAACTTGCTCCAACAGTTTCCCTTGTTGTGAGAGGTAACTTAACGATGGCCGCATGGTGTCCAAATTTAATGGCGCGCGACCAAGGGTATGAATGCCGCCAACACCAATTGCCAATACACCATCAGGCATCATGATCACCTCATGAGGGCCAATGCCAAATCCGCTGAGCTCCGCGACTTTTTTATAACGGTTGCGGACATCGTACACACCGATGATACCTCGGCTTGTACTGCGCTCTCCCTCGGTGGCAAAGAGGTAATCCCCGGCATGAGAGTAGACACCGTGGCCATAGAAATGCCTTTCGGGATGAGCACTTTGCAGATGGATGGTTTCTCCCGAGTGATAATCAAACACCATGAAGAAACTACCCGGACGACGTGCAAATACCGTCGCATGTCCATGCGCATTGGTGGCGACACCATGGCCACGATCAGGAAGCGGCAACTGCTGTAGTGGTCGGCCATATTGATCAGCCACTACCGCTGTATATTGGTTACGCCCACGAATCGCGCATCCCACCAATGCGGGTTCAGCTTGTCTCGCATCTTGATTGGTTGATGCACAGCCAAAAGGCATGAGCGGTGCGCTCACGCCAAACAGTGCAGCTTTTAATAAAGCTCGTCGTTGTTCGTTAGTCACCATCGGTTGCATTGAATCCTATAACGACGCCCAACTCGACCGCCACTTCATCGTGGATGAGGTACTTCAACTGCTCCAGTTTGCGTAACTGAGTCAACGCCATTCGATAGCCTTCTTTGTCTTGCAATGTTGCAAACAAGCTCGTTTGCTCAGGCCAAGTTGCTAAAGTGACATCAAACTGATTCACCACTCGATCTGCCAACTCTGCTTTATCCATTCCCCTCAATGTAGCGTCTAGCCCCTCTCCATTGGCTAAATAAAGCGCTTTTAATGCTTCCACGTTCGCTTTTAGATTGGAAAGCGAGGTTTGAGAGCGCCATGATTCAGAAAAATAAGGGCGAGGTTGACCAATATTGGCTAACGGACGGCTCAGCTTTTTCATCGCATATTCCAATTGGTTTGACAGCAGTGAAATGTACTCTGAGTGCCACTCTTTCTCATTGAGCGATGCCCAAGGGTTACTTGACCATGCATCTGAAATACGTTGCGTGTTTTGATTGAGATGACGGCTAATCGCGACCCCAGTTTGGCAAGTTTGAGCATTTCGACTGAGATCTGAACTTTCATCATAAAGTAGCCATTCAATCGCACCAAGACCTTGAACTGTCACGCTTTGTGCCGCAATGTCATCTGCTTTCCACGTTGTGTTCTGCTGAATCAATGCGGACATCTTACGTCCTGTGGTGTTCTTTTTATCTGGCCAAAATTGTACGTTCCAGCTTTGCTCAAGCGCCGCTGCAGGTCCGCGCTCTTGACCTTGCAACGCCATCCAGCTCAACATACTGCGGTGCCACTGTTTCTTGACGGTCTCCATGCCCGCCTCTGGCAACTGGCAGTAATGCACAAACGCGCTAACAAGTTCTGTAGTTTCTTGAGCCAAAGTGGCTGCCGCCGCTCGTTCGAGGTGGTAAACCGCTTCGCTACGATGTTGTGAAACCTTGTGCGAGTCTGTGGTTGATTGGCAGCCGACAACGAGCAGCGCCGCGCTCATTGCAAGTGAAATGTGTATGATCTTCATTGCCACTCCCTATAGCGAATTGAGGAAAGCGATCAACGCATCGCGCTCTTTTGCTGACATCTTCAACACGTTTTGCTTGGCAGCTTCCGCTTCACCGCCATGCCAAAGTACCGCTTCCATCAGATTTCGTGCTCTTCCATCGTGTAAAAAATAAGTGTGGTCATTCACTTCTTGCGTATAACCAATGCCCCACAACGGCGGTGTTCGCCACTCTTGACCATTGGCTAGGTATTCTGGTCGATTGTCTGCCAAACCTGGCCCCATGTCGTGCAACAATAAATCAGTATAGGGATGAATGGTTTGTTCTGACAATGCAGGCAATGCCTCACGTTTGGCGGTTTTCACCGTCTGCTTATGACAACTCTCACAGCCTGATTGAACGAACAGCGTCTCGCCGAGCTTGACCTGCGGATCATTCACGTTGCGACGAATCGGCACCGCTAAATGCTGAGAATAGAACTCAACAAAATCCAAAATGTTGTCACTCACCTCGGGCGAGCCACCATTGGGCAACTTGCGACAGAGATCTTGTCTATCGGTGCAGTTTTCTTGCGGGAAGAGATGGCTGGTTAAGCCAAGATCACCGTTAAACGCCGCCGCGTTTTGTTGCATTAAGGTCGGTTGACCCGCTTTCCAACCAAAACGACCAATTGCGAGGGATTGAGTTTGCACATCCCACACTTTATTGAGTTTTCCTGAGATGCCGTCTTGATTGCGATCGTCTTCATCAGCCCACTGCAACAGGGTTTCTTCGGCTATCGATTCAAGCAGACCAAGACCGATCATCGGAGGTGCGACACGAGCAGAAAGCAAGGTTTGTGGATGCATCTCTCCATAAGCCAGATCGCGGATCTCTACCGTCGGCTTACGCAACACCACCGTCGTCCCATCGCTGAATGTAACAGGTACATCGCTGTAACGGATGCTGATTTGCCCTTCCGGTTTTTGGTCTTGAAGAGCAAAATCTTGTAACTGACCACCGTAAGTCGGTTCAGGAATGACACCACTGGTGATCACCGCTTTTTTCTGCTCCGCCGTGAGTGCTGGAATGCTCAAGCGCACCAGCATTGATACGGCATGACTGTCCCCTTTTTCAGGAGGATGGCCCCGACCATCTTTAATATGGCAGTTTTGACAACCATTCGTGTTAAACAGTGGACCAAGGCCATCACGTGCATCCGTTGAGGCCGGCGCAGACACCCAAGGGTTGCGGAAAAAACTGTTGCCTACACTAAAATCCAATCTTTTGCTCATTGGAAGATTGGCTGCAGGTAATGAAAAAGCATTTGGACCCTCTTTTTTAACGCTGGTGTCACCACCAGATTTAAGGTCGTTGGCAAACGCGGTTGAAGAGAGCACGATGAGAGTGCTGAGCAAGTACGGCTTCATTGAATTGCTTCCTACTAAACTGCATAAACAGCAAAAGGGCTCTAATGAGCCCTCTAAATATGATAATAATTATTAGAATTCGTGATCCGCGGTGTCTGGATTTAGACTGTCGATGCCAACAATCTTAGCCGCACGTTCGATCGCTGAGGTTTGCGCCACCAATGACATGATGGTTTCGTTCACTAGCGCATTGCCTTGCGCATTGCCCGCTGCAATCAGTTGGTCAAAATGTTGATTTTGCTTTTCCGCAGATGTAACTAACTTGCCTACTTGCGCACGAGTGGTATCAAACTGTGCTTGGATCTCTTTGGCCGCGTTTTTATCTTGTTGTGCCACCAAATCATGTAGGCTTGGTCCTGTGAGCAGTGAGCCATCAACACGTTTGTAGATACCGGTGTAAACGTTATAGATACCTTGCTCGTTGTAGTAGTGTGAGTTATGAGTGTTGTCCGAGAAACAATCGTGCTCATCCTCTGTCGAGTTCGCTTCTAGTGCCACTTTCATACGCTCACCGGCCAATTCACCAAGCGAAAGCGAGCCCATACCAAACAGCATTTTACGCAAACCATTTTCTGCCGACTGAGCAAGCAATTCTTGACGGTAGTTACCTTTCTCTTGCGCAGACCATTGTTTTTCCATCCACTCAAGATCCGTGACGAGGAGCTGAGCCGCCGCTTTTAGATAGGCGCCACGGCGATCACAGTGACCATTGGTGCATTGCGAACCCACAACAAAATCCGTGTAAGCACGTTGACCAGCACCAGCATTTGTACCGTTAAGATCTTGACCCCAAAGTAAAAACTCAATGGCGTGATAGCCAGAAGCCACGTTAGCTTCAGAGCCACCGACTTCGTTGAGCTCTGCGATCAACTCAGGTGTAATAACGGAAACATCCAGTTGCGACGCGCCAATTTTCAGCGTTGTGTTCGCAACGATATTGGCTTTCGCCCCTTCGTTACCCAGCTCATATTGGTAGTCGGTTGAAACATAATCGATCAAACCTTCGTCTAATGGCCAAGCATTCAACTGCCCTTCCCAATCATCCACAACGGCATTACCGAAACGGAACACTTCAGATTGTTGATAAGGCACTCGAGCAGCTAGCCACGCCTGCTTAACCTCTTCTAACTTTGCCGCTGAAGGCGCAGACAAAAACTGTTCTACTTTCTTTTCAAGTTGTTGTGCGGTTGTCAATGAATCCGCAAAAACAGCGTGGGCAACGTCAGCATAATGCTCGACAACTTGCTGATTGGTAACATTCGCGGCAAGCAGGTGACCACTGGCAAACAGTGTTGTCACTGCTAAAGATTGGACTAATAGAGTTTTTGCATTCATCTGAAGCATCCTTGTTGAGCATTTTTGTTTGTTATTCGTAGTGCTAATTATTCTTATTTGCACTATTAGTCGCCAGATAATACAAAGTTACATTTTTTTTGCAAGTGACAAACAAAAAAAGCTCCACAACTGTGGAGCTTTCTATCAATTATTGCTAAGCAAGAACCGAGTTAAACTTTCAAGTGGTGCTTTCCGTGGGAAACTTTCGCTTTCAAATAGCTCTCATTTCCGTCTTTGATATGTGCAGAAGTATTGACGACTTCAACAATATCAATGCCATATTCTTTTAACTCACGTATTTTTTTCGGATTATTGGTCACTAATCGAATTTGTTTCACACCCAACGCTTCAAGCATTTGTGCCGCTTCCGTAAAGTCACGAAGATCGTCATCAAAGCCAAGATGGTTATTGGCCTCGTAAGTATTCATCCCTTCGCTTTGCAAACGGTAAGCATCGATTTTGTTGTAAAGGCCGATCCCGCGACCTTCTTGGCGAAGATAAAGAATGATGCCGCCAGACTCACCCATACGATTGATGGTTTCTTCCAACTGTTCACCACAGTCACAACGAGATGAGTGGAACACATCGCCAGTTAGGCATTCTGAGTGCATGCGAACCATCGGAACTGCCTGCGTTTTATCGGCCGATTTAAAAATGACAGCCACGTGCTCTTTGTCGGTCTTCAAACCACGAAATGAAAGAATTTCCGCATCAATATTACTTTTTGCACCGACTTTAAAATCGACCCTGGCTCGGACTTCCGCCATATCTCTACTCACTTGATTGGTTACTTCTAATCTAACGGTTCTGTTAAACATGATGTTGTCTCATCTGCAATTCAACTATGGGGGTTGATACTCTGTTTTTCAACGTTCGGATCACAAATGAGTTTTGTTATATTATAACAATATTTCCCAAGCGCAACGCTTGGCTAGAAAGAATCATACTGTTTGACGCTCAGTTCTAAGGCGAGCTAACAGTGTTGCGTGAAGAACAATGGGATGAAAATGGAAGAAAACAGGTAAAATGATGAACATATAGCCCCCTATCTACCGCTGAAGATCACCTCTAAAAAAAGCAAAGCAAAGCAAAGCAAAGCAAGTTGAGGCTGTCCCTTTTTGAACCACTTGCCAAGTAAGAGTGAGAATAAATGGGTTCGTGTTGAACACTAAGAAATGCGTTCCAACATCCTATTCCGTTTTACCAAGTCATAGTCTTCAATAAAGCGATACCCTGCTTTGAGTCCGCATTCATAATCAAAAAGCAGGTCATCCTTACTGCTGAGTAGTGAGCTCGAGCGAAGAGGGGCATCCGGTGTAATTTGAATGATAAAGGTGTCGTCAGGTGGCTTAGCAAGAAAATCACGGGTTAAAGAGTACGTTTGGTAATGTACCATCAACATATCGGCCAGCCCTGAATCAAAATTGTCGCCAATCAGATGACTAAGGCGGTAGATGTTATCGGCACCAAATAACCAACGCCCACCATTTAACAAACGAAATTTGTGATCAGGTATCGCCTGGGAATCGGCAATTTGCTGTTGAAAGAACAAGCTCCAATCTTCGCGCCAACGGCTCACCCTATCCTGCCATTTTAACTGTACATTACCGAATGAATTACGAAACCAATCCGCCTCTCTCGGTTTCATCTCTGTTAGATTAATCGGCGTCGTATTGTCAGTTGCACTAAACGGTTCAGTTCGGATAACCACAATAGAGCGCGCATTGCGTCGCCATGGCTCCTGCACCGGCACGGACGCCGATACGCCACCGTCCACATACTCGGTGCCATTTATCATTACAGGGTGTGCGTATAGCTTCGGAATAGCACACGTTGCCAACATGGTGTCATGCCATAACGGACCAAACATCGGTAAATAACGGTCAGTTAATGTCGATGTTTCCGTCACCGAAGCATACGCGTGTCGTTCACCCAATATGGATTCACCAAGATCAAGATCCAACTTATAAGGATAAGAGCGAATTTTATCCAACGCCCATTCCAAACCCAGATATTGCTTCTGCCGAATGTAACCAAATAAGTTAAAAAACTCAGAATCCGTGGTGAGATCGAGTATGAATGCTTTTCCTAGTCCATGCTGACGACACAAGTAAGCACACAAATTCAATGCGCCAGCAGACGTACCATAGAACTCATTAAAGGGATCGAAGTCAGAGAGGATGAAAGCGTCCAATACGCCGGCAGTAAAAATTCCTCTTTGGCCACCGCCTTGGGCAACCAAAGATGTTTTCCCTTGTTGATATTTCGCATACCGATCTTTGTCAAGATTGGTGTAACTGTTCGTGACAATACCACTGTTTATTGCCATCGGCGTTACCTAAATTTAAGCGGCAGTGATCGCAATTAAACCAAAAGAGAGTAGAACAGCAAAGACAGTTGCTGTGATGATTAAGGCTGATTTTAATTCTTGTTCCATAAGAAACTTCCATTTGCAACAAAGTAGTAACATCAGTATGGGGGATGTATGGCAATTGTCTAAACTTGTCATGCAAAATTGACGTGAACATCACAAATAAACAGTTGGCGAAAAAGGACTTTATTATGTTAAAACGATTTTCTCTCCTGAGTTGTATCCTACTACTTCATGTTTCGTCTCCGGCAATAGCAAATCAAATTATGGTTACGCCATTTCTCGGCTATACAATCGGTGGGGCCGTTGAAGATGAAAATCAAAAAAGCTTCGACCTCAACCCATCGGCCACCTATGCTATCGCTTTAGAAACCCCACTTGATAAAGGCAGAGTTGGCTTGTTCTACTCATATCAAAACTCAGAAGTGGATGTCATCAAACATGAGTACGGTTTCCACTATTTACACCTTCAAAGTAGTGTTTACTACCCGACAGACTCAGGATTGAATAGTTACCTAGGATTAGGCCTTGGTGCTTCTTACGCTGATGTCGATTGGGCAAATGATAAAGTCGGATTTTCAGCCAGCATTTTCGGTGGTATTGAGTACCCAATAACAAGTAACTTGTCTGTTTCAGCGCAAGTCCGCTGGCTTGGCACGGTGGTTGATAACAATTCAAGTGCTGCCTGTGTGGTACCAACAACTGGTCAAAACTGTGTCATTCAGTTTGAAACCGATTGGGTAAACCAATTTCAATCTAATTTAGGATTAACCTTCAAGTTTTAACATTAATACAACAAAAATATTCTAGTGGGCGGATAAAAATCAGTTATACGCCCTAAAAACTTTAAAAAGTAACATCCCCCAGCGATATCCTACAGACCAAAACATTCCACTAAAAACTCAACAAAACACCATCACTTAACTTTGCATATACCGCTAGAATCCAAATAAAAACAAAAAACAAATCCATATTTAACAATTACATTCTATTGCTTAACGCAAAATAAATCGCTACTCTCCATCACACGCGACAGTTGAATATTTCAACCAGCGCAAACACACATCAAACAAATTGGGTTTTAATTCTAAACTTTCTCTCTTGATTCGACATAAAAACTAACAATGACATTAACATTAGGTTAATTGCTCAAATACAGTATGAGAGACCGTTTTTCATACATATTCGTCACTCAAAGAGAAAAGCTTCATTCCTCAGGGAGTCGTAAAGGAGTTTATTATGAAGCGAGAACAATGGGGATCCCGCGCGGGATTCATTTTAGCGGCCGTCGGTTCAGCGATCGGTTTAGGCAATATTTGGCGTTTCCCATATATGGCTTACGAGAACGGTGGCGGTGCATTTTTTATTCCTTACCTTTTTGCTATGGTCACCGCGGGCATTCCCTTTATGATCCTAGAGTTCAGTATGGGACAAAAATATCGCGGCTCAGCACCAGCAACCTTAGGTAAAATCCACCCTAAGTTTGAATGGTTGGGTTGGTTCCAAGTTGGCGTAGCGGCCGTTATTGCGGTGTACTACGTCGCCGTTATTGGCTGGGCAATCTCCTACTTTGGGATGTCATTTACACAAAGTTGGGGAAGTGATACCAACGCCTTTTTCTTCAGTGAATATCTGGCGCTGGGCGATAACTCACCAACCAATCTAGGCGACATCCAATGGAAAATTGCTTTGGCGATGCTGATTGCATGGGGGATCACCTATGCCGCTATCATCGGCGGCGTAAAATCCGGTATTGAGCGTGCATCAAAAATCATGATGCCGATTCTATTCATCATGGTACTGCTGTTGATTGGCCGTATGATCTTCTTACCTGGCGCATTGGATGGTGTGAACTACATGTTCGAACCAGACTTTAGCAAGATTTGGGATGTTAAAGTATGGGCCGCTGCATATGGGCAGATCTTCTTTACCCTCAGTATCGGTTTTGCCATCATGCTGGCGTATTCAAGCTATCTACCTGAAAAATCGGACATCACGAACAACGCTTTCATGACCGTATTAATCAACTGCGGTTTCTCGATTCTTGCAGGCATTATGATTTTCTCGGTACTGGGCTATATGGCACAAGAGCAGGGAAAACCGATCACAGAAGTGGTGTCTGCTGGTGTGGGCCTTGCATTTGTTACGATCCCAGCGGCCATTAACTTGCTACCTATTCCATACATCCTTGGACCATTGTTCTTCTTAGCGTTGGTGGTAGCAGGTCTAAGCTCGCATATTTCAATTATGGAAGCGGTGACTTCTGCACTGATTGACAAACTAAACTGGAGCCGTAAAAAAGCGGCTACGATTGTTATCGGTAGTGGACTGGTTGTCTCTATGGCATTTGCAACCAATGGTGGTTTGTTACTGCTCGATCTCGTTGATCACTTTGCAAACAACGTCGGTATCATGGTCGGAGGTTTGGTTGAAATCGTACTTATGGCATGGCTGCTTAACAAAGTGGCCGATGTTCGCGAATACGTGAACAAGATTTCTGATTTCACGATTGGCACTTGGTTCGATGTTTGCTTGAAATTTATTACCCCAGCCGTTCTTGCTGTGATTCTTGCTACCAAGCTGATGACACTGTTTACCGAAGGCTACGGTGGTTATGACTTAACGCTTGGCTGGGCAATTATCGCAGCACTGTTTGTTATGGGCTTTGTTATCAACGCAACAAATCGTAAGGAAGCATAATTATGGCAACGAGCGCAATTATTATGATGCTGATTGGCCTAGGAATTACCTGGGGTGGTGCTGCCATTTGTATTAAACGTGCGATGGACAAACAATAACTTGTCTCTTGTTCCTCGAGACTACGGCACATAAAAGAAAACCGGCTTAAGCCGGTTTTCTTGTCTTCTAAAACTGATATTTAATGCCTACCGCACCGCCAAGCTGCAGTTCTGCACCTTTGTATAAACTGAGCTCTGGTTGTATTTGACCATACAGGTCCCACCCGTGAGTGAGATCCCAATTGAGTCCCAACGGTACGCGAAAGCCAAAGTCATCATTCCACTCAGCCCAACCACCTATGCCAACATACCAAGTCACAGGGATATCTTGATTAAACGTGCCTTTTTTGGCGAGGTAATCAAATGCTAAACCATCATTACCAATCACCCCTCGGTATTGCTGATTCAATTCAATCACGACACTTAACTGCTGGTCCACTGCCATACCGACCGCAAGGTCGGTCTTTTGTTCTGCAGCTAGAGTAGCGAAAGGAAATAAACAAAGAGAAGCCACTAACCACTTTTTCATCTAAACGTCCTATTAATAAAAAACAAAAGCTGTAAACATCGCCACAGCTCAGGTTTTGCGTTGCTCTGTAATATCAGTGATGCAATTTTGTCCGCATAGCCATATCGCCATGTCAGCCAACGGTTAGCCCTACGATAATTCGTTGCAAATGAGGTGGTGAAGATTTGAGCCGGATGGCAAAAAGGAGGCCTGAGCCTCCTTTTGTCAATCAATGAGTGTTAGGGATTAACCGTGGTTACGGATCCACTCATCCATTTCAGTTTTTAGGTTGTCAGATTTAGTACCGAAGATAGCTTGAACACCACCAGCAACGACAACAACACCGGCTGCACCTAGCTTTTTCAATTTATCTTGGTCTACCGCTGCTGTATCAGCAACAGCCACACGTAGACGAGTGATACATGCATCTAGACCTGTGATGTTTGCTTTACCGCCGAATGCAGCAACCAGCTCACCAGCAAGGTCTGAACCAGAAGTCGCTGTTGCTTCTTCCGTTTCATCTTCACGACCTGGAGTCTTAAGATCCATCGCTTGAATAACGAAGCGGAATACTACGTAGTAGATAGCTGCGTAGATTAGACCAACACCAATCATTAGAACCATCTTCTGTGCGTTACCAGATAGAACTAGGAAGTCGATCAGACCGTGAGAGAATGAAGTGCCGTGTACAAAACCTAGAGTGTTAGCAACAACGTATGCAGAACCCGCTAGTAGAGCGTGGATACCGTATAGAACAGGAGCAACGAATAGGAATGAGAATTCAATTGGCTCAGTAATACCGGTTAGGAATGAAGTCAAAGCTGCTGACGCCATGATACCCATTACTTTCGCGCGGTTCTCTGGCTTAGCACAGTGTGCGATAGCGATCGCTGCTGCTGGTAGACCAAACATCTTGAACATGTAACCACCGGCTAGCTGACCGAAGCCATTGCCCGCAGCACGAGAAGCTTCATCTGCAACTAGGTAACACGTTAGAACACCATTTTGAGCTTCGCCTGCAGCGTTCACACAGCTACCCGCTTCAAAGAAGAATGGTACGTTCCACACGTGGTGCAGACCGAATGGGATAAGAGAACGTTCAACAATACCGTAGATACCGAACGCAACTTGTGGGTTCTGATGAGCAGCCCAATCAGAGAAAGAAGCAATAGCACCACCGATTGGAGGCCATACGATGGATAGTAGAATACCAAGAGCGATAGCGGTGAAACCCGTGATGATTGGCACAGCACGTTTACCTGCAAAGAAGCCTAGGTACTCTGGTAGTTGAATCTTGAAGAAACGGTTGAATGCCCAAGCAGCAACACCACCGACTAGGATACCGCCAAGAACACCTGTGTCGATTTTATCAACGCCCATTACGCCAGCCATAACTGCAAGTGTTGCTGTCATGATGCCGTAACCAACGATCGCAGCCAGACCTGCTACGCCGTCATTGTTGGTAAAGCCAAGTGCCACACCTACAGCAAACAGTAGTGCCATTTGACCAAATACAGAACCACCCGCCTGCTCCATCAGATTTGATACGATATCTGGAATGAAGCTAAGGTCGGCAGCGCCCACACCTAGTAGAATACCTGCAACTGGTAAAACTGATACTGGTAGCATCAGCGCCTTACCCACTTTTTGCAGGTTAGCAAAAAGGTTTTTAAACATGTTTATGCTCCTGATTAATTTATAAGTATTTTGGGTTCTAACGGCACACCCCCGTAGCCTAAATGTTAGCACCCAATGAAAATGTAACCACATGTTGCATTATATTTTCTGCCTCTAAATATATCTTGATGCCCCTCAAACTTTCTACAGAGTTACGAAAATTAGTTTCAAAACAAGTCACGGATCACACACAAATAAGCCTATCAATAGGCTCACATCAGATCATATATCATTGTTTTATATGGGTTATTTTAATAACACTATTAATTTCGATGGGTAAATAAAATTGATTGCAATGTTATTTTTAGTAACAAAATTACATTTGATTAAATTTCGACAATTTCAATCAACAGATTTAGTTAACAAGAAAAATTAATTTACTTTATGGGGTTAAAAATAAAAAAAGAGAGCATTTGCTCTCTTTTTAATCAATATTTCTTTTTCTATCGCAAAAAAAGATTTTTAAAGTTTTGGGTGGTTTTTTCACCAACGCTTGCCAAGGAAATGTTTTTAAGCTGTGCGATATATGCAGCAACTTCGATAACATAGGCAGGTTGATTCTCTTTGCCCCTATGAGGTACAGGTGCCAAGTACGGGGAGTCCGTTTCAATCAACAACCGTTCCAAAGGAATGTGTTTTACAACCTCTTTAAGCTCCGTTGCTTGTCTGAACGTGACAATCCCCGAGATAGAGATGTAAAAACCGAGTGCCATTGCCGCTTCAGCAAAAGCAAGATCTTCGGTAAAACAGTGAATCACGCCACCGCATTTGTCTGCCCCCCCATTGCGAAGAATGGCTAAGGTATCTTCTCTCGCTTGCCTCGTATGGATAATCAGTGGCTTATTCAGCTCAACCGCGAGTGCAACTTGCTGTTCAAAACGTTCACGCTGCAAGGCTTGCGTCTCTGGCTTATAGTGATAATCAAGACCCGTTTCACCAATAGCCACAACTTTAGAATGCGAGGCATAGGCTTTCATTTTGTCGAAGCAAAAGGGACTTTCCACGTCTAATGGGTGCACTCCACAAGAGGCGTGTACGTTGTCAAAAGGCTCAATGAGCTCAAGCATTTTTGGAAAAGAATCCAATGTCACACCGACAGACAGCAATTGCTCCACATTTACCTGCTTGGCTTTGTTGATCACGTCAGCAACATCTATGTGCAGATCATCGTAATTCAATTTGTCTAGGTGACAATGAGAATCTACAAACATAATGCCTCTCTAGTTTCGATTAACCAGTTGATGATCATCAGTTCTTCGTTTAAACCCGAAAACTGATGTAACTGTTGATTTAATTGATTGAGTTTTACCATTGAGGTTTGTAATCCGCTCAAAGGCAGTTGCCCTAGCGCTTGACTACCTTGCAATGTTTCTTCATTTTGCAAGCCAAAATGAACCTTCTGCGCATCAGAAAGCAGTAACCACAACCACGAGAGATTACGTAACGTCGCGGCTTGAATTGTCTGACACAGTGACACGTAGTCGGAATCCGCCTGAATTAAGAAATCCACAAACTGTCTTTCGAGTTTTTCATAGTGTTGAAACTCTGATTCTTTTGCCATGTGCATTGCCGTCACGGGCGAGTAATGAGCCAATTTCAGAAAGGACTCATTCACGCTGACCCCTTGTTGCTGCAACCATTGCATTGACTCCGAGACCGCAGGAGGCGTTATGTTCCACTGTTGACAACGGCTGATGATAGTGGGCAACAACCTTTTCTTATCGTGGCAAATCAACATAAATAGGCAGCTACCAGACGGCTCTTCCAATGTTTTTAACAACGCATTGGAAGCCGATTCGTTCATCGCCTCCGCAGGTTCGATAACAAACAAACGATATCCGCCCATTTGAGAGGATTCTTGTGCCTGACGGTTACATTGGCGTATCTGCTCAACCGTAATTGCCTTGCCTTCTTTCTCAGCCCTAATGAAATGAAGATCAGGATGGTTTTGCGACTTTAACAGCTCGCAACTATGGCAAAAGCCACACCCCTCATCAGGGTAAGTCTTACACAGCAAAGCCGCCGAAAACTTTTCGATAAGCTCGTCAACACCGAGCTCAACGTCAGATTGCAACAAGATGGCACCAGGTAACCGCTGTGCCGACATGGCGGACTGCAGCCCTTGCCATGTCGATGCTAACCAAGGATAGTGTGTCAAAACCTTAATCCTGTAACTGTTCTAGCCAAAGGTTGAGCGCAGATCGAATGTCGTTCGCGACCTGCTCAATGCTTTGCTCTGCGTTAATCGTAACGATAGACGCATCGCTCTTCGCTAACTCCAAATAACGCTGACGTGTTCTTTCGAAAAAGCTGATGTCCATTTTTTCGATGCGATCGAGCTCTCCACGCCCTCTCGCTCGCTCCAAGCCCACTTTAGGATCGATATCCATATACAGAGTAAAGGCTGGCTTAAACTCTCCTAATACAGTGTCACGCAGATTTTTCATTAGTGTTGCATCAATTTGACGACCACCGCCTTGGTACGCTTGGGAAGAGAGATCATGACGATCACCCACCACCCACTTTCCTTCGTGTAGCGCAGGCTTAATGACATTCTCAACTAACTGAACTCGTGCAGCGTAGAGCAGTAGCAGCTCCGTCATGTCGTGCAAATGCTCGCCAGGATGCTCTTCCTTCACCAGAGCTCGCATCTTTTCCGCCAAAGGTGTGCCACCCGGTTCGCGCGTTTGTGCAATCTCATTAATCCCTGCTTGGCGTAATGTGTCCAAAACCGTTTGAATTGCCGTGCTTTTCCCAGCGCCTTCTAAACCTTCAATGACGATAAATTTTGCTTGCTTCATCTTTTCTTCAATTCCCGCAGATATGCTCTTACTGCTCTATTATGTTCAGCTAATGTTTTTGAGAACACATGCCCACCTTTACCGCTAGCGACAAAGTAAAGATAGCTGCTGTCCTCTGGATTTAATGCGGCAGCGATAGAGGCTTCTCCCGCCATCGCAATCGGCGTCGGTGGCAATCCGTTAATCACGTAAGTATTGTATGGCGTTGGCGTGCGCAGATCTTTCTTGCGAATGTTGCCATCGTAGGCCTCTCCCATGCCATAGATCACCGTAGGGTCCGTTTGCAAGCGCATTCGCTTATTTAAGCGGTTCACAAATACAGACGCAACTCGCTCTCTTTCTTCATCAATCGCGGTTTCTTTCTCAATAATGGAAGCTAAAATTAGCGCTTCATAACTGTTTTTTAGCGGCAACTTATCTTGACGCTGCTGCCAATGTTTATCCAGCACTCGATTTAACTTCTCATGTGCACGTTTGAGTAACTCAACATCAGAGGTGCCGTAGGTATAGTGATAGGTTTCCGCAAGAAAAAGGCCTTCAAGCTTTTCATAGGGAATCTCCAGTCGCTTGGCCATTTCTGCTTCGCTCAAACCTGCCAATTCATGAACCAAATAAGGGTCTTGTGCCATCTGCACCATCCATTCTTGGAAACGACTTCCCTCGACAAATGTGATGGTAAATTGATGTTCTTTGCCAAGATTGAACACTTCCAACGCTTGATAAAGCGACATCTCTGATTGGATTTGGTAAGTACCTGCTTTAATTCGATTAATTTCTGGGTAGAGTTTTGGAATTAAGCGCGCCAGAGGTGTGGGTTCCTCAATCCAGCCTTTCTCTGTCAGTATGGCCAATGTGCGGCCAAAACCACTTCCTGAAGGAATGGTGATGATCTCACTGCCCTCGAGTTTGAGCGGTTGGTTAACGTAGGTTTTGGTTTGTGAATATGCCCAAAAAGTAGCAACGCCTATCATCAACGCGGCAACAAAGAGCAGCCCTATTATTTTTTTTATCACGAGTTAAAAATTCCTTGAAAATATCGTGTTGTGGCACCAATTGGGTAACGGGTTTCGAGAATCTGATTGATCGGAGCAACACCCAGTAAAGAGTTGGTCATGAATACTTCCTCAGCCGCCAATAAAGAGGACAAGTCTGCTTTGATTTCCTGACACGCTATCGCACGACGTTGTGCTTCGCCCATCACCAAGCGACGCATCACACCAGATACCCCACTTAAAGTGAGATCGGGAGTAAAAAGTACACCATTCTTAACCCAAAAAAGATTGGCTATTGTAGTTTCAATCACATGGTTTTGCACATTAAACGTCACCCCATCTTGGTACCCCAACGCATCGAGCTCCCCTTTGCAAAGAACTTGCTCAAGACGATTATTATGCTTGTGTCCTGCAAGAATAGGATTGATACCGAGTGGTGTTTGACACACACCGAGCTCTACACCATGTTGTTGCCATTGGGAATAATGAACAGGATAGGAAAAACTCGAGATGGTAACATTTGGCGTAGCAACACCACTGGGACTGTAACCGCGACCGCCTTCTCCGCGGCTAATGTGCAATTTCAACCCACCTCGTGCATCCGGTAACGCAGCCTGGTGTAGCCACTGTTCAACCAATGCCCAATCAGGGAGAGGAATAGAAAGAACCTGTAAGCACGCTTCCATACGTTCAATATGTAATGGCCAATGCTCGATTTGGCCATTCAATGTTTTCATGGTGGTAAAGCAGCCATCACCATACTGGAATGATCGGTCTGAGAGAGAAACTTCCGTTGCTACAACGCCATTGACCCAATACATGCTATCTATATCCCAATAAAAACAAAACGGCTTAATGCTAAGCATCAAGCCGTTTAAATACAAGTTTCAGAAACCTAAATGAGTGTTAGATTTTCTTAAATACGAGTGAGCCGTTTGTTCCACCGAAGCCGAATGAGTTACAGATCGCGTATTCCATATCCACTTTCTTCGCAGTATGTGGAACAAGATCGATATCCAAACCTTCTTCTGGATTATCCAGGTTAATGGTTGGTGGAACGATCTGATCAACCAACGACAACACGGTAATGATCGCTTCAACAGAGCCTGCAGCACCAAGTAGGTGGCCGGTCATAGATTTTGTTGAAGATACTTTAACTTGTTTTGCGCCCTCTTCACCAAGAGCACGTTTTACGCCTTTAATTTCAGCCACATCGCCTGCTGGTGTTGATGTACCGTGAGCGTTCACATAACCCACTTGTGTACCAACAATACCTGCGTCACGCATTGCCGCTTCCATCGCTAGAGCGCCACCAGAGCCGTCTTCGCTTGGTGAAGTCATGTGATAAGCATCACCCGACATACCAAAGCCAACCAGCTCAGCGTAAATTTTTGCGCCACGTGCTTTTGCATGTTCGTACTCTTCAAGTACCATGATGCCAGCACCATCGCCTAATACGAAACCATCGCGATCTTTATCCCAAGGACGAGACGCTTTTTGTGGTTCATCGTTACGAGTAGAAAGAGCTTTCGCCGCACCAAAGCCAGCCATACCAAGCGGTGTGGATGCTTTCTCTGCACCACCAGCAACCATAGCGTCAGCATCGCCGTAAGCGATCATTCGCGCTGCATGGCCGATGTTATGCAAGCCAGTAGTACATGCCGTAGAAATCGCGATGTTTGGACCGCGCATACCACGCATGATAGATAGATTACCTGCAACCATGTTTACAATGGTTGAAGGAACGAAGAATGGGCTAACTTTACGTGGGCCTTTTTCAACTAAAGCGGTGTGGCCTGCTTCAATAAGATCTAGACCGCCGATACCAGAGCCGATCGCAACACCAACGCGGTGTGCGTTTTCATCCGTAATTTCAAGACCTGAATCGTCTAAAGCCTGAATACCTGCTGCAATGCCGTACTGGATAAAGAGATCCATTTTACGCGCATCTTTTTTAGACATGTATTCTTCGCAGTTGAAGTCTTTTACCAAACCGGCGAAACGGGTAGAGAAGTTAGTTGCATCGAAATGTTCGATATTGACGATACCACTTTTGCCTTCAAGCAGGGATTTCCAGGATTCTGCTACGGTGTTGCCAACCGGTGACAACATACCCATGCCAGTGACAACTACACGACGCTTGGACACGATATAATTCTCCGGGGATTGAATTTCTATGAGAGGATAGAAGAAGTTAGAAAAAACACAGGCGGTCTAGGTGACCGCCTGGGGGAGATGATTACTGAGCGTTCGCAGTTACGTAATCGATCGCAGCTTGAACAGTTGTAATCTTTTCCGCTTCTTCGTCAGGGATCTCAGTGTCGAATTCTTCTTCTAGTGCCATTACTAGTTCAACGGTGTCTAGAGAATCAGCGCCTAGGTCGTCTACGAAAGAAGCTTCGTTTTTAACTTCAGACTCATCCACACCTAGTTGTTCAACAATGATTTTCTTTACGCGTTCTTCGAGGTTGCTCATTTTTCTTTTCCTTTACAGAGTTCGCTTTATGCGATGTTTTCCGTAGTTTATTCAAACTATTAAAAGTTGCAAGACCAACTTTTCTGGTCAAACCACAATTTACGCGATTTTAACCGATTTTCATTACATATTTGACCTAAATCATGCACAGACAGTGAACATAATTTAGACCATATACATTCCGCCGTTGACGTGCAGTGTTTCGCCAGTGATGTAAGCAGCAGCTGGCGACGCCAAAAATACCACAGCTTCCGCAATTTCACGAGGATCACCAAGACGACCTGCTGGAACATTCGCCAAAGTGGTGGCACGTTGCTCATCATTTAGAGCACGAGTCATATCCGTCTCAATGAAACCTGGCGCTACAGTATTGACCGTTACACCACGAGATGCAACTTCACGAGCCAATGATTTTGTGAAACCAATAACACCCGCTTTCGCCGCCGCGTAGTTGGCTTGGCCTGCGTTACCCATTGTGCCAACAACCGAACCAACGTTAATGATGCGGCCATCACGTTTTTTCATCATGCCACGCATCACTGCTTTAGAAAGACGGAAAATAGACGTTAGGTTAGTGTCCATAATGTCGTTCCACTCGTCGTCTTTCATACGCATAAGCAGATTATCGCGTGTGATACCTGCGTTATTAATCAAGATATCGACAGCGCCAAACTCATCATTAATTGCTTTTAGTACGCTTTCAACCGATTCAGCATCCGTCACATTCAGAGCAAAGCCTTTGCCATTTTCGCCTAGGTATTCTGAAATTGCCGTTGCCCCGTTTTCTGAAGTCGCGGTACCAATTACTGTCGCGCCGCGTGCAACCAGAGTTTCTGCGATTGCACGACCGATACCACGGCTCGCGCCCGTTACTAACGCAACTTTACCGCTTAGGTTTAATAAGTCAGTCATTTTTATTCCCTATTACTTTACAGCGTCAAGCGATGCAACATCGTTTACTGCCGCTGCGTCTAGTGATTTGACAATACGTTTTGTCAAACCTGTCAATACTTTACCAGGGCCCATTTCAAGCAATTTTTCGACACCCTGTGCACTCATTAGTTCCACACTTTCAGTCCAACGAACTGGGCTGTACAGTTGACGAACTAAGGCATCTTTGATTTTCGCTGGATCGGTTTCTGCAACCACATCCACGTTATTGATCACTGGTAGCTGTGGGGCTTTGAATTCGATAGATTCCAGTGCAACCGCGAGTTTCTCCGCTGCTGGTTTCATTAGTGCACAGTGTGAAGGCACAGAAACTGGAAGAGGAAGAGCACGTTTAGCGCCCGCTTCCTTACACAGTGCGCCCGCACGCTCTACTGCGTCTTTGCTACCTGCAATCACCACTTGGCCAGGCGAGTTAAAGTTCACTGGAGAGACCACGTCGCCTTGCGCAGCTTCTTCACAAGCTTTGGCAATCGCTTCATCATCTAGACCGATGATTGCGTACATCGCGCCAGTCCCTGCTGGTACCGCTTCTTGCATAAGTTGACCACGAAGCTCGACAAGTTTGATCGCTTCTTGAAAATCAATCACGCCTGCACACACTAATGCTGAGTATTCACCCAAGCTATGGCCTGCCAGGTTTTCTGGCTGAGCAAGACCTAACTCTTGCCACACACGCCAGAGCGCTACCGACGAAGCCAGCAATGCAGGTTGGGTACGGAACGTCTGATTCAAATCTTCCGCAGGACCGTTTTGTACCAGTGCCCATAAATCGTAGCCAAGCGCTTCTGACGCTTGTGCAAATGTTTGTTTAACGATTTCATACTGTTCGCCAAGTTCTGCCAGCATACCAACTGCTTGAGAACCTTGACCTGGAAATACGATAGCAAACTTGCTCATAGTTATTTTCCTTAACCGAAGCTAAATAAAATGCTGTTACTACTCACGAGCAACAGCAAAATTAGAATTCTTAATTAAAAGCGAACTAATGCCGAACCCCAGGTAAAACCACCACCAAAGGCTTCGAGTAGTAGCGTCTGACCACGCTGAATACGCCCATCACGCACGGCCTCATCTAATGCCGTCGGTACGGTTGCCGCAGAGGTATTGCCATGACGGTCAAGGGTAATCACTACTTGATCGAGCGACATAGACAGTTTTTTCGCTGTTGCTGAGATGATCCGGTAGTTCGCCTGATGTGGAACTAGCCAATCCAACTCAGATTTATGCATGCCGTTCGCTTCTAGAGTATCTTTCACCAGTTTCGATAACTGAGTCACCGCAACTTTGAATACTTCGTTACCCGCCATGTGTAACCATTTGTCGGCATCTTTGCCACGTTCAGGTACTTCTAAGCTAAGAAGATCGCCAAACTCACCATCCGCGTAGATGTGAGTAGACAGAATACCCGGCTCTTCGCTTGCGCCAACAACCACAGCACCTGCACCATCACCGAATAAGATAATGGTCGAGCGGTCCGTTGGATCGCACGTTTTCGATAAAGTATCAGAACCGATAACCAGTACGTTTTTACACATACCCGTTTTAATATGTTGATCAGCAATAGAGAGTGCGTAGACAAAGCCAGAGCACGCCGCGGCTAAATCGAATGCAGGACAACCTTTGATGCCAAGCTTTGCCTGCACCTGACATGCAGATGAAGGAAAAGTATGGCTTCCACTTGTCGTCGCGACGATGATCAGATCAATATCGTTTTTGTCGATACCTGCCATCTCTATCGCGTTTTGAGCCGCATAAAAGCCCATATCAGCTACCGTTTCATTTTCAGCAGCAATACGACGCTCTTTAATACCAGTTCGGGCAACAATCCACTCATCACTTGTCTCTACCATTTTCTCTAGATCGGCATTGGTGCGGATCTGAGATGGCAGGTAGCTGCCAGTACCTAAAATTTTGCTATACATGAAGACTAATAATGCCTCTCGAGTAAAACCGCTTCCAAACGATCGCTTATACGGCTTGGTACTTGTCGTTTGACCTCGTGTACCGCCTCGCCAATGGCATTAACTAAGGCAGACACATCAGCACTTCCATGACTTTTTATCACAATGCCGCGCAATCCTAGCAAACTTGCGCCGTTATACTGGTCGGGGTTCAGTGTTTTTAGTTCATTAAATAGTCCAGAAAACAATATTCTGGCTATCCAACCCTTTATCGACGAAGCCATCATGCTGGTTTTTATTTTTTCGATAAACAGCTGCGCTGTCCCTTCGCTGGCTTTCAAACAGACATTGCCGACAAATCCATCGCACACAATTACGTCTGCTACGTTCTTTAAAATTTGGTTCCCTTCAATGTAACCGACAAAGTGAACCGCTTG
The DNA here is from genome assembly GCF_013369385.1 of Vibrio sp. 05-20-BW147. Taxonomy (GTDB): domain Bacteria; phylum Pseudomonadota; class Gammaproteobacteria; order Enterobacterales; family Vibrionaceae; genus Vibrio; species Vibrio floridensis. The sequence goes on along the minus strand of NZ_SZTO01000002.1, from coordinate 90,562 downwards.
TGTTTGCGATAGCAGTTCAGCGCAACGTTTCACCAAATCATTGCCTTTCGTTTCTTCCTCACCGACGTTCAATACCGCAACACGCGGGGGGCGACTTAAATGCTCTTGCGCTAAAGCTGACCCCATAACCGCAAACTGGAAAAGCGTATCGGCATCGCAAGAAACGTTAGCACCGAGGTCCAACATCCAGCTTTTCCCCCCTGTAACGGTGGGTAAAGCCGAAATCAAAGCAGGTCGGTCAATGCCCGGCAGCAGTTTAAGAATAAAACGAGAAAGGGCCATGAGTGCGCCGGTATTGCCACCGCTGATACAAGCATCGGCTTTTGCATCGGCAACCAACTCAATCGCATGACGCATTGAACTGCCTTGGCTGTTACGCAAGGCTAAAGAGGGTTTTTCTGAGTTAGATATATTGCGTTCGCAGTGTTCAATACGCAAGCGATCGCTAGGCTTATAGCCCACGAAGGAAAGTTGAGACGTGATCTGTTGTTGATCACCTGTAAGAATCACTTTTAGCTCTGGGAAATGAGACAGTGCCTGCACGGCGGCAGGCACTGTGACGCGTGGACCGAAGTCCCCGCCCATTGCATCAAGTGCAACGGTAATACTTTGCAAAGGATCAACCTTACTTGTTGATAACCTTTTTACCACGGTAGTAACCTTCAGCAGTTACGTTGTGGCGTAGATGAGTTTCACCAGAAGTCGCGTCTACAGATAGAGCAGCTGTAGTTAGCGCATCGTGTGAACGACGCATACCACGTCTTGAACGTGTTTTACGGTTTTGTTGTACGGCCATTGACCCTACTCCTATGTTATGGGTTCAGCGTAAAGCTTATCGCTTTAGGCTTTTTAAAACGTCGAACGGATTTGGTTTTGTTTCCTCAATTTCTTCAGGAATCTCACCAAACACCATGTTATTTGAATCAACGCTACAATCCGCTTCGTCGTGCATTGCGATTTGAGGTAATTCAAGGATGAACTCATCTTCAACTAGTTGTATGAGATCGACTTCGCCATATTCGTTAAGATCTACCAAATCGTAACATTCAGGGGCATCTTGCTCACTTTTCTCACTGTAATAAGGAGTATAAGTAAACTGCACTTCACTCAGATGTGTGAAGGTCTCATTACAACGCTGACATTCTAATTCGACTTCGATGTTAGCTTTACCAGAGATAACAACGAGTCGCTGTTCATCTATCTCAAATGACAAATAGACTTCTGCGTCGCGTTTTACGCCTTCGGTCATTTCAGCTAGGCGCTTAAACAGACTGGCTTGGATGATGCCATCGTAATCCAATCTTTTCTGCGCGGCTTTAGCTGGATCCACCGTTCGCGGTATTTTTACCTTTTGCATAGGGCGCGAATATTATCTTCCAAAAAGAATTTAGTCAAAGGAAAAGGCAAAAAAGTTGTACTTTTTTGCGCTTGTTATACAGAGCATTAGCACGCTCCTACAGCAATCCGTTATGCTATCAGAAATGCTCCATCAAATTGTAAGCCAAAATGAAAAATTACCAACTAGTTTTAGCATCTACCTCACCATTTCGTCAGCAACTGCTGGAAAAACTGGCAATTCCTTTTTCAACTCTCTCACCACACTGCGATGAAACCCCGCTTGAAGGCGAGTCCCCACAGCAGTTGGTCTTGAGACTTGCCGAAAGCAAAGCGCAATCCTGTCAAATCAATCAACCAAGCTTGGTGATAGGCAGCGATCAAGTGTGCGTTATTGACGGTAACATTGTTGGTAAACCTCATAATCGACAAAATGCCATCGCACAACTGACCGCTCAAAGTGGCCAATCCATTGTGTTTTATACTGGGTTGGCGGTTTACAACAGCGAAACCGGAGAAACACGCTCTTGTATTGATGAGTTCAAAGTGCATTTTCGGCCACTGACCCAAGCGCAAATTGAGTGTTATGTCGATAAAGAGCAGCCATTCTTCTGTGCAGGCAGTTTCAAAAGTGAAGGATTAGGGATTGCATTGTTTGAGAAGTTGGAAGGCAAAGATCCCAATACCTTAGTTGGCCTACCCTTAATCGACCTCATTGACTTACTGGCTCAACAAGGCATGCACGTTTTGGGTTGATACAAAAAAGGGATGATTCGCTCATCCCTTTTTCCTTATCGACTGGTTCGCAATGATTGAACGACCTTTTCCAACTGCTCTCCCATCGGTGCGTTGATTTCCATTATTTGCTCTGTCGCCGGATGTGTAAAACGAATATTGGCGGCATGAAGGAACAAACGGTTCAGTCCATGCTGAGCGGTATAAGCATCGAAACGTCGATCACCGTATCTGTCATCCCAGGCAATTGGATGACCACTGTATTGTGTGTGCACTCGGATTTGGTGTGTGCGCCCCGTAATTGGGCTGGCTTGTACTAGGGTTGCCTGTGGAAACTGTTCAATCACCTTGAAACGCGTTTCCGATGGCTTACCGTTTGGATTGACGCGCACAATGCTGTTCACTTCGTTTTTCAACAATGGGGCGTTAACCACTTTACAGCTGTTTTTCCACTCTCCCATCACCAGTGCAAAATAGTATTTCTGTACTGTTTTCTCACGAAACTGCGCTTGCAAATGACGCAGAGCTGACCGTTTTTTTGCCACCAAAAGAATACCAGAGGTATCACGGTCGATGCGATGCACTAGCTCAAGAAAGCGCGCTTCTGGTCGCAGTGCACGTAGCGCTTCGATGGCACCAAACTTGAGACCACTTCCACCATGAACAGCGGTACCTGAAGGCTTATTTAACACCAACAGATGATCGTCTTCATAAATGATCAAATCTTGCAGTTCAGCCACTTTGTTGAGTTTGGTGCTCGGAGCGGCTTCTTGCTCTTTTTGTTCGATCGTAACAGGTGGGATACGCACTGAATCGCCAGCAGCCAGCTTATATTCCGCCTTTACACGTTTTTTGTTTACGCGCACTTCCCCCTTGCGCACGATTCGGTAAATCATGCTTTTGGGAACATCTTTTAATTGGTTGCGTAAAAAGTTATCAATACGCTGACCAGCCATATCGTCGTCAATTTCGACAATTTGGACTTGGGTTCTAATTTCATTCATGGCGCTATTCTAAACATAAACTCGCTAGTGTTCACTTCAATGTTGCTGTCACGACAAAGCCAAGTGACCAAAACTTACAGAACTGGGCATTTTATCTGTTTTTGATGGGTAGGAAAACTAAGGAATTTTATCGGCGTCATTCAGATACTCGCTAAAAGTTACTCACAGGTTACTAATAAACCTAACGTTGTTTATTAAACAATCAGTTAACTGACTCAAAATTGAATGAAACACGAAAAATTTTCAACGTTTGCCGCAATGCTCGTTGCTGATATCAACGCGCACTGCTATAGTTCACAGCTGCAAAGGTAGGTCTGGTTGAATTTTAGGCAAAACCGACCAATTATCCACAAGCAATTGAGTAGTTTGTCGGTGTTTGAATGCAGCAATTGGCGTAAGACATATCAAAACTGACATAACTGTCACACTACTCGTCGCACACTCATGTTGAGTAATTACCGATATTAATACGGGTCACAGGCATTTATTTGTTTGTGATGACTGACGTGCCCCTAGAGCATCCCCTTCCAGCCGTGAGGCTGCAACGCGTAAACCACGGGATCTGGCACCATGAGATAGCGATAATCGATGACAGATAATTAAATACAAATAAAGATAAAGACAACGAGAAATTATCAATGAAAAGAATGTTGATTAACGCAACTCAAAAAGAAGAGTTGCGTGTCGCGTTGGTTGATGGCCAGCGACTTTACGATTTGGATATCGAAAGTCCAGGACATGAATCAAAAAAAGCAAATATCTATAAAGGACGTATTACCCGTGTTGAACCTAGCCTGGAAGCTGCATTTGTAGATTACGGTGCTGAACGTCACGGTTTCCTTCCTCTAAAAGAAATTGCCAAAGAATACTTCCCTGATGGTTACTCTTACCAAGGTCGTCCAAGCATCAAAGAGGTGCTGACTGAAGGTCAAGAAGTCATCGTCCAAATCGAAAAAGAAGAACGCGGTAGCAAAGGTGCTGCACTAACCACCTTTATTTCCCTAGCGGGCAGTTACTTAGTTCTGATGCCAAACAACCCACGTGCTGGCGGTATTTCTCGTCGCATCGAAGGGGATGAACGCACTGAGCTGAAGTCTGCACTGAGTACACTAGAACTGCCACAAGGTATGGGTCTGATCGTACGTACTGCAGGTGTTGGTAAGAGCGCTGAAGAGCTAGAGTGGGATTTAAACGTTCTGCTTAAGCACTGGGCCGCCATCAAAGATGCTTCTGAATCCAATCCAGCACCGTTCTTGATTCATCAAGAAAGTAACGTCATCGTTCGCGCGATCCGCGACTATCTACGCCGTGACATTGGTGAAATCCTTATTGATAGCAACACCATCTATGAACGTGCCAAAGAACACATTCAGTTGGTTCGCCCAGATTTCGTTAATCGCGTTAAGAAATACGACGGTGAAGTGCCACTGTTTAGCCACTACCAGATCGAAAGCCAGATTGAATCGGCATTCCAACGTGAAGTGCGTTTGCCTTCCGGTGGCTCTATTGTTATCGATCCAACAGAAGCGCTGACATCTATCGATATCAACTCTGCTCGTGCAACGAAAGGCGGTGATATCGAAGAAACGGCGTTGAACACCAACCTTGAAGCGGCAGACGAAATCGCTCGCCAGTTGCGTCTTCGTGACCTTGGTGGCCTTGTGGTGATCGACTTCATCGATATGACACCAGTACGCCATCAGCGTGAAGTAGAAAACCGCCTGCGTGAAGCTGTTCGTCTCGACCGCGCTCGCGTTCAAATCGGTCGTATTTCGCGCTTTGGTCTATTAGAGATGTCTCGTCAACGCTTGAGTCCGTCTCTTGCAGAAGCAAGCCATCATATCTGTCCTCGTTGTAGTGGCACAGGTGTGGTTCGCGATAATGAATCTCTCGCACTTTCTGTTCTTCGTCTTATCGAAGAAGAAGCACTTAAAGACAACACAGCGCAAGTATTGGCTGTTGTGCCAGTACCTATCGCCTCTTACCTTCTTAACGAAAAACGTCGCTCTGTGAACCACATTGAACGTATTCAAGAAGTGAAGATCACCGTTGTTCCAAATTCAGACATGGAAACACCGCATTTTGAAGTGATTCGTGTGCGTGAAGGTGAAGAAGTCGATTTGCTCTCATATTTATTGCCGAAAAAACTTGAAGCACTTCGTGAAGCTGAAGGTAAAGAAAGCGGTGAATCCGACTACAAACCAAAGAGAATTGAAGAGCCTGTATTGAAAGGCTTCGCTTCTCCAGCTCAATCTGTGCCTGCTCCAGCACCCAAAGCAGCAACGGTCACAACAGTTGTAAAAGAGACAGCAAAAACTGAAGAACAACCGAGCTTATTCGGTCGCTTTATCAAAGCATTGGGTAACTTCTTATTCGGCTCTACCGAAGAGAAAGTAGACACTGAAAAACAAGAATCGAAAGCTGAGGCTGACAAAAACAATCGCCGTCCAAGACGAGAGCGTAACGATCGCCGCCGCAATAACCGTGACACTCGTGAAACACGTGAGCCTCGTGAACCGCGTGATCGTGATGGTAAACGTCGTCAAAGAAATCGTGATGAGAATGTGGTTGAGGCACTAGATGATTCAGTGAAGCCACGTCATCAACAAAAGCGCAAACCAAAGCAAACGCCGAATAATAAAGCCGAAACAGCTGTTATTGAGAGCAAAGCGAACGCTAAGGTAGCAGAGAAAGGGTTACAACTGGCAGCAGATGCGCTTGGCGGGTCAAACCAAGAAACGCAAAAAGCGAACTCAAACGCCAAAGCTGAAAAAGTGAAAGAGCGTCGTCAGCGTCGTAAACTGAACAAACCTTTGCGCGTTAAAGATCAGATTGAACAAAGCGAAGAAACTGAACTAGATACCGTTTTGGCGGTTCAGGCTGAAATCACACAGGCTCCAGCGGCTGTAAAAGCAGAAAAAACGACCATTGAAAATGTGGACGACGCAGAAGGCAATGACAGCGAAGAGAAGCCTCGTCGTAATCGTCGATCTCCTCGCCATCTACGTGCCAGTGGCCAGCGTCGTCGACGCGGACGTGATCGTCGTCCTAACCCATTCCGCTTACGCAAAGGTGGTGTAGCTTCACCTGAGATGGCCATGGGCAAAGTGATGCCTCGTTACATTCCAAAACCAATTGCTAAGAAAGAAGAAGTGGTTAAGGACGTTGTTAAAGAAGCAGTAGTTGCGTCTCCAGCCATTGTGCCAGCAATTCAAGGTGGGTTTGCCTGCCCTGAAATGGCCATGGGCAAAGTCATCATTCGTCGTGATGTTGACGTAGCACAAACACCAGCGGAAGCGAAGCCAAAACGTTCTAGATCGAGAAACAACCGTGCCGCTAAACCGGCAGTCGTTGAGATGAGTATCGAAGATCAAAGCGTTGTAGTAGCTGAGATTGTAGAGTCAGCTCCTGTCGTCGCATCAGAGAATGTTGATGTTGCTGTTGCTGTTGCTGTGCAAGTTGACTTTGTTACAAACAATCCTCAACGTGAGGAGTTAGCACCAGCTGTTGAAACGGTTGAAGAACCAACTCCTGTCACTCAAGAAGCGAGCATTCTTGAAGAGACGGCAACGGTACAAGTTGATGAAACGCCAGTTGTAACAGTAGTACAAGCGGTGAAAGCACGAGCGTCAGCTCCAATGACCAAGGCACCTGGCCCTCAAGAGCTTATTGAGATCCAAGTTGTTGCGGCACCATTTAGAGCAGAGCGCTATCAACAGCGTGGCGCGGGTAGTCAAGTAGCGACGAGTCAAGCCTCAGCAGCTATGACGAAACCAGAAATGGTGTAATGTCTTAATCAGCTAAATAGACAAGGGCTATCTTCGGATAGCCCTTTTTATTACTTATAAATATCCATTCATCGCCCTAATCATTATTGAACTTAATCACACTTTTCTGTAGCATCTTGCGACTCAGCCTTTCGGCACGGGTGCAAACAAGCTCTTTTTTCCTGAGTTAGCGCTACTATAGTGTGTTTATTCAACTCTAGGATGGATTTCAGTTTTACTGTTTTGCGGACTTGTGTCGGGTAAATTCATTTAACGATATTGACCAAAACACATGTTCGAATTTCCTCAGTTTTCAAAACACTCAGTTAAAAATGATGTGTTATCCGGTTTAACCGTCGCGTTAGCTCTAGTCCCTGAAGCGGTAGCTTTTGCTTTCGTTGCGGGTGTCGATCCCATGGTGGGCCTATATGCCGCGTTCATTGTCGGCTTCATCACCTCCGTTTTTGGTGGTCGCCCTGGTATGATTTCGGGCGCTACAGGCGCAATGGCGGTTGTCATGGTTTCGCTTGTTTCTTCGCACGGCGTGCAATACTTGTTTGCCGCCATTATGCTCGCGGGTATTCTGCAAATTGCAGCCGGCCTTTTCAAACTCGGTAAGTTCATTCGTATCGTGCCACACCCTGTTATGATCGGCTTTGTCAATGGTCTCGCTATCGTGATTTTTCTCGCGCAACTCGGCCAGTTTAAAATGGCGAATGCAACAGGTGCGCTTACTTGGTTACCTCAAGATCAGATGTTGCTGATGTTGGGCCTCGTAGCACTTACTATGGCCATCATCTACTTCTTGCCAAAGCTAACTACAGCCGTTCCTTCATCTCTTGTTGCCATTGTAACGGTAACAGCATTAGTGGTTGGTCTTGATCTTGAAACTCGCACAGTGGTGGATTTCCTACGCACCATGTCAGGGGACGAAGGCGCAACTCTCGCGGGTAGCCTGCCGACCTTTGCTTTGCCTATCGTTCCTTTTGATCTGGAAACCTTACAAATCATCTTCCCATACGCGGTGATTCTTGCGGCTATTGGTTTGATTGAATCACTCTTGACGCTCACCGTGTTGGACGAAATGACCAACACACGAGGTCAGTCAAACCGTGAGTGTATCGGTCAAGGTATGGCAAACATGACCTGTTCTGTCTTCGGAGCAATGGGTGGCTGCGCGATGATCGGTCAATCGATGATTAACGTCAATTCAGGAGGGCGTGGACGTCTTTCAGGTATCGTTGCAGCTGTCGCGTTATTGATGTTTATTTTGTTTGCATCCGCGCTAATTGAGATGATTCCACTAGCAGCTCTGGTTGGTGTTATGTTTATGGTGGTGATCGGTACGTTTGAATGGGCGACGTTTAAACTCGCACGTCGCGTTCCAAAACAAGATTTCTTTGTGATTGTTCTCGTGACCGTTGTGACTGTGATGACAGACCTTGCGGTGGCAGTTGCTGTCGGCGTGATCGCTTCAGCGTTGATGTTTGCTTGGAACCACGCCAAGCACATTTACGCAGATACCCGTATTAACGAGGAAGGTTCCAAAGAGTACAAGATCCACGGTCCTATTTTCTTTGGTTCAACGGCTAATTTCCTTGAACTATTCAACGCGCAGCAAGACCCAAGCGATGTCATCGTCGATTTTGCCGATTCTCGAGTTACTGATCACTCGGCAATCGAAGCGATCGAAACACTGGCAGAACGATACTCTGCCGTTGGCAAAACGCTGCACCTACGTCATTTGAGCCCAGATTGTCGTAAGTTGCTTGATAAGGCGGGAAGTTTGGTCGAGATTAACGTCAAAGAAGATCCAAGCTATAAAGTCGCCACTGACGTTCTCGCAGGCTAAAACATAAAGGGGATGATTCATATCATCCCCTTTTTACATTTAATCGCTCACGTCTCCTGCCGCAGGAATGATCTTATCCAACAGCGCATCACTCGCCACTTCCACTAGATCCAGAACCAAATCAAACCCTTCCTCTCCACCATAATAAGGATCTGGTATTTCGTTGTATTCTAGGTTCGCGTGACTGAGAAACAGCGAAAGTTTGTATTGATATTTCTTTGGGCAAACTTTGCGTAAGTCGGCCAAGTTTTCTTTGTCCGCTGCTAAGATCCAATCGAAATACTCGAAATCTTTAGCCTCCACCTGTCGTGAACGAATGCGATTGAAGGAATAACCTCTGCGCTGACCAGCCTGCATCGAACGATGATCTGGTGTATTCCCAGCGTGAAATCCGATCGTGCCTGCGGAATCAACCTCAATCTCAATGCCTCGTTGCTCCGCTTTCGCTCGAAGCACGGCCTCTCCTGTTGGAGAGCGGCAAATATTTCCCATACAGACAACCAAAATCTTCTTCATTGTATCCCCTGTTATATCAGTGGTTTTTCTCAGTTCCTACTTGGTCTATCATAGCCGCAAAATCAAAAAGCTGAAAAGGGATGTCTATGTCTAACGAAAGCGCATCAAGCGAAAGCCTATCCACAGAGCAAGTTAAGGCTCAGCGACACAAAGAGCGCCAACAAAAGGTGAAAGAGCAAGTCGATGCTAAAATCGCTCAAGCTCAGGAAGAAAAGGGACTACTTCTCGTCATCACTGGCAACGGAAAAGGTAAATCAACCTCCGGTTTTGGCACCGTCGCTCGCGCAGTTGGGCACGGGAAAAAATGTGCCGTCGCTCAGTACATTAAAGGAACTTGGGACAATGGTGAGCGTAACTTACTGGAAAAGCTCGGTGTTGAATTTCAAGTGATGGCGACAGGTTTCACGTGGGAAACACAAAACAAAGAGAGCGATACTCAAGCCGCTCAAACGGTATGGAAAGAGTGTCAGCGTATGCTGCAAGACGATTCGATCGATGTTGTACTCTTTGATGAGCTAACCTACATGATCAGTTACGGCTATATCGAGCTAGAGGAAGTGGTCGAAGCGCTCAACGCTCGCCCAAAAATGCAATCGGTCATCATCACAGGCCGCGGCGCTCATCGCACCTTAATTGAAATGGCAGACACAGTGTCAGAAGTGAAGAACGTGAAACACGCTTTTGAATCTGGCATTAAAGCACTTAAAGGGGTGGATTGGTAAAACAACGCCAGTTTAGCGTCGAGTATCAATGGGTAGTGGCATGGGCCCTACCTTCGTCAATTGCTTTAGTGGGATTCGCGTCATCTCGCTCACAAAATAACAAACCTCACTGTTTCTCAACTATGCTAAACAAGAAACACATTTTAAGAATTTGAGGTATGAGTATGTCAAAGATTCAAACCACGCTGCTGCTCGTGTGTTGCTTTTTGACCTTTTCCATCAATGCCAAAATTACCATCATGACCGAAGATTTCGCCCCTTTTGGTTTTTACGATGCAGACGGAAAACTAACTGGCATTGGCGTAGAGATTGTTCAGCAGTTAGCAAAAAAACTTGATCTGGAGAGCGAGATTCAAGTTCTCCCTTGGTCTCGTGCAATCAAACAGCTTGAACTTATGCCTAACAGAGCACTCTTTTGTGTTGCACGCACACCAGCTCGTAACGACAAGTTCGAGTGGGTTGGACCAATATTGTCAGATGGCGTCTATCTCTATCACAATGACAGTTTTGATTCGTCACAAGAAGACATTACCAGCGCAAAGCAGTGGGAGAGTATCGCTGTAACAGCAAACTATCCTGAGCATCAAACATTAATTGACTTAGGATTTACTAACCTCTGGGTAACGACACAACCGACCGAAAATGCAAGGCTTTTACTTCACAACAGAGTAACTGCAATGGTTGCTGGAGAGTTTGCGATGCCAAGCCTGTTGGAAGCGCAAGGGGGGGAGACCAGTAGTGTTGTTCGTTCAAATATTAGCTTGTTTGATATCGATTTGTACATCGCCTTTTCAAAAGGCACTAACCCTAAAGTTCTCGCTCAATGGCAACAAGCCTTGGAAGAGCTTCAAGCTTCTCAGGAGTATCAAGAAATCAGAAAACGCTACACTAGCTCCAAACCTAAATAATTGAAAGTCTGAGCAAACTCTACCGGTACTCTATTGAAAAGCCAGTGACTCAGATCGTGCACTGGCTTTCTTACTAGGCGTTTCCTACTTAAATAGCCCTTTCAATAAACCATCGACCGCCTCTTTGGTTTTCTCATCCTTGATCTTATCGGTCAGCTTCTCGACTCCGCGATCAATCTCTTTTTGGGCTTTTTGCTTAAACACATCATCAAACACCAACTTGAATTTTGGATCCGCCCAACTGCCTGAAATGTTGATAGGAATTGTTACGTCTCTCAGTTCATCGATGTCCTTACCGCCTTGGCCTTCTAGCGATCCCACAATCGAAGTACTGACCGTAAAATCAACCGTTTGATTGATGTAGTTTGCTTCTCCTTTCCCACGAATACGCAGTAGCGGAGATTGCATGTGCATGTTATTGGTTGTCACCTTGCCTTTGTTCAACATCAACGTTGCCGTCATTGAACTGAAGTCGGTTTTTTGCACCCCTTCGGTGGCGTCTAACTTTTCACCTTTAATCTTGGCGTAGTTTTCACGAATCATCTGCGCGACGTTAATGCCATTGACGGCACCATCAGCAAAATTGATTTCAACTGTACCGACAAGGTTTTTCTGAATACCGCTTGGCGTTAAGCTTGATCCGTTAACATCAACATCGATATTGCCAGTACCTTCCAACTTGTCGTTTTGTGCCACGTCCACCAACAGCGGTTGCACCTGAACACCTTTGATGCGTTTTTTTACACTATAGGTAGCGGGTGATCGACGTGCATCCAGTTTCGCGCTGGCGTTGATAGAACCTTGATACAGATTGGCATCAAAACGATCTAAGGTCGCGATACCACGGTTCACCGTGAACTTGGTGATGACATTTTGCAGCTTGGCATTGTTGGCTTTGAACTTATCAATACTCACTTGGCCAATCACATCCAACGTTTTTAATGCACTTAGGTCAGGCTCGACTTCGTTATTTGCCTCTGGATGCGCGTTTTTGTCATTGCTGCTGTTTGTGCTTGCGGTTTCTTGCGATGGCTGCGTTAGGCCGAGAAATTCATCGAGATCAATCTCTGGGCTGTGCAGTGAAAAGCGCACTTTCGGAATCTCAGCTAACGTCACATCGGCTTTACCGTCTAATGCAATGGCGTTGGCGGTTAGTTTATTCAGCACAAGCGATAGATGGCTGCTTGGCACATCAAAGGTCACCTCAGAGCTCATTGTCACCTTCATTGGCGATTGAGGCAGTGATTTCCCATTTAATTGTGACTCCAACTGGAATGCCTTCACCATCACTGTGCTGATGGCTGCGTCCACATGCAACTGCGCCGAGCCATTGGCCGAAAGCTCCATCCCCGATGCTTGGCCTTTGATTTCAAATGTCAGTGCGTTGTCTTTATCAAACTCGAAGGTGTCCAGTACCAACTTGATGGTATCCATCTTCGTGGCAGGATCGCTAAACTGGCTGTTTAGCTCGATATTACGCAGAGCATAAGAAGACAAATCTTGCGCCAACTGAAATTCAAGCTTGCCGTTTGCACTGAACTGTTGCTGGTTGTTTTTTCCTTTGGCTGAAAATTCCGCTTTGGTCCATTGCTCAAAGGCGAACTCTGAAAGTGAGAAATTCACATCATAGAGTTCAAGTGAAGTACCTGCTTGTCGATCTTGGTTAACGAGTTTGGCATTGCTCACCGAGATCCCAGCCAACTCAATACGCCACTCTGCCGCTGCGCCAGCTTGCTGTGGAGCATCCGTAGTGGGCTCCGAGCTCACCTCTTGCTGAGCCGTTTCTTGTTGCGCTTTCTGCTGCTGAGTTAGCGCATCAATATTCTTTTGCCCATCTTTACGCGTCTCTAGATGGAATTCCGCACCATCAAGGCGAACATCACCAATTTGCAAGACTTTATCAAGTAGAGGCATCACCGAGATATCGATCCCAACGCTCTCAACTTTAAACAAGTTTTCTTGAGAAAAGCCCTGAGGATTCTTTAATTCCGTTTTGCCTAGAGAAAAACCAATCGAAGGAAAAAATTGCCATTCAATGTCGCCTTCAATCACCAATTCTAAACCCGTTTGCTTGGCCACTTGTTCGGTGATCAGCGGTTTAAATTGATTGGGATTCACTAAGGTCACTAGCGCTATCGCAGCCATCACGACAACCGCGATAGGCGCAGCCAGAATAAGGAACAGTTTTTTCATATGCGTATTCCTTTGCATGCAAGAGTTGAGACAAGAACAAAGATAACACCTATTTTACGCAGTTCTTGCTCCAAAAAAAGAAAGTGGCACTTAAAGTGCCACTTTCTTAAATAAAAATAAAGCTCGCTGACAAGACAATGACTTAAGCTTTCAATAGTTTTGCAATGTGCGCTTTCAGTACGTCAATCGCGATGCGGTTTTTACCACCACGTGGAACGATGATATCTGCGTACTGTTTAGACGGCTCAATAAACTGCATAAACATTGGGCGAACGGTTTTTTGATACTGTTTGAGTACCGATTCCATCGTACGACCACGCTCTTCCACATCGCGTTTCACACGGCGAAGTAGACAGATATCAAGTGGCGTGTCCATAAACACAGTCGCATGCATCAGATCACGCAGACGAGGATCCGTTAGAAGCAGGATGCCTTCTAGAATGATCACCTTCTTTGGTGTCATCGTAGTGGTGTTTTCAGTACGAGTGTGTTCCGTGTAGCTGTATTCAGGTACTTCAACCGACTCGCCTTTCATTAACTTTTCTAAGTGTTCACAAAGAAGATCGTGATCAAGTGCATTCGGGTGGTCATAGTTCGTTTTAACGCGCTCTTCCATACTCAGATGGCTTTGGTCGTTATAGTAGCAATCTTCCGTAATCACACCGATTTGATGGTCTCCCACCTTTGCACGTAGTTCGTTATAAATCGTACTGGCGATGAGGCTTTTACCAGAAGCAGAAGCGCCAGCAATACCGACGATGACGCATTGACTTTTTTCAGACATTAGTTGCACCCGATGATGATTTTTTGCAGTGGGAATAAGATAAACCGCCTGATTATAAGGAGTTCACTCATTAGATACTAGTCGCTTTTCCCAGTTTCGTGGTGCATTGTGTGTACTACGAAGAATAATAAACCAGGCAAACGTTTACCTGGTCATTATTTATTCTTTAACTCGTAATAAAATCATCCGTCTATACGGGAAAACAGGATCGTTTCAGGCTTTGCCTTACCATTCCAATACATCGAACTGCATATCTGCAAAGCAAGCTGACGGTATATTCTGCCGTGCTCGCTGTCTGGCCTTGCGACCACCGTTGGCACACCCGAGTCGAGATCTTCACGAACACTGATATGCAATGGCACTTGCGCCAACAAAGATAAGCCAAATTGTTGAGCCATTTGCATCGCGCCACCTTGGCCAAAAATGTGCTCTTTGGCACCGCATTGACTGCAAATATGGTAACTCATGTTTTCTACAATCCCTGCCACGGGAACGCCAATCTTTTCAAACATCGCGGCGCCCTTCTTCGCATCGGCTAACGCCAGGTCCTGCGGTGTGGTGACGATAACACTGGTCGTAACGGGAATTTGCTGTGAAAGAGTTAACTGAATATCCCCAGTGCCGGGAGGCATATCAATCACTAAATAATCCAAATCTGGCCACTCAGTTTCATTCAGTAATTGAGAGAGCGCTTTTGATGCCATAGGTCCACGCCAAATGGCGGCTTCATTCTTATCCACCAAGTAACCAATAGAGTTGGTGTAGATGCCGTGCGCGAGGATCGGCTGCATCCATTTGCCGTCACGAACATCCGGTCTTTGATCGACACTCCCCAGCATGATAGGCAAAGAAGGTCCATAGATATCCGCGTCTAGCAATCCCACCTTTGCGCCTTGAGAAGCGATCGCTAGTGCCAAATTCACCGCTGTGGTTGATTTACCCACACCGCCTTTAGCGGACGTGACGGCAATAATATTCTTAACCCCACGGACAGACTGAGAAACTTGAGTTTCTAACGCCTTCACTTGCTGACCTACCGTGAAAGCAAACGGTGGAACCGCACCACGCTGCTGTTGCTGAACGATCCACTCGCTGAGCTCGTCTTGAAGTTGCTGGGCAGCAAATGGGAGCTGAATGGCGAAAGTGCCATCCGCTTGAACCATCACAACACCATGCACTTCGCTCCATTGCGAAGCTAACGTTTCGTGCTCAAACTGATTCAACCAATGACAAAAATCTTGTTTAGAAGTGAACTGATGCATAACTCCTCCTTTTTCGACATCCTATCACCGAGTCTTGTCTGACTGAACCCCAAAAAAACCAGGTGATTATCCTTGTCAGCACCTTGGACTTAAAGGTTTCCTGAGTTAGTATTACCAATCAATTTTTATACCTATCGAGATAAGCGAATATTAAGTATGGCAAACGATCCAAGAAACTTTCCCCAAAGGAAATTGCTGGTAACTTGTGCCCTTCCGTACGCTAACGGTTCGATCCACCTTGGCCATATGCTTGAGCATATCCAAGCGGACATTTGGGTTCGTTACCAACGCCTACGCGGCAACATTGTAAACTTCATCTGTGCTGACGACGCTCACGGCACGCCAATTATGCTTAAAGCGCAACAGATGGGTATGTCTCCAGAAGAGATGATTGCTGCGGTAAGCATCGAGCACCAAAAAGATTTCGCTGGCTTTGATATTAGTTTCGATAACTATCACAGCACGCATTCCGATGAGAACCGTGAACTGGCGTCTCACATTTATCTGCAACTGAAAAAAAATGGCTTTATTTCAAGCCGTACTATTTCTCAGTTGTTCGACCCTGAAAAAGAGATGTTCCTACCCGATCGTTTCGTGAAGGGAACGTGTCCGAAGTGTAAGTCTGAAGATCAATACGGCGACAACTGCGATGCTTGTGGCGAAACCTACAGCCCAACAGAATTGATCAATCCAAAATCTGCCGTCTCAGGCGCAACGCCAGTGATGAAAGATTCAGAGCACTTCTTCTTCGACCTGCCTCAGTTTGAAAGCATGCTAAAAGAGTGGACTCGCTCTGGCTCTCTGCAAACTGAAACCGCAAATAAAATGCAAGAATGGTTTGAGTCTGGTCTGCAGCAGTGGGATATCTCACGTGATGCACCTTACTTCGGTTTTGAAATTCCAGGCGAAAAAGACAAGTTTTTCTACGTTTGGCTAGATGCGCCAATCGGCTACATGGGTTCATTCAAAAACCTCTGTGATAAGCGTGATGATCTTGATTTTGATGAATACTGGAATAAAGACAGTAAAACAGAACTTTACCACTTCATCGGTAAAGACATCGTTTACTTCCACAGCCTGTTCTGGCCAGCAATGCTAGACGGCTCTGGCTTCCGTAAGCCAAACAACGTTTTTGTTCACGGCTACGTAACCGTAAATGGTGCGAAGATGTCGAAGTCTAAAGGTACATTCGTGAAAGCGAGCACTTACCTTGAGCACCTTGATCCAGAGTGTCTGCGTTACTACTACGCAGCGAAGCTAAACAGCCGCATTGATGACCTAGACCTTAACCTTGAAGACTTTACTCAGCGCGTAAACGCTGACGTCGTAAACAAGATTGTTAACCTAGCATCGCGTAATGCGGGCTTCATTGCGAAACGCTTTGAAGGCAAGCTCGCTGAAAACTTCGTCGAGCCAGAGCTTTACAACGAATTTGTTGCCGCAGCAGACCGTATTGCTGAACTTTACGAAGCGCGTGAGTTTGGTCGTGCGATCCGTGAAATCACCGCGTTGGCGGACAAAGCTAACCAATACGTTGATGAAAAAGCGCCTTGGGTTGTGGCAAAACAAGAAGGCAAAGATCAGGAACTTCAGGAAATCTGTTCTGTTGGTATTAACCTGTTCCGCGTTCTAATGACTTACTTGAAGCCAGTTATGCCTGCTCTTGCAGCTCGCACTGAAGCCTTCTTGAATGAAGAGCTAACCTGGGAAGGTGTTGCTCAGCCATTAACAGCACACGAAATTACTGCGTTTAAAGCGCTGTTCAATCGTATCGATCCGAAAAACATTGAAGCCATGATTGAAGCATCAAAAGAAGATGCGGCGGCTGAAATGGCGGCAAAAGAGAAAGCAGAAGCCTCTAATGCAGCTCAAGAGACCGAGCTAAGCAAAGATCCCATTGCCGAAGAAATTGAGTTTGATGACTTCGCAAAAGTGGACCTTCGTATTGCCAAAATCGTTTCTTGTGAATCGGTGCCAAAAGCTGACAAACTGTTGAAATTCCAATTGGATATCGGCGGTGAAATGCGTCAAGTCTTCTCTGGTATCAAAGCGGCGTACAATCCTGAAGATCTTGTCGGCAAGTACACAGTGGTTGTGGCGAACTTGAAACCACGTAAGATGAAGTTTGGTATGTCTGAGGGCATGATCCTAGCGGCAGGCCCTGGTGGCAAAGATCTTTGGATCCTTGAACCACATGAAGGCGCGCAGCCAGGCATGCGCGTGATGTAATTCAACGCTTCAATATTTCAAAGCCCTGCACCCGCAGGGCTTTTTTGTGCCCAAAATCACATTATTAGTGCATCTGATGCACCAAATTAACCATAGACTCAAGTCGGAATATTTCATCTCATTGTTTTATAAAGAGATTTAATATGGCATTAAAACTGCTCCTAACAACGTCAGATAAAGACAGACAAGGAGCCTGTTATGTTTACTTTCCTTTCAGCCTTGGTATCGGTAGTGATACTAGCGTCACTTTTCTATCTTGCACACAAACGTGAGCGCCACCAAGAGAACAAATATCTCACTGTCGCGACCTTGCGAGAAATCGTTCAGCTCGCCAGACAGCACCGGACTGCTACGCATTTGAGCTTGCTCTATAAACAAGTTCATTCCAATGAACTGAGGCATGTTCAAGTAGAGATCATCAATAAGTGCCAAATCCTTATCGATATTGCCCCACATGATAATAAAGCCTTGTATCGAATCTTATTGAACCAGTTTCAATCTCTGTTTGGTACTTGGTGTGAGCAAAGTATCGCAAGAAATCAACTTCTACATGGAAAGCTGATTCGTCACTCTTTGTACCTAATTGATGAAACGACGGTTGCATGGCTATCGGAATGCGAACGTGATGAATTGATTGAAGAATATCATTGCCACTGGCAAGTGGTGATTGAAAACCTTGATGCCCTAACACAATTGAGAATTGTGATTCAAGAGATACACCAACCACAAGGCATTGAACGCTTTCAGTTCAACGCGGAAAGAGTGTTGAGAAGATTAAACCAACTCTCTTTAGTTAGCCCACTCACTATTGCTTCTCCATTTGGCTCTGAGCTCACACGCACCTTAGAAGCCCATGCACAGGGAGAGATGAGAAAAATCAGCAAAGTGGCGATTTATGAGCTCACATCGCAGATTTCAACGATCATTTTCCAATGCTACGACAATATGCTCGATGAGATGATAGAAAGCCTATATCTTCCTTTGCCAAAGTTAGCGATAGCATAATACAGCGATGTTGTTGATACAAAAAAGCAAACCCATGTGGGTTTGCTTTTTATCTCTTAACTAAAGCTCGCTAGCAATCATCTTCGGTGAAATTGGTTGGCAGCTGCTTTTTCATCTCGTTCCAAATCATCGCACTCTCAATACCGTATTGACGAATCAACGCTGGTAACTGTTCACGCTGTCCTGACTCACACGTCAGCAGCAGTTGACGATAGAATTTGAGGGCTAACTCACGAGATGCTGGATTGGAGAAGTAAAAACTCCCCACTCGGTCATAAAGCTTCTTCAAACCGTTAAAGATCAGACCATAAATTTGGTTGCCTGAATGAAACGCCAAGCGTTGGAACAGCATGTAGTCGTAAAAGTTGAAGGTCTTCGCAATCAAGATTTCTTGGCGTTTCGCTTCATCTTTCTCATTGTCTTCTTTTATATTCTGTTGAATTTTGTCTGCATAAGGAGACGATGACAAAAATGCATCCCAAGATTCAGCGGCAACCAATTGTTCGCATGAATCAATAACGGTTTTGATTGTACGCTCAGAGTTCTCTTTATTCACTTTAAAGGCATAGCGCATGAATATCGGGCTGATATTTGTACGTGCTGCAAGCAAATCTTCAACGATATTTGTTGCGTTATCAACGTCTAGTGTCATCAGCGTATCAAGAATGTGCAAACCCGAGGTTTCCATAAACTGATTCACTTTGGTTGGCTTACCATGTTGAATCGTCAACCAACCATCACGAGCAAGTCTTTGTAAAACCTCACGTAGTGTGGTACGCGTAACACCAATCAGTTCAGACAGTTCACGCTCAGCAGGTAAAATTGAACCTGGAGGGAAACGCCCATTCCAGATACTTTCTATGATGTACTTCTCTGCAAAGCCTGCAGGGCTCTTTGCCTTAATGACCATTATATTTGTTGTTCCAATATTTGTTTTGGGTCGAATGGCACTCATCATACCACTACTTCTTCATTTGCGAAAATTTACTATCACAAAATGCAACCAATTCGCAATATAGAGCAAACACTCTAAGTTAAAATGAGCAAAAAATGTCTTTGCTGAATCTGGAAGTCGTCAAAAAATACATTTTACAGTGGGAAGGCCATGCACAAAGCTAGAACAAATAAAGGGTAATAGGTCACATTTTTAAATTCATAAATTGCAAATTAAAATTGAGTTAATCGATTAATACTCTTTCTTAAATTAACTTTTTTATGCTTTGAACGTAAATTATGATGATAAGCGAACTTTTGCATAGTTTGCATGATATACTTGTGCTACTTCGATCGCGTTTTGCGAAATTAAGTCAGCAAATGAAGACAGGATTGGGATTTCCTGTTGACTAAATGTTACTTGAGAGTACAGTTGCGGGCGAAAAAAGAGCGGTGCTTAAGTTCAAGGGAAGTAACTTGGCAAGACTACATTTTCACAAGGATTGTTGTTTTTCTAAGTTATTGTTTATAAAGATAGATATTTCTTCTTTAAAGCATAGGCTTAAGCACTATGTTGTAGTGTCTATTCATATATAAGTTAATAAGAGATTTATCATGCCGATGTCGCTCGGAAACGCTTTTATCAAGAATTTTCTAGGTAAGGCGCCTGATTGGTATAAAATTGCCATCATTTCTTTTTTAATCATTAACCCGATTGTTTTTTTCTTGGTTGATCCATTTATAGCTGGCTGGTTGCTTGTTGTGGAATTTATTTTCACTTTAGCGATGGCGCTTAAATGTTATCCTCTTCAACCTGGCGGCTTACTCGCAATTCAGGCTGTTGTGATTGGCATGACAAGTGCAGATCAAGTCAAACACGAACTCGTAGCGAATATCGAAGTACTGTTACTGCTTGTCTTTATGGTGGCAGGTATCTACTTCATGAAGCAATTGTTGCTATTCATCTTTACCAAGATTTTGTTAGGTATTCGCTCAAAAGCTCTCCTATCACTCGCGTTTTGCTTTGCAGCGGCTTTCTTGTCAGCATTTTTGGATGCACTAACTGTTATCGCGGTTGTCATCAGCGTAGCAGTCGGCTTTTATTCAATTTATCACAAAGTGGCATCGGGTAAGGGCGTCAGTACTGATCACGATCATACCCAAGATGAACACCTTACTGAACTGACCCGCGATGATTTGGAAAACTACCGTGCTTTCTTGCGTTCATTACTGATGCATGCCGGTGTCGGTACTGCGCTCGGTGGTGTTACCACCATGGTGGGTGAACCTCAAAACTTGATCATCGCTGATCAAGCAAGCTGGCTATTCGGCGAGTTTTTAATTCGCATGTCTCCCGTCACTTTACCTGTTTTCATCTGTGGTTTGCTCACCTGTTTTGCGATAGAAAAACTGAAAGTGTTTGGCTATGGCGCTGAGTTACCTGACAACGTTCGCCATATTCTTGTTGAGTTTGATAACGAAGAGCGTAAGGCTCGAACCAATCAAGACGTTGCAAAGCTGTGGGTTCAAAGTCTCATTGCAGTTTGGTTGATTGTTGGCCTAGCACTGCATCTTGCGGCAGTGGGTTTGATCGGCCTGTCGGTGATCATTTTAGCAACCGCATTTACAGGTGTTATCGAAGAGCACTCTCTTGGTAAAGCGTTTGAAGAAGCACTGCCATTTACGGCACTTCTTGCGGTTTTCTTCTCTATCGTGGCGGTAATCATCGACCAAGAGTTGTTTAAGCCAGTTATCGACGCAGTGCTTGCAGTGGAAGACAAAGGCACACAGTTGGCGATGTTCTACGTAGCAAACGGTTTGCTTTCGATGGTGTCAGACAACGTCTTTGTTGGCACGGTCTACATCAATGAAGTGAAAAGCGCCTTGGTGGAAGGTTTAGTGACTCGCGATCAGTTTGATTTGCTTGCGGTCGCGATTAACACAGGTACTAACTTACCTTCAGTGGCCACACCAAACGGCCAAGCGGCGTTCCTATTCTTGTTGACTTCAGCACTCGCACCATTGATTCGTCTGTCTTACGGCAAGATGGTTATCATGGCTCTGCCATACACGATTGTACTGGCTCTGGTTGGCTTGTTCGGCATCGTCTTCTTACTTGAGCCTATGACAGCTTGGTTTTACGACGCAGGTTGGATTGCTCACCATGTGGGTGAGGCAACTCACGCAGTTTCTGGCGGACATTAAATTTTTAGTTTGCTAAAGAAACTTATCCGAGATAAAAAGCTCTGAGTATTCAGAGCTTTTTTATTGAACATACAAAGGATTTTAGAAGTGAATTTATTTGCATCACTCAATCAGTTTTCAAAAAACAGAATCTCATGGCTGCTATTGCTATTCTTCGTGGTCTTTTTTGAGGGAGCGGCGCTGTTCTTTCAGCATGTGATGATGCTGTCACCCTGTGTGATGTGTATTTATGAGCGCGTGGCGATGCTTGGCGTGGGTGGCGCGGCACTCTTTGGCCTGATTGCACCCAATAACCCACTTGTTCGTTGGTTAGGTTTGGCGGCTTGGGGAGCCAGTGCTTACAAAGGGTTGGCGTTGTCATTACAACACGTTGATTACCAGTTTAATCCATCGCCTTTTGCTACTTGTGATCTGTTCGTCACCTTCCCAGATTGGGCTCCACTGAATCAATGGGCGCCTTGGATGTTTGAAGCCTATGGCGACTGTAGCAAAATCGTATGGCAGTTCATGACACTTTCGATGCCACAATGGTTGGTGATTATTTTTGCTGGCAACCTAGTGGCGCTCGCATTTATCGTTATTGCTCAGTTTTTCAAATCAAAATAGTTCCGACGCTGACTCGGATTGCAGTTAGAAAAAACAGCCGACTCATTCAGAGTCGGCTGTTTTTTTGTCGCTTGTTGATTATTGGCCACAACACTGTTTGAATTTTTTGCCACTTTGACAAGGACAAGGGTCGTTTCGCCCTACTCCTTTGAAAGGATTCAAACTTTGTGATTTGTTGCCAACCATCAGTTCATCGGCGGCAAGCGCCACTTCGTTGATCATCAAATCCATTTGGCCAATGAAATCGCTCAAAGCGGGGGGCGCTTCAATTCCTGCAGCGCGCATTTGCTGTTGAGTACCCTCTTCATCAATAGCCAACATAAAGCTGGTAAAGAGCGCCTGCATCATGCGTTGAGTGCCGTCATTGACGATGGCGGATTGCCATTGCTCTTCAACTTTTGGCCACAAAGACATAAAACCTTCAGAAAAGTCGGCCAAGTTATCTCTTTTATCGCTTACGAGTTCGAGCAATGAATATTCATTGCGTAAAATCCGATTATGCTGCTTATGAATTTGCTCCGTCACAGCCGCGCGAAGCTCGGCAGACACATCCCCCAGCAACTCGGTTAACCAAGTATCAGGATCGGTCGGTTGAATCGTTAAGTTCGCCGCTAAAACCGCGCCTTCAATAAACCAAGCAGAAGCTTGGCTGGAAGCGTCATTGAGTTCAATTAATTGATATTGCATCGTTGAAACACTTGTTGTTCAATTTGGCCGGATTATATACCTAAGCAAAGTAAATGGGGGGATTAAATCATGAAAAGCCTCTCTCCTTGCCTCTTCTCGTGACAAGCTCTCGGTGAATCGCTACAATCGCGCCTCATTTTTTGAGAGGCCAGAATAAAGATGCGCGTGATATTGGGACCGATGGAAGGTGTGCTCGACCACCTGATGCGAGAGATGCTTACCGAAATCAATGATTACGATTTTTGTGTCACTGAGTTTGTTCGCGTTGTCAGCCAACCACTCCCAGACCATGTGTTTTATCGCCTCTGCCCTGAACTGAAACAAGGGTCAAAAACAAAAAATGGTGTGCCTGTCAAAGTGCAGCTGTTAGGCCAAGATCCCCATTGGATGGCCGAAAATGCTATCCGCGCCGCGCAGCTCGGTGCGCATGGTATCGATCTCAACTTTGGTTGTCCGGCAAAAATGGTCAATCAGAGCAAAGGGGGCGCAGCGCTGCTGCAACACCCGGAACTGATCTATCAAGTGGTCAAAGCGTGTCGTGATGCAGTGCCCTCGCACATTCCAGTTTCCGCCAAAATTCGTTTGGGTTGGGAAAACCCGGAAGATTGTTTCGAAATTGTGGACGCGGTAGAGCAAGGCAAAGCGGATGAATTAACCGTCCATGCAAGAACCAAAGCTGGCGGCTATAAAGCGAGTGAAATCAAATGGGATTACATTGACCAAATCCGCCAACGTTCCACGATTCCTTTGATTGCAAATGGCGAAATCTGGAACTATGCCGACGGTCAAGCCTGCATTGAAACCACTGGCATCGATTCTTTGATGGTGTGCCGTGGCGCATTAAACGTGCCGAATCTAGGTAATATCGTTAAGCACAATCACCGAGCAATGCCGTGGCACGAAGTGGTGGATTTATTGCTCAAATACACCCAATACGAAGTGCGTGGCGACAAAGGGAAATATTACCCAAATCGTATCAAGCAGTGGTTTGCTTATTTGCGCCAAGCGTACCCACAAGCGGCTGACCTATTCCGCGACATTCGCACCTTGACGCAAGTGGAAAGCATCGTTGAGCATCTGCATCGCTATCGCGAACAGCTCGAGGTGGCACAGTAAACAATTTTGTCTTTACCACTATTTTTCGCTTGGTAAAGACTGTCATCGGCAGCTTTGAATAAAGCGTCAAAGCTGTCACCTGCGCCCATTTCACGTATCACCACGCCTGCTGAAATGGTAAAACCGTGTCTCACCACTTGAGGTGACCGTTCATTAACGGCTTCACGAACTCTCGCTAGTACTTTCTCCATGCCATCGCACTCATCGCCATAAAGGGTAATGACAAACTCTTCACCGCCAAATCGAGATGCAACATCGCATTGGCGAATATTGTCTTTAATGCAATTGGCCACTAATTTGATCGCTTCATCGCCCACATCATGGCCATGGCTATCATTGATCGATTTAAAGTCGTCAATGTCGAACACTGCAAGCGCAATCTTTTTCTTAGAAATTTTATTACGCCATACCGCTTGCATCCCGCGCCGATTTAACAACCCTGTCATCGGATCTTTGGTGGCGAGCTCTTTAAAATACTGACGCTCGGTGCGCGTATTCACCAAAAACAGAGTAAACGTGGAAAGTAAGTAAATAAATACCGCGGCAATCACACTGTATCGTTCATAAACAAAAAAGTTTTGTAGTTCTTGCTGCCACGAAAACCCATAGTATAGCGCGTGATTATCCACTACCCTTGGCTGTTCCACGTCTTTGACAAGCAATGCGTTCTTTGGCAACGGTCTGCTTAGATTCGCAAAATGAATGCTTCCACCCAACCGCTTGTTACTTTGCAATAATGACGTAGTATCGAGCGTCATCATCAACATGCCTTTGTGCTTGCCATGATCAAAAACAGGGATCGTTAGTGAGTAACGGCTTTCGCTATCAACGGCACCTACATTGATTTCATAACCCGGTCCGGAGAACGTTACCTTCCCCGCAGAGTTGGCGGTTTTTTGCCAAAATGGTCTTGCTTTGAGTGTATTTAACAGTTCAGTAGTGAAAGTGTTAGCATAGCTGTCTGGAGAAGTCATGAGATACCCCTGCTCATCGACATAAAGAATGCCGACGACAAAAGGTTCTATGTCATGAAGAAAAGAAAGCGACGGTGCAAAACTCATCTTATTGCTGGCATGCAAACTGAGCTCGCTATTTAACTCACACAATGAGGTATCGCCAACCAACATGTAGTTAATATCCACATCAGGTTGATCTTCAACCATGCCTTCTGCTCTTAGTAGTGGATCTATTGGCCAAATGAAGCAAAGTCCATTTTCTATTTTTGAGTTGTGATGACTTAAGATGGAATAGCCACCATTGGTATAGTTGCTAAAACTGTACTCCAAGGCCGCTAACATTTTTACACTTCGATTCAGCGTTCTATTGATACGATCATACTCTTCAGCAATGTTTCGGTTTACCGAATCGTAATAGCTTTTTACCGTGATACACATCACAGTAAAAAAAATCAACGCAGGAAACAAAACCACAAAGCGTCGGCTAAATTGTCTTTTAATACTCATTCGATAACCATGATTGCCGATAAACGAAGCCCTTTGACGACTCTGAACGTCAAAGGGCTGGTGTCATTTATTTAGGAATTAAACGAATATTAATGGATTGAGCGCTAAGTGTCACTCAAGTTGCCAAATTTGAATGGATTCAGAAGAGATATTAACCACAACTTTACCATTTACTTGCAAAGCACTTTCATTACCCAATAGGGAAATCAGACGTCCTTGCGACTTTCCAAGTTGCCAAATTGGCAGCGTCATACAACATGCCTTCGTATCTAAGTTGACCATCACAAGCAGAGTGTCGTCACCATACTGACGAGCAAAACTGAACGACGTTGGCTCAACATGCAAAAATTGGATCGATCCTTGCTGCAGCGCCTTAGACGTTTTGCGAAGTTCAATTAGACGTTGGTGATATTGGAATGTCTCCACATGACCAACACGCTCCCACGGGAAACAGCGGCGGTTATCTGGGTCATTCTCACCTTCCTGTCCAACTTCACTACCATAATAGATACAAGGGGTTCCGACATAAGTGAACAGCAAGCCGAGAGCAATGTTCATGCGCGCTTGGTCATTTTCCAACAAGGTAATAAAACGTGCGGTGTCGTGGCTGTCGAGTTGATTGAACTGGCTGAGCTGGTTAAGCCAAGGTACTTTAGCGCGTGATTCATTTAGCCAATCAACAAAGTCGATGCAGTCGATCTCAATAGGATGGTAGGCAATGTCTTTTTTGGCCAATAATGCTCTCACTGGATGCGCAAAGCCGTAGTAATTCATCGAGCCGTCTTCTTGATCGCCTTGGAGCCACTTGCTCGCCTCAAAGAAATGCTCCCCCAATACATAAGCTTGAGGGTTTTCTTGTTTAGTCGCATTGCGGAACTGCTTAACATAGTAGGCATTGTTGCGCGCCCCTTCACCTTCTCCAAGCATGTGGATCACGTCAAAACGCCAACCATCGATTCGATAAGGTGCTTTCAACCAGTGGCGAATGGCCGCGTGTTCGCTGGCATAAATGTAATTACGTACCTCCGCATTTTCAAAATTCAGTACTGGTAAGCTGTCAACGCCCTTCCAGCCAATATAATTTTGGCTACCGTCTTCGAAAAAATAATAGTGGCGATACGGCGATTCGATGTGGTGATAGGCCCCCATCTCACCTACCCCATTTTTGTCAAACCAAGGGTGCTCACATGAGGTGTGATTGAAAACAGCATCAAGCACAATTTTCATACCGCGTTGATGAAGCGCTTCGCTCAACTCTGCAAACTCTTGGTTGCTTCCCAAATGCGGATCAATGGTTAAGTAATCGGTGGTGTCGTATTTGTGATTGCTTGGCGCCGAAAAAATTGGATTGAGATAGAGCGCTGTCACGCCTAAGGTTTGCAGGTAATCCAGTTTGCTGCGAATGCCAGCCAAATCCCCGCCATAAAACTCACAACCCCCATAGCCATTGTGTTTATCAACGGCTACTCCCCACTCTTTTGCGACCACAGGACGTGTGCCATTTTTTACCGAATATTCGCCACTTCTAACGCTGATCTCTGGGTTACCATTACAGAAGCGATCAGGGAAAATTTGGTAGAAAATCTGCTCACTCACCCACTCTGGCGGCTGATGAGATTGGTTGTATTTGAAATGGTACTCGCTGCCTGGCATCCGTTTCTGTACGCCACGAGCGTCTAACCAGACGGTGGCACCTTCTGTGATCACTTTGAAAACATACTGGGTGATCTCTCGGTCTTTATTCAAAGGGAATGACGCTTGCCAGCCATCGAGTTCCCCTAACTTAGAGACTCGCTGCATTTCTACTAAGTACTCTTCATTGTCAGGCTCGTGCCGCAGGTAGATGGCTTGAATTCCTTCAGGCTTAGTTCTCAAGGTAACGTGAGCGATTTGATTCTCAACGCGGAAATAATCCGGCGTTTGCGCATGAAAAAGAAAAGGTAGGGTCATTGGGAGTACTCTTTTAATCGGTATTTCATACCATTCTAAAAGCACAGCGCTGGGCAACATCCCCCCTTGAGAAATAAAAATCACGTTATTTTTCAAGGGGAGATCACTATCGGTAGGAGGACGCGTAGGGCGTAGATAAAAACTAATTGAGCAACAAGCTATCGTCGGCCAACTCTTCGCCACGCACTTTAGAGAACATCTCGAGGAGATCTTTCACCTGC
Source organism: Vibrio sp. 05-20-BW147 (assembly GCF_013369385.1). Classification (GTDB taxonomy): domain Bacteria; phylum Pseudomonadota; class Gammaproteobacteria; order Enterobacterales; family Vibrionaceae; genus Vibrio; species Vibrio floridensis. The sequence continues at coordinate 63,069 of NZ_SZTO01000002.1, read as the reverse complement.
ATCCCCTCTCGCTGCTCACCAGCGACATCCAGCACAATTTCACCTTGGTGCAGCATGACCGTGCGATCGCCACACGCCAACGCGTCTTTCATCGAGTGCGTCACCATCATAACGGTCAGGTTAAACTCTCTGACGATCCGTTTGGTGAGATCAATGATGAATGCCGCCATGCGGGGATCAAGTGCTGCTGTATGCTCATCAAGCAGTAACAGTTTGCTGTCTGACAATGTGGCCATCACAAGGCTTACTGCCTGACGTTGTCCGCCAGAAAGAAGACCAATACTGTCACCCAAACGATCTTCTAACCCTAGCCCCAAAATACTGATCCGCTCTTGGAACAGTTTGCGACGCTTTGCTGAGAGCGATAAGTGCCAACCTCGCTTTTTTCCACGCATGTACGCGAGCGCCATGTTTTCTTCAATGGTTAACGCGCCACAGGTGCCTGCAAGCGGGTCTTGGAACACCCGTGCACAAAGAGAGGCTCGTTGGTCAACCGTTTGTGATGTCACATCGACGTCATCGATCAATACTTTGCCGCCCACCATAGGCGTTTCACCTGTCACTGCGCCAAGTAAGGTCGATTTACCCGCCCCGTTAGAACCTATCACCGTCAAAAACTGATGCTCGGGTACTTCGAGCATGACACCACGTAGCGCACGATTTTCTAAAATGGTGCCTCGATTAAAGGTGACCTGAATATCTTCCAAACGAATCATAGCGCACCTCCTGACTTCTGTTTGCCACCACTCGCCCCTGAGTTAACGGGCTTTTTTATCACCATGTTGCCTTTTAGTTTGGGCGCAATCAACGCGATGGCAACCAGCACTGCGGTGACTAAATTGAGATCCGACGCTTGCAAACCAAACATGCCAGAACTTAGCGCAAAGGCCACCGCCAAACGGTAGAGCACTGAGCCGACGATGACCGCGACAACGGCAACCCAAATTTTTCGTCCCGGAATCAACGTTTGCCCCAGAATCACTGCAGCCAAACCCACTACTATGGTCCCAACACCCGACGTCACATCGGCAAAACTGTTGGTTTGCGCAAATAACGCACCCGCGAAACCAACAAAGCCATTCGACAGTGCAAGGCCAAAATAGGTGTAAAAAGAGGTACTACCACCTTGTGCGCGCACCATACGCGCGTTAACGCCTGTAGCACGTAAGCCTAAACCAAAATCACTGTTGAGCAGTCGCACCACCAGCCAAGAGGAGACCAAAACGAGAATACCGACCACCAGTGGACGGATGAACATGGGGTCACCCAAGCTTTCAAATGGGGTCAAAATGGTCTCTTCCCCCAATAACGCTAAGTTTGGTCGCCCCATAATACGAATGTTGATCGAGAACGCCGCAATCATGGTTAGGATGGAAGCCAAAAGATGAAGAATACCGCAACGCACCGCCAAAAAAGCGGTCACCCAACCAGTCATAGCACCAGCAAGAATGGCCATCCCGGTGGCTAACCATGGATTCACACCCGCAACGATGGCGGTGGCCGCAACTGCAGCACCCATCGGGAAACTGCCATCGACACTCAAATCCGGAAAGTCGAGAACCCTAAAGGTTAAGTACACCCCCAAGGCGACTAAGCCGTAAAGTAAGCCAATTTCTAGCGCACCGAAAAACGCAAAAGCAGACATAGCAACTCCTTTATTCTGCTCTAACAAAAGGCCGAATCTCCGTCGGCCCTAGATAGGATTTTATTTGACGTCTGTGGCTCGAGAAAGCACAGAGGCTGGAATAGTAATGCCTAGTTTTTCTGCCGTGCCCTGATTCACTACAAGATCGGATCCCGTAGCCACTTTCACGTCGAGCTTACCTGGTTCTTGACCTTCCAAGATCGCAGCAACGTAATCCGCCGTTTGCACGCCAACTTGATAGTAATCGAAGCCTAAGCCTGCTATCGCCCCTTTCTCAACATAAGAAGTCGCACCACCAAATACCGGTTTTTTCGCTTGATTCGCCGCGACAATCATCCCTTCAATCGCACTGGCAACGGTGTTATCCGTTGGGGCGTAAATCACGTCAGATTTTGCAGCGATCGCTTGAGTCGCAGATTGCACATCAGCACTTTTTAGCGCTGTCGATTCCACCACTTTTAGGCCTTTTTCAGCGGCGCTTTTTTTCAATAGCTCAACCAAGGTAACCGCATTTGCTTCGCCTGGGTTGTACACCACACCAATCGCTTTGGCATTAGGCAATAGTTCTTTAATAAGGTCGACGTGCTGAGATACCGGTGAAAGATCGGAAAGACCAGTGACGTTTTTCCCCGGTTGCTCCATGGATTTCACCAGTTTTGCGCCAACCGGGTCAGTAACGGCAGTAAATACAACTGGAATAGAGCGCGTGGCCGAGACCAATGCTTGAGCCGTCGGGGTTGCGATGCCAACTAAGACATCCGGGTTTTCCCCCACAAACTGACGAGCAATTTGCACCGCAATCGCTGGATTGCCTTGCGCTGTTTTGTAATCAAACTCGAGGTTTTTGCCTTCGACATACCCTTTTGCTTTTAGTCCATCTAAAAGGCCTTGTCGTGTGGCATCAAGTGCCGGGTGTTCAACGATTTGTGAAACGGCAACTTTGGCAGTTTTTGCCATCACAGAATGGGAAGAAATTAAAGCAGCACCGGCAAGAACAGCCGTGGCGATCAGTTTTCCTGCTTTCATCTTGACTCCTTGAATTCAGCATAGGTTGGGATGTTGTGTGGTATCACGAAACCTCCACTCTAGACGAGCAAGGTTAAGCAATTATTTTTGTGCACTTTTTGTACATCTGAGTGACATTATTACCAGCAACTTCTCGATTAGGAAAGCAGGATTTAACAGAAACACAACAAAGTGAGAGATAAATGACGGTCACTCAGCAGATAAAAACAAAACGGGCAACCCGATTGGCTGCCCGTTAACGATCTTTTTGAACCAGTGGAAACTTAGAACCAACGCTCGAGTGCAGATTTATCTAAGTGACGGAAAGCGCGGTTTAAGGTATGCGCCAACTCTTTGTAACGAGGGCGGGATTTAAGCGGTTCTAGTGCCAAACCACTTTCGACGATTTTCTGATGCAACTCTCGATACCAAGTGGCCAGCGCGGGCGGCAATAGAGTGTTGGAGCGATGGCCTAACCACCACATTCCTTGCAAAGGCAAACTCAGTGCAAATAAAGCCATGACAATCGCTTGAGGCAGTGCTTGATAATTGTTGAACGCCATTTGAGTCAGGACGCTGATGGCTGCTATCGCTGGCATCACTTTAATGCCAAAACGCGTTGCTTTGATAATGCGTTGCTCAGGAAAGATGGCGCTCAGCTCTTTGCGCATCGGCCAAGTATCCATGTACTTTTGCCCATCTCTCAGACTGTGGGCAAGTCCGACTTTATTGTTCATACTGCTCTCTCACTAAAAATTAGTTGAAGACTTCAACTGAAAACGCAAAAAATTGATGAAAGTTAATATTCTTTCAAATTTTTTTTGTTATCATTGCCCATTATCGCTATCCTTCGCGAACCCTCAATCTCATTGTTGCCGTTATTTACAAATTAAGCAACTTTGAAGAGCCTCTGCAATGGATAGCGCTAGTGGTGATACGAATCACCACTTTCTCAAAAATACGGAAATTGAAAGTTTTTTGACCAAGATTAGTGCGCAGCTTTGGTTGCATCGTCTATTCTTGTGAATGATTTTTCATCCTTAACTGATCTTATATCAGACGAATAACAGGTAGTCACACATGTCTAAGCTAGTTTTAGTTTTAAACTGCGGTAGTTCTTCTCTTAAATTTGCTGTTGTTGATGCCGAGAATGGTGCAGAGCATCTTTCAGGTCTTGCTGAATGTCTTCACCTTCCTGAAGCTCGCATCAAGTGGAAACTTGATGGTAAGCACGAAGCTCAACTAGGTAACGGTGCAGCACACGAAGAAGCACTAGCGTTCATGGTAGAAACTATTCTTGCTTCTAAGCCAGAGCTTTCTGAAAACCTAGCTGCAATCGGTCACCGCGTCGTACACGGTGGTGAGCAGTTCACTCAATCAGCTCTAATCACTGACGAAGTTCTTAAAGGTATTGAAGATTGTGCAACGCTTGCTCCTCTTCACAACCCTGCGCACATCATTGGTATCAAAGCCGCTCAAAAGTCTTTCCCTGCACTGAAAAACGTTGCTGTGTTTGACACCGCTTTCCACCAAACAATGCCAGAAGAAGCGTACCTATACGCACTTCCATACAACCTATACAAAGAGCACGGCATCCGTCGTTACGGCATGCACGGCACTTCGCACCTATTCATCACGCGTGAAGTTGCAAACCTACTAAACAAGCCAGTTGAAGAAGTAAACATCATCAACTGTCACCTAGGTAACGGTGCATCTGTTTGTGCAGTGAAAAACGGCAAATCTGTTGATACTTCAATGGGTCTAACCCCACTTGAAGGTCTAGTAATGGGTACTCGTTGTGGTGACATCGATCCTGCGATCATCTTCCACCTACACGATGCGCTTGGCTACTCTGTTGAGAAAATCAACACGATGCTAACCAAAGAGTCTGGTCTTGCTGGTCTAACTGAAGTGACTTCTGACTGCCGTTTCGTTGAAGACAACTACGGTCAAAAAGAAGAAGCAACTCGTGCGATGGACGTATTCTGCCACCGCCTAGCGAAATACGTTGCTGGTTACACTGCCACTCTAGAAGGTCGTCTAGACGCAATCACTTTCACTGGTGGTATCGGTGAAAACTCTGCACCAATCCGTGAAATGGTTCTTAACCGCCTAGGCATCTTCGGTATCGAAGTGGACAGCGAAGCAAACCTAAAAGCACGTTTCGGCGGCGAAGGCGTTATCACAACAGCAAACAGCCGTATCCCAGCAATGGTTATCTCGACTAACGAAGAGCTTGTTATTGCAGAAGACACTGCTCGCCTAGCAGGTCTTTAATTGACTTCTCTGGCTAGCCTTCGGGCTAGCCAGATTTCTTTTTGATAAAGAATCTGGGGCTTCACTCCTATTGTTTGGTCCGCCAAACCATAAGCAGTAAAGCTTTAAATCCCCCAATAGTTAAAGGTACTTTCTCTGATGTCCCGTACTATTATGCTTATCCCTGCGAGTGCTGGTGTTGGTCTTACTAGCGTAAGCATGGGTATCCTTCGCGCCATGGAGCGCAAAGGTGTTAAAGTTTCTTTCTACAAGCCTATCGCACAACCACGTAGTGGCGGTGATCTGCCAGATCTTACCACTACCATCGTTCGTACCAACGTAGGTATGAAGATTGGCGAGCCATTGTTAATGTCTGTTGCTGAAAGCCTCATCGGTAACGACAACATGGACGAACTGCTAGAAACGGTTGTAGAACGTTACAACCAAATTAACAAAGATGCAGACGTTACGCTAATCGAAGGTCTTGTTCCTACTCGTAAGCACCCATTTGCTAACCAGGTGAACGCGGAAATCGCAGCAACACTTGGTGCTGAAATTGTTCTCGTGGCGACCCCAGGCACTGACAACCCAGCACAGCTAAAAGAGCGTATCGAAGTGGCTTGTTCAAACTTCGGTGGCACGAAAAACAAAAACATCTCTGGTGTTATCATCAACAAGCTAAACGCGCCAGTTGATGAAGCAGGCCGTACGCGTCCTGATCTATCAGAGATCTTCGATGACGCAGACAGCGCGAAACAAAACCAGCTAGAAGTGATGCAGATCTTCAACTCTAGCCCAATTCGCGTTCTAGGTTGTGTGCCATGGAGCATCAACCTGATTGCAACTCGCGCAATCGATATGGCGAAACACCTGAAAGCAGAAGTGATCAACGAAGGCGACATCAACACTCGTCGTATTAAGAGCATCACCTTCTGTGCACGTTCTCTGCCACACATGATTGAGCACTTCAAGCCAGGCTCACTGCTGGTGACTTCAGCAGATCGTCCAGACGTTATCGTTGCGGCTTCTCTAGCGGCAATGAACGGCGTGGAAATCGGTGCAGTACTGCTAACTGGCGGTTACGATATTCCTAAAGAGATCGAAAACCTATGTAAGCCAGCGTTTGAAACTGGTCTTCCTATTTTCAAAGCACAAGGTAACACTTGGCAGACTTCGCTCAATCTACAGAGCTTCAGCCTAGAAGTACCTGCCGACGATAAAGAGCGTATCGAGTTCATCAACGACCACGTTGCGGGTCACATCGATGGCAACTGGATTGAGTCAATGACGGAAGGTACTGAGCGTTCTCGTCGTCTAAGTCCTCCAGCATTCCGTTACCAGTTGACTGAGCTTGCTCGTAAAGCGGGTAAACGCATCGTTCTTCCTGAAGGTGACGAGCCACGTACTGTGAAAGCGGCAGCGATCTGTGCTGAACGCGGTATCGCAGAATGTGTGCTGTTAGGTAACCCTGAAGAGATCAAGCGCGTGGCAGCACAACAAGGTGTTGAACTGGGCGCTGGCGTTAAGATCATCGATGCAGACGCGATTCGCGAAAACTACGTTGCTCGTCTTGTTGAGCTACGTGGCTCGAAAGGCATGACGGAAGTTGTCGCTCGTGAGAAGCTGCAAGATTCTGTGTTCCTAGGCACTATGATGCTTGAGAACAACGAAGTTGACGGTCTCGTATCTGGCGCGGTCCACACGACGGCAAACACCATCGTTCCTCCGTTCCAAATCATCAAGACTGCACCAAATGCGTCTATCGTATCTTCTGTATTCTTCATGCTTCTGCCTGATCAAGTACTGGTTTACGGTGACTGTGCGATCAACCCAGACCCAACTGCTGAACAGCTTGCAGAAATCGCGATTCAATCTGCGGATTCTGCAGCAGCCTTTGGTATCGACCCACGCGTAGCAATGATCTCTTACTCGACTGGTGAATCTGGTAAGGGTGCAGACGTTGATAAAGTGCGTGAAGCAACCAAACTGGCTCAAGAGAAACGTCCTGATCTGATCATCGACGGTCCTCTGCAGTACGACGCAGCGATCATGGAAAACGTGGCAGCGTCTAAAGCGCCTAACTCTCCAGTAGCAGGTAAGGCGACTGTATTCGTATTCCCAGATCTCAACACGGGTAACACGACTTACAAAGCGGTACAACGTTCAGCAGACCTTGTTTCTATCGGTCCAATGCTGCAAGGTATGCGCAAGCCGGTAAACGACCTGTCTCGTGGCGCGCTAGTCGACGATATCGTCTACACCATCGCTCTAACTGCAATCCAAGCGACTCAAGATCAGCAATAATCCACTGAATCTTTTGTCTCTTGTCAGTAAGACTGAGCAGCGATAACAAAGAAAAAGGGGTTGGCACTATGCCAACCCCTTTTGTTTTATGACTCATTCTGTTTTCTTACACACTCGCTTTAAGCTTCTGTTTCTACCTCTGCCACTACCTCGCTATTCACAGCGCTAGTCTCCTTGGCGAACTCTTTTCTCAAGCGTTTTGCGGCAGACACCAAGTTTGCCAATGCCGCTTCGGTTTCTGGCCAGTTGCGTGTTTTCAATCCGCAGTCTGGGTTTACCCACAAACGCTCTACTGGGATCTTCTGCGCCGCTTTCTTCACGAGATCGACAATCCACTCTTCGCTTGGAATGTTTGGCGAATGGATATCATACACACCTGGGCCAATTTCATTTGGGTAGTTGAACTCTTCAAATGCTTTAAGCAGTTCCATGTTCGAGCGTGACGTTTCAATGGTAATCACATCCGCATCCAATGCCGCCACCGACTCAATGATTTCGTTGAACTCGCTGTAACACATGTGAGTGTGGATCTGCGTTTCTGGCCTCGCACTCGCCGCTGAAATGCGAAACGCTTCGACTGCCCAATCTAGGTAGTTTTGATGATCACGTTTTTTCAGTGGCAGACCTTCACGAATCGCAGGTTCATCAATTTGAATGATATTGATGCCTGCATCTTGCAGATCCGATACTTCATCACGAAGCGCCAACGCCAATTGCTGGGCGATCGCTTTACGGCTGATGTCTTCACGTGGGAATGTCCAGCATAGAATCGTCACCGGGCCCGTCAGCATGCCTTTCATCTGTTTTGAAGTGAGTGACTGGGCGTAGCTAGACCAACCCACCGTGATAGACTGCTCGCGCTCAATATCCGCGACCACAATGGCCGGTTTCACGCAGCGCGAGCCGTAGCTTTGCACCCAACCAAATTGCGTGGTTTGGAAGCCCGCTAAGTGTTCAGCAAAATACTCAACCATGTCGTTGCGCTCCGCTTCACCGTGCACAAGCACATCGAGATCGAGCGCCTCTTGGCGTTTGACCGCATCCGCTATGTGGCCTTTTAGCGCTTGTTCATACTCTGCTGAGGAAAGCTGACCGCTGCGATAGGCACTGCGCTGAACACGGATCTCGCTGGTTTGCGGGAAAGAACCAATGGTGGTGGTTGGTAATAGTGGCAACTGCAGCACCTCAGCTTGGTGTCGCGCACGTTCAGCATAAGGCACACTGCGCTGTGCAAGCTCTGCGGTAATCGCATTGACTCGTGACTGTACCGTTGCTTTGTGTACATGAGCAGCCGATTTGCGTGCTTGGATTGGCTGGCTGTACGCCTCACACTGTGCAATCGACGCCGCATCACCATCCAGCGCTTTACCCAGGAGCACCACTTCTGACACTTTTTGTTTCGCAAAAGCAAACCAACTACGCACTTCTGCAGACAAACCCGCTTCTAGCTCTAAATCCACCGGAGAATGCAGCAGCGAACATGAACTGGCGACCCAAAGGCGCTCGCCTAATTCCGCTTTCACGGGCTGAAGGCGCTCTAGCTGCGTTTTAACATCCGAACGCCACACGTTACGACCGTTGACAACCCCAAGCGACAGCACCCAATTTTGCGGCAACTTAGCCAGCACCGCATCCAACTGCTCAGGTGCGGCAGAAAGGTCGACATGAAGGCCGTCCACTGAGAGCTCGACAATGCGATCAAGCGAATCAACAACAGAGTCAAAATAGGTGGTCAGCAGCACTTTTACATCGCTGCGGATCACTTGGTAAGCAAGCTTAAATGCATCAAGCCATGGCTTTTCCAACTCAAGTGCAAGAATAGGTTCATCAATTTGCACCCACTCAACACCTTGCTTGGCCAACTTGGCCAAAATCGCTTGGTAAGCGGTGAGCAAACGAGGTAACAGTGTTAAGCGGTCAAATCCGTCTTCAATTTCCTTCCCAAGGTAGAGGTAACTCAGTGGGCCAAGCAACACCGGTTTTACCTTGTGGCCAGCTTGTACGACTTCGTTCACTTCTTCAAACAGTTGCGGCCAGCTGACTTCAAAGGTGTCCTCTTTACTGAACTCTGGCACGATGTAGTGATAGTTGGTGTTGAACCATTTCGTCATGTCTGACGCCGCCGCACCATGACACGCACAGCTCGATTGCGACTGACCACGGCCCACTCGGAACAAGGTATCCAAATCAGGGAAGCCATGACGATGGCGTTTTGGCACATGGCCAAGCAACAAGGTGGTGGTCAGAACATGGTCGTACCATGCGAAGTCCCCTGCAACGGCAAAGCTAAGCCCTGCTGTGGCTTGAGTTTGCCAGTTTTTGTGGCGCAGCTCCGCACCGACTTTTTTCAGCTCAGCTTGGTCGATTTCACCGCGCCAATATTTTTCTTGGGCAAATTTGAGTTCGCGTTTTTCGCCGATACGGGGATAGCCAAGGATATGCGTGGTCGTTGTCATGTCAAATTCCTTATTCTTTTATGCGTGATTTTTCTATGCTGGGATGATTATGCTGCTCGCAAACTGCTGCTGAGCGGATGCATGACATCTCGTTCGTTGCATCTCGTTCGCTTCATTCAACAAGATGTCTGGATGGCTAAACTATCTCGCTAACCTCGCGTTTCGACAATCTCCATTTATTCAACTTGTTTATTAGAAAAATTCATCATAAGAAAAGAAACATCAACCAAAATAAATAGACGTCTAGATGTTTACAGCTCCAAAAAAACTGGGTAAGTTAAAAAGGCTCATGTAACGAGCGATTGGTTGAGAGGGATTCATGATTGAGCTAAAACATTTAAAAACACTAACGTCATTGCGAGACACAGGCTCATTAACCGCCACAGCGACATCACTGCATCTCACTCAATCGGCGCTCTCGCATCAAATTAAAGATTTGGAAGCGCGTATTGGTGGTCAGCTCTTTTTGCGCAAAACTCGCCCCGTTAAGTTCACCTCAGAAGGGGAAATTTTGCTGCGCTTAGCCGACGAGATTTTGCCAAAGTTAGCCAGAGCAGAGAATGAGTTGGCGAGCTTAAAAGAAGACGTGAATGGCCGCTTACACATGGCGATTGAATGCCACTCCTGCTTCCAGTGGCTCATGCCGGCTCTTAAGGAATATCAGTTGGCCTGGCCGAGCGTAACCCTCGATTTTTCCTCCGGTTTTGGCTTTGAGCCCCTACCCGCTTTGATGGCTGGTGAACTGGATTTGGTGATCACGTCCGATATCCAGCCTCGCTCTGAAGTGCATTACGAGCCACTGTTTGATTTTGAAATGCGCCTGATTACCGCCACCAACCATCCTCTTGCAAGCAAAGAGCGCTTACAACCTGACGATCTCGCCGATCAGACCATGTTGACTTATCCGGTACAAAAACAACGTTTAGACGTGGTGAAACACTTTTTGGCGCCCGCCGGTATCGAGCCCGCTCGCTGGAAACAAGCAGACAACACACTGATGCTGGTGCAGATGGTTTCGGCTGGTTTAGGGGTTGCGGCTCTGCCCAACTGGGCGATCAGCGAATTTTCTCGCCAAGGGCTGATCACCAGTATTCCATTAGGTAAGGGATTGTGGCGACGACTGTTTGCCGCCACACGCAATGCCGATAAAGACAAACGCTATCTTCAAGCCTTCTTTGCGACGGCAAGACAACAATGCAAAAGCCATCTTGATGGCATCAAGATGGCTTAAGGGAATGGTCACTAGCGAGAGTATGATTTGAATTGGTTGGTGAGCGGATCGTATTGGTAGCCCAAGACATCCAGTTTGCCAACCACTTGCTCAACGTCCATTTCGTACATGCTGACCAGATCTTCAAAGCTGTCGCATTCCAGTCGTAACTTCTCGTTGACGATGCCCAGTAGAATAATGCTGTCTAAACGGGCGACGTTACTCAGATCCATGACTACGCTCCTTTGTTGGTACATCTCTATTAAGCGTAGTCACTATTTCAAGTGGATAAAGTGAAGCGGGTCTAAATGTTTGAATGTTCGTCAGAGATGAGACTTATCCATTCACCACAAACAAAATCTGCATAGAGACAGTGGCAGCCACTACCATCAGCCACGAGGTTGAAAGCTGAAGTTTGCTGGCGGTTTTTCCGGTGAAAATATGCCAACACCACACAACAATGCCGCCAATGACCAGCGCTAGGCTGGTGAGAATCAAGGTGATGGCTTGAGTCTGTGCCTGTTCATCAAAGCCAGACGCAACAGCCAGCAACGAAAGCGCTAGGCCCATCGCCGCCACAATACCGCTAAACGGCAAAATGCGGTGGAAGGCTTGCAAACGTGAGCGAGCAATCACTAACAACAAGTGCGCAAACGCCGCGCCAAGCAGTACCACCATCATCACCGTCGCCACAGACGCCCCCCACATGGGTTGCTTCATCGCCTGAATCGCAACAAACGACACCGCTAAGCCATCGGCTAAGTAGAGAACCCAAAGTGGCCCTGCATCACGCGTTTTGCCAGTTTGTACTTTGGAGTAGAAATAGAAAATGGCAAACACCACTAAAAATGCAGCAATCTCAATGGAAGAGACCGCCATCCACATCAAACCAATCGCAGGAAGCAGTTTATGAATGCGGCCACGTTGGCCCGGGCAAATATCGCCTTTAACCAAAACAAGAGTCAAAACAAGTTGTGCTCCTAGTAACATTGGAGCAAACGAAGAGAGTAAGAACTGAACCATGATGAATAACGCTATGCGATTAAAACTGGGCAGGCATGATACCCAAAGCCTTATCGAACAGCAATTGATGTCCTTAAGATTGCCACATGCCTAACATCCCTGAGCAAAGTAACGCAGCACCTCTTTTTGCGTCACAACGCCCATGTATTTGCCCAACTCATCCAACACCACCCAAGGGAATGGCAACTCTTGAACGATCAACTCGCCGATATCCACCGCTTTGGTCTGGTAGCTGATGCTCGAGAACTGGGTCTTCATCACCTGATTTAGCGTCCGTTTCGAGATCGAGAGATCTTTCATGGTTTCCAGTTTTGTGCCTAACGTCGCGGAAAGATGCAAATTGAGCGTTTCGCTATCAACAATGCCAAGGCATTCATCATCATCCACAATCGGTATCACCGTAAGGGTGCCCGCATCCAAAAGCGCTTTTGCTTGCCCAAGGGTGTCTTGAGGCCCAAGCGTGCTTTGCGTCGCTAAAGAGAGCCTTAGCACGCCCATGCTTCGCACACTCTCGTTACTTTCAAGGAAGTCACTCAGTTGAGCTTGATAGTTCCAAGCTAAGTGCAGTTGATCCAAAGGCAGGGGCTTAGAGAAAAAGTAGCCTTGAATGAAATCCACCCCTAACCCACACAAGACTTCCAATTCCTGTTTGGTTTCCACGCCTTCGGCCACCACTTTCACGTTAAGGGTATGGGATAGCTCCGTGATCATTCGGACGATGTGGTACTTATGCGTACCTATACGAATATTGGTCACAAACTCTCTGTCGATTTTGAGCAAGTCAAAGTTGCAATCACTGAGGTAGGTGAACGAAGAATAACCCGTTCCGAAATCATCAATGGCGACACTAACGCCTAAGTGACGAATGCGTTTTATCAGTTCCGATTGGTTCGATTCGCTATCAAAATACGCGCTTTCCGTCAGTTCTATTGTCACGAGTTCCGGCGTATCGGCGTACATGCAAACCATCTGCTCCGCGTTTTGTAACACCTCTTCTGCACCTAACTTGGTGTTGAGTGAGCGATTGATGGTGATGCCAATCCGCTGGCCAAAACGTTGATGGATCGCCTTTAACCCTTCCAACGATTTCTTGCCTACTGTCCAATCCAGATCAGCGACCATTTCAAGATCTTCCGCAATGCCGACCATTTCTTGAGTATTTTGCCACTGACCATGTTTGTCTTTAAAACGGCACAGCGCTTCAAACTTAGCAATGTCCCACGTTACCGTATCAACGATGGGTTGATAGAACACCTCAACCGACTCTTCACGAATAGACCGCACCACTAACTCTTCCAGCTCTCGGCGTCGCAAAACTTCCCGGTGAATGGAGCCGTGGTAAAAGGTGATCATCCCCTTGTAAGCCCCTTCGTGGTTCAGCATCGCTTGTACCGCGTGTGACACCATCACTTTAGGGTTTTGTGTATCATGCCCCAGTATCGAGACACCCACTTTGCCGCGCAACACCGCATTTTGCACTTCCTCACCACTCAAATGGGTCAGCTGAGCGAAAAACTTACGGATGGTTTGATGAATGATTTGAACCTGATTCGGTCCTTGGCTTTTGTTGCATTCAATCGCCGCAACAAAGTGGTTGCCGCCTAAATAGCCCACGGTGCTACTGACGCGGTTTTTCTCTAAGCTTTCCGACAGACGTTGTTTCAGTTCATATTCATCACCTGCCGCGAAATTGGGCAAAAATGCCAGCACCATTAACAAGTCATCATTATTCGAGTCCATCCAGCGCACCGTCAGTTGCTGGGTAAACTGTTTTTCTGTGGGCAATTGTGTCAACAACTCCACACCACCATGCTCCATATCGGCCAGACGATAGAGGCGGTCAGAGAAATCAACATACAAACCAAGGTAATAGACTTTGTCGTCACAAGTGAGTTTTTGCAGCGTCAGTTCTTGCGGCACAATCGCACCACCAAAGGTACGAATAAGCACCACGCCTTGCCACAGCCCTTTGCTGTTTACCTCTTCAGAAATACTTTGATAAAACTCATCGCTGTGTTTGCCTGAATCCAAAATCGACGCGCACTGCCCAACAATTTGATTGAGTTTGTAACCTGTGTGATTTTCGAAGTAGCGATTGCACAGCAAGATCTGTGTCGCGGCATCCGTGAGCAAAATGCCATGATGATCATTGTCGAACGCTTGGCGAAACAGCGTCGAAAACTCATTTCCTTTGCTATCGACACTAAACAGCTTGCGGATTTCCCCCGCTACGGCATTTTCCGCTTGGGGAACAAATCGAAACAGCACATAGTGACTGACCGAGTTGAGACTAATCCAACAACGATAGCTGCCTGATTTTTTTGCTTGGCATGCTCGATCGAGCAAGTTGAGCAATTGCAGTTTATCGATGGTAGTAAACGAAGACCAAAACAATGCGCTGACGTCATCACTCAGTCCGACACGCCAAAAATGACGAAATAATTCTTCGCTCACCTGCAAACAAGACTCACCGTGCTTCCAATGCCATTCATACGTTTCTAGACGAGCAGCACTATCGCCAGAACTCGGATCCCCTCTGGTGCGTCGTAACATAGTTTTTCCTTAACGAATCTCACGCTAGCCACTGCGTTGACGTTAGTAAAAACCCTAGCCTCTTTAAAATTAGGTGATGGGGCGCGGTTACACCAGCCGAACTACCCAAGATTCTTGCGTAAATATTTAAGGACCGCGTGCATTTCAATCACACCCTTATAGTCTCCAGCGTCATCCACCATGATCCAAGGAAACAATTCCAATTGGTTAATGACCACCGACAACGCGCTCATTTGTGTGTGCCAATGCAGCGTTGAAAAATTCAACACCATCACTTGATTGACGCGCTTGTTCCACAAACCGGCTTCTTTCATGGTTTCCAGCTCTGTGCCCATCCCTGGCGTTAAATGCAAGTTCATCGCTTCTCTATCGACAAACCCTACACATTTCCGACCGTCCACCACCGGAATTATATTGAGCTCATCTCGCTGTAAATATTCAAACGCTAACGAGATTGGGTCCCCCGGGTCAAGATGAGGCGTCGCGGGCGTGGCAAGATCGCAAACGCACCCTTTTGAGCCGTATTTCTTCTGGTAGGATGCTAAAGAGAGCGCTTCGAATTGCTGCTGGGCGTCACTTTTGAGGGCAAAAGGCTTAGCAAAAAAGTACCCCTGAACGCTATCCACACCGATTTGCGCCAAAATTTGCAGCTCGGTTTCGCTTTCTACCCCTTCAGCCACCACCCGCAAGCCCAGTTGATGCGAAAGCTCTGTCAGCGAGCGCACAATACGGTATTGATTGGAGTTCACACGAATATTTTGCACAAACGCGCGATCGATTTTGAGCACATCAAAATGGCATTGTGTGAGGTATTGAAACGAAGAGTAGCCGGTACCAAAATCGTCAACAGCAATAGAAACGCCCGCTTTACGTAGCAGCTTCAGGCCATCTGCTTTGTGTTCTTCACTTTCAAAATAGGCATTTTCCGTGATTTCCACCGTCACTTGCTCAGGTTGTACACCACTTTCATCAATCAGCAACGCCGTTTGCATCAACAACTGGCTGACGCCCGTTGACGAACTGATGGAACGATTAAACGAAATACCCACTTGTGGCCCAAAACAACACTGCAAATACTCAAGATCGCTTAATGCTTGCCTTGCCACCTGCTGGTCGAGGACTTCAATCATGTCCAAGTCCTCGGCGATATTGATCAACTCCTGAACCGAGGCTTCTTGGCTCAATGCAGAGGGAAAGCGGCACAAGGCTTCGAATTTATCCACTCGCCACTGTTGCAGATCGATAATCGGCTGGTAATGCACTTCAATGGTTTTCTGCTCGATACACTCAAGCAATAAGGTTTCTAAGCGCTTTTTCTTTTCGATTTGTAAGTGCATAGCGTGATCATAAAAACTGATGTGCCGTTGCTGACCAGAATGCATTTCCAACAGAGCCTGATTAGCATGCGTGAACAGTGCCGCTGGCGTTTTTGCGTCAACACCGAGAACCGAAACACCGGTTTTCCCTTGGGTTAACGCTTGTGAAACCTCGCCTTTGGCTTGCTTGAAACCGTGAAAAAAACGCTTCATGCGCTGGCGAACCTGACGGATGACTGAGATATGAGGATGATGTGTTATCTCCAGCCCGACGACGAAGCGATCATTGCCAAGATAACCCACTAAGTGGTTATGGCTGTGCTCAAACAGAAACTGAGCAAATTCTCTTTTGACGTTCAACTCGGTGCTGTAAGAGAAATTCGGCTGTATCGCCAGAAGGAGGAGCGTTGATTTGTCTCTCTCGCTTTGGTGCCACACTTCCAATAAGCGCAGGAACTTCTCTTTAGAGGGCAACTGAGTGAGCAGATCAATACCTCCTTTTTCCCGATCATTAAGGCGATTGAGATGCGTCGAGAGATCGGCACTAAACCCAATAAAATAGTCTCGCCCCGCTAAAGTCACTTTCTGGATGGTAAGATCTTGTGGCGTGTTCTCTCCCCCAGAGGTTCGGGTCAAAATCGCCCCAGACCAACTGCCTTCCGTCGCAAGGGCGTGCCACATCGACTGATAGAAATGCTCGGAGTGTTTGTCTGCGTTAAAAATACGAGATTTAAGACCGATAAGATCGCGGCGATGATACCCAGTGAGGCGTTCAAAATAGGCATTACACGCGAGGATGCGAGTCTCTTCATCGGTCACTAAAATGCCGTGGTGGTCGTTTTCAAACAAGCGATAAAACAGCTCGGCCACTTCATCGGCATCACGCAGGAGCAACAATGGTGTGACGGTTCCAGCAAGCTGATTCTCTCCTTGCCTTTCAATATCAAACTCAACAAAAGTGACAATGTTTAACGGCGTCACTAGCGCACATTGATAACGTTGACTGACACCTGTCGTTAACACTTGGCGAAAAGCGTCGATCGCTTTTTTCCGTTGAGAAATCGGCAACCACTGAATGAGCTGCTTGGTGGTAATGGGAAAGATCTCCACACCAAATAAGGCATAGGCGGCACTCTCTTCGCATTCAAACCGTTGAGTAACAAAGTTGAGCCGCCAGTCATACGCGACACCAATGACATTTTCATGAGCCTGAACTTCACTCGACGAACCAACTAACTTCTCATTCATGGGCCAACTCCATGCCAAATACGACTCTTGTTTCATAATTATAGAGTCGTTGCCCAACGCTATCCTTGACTGCCCCTACAGTTTTTAGCTTGCTTCTTACTAGTGGACTTTAGTTAGCGAAAATACGTGATAAAACTAGGGTTATGTAGTGGTGGATAGTGGTCTCACAAGCCGCTATAATTCGCGCTCGCAAAATCTGAGGTTATTTTATGCACAGCGATATTACCCCTATCCATACCCACAAAAAATATTGGGCCGAATGTTTTGGCACCGCGCCTTTTCTGCCAACCTGCAGAAAAGAGATGGACGCATTGGGTTGGGATAGCTGTGACATTGTCCTAGTCACCGGCGATGCCTATGTCGACCACCCGAGTTTTGGTATGGCCATCATCGGTCGCTTACTGGAAGCACAAGGCTTTCGCGTGGGCATCATTGCTCAACCACAGTGGCAAGATAAAACCGACTTCATGTCGCTGGGTAGACCAAACCTGTTTTTTGGTGTTACCTCAGGCAACATGGACTCGATGATCAACCGCTACACCTCAGACAAAAAATTACGTCACGATGACGCCTACACGCCAAACAACGAAGGCGGCAAGCGCCCAGACCGCGCCACACTTGTTTACTCGCAACGTTGTCGTGAAGCCTATAAAGACGTGCCTATCGTTTTAGGCGGCATTGAAGCTAGCTTACGCCGTGTTGCTCACTACGATTACTGGTCCGACAAAGTGCGTCGCTCTGTTTTGCTTGATGCCAAAGCAGACATTTTGTTGTTTGGTAACGCAGAACGTGCACTGGTGGAAGTGGCGCATCGTTTGGCTGAGGGCGAAGAGATCGCTCAAATGACCAACATTCGTGGCACCGCGGTTAACCTTTCGGCAGAGCCCGAAGGCTACACCATCATCGATTCCTCACGCATCGAGAAGCCACGTAAAGAAGCCTTTATTCCGCCAAATCCATACGAAGTGGAAACGCAGTGTGAAACCAAATCGGAAGAGCCCAAAGCGCAGCCGATTACTATTCGCCCTTCGCGTCACGACGCTGCGACCACGGCGGTGCGTTTGCCAAGTTTCGAGAAGCTGCAAAACGACCGCATTCTTTATGCGCACGCCAGCCGTATTCTCCACTTGGAAACCAACCCTTATTCTGGCCGCGCACTGATCCAGCGTCACGGAAACCGCGAGCTGTGGGTAAACCAAGCGCCGATCCCGCTGACCACCGAAGAGATGGATTATGTGTTCGGGTTGCCATATGCGCGAGTTCCGCATCCGAAATATGGTAAAGCGAAGATTCCTGCCTATGACATGATCAAAACCTCCGTCAACATCATGCGTGGCTGTTTTGGTGGCTGTTCATTCTGCTCAATCACCGAGCACGAAGGACGCATCATCCAAAACCGTTCACAAGAGTCGATTTTGACCGAGCTGGCAGAGATCCGCGATAAAGTACCCGGCTTTACAGGCACCATTTCTGACTTAGGCGGGCCAACGGCCAACATGTATCGTCTCGGTTGTAGCGATCCAAAAGCCGAAGCCAACTGTCGTCGCCCATCGTGTGTCTTCCCAGGTATCTGTCATAAACTCAATACCGATCATAAACACACCATCGACCTTTACCGCGCAGCGCGTCAGGTAGAGGGCGTGAAGAAGGTGATGATCGCCTCGGGCGTTCGTTATGATCTCGCGATTGAATCACCAGAATACGTGAAAGAGCTGGTTACACACCACGTTGGTGGTTACTTGAAAATTGCGCCTGAGCACACCGAAAAGGGCCCTCTCGACCTGATGATGAAGCCGGGTATGGGCACTTACGATCGCTTCAAAGAGATGTTCGATAAGTACAGCCAAGAAGCAGGCAAGAAGCAGTACCTGATCCCTTACTTCATCTCTGCTCACCCGGGCACGACCGATGAAGATATGCTGAACTTGGCACTGTGGCTGAAAAAGAACAATTACGAGTGCGATCAGGTACAGAACTTCTACCCATCGCCGATGTGTAACGCAACATCGATGTATTACTCTGAGACTAACCCGTTGAAGCGCGTTAAGTATAAGCAGCGTGAAGATGTGCCTGTCGCTAAAGGGGAACGTCAGCGTCGTCTGCACAAAGCACTGCTGCGCTACCACGATCCAGCCAACTGGCCGCAAATCCGAGAAGCACTGATCAGCATGGGTAAAAAGTATTTGATCGGTGATAAACCGGGCTGTTTGGTGCCAGCGGAAGATGTGGATGCTCGCACGCCAGCGCAGCGTCGTAAATCAGGCCGCCATGGTGCCAACCGTTTTGCTACCAAACACACCAGCACCCAACCGGGTTTCCCAGGTGATAAACAGCGTCAAAATGGCGGAAAGCCCGCCAATCCGGGGCAAGCCAAACGCAGTGGCGCCAAAACAGGTGGCCAGAACGTCACAAACAATGGCCAACGTAAGCAAAACCCTCGCGGCGGTAGCTCACAATCTCAAGGCTCTCGACCAACCCAGAGTCGACAACGTTAAGCCGATAAAAAAACGCGCGCGAGCGCGTTTTTTTATCCCTAAAATATTCTGGTAAGTTGGACAACTCTTTCCATATCGATATTTTTATCAGTTTATTTTTGCACTTACCCAAATCCTCTCCATACTTTATTCAAAAAGCTTGCTCTTATTGGAGAGAGAATAATGCAACTCAAACTGTCCCACTCTTTATATTTAGGTTTTTCCATTATTGTCGCCACCACTTTGGCACTGGCTTTTATGGTTTGGTCTCTTGTCGACCAATCGGCAACCGTCTCACGAGAAATTGAATCTGATGATGTTCCTGGTGTTCTCGCTTACTTGAACGTACTTGACGAAGTGGGCGATCTGCAAACCAATGCATTGAAGTACATGAATGGGTCAACGGAAGAAGCAGCCGACTTCAAGCAAAATGCTGAAGAATTTAAGCACTATTATTCCATCTTACGTCCTTTGGAATCGAACAAAGCGAGTGACATCGAGAAGATGGATAAAATTTTATCATTAACGAATGACTATGTTGCTCAGGTCACAACCAATGTCTTCGGTAAATACTCTCCAGACCAAGAAAGAATGGCGAGAGAAAAAATTGCCATGCTAAACAGAAATGTCGGAGCGCCTTTAGAAACCTTACTCGATACCGCAAAAGAACAAGAGTTTTCCGATGCCTACAACACCACCGATTTAGCGGAATCACTCAACGATGACTTACCCGGCGTGCGCTACTACCTTGAGTTAATCGATGAAGCGGGTGATATGCTTGCCTCACTCAACAGCTATATGATGGGCGAACCTGATGCACAAGCCGCATTTACCAAGGATGCAAAGTCATTTTCCGAGTATTTGCAAGCACTCAAGCCATTAGAGCAGAAACCCAATGAACTAAGAGATATTAACCAAATAGAACAATACTATTTGGAAATCGTTAAAGTGGCTCAAGAGGTGTTCGATAGTTACAAACCAAGTGATAAGTTTGCAGCGATCGACTTACTAGGGCAATTGAAAAAATCACATATCAATGTCCTTGAAGATATTCTCGATGGATCTTCTCAAGAAGAAAAAGATGACGCCGTATGGGCACTTGGTGTTTTAAATGACAACATGAATACGATCATAGTCTGGTTAAGTATTAATGTTGTCAGTGTAGTGATCATCGGTGCGTTTGTTGCTTGGTGGCTAACCAACAGCGTCAAAAAGCGGATCAATTTACTCGTGACGAAAGCAAGAGCGATTGCAGCAGGAAATTTATCCACTTCAGCGATTGCAGACAATAACGAAGACGAGTTAGGTGATCTCGCAAGCGCGATTGATGAAATGCAGATTTCGCTGCGCAATGTGATGTCTGATATAGCGTCTGTAGCAACAGAGGTCGCGAGCAACACACAAACCGTTGATGCCATGAGCCGAGAAGTAGCAAGTGGTATTCAAGAGCAAGCAGATAAAGCCACGTTGATCGCAAGTGCCGTTGAAGAGATGACGGTAACGGTTAAACAAGTCGCCGATCAAAGCCAAGAGGCCGCGGCAAGCGCTCGAGTCGCCGGAGAGGAAGCAACCAATGGTGGAAAATTGATGCAAGAAACGGTCAATGGCATGAACCGGATTTCCTCTGTGGTCAACGAAACGGCCGAAACCGTGGATAGCTTAGGTAAACGTGGGGAAGAAATTGGCAATGTGATTAAAGTGATTAACGACATTGCTGAACAAACTAACTTACTCGCGCTGAATGCAGCCATTGAAGCAGCAAGGGCGGGAGAGCTTGGCCGCGGGTTTGCAGTCGTGGCGGATGAAGTGCGAGGTCTTGCTGAGCGCACCTCAAAAGCAACCGAAGAAGTGGGTGGTTTAATTACCTCGATTCAACATGAAACGCGCCAAGCGGTGGAACGGATGAGCGAAGGCACGCAACTTGTTGCCGAGGGAGTAAATCTTTCTAACTCTGCCGGGCAGGCTCTCACACAAATCGTTTCTCGAGCACAAGATGTCAACCACATGATTGAAATGATTGCCAACGCGGGCAACGAGCAAGCTACTGCCACCGCAGAAATGTCCCGCGATATCAGCACCATTAGCCAAATCGCAGACAACTCGGTCCGTTCCACTCAGGATGGTGCCAAAGCGGTCAACTTGTTGTACAAAAAAGTCGAGGAACTTGAAGCCGTGGTTGCGCGCTTTAAACTCTGATTCTGGTTCACGCTAACTAAAAAGGATAAAGGCGCATCCGCGCCTTTATCTTTTTCGTTGTGCCGGTAACTAGTAACTAAATGTTGACCACATTGGGTGTTCGGTTAACGCAATCCACAGTGTGGCTAGCAGTTTCCCTGCGGATCAAGTCAATACCGCAGGATAGGATTGATCAGTCCATTTGATGCTGCAGCACGTAGGCAATAAAATCGTCTTCAGTCAGTGGCTTGCTGAAGTAGAAGCCTTGAATGCAATCCACTTTTTTTGCTCGTGCATAAGCCAGCTGTTCACGGGTTTCTACCCCTTCGGCAACCACCGGCTTGTTAAGGTTCAACGCCAACGAGACTATCGAGTTAAACACCGTCTGCAGACGACTATCGTTGACCACTTCCGCCACAAATGCGCGATCAATTTTAATTTCATCAAAGCTCAGACGACAAAGATAACTCAAACTGGAAAAGCCGGTGCCAAAGTCATCAATGGAAATACGAAAGCCTAGTGTTTGCAGCTGCTCAAGCACTTGATTGACATAGTTGAAGTTATCTATCAAGGCAGACTCTGTTAACTCCAATTTAATCTGTGCTGGCGAGAGCCCCACTTTATTAATCTCTTGCTGAATTTCGTCAACAAAATCGACATTGAGAATCTCCACCACACTGATGTTGAGGGCAAACACCATCTTCAACGTATCGATACCTTGCTTTTCTAACGTTTTCACCACGCGGCTTAAACGTGACACGTTGAAGCGCGTTAACTGTTCAATCTCACCAAGTTTCTCCGCAATCGGAATAAACTCCACTGGCGATACCCATTGGTCGTGCAATCGCCATCGAATCAAGCATTCTGCGCCAATCACACGCTTTGATTGCGCTTCGTGAATGGGTTGTAGCAGCGTCATAAACGAAGCAGCGAGTTCGTCTTGATGAAGGGCGCTGCGAAACTCAGTCTCTAGCGTATTTTGATGTTCGATTTGCTTCGCCATATCTTCGTGAAACTCGGCCAAGCGAACTCGCTGAGAGAGCGTATCGAGAATCGCCATTTCCGCTTTGTTTAAACTCTGTTCTCGGACATCAGCCCCTTTTTCTTGATAGTACCCGAGTGCCACATTGCTAAAGAACTGATTGCCATTAAAGTGAAACGGTTCATTGAGCTTGGCGTAAAACGTCTCTATATCCAATGACTGATTGGCAGGAACAAAAACATTGAAACTATCATTGGAATGCTTGCAGCATAAAGCCTGTTCTAACTCCATATACACACGAGCAAGAATTTCCATAAACACCAAATTGGCTACGGCAATTCCCCAGATTTCATTGATACGCTGGTAGTTGAAAATCCGAACGCAACACATGATGCCCGGTTCACTTTGTTGCGATACTTTGGCTAAAAATGCTTCACGATACAGCAGCCCAGTGTGGGGATCTAAGGTAGACAGCTGCTTGTTTAAACGACGCGTGGCAATCAGTTCAGCAATCGAAGTAAAATGCAAAAGATACTGATGTTTATAGTGAATCACTTGAGTGCGAACCCATTCAATGTTTTTGTCTGGGTAGTTAATTCCAAGCTCCCAAGTTTGCTCGGTGTCGTGAACAACACTCCGCTTGAGCATGGTGTGGAAAGAAAATGGGTTATATTCCTCATCCACACATTGGATAGAAAAGTCTTTGAGAGAGTCCCCTAGGCGTAAACGCAGAATATCGGTCGCAGATTCTGAAATTTCAGTGATGTTCATCGACGCATCAAAAATCACGTACGCGATATCCATCGCCCTCATGTGATCGATCCAACTATTCATAGTTCACCTGCTAGTTTTCTAATATGAAGGGGGATCATCTCAAGCGACAACACTTTCGTGACTCCGCCTTTTGCGATCGCTTCTTTTGGCATCCCAAACACTAGGGATGATTGTTCGTCCTGCGCAAAGGTCACGGCACCAGCCTTAAACAACTCAAGCATCCCTTGCGCCCCGTCGTCGCCCATCCCCGTCAAAATAATGCCAAGTGCATTTTGACCAGCAACCTTAGTCACTGAACGAAACAGTACATCCACTGAGGGTTTATGCCGTGATACTAGCGGCCCATCTTTTAACTCTAGAAGATACTGCCCATTTTCGCTTCTAACCAGCAAATGCACCCCACCTTTGGCAATGTACACAGTGCCATGGTTCAAGGTTTCACCATCTTGCGCTTCTTTGACTTGGTGAGCCGTGGTGCTATTGAGCCGTTCGGCAAATGCGCGCGTAAACTGTTCAGGCATGTGCTGAACCACCACGATTGGGGGCAGTACCAAGGGTGGCAGCTCTTTCAAAAGGTGTTCAATGGCATCGGTGCCCCCCGTTGAACTGCCAATGGCGATGATACGTTTTGATTTTTCAAGCGGGTGGTGATGCGTTTCGTTATCGTGCGCATCCAAAATGACATCGGGTGAGTGCTTGGTGCGATAGTTGTTCTCAGCAAGGTATTTGAGCGACTTGACCTTGGTTTTCGCCGCCTCTTTCAATGTGTTCAGTATTTGCTTTGCTTCCGGTGAATGGAGATAGTCAATGAGACGCGCCTGAGGTTTATTGATGACTTCAATCGCACCGGATGACAACGCTTCTAGCGTAAGCTGAGGCGCTGCTTCCGTTAAGGCAGAACAGATAACGACTGGCGTGGGCCGTGTGGTCATTATTTCTTTTAAAAAGCTAATGCCGTCCATTTTAGGCATCGAGATATCCAACAACACCACATCGGGCCAATTCTTCGACATTTTTCTCATCGCCAGCAAAGGATCAGGCGCAACGCCAACCACACTTAAATTCGGATCAGCATTAATAATCTCACCGAGCACTTGGCGTATGACCGCGGAATCATCAACAATAAACACTTTAATTTTATTCATGACATCACCTTCCGATAGACACAGTTGGCCACCATCATGAGTCCAGTCTCTCCCCTTACGACATTCTCACTGTGCCCTAAAAAAAGCAAACCACCTGGCTTTATCACTTTTGCTACGTTGGCAATGATTTGCTGCTGCCTCACTGGCGTAAAATAGATCAAGACATTTCTAAGAAAGACGAAGTCAAACATTTCGCCATCGGGTTCGGTCAATATGTTCATGATATGGAATCGACAATGACGCTTAAGGTGCTCACTGAAGGTAAACAGGCCTAGGTATTCGCCAGTGCCTTGTAAGGCATTTTTTTTGCGCATGTCTGCAGGAAGGCTTTCGGCATCCGCCAAGCGATACAATGCGGCTTGCGCGGTTTCAATAGATTGGCGACTGATGTCTGTTCCCCTCACTTGCCAATGGCCATTTTTGCTGTACTTATCGAGCAGTAAGGCAATGCTGTACGCTTCTTCACCCGTTGAGCAGGCGGCACTCCAAGCTTTGACTTCACTTGCATACACTCGGTTTTGTAATGTCTGCGCAAGCAGGTCAAACTGGTATTTTTCTCTGAAAAATGCGGTCTCATGGGTCGTCAACTTATCAACTAAGCAGTCCATGATCTCGTGGTGCGCATCACTCGTTAACGCGTTGAAAAAGGGTTCAAACGTATCGTACTCAAAACGTCTCAAACAACTTCTTAAGCGGTTTTCCACCATATGTTTCTTGTGATCACCCAAAATAATCCCGGTTTGCTTCTCGAACAGCTTTTGGACCAGCCTAAATTGCTGGGCGGTCATACTCATCTCCTCCTCTCATTCATTAAATAGGGAGGAATGGATGCTTGAACCCTTTCAGCGAGCAATGACACAGCTAGTAGGTGCTCCATCGAAAGAACAGGCACAAACTCACCTTTTACTGAAATCATTTGCTCTATGAACGCCTCGTCAACTTGGCAACCAAATGCTGGCTTAGGTTTCGCTTCTTGCCGATTGATTGTTTCAATCGACCGTACGCAATCCACCAGCAATCCCAACACGGTGCCTTGGTTTAATGGCTCGTCCTTAATTTCGTAAAGAATTATGCAGCTGTATTTGGTATAACGAATCCTTTGCTCTAACTCCAATCGAAGACCAGCGTCGATCACCGGAACAACACTACCACGCACATTGATCACGCCACTGATGAGCGGAGGACACAGCGGCACGCGAGTCATTTTCCGGTACTCGATCACCTCACGTATCGCATCGATTTCTATGGCAAATGGAAGCCCCGCCACCTCAACTAACAGCAAAGCACTCCACCCCGGTTCCTCGCTGGCGATAAAATTAGGCAAAACATCACTCATGGCTGACCTCCCCACTCGTCTGATGGTTCAGTATTTGTCTCGCATGATGGCAAGATAGCGCCACGCTAACATCCAACACGGTCAGCATCTTTTGCTCTAACTTCGCGACCCCAAGCACCAGAGCTTCCTTGCTAACAAGCTCAGGAATAAACTCAATGTCTTGAGAATGGATATCCAGCACACGTGAAACCTGATCGACTTTCATGCCGATGAGCAGATAGCGCTCGCTGTTATTCCCTTCAGTGACGATCACACAGGTCCGCTTGCTAATGGGCTGTGGTTCCATATCCAAAATTGACGCTAACTCAATGACAGGGGCTAAGCGACCACGTAAATTCATCGTGCCTAATAGTGATTTAGGCGCCATTGGAACTGGCTCGATCAGCGGATACTCGATGATTTCTTTGACTTGGCTAATCGGGCACGCAAATGCACGGTGCGCAATGTTGAACTCAAGATATTTCTCTGCCATCTGTCGCTCTCCACTCTCCCCTTCAGTTACCTTACTCTGCTACTGTTCAAAAGGAATAAAACCCGATCCTGCCTCACTGGCTTTGTTTTTTTGCTTGCCTTCTGGTGGTCGCATAGCCCGCGAGGGTGAAATTTGCGGGTTGCCCAATTTGAAAAAGCTGACGATACGTCGAATCTCTTGCGTTTGTTCTTCAACTAAGTAGGCCGTGGTGGCGAGCTCTTCAGAAGCGGAGGCGTTCTTTTGTGCGATGCTATCAAGCTGAGAAACGGTACGATTAATTTCCGCAACACTGGTGCTTTGCTCCGTTGAGGCGGAGGTGATCTCTTGGACCAAATCGGCGGTTTTTTGAATGTTTGGCACCATACGGTTGAGCATCTCGCCCGCGTGCTGTGCCACTTTCACGCTGCTATCAGCGAGCGAACTTATCTCTTGGGCGGCCAATTGACTGCGCTCTGCTAGCTTGCGGACTTCGTCAGCAACCACAGCAAAGCCTTTGCCATGATCACCGGCTCTTGCTGCTTCAATCGCGGCATTGAGTGCGAGCAGATTGGTTTTGTAAGCAATGTCTTCGATGATGCCGATTTTTTCAGCGATCGAGGTCATCGCCGCGACAGTATCATTGACAGCGTTGCCGCCATCACTGGCTTCG
Organism: Vibrio sp. 05-20-BW147; assembly: GCF_013369385.1. Classification (GTDB taxonomy): domain Bacteria; phylum Pseudomonadota; class Gammaproteobacteria; order Enterobacterales; family Vibrionaceae; genus Vibrio; species Vibrio floridensis. The sequence continues at coordinate 36,046 of NZ_SZTO01000002.1, read as the reverse complement.
GAACTGCTTTGCTTAGCAATAGAATTGGTGACTTTGGAGTTTTCCGTGTTCATTGAAATTGATGAGCTCATTTGCTCCAGCGACGCACTGGTTTCCTCAACGCTGGCCGCCAACTGACTTGACGTGGTACTGAGCATCTGTGAGGTGGACGACACTTCAGAGGTACTGTGGGAAATGGATTCCACCGAGAAATGAATATCCTGCATAATCTTTTGCAACTTTTCGAGAAAGCCATTGAAACTGTTTGCAGTTTTGCCGATTTCGTCTTGACCAAAATCGGGCAAACGACGAGTGAGGTCTCCTTCACCGGATCGCAAATCCTCTGCCGCTTCCGCCAACGCGCGTACTGGTAATACGATTCCCTTAATTAAAAGCCAAGCGGTTGCAACCGCTATTGCAAAAGCAACGCTCAACAGAGCCCAGACAAGCGTAATGCTGCTGTCTGAGAGTATGATGAGTTGAGAAAGGGATTGACGGCTTTCGGAGTTAGCCCGCTGAGATATTTCTTCTAATATAGCCTCCAGTTCGCTAAATACCTCATGCTCAAGCTGGTCGATTGCCTTAGCTGCACGTATCTTATTTTTTGGGTTATAAATTGCGAAGATCTCTTTACCGCCATTGTAAAGCGCCTGATACATATGCTCCAATTTAGCCAGGTCGTTCACTTCTTGAGGCCGTTGCTCTAACGGCCTCAAAGTATTTAAGAAATTAATAAAACTCGCAGCATCGCTCTCAAAAGCACTAACCGCATCAGTATCTCCGCGCATGTAAGCGTTTAAAGAAACGAGCATGTCCCCTTCTTCATCGATCAACTCTAAATAGTAACGAACACCTGGCAAATCATCATTGACCACTTCGTTAAAATCCGTTGAAACACCGGCTTCAGAAATCTCGTCGTCTTTTAACTTATCAAGCAACATTTCCATCGGTCGAGCATATTCATTGAGTAACAAGTTATATTTTTCAATTGCTTGCATCTCGTTTTCTGGATTGAATATTTCGAACACCAAGCGATTGATGTCTGAATAATATCGACTTGATAACTCATTGATTTTAGACATTTTATCTGGAGAAACAGACTGCAAAGCACTGAGTTCATCAAGATTACTGGTGAACACCTTGTAGTTGGATGAAAATTCTGGCTTTTCTTCTTTTTCGCCAGTCAAATACTCAAGTACATTGGAGTTCATGTCTCCCAGCGCTTCTAACAGGCTCAGCGACAAGCGAACTTTGGGGATTTCACTTTCACCGACCGACTGAGCAAACTGGCTTATTTGCGTATTTCTCATTTGCATCGATACCGCTAAAACAAGCAGCAAAAGCACCATCATCACCATGGCCGCAATAATTTTATTGCGAATCGATAAATTACCGAACATACCTTTCCCCTTCCTTTTAACAGGCGCTTAAGCGTTCAATATTCCCGCTCTGTCTAATTTGGTTTCTGTCTTGTCAACTACGGTTTGGATAAGGGCAAACACATCTAAAATCACCGCTACCTCGCCACTGCCTAAAATCGTCGCGCCACTCACGCCACGAACACCGTCAAATAACGGCCCTAGTGGCTTAACTACCGTTTGATATTCCCCAATCAGCTCATCCACTAATAGGCCCGCCCTAAATGTCCCGTATTGCAATACGACCAAAGAACGCCGATTGAATGGTGTGTGAGACTCGACAGCAAACCACTCACAAAGGTCTATAAATGGGAGAACTTCGCCTCTTAGGTCGAGGTAACGATTGGCATTAATGCTTGATTCTTGAATCACTTCTTTCAGTTCAAGACACTCCACCACGCTATCTAGTGGAATGACATAATCGGTTTGCGCCACACGAAACATGAAGCCATCAATAATAGAAAGCGTCAGCGGCAAGCGAATGGTTAACGTAGTGCCGACGTCCTCTTTACTATGAACTTCAATGTTGCCGCGCAGCGATTCAATATTGCGTTTCACCACATCCATGCCCACCCCTCGCCCAGAGAGATCTGTCACTGTTTGCTTGGTGGAAAATCCCGGTTCAAAAATCAAATTGTTCAGGCTCAACGGGGTTAACTCATCCCCCTCTGCGAGCAACCCACGCTCTCGAGCTTTTTGTTCAATCGCGGACTTGCTTAACCCTCGCCCATCATCCGATATTTCGAGCACCACTAACCCTGACTCGTGATATGCGTTTATTTTGATCACCCCTTGTTGCTTTTTTCCCTTCGCCAGCCGTTCTTCGATATTTTCAATACCGTGATCAATGGCGTTGCGGATGATATGCGTCAGCGGATCACTGAGTTTTTCGACAAAGGATTTGTCCAACTCAGTGTCACCACCTGCAACCACGAGTTGAACCTCCTTTCCAAGTTCAGAGGCCACATCACGCACCACCCGTTTAAATTTGGTGAGGCTGTCGCCAATTTGCACCATGCGCAATTGCAGTGAGTGATCGCGGATGCTTTCGACCAGTCGCTCCAGCTGAGCGACCGCTTCAATTAGCGCTTCATCACCGGTTTGATGGGTGAGCAAGTTGGTTCTTGCTCCAGCAATCACCATCTCACCGACCAGATCGATCAGTTTGTCTAACTTATCCGCTTCAACACGCAATGTTCTGGCTTTTGGCAACGTGGGCTGTGTTAATCGGGGCATTTCCGCTTTTATTACAGGGGCTAGAGGGAGTGCTTTATCAACAATGGGCGTAATCGAGATTTGCGCATCGGCAGCGATAAACTCAAACACATCTTCAATCGCCTGCTGGCTCACCGAGCCCTGAAACTCAAGCTGAAAACTGATGTAGCAAGCTTCTGGATCAAACTGTTGCGGTGTTGGGCAGTCGCTAAAGTGGGTTTCAAGCTGGCATACCGTGCCCAGTTTTTGCAAATAGCGGATGAAAGAGATTGGATCGAGACCATCTTTGAACACATTGGCATTCGGTTTGAAATGGATTACCCAGCGCGATTCCATCACATTCGAGACGCTGTGGTGATCGCTTTGCTTTGCGATGAGATCGTCGCAAATAGAATTGGCAGACTTAGATTGAAGAACCAATGTTTGCATCTGCTTGTTTAGCTCGTCATGCTGGTCAAGTAGATACGCAAGCACCGTTTCGTCAAGTTCAGCATTCGTCTCTCGCAAGGGCACTAAAAACGCTTCGGTTTGATGCGCCAGGCGAACCATGTCGTCTAAACCAAATAGCCCCGCACTGCCTTTGATGGTATGAACTGCGCGAAACACCGTGTTTATCCACTCTGCGTTATTTTCCAGCAGAGCCTGCTCCATTTCATCTAACAGCTCTTCAGCTTCATTAATGAAAATCAACAGTGCTTTCGCAAATCGTGGATCATTCATCTCGCTTACCTATGAGTCGCTCTAACCCAAGAAAGTGCAGTTTTTGTTGCAAAAGTGACGAACACGGGTCGACTTTCATCGTGTACTGTTGGTTAAGCCATAGCAGCAACTGGATTCCTGCAGTATCAATTTCCTCAACCTTTTCCCCATTTAGCCCCATACGATTTAACGTCTCATGCGATTGAACGAGTTCTTCATAAATCTGCGTTACTTCGTAAATGGTGATGCAGTCAGGTAAAACAAATCTCTTCAGCGCCATCAAGCGACTCCCTGCATCTTGATTTCTTAGTCCATTAAAAAGCGCGATACGACGGACAACATCTGTTCTGGACGAAATGGCTTCACCAGCCACGCTTTTGCCCCCGCTTTCTTACATTCTTCCATCAGATATTGCTGCGTCTCGGTAGTGAGCATCACGATGGGCGTAAAACGGTACTTGGTGTGCTGCTTGACTTGTTTGATGAAGTCGATGCCGTTCATGTTTGGCATGTTGACGTCACTAATGATCAGATGGATTCGCTCGCCGTTTAAACGTTCCACCCCTTGCACGCCATCTTTTGCTTCAATGACGCTAAACCCAGCTCCCGTTAGCGCAATACTCACCACTTGTCTGAGTGACTCCGAATCATCGACGATTAAAATGTTTTTCTTCATTTATTTGCCCTGCTCATGAAACACAATGACCTCCCCTCCTTCTGCCCATGCAGAGGATGCGTTTTCGGTTCGATTCGCGATGTCATTGAGACGCTGTTGTAACTCAACGCAGTGTTGCTGCCATTGCTGTTCATTCAATGTCGGTGAAGCGTGTTGATATTGTTCTGAAAGGTCGAGCACCCCTTGCTGGAGTTGATGACAGGTGTCAGCAAACTGCAGCAAGGTAATCAGACGGTTTTGATGTGCTTGTATTTCGTCAATCTGTGTAGGATTTAATGAATAAGGTGGATTTAGCGAAACCAGCGGTGACGTACATTGATTAATTGTTGTTAGTAGCTCAGCCACTGCAGTTTCAGAGAGATCGATCGAACGTTTAAGCTGCTGTTGTTGAAATGGGATCATCGAATGCCGTAACCACTGCAGCTGTTTTCCTTCTACGTCATGTTCTTTCCTATCCTGAGCAATCAGTACTGTGATGACCATCGAAGCGATAAGCGCACTCATCGCAGAAAGCAGGTTGAACCCAACCATCAGAGATATCACCAACCAATTTGCCAACGCTATCTTTGCCAACAATTTGAGATGCGCGGTCATAGTCCACCATTAAATTGATATGCTTATAAATAGCCTAGCGTATAAAAACTAGAGTGGCAGAAAATTTGCCTGCGGTGTCGATGGATGAGATGGTTAGGGAGTGCAATAAAGAAAGACTGCGAGATCAACTTAGATGCAAGAGACCTAGCAGCCTTGTCATTGGCGAAAATCAAACCGGTGTGTCGACTGTCGATAATTCCGCGAGTGCGCTTAAGGTTAGTGGCTTGTGGAAAAGGTAGCCCTGCAGACGATCGCAGCCTAACTGATGAAGACGAATCTGTTGTTCCACCGTTTCTACCCCTTCTGCCACCACCGCGATACGATTGGAATGGCCAATCGCCACGATGGTTTTAACCAAGCTTTCGCTTTGCTCGCTACTGAGCATGTTATTGACAAAAGAGCGATCAATTTTGATTTCACTGATAGGTAGAGCGTTGAGATAGCTGAGTGACGAGAAACCTGTGCCGAAATCATCAAGAGAAATGTGAAATCCCAAATGACGGAGTTCCTCTATGATGGGTTTGACATTATCTAGCTCTTCGATAAACACGTTTTCGGTCACTTCTAAGGTGATCAAACGACTATCCATATTAAATTCGCGCGTTACGCAATAGACGTCATTAACAAAGCCTTTCTGAATAAGCTGCTTCGGCGATATGTTAATTGACACCGGCAAGGTCCTACCTGTCATTTTCGATAACCACTTCATGTCAGAACAGGCTTTTCTCAACACAAAATCACCAATAGTCAATATTTGTCCTGAAAGCTCAGCAATACGGATAAACTTCAATGGCGAAACCGAACCTAAATAACCATTTGTCCAACGACACAATGCTTCAACGCTTTCTATTTCCCCAGTTCTAGGGTTCACTTGTGGCTGATAGTAAAGTTCAAGCTCTTCTCGCTCAATCGCGTACTTAAGCTCATCTTCCAACAAGAAATCATACTGAACCTGTTCATTGATGCTCTGGTCATAAAACATCACCTGTCCCTTGTGATGCATCTTCGAGCGGAACAAGACAATATCTGCATTGCCGATCAACTGCTCCGCATTGTCGCCATCTCTTGGATACATGGCGACACCGATACTGCATGAGGTGGACACTAATGCACCGTGCAAAATAAAATGTTCCCTTAACGAACTACGCACGCTTTCCGCCAGAACTTCCGCTTGTTGATGGTTCTCGATATCACCAAAGCAGAAAACAAATTCATCACCACCAAAACGGGCAACACTGTCGGTTGGACGCAATAGGCTACTAAACTTCTCCGCAACTTTAAGTAACAGCTCATCCCCCACTTTATGACCGTGTTGGTCATTGACCTTCTTAAAGTTATCGAGATCGACAAACATGACCGCAAGGTGCTTGCCCGTTTGCTGGCAACGCTTCATCCCCGTGACGATTTGTTCTTCCAGCAATGAACGATTTGGCAATTTGGTGAGTGAATCATGTTTCGCTTGGTACGAAAGCAGCTTCTGACTCTGTTCTAGTTTTTTGAAATCATGACGAATACGCTTCTGATATTGATTAAAACGTTTACCAATGTAGTGACTAACCGCGAGCGAAAGCGAGGCTAGGATAAATGCTAAAAGTAGACACAACGTTAAGATTTTAAACAACTCAGAACGGTTACGTTCTTTTAGTTCTCGAGCCTGTTTCGCTATAAACTTTTCAATTTCTGACAAATAGAGACCACCACCAATCACCCATCCCCATTCAGGCATGAGCTTGACGTAACTCATTTTCTCTCCATCAGCAACCTCTCTAGGAACATAGGCCGAGGTATAACGGACAAAGGCAGCGTTTGGCTGGTCGGTTTGACTCAGTTCATTGAGAAATAGCTGAACGAGATCTGGTTGATTGATGTTGACTAGACTCCGATCGATATGGGCGATCGTTTCCCCCTCTAAATTGAGGACAAAAATATAACCATTGCGATCAAAACGGAACTCAGACAGCCATTGGAGCATGCGTTTTTGAATGTAGGCTTCTACATCAACAACGTATTCCCCTGTACCGATAAACCAATCGTAGGGAGCAAAATGTTTCGCGTAGCCGACTTTTTGAAATTCCTCTTTGCCATAACCTGGCTTTTGAAACCACCAACTTAGGAAGGTCCCGCCATCCGTTGAGGCGCGTATCTTTTTAATCATATCTTGGGCGACAAAGCTACCTTGGGCATCTTGCATTCCCAACACGGATGTTTGCTCTAACTCTGGACGTAAAGGGTGCATGATTGCGGTGCCATCCATCCGATAGATGAAATAATAACCTCGCCCTTCGTTGAAACGAACATCCCTTAGTGCGTCCATCACCAGTTGGATAACGTCACTTTGCGGAAGGTGGATGTTGGCATTGTAAATGCTTTGAACAATCTGATACGCCTCCAGAGTCCTCGCTTTGACAGACTCTTTAAGAAGAGGGAGGGCTTGACTACGCTCATATTCAAGCTGTTGGTAAACACTTTCTACTTGCCTAGCCACATCCGCTTTTTGACTGTCGGTAAAGTCCTGTCGCAGAATGTCCACCAGTTGATGTGTTCTAGTATTGTTGCCACTCACAACCATCACCACCAGCACCAACATAAAAATCGTGACAATACCTAGCGGAATGATGCGTATAAGCCGCAGTATTTTTTGATCTGAAATCGAATGCACGTTTCCTAACGCTCCAGCCTTAACGTTGTATGCAATAAGCCGATGAAGTATCCCTATCTCTTTCGTCTTAGTGTTGAGACTTTTTTCTCTAACGCTTAAAATCGCATCGGCTTATTTTCCAACTTATATTTTTTAGTTATTTTCTTTTAAGTCAATAACATCACACGTTATGAATATTGATAACAGTCCTATTACTCAACATTGCTACGCGGGTCATACCTTTTATCTAAAACGCGATGACTTGTTGCATTCTCATTTCACGGGTAATAAGGCCCGAAAATTCATGCAGTTATTATGCATGGATTTACCTCATGTCAATACATTGATCAGTTACGGCTCTGCCCAAGCCAACTCCCTGTACTCCCTCGCAGCACTCGCTCGCATTAAAAAGTGGCAACTCGAGTTTTATGTTGATCATCTTCCTGAATGGCTCATAGAACGCCCACAAGGCAACTATCGCGGTGCATTGGAGCTGGGTGCTAAGATCATCGAAGTCTCTAAGCTTGCGCCAACGTTTCATCCTCGCGACTACATTGATCATGTTCGTAAGCCTGATCCACACTGTTACGTTGTGCCTGAAGGTGGGCGCTTTGCGTTGGCAGAGGAAGGCATTAAACAACTTGCCCTTGAGCTGTTGGCTTGGTCTCGCTTTGAACCCAAGCAACAATTTGCCGTGGCATTGCCGTCGGGTACGGGTACGACCGCCTTGTATCTGCACAAGTACCTCAAACCGCATAACATCGATGTTGTCACCTGTGCGTGTGTCGGTGGCGACGAGTACTTAACGTCACAATTTGCCGAACTCGGTGAACCAGATCATCCCACTATTCTTACACCAACAAACAAGCACCATTTTGGAAAACTCTACCAAGCAGACTATGAGATCTGGCAATCGCTGCTCAAGCAGACAGATATCGAATTTGATCTGCTTTATGATCCATTAATGTGGCGCTGCCTTTTGCCTTGGTTAGAACAACATCCAGATAAAACGTTACTCTATGTCCATCAAGGCGGATTGCTTGGCAATGAATCGATGCTGCCTCGTTATCAACGTAAATTCCCACCAAACGGTAATTAAACAGAGATGCCCCTCAAATTACTCACAAATGTTACAAAAATACGCTGTATACTTTACAGCAACTTAACCCCATCTCATTAGGGCATCTCGTTGGCAAAAATATTATTTTCGCAGTGGTTTCCTGGATTTGTCGCACTGAAACAGTACCAGAAAGAGTGGCTAGTCGATGACATTCGCTCAGCCTTTTCCGTTGTTGCCGTTGCGCTTCCCGTCGCGATCGCCTACGCACAATTAACAGGCGTCTCTGCGATTGTGGGACTTTACTCCTGTGTTCTACCTATGCTGGTTTACGCATTGATGGGCACGTCTAGACAGCTCATTGTCGGCCCTGATGCGGCCACTTGTGCGGTGATTGCTGCAGTGGTGACACCTCTCGCTGCTGGTGACCCGACGAAACACTGGCAATTGGTTATGACCATGACGGCGATGACGGGAATTTGGTGTGTTTTGGCCAGCCGTCTGAAACTTGGCATCCTCGCGGACTTTCTCTCTCGCCCCATTTTGCTCGGCCTGCTCAACGGTGTCGCCTTAACCATTATTGTTGGCCAGTTTGCGAAAGTCGTCGGCTGGAAATATGAGCAGCGTTACCTACTGGAGCGTTTATGGGAAGCGCCCCAGCGTCTCGCAGATTTGCATTGGCCAACGTTACTCCTCAGCCTTGCAACTGTGGTGGTCTACTTACTGACCAAAAAATTCAAGCCAGCATGGCCTGCTGCTATGTTGGCAATTTTGGTTACCACGGCATCAGTATGGTTACTGCGTCTACAAGAAATAGGCGTATCAGTGGTGGGGATCACCCAAGGTGGATTTCCTAACTTTCAAACACCCGAGTTCGATCTCGGCGTCACGCGTGAGTTGGTCGTACCTGCGCTCAACCTCGCCATGGTCAGCTTTGTGAGTATGATGTTGACAGCACGAAGTTTCGCCGCCAAGAATGGCTATGATATCGATGCCGATAAAGAGTTTCGCGCGTTGGGGTTTGCCAATCTCGCTTCCGCATTTTCACAAGGTTTTGCCATCAGTGGCGCGGATTCTCGTACTGCAGTGAACGACGCAAACGGCGGTAAGTCTCAGTTGGTGTCCATCATCGCAGCGATTACCATTGCGATCATCGCAGTGTTTATCTATCAGCCGTTGCAGTTCATTCCTATAGCTTCACTCGGCGTTGTTTTGATTATCGCTTCGCTATCCCTACTGGATTTGAAAGGTATTTGGACGTTACGGAAACGTGATAAAGACGCTTTTTACCTCGCGGCGATCACCTTTGTTTCAGTGTTGGTGGTTGGCGTGATTCCCGGCATTACTTTGGCAGTGCTATTGGGTCTCTTCCAATTTTTGCGTATCGTTATGCGCCCGAGCGATCAACTCCTTGGCCTTGATGAAGAAGGCACCATTCGAACAGTAGACAGCACAGGAAAAGCCTCTCCAATTCCCGGAATGGTGATATATCGTTTCAACTCGCCACTCACCTACTTTAACGCCCCCTATTTCAAGCGTCGTCTTCTTGAGCACACCGAGCACAGCAAAGATATCGGGTGTGTTGTTGTAGACGCGGTATCGAGCTTTACCCACTTGGATTTAAGTGTGATGGCCACACTCTCGGACGTTCATGAAACTTTGAAAAAGCGAGGCATACGTTTAATACTCGCCGGACGAAAACGAAGCCTTCGTCAATGGTGTGAGGTGTCCGGGATCAGTACCACTGAAGGGGGTATTTTGCTGCGTGCCGATATGTACCTTGCGATAAAACTCAGTGGCTGCTATCTCAGTGCAGTAGGTGAAGGACAAGTTCCAAACGTGCAAAGAGAACCCGACCTGGAAGAACCACCTAAACCTATTCCGGAAGTCGCTTAATACAAAGACAAGACTTCCGATGTAACTCACCTTAGCGCACAAATGAAAAACCCCAAACACAGTTTGGGGTTCCAGATAAATCGCTATATCAATCAATGCGTTTGGCTTTTCTTCCACACGACAAGCTCTATCCAAATCGCTTCTAGCTCGCTGATTTCCTCTTCAGTCAAAAGCGCCAAGGTTGACGTGGTGTGAGACGCTGCACTTGATTGCAGTGAATAAATTTGCGAATAAAAATCCTTTTTTAATTGCGTCTTAATTGTATCCACTCTGATTACCTATCAGTATCTCACGATTAATTCATATAATTTTCAAAAATGATAACAGCTTGCATGATAATTGCACAATTAATTGCTTATTATGGAATAATTGTCACATTCTTTTTGTGTGAATATTTCGGATCGAAATAACAAAGAAAATGATCAAAATAACGACAGGAAAGATCCAAAGTAATAATGTACTGCTATTTATTGGCGGATTATATAACACCATATTGCCATATCGGCTGGTCATAAAGTCCACCACTTCTTGATCGCTTTTCCCATCATTTATTTGGCGATACACAATAAAACGCAGATCTCGCGCCACTTGCGCATTCGACTCAAGCAGATTCTGATTCTGGCATTGGGGGCAGCGCAATTCCTTGGATAAACGTATTGCTCTCTCTTGCAGCTCGACACTATGAAACTGAAACAAATCAACGTGATTAGAGCTTGTATTCTCGTTCTGTGCCTGACTAGAGAAAGAGACAAAAGCAATGAATAAGACAATCCATGTCGATAATAACGTTCTATTTAAAATACGTAGCAAAATGTTTATTCCACTGTTTTTGATCTAATTTACCTCGAAATTTGATCATTATTTCCCCATTAGGGTTTATTAAGTAGGTTTCCGGAGTGCCAATCACGCCAAAATCGATTGAGACGATCCCGTCTGGATCATAAATCACCTTGGAATAAGGGTTACCTTCACTTTCCAAATAGTCCAACGCTTCTCGCTTATTATCACGATAATTTAAGCCAATCACGTCAATACCCTGCTGTTTAAGCGACATAATAAACGTATGCTCATCTCGACAAATCCCACACCAAGATGCCCAAACGTTCATCACACGGTATTGATCGGAAATAAGATCTTGCGTTGTGATCGTATTCGCCGAAAAAAGATCTTTTGCGTCAATATTGGGCAAAGGAATCACAGTGGCAGGCGTTGTGTGACCAGCATTTTGTCGTTCAATGCCCAAGACTGCGGTAAACGTAACGATGCCGACGATGCTCACCAACACAAGCAACTTAATAACTTTGTTGTTCACAGTAGCGCTCCACCTTAACGCGTTGCTGAACTGGCTGTAATGCAGTGAACACCGCAGCAACAACCATCAAACCACCTAGCCAGATCCACCAAATGTAAGCACGGTATTGGATCTTCAACGCATAGGCTTTAAGCCCGACTTTCTCACCCAGAGTCAGGTAGTAATCCCCATGCCAAAAAGACTTGATAGCGGGCTCTGTCATGTTCATAACCCTCACCGGATAATGCCGTCTTTCGGGTAACAATTGAAATTGCCTATCGGCGAGGATGAGTGAGACCGACGCTCGCTCTGCGGTGTAGTTTGGTCCAATGGACCAGTCAATACCCTGATAACGAATGGAAAAGCCATCGAACTGATGGTACGAGTCTGGTTCCACACGAACATTTCGTTCAAACGAATGTTGGGCATTCATCATCGCGCCGAGGCACACCAATGCAATACCAATATGAGAAAGCACCATTGGCAGTTTTTGGCGCCTCTTTGTTGGTGGCATAACAAACAATAGCCGAAGGTGACTGACGATCACCCAAGTCGTAACACACCAGAACAACAAAGTCATCGGCACCCATACCTGCACTTGCAGCACATAGAGCATGGCACCGAGTACAGCGGAGAGCACAAACTCCGTCAAAACGCGCTTACGTCGCTGAAACAGTCCTTGCTGCCATTTTAGTAACGGCCCCCATCCCATTGCTAGCAGCCCTAAAAGGCTTAATGGCGCAATCATCGTATTGAAATACGGTGCGCCCACTGAGATGGTACCAAGTCGCAACAGCTCATAAATCATTGGGTAGAAGGTGCCAAGGAACACGGTACTGGTTGCGATCAGTAACAATCCCATCGCCAGCAGCGTAAGGTATTGGCGACTTAGCCAATGGGTAATGGCTTTAGCGGGAATGCTATCGCTTTTGAGGATCAATAACGCAAAAGTGAGTAGAAAAATGAACGCCATGACCAGCAAAAGTACAATACCTTTGGTTGGATCCACGGCAAAAGCATGCACCGATGTCAAAATCCCCGAGCGGACAATAAACGTACCGAGAACACTGAAACCAAAGGTCAAAAACGCGAGCACATAGCTGGATTTATTGACCCCACCTTGCCGCATTGATTGCACAAGTGTGTGTAACAAGGCGGTTGCTGTTAACCAAGGTAGCAAAGAGGCATTTTCAACCGGATCCCAGAACCACCAACCGCCCCAACCTAATTCATTGTATGCCCACCAGGAGCCGACAATAATGCCTAAGGTGAGAAAGCCCCACGCAACCATCGCCCAGTCACGGCCTGCCTGAAACCAATGATGGATGGCCGATGGCTGTAACAACGCCGCCACGCCCAACGCTAGGATAGAAGCGAAACCAACATAACCAAGGTACAGTAGCGGAGGATGCAAAATGAGCCCAACATCTTGCAACATTGGGTTGAGATCGCGTCCATCACTAGCCAGTGATGGCGCGTACTCGAATGGGTTCGAAGTTAACAGAGTAAACCAGGCGAAAATGGCGGTAAGCACGAGCATTACCGCAATATAATCGGCTTTATACTGCGATGAGAACTCATCACGAGATCGAATCAAGCAAGCCCACAAACTTAAGGTGACGACCCAAAACAGCATCGAGCCTTGATGTCCTCCCCAACTTGCCGCAATTTTAAAGATCACGGGTAATTGGCTGTTGGAATGGCTTGCCACATAAGCCAATGCGAAATCATCGGCAACAAAAGCAAGAATCAGATACAACAAGGAAAAAGCAGAGCTGAGCGCCACTAAATACCCACAACCCAACATTAATGCGAGGGGTGTTTGCTTCGATAACAGTCGATTCATGGCATGCAATATCACTGCGAAGCTACTGCCGACTGCCGCAAAAATCAGGCAAATTAGGCCCAGTTCTGCCTCCATCTATACTCCTTAATTAGACAACCGTCATCTGGCCAGCGTACAAAATAAACGTACGCAGCATCAAAACGCCAACCATGCTAAGTGTCGTGACCACAAAAATATAAGCATGTTTATGCCTCACTTCGGCTGGTACTAACCAGTTGAGTGTCAGCGGTAGCAACATACCAATCAGCACCACACCAACCCAAAACCACTGCGCCCAAAATCCACCAGAGATAGCATTCCAAGCCGCCATTTCTGCTTGTCCACCCGCAAAGATCAACCCAGTAAAGAAGGTGACCAATACAAACAACTCAAACAAGACCACAGGACGCTCAAAACCATGTACCCAACTGACACTTGGATCTTTCACTGACTCTTTAAACACCAAAATACCGAACATCAAACACGCGGCAGCGCCTGAAGACAAACTGGAGAAAAGAAACAGCAGTGGCAACACCGGATTATTGAGCATCGGATAGGTTTTCAATGCAGACAGGAGGAAACCCGTATAAGCTGCGAGCACTAACGCCAAAAAGGCTAAGAACCACTCGATGCTGTTTTCAAAACGCTTGAACCAGGTCAACAAGCCATCAACAAAGGTCAACTTATCACCGAGAAAATCAACGATCGTTTTCTGAAAGATAATCCCAATCCAAACAAACAACACAGCCATGTACACTTGGAAGAGAATAACCCCCATCGACATAACGGAAGTTGGATTGTAGAAAATCATGATCTTCCAAAACTCAAGAGGTTTGGTTAAGTGGAAAATCAAGATCGTTAAACCCGAAATGATGCCAAACGGCGCCAGCCAAGCCATCGCTTTCATGATGCCATTTTGTGCTGGATCGCCGACAATCACCTTGCGTTTTAAGTACACAGTGATCATCACCGCTCCTGCAGACATACCGGCAAGGAAAAGATAGATCGCAATGATCCAATCCCAGACCAGAGAATCAAAGTGGAATGCAGATTCAAATCCGTTCATGCTACACCTCCCCTTTTTGATGTGGGATTTTGAATAATTTGGGTTTCGTGCCTAAGTGCACTTTATCTCGGTAATAGACCTTGTCAGTCAATACTCGATTCACGTCACTTTGCGGATCATTTAAATCACCAAAAATCAGTGCCTTAGTTGGACAAGATTCCACACAGGCGGGTAGTTTGCCTTGAGCCAAATTGGTGTCACGACAGAAATTGCATTTGTCGGCCGAGTGATCCACTGGGTTAAAGAAGCGCACTTGATAGGGACACGCGGCAAGGCAATAGCCGCAACCGACACATTTTTCTTTGTGTACATCCACGATGCCGGTTTTTTCATCTTTGTACGCCGCACCGGTAGGACACACGTAAACACAAGGTGGGTTTTCACAGTGTTGGCAAGATTTACGGGTGAAACGGTAATCGACATTCGGGTACTCACCGTGCGGCTCACTGCGTATGATCTCCAATCGACTCACACCTTCAGGAACCTTATTCACTTCTCGGCAGGCATCGGTACAAGCCGTACATCCGATACAGGCGGTCTCGTCGTGGATCATGCCATAACGAGTTGCTTGGCCCTTATCCTCTTCCGCAAATGCTAAGCGCCCAGTCACCATAGAAGTGCCAGCAATGCCCGTTGTCATGATCAACGCGCCACCACCAGCAAGGAAATTTCGTCTTGAACAACTCATATTACCTCTCCTCTTCTTTCTGGTTAAAGTCAGAGTGGCAATCCACACACATCTTAATTTTCTCTTTACGCTCCAAACCCAACACTTTGGCTTTATTGGCATGAACATCATGACAATTCGAGCAAGTTAGATTTTTCGCGTGCACATCATGGGTCCAGCTATCTGCTTGTAGATACTGAGGTTGGTGACAGTCGGTACAAGCGCTGTTGGCTTTCAGAATAGCACTGGTGTCCATGAACACTTTTTCCGTACCTTGTTTAGATTGCGCAGAAGAGTATTTAGTAACAAGGGGTGCGCCCTCTCGATGGTCTGGTCCAATGTTGTTGTGACACTCCGTACAATTCACTTCTCGGCCGAGAATTTTATGCGCATCTTCACCATGAGAACCAGAAAGTGTTTCCTTCGAGTCCTTATGGCATTGAACGCATTTGTAATCACGGTCACGGATCAGTTCAACCTGGAATCGCGACGAGTCAGTGGCTTCTGTCGCTACAGAAGTGTCTGCTATCGCTGAGAATGAATAGCCATAGAAAGAGAATGCGAGAATAGATTTCAGCATTATGACTATGGCCAATTTTATATTGCCCATTTTATCCTTTCCTTATCCAAATAATAATTGAGAATCATTTTCAATTATTTCTTTGGTGATAAATTAATTCCTTCGAAATAACACGATTATTTCAAATGACATCAATTCTTATTTCGGAAAAGCCACAACGCTATACCTAAAGATAATCATACAACTACTACTCTTTAGTAGTACCTAATATTTGCTTAAAAAGAGATATTAATCACCCTATTTACTCTTTGTTGTTAAGCTAACTGTTTGAGTTAAAAAACAATAGAACTACCCCTTTGGGGGTATATTGAATTTATCGTGACAGCGGTCACCTGCCTAAATTGATCTAAGACAATGAATATATTTTCGCCAATTTTTTTCTAAATGTTACTGACCTAATATAAACATCAGATCTCCAATTCTTATTTGGAAATAGCAAACTCACAACGCTGCTAATAAAAACGAATATGGAGATAACACCGTGAGCATAAAACACTGGATGGCTTCCTCAGTCTCAGTGACTGCCCTTGTGATGACAGCATTGCTGAATATCACTGCAGTCTCTGCAGAAGAAAAAGGACTGGTTGATCCGCGTAACGACGCGTTTGAACAAAATCACCCAGACCAATATCAATCTTGGAAAAAAACCTCTGAAAGCGTCGAAATTGAAGATGCCTTAGCAGAAGACCCGAATATGGTGATTCTTTGGGCAGGCTATGGCTTTGCCAAAGATTACAATAAGGCCCGTGGTCACTATTACGCGCTCGATGATGTAAGACAAACGTTGCGTACTGGCGCACCACAAGATGCAAACTCAGGCCCAATGCCGATGGCTTGCTGGAGCTGTAAGAGCCCAGATGTTGCCCGCGTCATTGATGAGCGTGGCGAAGATGGTTACTTTGAAGGTAAGTGGGCACGTTTAGGGGCGGAAATTGCTAATCCTATTGGCTGTGCCGACTGTCACGATACCCGTAGCGAGAAGTTCAAAAATGGCGAGCCTGAGCTAGCGCTGACACGCCCTTATGTTGAACGCGCTTTCCAAGCGATCAACAAACCGTTTGAGCAACAATCTCGCTTAGATAAACAAGCATCAGTTTGTGCTCAGTGCCACGTTGAATACTACTTCACTGGCCCAACCAAAGCGGTCAAATTCCCTTGGGACATGGGTACTGGCGTACAACAAATGGAAGAGTATTATGACGCTCTAGGCTTTGCTGACTGGACGCATGCGGTTTCTAAAGCACCCATGTTAAAAGCGCAGCACCCCGGTTTTGAAACCTGGCGGGACGGTATTCATGGCAAAAATAAAGTGGTTTGTGTTGATTGCCATATGCCAAAAGTGAAGAAAGAAGATGGCACCGTCTACACTGATCACAAAGTCGGTAATCCTTTCGACCGTTTCGAAGATACTTGTGCGCAGTGCCATACCCAGAGCAAAGATCAGCTGCGTGAGATTGTCTCTACCCGCAAAGCACAAGTACTAAACATGAAGTTGACTGCTGAAAAACAAATCGTTGCGGCTCACTTTGAAGCGGGAGCAGCGTGGAAAGCTGGCGCTACTGAAGAAGAAATGAAGCCGATTTTGCAAGATATTCGTCATGCTCAATGGCGTTGGGACTATGCAATCGCATCACACGGCGTCCATATGCACGCACCTGAAGTGGCACTTGAAGTGTTAGGTACTGCGGTCGATCGTGCAGCAGATGCCAGAACCAAGCTTGTTCGTCTCCTTGCTACAAAAGGCATCACCGAGCCAGTTCAAATTCCAGACATTTCCAGCAAAGCCGCAGCACAAAAAGCACTCGGTATGGATATGGAGAAAATGAACGCCGAGAAACAACACTTCTTAAAAACCGTTGTGCCTGACTGGGATAAAGCCGCAGCAGAACGTGAGTCTAAATACTAACAAAGTACAATTAACCAAAAACGTCAGCCTTCAGGCTGACGTTTTTATTGAGCGATTGTTGCTTATTCTGGTTTGAACATTTCAAACAAACCTGCGGCGTAAAAAGTTTCTGTCTGGATATGCGCAATCATGAAAATCAAAAGAATCAACGAAAATCCATAGTTAAAACGATTGGTTACTTTGACTTTCGTAACCTCACATCCGTTACTGGCTGTTTTTAATCCAACTAAAGCAAACGGATAAGCAATGAGCATTGCCATAATGATCGTAATATAGGTTGAGAGTAATTCCATCCTGGTCACCTCCCTATAAGAATACTTCCATATATACCTAAAACAATACCCTAGCAGCTTAGCGTTACAGTTCACGTTCAGGCCATCTGTTTAAACACAGCAAACTCTTTGCTTGGAGTGAGTAAGCCAAACAACAACGTTTCTGACGCTTGTGCCAAGGAGTTACCTGAGGAGGATAGCAGAGTTGGTTAGGAAAATGGTCATATGGCAGCACTCAGTTTCAAAAATACCGAAACGCATCCCATGTTTGGCAACATTTACTTGAACAACGCTAATTAATGTATTGCTTAGCCACAATACGCTTAACGAGTTGAAGTTTGCATCAATGCCTTGGCTTGATGAATGGAGCGGATAACAGCTTCTCTGTCCAATTTAGGATCATTAGAATCCAGCAAATAGGTCCATGTATCAATCGCTTGCTGAAAACGAAAAGAGATAAAATGATCATTCGCGAGCAGCGACAAGGCGGCTTCATTGTAAGGTTCAAGTTGTAAGGCTTGCTCAAGCAAAAGGCTTACCTCACCACTCATTTGCTGAGACCCAAGGTAGTACAATGCGGTTGCTTTTGCCGCAAGTTGAGTAGAGGAAGGGTGCTCGGTCAGCTGTATTGCATAGTCGAAACAGATCAAAGCAGCATCCAACTCTTTATTGAGCAAATACCCTTGCCCAAGTTGAAACCACAACCCCGCATCATTCGGATTCTCTTTTAATTGAACTTGCAATTGCGCCATCAAATCCTCTGCCGTCATGCTCCTGAACATCGCATTTTCTGGCTTTGTTTCGGGGCGGGGGCTCTGCAGTACACCATAGGTAATTACAGCGCCGATCATCGTTAATAAGCTAAGTAAATACCATTGTTTCGCTGCCCATTTCGCGGCCGCCATCCAGATACTGATCAGAAAAAACAGCATCATAATTGTCGCGATAATTAACCAGCTATCCATATGATTATCCTTTAGAAAATGAGCGGCTAGCTTAGCAAACTTTTTAAGCAACTGCTTTGACCCATTGCCAACTTCCTATCGACAAAAATAAAAAAAAGCCAGATAGTTTGCACTATCTGGCTTTGTTATGTCGTTGCTAAGCAAGATTACTCTTGGTCGGCTGCGTCATCGTTGTCTGCTTGAGGATCTTGTGCCTGAGGTGCTTGCTCAGTCGCTTCCGTTGCGTCCGCTTCTTCGCCTTCTGGCAACTCAGTTTCTTCAACTTCATCAATGCGCTGTAAGCCCACGACCGATTCGTCTTCTGCAGTACGGATCAGGGTGACACCTTGAGTGTTACGACCCACTTGGCTCACTTCCGCCACACGAGTACGTACTAGTGTACCAGCGTCCGTGATCATCATGAATTCGTCACCGTCTTCAACTTGAACCGCACCAACAACACTACCGTTACGCTCAGAAACCTTAATAGACACAACACCCTGAGTGCCGCGGCCTTTGGTTGGGTACTCTGAAAGCACAGTACGTTTACCGTAACCGTTTTCAGTCACAGTAAGGACATCGCCGTCATTCTTCGGTACGATCAGTGATACAACTTGATCGCCATCAGCGAGTTTCATACCACGAACACCTGCCGCGGTACGGCCCATAGGACGCACGCCTTTGAACTTGATCTCTGGCTGACCGTTCTCATCAAGAACTGGGTTACCATTTTCATCCAATACTGGGCTCTCTTCTGCTTCTTTGAAGCGCACCACTTTACCAAATTTAGAGAACAGCATGATTTCGCTTTCACCGTCAGTGATATCAACACCAATCAGCGAATCTTCATCACGCAGGTTCACAGCAATAAGACCATTTGCACGAACGTTGGAGAATTGGTCTAGTGAGGTCTTCTTCACCGTACCATCGCCAGTTGCCATGAAGATGTACTTATCAGCACTGAACTCTGTTACCGGTAGAATTGCGGTAATACGTTCGTTTTCTTCCAGCGGTAGTAGGTTCACAATTGGCTTACCACGAGCCGTGCGGCTTGCGAGAGGCAATTGGTACACTTTCATGCGGTAAGTCTTACCACGCGTTGAGAACAACAAAATGTTGTCGTGCGTGTTCGCGACCAATAGACGTTCGATGTAATCTTCATCTTTCATCTTGGTTGCGCTCTTACCCTTACCACCACGACGCTGTGCTTCGTAGTCGCTTAGAATTTGATACTTAACATAACCTTCGTGAGACAGTGTAACAACGACGTCTTCACGAGCGATCAACTCTTCCAAATCGATATCGTGAGTCGCAGCGGTGATCTCTGTACGACGTACATCGCCAAAGGTATCACGAACTGATTGAAGCTCTTCACGAATCACTTCCATCAAACGTTCAGTGCTTGCAAGGATATGCATCAACTCTTTGATTTCGTCTAATAGCGCTTTGTACTCGTCTAGGATCTTCTCGTGCTCTAGGCCTGTCAGTTTATGTAGGCGTAGATCAAGGATCGCTTGCGCTTGGGTTTCCGTTAGGAAGTACTGACCATCACGGATGCCATATTGAGGTTCAAGCCAATCTGGACGAGCAGCATCTGTACCCGCACTTTCAAGCATGGCAGCCACGTTGCCAAGATCCCAACCACGAGCCACTAAGCCCGCTTTCGCTTCTGCCGGGGTCGCTGCGTTGCGGATCAATTCGATGATTTCATCGATGTTCGCAAGAGCCAGCGCCAACGCTTCAAGGATATGGGCACGATCGCGAGCTTTCTTCAGTTCGAAGATAGTACGACGAGTGACCACTTCACGACGGTGATCAACGAAGCACTTCAACATCTCTTTCAAGTTGAATAGCTTTGGCTGACCATTATCAAGCGCAACCATGTTGATGCCGAAAGTCGTTTGCAGCTGAGTTTGGGCGTAAAGGTTGTTTAGAACCACCTCACCCACTGCGTCGCGCTTACATTCAATAACAATGCGCATACCGTCTTTGTCCGACTCGTCGCGCAGTGCACTGATGCCTTCAACTTTCTTATCTTTCACTAGCTCAGCGATCTTTTCGATCAAACGAGCTTTGTTCACTTGATATGGGATCTCAGTAACGATGATGGTTTCTTTGCCATTCTTCTCGACTTCGATTTCCGCTTTTGAACGCATGTAGATTTTGCCGCGACCAGTTTTGTACGCGTCAATAATGCCTTTACGTCCGCTAATCAAAGCAGCCGTAGGGAAATCTGGACCAGGAATGTAATCCATCAGCTCATCAATCGTGATGGCTTCGTTATTGATGTATGCAAGGCAGCCATCAATCACTTCCGTCAAGTTGTGCGGAGGGATGTTGGTCGCCATACCTACTGCGATACCGGAAGAACCGTTGACCAGCAGGTTTGGAATTTTCGTAGGAAGAACCGCAGGGATCTGTTCTGTACCGTCATAGTTTGGTACATAATCCACGGTTTCTTTATCTAGGTCAGCCAAAAGCTCGTGGGCGATTTTCGCCATGCGAACTTCGGTATAACGCATTGCTGCCGCGGAGTCACCATCGATCGAACCAAAGTTACCTTGGCCATCGACCAGCATGTAACGTAGCGAAAACGGTTGTGCCATACGTACGATGGTGTCGTATACCGCACTATCACCATGAGGGTGATATTTACCGATTACGTCGCCGACGACACGGGCAGATTTTTTATATGGTTTATTCCAGTCGTTGCCTAGTACATTCATCGCGTAAAGCACGCGGCGGTGTACTGGTTTTAGGCCATCACGCACATCCGGAAGAGCACGACCCACGATTACGGACATCGCGTAGTCAAGGTAAGAACCTCTTAGCTCATCTTCAATGTTTACGGGCGTGATCTCTTTAGCTAGATCGCTCATAGAGCCATTATCCCTCTATTTTCTGATCGTATGTACAATACGTGTAAGGTGCAAAAATATAACACACAATTCCCTAGTTCGGCATCACTTTCCCCGCCCTTTTATCAGGTTGTGACCTCGGTTGAGAATCAATCGCAGAGAAATTGCACATTTTTTGTCTATGCTGCTGATAAAGGGTGTAATTTTGACCAGTTCAGCACAAAAAGTCGTTTCTCTATGGAGGAAAAAAGTGAAGGCGTTATAATGCCGTCCTATTTTCAAGGAAGCAGTATCATCCAGAGCAGCGCTTATGACTAAAACACAAAACGTTGACCCAAACGAAATCAAAAAATTCGAAGACATGGCCTCTCGCTGGTGGGACTTAGAAGGTGAATTTAAACCGCTTCACCAAATCAACCCGTTGCGTTTGGATTACGTACTGTCAAAAGCAGATGGTTTATTTGGCAAGAAAGTGCTCGATGTCGGCTGCGGCGGTGGTATTTTAGCCGAAAGCATGGCAAAAGAAGGCGCTGTTGTGACGGGATTGGACATGGGCAAAGAACCCCTTGAGGTTGCTCGTCTGCATGCGCTTGAAACGGGTACCAAACTCACGTATATCCAAAGCACCATTGAAGATCACGCTGCTGAAAATGGGCAAATGTATGATGTTGTGACATGCATGGAAATGCTAGAGCACGTTCCCGACCCACTGTCTGTGATTCGTTCTTGTGCCGCACTGGTTAAGCCTGGTGGTCACGTGTTCTTTTCTACCTTAAATCGCAATATCAAATCGTATCTGTTTGCGATTGTTGGCGCCGAGAAACTCCTGAAAATCGTTCCAGAAGGGACACACGACCATAACAAGTTTATCCGTCCTTCTGAACTGATTAAGATGATCGACCAAACCGATTTGTGTGAACAAGGCATCACTGGGTTGCACTACAACCCTCTGAGCGACACCTACAAATTAGGGCACAATGTTGATGTCAATTACATCGTTCACACTCAGAAGTTTTAAAGTAAAGTGAATGTTATTTTTAAAGGCAGTAGCACAAAACTACTGCCTTTTTTAGCTAAAGCATGCACGTTTTTTGTGCTGGCGATTCCATTTTAATCACGCCGTTTTTCGCATACAAAAGCGCATAAAGATCAAGAAAAATATTTTCGTTTGCGGTTAAGAATAAACCAATCCAAAAAACACACTTTTCTTCATCCAAGTGTGCTCTTTTCTCATCGGTAAGTGTCTACTTACAGTTTTTTGTAATTTTGCAAGTTATCCACAAGTCATCCAGAGACTGTGCCTTGAAAACCGATGCCAATAGCACTATCTTGTAACCCGAAAACAATAGTACCCCTATATGTTGTGTTTGAACTACAATATGTAGATAGACTTTGATCACAAAGCCACGAAGAAATTTACAGTCGTTTCAATAGAAACACTCAAAAATAAGGCTTTTATCAGTTTTGTTAGGGAAAGAAAGCAGAATGAACCAACAACTTACCGTCACTAAGCGTGATGGCCGTAAAGAAAACATCGACCTAGAGAAGCTCCATCGAGTAATTACTTGGGCTGCCGAAGGCCTAAATAACGTCTCCGTTTCACAAGTAGAACTGCGCGCTCACATTCAGTTTTATGACGGCATCACGACAAGCGATATCCACGAGACTATCATCAAATCTGCTGCTGACTTGATTTCTGAAGAGACGCCAGATTACCAATATTTGGCGGCTCGTCTTGCGGTCTTCCACTTGCGTAAAAAAGCATATGGTCAATATGAGCCACCAACGCTGTACGATCACGTTGCGCGCCTCGTTGATATGGGCAAATACGACAAGCATATCCTTGAAGATTACACCAAAGCAGAGCTCGATGAACTGGATGCGTACCTTGATCACAAACGTGATCTCGATTTCTCTTATGCGGCAGTAAAGCAGCTGGAAGGTAAGTATTTCGTACAAAACCGCGTAAGTGGCCAAATCTACGAAAGTGCACAGTTCCTGTACATTTTGGTAGCTGCTTGCCTATTTGCAAAATACTCAAAAGAGACGCGTCTAGATTACGTTAAGCGCTTCTATGATGCGACATCGACCTTTAAGATTTCGCTACCAACGCCAATCATGTCTGGTGTGCGTACACCGACTCGTCAGTTCAGCTCATGCGTTCTGATTGAATGTGGTGACAGCTTGGATTCGATTAATGCGACAGCAAGCTCTATCGTACGTTACGTTTCTCAACGTGCGGGTATCGGTATCAACGCTGGTCGTATTCGTGCTTTGGGGTCTGAAATTCGCGGTGGTGAAGCGTTCCACACGGGTTGTATTCCGTTCTACAAGTACTTCCAAACTGCCGTAAAATGCTGTTCTCAAGGTGGCGTCCGTGGCGGTGCAGCAACGGTGTTCTACCCAATGTGGCACGGCGAAGCTCGCTCACTCATGGTACTGAAAAACAACCGTGGCGTTGAAGAAAACCGTGTCCGCCACATGGATTACGGTGTTCAGTTGAACAAACTGATGTACCAACGTCTGGTTGAAGGCGGTAACATCACGCTGTTCTCTCCGTCAGATGTACCTGGGCTTTACGATGCGTTCTTCGAGAACCAAGCGGAATTTGAACGTCTGTATGTGAAATACGAAAACGATCCGTCAATTAAGAAAGAGACGGTTAAAGCCCTTGAGATGTTTACTTTGCTCATGCAAGAGCGTGCATCGACTGGCCGTATTTACATTCAGAACGTGGACCACTGTAATACACACAGCCCGTTTGATGCGGAAGTGGCACCAGTTCGCCAATCAAACTTGTGTCTGGAAATTGCGCTGCCAACCAAACCGCTTGCGAACGTTGAAGATGATTCAGGCGAAATCGCGCTCTGTACCTTGTCTGCTTTCAACCTTGGTGCAATCAACACACTTGACGATCTAAAAGAGTTGTCGGAATTGGTGGTGCGTGCTCTGGATGCACTGCTTGATTATCAAGATTACCCACTACCAGCGGCGTACAAATCAACGATGAACCGTCGTACTTTGGGTGTGGGTGTGATCAACTACGCTTACTACCTTGCCAAACACGGTGTGAAATACTCAGATGGCAGTGCCAATGGTTTGACTCACCGTACGTTTGAAGCGATTCAGTACTACCTATTGAAAGCGTCGGTTGAATTGGCGAAAGAACAAGGTAAGTGCCCACTGTTCCACGAAACCAACTATGCAAAAGGCTTAATGCCGATCGACACGTACAAGAAAGACATCGATTTGATCTGTGATGAACCCCTTCATTACGACTGGGATGCACTGCGTGCTGAGATCATGGAACATGGTCTACGTAACTCGACACTCACCGCGCTAATGCCTTCTGAGACCTCTTCTCAGATTTCTAACGCGACGAACGGTA
This sequence comes from Vibrio sp. 05-20-BW147, assembly GCF_013369385.1. Taxonomy (GTDB): domain Bacteria; phylum Pseudomonadota; class Gammaproteobacteria; order Enterobacterales; family Vibrionaceae; genus Vibrio; species Vibrio floridensis. The sequence goes on along the minus strand of NZ_SZTO01000002.1, from coordinate 11,078 downwards.
TCGAGCCACCACGTGGTTATGTGTCGGTCAAAGCATCGAAAGACGGTATTTTGAAGCAGGTTGTGCCTGACTTCATCGAGTTGAAGAACAACTATGAGCTGTTGTGGAACATCGGCTCAAACGATGGCTACCTACATCTTGTTGGTATTATGCAGAAGTTCGTTGACCAAGCCATTTCGGCAAACACGAACTATGATCCTGCTCGTTATGAGAGCGGCAAAGTACCAATGAAGAAGCTGCTTCAAGATTTGCTCACCGCGTACAAGTTTGGCGTAAAAACGCTTTACTACCATAACACCCGTGATGGCGCGAAAGATGAGCAAAAAGACGCAGTTCAACCACAAGATGACGATTGTGCAGGCGGCGGTTGTAAGATTTAATCTTCCCCACTCATAATCGAAACCAATACAGACTATCGAATGCCTCCCCTGTAGGGGAGGTTAAAAGGAATTGAGGCATCATGGCTTACAGTACTTTTAACCAAACTAAAAATGACCAGCTCAAAGAACCGATGTTCTTGGGCCAATCGGTTAACGTTGCACGTTACGACCAGCAAAAGTTCGAGATCTTTGAAAAGCTGATCGAGAAACAATTGTCTTTCTTCTGGCGCCCAGAAGAAGTCGACGTGTCAAGCGATCGCATTGACTACAACAAACTGCCTGATCATGAGAAGCACATCTTCATCTCAAACTTGAAGTACCAAACGCTGCTTGATTCGATCCAAGGCCGTAGCCCGAACGTGGCACTGCTTCCGTTAGTTTCTCTTCCTGAGCTAGAGACATGGATTGAAACTTGGTCTTTCTCTGAAACGATTCACTCTCGTTCTTACACGCACATCATTCGTAATATCGTCAATGATCCAAGTGTCGTGTTTGATGACATCGTCGAAAACGAACACATTCTTAAGCGTGCGAAAGACATCGCGCACTACTACGATGATTTGATTCAATTGACCAACGACTACCACCGCTTTGGCGAAGGTGAGCACGTGGTGAATGGCGAAACCATTAAAGTTAGCCTGTATGAACTGAAGAAAAAACTCTACTTGTGTCTGATGTCCGTTAACGCGCTCGAAGCCATTCGCTTCTACGTGAGCTTTGCATGTTCATTTGCTTTCGCAGAGCGTGAGCTTATGGAAGGCAACGCAAAAATCATCAAGCTGATCGCTCGTGATGAGGCCCTGCACCTTAACGGCACTCAGCACATGATCAACCTACTGCGTAATGGTCAAGATGACTTCTCCTTCATGCAAATTGCAGAAGAAGCGAAGCAACAGTGTTTTGATCTGTTCAAAGAAGCGGCTGAGCAAGAGAAAGAATGGGCAGAATACCTGTTCAAAGATGGTTCGATGATTGGCCTGAATAAAGACATTCTTTGTCAGTACGTTGAATACATTACCAACATTCGTATGCAAGCCGTTGGTCTTCCAGTGGCGTACCCGAATGCAACCTCGAATCCAATTCCTTGGATCAATGCCTGGTTGTCTTCTGACAACGTGCAAGTGGCACCACAAGAAGCGGAAATTTCCTCTTACTTGGTAGGCCAAATTGACAACGAAGTTCACTCTGACGATTTTGAGGGCTTTGAACTCTAATGCCAAAAATCCGCATCAACAAACTACGCAGCATTGAATCCAATCGATCCAACACCATTTTGGAAACGATGGAACAAGCAGGGTTGCAACCAGAATATAACTGTCGTGACGGGCACTGTGGTGCATGTCGTTGCAAGCTTGAGTCTGGCGAAGTAGAGTATGTGGGTTTTGCCATGGCCTATACGCAAGGCAATGAGATTTTGCCATGTATCTGCCGCGCGAAAACAGATGTGGTATTGAGTGACGTCAATTATGTCCTAAAAGAAAAACGCGCTTAGTCTTTTTTGACCAAGAAACAAAGAGCCAGCAAAAATATGCTGGCTCTTTTTCTTTCTGTGTAAGCGTGTGAACAAAAACAAATCGCGCTTAACTCAACATATTTATTTCACTAGACTGCTCGGTACAAACATTTCTTTGACTTTCGTGACGGAGAAATAGTCCCCAAACATGGGTTTCTTTTCTAAGTAACGACGCAATACATCCGCCGCGACCGTGCTGATCAGCTTATTCGCTTCGTTTCGCGCATACTCACGGTTTAACTCCAGCACCATCCCCCACTCACCACCATGCGATGATAAAGCCACAGAGAATTGTTTTCCGTTGAGTTTACCGGTCACCAAAGCAAGATCTGTCGCGCATTTTTCACGCGTCGCACCCGCTAAAGCAAAAGCTGCAGCAAGCGGATTACTGTGATCGATGGTCTCACTCCCTTTGGCCGAAAGCACCCAGCCATGACCACTCTGCTCCGCAATATTCTGCTCAGATTGCAGCCAACTGGTTAAGTAACCATAGCTGCTCTGCTCTGCCGTCGCTAAAGTTAAGTCTTTCTCTTTCAACATATGGCCAATGTGTTCTAGCATCGGCTCGTCCACGCTCACTACGTTACTTTCCAGTAATTTGTAGATCAATTGCATCACTTTGACGCGCTCATCAAGGGCATCTTTTGGTCCAAACAATTTCACTTCAATAAATGGCAAACTTGAGCGGTAACCTAACTCGTAGCCTTGTGGCAATTTCAGTGCGTCTAACTTGTCAGAAATTCCCGACTCAGACAGCCCAAACGTATACAACCGGCTACATTGATACGCTTCATTGTTTGGCCACTGGACTTTGAGATCCGGCAAAATCTGCGTTTCCACCATGACTTTAAATTCACGTGGAACACCCGGCGTGAAATAGAACAGGGCATCATTGATATGCATCTTGAAGCCGCAAGCCGTACCGATCGGGTTGTCTACAATTTCGGCTGTTTCAGGCAACATGGCTTGCTTGAGGTTGCTGTCTGGCATAGGGCGATTGCGCTCACGGTACATCTCTTCCATGCGAGTTAACCACGCTTTAAACAGCACAATTTTGCATTCGGCGGCTTTGGCTGCCGCTGCCGCACTCATATCATCCGTGGTTGGCCCTAAGCCACCATTAACGATGACCACATCATTGTTAAAGCTCAGCATAAGTAGCTCTTCGACCAAGGCATTCATTTGATCCCCGACCGTCGAACGCTTAGTCAGGGCAAAACCTTGCTCATACATCACGCTTGAAAGCCAAGCAGCATTGGTATCGACAATGTCACCGTGAAGGACTTCTTCACCCGTACTCAACATAGCAATTTTCACGAATCAAGTTCCTTAAAATATGTAGCCTTACTCTCTCTTGGAGCAGTTCAGCTTGAGTTAGACCGAACTTATATGCCAATTGTTTCGGCTAAATGACGGATTACTGTTCCCATATCCCCGACTTTAAGGGATAATTGTGAACTTGATCATCTAACCACAATGTGGAGACCCTTTGTGTCAAAGCAAATCTTAAAAACTACAGTTTTAAGCGGACTCATCCTGAGCGCTTCTGCATCTGCTTCCGAACAATATGACTTCAGTAAGCACATAGATTTTTCTTACACCACAAACTGTCTTCAAGAGTACTGCGCTAACGACAACCTGTATAGTTACAAGTCTACTCCGATGCTATCTTTAGATGAATCGAACAACGAGTTGAATCTAGACGCAGGTAAGCAACCTAAGCACTACATTGTCCCGCAAGATAAAGACTGGGACTATTTGATGGGCCAAACTTACACAATCCTTGGTCTGAGTGTCGCGACAGTTGGTCTGATGACCTTACTGCCTGAGAGTATCACCAAGTGGGATGACGAAGCGCGCAACCTTAGCAATTTAGGTTCAAAATGGAAAGACAATGTATCAGATGGCCCTATTTGGGACAGAGACGAGCATTTCTTAAACTATGTCATGCACCCATATTTTGGTGGTGTCTACTACACTGCTGCACGCCACGCCGGATACAATGAGTTCGAATCGTTTCTCTACTCTTCTGTTATGTCTGCCTTTTTTTGGGAATATGGCGTCGAAGCGTTTGCCGAAATTCCATCTTGGCAGGACCTTTTCATCACACCATTCTTCGGTGCGGTAGTCGGTGAAATCATGCTCGAAACTGAGCAGAACATTATCGCCAATGGTGGTGAAGTGCTCGGCTCAGCGACCATGGGTGATGTTTCCTTGTTTTTCCTCAACCCTGTAGGCCATATTCATTATTGGGTCACTGATGCGTGGGGAGGAAGTGCCGAAGTGAATTTCGTCTCTAACCCTTGGTTTGGCAATCAAGATGCCGCAAAGTTTGCTTTAGACTCAGGCTACGCATACGACAATCAGTTCTACGGATTTGATTTCAAAGTCACATTTTAAGCCACTTCTTACATAGAGCGACCATCCGGTCGCTTTTTTGTGTCCGAGGATTGAATTTGTCACTCCACTTTAAGGATTAATTAAAAAACTTGACCTTAGTCAAACCTAGCCAGCATCGATAGCTTCTACACTGAACACAGAAAGATTATTTCTTTGAATCAACAAGTTGCTTGATGTGCTAGGGGGAAGTTATGAACAGTCTATTCATCGTTAATTTCGTTGGCAGAGCCTCGCCAACAACAATCAAACAGTTAGCGGCGATCACTCATGAAAATGGGGGAAAATGGCTCATCAGTAAGGTTAACTTCATTGAAGACCAAGTGGCCGCAGTGATTAAAATTGACATGCCATCACAGCACGTTCAAACCGTTAAAGATGCCTTCAGCTCTCACCCAGATTTGATTGTTCAGTTTGTTGATTCAGATTCAACTGCTCACGACAAAGAAACCATCTTCCAACTTCGTCTCGACTCGAATGATCGTGCCGGTATTGTCAATGAGATTACTCACGTGCTTGACAATCAAGGCATCAGCATTCTTGATATGGACTGCCAACGCGTATTCATTGCTGGCGGTGGTGGTGTAAGCTCGAGTTTATTTACCGCTAATATGGCGATTAAATTACCTGTCGAGCTTGACATAGAAGACGTCGCCAACGAGCTAGAATCCTTGAGTGAAGACACTCGCGTGATTATCGAGTCTTAACAAACAAAAAGAGCAGCCAACTGGCTGCTCTCCTCTATTATCTTATCTATATAACCGGACTTACTGTACCGACCATAGAGATAATGTACGCTTGAAGTCTTCGTAACCAAACTCGTTGAGTTTCTGAATCTCACCATTGGTGCGTTCACAGTATACGGAAGGCATCTTCAGGCCATTGAACCAGTTCAGTTTCACCATAGTGTAACCTGCACTATCAAGAATGTGCAGACGCTGGCCAACTTGCAGAGGCTGGTCAAACTTAGCCACACAGAATTGGTCACCAGCCAAACATGAACAAGAACCAATCACGTACTCATGTTCACCATTTTCTGATGCTTCAAGCACTGATGCTGGTTCTTTGTAGATCAGCGTATCAAGGCGGTGTGCTTCTGTTGCTGAATCCACAATCGCCGTTTTCATGCCGTTTTCAACCAAATCCACCACCGTCACAACCAAATCGGTTGTTTTAGTGATGATTGCTTCACCTGGCTCTAAATACATCTGTACGCCGTGCTTCTCAGAGAACGCTTTCAGCGCTAGACCCAGCTTTTCTACATCGTAACCTGGCCACGTGAAGAACACGCCTCCACCCATGCTGACCCAATCAAGTTTGTTGAGATAAGCACCGAAACGCTCAGAGATGGAATCCAGTAGCGCGATGAAGGCGTCCACATCTTTGTTCTCACAGTTCATGTGGAACATCACGCCATTAATGCTATCAAATACCGCCGGATCAATATGATCAGCCTGTACACCTAAGCGTGAGAATTGGCGAGCAGGGTTTGCCAAATCTTGGCTTGCGTAACTCACACCCGGGTTCAAACGCAGACCGATAGACGCTTTGCCTTCAACGATATGACGGTGCGCAGCTAACTGAGACTGTGAGTTGAAAATGATTTTATCGCACAGATCCGCGACTTCACGAACATCATCTTCGCTATAACCCACACTGTAAGCGTGCGTTTCGCCACCAAACTTTTCATAACCTAGCTTCACTTCGAACGGCCCTGAGCTCGTCGTACCGTCTAGGTAAGGTTTGATGATGTCGAATACACCCCAAGTAGAAAAGCACTTCAGTGCCAATACCAACTTAACCCCAGAAATTTCTTTTAACTGCTTAGCAATCTCTAGGTTTTGGATCAACTTTGCTTCGTCAATCATGAAAAATGGTGTTTTCAATTGCTCTTTGTTCATATTTATCATCACTTTAACTGAACAAAGCCGGTGCAACGCACCGGCTTGAAGATAGGACTGAATAATACAGCGAAAGGCTTACTTCAGTGTATGAATCGTTGGTTGACCAGGAGCTAGCTCTAGCACATCCCAATCCAAGCCGATAGCTGGCATGGTTTCTAGGAACGGATCTGGATCCAACTGTTCCATGTTGAATACGCCAGCCTCAGCCCAAGCACCGCGGAAATACTGCAGTGCAGCAGTAATCGCAGGAACACCTGTGGTGTAGGCAATTGCTTGGTGCTCGACGTCTTTGTAAGCGACTTCGTGGTCTGCGTTATTGTAGATAAACACGCTACGCTCTTTGCCGTCTTTCTTACCTTGAACCCAAGTACCAATACACGTTAAACCGGTGTAACCTGGAGCCAAAGACGTTGGATCTGGCAGCATCGCTTTCAATACTTGCAGAGGCTGAACCACCGTACCGTCATGGAGTGTTAGTGGCTCTGGACTCAACAAACCAATGTCACGCATGCAGTTGAAGTAGTTTAGGTAACGATCACCAAAGCCCATCCAGAATTCAATGCGCTTAGCAGGAATGAACTCTTTCAGCGAGCGAACTTCATCGTGCGCCATTGAGTACACTTTGAAGTTGCCACATTTCGGGAAATCAAACTCTAGCATACGAGTGTGGCAAGGAACGCGCTTCCACTCTTCATTTTCCCAGTAGAAAGAATCCCCTTGGATTTCCAATAGGTTCGTCTCTGGGTCAAAGTTGGTTGCAAATTTCTTACCGTGATCGCCTGCGTTGATGTCCATCACGTCAATGGTGTCGATCTCATCAAATAGGTGCTTCACTGCATACGCAGCGAAAACAGAAACAACACCAGGATCGAAACCTGCACCAAGGATACCCGTGATGCCCGCTTCTTCGAACTTAGCACGGTATTTCCATTGCTCGTCATAAGCTTCTGGTACTTGCTGACCTTCACTACATAGATCAACCGCTACCGATGTATCTAGGTAAGACACTTTCGCTTGGTAACACGCTTCCATAATGGTCAGGTTTACCCAAGGAGGACCTGCATTGATAACCAAATCAGGTTTTACTTCCTTAATTAGTGCAACCAGCGAGTCCACATCGTCAGCATTCACAGCACGAGCTTCAAGTTTCTTACTTGAATCTTTCAGGTTGTTACGACCATGAATCGACTCAATGATCTTTTCACACTTGTCTAAAGTGCGAGAAGCGATAGTAATGTCACCTAGAACATCGTTGTTTTGTGCTGCTTTGTGTGCAATTACCCAGCCTACGCCGCCTGCACCAATTTGTAAAATTGCCATAGTTTTCCGTTACCTTTATTGCGCTAGCTCAGCCGCTAGAGTGTTGATTTTAGATAGTAAAGATTCAAAATCTGACATCTTCAGACATGGGTTAAGAATCGTGAATTTCAGCGCTGTTTTGCCATCTACGATTGTTTCACCCAGGACTGCCACACCGCGAGTCAGTGCCTCCAGTCTCAGCGTTTTATTCAACTCATCCAGATCCGAACCTAGAGTGGAACGGAACAAGACAGTGGATAGTGAAGGTTCAGCCAATAGCTCGAAGCCTTCTGTATTACGCACTAAGTCCGCCACCTCAAGTGTTTGACCTAGAATGTGGTCGTACATCGCGCCTAGCGCTTTCGGACCTACGTTTTGCATCGTCATGAAAACTTTCAAAGCGTCAAAACGTTTAGTGGTTGCGATCGATTTGTCCACCAAGTTTGGCAGTTCGTCGTGTTCGCGGTTTAAGTAATCGGCATGGTGCAACAAGAACTTGAAGTTCTGCTTGTCGTTAACAAGCACAGCACCACAACTGATTGTTTGATAGAACAGTTTGTGGAAATCAACACTCACTGATTGCGCACGCTCCACGCCTTTCAAGCGCGCTTTCTGACTGCTCAGAATCAGAGCACCACCGTAAGCACCGTCAACGTGCATCCACAGATCGTGTTTTTCTGCCACGTCCGCGATGGTGTTCAAATCGTCAATCGCACCGTGGTCTGTCGTACCTGCTGTACCCACGACAGCAAATGGGATCAAACCTTCAGCTTTCGCCTGCTCTACCGCGGCTTCCAGCTTAGTCACATCCATTGTGCCATTTGAGTGTGCATCGATGGTCATAACGGCTTTTTCGCCCAAGCCCATCCAAGAAGCGGATTTTTGCACTGTGAAGTGCGACTTCTTAGAACAGATAATGCGCAGTTTGTCAGCGTAATCTGGAAGACCAAGCTTCTGGATTGAGTGACCACTCAACTTGTCTGCAATCCAATCACGAGCCAGCATTAGGCCCATTTGGTTGCTTTGAGTACCGCCACTGGTGAAGATACCGTCTGCTTTCGCACCCAACTCATACTTGTCGCACAGCCAGTTAATTACTTTCTGTTCAACGTAAGTAGCTGATGAAGATTGATCCCATGAATCCATTGATTGGTTCAGTGCCGCGATCATTGCTTCTGCAGCCACCGCTGGCATTAGTGGTGGCGTGTGCAAATGCGCGATACAGTCAGGGTGCTGAGTAAAGATAGAGTTCTTAACAACGAGCTCTGTTGTTTCGTCGATGATCTCTTTTAGAGGCGCGTTTTTGTTGTCTAGATCAACCGCGTAAATCGCAGATTCTAACGCTTTCGGATCCATACCTGAGTACGGTGCATCCACTTCTTCAAACGCGTCCTTTAGTGCCGCAGTAGTGTGGTTCATCACCGAGGCGAACTCTTTACTGCCGTTTACACCTGTGTGGATAAAGTGTTTTTTCCACTCGGCATTTTCTTCAACAGCTTTCAAATTGCCACCGGCAGCGAGAATCGCTTCTTCCAAAATGCGTAGGGCAAAATCAAGCTGCTCAAAAGAGATGATCAGAGGAGGAAGGAAACGGATAACCGAACCGTCACGACCGCCTTTCTCGACCATCAAACCGCGCTCTAGCGCAGCACGTTGAATGGCAAGAGTCAATTTTCCATCAGAAACAGGCTCACCAAATTTGTTCAGTTCTGTGCCTGGCTTACGGATCTCGACACCAAGCATCAAGCCTTTACCACGAACTTCCGCAATACAATCCACGCGTTGTTGAATTTTTTCTAAGCCGTGACGTAGGTACTGACCTGCCACATTTGCGTGTTCAACAAGGTTATCACGCGTGATAATTTCAAGCGCTTTTGCACCAGAAACCATCGCGAGCTGGTTACCACGGAAGGTACCTGTGTGTTCACCCGGACGCCATGTGTCATGCTTTTTGTTAATCACTAGTAGCGACATTGGTAGACCACCACCAATGGCTTTAGATAGACACAATACGTCAGGAACAATGCCCGCTTCTTCAAACGCGAAGTGATAACCTGATTTGCCGACGCCACACTGGATTTCGTCGAAAATCAATAGCATACCGTGTTCGTCACAGATACGACGAAGTTCACGTAACCAAAACGCTGGAGCAGGGATGACACCGCCTTCACCTTGAACAGGCTCAACAATGATTGCTGCAGGTTTCATGATACCCGCCTCATCATCGTTAAGAAGACGTTCGATGTAGCGGATACTCGCTTTTGCACCTTCGTCACCACCCAGCCCAAACGGACAGCGTAGGCTGTATGGGAAAGGCATAAAATGCACATCCGACATCAAACCAGTACGACGAGCCTTGGTGTTCAAGTTACCCATCATACCCATGGTACCGTTAGTCATACCATGGTATGCGCCGCGGAAAGCAAACATGGTGTTGCGACCTGTGGTTTGTTTCGCCAGCTTGATGGCCGCTTCAACAGCGTCCGCACCAGATGGGCCACAGAACTGGATCACACAGTTGTTGCCGAGCTCTTCAGGTAGGAAGGCTTTCACTGATTTGATGAAGTGGGTTTTTGCTGTCGTCGCAATATCCAGAGTTTGGTACGGGAGACCAGAATCTAATTGCTCTTTTAGCGCTTGATTGATTTCCGGGTGGTTGTAACCCAAAGCCAACGTACCCGCACCAGCAAGACAGTCCAAAAAGATTTGACCACGAGTATCTTCCACTAAACAGCCATAGGCTTGCTTAATAGCGATGGGCAGACGACGTGGGTAAGAACGTACTTCTGACTCGTGTTCAGCCTGATCAAGTAACACTTGATCTGGCGCTAAATCATAGATTCCCTCAACAACAGGAACTTGAGAAGAAAAAATTGTCGCGATAGTTTTCGTATCGACTTCAAAGGCGGTGCTCATACATTTTCCCTTGAAATAAAAAAAATGATTCTCGCCCCCTCGCGCACTCAGCAATTCTTAGTACGTGTTCGGGACATGACCAAGCCTTCCGATTAACGTCAAAACAACGGGTACGGAATAGCAACCATCTAAAAAAATGGTGATAGCGTCGGTCTTAAAATCAAGGCTCGGTAATGCTTCTGTTTTGCAAAACAGGGCATTTAGGAAGTATGAAGCTGATTAATGAGAGATTATTAAAAAAGTTCAACGTTGGGTTTCCCATTTACATGCCGCTGCTTAAGCAACATTAGTATCCCGTCTATCGACAAAAGGTTTTATCGATACCTACCCTACGCAGTGTCACAATCAGCTTGAATGGTCACTACGCGTGTCCCCCAGAACTACCGTCCGAGATTGCGCGCGAATTTAGCACAATAAGAAATCAACTGGCAACAAGTTTTACTAATAATTTTGCCGATTAGCTCGCACTATGAAACACAACAACAGAGCGGAACAAAAAGAAACGAGAGGAAACAATGCTACGCGGGCGACATCAGCCTCAAGAATTGGTGAAAACAAAAAAGCTCAGCATTGCTGCTGAGCTTTCATGTTTGGAGCGACACACGAGGTTCGAACTCGTGACCTCAACCTTGGCAAGGTTGCGCTCTACCAACTGAGCTAGTGTCGCAT
>NZ_SZTO01000001.1 GCF_013369385.1 Vibrio sp. 05-20-BW147 | reverse complement strand
AACACTTTTATCGCGGTCCAAGGCATTGGTTCAACTGCTGGTATTACCATGGTGAACCGAGGTGTGGTTGAGTTAGGGATGAGCTCTCGCTACTTGACTGAAAGCGAAAAAGGGGAAGACCTTAATGTCGAACTGATTGCCTACGACGGATTAGCGGTCGTCGTAAATAGAACCAACAATACGAGCAATTTATCGCAAGAACAGTTATACAACATATACAAGGGCAATATCACCAACTGGAAACAAGTCGGTGGTGAAGACAAGCCCATTGCCGTGGTGACTCGCGAGAGCTCTTCAGGTACGCGATACAGTTTCGAGAGCTTACTAGGCTTAACTCGCATCATCAACGACCGCTTAGTCTCTGACATTAATCCGAGTAACCTCGTCGTTAACAGTAATAGCATGGTCAAAACCATCATCAATCACAATCAACACGCAATCGGGTTTGTTTCTATGGGCTCAGTTGATGGTTCGGTCAAAGCCATTAGTGTCGACGGTGTAATTCCCATCGCCGAAAACATTCACAACCACTCGTACTTGTTTTCTCGACCTTTTCTGATCTTCTACAAAATTGGCAACATCGGTGAAGAGTCAAAAGCATTTGTGAACTTTGTCAAATCTACACAAGGTCAAAAGATCATCGAGAGCTTTGGTTACATTTCGGTAACCGCAAAAAAATAATGGAAGCGCAGCAATTTGAAGTAGATATAATCTTGAAGAATACCGTGTTACTTTAGTTTCGAACATTAAAAATAAAGAAGTGCGCTCAAAGCGCACTTCTAACATCGTGACGATTTTTGCACTAAAAATGCAACTGGATAACGGAAACAACGACAGCTGCTGGTCGCCTTACCCCTTCAATCTCAACCTTAATTTCACGTTCTACTTCAAGCCCTTTTTTTATCGGGGTCACTTTGATCAGCTTGCTTGAAGCTCTTACGTTATTCCCCGCTTTCACAGGGTAAGGAAAACGAACTTGATTCAAGCCAATGTTCACCACCATTTTTGCGCTTGGGAAAAGGCTATTTTCTGGATTAACGGAGTCTGTCAACTTGGGCAATAACGCCAACGTCAAAAATCCATGTGCAACGGTTGTTTTAAATGGTGATTCTTTTGCCGCACGCTCTGGATCAGTGTGAATCCATTGCATATCTTCTGTTACCATACCAAATTGGTTGATACGCTCTTGATCGATATGCAGCCAACTCCCTACATGAATCACTTCACCAATCTTTTCGCTTAGTTCTTGGTAAACAAGTGCCGCTTCTGGCTGCAATACAATAGGCTCGATGGGCGTAACTTCTTCATTCACCGCTGGTTGGTGATGATCTTTTACTTTCGAGAAAAGAAAACTTCCTTGCGCCTTTCCTAAAAAGTCACTCCAATACTCACGTAAAGTTGGAGACATCCAATTAATCAACTCAGCATGATGCGCAGAAAATGCGTCGACTTTGTCTTTAAATAGATTCGTGACTTTCATAAAAACCTTGGTTCATATTATCTCTACTGGATATACCAGTGAATTTTGAATCACTTCACATTACCTTGCAAATACTTTCGGGCGAACAACTGTTATCTCAAAGTGCATTTTGTTATTAAAAACAACAAAATAACAATAAAACACTATTTTATTGCATTACTAAGCCTAGAGCCAAAACTCTAGTGGAACGTGTTTTTCCAACAGCCAGAGTTATACAAAAAAGCACGACTTCAACTAAGATATGCGTTTCATAAGATACACAAATATTAGAAACCCATTTGGTTGCACGACCATTTTCTCTCCCCATGGTCTTGTATCATGCGCAATTTCTTATTTAGTGAGAAAAATGGTATTTTTTTTGACTTCATTTCCCAGATGATAAGAATTATATTTGTGCTATAAGACCGTTCGGGATAAAAATATTTGGAAAAAGTTAGATGAATGCCAATCAAGTCAATGAGAAAACCTTACAACTGCTGATGCAGGTAGCGGTAAACGACGAGCCCGTTTCTGCCAAAACCTTAAGTGAACAGCTTGCTGTTCCGCTCAGCAGCTTGTATCGCCACCTCAAGCTTTTGAAAGAGTGGAACTTAATTGAAGAAAGTGCTCACGAGAAAACCTTCATCGTTGGACCAGCAGCGCTTCTACTGATGCATAGTTACCAAAATTCGCAACACAATCTGGAATCGGTAGAAGCGATCCTAGCACGTTTACAACATCAAACGGGTGAGCTCGCTGCATATATGGTTCCCGTTGGGTATAGAGCATTGTGCGTTCGTCAAAAAGAAAGTATGCAGGCGCTACGTTGTAGCTACGTCCAGGGTCAAAGTCAACCTCTACTGCGTGGCGCCTCATCCAAAGTTATGCTGGCTTTTATGCCACCAGAGCGTTGTGAACGAATTTTACGCTATTTTGGTCAAGACCACCGGCTAGCAACTTGGCAAGACGAACTGGCAAATATACGTACCAACGGTTACGCAATCAGCACATCGGAAATTGACCCAGGCGTTTCTGGAATTAGCGCGCCGGTCATGAAAGGAAGTAAGTTGATTGGCGCAGTTTCTGTTATGGCTCCGGCACATCGAGTAGAAACAGACAAACAACGCATCATTTTACACGTTTTGCAGGCAGCAAGAGCGCTTCCACCTGAAAGGTAATCAATAATGCTAAGCTTATTCAAACGCCACCGTTTGGCTCCTGCCAACGCATATCAAGCACCTATGTTTTACTTTATGTCGGTTTGCCAATACGTAAAACCGATGTCAGTGCTAGAGTTTGAAACTGCGCAGCAAATTTTATCCAATGCTTCAGACTGGTTGTACCAGCAGCAGTCTGCAGCACCGCTTACTGAAGCCAACCATTTTGTGTTAGATGGCCACACGAATAGTGCATTCCAACGAGCTTTGAACCACTCTTTGGCACTCGGCCTGATTCCAACCGTGTTCGCCAACGGGCATGAAATGTTGCTGAATAGCCTACCAACGTTGGCGCAAGACAACACTAGCGTTGGCGTTGTTCACATCGGACATAGCTTTGAGCTTAAACAAACTCTTGATCTTCAAGTAGGCAGTGCTTTCCACTTTCTCTTGTCCCGTTACCCACAGGCAAAACTATTTTGTATTGGCATCGATACTGAGCAAGTGAGTACACAAACGTTAGATTACGCCGAAGATCTTGGCTGTGATTGGGTTGGCTGGGATGAATGTGGATTTTTAAGTCGAAACCAACTTAAAGCTCAGTTAAGCGGATTTATTCAACACTGCGATCAAATTGTTATCAATGTTGATCTTGCTTCTTTGGTTCCAGGAAATGGTTTAGAAACACATAAACTGATAGACAGTCAAATCGTTTTAAGAGTACTACGTCAAATCGTTGTATCTAAAAAAATATGTTCGATCCAACTTGTTGGCTCTACAGATAAGATCATCTATTCCCGACAAACCAAAGAGATCATTGATGAGTTAATTGGTTTATCTCCATTTTTAGAACAATTGCCATAAAACAGCATTAGATTGCTTTGCTCTAAGCCACAGGAATACCTGTGGCTTATTATGTTGCTTAATGACCTACTCAATAGTCTCATTCGTATAAGTTGAATGTATTTTCACGTCAACATTAACCAATAGAAGCAGCATTAAATGCTATAGCAGTAGCGAAGTACATAATCATCACCACTTTTCGCGGTGTACTCTTTATCTTCACTGCTTGCCATTGGCTTACCATTCACATCGCCTTTCACTAGACTGATCCAATGACGCATTGCTGTTGGTGCATCGCCAGTTAATTCAGGGCTAAAGGTCGTGCGCGTTTCCAATTGAATATCATCGATATCAACAAGTTCTACACTTCCTGTGCCTTTGTGGCAACCCAGCATCACTTCAATGTGGCTGCCTGATTCATCGCGGAGCAAGATAGAGCAAGGATCTTCTTTCTCACCCGTGAAAGCGACAAAATGTTTGGGTGCTTGAAGGCCACTGTGAGAACCATCTGCAAAATATGCCATTAGGTGACGATAATCGATCACGTAGCTGGTGACGTCTTGATGCGAGCCAGATTCTAGCGGAAACATTCTGTCGAGAAGCTGTTTCGCTTTTTGTTGTTTTTCATCTTGCTGATTAGAATTTACCGCTTCGACGGCAAATACGGCTTCAGCGATAAATGGGCGTTGTTGTTGGTTTTCATTTTTATCGAATGTCAGCATATTCATCGTCTTGTCCTCTTGGATAACACACAACAATTTTGTTTTAGAGCACATACTTCAAACTTACGTTTTCGTTGCAAGCAAATTTGTGAAGTTGAAGGTTCTTTTCCTTGCTCTCTTAGTATGTAGACTAGCGAATTTTTTACTACAATTTCACAACAAAAATTTTACAGTGTGAATTTTACAAAATGTCTGTGTCAAAAAGCTTGATTCGCCAATCGCATTTTCTGGGAACAAAGATTAGAAACTTGCGGAAAAATAACCATTTAACGATGGAAGACCTCTCTGCGCGTTGTATTCGAATTAACCCTGAATACGCGCCATCCGTTTCTTATCTTTCTATGATCGAGCGAGGAAAACGCGTTCCAAGCATCGATATGTTGGAAGTCATTGCGGAGGTATTTCAAAAGGACCCCGCTTGGTTTTTGGATGATGAGCCTGAGCTCGAGGCGATTACCCCCAACAAAGGTAGTCGCGGCGGCCTTAACGGGATGGCCCTCGAACCGAGTTTTCTTTTCTCTAACGACATTTTACAAATCGCAATACCAGAAATGCTGTCACAAACCGGCATTACTGGACGTCAATTCGCGCATTTGCTGATTCGTGCACATCAAGAAGCGAATCAGAACCACTTTCCAGATCTTGAACGCGCAGCAGAAGAAGTGGGGAAAAAGCGTCTGAACCTTTCGGTTGAAGACTTAATCGATATCGCAAAAAGCCTGGGCCTCGATATTCGTTGGATTAACCGGACACCCAAAGATGTGGTGGACGAACTGGGAGTCAACGCCAAACAGCTAGTGACATCGTTCATGGAAGCGCCGGGAACCATCTACCTCAATAACATGATGCGTGACTATCCTACCCGTCTCAAATACGATCTCGCGGTGTATATCGGCCACCGAATTTTGCACAGTAGCGACAACGTCAAGAATGTACTCTCGATTGGTCATCAAAATAACTGGGATCAAGTTGACGATTTTAGCCCAACTTCTGATCTCAACTCACAAGATATTTTGCAAGCCTGGCGAGATTTTGAATCGAGCTTTTTTGCTGGTGCATTACTTTGCCCTAAAGTGCCATTTCGACAGTTGCTTGATCGTTCTGGCTATGAGATCGATGTCCATCAAAAAGCAGGGGTTTCTCCTTCAGTAGCGATGAGAAGAATGACCGTCGTGTCCCCTTATCCACATTGGCACTACTTCGATGCCTACGGACCGGGCAAGTTAAAAGCGGTTTACCGGGGCAATGGTATCCCTCTTCCTTGGGGTAACATGCGTACCGTGAACGACCCATGCCAGCACTGGGCCGTTTTTCGTCGCTTGTCTGAACCAAGAAATGGTAGTTCTGCGCAATTGTCTATCCTAAACGTTGGCAACGAGCCAAGACTCTACTGCTGTGAATCCATTAACGTCATGGATCCTGCGGGCAACAACCGAGTGTTGTGTGCCGGCATCGACCTTAACCCTGCTATTAACGCCCAAGGTGGCGATGCACTCGAGATTGCGGAAGAACTGAAACGCCTTTGTGTCAAACAAGGCGGAAGTGCTGAAATTCCTTTCCACATGCGAAAAGACCTCAAGACCATCGCAAAAATATTGAACATCAAATGGATTGAACGAGGAATCGAAGCCCCTGCTCGTCTCATCTGTTCTCGTGGTGCTGTCTGTCCAAGACAGCCAAGCTGTTATGCCAAATGTTCTGAAGAGGAATAAAAAAAGGCCAAACACAATCAGGTGTTTGGCCGTATATATGTGTGAACAAGTCTTTATTCACTAACAACGTCAGTTGGCTAGGTGACCCTCGGCTTAATTAGGGTCACCTTAACTAAAGCAGAATACGTGCCAAGTTTAATGTGGGCATAAAATCACAAACTCCTTATCAAATTGGCGTATTTATACACACAAAATTGCATATTGCATTTTCAAAATGCAAACACTCAATCATTATGCTATCAATCTCATTATCAGTAACTACTAGTTCATTCCATTCATCTTTTAATCGTTTGATATCAAACCCATTAATTTTTGTGTGATTTAAACAACGTTAATTTCAATTACCAGCCATCACTCTCCAAACTTGGTTCTATACTTGTTTAGTGATTATTAATATAAAAACGCCACTCGTTACATAAGAAAGTGGCTTAGAGAGGTTATATGCATTCGCTTTTACGTCGGTTCCAACTCTACATTATCGTGAGTGTGGTTGCTGGAGTTCCACTACTCGTGTCTATTTTCCTTTCAGGAAACACCATCTTGGATCTCAATCGACAAGCCAAAATGTCCGAAGTCGACAGAGAAGCTATTCAACTGGTGATATTGTTTGATAATTTAGCGCATAATCTAGCTGTTGAAAGGGGCCTCACTGCTGGTGTTTTGGGCAGTAAAGGCAATGCAGAACAAGTGTCTGCACTGCAGCTGCAAAGAGGAAAAGCAGATCAAGCTATTGATGCTCTGCGCAGTTTCAAATCTGAGCAATTGGACAACGCTTTTGTCAGCACCCTGATCAGTGATATCTCACAGCAACTGAGCCAATTAAGCAGCGTGCGGTCAGGAGTTGATAAGTTGACTCCAACTATAGCCCCATTCGGCTATTACTCTAATCTCAACCAACTTGCCATAGACAATAGCCGCCTCATGCTTTCTCAGGTGGAGAACCACGAGTTGGGTGCTTTGGGTGAATCCCTCGTATCAATCATTATTATGAAAGAGAGAGCCGGACAGGTACGCGGGGCTCTGAATGGCGTGTTTGCTCGTGGCCAAGCAACACCCGTCGTCTATGCCAATATTCAAAGCTATATTGGCTCTGGCGATTACGCTCGACGTAGCGCTTTACTCGAGTTACCCAATCAGTTCAAACAGCTATTGCAAAACCAAGAACGAAATCAGATTTGGCAGCAAGTAGAAAGCATTCAAAAAAGCTTTCTATCTCAGGCTCAACAGCTTGATGCCATCAATGGCCCAACGTCGCAGGAGTGGTTTAAGTTAGCGACAGAGCGAATCACTTTGATCAATCAAGTACGCAATGCGCTGCAAGCAGAGATGAACGCTGTTTCAGAGCATAAGGCCGAAAGTGCAACAACCACACGCAATATTCTAACAGTGGCTGCCGCGATTCTATCAACGTTGTTTGCTTGGATTGTAATTGCCACCGTCAGCAGCCTTCGTAACCGAGTGGGTCACCTTACTGAAAAGTTATCTGATATGGCAAAAAGCTGCGACCTTTCGGTCGATTTGGATCAAACTGGTCGAGACGAGATCGCTTCAATTGCCGCTAGTGTCAATAAACTCAATCACGCTATTCGACATTTGATTAAAGATGTAAAAAATACCAACGATCACAGTACAGAAAGACTCAACCAAATTATCGCCACCTCTGGTGACCTTGATAACAGCGGTCAAGAAACTATCGCCAAGTGTGACAACATCGCTACAGCCATGACGGAGCTTTCTCAGTCTAGCGTTGAAATTGCCCATTCTGCCGAGCGGGCGACTGAAGACACCGACAGCATGAATCAACAAGTGTTAGAGTGTCAGAACCAGAGTTCTTCTTCCTTCAATTCCGTTAAAAGCTTGCTTGCTCAAATCGATGCGACTCAAAACTGCATGCACGAGTTAGAGAGTGATACTCAAAGTATTGGTCAAATTGTCGCGACCATCAACGCCGTCTCCGAACAAACCAATTTGCTGGCGCTCAATGCAGCCATTGAGGCGGCACGTGCAGGCGAACACGGTCGAGGGTTCGCGGTGGTCTCTTCTGAAGTTCGAGATCTTGCTCAACGTAGCCAAGAAGCGACAGAAAGTATCAGTAAGTTACTCGATAAGATTCGTGACAATACGAAGCTCGCTGTCGACAACATGGCAAAGAGCAAACAAGCCAGTGACGAGACTTTCCATTCCGTTGATGTGGTAAAACAGAGTGTAGAGAAGCTTGAGAATGCCATAGAACAAGTCAATCAACATATTAGTAGTATTGCGAATGCAACGATTGAACAATCGAAAGCGAGCGAAGCCATTGATAAAGACGTTGATGTTTTAGCAGATATCGCTCATCGAACAGGTAGCCATGCCAACAACCTCAACGACATCGTCAATGGATATCAAAAAGAAGTATCTCGCGTTCAAGGCAAGTTGAATGAATTTACGTTGTGAAACCAAAGCTCCCCCCGATTGGGGGGTAGAAAACATTTACAACAATAATTAATATCAACCTAAACATTCACTGTTTTTAATCGTAGATGGCTAAAAATAGCTGGAAATTGAGCAAGGATAGCTCTTTAGAAGAACCTAAGTTTCACTCTATCTTAGGGTCTGCTCTCGGTGGCTCAGGCACAGAGCCACTTCATTTTTTCTACGGTCAAAAAGAATTTCCGCACCTTCGCATTGCTGCCTCATCTGTGTTTACAGATATGTAAGTAGCCAACCCATAAAAATAACACCGTCTCTGGCTAGCGGATAAAACAAAACCCAGCATATTCGCTGGGCTTTGTTTTATCAGGAGGCACGCGTTCTTTTCTTGATTAAGTATGCATGCAGTTACTTCGTTACTACAGGCCAAGATCTTGAGTAATAGAGCGAATTTGCTTCAAGTCCATTTTGTAAACTTCAATCAGTTGATCTATCTGGCTCAAACGCGAAGAGGCTTCGTCCTGCTTATCACACGCATCTGATTTCGCATCCCAAGAGGTGCCAGCCAAATAAATTTCGCACTCTTTTTTTAACTTCTCAAGCGTAGGAACCAAGATTTCACGCTCTTTCTCCAACTTCTCGAGATCTTGGCTAATCTCCATTTCACGTCGGAAAATATCACGAGAACGTTCAAAAACGTTGGCTTGCATGTCCGCCTGACGGTTGAGCTTGTCATTTTCTTGTTGGGCAGAATCAATTTGCGCTTGCTGAGTTTTTAGTTGCCCTTCTAACGCAATATTTAACTTTTCCATCTCGGTCAGTTGATTGTGTAGTTTGTTAAGCTCTGCTTGGTGCTCTTTTTGACGCAGAGCGAGTTCAGATTCAAGTTTATTGTCCAACTCTTTGTCAAGCTGGGCTTCACGAGACTGTAAATTGACTGCCAACTTACTGTTGTCAGACACCGACGCTTTGTACTGCGTTTCTAACTGCTGATAGTTATCTTCCCAACGCTTGGCAGTAAAGTGGGATCCCAACAAACCACCAAACGCCATACCAAGAACAGCCGAGATTGCAATGTAAACGATTGTTTTGTTATCGCGCTCTTCAATGACAACCACGTCATCTTGATCTTCATGATGGTTATTCGACGATGTCACTAGATGTTACTCCAATCTGAACTGTGTTACTTAATCAACTCACTCGCGACTAATAGAATTGTGTAGACGGCAAATATCCCCAGCACCGTGATAACAATCCCTTTTTGAATTTTTTCGTTAGTCCGATATCTCAGCAAAAAGTAAGCCAATAAAACTAGAACGAAAATCGCAATCAGTCTTACCATTCTTTTTCCCTATAGAACAAAACCAATTATACAAGCCATTGCATTGTACTCTAATTTTCTCGATGAAAACGTCAAAATCAGGTAGTTTTTTAAGAGTTCGAACAATAAACGTTCAAACGATTTTTTTGTAGATGACATCACAGAAGTTATTGGTTAGGATTCGCCTACAGATTGCCCTAATCATTTAGGCAATTGTTCCGATGAAGGCTACAGGAGAGTGGTCATTAACTAAATATTAACATTTAGTTAATCATACCCGCCGAAGAAGTAAATCTTTCAGGTGCATTATTCTTTTTGATTATATTGATAGGAATAAGCGAGGACTGTAGTTGGAGGAACCTCTGGAGAGAACCGTTAAATCGGTCGCCGAAGGAGCAAGCCCTGCCCATGTGCAAGGTGAAACTCTCAGGCAAAAGGACAGAGGAGTGGAAAGTTACACCCCAACATTCACTTTATTCTTTGGTGGCTTGAGCGATTCAGCCGCAAGCTTTTGTTATGTTGGATTATTATAGATCCTTGATCTTTTACCTTTCCCTCTTCTCCTTATTAGTTGTTTTATTAAGGGGAAATCATGAACGACCTTCAATCTTTACTACAAACCATCGACAGTTTTGTCTGGGGACCACCATTGCTCATTTTATTGGTGGGAACAGGCGTTTATTTTACTTTCAGCCTCGGCTTGATTCAGTTCAAACATTTGCCAACCGCTCTGGCCATGGTCTTTTCCAAAGAGAGTCCCACCCAGCAACAAGGCGATGTTTCGAGTTTTGCTGCACTGTGCACCGCCCTTTCCGCCACCATTGGCACAGGTAATATTGTTGGTGTGGCAACAGCGATTAAGTTGGGTGGGCCTGGTGCGCTATTTTGGATGTGGCTTGCCGCGTTGTTTGGTATGGCAACCAAGTACGCTGAATGCTTGCTGGCGGTTAAATATCGCAAAGTGGACGATAAAGGCCAAATGGTAGGTGGCCCGATGTACTACCTTCAATACGGTGTCGGCTCTAAAGCATTGGCGATCATGTTTGCTATATTTGCGCTAGGAGTTGCCTGTTTCGGTATTGGTACTTTCCCGCAAGTGAATGCGATTTTAGATGCAAGCGAGATCTCGTTGGGTGTGTCTCGTGAAGTTTCCGCTTCCATATTAACGCTGCTTGTTGCCTTTGTTACCTTAGGGGGTATCAAGTCCATTGCAAGCGTTGCTGGTAAAGTGGTTCCTGCTATGGCTATTTTCTACGTAATGGCTTGTTTAAGCGTCATTATTATGAATGCAGACCAACTGCTTAACGCGATTGAACTGGTACTAGTTTCAGCCTTTACTTCAATGGCTGCTACAGGTGGTTTCCTTGGGGCAAGCATCATGCTAGCAATTCAATCCGGCATAGCGCGTGGCGTATTTTCCAATGAATCAGGCCTAGGCAGCGCCCCCATGGCGGCTGCGGCCGCGAAAACAGATTCTTGCGTCAAACAAGGTTTGATCTCAATGACGGGTACGTTTTTCGATACCATCGTGATTTGTACCATGACTGGCTTAGCGCTCATTCTAACCGGCGCATGGCAAAGTGACTTTGCCGGTGCAGCCATGACAACCCACGCATTTGCTGTTGGCCTTAACGCTGAAACTTTTGGCCCTATGCTCGTTTCTATTGGCCTGATGTTTTTCGCTTTCACAACCATCTTAGGTTGGAACTATTACGGTGAGCGCTGTGTGGTTTTCCTCTTAGGAACCAAAGCCGTACTCCCGTACAAAATCATATTCCTTGTACTCGTCGCTTCTGGTGCATTTATGCAACTGGATATGATTTGGATTCTTGCGGATATCGTCAATGGTTTGATGGCCATTCCGAACTTAATTGGTTTGATCGCTCTTCGCCATGTGGTGATTGAAGAGACTAAGCAGTTCTTCAACACTTCAGTCAACGAATACAAACCATCGCGACAAACGATCTAAGCTCTGTGAAAAAAGCGATGGTACTGAAACTAGCGAGTAAGTTGCATTCAATAATCATTGATTGATCAAAGTTATATCTTTTTTGAGCAAAATTTAGCGGTGTTTTTATGTTAATTTTGCTCAAAATTGCAACACTGAACATGAATTGAAAAGCCGCTCGGCGTTACCCATTCACTTTGGGAGACACTATGAAAAATAGCAGACTTGGCAATATCATGACATTCAGCAGAATGTTCTCTTTCGTCGCTTTTCTTACCGCAACGTTTGCGTGGATATTGAGTATGTATGCTCTGTTTACGGTTTCCATCGTTGCTTTCGTTGTGAGCTTGTTGCTCTACCTTCGCGACAAGTTCATCGAAAAATACCATTCCAGCACAACCAAAGAAAAGAGTGCGTAGGCTTATTCATTAGCCTTAAACGTCATTGAAGAAAAAGGATGTCACTTGGACATCCTTTTGCGTTTTATTAGTTTACTAACGATCTATTAAACGTCGTAAGTAGTCGACGCTGTGTTACCGCCGGTACCTGTCCAGTTGGTGTGGAAGAACTCACCA
The DNA here is from genome assembly GCF_013369385.1 of Vibrio sp. 05-20-BW147. Lineage (GTDB taxonomy): Bacteria > Pseudomonadota > Gammaproteobacteria > Enterobacterales > Vibrionaceae > Vibrio > Vibrio floridensis. The sequence continues at coordinate 299,084 of NZ_SZTO01000001.1, read as the reverse complement.
CGCTCACGGTCGATACGCTCATAAGTGTGAGCACCGAAGTAGTCACGTTGTGCTTGCAGTAAGTTTGCAGGTAGACGCGCAGTTGTGTAACCGTCTAGGAACGTCAGTGCAGACGTTGTACATGGCATTGGAATGCCCGCTTCTAGCGACTTCGCCGCCACTTTACGCCATGCCACTAGGCTGTTTTGTAGGATGCCTTTGAAGTAGTCATCAGAACCTAGGAACGCAAGATCTGGGTTCGCTTCGTACGCATCACGGATATTGCCTAGGAACGCAGAACGGATGATACAACCACCACGCCACATAAGAGCAACGTTACCGTAGTTGAGATCCCAGCCATTCTCGTTTGATGCTTCGCGCATTAGCATGAAGCCTTGAGCGTAAGAGATGATCTTAGATGCTAGAAGCGCTTGGCGAAGTGCGTCAACCCACTCTTGCTTGTCACCTTCTACTGGCGTGATGGTCTTACCAAACAGTTTCTCAGCTTCAACACGTTGATCTTTTAGTGCCGATAGGCAACGAGAGAAGACAGACTCAGAGATAAGCGTTAGTGGAATGCCTAGGTCTAGTGCGTTGATGCCTGTCCATTTACCAGTACCTTTTTGGCCAGCCGTATCGAGGATCTTTTCTACTAGTGGCTCGCCATCTTCGTCTTTGTAGCCAAGGATGTCAGCGGTGATTTCGACTAGGTAGCTGTCTAGCTCAGTCTTGTTCCAATCAGCGAAAACGGCTTGCATCTCGTCTGCAGACATACCAAGGCCATCTTTCATGAACTGGTACGCTTCGGTGATCAACTGCATGTCGCCGTATTCGATGCCGTTGTGGACCATTTTAACAAAGTGACCTGCACCATCGTTACCAACCCAGTCACAGCAAGGCTCGCCAGCGTCAGTTTTTGCAGAGATACCTTGGAAGATAGGCTTAACCGCTTCCCATGCTTCAGGAGCACCGCCAGGCATAATGGAAGGGCCGAAACGTGCGCCCTCTTCACCACCAGAGACACCAGTACCGATGAAGTGGATGCCTTTTTCGCGTAGTGCTGCTACGCGACGGTTTGTATCTGGGTAGTTCGTGTTACCACCGTCAATGATGATGTCGCCTTTATCAAGAAGCGGTACAAGTGCATCAATAAACTGGTCCACTACCGCGCCAGCACGAACCATCAGCATCACTTTGCGTGGTGTTTCCAGTTTCTCAACCAGTTCCTCAAGTGAGTATGCGCCAATGATGTTGGTGCCTTTCGCTGGGCCTTCTAGGAACTCATCTACTTTCGCCGCAGTACGGTTGTGAGCCACCACTTTAAAGCCGTGGTCGTTCATGTTCAGGATAAGGTTTTGACCCATTACTGCTAGGCCAATTACACCGATATCACCTTTCATTGTTTCTCTCCAATATATTTCTTTCTGCGACGGTTAAGCGATTTTCGCTGCTGCGTCTAAATCTAAATACCATTCCGTCAGCCCTGCTTTCGCATGAATTTTTGCTGCCGGGTAAGGAAGTTCTTCCGCTGGATTGCTGTTGATCTCTTCAACAATGTCCGCTTTACCGGCACCCAGTACTAAGTAGCTAATGCGTTTTGCCGCTTCCAGTACTCGTGCCGTTTTCGAAACGCGAATTTGTCCAGATTCCGGATGAGAAGCCAATACTGACAGGTTCTCATCGTCATAATTCGTTTGACCTGGGAAAAGCGACGCCGTGTGACCATCTGCGCCAACACCAAGCAAAATCCAATCGAACACAGGCGTACCGTTATCGGTTGGAATCACGTCTGCCATTTCTTTTGCGAAACGTGCCGCTTCCACTTCTGGTTGCTCTTCACCACGGATGCGGTGGATGTTTTCCGTAGGAATACCCACTTGGCTCAATTCTCTTAGTTTAGAGAACAAAAGGGCATTCGCTTCACCGTAGTTGCTCTCAGCATCGTCTGGTGCCACGCAGCGTTCATCACCCCACCAAAAATGAAGATTTTGCCACTGAATGGAGGTTGCGTACGTTTCTGATGCCAAAAGCTTAAACAGCATTTTAGGCGTGCTGCCACCAGAAAGTGAGATATGAACAGGTCGGCCCATTTCGCTAAACGCTTTCATGTCGTTTGCTAGGCTTTCTACTACCTGCTCTGCTGTTTGGTAGATCTTGTGATTGATCATAGTTCGCAGTAGTCCGTATCTGTTAGGTTTTTGCATGGGAAACGCCACGCGCGATCGTCACGCTGCAGCAAATCATCTGACTCTTTTGGCCCCCAAGTGCCGCAGGCATAACCAAAGAGTGCTTGTGGATCTTGTTTGAAATCGAGGATAGGTTGAACGTATTTCCAACACGCTTCGACCGCATCGCTGCGAGCAAACAGCGTTGCATCGCCGTTTAACGCATCAAGAAGCAGACGCTCATAGGCGGTCAGCATTTGCGTCTCTTGCAACGAAGCATAATGGAAGTTCATCTTCACTTCTTTTGCTTTAAAGCCAGCACCGGGTTCTTTCAAACCGAAGCTCATTTGAATGCCTTCATCAGGCTGAATACGAATGATCAGTTTGTTTTCCGGGGCGTTTTGACCAAATACCGGATGCGGTGTTTGTTTGAAGTGGATAACCACTTCTGTCACGCGAGTTGGAAGACGCTTACCCGTGCGCACGTAGAATGGCACACCATTCCAACGCCAGTTATTGATGTACGCTTTAAGACCAATGTATGTCTCGGTACGAGAATCGTCCGCTACGCCGTTTTCTTCACGGTAGCCAAGCAGATGCTGTCCGCGCACGTCTGATGCGGTGTATTGACCCAAAACCAGGTTGTTACGCAGATCATCTTCCTCAAGCGGTTTTAAACACTGCAGAACTTTCACTACTTCATCACGCATGGAATCGGCGTTAATTTGTGCTGGCGGCTCCATGCCCACCATCGCCAACACTTGCAGTAGGTGGTTTTGGAACATATCGCGCACAGCACCAGAGCCGTCGTAATAACCGCCACGCTCTTCCACACCAAGGAATTCGGCACCTGTAATTTCCACATAATCAATGAAGTTGCGGTTCCACAGAGGTTCAAACATGGCGTTAGAGAAACGGAAAACAAGTAAGTTCTGTACGGTCTCTTTTCCAAGGTAGTGGTCGATGCGATAGATCTGATGCTCTTGGAAGCAATCGTGTATTTCTTTGTCGAGCTGACGTGCCGAAGCCAAATCATAACCAAACGGTTTTTCAATGATCAGACGTTTCCAACCATCCTCTTCACTATTAAGACCGTGATGAGCAAGGCTTGCAGGAATGACGCTGTAAAGGCTTGGCGGTGTGGCAAGATAAAACAGTGTATTACGTTGTTCGAACTGGTATTGAGCGGCCAATTCGTCTAAACGTACAACCAACTTCGCGTAGTCTTGTGTGTCTGACGTGTTGATGGCTTGATAGTGAAGATGGTCGATAAATGAATCCAGAATAGCTGGTTCCGTTTTCTCCATTTCCTGAAGAGAGCGCTTTAACTTTTCGCGATAAGATTCATCGCTGTATTCAGTGCGGCTGACACCTAAAATAGCAAAGTTTTCTGGTAGCTGCTTACTTGCGTAGAGGTGGTATAAAGCAGGGATCAACTTGCGATATGTTAAATCACCTGAAGCACCAAAAATTACGATGCTGCTGTTTTCTGGTATTACCATCATCTTTCCCTTAAAAACGAGGTACTTGTTGTGTGCCTGGATACGGCTTAAAGGATGAGCCCACCCTATCAGTGACACCTAAAAATTGATAATCGGCCCTGCCTATTCCACTAATAGACAAAACCTTACAAAACAGTGAGTGTGGGTTGGTAATAAGAATGATTTGCCCGACACGGGGGCGTATTGTCTACGACAATTTGACATACATCAATAGTTAGAATCGCAATCGTTTAAATTATGACTCGAAAATGACATATCTACTTGTTATTCAAAGATTATTTAATTTAAAACTGATTAGACCAGTTTAATTGAAATATGGGCAAATAATCAGCAAACATCCGCCCAAATGTAATCCATTGCACGATAAGTAACAAAAACACCGCTCACATATTAAATTTGCCGCATAACCAGCAAATTAACGATGAACTTTGCGATACGTTCGTTCAGGGCGACCGACCGTACCGTAATTCAAATCTGCAGCAAGCTCACCCGAGCTGATCAAATATTCAAGATAGCGCCTTGCCGTGGTGCGACTGGCCCCAATTTGCTCCCCCGCTTCATCGGCAGTATAGGAAACCTCGCCTTGAAATAAGGTTCGAATTTTATCAAGGGTAACACCATCGATACCTTTGGGTAGCCGATTGGATACACTTTCCTGCGTACTGCTTGCTTGCAGCATTTTATCCACCAAGCCTTGATTAAGGTCGGACACGGTTCCCAGTTGCACTCGTTGCGCACGGTATTTGTTCAAAGCACTTTCCAGCCGTGGAAACATCACGGGTTTTAACAAATAGTCCACCACACCACCACGCATTGCGGTTTGTAGCGTTTCCACATCTCTTGCTGCGGTAATCAAAATAACGTCACAATGACGATTGCTGCCGCGAATTTGATTGAGGATCTCCAACCCACTGCCATCAGGAAGGTAAACATCGAGCAAAACCAAATCGGGCTCGAACACGGACAACTGCATTTCGGCTTCGGCTTGTGTGGTCGCAATGCCAATCACCTCGAAACCATCCATTTGCTGCAAATACTTATGATGAAGCTGAGCAATCGCCATATCATCTTCAATTATCATCACTCGGGTATCGGCATTCATCTTTGTTCTTCCTTGGGTAAATAGACCGTCATTCTTGTGCCAAATTTGTCATTCTCAGCCATCTCTATCGAGCCACCGTAACGTGCGGCTAATTGATTGACTAAGTAGAGCCCAACACCCCGAGTGCTGGTCGCTTTGCTCGAGATCCCTTTCTCAAGCAGCTGCTCGGTGGAAAATTGTTTGGGCAAACCACAACCTTGATCCTGCACTTCAAGAATCACTTCCGTTCCGTAGTCACTGATGGAAACTTCAATGGTTCTGCGTGAACGGGCAAAATTGCCTTCTTGCGCGATCGCGCTCATGGTCGCGTCAAAGGCGTTATCAATCAGGTTACCGAGTATTGTCGTGATGTCTTCTGGGTTCAGCCAAGCACTTAGCGGCTCTAAACGAGCCCCTTCTTCAACCACTAACTCTAAGCCAAGCTCACGCGCACGTTCCGTTTTTCCTAGCAGCATGCCCGCGACCAACGGATCTTTGATGGTATCGCGTAGAAACTCGATCAACCCCTGATAGTGCGCCGTCTCCTGCCCGATAAGCTGTTGAACCGCATCAAGCTCGCCCATCTGAACTAGGCCACTGATGGTATTAAGTTTGTTGCGATGTTCATGCGTTTGTGAGCGTAATAAATCGGCATACTCTTTGGTTTGAGAAAGCTGTTCAGTGAGCTCAGAAATTTCATCACGCAAACGAAAACTGGACACCGCGCCGACAATCTTTCCCTCTACGTAAACCGGGCTTCGGTTGGCAATCAACCTCTTTTGGTTGAGGTAAAGTTCAATATCGTGGTCTTCTTGTCCCGTTTCTAATACACGGTACAGATCACTGGCGGGTAACGCATCAGAGAGCGGTTTGTTCAGCACTTGGGCCGGATCTAACCCGAGAATCTGCGCCGCACTGCGGTTGATGGAACGCAGCACGCCATTCGAATCAATACTTAACACCCCTTCTTTAATGGTGCTCATGGTCACATCAAGCTCACCATATAACCGACCAATTTCTTCCGGTTCAAACCCCAAAATAGCCCGCTGAAATTTACGAGAAGCATAATTAGAAACCAAGGCATTCGCGGCAACCACCAGTAACGTCATGGCAATTAAAAACCACGCAAATGGCTCTATTCTGTCTTGTAATCGATCAAGCAGATAACCCACAGAGACCACGCCGATGACCTCACCCGCCGAGTTAAACACGGCCGCTTTCCCACGCACCGAATAACCCAATGAACCTCTAGCAGTAGAGATATACGCTTCGCCTTCTTCCAACGCACGGGCGTTATCACCACCACGCATCGGCAAACCAAGGCGTTCATCAAGGGGATGGATTAAACGAATGCCTTCTCGGTCGCCAACAACGATGAACGCAGCACCTAATGCTTCCGTTAGTTCACGAAACTTTGCTTGATAGGTGACATTGTCACGGCTTTCAACCAACTCAACCACGGTGGTCGAGTTGGCAAGAAATTGAGCCACACCGAGTGCCTTCTGCCCCATTTCTTGCTCTTGCGAGTATTTGAGGTAGGCAAAGCCCGCTGCTACGAGGATAAGCAACTCAATTAATCCGGAGAGCGTCATAATGACCAGCATTCTTTTACGAAAACTGATGCTTTGCCACGTCATGCTTACCTCTTTGCACCACTTAAAAACATCGAAAACTCAGTTAACTTAACACCGTTTTAACATGCAAGCTCTTACCACCCTCCGGAAGTGTGAATCGCAAGAAATAAATCCTCGTGAAATGACTATTTATTATCCTGCAAGTAATACCTCTCAAATGTGAGAAGTGGATTTTAAATAAACAACAAGTTACATAACCATCGAACCAGTTATTGATCTAGATCACTACGAATTTAGCTAAATTTGAGGTCTTTTTAGGGCGTAGGGCGTATACTTTTTGGGCAATGAAGCAACATCAAACTTGATTACAATAATAACGACAAGGTGGTGTCAATTGATAAGGAACGATCAATATGGAACGCGATACCTTTGGAATTTGTCTGAATAAGGCAATGCTGTCGAAGAATATGCATTCAACCTTTACACACGTCAGGGCTTATGAAAAAGACGGCCGGAGTCCGAGTGACCTGAAAGTCCTTTTATCATTCCCGCAAATGAGCGGACGGGATCTTTTGCAAACCATGCAAGGTTCTCGACAACTTGAGTGGCGAGCAGAATTCTTCTGCCCTTCCATGAAGTAAGATGGCTCACCTCTACGCAAAATAGCACAGCTTTCAGGCTGTGCTTTTTATTATCTCTCCCTTGCCCATAATAAGTTCCAATTTGCATAGGTGAGGCTTCGTGTTTTAATAGACACATTTGCTTACCAAGATGGCAACTGCTCATTTCGCAATCTTGGCGAAAAGATAAACCCACAGCTTAACAGTGGATCACAATTACTATATATTAGAGTCATTACTCTATTTTGCGATATCCATCATGAAACGACACAGTAAGCTATTGATGATTGGGCTGCTCTCGAGCTCCATATCGCTCGCCTGTCAGGCGGCACCCATTACCTTCCAGCAGGCATGGCAACTTTTGCAAGAAAACAACCACTCTCTTGCAGCGCAACGCGCCAATGTTGAAAGCCAGCAACATTTGCAAAGCGCCACCAGCAGTTTAAATCTGCCCTCTATTAGTGTTGGGGCTAACTACACTCGACTAGACACCGATGTCACTGTATCTGGACAACAACTTCTCGACAGCACAGGCCAACATATTGCGGTTCCACCTGCCTTTCAACCCATTTTTGGGGCGCTGGCCAATACGACGTCTACCATCACAGAGCGAGATATCTTTACCTCTTCCATCCGTGCTATTTGGCCAATTTTCACTGGTGGTCGAATTTCCGCGGCACAAGCGGCTGCGGAAGGGAAAACCGATGAAGCCAGAAGCCAACTTGCGATGGAGACGCAGGCGAGATACGAGGACTTAAGTAAATACTATTTCTCGGTCGTGTTAGCCAAGGAAGTCTTACAAACACGCCAAGCGGTGGAGCAAGGCTTAACACAACATCGAGATTTCGCTATTAAGCTCGAAAAACAGGGCCAAATCGCCCATGTTGAACGCTTACAAGCAGAAGCCTCACTGGATAAAGCTAAGGTCGAGACACGAAAAGCCCAAAGTAACCTCGATATCGCACAATCGGCCTTGAGCAAAATCTTGGCCCAAAATGACATGGTCGAACCCGCAGAAGGGCTCTTCATCAACCAACATCTTCCTCCACTCACCGCCTTTACTGAGCAGACACTCGCCACCTACCCAGGCTTGGATTTACTCAGTGCAAAAGAGAAACAAGCCAGCGCGCTGATCAAGGCTGAAAAAGGAAAATACTACCCTGAGGTCTATCTTTACGGTGATTACAGCCTTTACGAAGATGATTCGTTAGCCAGTGAGATGAAGCCGGATTGGCTAGTTGGTGTGGGTGTGAATATTCCACTATTGGAAAACACTGGCCGCAGTGACAAAGTGAAGGCCGCCAACAGTATGGTCTCTCAAGTTCAATCTCTCAAAGCACAAGCGAAAGAAGATCTTTCGGTACTGGTACAAAAAACCTATTTGGAAGCGCAACAAGCCATCGACGAAGTCATTGGCCTTGAATCAAGCATTCGCCTCGCCAAAGAGAACCTGGATTTAAGAGAAAAAGCGTTCAACCAAGGCCTATCCACTTCTTTGGAAGTGGTTGATGCGCAGCTCTATCTCGCGAGCGTCGAAACCCAGCAATCTGCTGCACGATTTCGCTACCTACTCTCTTTGACCAAGTTATTGGCGCTCAGTAGCGAAATGAACAGCTTCAATCAATATCAATCTTCTGCTTACCAACCGACTCAAGAGGCGTCGCTATGAAATCATTTAAACCTGTTTTGCTGTCACTGTGTGCCGTCGGTGTCGTGAGCTGGGTCGGTTACAGCTTTTATCAAGCCTATCAACCAGAACCAGTCCGCTTGCAAGGCATGATTGAAGCGCAGCAGTACAGTATTTCGTCTAAAGTACCAGGCCGTATCGACCAAGTCTTAGTACGGAAAGGGGAAAATATCACCAAAGGCCAACTGGTTTTTACCCTGCATAGCCCAGAAATCGAAGCCAAGCTCGAACAAGCGAAAGCCGGTGAAAAAGCGGCTGACGCCCTTGCTCAAGAAGCCGAAAAAGGGGCGCGTAGCCAACAGATTCAAGCAGCAAAAGACCAATGGCTAAAAGCCAAAGCCGCTGCAGACTTGATGGAGAAGACCTACCAACGCGTCAACAATCTGTATAACGATGGTGTTGTTGCAGAGCAAAAACGCGATGAAGCCATGACACAATGGCAAGCCGCCAAGTACACCGAAAGCGCAGCATTTCAAATGTACGAAATGGCAAAAGAAGGTGTCCGCGACGAGACCAAACTAGCAGCAGCTGAAAAAGCGCGCATGGCCGCAGGTGCTGTGGCGGAAGTCGAAGCCTACGCCAACGACACTCGCATCGAGAGCTGGTTTGATGGTGAAGTATCACAAGTGCTATTGCAAAGTGGCGAGCTTGCACCTCAGGGCTTTCCTGTCGTCACGGTGATCGATACACAAGACGCTTGGGCGGTGCTGAATGTTCGAGAAGACCTACTGAAACACTTCCAAAAAGATCAAACGTTTTCAGCCTACCTACCTGCGCTGGACAAAAAGATCGAGTTTAAGGTGAGTCACATCGCTGTGATGGGTGATTTCGCGACATGGCGCGCAACCGATGCTTCCAAAGGGTTTGACCTGCGCACGTTTGAAGTCGAAGCGCGTCCAGTAACGCCGGTAAACGATCTGCGCATGGGCATGAGTTTAGTGGTTGAGCTGTAAAGGTTAGCCAATGAAACCACAACTCTCACAATTGCATGTGTTGAGACACGACAAATGGTTGTTGTCGTGTCTCACTTGGATCCCTATCCTGTTAGCGCTGTTGATTTGGGGCGTTTTCTCAGCGGGCATCGCTCGAGATTTGCCTATCGGCGTGGTGGATAACGCACACAGCACACTCTCGAGAAAGCTAACTCAAATGCTGGATGCGTCATCCACGATGAGTGTCGACTATCAGTTTAGCGATGTACTGCAAGCCAAAAATGCCATGATAGAAGGAAAGGTTTATGCCTATGTCATCATTCCTGACCATTTCGATCGCGATATCTACTTGCAACGCGCACCACAAGTCTCGGTGTTTTATAACAGTCAATACATATTGATTGGCCGTTTGATCAATTCTGCCGTAGTGCAAGCTCAAGGTTTCTTTAATGCAGGTCTTGAGACCGTGAAATCCTTGAGTCATGGCAATAGCACGGTACAAGGCGCTTTGGGGAATGCTGTCACCATTTCCACGCAAATTTCCCCTTTATTTAACCAAAACACCAACTATGCACAGTTTTTGGTTTCTGCTGTCGTACCGGCGATTTGGCAAATCATGATCGTTGTCTGTTCCATTCTAATTCTCGCCGCCAATTTGCGTGTGTATGCGAGAAAACCGGAACATCTTGATCGATGGCTGGGTACTCAACCATTCAAAGTCATCAGCAAAACACTCGCTGCTTACCTGCCCATCTTCCTCTTGCATGGTTTTGCTTTCCTATTTTGGTTCTATTTCATGCTTGATTGGCCATTCCAAGGCCATTTACTTCCGATCATGATCGCGCAGTTAGCCACCACCATCGCTTGTATGATCATGGGCGCATTCTTTTTCTTCATGACATTGGATGCGGCGCGAGCCATGAGTTTCGCCGGCGCGTTTACCGCCCCGAGCTTCGCGTTTATGGGCATTACTTTCCCAGTTTCAGACATGGGTTCATTGGCGCAATTTTGGCGTAGTTTGCTGCCGATCAGTCACTACATCGAAGTACAAGTCGCACAAGCCAGCTACGGGACGAGCGCGTTAACTTCGCTCACTCATTTGCTACCTATGGTCGGTTACGTACTGCCCGCCTTTTTGGCTGTGGCGCTGGCAAAACGCCATCTAAAGAAAACGGAGGCGACAAATGTCCCTGTTTGAGTTGTTCAAAGCGGAGATAAAAGCCCTTTTCACCAACCCGGTGGTGACACTCACCGTCTTTGGTGGTGTGGTTTTCTATTCATTCCTATACCCGCTTCCGTACGCGAATCAAACCCCTCGGGAACAGACCATATCCGTCGTGAATCTCGACATGAGCGCCACGAGTCTCAAGCTGGAACGTATGGTCGATGCAACACCACAAGTGCATGTTGTCCGTCGCGACTATACGATTGAAGCGGCAAAACAAGCGTTCCTAGAGGGAAAAATCAGCGGCATATTGGTAATTCCAGAGCATTTTTATCGCGATTTGTTACTTGGGAAAAGCCCGACACTCTCCTACGCGGGCGACGCCTCTTACTTTTTGGTCTATGGCACGGTGGTTGAAGGTCTGGCTCAAACCGGAGGTACTTTAGCTGCGCAAGTGAAAGTATCCAAACTGGTCATGGATGGCGTACCTCTTTCGCTGGCGGCCAACCAATACAGTGCGGTAAAGCTAAATCTAAAACCGACCTTTAACCCAACCATGGGATACGTTGAGTATGTTGTGCCCGCTGTGTTTGTGCTGATCCTTCAGCAGACCTTAATCATGGCGGCGGGTTTGATGGTTGGCACGCAAAAACATGGTCACGGATATTGGACTAGCCAACCTCGTTGGAAGCTACTCGCTGTCAGAACTCTGGTATTGGTTGGTGTGTACTACCTTTTAAGCGCGTACTATTTTGGTGCCAGCTTTACCATGCATCAGGTCAACACTTTAGGCCACGCTACCCAGTTGTTGACGCTCTTGTTACCCTTCCTCATCGCGTCGTGTTTGGCTGGTTATTGGTTGGGCGAGCTACTGCCGCGAAGAGAGCTTGTCACCCTCGTGGTGCTGATTAGCTCAATGCCACTGATCTTCTTAGCAGGTTTCATTTGGCCTGTGGAGATGATACCAACACCGCTACTATGGCTGGCACAACTGAGCCCAAGCACCAGCGCAATCAAAGGATTCTTAGCCCTCAATCAAATGGGCGCGAGTTGGCAACAAATCGCCAACTATTGGAGCGCCTTGTGGTTAGTGGCCGTGTTTTGGTTAGTACTTTGTCTCTTCCAAACCGTTCAGCAAAGACGCGTAGCTAAAAGACTGACTTAATGGTCTAACACCCATATGTTTGATATTCAAAAAGGCTCATTAATTTGAGCCTTTATCAATTGTGAGACGGGCAAAGATCGAGTGACTTAACACTTCTCACAGTAAAAACTTCGATCCATTGAGAATATCTATAAGTTATAAATTACACATAATGATAAGTAGAAGAGCGACCATTTTTATGGAAAAGGATATCCATTCATCGATTAGTCGTTTTAGCCAACTTATTGATTCTCTCTACCAAGCTCCTGTTCATCCTCGTGGATTCGAACCGTTTCTAGAGCAAATGGTGGACGAATTTCGTTTGGCCGACGCAGTCTTTTATATTCAATCAAGCTATCGCGGAGAGCTGGTATCAGGCTGGATGGCGGGACCTCAAATTGATGCGGTCCTCGAGTACATAGAATTAGATTTGGCCGAAGGCAATTTGGTAAACGACTTTGTCGCCGCTCAGCCTATAGGTCGTTTTTATTCACTCGATAAGCACATTGGAAAACAAGCTCATCTGACATCAAAAGAGCAAAAAGTAGAAGCGTGGTTCGATCGTCATGGCTTCTGTGATGTTGCTGCAGCCCTTGTTGGGCACGCTGATGGCAATATCGCTTTTTTGTCTGTACATCGAAACGAACGTGAAAAGCCATTAAGTGAAACAGACCTTTACTTAATGGAGATACTGGTACCCCATATTCAACGAGCCTTCACACTTTACCAACAGTTTAAAGCGTCTCAGAAATATACCGTCAACCTCACTCAGATCATTAGCCAACTGCCACACGCAGCCTTACTGTATGATAGTAAAGGTGCATTCGTCGCAGCGAACTACCGAGCAAAAGACCTTATCTCTCTACAAGAAAACCTGACGCTGCTACCTAGTGAGCTGAAGTTCCGAGACACTGAGAGAAAAAAGGAATTTATGCTTAATATTCAAGAAACACTGCATCATAGGAGCGCCAAAAATGATGATGCTTGTAAGGTGATGCATTTCATGTCACCTCGTGGCGGGTTGACTTTACTTTTTGTCGCCATAGGCTTAGAAGCTCAGACCATCCCCAAAGGATATCCTATTGCTCTTGAAGAAAAACAGCTCTTAGATGAAGGTATTGGTTGTATTGTCTATCTCTATGATCGTGAAAAAAGTGCCACATTAAACCCGACTCTCCTCAAACCAATCTTCAATTTTACCGACGCGGAGACCGAAGTTTGCCAACTGTTAGCACTCGGGTATAGCCGTGATGAAATCGCCCAGCTTAGCCATCGCTCACCACACACCATTAAAGATCACATTAAGTCCATTTACAGTAAAACTGGCACCGGAAAGCAATCTGATCTCATTGCAACCATCTTGACCAGTCCGGCACATACACCCTGACCAACCTAAATGATGGTCAGTCGACTGACTCTCCGTATTTCAGCCAAGTACCCTCATCGCCATAAAAAATCCGAGTGTTTAAAAACACTCGGATTAAAAATACCGCTCTCAACACCCATTAACCACGGCGGGCTTTAATACGCTTCATCATTGTTAAACGACGCTCTGCTGCGGCTTGATCCGCTGGCTCATTAGCGTTGTTGCGACGGCCCTGACGGTTTTTGAATGACGGCTTTGAATTTAGTTTGTCGATGTAGGCGTCTCGATTCTTTGGCTCATAACCAGCAAGCTCAATACGACGAATGTGTTGCTTAATCAGGTTCTCTACCTGAACAACTGTTAACTCTTCTTCGCGATTGACGAAAGAGATAGCGTGGCCTTGTTTTCCAGCGCGACCAGTACGACCAATGCGATGAACGTAGTCTTCTGCCAAGAACGGCATATCGTAGTTGATCACGTGGGGCAGATCTTCAATGTCTAATCCACGAGCCGCAACGTCAGTCGCAACCATCACGCGAACTTTACCTTCTTTAAACTCTTCTAAGGCGCGGCGACGTGCGCTCTGCGCTTTGTCACCATGACAAACATTGGCTTTGATGCCATCAAGCTTGAGTTCTTTAACAATCTCATTCGCCGTTTCTTTGTAGTTAACAAATACCAACACTTGTTGCCAGTTTTTACGCCCAATCAACTCTGAAAGCAGCTCGGTTTTACGCTCCTGATCGACAGGATAAAGAACGTGGGCAACAGTATGAGCCGTGGTGTTTTCGCGCTCGACCGCAATACGTTTTGGCTTGCGAAGAATATCTTTGGACAATTCATTCAATTGGCTTGATGTGGTTGCCGAGAACATCATGATTTGTGGGTTGGTTTCAACATCCAACATGATCTTACGCACCGCGTTGATGAAGCCCATATCCAAAATACGGTCGGCTTCATCAAAGACGAGGAACTCGATATTCGCGACAGAGACATTGCCCGATTCAATGTGTTCTTCAAGACGACCAGGCGTGGCGACAAGAATATCCACACCGTTTTCGAGCATGCGCTCTTGGCTTGACATCTTGCGACCACCAAATATCGCGGCGACCGAAAGATCGGTGTATTTAGTGTAGGCTTTGATGTTATCAGCGATCTGTTCCGCCAGCTCACGAGTTGGAGCGAAAATAAGTGCACGCGCTGTTTTGCGCGACGCGGATTTTCCACTTTCCAGCAGCTGCTGAATCAAAGGTAGAGAGAAAGCCGCTGTTTTACCGGTTCCTGTTTGGGCGGTTGCAAAGATGTCGTGGCCACGACGTGCAACTGGAATGGCTTTTTGCTGAATTGGGGTTAGCTTTTCGTAACCGCACTCTTCGAGCGCTTTCACGACTTCCGGAGCAAAACCTTGAGATGCAAATGACATTGAGCGTTTCCTTAAACAGACAAAAAATGATCGCCGATACAAATGGCCGCACATTCTACATGAAAATGAGTGATATATCTCAATCTAGTGAAAATATTTTAGGATTTTGAAAAATACACTTTCCTGATTCTAAATGGTCCTGCAGCAAACGGGTCAAATTTGGCGCAATTCACCACCGCAGACACATTCTTCAACAATTATTCCGTACAAAAAAACAGAACGACGAACGGTATGGTATTGATTATTGGTCAGACCTCATGGTTAAATTCGGCCCATAAAAAAACACGAAATATAAACACTATTTTTCGCTTACAGCCATTGTTTCCATTAAGTTTGTAGGAAATTTTAGATGTCCAAATGGCATTTGCTCGCATTGTCTATTTCACTGCCTTTTACCAGCGATGCGCTCGAGTATGATCTTTACAACCCAGAACATTTTAATCAACTGTGCAGCCAAAGTACGTCACAAACGGGAGATGACTTTCTCTGTTATGGCGCATTTTCACTCCCTGCGGGTGCGACTCTCATTGCTTCTAAGGCATCCAGCCTAGGTGTCACAGTGTCTGCCCACAGCGGTGTTAAGCTCCATGGCAACAACATGGTCGGCAGCCCAGAGAAGCGAATTTCTTTGAAAGCACTGTCAACGGGCATTTCGATTCTGCAACCCAATGGTGGCCTCCCTCCAACGACCTACCATCGCAGCCAGATATTCGGTGATCTACTTTCACAAAATTTCATTCACATGCGCAACGCCGAGGTTGATGGTGATGTTATCACTCAAGGCTTAGAGGTCATGACCGAAGGTGACCATAACATCGTCAATGGCAACGTTTTTGGCCACCACAAAGTCATTTTGAGAAACACCAACGTCTGCGGCAATGTTGAATCTCAGGGGCATGAAATATTACTCACATCGAACAAAGCCACTCACTACGTTGTCGGAAACATCACCTCGCTCAATAAGCTCGATCTCAGAAATATTGATGTGTATGGCCAAATATACTCGCCAGGGGCCAGTGGTCGGCTTGATCTGTCAGGCAGTGCGGTTTACGCGCACAAAGTGGCATTGAAAGTCCACCAAGACGGAACGGTGAAAAACGGGACCGTTTGTGGCGAAATCACCACGCACGAATCCAGAATCCACAATGTAAAAAACTATTGTGGTATCAGTGACCTTGGCTGTAACTACTCTAACCAAGGCTCAAACACCGCATGTCCGGTTCCCGAAACCCCGCCGCTTTGTGAAGTTAAGCCTCCTGTAGATAATGATTATCAATTTGTCGTTGGTCCAGACAATGACATGGCGTTGATGTGTGGAGAAAACCTGCCTCAGTTCAATATTGTCACAACCAATAATGGGGAAGTGGCGAGCGTAGAGATGTTTACGGAGCTTTCCGAGCCTTCTTTGTTTGACGTTACGATTGTGAATAACATCGGCTCAGGTAACTATCCCACTTTCACCTCATCCAATGAGGGGCAACTGCGTCTACAGATTCGCCCCAAAAACCTTGATGCAATAAGGCTAGACAAGGTCTATACGATGAGTCTTCACCCAATCGGTGAACCCGGTAAAAAGAAAACCGTCCGTTTCCTTTTCACTCCATACATGTTCGAGCCTTACGAACCCAGTTCCGGTAAGGAGATTTCTGAACTCTCTTTGGTTGCTGCAAAACCAGAACCGTTGGGCGTTCGACTGCTTGCCTGCAGTGACAACTTACAGCCTAGGATTGCGACCAGCTATCAAGGTACGCCGAATGTCACTCACACCGTCACTACGCCATCGAAAGCCGCGGGTGGCTTAGACGGAACGATGCTCTACCAACCCAGTTTCAGCCAAGGGAAAAGTGAATCGCCGATTTCCTTATCTGAGTCAGGTATCTTTACCCTAAATATCCAAGATTCTTTTTCTTGCGCAGGCTTCGCTGAGTGTCCCTCTTCAGGCAAAAAAATGGTCTCTGGTAACCTATCGATTAAAGTTCGCCCATGGACGCTGGCTATCTGCCCTGCTGCTCACGCTCTAGAGTCGGGTACGTCCCAAGGTGGCAATCGATTTATGCCTTCGGGCGAGACCTTTTCACTCAACGTCAAACCAATTCATTGGCTTGAAAATGGCAGTGTCACTCAAGCGATTAATACCGAGACACTTTGCTCCACCGGTATCACACGAAACTTCTATCATTCTCAAGCGCCCGCTGCACGAATCCTACTGAGTAGCCGTCAAGCCTCTCCGTATGAAACCGCTGCAACGCAAACCACGCTGTTGGAGAGCACAACTGGCCTCGATAAGCAGCATCACCAAATCAACAATGGTTCGTATCTCTTTAACGATTTGCTGTGGCGCGAAGTCGGCAGTTTGAAAGTGCAAGCGGATGTCTCGAACACTTACTTAGGCATGAAGGTGAACCAAGGCTATCGCAACATCGGTCGCTTTTACCCGAAATATTTCAAAGCTTTCAACCAGTATTGGGATTACCCAGGTAACCAACCGTTCGCTTACATGAATCAGCCATTTGATCAGGTATGGGTAGACGTTGCGCCGCTCAATAGCCTAAAACAGCATGTGGCCAACTATCACTATTTTGCCACCAAAGCGCATTTTGAACTGGCGGAGTTAGGGCATCATTTAGATCGTTTTATCACGCCTTCAATTCAGGCTCCGCTATGGTATGAGAACGAACAAATAAGTTTGGGCCGTTTTACCATCCCTAGGGGAAACACCTGCCAAGACAGTGCTTGCTGGGTCAAAGATGCCATTTCAGAACAGTATCCGGATGGGCCATACAATACCTATTCAGATTCTGAGACCAGTAAAATTGGGTTGGTGTACCTGCAAAATGCGGATCCAATCGAACACTTTGATGATAGTCATATTTTATCGGAACAACCGGACGTACGTTTCGGAAGATTGAAATTCGAAGATGTTGGTGGCTATCAGGGGCAGACGATCGTCGTCCCGCTAGATGTTCAATACTGGCGAGCGGGTCAGTTTGTGGAAAACAAACACGACCACTTCACGCTTGCTGATGGCGCAAAACACTATCAACAACCAATCTGGTCGCACAGTTTAGAAAACAACGCTTATCTAGCAGGAATCGGCAAGATGCACTTCGGCAATACGGATGGAATCAAGGCCACACAGAAAATTCCCGCACGTGAACAGATTCGCTTTTGGTTGGATCTAACCGTTAGTCAGAACAATCTCCCTTGGCTGCAATACGACTGGGATACGCATAGTGCAGGAGAAGAAGACCCTTCTACCGTTGTTACATTTGGCATTCATCGTGGCCACGACAAAATCATCTTTCGCGGCGAATCTAACCTTACGGGAATGCTGTAAGCAGAGTCAATTATCACGCTGGATCGCACTACCCAGTCACTCATAACGAAAAAAAGCCAGTGAGCTTCCTCACTGGCTTTACGGAATCACACGGGTTTAGTGGGAGACGGGTAAAACGAGCTGCTTATTGAATATTGGCGAGCTTGAGTAAAATCGCCTCCAGCTCATCCCACGGCATCAACTGAGAATCGATCACCTCAATACGAGATTCAAACCCTTCAAGACTCATTTGGTTCACTGAGACCACACCATTTGCAACGTTAAACGCGAAACAACCTTGATTCGTATTAACCACCGCTTTGACACGCTCAGCAGTCAACGCTGAAAACATCGAGAAAAGCTGGTCAAAATCAAACCGATATTCCGCACCTATTAACCAACCGCAGCTGTGGTATCCCTGTCCTCGGTTTTCTTTGCGCACATAGGCTTTGCCCGGCGCCAATTCAAACTGCGGCTCCATTTCAGCATGATGATGGTGATGCGCTTCAATGTGGGTCGACGCGCTACCATACACACGTTCGATGTCTAACACTTCAACAGGCAGTTGACCATCGTGGATGAGCTTACTGAACACTTTTGCCGGTGTTTGATCTGTAACCCAATCATTAAACACATCGATATCATGCGATGTAGAGAGATCCACTTTGCTGCCAATCACCACATCGGCAGAATCGAGCTGATCATTAAAGTTTTGATTACCAGTGTATTTTTCATCACTCAAGTTTCTCGGGTCCACCAGTGCTATCGTCGCTTTAAGATCCACATATGGTTCATACTGAGCGGAGGTTAAGGTTGCGATGACCTGTTTAGGATGACCAAGGCCTGTTGGCTCAATAAGCAGGCGATCCGGTTTTTGGCGTAGCAAGGTATTAATACCAACGCTCATCGGTACCCCAGCCGTACAGCACATACAGCCTCCAGGGACTTCCTTGATCAACGCGCCACTGTCAGTCATCATTGCGCCATCAATACCAATCTCACCGAACTCATTGACCAGAACTGCCCATTTTTCGTCTGCGGGTTTCTCTTTCAATAGACTAAGGATGGTCGTGGTTTTCCCTACACCAAGAAAACCGGTGATAATATTCGTTGGAACCCTGTTGTTCATTCTTGTCTCCACAATGCCATCGCGTTATGAACGGTATTGTACTTTTCCTTAATGAAACCTCAACAACAGAAACGCTCAAAGCTCAGTTCCCCTATGGCATTGATTGTCGCTTCTTTACAATAGGTAGGGGTTATTTCTCGATTGACCGTTAAGCGACCAGTAAAAAGCCTCGCGATTGCGAGGCTTTTAGCATTTACCCATCCAGATTTATCTGCTCAATCAGTTCCGCCTGAACCCGCTCGGCATCTTCAATATTGATCTGACACGTACCTGCTGCCTGATGCCCACCACCACCGTACTTCAGCATCAACTCACCGACGTTCGTTTTGGATCCACGGTCGAAAATTGATTTACCCGTCGCGAACACCACGTTTTGCTTCTGAAATCCCCACATTTTGTGGATCGAAATATTGCACTCAGGAAACAGAGCATAAATGATGAAGCGATTACCAGCGTAGATGGTTTCTTCATTGGTTAAATCCAGTAACACTAGGTTCTTGTGTACTGTGGCACAACGTTGGACCTGCTCTTTAAACTTCGTTTCGTGCTCGCGGTATAAATCAATACGTTCTTTAACATCTGGCAGGTCTAGAATTTGCTCAATGGTATGGTTTTTACAGTAGTCAATGAGATCCATCATCAGGCTGTAGTTTGAAATACGAAATTCTTTGAAACGCCCTAGACCAGTACGTGCATCCATTAGGAAATTGAGTAAGTTCCACCCTTTCGAGTCTAAGACATCGTCGCGGCTAAACTGAGCAGAATCACCTTTGTCTACCGCTTCCATCATTTCCATCCACTCAACGGGGAACACCGAGGTGCCACCATAGTAATCCCACACCACTCGCGCGGCAGATGGCGCATTAGGATTGATAATATGATTAGCATGACGGCCACGATTGCGAATGGTTTCGGAGAGATGGTGGTCGAAAACAAGGTGAGCTTCAGCAACATAGGGCAAGTTGGTGACAATATCGTTTTCAGTGATTTCGATAAGGCCATCTTGCATATCTTTGGGATGCACAAACTTGATCTCATCAATCAAATCTTGTTGTTTTAATAAAACTGCACAAACCAAGCCGTCAAAATCACTGCGAGTTACCAAACGGAATTTTTGTTGTGACATTTACATTTCCTTTGCCAATGATGAGTTGCGATACGATAACCGCAGAATGAAAAGTGGCGCAACAAACCTATTAATATCAATGGTAAAAATCGGAGCTTCACCACTTTGAAGCTACTCTAAGCGTAGTCGAGCGTGCGCTAAGTTCCAAATCACTCAACTCGCTTTCTCACCTGTTCCACTTTGTTCGGGATCGAACTGGCGATTTAAGCGAATCAATGTGCGGTTAAACAGCCGAGCAATTTGCGCGATGGTCTGACTATCTTGTTCAACCCCACTCTCTTCAATCCACTGCTGTAACTGGGCAAAATCATAAAAATATCCGGTGTATTCAGGATGAGCGCGCAATATGGGTTTAATTTTTTGCAATGCACTTTGCGCCAGTTGATACGGTATGGTACGCACCTCGGCTAAGGAGCGAGCAAACACACCTCGCGCAACCCCTTCTAAATAGACTCGGTATGTAGTGAGCTCATCGATAAGCAAAAACAGTTGCGCATCCACGCCAAAATGAGGATATGGCACACTGATATGATCGGCCACGCGATAGCTAATGGAAAGCTCAGCCCCTTGCTCTGCACACCGCTCGCGTAATACACGCAACAAACCTTGCTCGTCCATCAATTGCTGAATTTCAAAAATGCGTTTGAGGTGGTAGTCGTTTGAAACAAAGGTAACATGAAGTGCTGAGCCCGCTGTACATTCGCCACTTTCAAGCAGCACTTTAGAGACTTCAAAGATATTCTCGACGGTACTGGTCGAACGCTCTTCTAACAACACATTTTCTGCCCGAAAGCGCACATGTCGCTCGGCGCACAGCTGGCAGAAATAATCGTACATCGCTTTGGCTTCTGAGACCGTTTGACCTTGTGTGACTCCACCGCAAAAAGCAATAGATGTGGTCAGCGCCAGCCGACCAACCGCCAGAGCGTCGACCAAAGCCTCTACACGACTGCGCCCTTCAGCGGTTAACGTGTCATTAAACAGCCTCTTACCTAATACAATGATCAGTGGTTTTTCGGCCTTTATTAACAGATCTCTCGTTTTGCTCACTCGACTCTCATCTTCTACTGTACTTTTACCTAAACTGACGTTATTTTCACCGCAACGAAATTAATTAACAAAATTTCAACATACATATCCAAGTTCAACTGGTACAACTCACTGCTTCATCCATACTTATTAGCAGGTTGTCAGATAGGAAGTTATTATGCTGTCTATTTTTGAAATTTTTAAGATCGGTGTTGGCCCTTCAAGCTCCCATACCAATGGTCCCATGATTGCGGGTTACCAGTTTACGCAATTATTGGGCGATGATCTTGATAAAGTGCAACGAATTCAAGTCGATCTCTACGGTTCTTTATCACTAACTGGCCGTGGCCATCACACGGACCGAGCGGTGATTCTCGGACTGCTTGGTAATCGTCCCGATACCATTCGTATTAGCAGTGCTAATCAAGCAATGCGCCAAGCGATTCAGGAAGGCCAACTATCTCTGCGTGGTGAACGTTTTGTTGAGTTCGATTTTGCCAGCGATATTCTTTTCCATACCGAGAACTTGCCTCTGCACGAAAATGGCATGACCATCAGTGCGTTCGACGAAACCAATCAACGTATCCACTTTGAAACCTACTACTCGATTGGTGGAGGCTTTATTGCGACCGAAGATGAACTTAAAAATGGCAAGAAAGAATCCGCTGTGAAGGTGGATTTCCCCTTTAGAAATGCCGATGAAATGCTAGAAATGGCAGAAAAGAACGGGCTTAGCCTTGGTGGAATGGTGCTGCGTAATGAGCAAATGTTCCACGATATGGAGACCATCGATGCCAAAGCCGAGCAGATTTGGAAAGTGATGAGCCTGTGCATGAAGCGCGGTTTTGAAACCGAAGGCATTCTTGATGGTGGTTTAAATGTGACTCGCCGTGCGCCGAACTTGTTGAAAAAACTCGAAGCCAATGCCGCGATTGAAAACGATCCGATGGAAATCATGGATTGGATTAACCTGTTCGCTTTCGCCGTCAGCGAGGAAAACGCGGCAGGCGGACAAGTGGTCACCTCCCCGACCAACGGCGCAGCGGGTGTGATTCCAGCGGTATTAATGTACTACCACAAGTTTATCAAAGAGCTCGATACCAAGCAGTTGAAAGATTTCCTTGCCGTATCTGGTGCCATTGGCATTTTATATAAAACCAATGCCTCGATCTCCGGAGCGGAAGTGGGCTGCCAAGGTGAAATTGGTGTTTCCTCCTCAATGGCTGCGGCGGGATTGACCGCATTACGCGGTGGCAGCAACGAGCAGATTTGCATTGCTGCTGAAATTGCAATGGAACATTCACTTGGCATGACGTGTGATCCGATTGGCGGCTTGGTTCAAGTGCCGTGTATTGAACGCAATGCGATGGGCGCAATGAAAGCGATAAATGCTTCGCGTATGGCCTTAAAGCGCACAAGTAAGTGCCTCATCTCATTAGATAAAGTGATCGAGACCATGTACCAAACGGGCAAAGATATGAATAAAAAATATCGAGAAACCTCGCTTGGCGGTTTGGCGCTGATTCACATGGCACCTCCGTGTGAATAGCTTGTTACCTCATCAAATTGACTAAATAAACATCACAAAGGGTAGCGCAGCTGCCCTTTTTTATGCTTGCGCACAGCTCAATGCCCCTTCTCTTCCTCCCTTTCTGTGCGTTTTTGCTTACCAAGGCAAACACATTTGTGAAATTTCACAAAAAACCACCATTAATTTCATTTGTCGAACATTATCCCAATCAGCACATTTGATTTAGAGCAACCCATTAGTTAAGCAATCGTTTGTCATTAGAATATGTAGTGAATAGCTTTTACTTTGCACGAAAACTGTTTCAAGATATTACAACTCAAAAATCTACAACATATCCAGTTATAACCACTGCATATCAATCAACATTGAGCAATAAATTATGTGGAATAAACTCAATAAATCGATGATGTTCTGCCAAATGATGTTTGGCTTGTCATTTTACGGCGTGCTCGTTAGCTTAACGCGCTTTTTCTTAGAGGATCTGAATTACAACGAAGCCGATACGATGATGATCGTTGGCGCATTCTCTGCCATCGGTCCCCTGTTTGCGATTGCGGGTGGCTTTATCGCTGATAAGTTTTTAGGCGCATATCGTTCATTGACTATCGCATTCCTTGCGTTTTCTTCCGGCTATGTGCTGTTAATATTTGGTGCTTCCACCAGCAATGTACCCCTTTCAATGTGTGGCATCGCGTTGGCCAGCTATGGCCGAGGCTTGATGTCGCCATCCTACCCAAGCCTGTACAAGCGCACTTTCAACTCTCAAGAAGATTTTGAAAAGGGCTACCCGATCAACTATTCCGTCAACAACGTCGGTGCTTTTTTGGGTCAATACCTCTTCCCAATGTTGGTGCTGGTGATAGGCTTTAACGGCAGTTTCGTCATTTCAGCCGTGATGGCGGCAGCAGCGCTGGTCACCTTGATTATATTCCGCAAAGACTTGGTGGGTGTTGCCACGGATTTGGACAGACGGTCTGTAAGTTTTAGCAACTGGCTCTTCTTCGCTGTGATTTCTGCAGCCATGATTGCGTTGGTGTTCTTCATGTTCTCAAACATGGCGATTGGCCAAAACATCGTTTACGCCATTGGCGGCGCAGCCATCCTCTACTTCATCTCTTTGATGTTTAAAGTGAGCAAGTCAGAGTCGTTGAAGATGGGCACCATCTTAATCGTGACCTTCCTGACCACATGTTTCTTCGTCTACTACGGTCAGATGATGACATCGATGAACATGGTGGCGATCAATACGCTAAAAGGCGACCTCTTTGGTTTCATTCCACTTGAGCCAGAAGCGGCCATGGCGATGAACCCACTGTGGTGTATGGTGGGCGGCCCTATCGTGGCAGGTTTCTTTGCAATGCTAGAGAAGCGCGATATCTTCCTCTCAACAGCAACAAAGATTGCTTTGGCGTTTGTTTTAACCGCCATTGCCTTTGGTATCCTGACCTTCGCAGTCATCAATATCAGTGAAGATGTGATCATCCTACCGGAGATTTTCCTCGCGATTCACTTCTTCCAAGCGATTGCTGAAGTTATCGTGGGCTCCATGGTGGTGGCGTTTATCCTATCGGTTGCACCAAAACACATTGAGAACTTCTCTGTCAGCTTGTTCTCTGTGGCGCTTGCGCTCAGTGGCATCGTTGGCGCGGTATTCTCTACTTCTATCGCCCTAGAGAAAGGTCAAGCAATTACGCAAGAGATCGTGCAAACGGTTTATGGTGATTACTTCCAACTGCTCACCGTATTAGCGGTTGTCATGGTGGGTGTGGCGCTGGCCGCCTCTTGGGTGATTCGTAAAATGCTTGATGCAGCAAAAGAGAGCGAACAGCCTGAAGTACTGGCCGAAGCTGAAATGCAAGGTTAACCGCATCCGTACTTCGCTACTGCGTTTAGCACACCATGTAAAAGTAGAAGCCCCCAACGGTGTTAATCCACCGTTTGGGGGCCTCTTTTATGGAGCCAAACCTAAAAGTAGTAACTGTAGGTAAACTTCAGCTCCGTTCCTTGCCTGTTGTGACCAAAACTCTGCTCAGTGTCATCGAAAAACTCGGTATAAGTGACTTTGCCCCAGTGCTTGCGGTCATCCGTAAACGGCGCTTGGAAAGCGAGATCAAGCTGTAGTTGATTCACCGTCCCGACGCTTCCACCAAAATCTAGCGAACTAAACTGAGGATTGACTTGGATATGCGTGCCATTTTTATTTAGATAAATCGAGTTTAAAAAATTGAACTGAACGCCGTAAGAATAATCATCAACAAGCCCTAGCCTACTGTAGGTGTTGTTGTTTTTCCCCACCGCTGCAGCAAGAATCGGGAACGATAGCCAGTTTTTAAATGGTGTGTTGACACGAATTAAGCCGCCAATCGCAAACAACCTATCGGAAACAGCATCCGTAAAACTGGTTTCAATGTAATCCAGTGAGACCCCGACCATCGGTGCATGCTCCCAGTCGGTGTGGCTCACTTCAAAGTAACGCGCGCGAACTTGAGATAAGTTGAAGTCTTCACTGCCAACCTTGCCCCCCTCTCGCCCTTGTAGGGTTAACTGTCCTAAAAACAAGTTTTCGTTACTTTTCTTGCCTGACACCTGGCCTTGAATTTGGGCGAAGTTATTGTCTTGCTCTCCGAAACTCTGTTTACCGTAGGTCAAATTAATCACGGACGACACTTTGGTGTGATCGCCCGGATCGGGAGCCTCTTCTTGGTTCATTTTTTCATCAGACAAAGCAAAGGATGAGAATAGAACAAGGACACTCGCTACTGTTATTTTTTTATTGTTATTCATGGATAAAACCTATTGTGCATTATTGGATATGGGCACTACTCTGAGGTAGACCAAACTCCAAATCACTCTAGATAAAACTCATCGCACTAGATAACAAAATAAAAAAACAATAAATAAAAAAAAGTGACCTATTAGATTACAATCAGCTAATCACCAGGTTAACGTTCGCTCCAAGAACGTTTTTAAAATACAAAAGACAAATATAACAACAAAAATAATCTCTCATATAAATATTACTTTCATTTATTGTCATATATTTAATGGCTGTAATTGTTCAAACTCTCATTTTTACATTAGTAAAATGCAAGCAGGGCCACTTATTGTCTCAGATCAAACTAAATAACCATCCTCCACCGTTAGCATATTCATCATTCTATCGACAATGAGAATAATTAATGGCCAAACTATATTTAGAAGCACCTATATATAAAATAGGGGATATCTATTATTCGCCAACCTCTGCTGTAATTGACAATCTAGGGGAGCTGTCTCGACTAAGAGCACGAGAAGCCAACTTACTGCATGAGTTGATTAAGTCTTTTCCCGAAGTACTCTCTCGTTCCTCAATTGAACAAACACTTTGGAAAGATTCTTACGCAACCGATGCCACCATCAATCAAACAGTAAAAGCATTGAGGTTTACCCTTCAAGATGTTGAGCGAACATTGATTAGAACCATTCCAAAACAAGGCTACTCACTTGCTATTGCGCCTATATTGGAAGAGAACTATGGTACGAAACCAAGCCCGGAACCAATCAAAATCCATGTGAGCACACCGCCCGATGATTCTGCTGCGAAAAAGCGTGCTCCGATTTCGCGGCGTTATTTAGTGGCCTCTGCTGTGATCGCACTTAGCTCTTTATTGTTGGCTGCCAATGGTTTTCTCGCCGATGAGCCTGATCGCATCAGTCAACAATACGGAAAACACTGGATTCTGTTTAATGCCACAGAGCAAGAGTTGGCATCTCTGCCATTGCAAGACACTGACACAACCAAATACGTACAAAAAGGCAAGTCATTTTATCGGATCTGTTCGGCGTCTTTAGGGGGGCTAGAATGCAAAAAAATACAATTCTAAAGGGGGCATCCCTTCTCGCCATCGCAATGTTCTTCGGCACGTTGGGCACTCTATTTCACCAACACTTCAATAGCCCCTTCTATCTGTATCAGGGTGACTGGGAAGGCGATGGCGCGATCTACATCGATGATAAAAAAATCGACAGCCGTGCATTTATGCTCATTAATGAGAATGATGTCCGATTATCAATTCATAATAAATACAAAAACTTTAATTATACATTTGACAGTACTTTAGTGATGATACGTCGAGACTATGTCCGGTCGCATTTTGACATCGAAAATCGTCAAACAAGAGGGCTGGATACGTTTAGTCAGAATACGCAGATTGATATCCCAACCTCTGGAAACTTGTTGAGATTGAACGGATGGCGACTAGATGAAGGGCGATTATTTATTGAAGTAGAAAAGAGTAGCGGAATAAATGCACTGTATGTTTTAACTAAGAAATCAGACCATTAGATAAAATTTAGCTTTTTTTATCTTCTAAAATGTGAAGACAATTTTTTTTATTATAAAGATACTTTTTTTCGTTGGAGCACCTTGTACTGCTGAAGGTTAAATAGCGATGAAGATTATTTCATAACTATAACGACTGGAGCTTAGGCTCTTTAACCAAAAGGTATCCAACATGACGGTATCCGCTTCTACTATCCCTACTCAGGACGAAAAGTCTGGGCTAGCTAAATGGTTCCCACTTCTCGTTCTTCTCGCCGCCCAGTTCTCAACCATGGCGGACAACGCTGGTCTTGCAATATCGACTGATGCGCTTATCGCCCTTCATGGTGCGACAATGCCACAAATCCAAATGTCGAATGCAATGTACCCACTCATTGCAGGTGCCGGCATGATCGCTGGCGGTTTGATTGGCCTAATCATCGGCTGGAAACGCCAAATGATCATCGGTGCCGGTATGCTTGCCGTCGCCTCATTCGGTGCAGCGTTCGCACCGAACATGGAAATCTTGAACTACGGAGCGCGTGTTGGAGCAGGTTTGGGTGCTTGTTTGCTTATTCCTGCTGTTCTCGCCAACGTTGCGGGCATCTACAAAGGGAAAGATCAAGCTATCGCCTTCTCTGCTATTGCTGCATTAGTTGGCCTCGCGAGCGCGGTCACCCCGCTCCTGTTTGGTTTCATTCTCGATATAGCGAGCTTTCAAGTCGCGTTTACTTGCTTGGGCATTTATTGCTTATTGGTTATGTTGGGTAGCATGAAGTTACCCGTTCTAGACTCTAGTCCTTTCCAAGGGAAATTAGACACGATGGGCATTGCCTTAGCCGGTATTGGCCTGCTCTGTTTTGTAACAGGTCTGCTCAAAATCTCTGAATGGGGTCTGATTGCACCACTGACAGACTTTACCATCTTGGGCATTTCTCCTGCGATTCCAACCGTTCTGCTCGGTGCTGCAATTTTGAAAGCACTGATGGTTTGGGAGCGCCGCTTTGAGGCCAAAGGGGGCACGCCGCTGCTACCTTCTTCCTATGTAAAAAATCCGCAAGTGATCGTTGGCTTGGTACTGTGTGCCACCATTTTCCTACTCTTTGGCGCAACAGGCTTTATCAACGTCTCTTACATGCAGCTCGTTGCGGGCATGAGCGCCTTTTCTTCCGGCTTGGCTCTGTGTGCATTTGCACTGGGCATGATGATTGGGTCATTAGGGGCACCGGCGAAACTGGCTCATCTCACCTGCCAGCGCATTTGCCAACTTGGCTTTATTGTCGCTGCTATTGGTACTGGCTTAATGTTCCTAGGTTTCACCACTGAAGGGATCACTTTCTGGCAATATATCTCGCTGACCATCTTTGGTACTGGTGCAGGCCTACTGGCTTCTCAAGCTTCGATTGTGGTGACTTCCGCTCTAAGCGAACGTGAAGCACAGCAGTCTGGAGGCATCCAAGCAACCTCTCGTAACGTAGGCCAAGCATTTGGTGTGGCGATTTTAGGCTCGGTGATGCTCTTCTCGCTGACTGGCGCAATCAAAGCCAATGTATCGGCGCATGACGCCCTTTCTGCCGAAACCAAGCAGATTATTATTGAGCAACCATCATTGCCATTCGTCTCGAATGCCATGGCTATTGAACTGATGGAAAACCTTATTGTCGACAAAGAGGAACAGCAAATCGTCCTTGAAGTAATGGCTGAATCACGATTGCAGTCCGTCCAGTACGCACTCTTTGCCCTGCTAGGACTGATGCTCGGTGGGTTGGCACTGTGTTCAAAACTGCCTCAGCGTTCCTTGATGAAGAGCGAATAGAAACGTTTAAGCCTCGGTCATGCCGAGGCTTTCTTCGTTTTACTTCTTTGAATTTAACCAAACAGTGAGACTCTATGGATAAGAAAAAAGAGAACAATACGCGTTGGTTGCTCATCGCTCTGTGCTTCGCACAATTTACCCTTTCAGCAGACGTAGCAAATCTCTCCATTTCTACTGCCGCTCTGGTCAGTGTGTTTCAAACTGACATCTCCAGCATTCAGTTTTTAGGCAGCGTGCAACCCCTAGTTGGCGCAGCAATCATGCTTTCGGCCAGTGTCTTAGGGCTAATCATTGGCTGGCGAAGATTATTGATCCTCGGCACGTCCGTTGGATTCATCTCAACGATTGGTTTCATCACCATCGACAGCATTACTCTCTTATCTTTGTTGGTGCGTCCGTTGGCAGGCATTGCCTCGGCACTCATTCTTCCAGCAGCTATCGCCTTGGTCGTAGCTCATTTCCCTGGCAAAAATCGCGCTGTTGGCTTTGGCTTGATGGCGGCATCCACAGGGTTTGCCGCTGCCATCATTCCGTTGATGAGTGGATGGCTGCATGACAACACGCAATGGTATTGGCCTTTCATTATCATTGCTCTTTGCTACCTATTTAGTTTGCTCGCCGCCATCTTCTGGATCAGGCCAATACACACCAACTGCCCGAAGAAGTTTGATCTCCTTGGTGCACTCTTAGGTGCAATCAGTATAGTGACGATTTTTTTCGGCTTGATAAAAATGCCGTACTGGGGTGCGGTTACCGTGTTAAAAGGGGCAGACATACCGCTCTGGTTACGGTTTGTTTTCCCTATCAGCCCTGCACTCATTTTATTGGGCGCTGGTTTAATCCTCTTTGCCCTATTTGTCAGACAACAGCGACTGTTTGAAAAACAACACGGTTTCGCTCTTTTACCTTTCAGTTGGTTTAAAAATCGTGCGTCTCGTATCGGTTTCGTTGTGCTCGCCCTGATGTATGTCGCACTGGGTGGTTGCAGTTTTGTCATTGTGACCTACTTACAAGTGGCCCTATCGCTCTCTTCAGCGCATTCCGGCGGCATTATTCTGCTGTTTTCGCTCAGTATGATCGGTTTATCAGTCACGACGCCAATACTGTTTAAACACCAGTCGCCGAAGAAACTGTGTCAGGTCGCTTTCCTTGGGCTACTGTTGGCGGGCGCTGTGTTAATGGTATCGAGTAAAAGCCAACATATCTTAGCGCCGTTCTATTTAGGCATGATCCTTTTTGGCGCTGCAATGGGAATTCTGGCGTCCCAATGCCCCATTATCATCACTAGTTCGCTGGGCGAGCGTGAAGCTGAGCAATCAGGAGGACTACAAGCCACCGTTCGATACATTGGCTTGGTTTTGGGCATTAGTCTGTTTGGCGGCCTTAACCAATGGGCGATGGATCACCGAATCCAATCCAATAACGAACTGTCCACCTACTACCCCAGTGCCTTTGTTCAGGATTTAAAGCAGTTATCACATGTTCCTTATATTGATGACCGACGATTGGAAACGTTAGTCCAACGCTATCAACTCGGTGAACAACAAACGTCTTACCTGCTCAAAGAGAATGCTAAAGCTCGCGTGTTCGGTTTTGATTTGACGATGATCCTGCTGATTACGCTGGCATTTTTAGGCAGCTATGTAAGCTCAAACATCGACAAACCGCCCCGCAAATCAAATCCTCCATTAACGCCCTTCAATACGCCACAACAGTAGTCCTAGGCCAACCAACATGGTTGGCCACTTCTTTTTTAACGATGGATATTCGTTTTCATTTTGACATCTAACTTGAGCACTTCTTGTTTAAATCAAAGCCATTCATTAGGCGCTTTAGAACGCTCCAAATAGCCACTGTCCGAACGACGAAAACCAATGCCCAGCGCCACAGATTAGTATGATGCGACTCAGCAATAAGCTAAGCCACCATAACAAAAGGCCCCACTGTTGAAGTGAGGCCAAATAGATTGAGTTCGTTAATTAGCTTGTCATCATTAGATCGGACTTTGTTGCTTCACTGCTCGTTTTGCGACGGTTTTGAGAAAGGCCGATTCCAAAATCACAATCGAGATAATGGTGATATAAAAAGCAACCACACCTCCTGCTGGGCCCGAGAACTGCACTTGTTCATCAAACAGCAGCACAATCGCCCCCATCGCGATGACTTTTGAGCCAATCAAAATGAACCAAGAGGAAAAGAAACGCTTTACCTTTGGTAACGTGGTTTGCTTGATACAAACACTGGCCACCAGTTTTTCAAAAGCAACCGAGCTTTTAAGGACGAGTGCCATGATGATGGCGGACACGAACGCCATATACACGCCATCGACAGAGACCCAACTCCAAACGCCACCATAAGCTAGCATGGTTATGGTACCAATCACACTGCATAGGATAAGTTCGTTGACCTTCTTCATTTTTTGTTCCTTGAGGTTTGGAAACAGAGCACACTCCCTTTACGCCCTCTTATCTAGAGTTAACAAAAAAGTGCCTCTGATATCAGAAGCACTTTGACAATAGTTATCCAATCCGCGCTTAAGCGTGTGTGAACTCTTGCTCTGAAGAGCGAACCTGAGCGGGTGAGTGAACGGAGATCTCACCACCCAGCATGGTGGCGTGAACGTGCACGTCTCGTACTCGCTTCTTATCCACTTCAAGAATGTTCTCATCCAGAATGGCCATGTCTGCCAGCTTGCCCACTTCGATAGAACCAATCATGTGCTCTCTATTCATCAAGTAAGCGGCGCCTAACGTAACGGCATGCAGTGCTTGCTCCACGTTTAAGCACTCTTCTTCTCCGTATACGTTGCCAGAGAAGATACATTCTCGGTTCATCGCGCCCCAAATCATAAACAGCGGATTCACTTGAGTAATGCCATCGTCACAGTGAAGAGAGAATGGGATGCCTTTTTGAGCAGAAGTCTGGAATGGGTTCAAACGTTTAACGAGCTCAGGGCCAACCGTTTGCGTGGCGTGAACATCTCCCCACACTGGAATATGGGTCCCAAACAAATTGTGGCAGACACCGAGCGATTTCATTCTATCCATCTGCGCATCTGTCACCATTTGGTTGTGCTCAAGGCAGTGACGCGCTTCTGGCATTGACGTATCACTTTGCATCCGTTCAATGATATCCAACAGTTTTTCTGTCGTTCCATTACCGTTGCAGTGGTAAGAGATGTTGTACCCCGCTTTATGGAAAGGTAATGATGCTTGGTAAATTTCTTCAACGTCCCGAGTTAGCGATGTACTCGGTTTGCCATTGTAGTATGTGTGACCATCAAGCAAGTTCGCGGTGAAACCTTGAATCGAACCATCGGTATTCACATATTTAACGCTACCAATGCTTAAACGATCATTGTCATGTTGCTTCATTGCTTCAACACTTTCTAGCTCAAACGGACCAATCAATGGGTACGCGGTGATACGCAATTTGAACGCAGGATTTTTGCTCAACGCTTGGTACAGCGGGTAAGGATTCGACGGCAGTCCCATGCCACAATCAGACACGGTCGTCACACCCAAAGAGTGGGCGATATTGGCATAACCAATCAGTGCTTTGCCAATTTCAGCAGGATCACTACCAAAGTTAAACGCGCCGACACTCAGTGCACGGTAGATGTCCTTCATCTCTGCGATATCCCCCGTTAGTCTTCCATTTTCTCGACGCACAAATTCTGGATCGTCACTTAGACTGTACCCCACCATTTCTAACGCTTTAGTGTTCATACAGGCCAAGTGACAACTAGCGTGCATGAAAAAGACCGGCGAGTCGTCAATGACTGCATCGATAAAATCACGATCAACCGCGGTATTGTCTGTCATTAACAGTGGATCGAGTCCCCACAAGTTGAGCCATTCTCCGGTTTTGCCTGCGAGATCATGTTCTTTTTTCAACGCCAGCAAACGCGCTTTGAGTGACTCCTCTGTTGAACACCCCTTTAAAAGCTTACCGCCGACACCAAGCCTGTCATATTGACCACCATACTCAAACATACCCGTGAAGATCGCAGCAATTAATGGATGCATGTGCGCTTCAATAAAGCCAGGCACAATGGTTTTCCCCTCAAACTGAGTGTCTAAGCGGTATTCCATTTTTTCATTTGATAGATAAGTTTCAGCTTGCTCTTTGGTCCCAACAAAAAGGATTTTTCCATCTTTAACTATGGTAGCGGTCGCTCTAGGCTGTTCTTTATTAACCGTAATAAAATTACCCGTATATAGAACAGTTTCAGTACTGTATTCTAATCCTGCTTTGTGGAATGTTTTATTTTTCATCAGAAACTCCAAGTGTAGGGTTATCATTGTCGATATTGGTTAAGTTCAAGATGCCTAATAGCTCTGGTTCGGACTAGAATTTAAAAGTGATAATTAATCATCAAAAATCACCGAGTGAAAAACTCGTCAGTAAAAATCAAAAAAAAACTAAACACACCAAATGAAATACTTATAATATTAATAAGTTAGCAACATTCCTATAGGTAGTTTTGGGGGCGCTCGAAAAACATGTGCACTTCAAAACTGCCCAGTGGATACTCTGCTTGCTGTTCTTCATCGAAAGAAGCTGAGGCGATTTTAAAGATAATAAAGAGTGTGCATAACAACGCAGCAATAACTAACACGAGTAAGCGAAATGAGATGATCATGACGGTATTCCTTATTTAGAATGAATCACATCATTTATATAGAACGAACAACATTCCCTTTTATTGACAAACCGCGCCACAACACTATTTATTATTAATTGTCATTTTTATTTATACCATTTGCGATGAAATGCGCAGTTAATCTTTGTCTACATAAAAAGAAGATTAATTAACTGCTTTAGCAGGATTCAAAGTGTGGATAAGAAGAGGGGCGAAGTGCACACGTGACTCTTTATCTTGTAAGACCTTGCAGCAGCCCATGGGTGATCGCGTGGCGATATTTATTGAGATAATCGATGTCATTCAGGTAGGCCAAGTGATGGCCTTGTGCGATATTTTCTGCGAATTGTGCATTGCCCTCACTGGCTTGGGTTCGCATGTAATCCACCAGTGCGGTCAGCCTTAACGTCATGGTTTCCACCAGTTCTTCTCGCTGTAAACGA
This sequence comes from Vibrio sp. 05-20-BW147, assembly GCF_013369385.1. Lineage (GTDB taxonomy): Bacteria > Pseudomonadota > Gammaproteobacteria > Enterobacterales > Vibrionaceae > Vibrio > Vibrio floridensis. The sequence continues at coordinate 265,111 of NZ_SZTO01000001.1, read as the reverse complement.
CTGCATTCATAGGCATCACAAAATACCCGTGCGCGGTTAATTTGCTCTTCTAGACTGCCAAGCTTATCTGTTTCATCCGTTTTAAACGGTGCCCAGCCATAAACCGCAAAGGCAATGTCCCAAATTCTTGGCGCTGGGTGCGCGGTATCAAAATCAAACACGCCCACCACCACCTCTTCATCAAGCACAACGTTGTAAGGCATAAAGTCACCATGACAAATGACCTCCATCGGTTGCCTTACTGGTAGCATCCAGTTCAACTCTTCCTGTTGGTGTTCACTTAAAAACCATTGTGATGCATCATGCAGTTGCTTGAGTAATCGACCCGCTGATTTAAGCGCATTAATGCTGGTAATCCGGCCACTGAGCGGATAGTTATAGCAATCGCCTTTGAGATAACTAACGCTTTCGGTAGCCGATTCCAAATCAAAAGGAAGCGGGCAAGCATGGAACCCATAATGATGGAGATGGCGTAATAATTTATGAATGGTAGGCGTTGCGGCACTGACGGGGCGAATAACACAATTTCCTTGGCGAAAAACGGCGCCATCGCGGCCACCTTTTAGCTCTTCCATATCCCCGCTCCCCTGATGGCATTGAACCGAATGTAACTTGCGCTAAATTTGCCTCACATGGTATCAGCGAACAAGATGAGTCTGACAATCAATAGACGCCAAGTTGCAGCGGATATCTCACCAGTTTTTGCAACAATCTGTAAGCCAGTTGTCCTTACTGACACTAAAAACCAGCGGACAGAGAAAATCGGTGGTACGACTGTTTGACTCACCCACCCAATTGCGCGCAAGATTCAATGCAAATCGCGTCATGACGCCAATATTCAATCGCGCAGTCCACTAACTCACCCTGTTGGTTGTAGTTGATGCGCTCCACCACCATTGCTGGCGTTCCTGAAGTTGCCCGCAGCGCTTGCGCCATCTCACCGAGCAAGGTGCTGGTCGATATGCGGTAGCGCGTTTTTTGATAGCGGACCCCAAAGTGCTCACGATAAATATCCGTCAGTGAGTTCGATAAATCGTGGTCTAACAGATTGGCAAACAACTCAGGGCGAACATAGTTTGTAACGTACACCACCGGGCGATCTTCAAGATAACGCACACGATCAACACGCAGCACATCCGAAAATGGCTGAAGATTAAGCAATCGAGCTGCCGCTTTGTTGGCTAACATCGCTTTTGCGCCGAGCAGTTGTGTTTTCGGCACTCGATTCTGCGCTAACGCCATATTGGTAAAGTTCAGCGTTTGCATTGGGTCGTAACGCAACGGCAAAGGCGAGATAAACCAACCTCGGCGGTCTTCGCGATAGATACGCCCTTCGGCCTCCAAAAGTGATAGCGCCTCACGCAACGTAACACGTGTGGTATCAAACGACTCGGCCAATTTTCGCTCGGCGGGCAACTTCTGTCTTGGGGCCAACATGCCGGCTTCAATTTGCTCGACTATCGCCTCTTTAATCTTTATGTATTGCACGACGTTTTCGTTCCTTTTTTCAAATCAAACAGCCATCTGCAGTGTACCGCCACCGCGAAGCATAACAGCAGCCCTCAGAAAAAACTGATAGGCAGATAAAAGTCCAGCTCGAACGCTTCACTTTCATTGACAAAATGATTGCGGTGATAGTGCACATAGGCGGGCGTTGAGCGCAGCTTGAAACCTGACGCTGGCAACCACTTTTCCAGTACCATGCTAATTTGAGGTAGCAATTCACCATACACCCCATGCAGACGAAACACCGCGTGCAAACCACCTGGAATCACCATTTGATTCACCACTCCCCGATATTTCAAAGGCTTATCTATCGCGATACACGCCACATAACGGCACTTATCCAACTCAACCCACGCTGGATTGGAATGGTGCAAGCCAAATTGCACCTCAAATGAGCGCCCTTCACTGTTTGCCCACGCTTTGAGGATCAGCCACGCATTTTTGATGGATCGGTTATACCCCACATGACGCACATACGCTGCCATCCGTTCAGGTACTTCGGTAATTTTCGGTTCGGGTAAGGTACGTTTCGCCACACGATGATAACCCGCAGCCACCTCGGGATCCTTCAAATAGGGTTTATCGGAGATGTGTAAATCGTGATAACGCCACTCTCCGGGTGCCATTGAGAATGTCGCTTTGAACGCTCGGCTAAACGAAGAGACCGAGCTAAAACCGCATTTGTTGGCAATATCGAGTACCGATGATCGCGTATCAAACATCAATTGATTGGCTGCGTACTCCATTCTAGTGCGCCGAATATATTGATGAATGGACTCCCCAACCACCTGTTTAAACACACGATGAAAATGCTGCTCAGAGTAAGCAGCCACATCGGCCAGTGCTTTGGCAGACAGTTCGCGACTGATGTCTTGATGAATGAAGTAAAGAACGTCATTGATACGGGATATGTGCTGCTGGCTCATCAACGAAAATAGCATAAATGGACATATTCAAGAGCATAAATGGACATTTCACAAAACTCAACCCCATGTACTATCAGTCGAATAAACAAAATAAAAGACAGACAGGAAACACAATGGAAATCGCTCGTTCGTTACAACAAATTCAATCGTCCTATATTCGCGAAATCCTCGCTGCTGCGAGCGATCCTAGTGTCATTTCTCTTGCGGGTGGTTTGCCTGATGAGCAAACTTTTCCGATCGAGTTAATGAAACCGACATTGGAAAAACTCTCGGAAATGCCGCAAGTATTCCAATACGGTGCCACGGCGGGTTACACCCCGCTACTTAACTTTCTAAAAACCTACATGTCGCTGCCTGAAACACACATGGCAATGGCGTGTACCGGTTCACAGCAAGGGCTCGACCTCATCGCTCGCGCTTATATTAACCCGGGCGACACCGTGGTGATGGAAGCGCCAAGCTATCTTGGTGCGATGCAAGTGTTTGGCCTTGTTAGTGCCAACATTGCCACGGTTTCTCAAACCGAAGCGGGGCCCAATCTTGACGAACTTGAAGCGTGTTTTAAGCAGCATTCGCCAAAAATGTTCTACGCCGTACCTGATTTTCACAACCCAACAGGCGTGTGTTGGTCACTCGAAACGCGCAAACAGGTCGCCAAACTGTGTATCGAACACAAAGTGGCATTTATTGAAGATGCACCATACCGTGAGCTTCGCTTCCAAGGTGAAGCACTGCCGCTGGTTTCAGATTTCTGCCCGCAAGATTCTATTGTGCTTCGTTCGTTTTCAAAGATCGCCTCTCCGGGTCTACGCATTGGTATCGTGACAGGCAAAGTCAGCTACCTAGAACCGTTGATCAAAGTAAAGCAAGGGGCCGATCTTCATTCCAGCGTGCCGATGCAAGCGTTACTGCTTGGTTTGCTGGAGCATGAAAAATTCCCAGAGCATATGGAAAAAATCCGCGCGCTATACCAATCTCGCTACCAAGTGTTGGCAGAGGCGCTGCAAACGCAGTTGCCTGAAAACTGCCAGTTGAAATCGGTCGATGGCGGTATGTTTGTGTGGGTAACGCTACCAGAGTGCGATACGTTCGCACTGGCTAAGTCACTACTCGGCAATGGTGTTGCAGTGGTCCCTAGCCCGGTGTTTTATCCTGCGGGACAAAAAGCGCAAGCCGCGCTGCGTCTCAACTTCACCAATGCCACGCCAGAACAGTTAAAAGAAGCCGTGACGCGATTGGCGGAAGGTCTTAAACTGGCCTTGGTTTAAGAACAGAAAGATCGAGACTAAACCGCCTACGGGCGGTTTTTTCATCGTCGTCGTAATGGGTGTGAGGAACATTGTGGCTACAAAAAACCGATTAATTCGCTATCTCAGTATCGATGCAGAAACGCTGTTCCAGCGGGAAGAGGCATTGATCAAGCAGGTACAGGCTGGTGAACTCGATCAAGTGCTGTTGCTCTGGCAAGTAAAGCACCCCACGCTTGTGCTGCCCGCGGGTAATAAATGGCCACAAACCGAACATTTGCGCAGTGAATTGGCTAAGCTTGGCTGGAAACTGACGGCACGAAAAACCGGTGGAGCGCCTGTACCACAGGTACCGGGCATTATTAACCTCTCGCACCTTTACCACTGGCCGCAAGATCAAGCCTATGACATCCGCTCAGCCTATCTGAAGCTGTGTGATACTCTGTGCGGCTTTTTTCAGCAATATGGCTTAGAAGCCGATGTTCATGCCACACCGGGGTCTTATTGTGATGGAGACTACAATCTCAACATTGCTGGGCAAAAAATTGTGGGTACTGCGCAACGTGTGCTGCTGAAAAAATCAGGAGGACAAATCATCCTTGCTCAAGCGTGTTTATTGATCGATGCCGATATGGCCGAGATAGTCAAACCCGTGCAATTATGTAACCAGCTGAGCAATCATAATGCGGAGATCCTTGCCGATGTGCATACGCCGTTGTTTGAGCAAATAGCACAAAGGCCTTGCGTCGATCACCTTATGCAATCTCTAACCAAGGCCTTCCTCACGCAAAGCTAATCTTTATGCAAACAGGATTTCTTTCAGTTCATGCAAAGAGGCAACCGTGTAATTTGGCACGATATCGTCGTCTGCTTGACTTTGAGGATGTTGCAACCAACAGGTTTCAATACCAAAATTTAGCCCGCCTAGAATGTCAGAGTGAAGGTTGTCGCCCACCATCAGAATTTTGCTTTTGCATGGTAATCCTGCCACTTGCAGCGCGTGGTCAAAAATGGCGAGATCCGGTTTGGCAACGCCCACTTGTTCTGAGATCACCACTTTGTCGAAATAGGCGCTCATTCCGGTGCGCTCTAAACGTACTGCCTGCAATTCAGTAAAACCATTGGTGATGATGCCCATCTTCACTTTGCCGTGCAGTGCTTCCATTAGTTCTCGCGCACCTGGCAGCAAAGTACAAATATCGGCCATGGCATCGAGAAACGCTGAGTTAAGCTCTAAAGTCGTGGTGTCGAGTCTTTTCGCCCAATCAGCAAAACGTCGATGCTTGATCTCTTCTGCGGTGATCTTGCCATCTTGGTAGTCTACCCAAAGTGGCTTGTTGACGGTTTGATACTCTTGAAAGTCCTCTTGCGTGAAATCCACCCCTTTACGGGCAAACATCAATTGCATGCCTTTAAAGGCATCAAAGTGAAAAAGGGTTTCGTCTGCATCAAACCAGATCCATTCGTATTTCATTGTTTTACTTCCACAACCAACTCATTTTTCGCTAGTTTATACCCAAGTAACCTCAAGATGCGAGTTTCAGCGAACGTTTACCGGGATTCGGCTACTGACACGTTCTGACAGCAAAGAGAGCTAATGTGAGTTCGACTATCACACAACAGGAGAATCTCTCATGGAACAAGTTATCGAGTTAGTAAGCTACACGTTAGTGGAAGGGGCAACAGAGCAGGACATCGTTACAGCGACAGAACAAAGCCATCGGTTTATCGCTACTCTGCCCGGTTTTCTTTATCGCTCGCTAAGTCACGACAGCACCACGAATCGTTGGACAGACATTGTTTACTGGCAAACAATGGACGATGCCAAGAATGCTGGTGAACAGTTTATGGCTTGCCCTGATTGCCAACCATTGATGGGGTTGATCGAACAGCCATCATTAGTGATGCAGCATCAGTTGATCAAAATGAGTTCATGCAGCACTCAGTGATCGACCAGCATCACTTAACCCAGTTTGTTTAATTTAGGAACACCATGAGTAAATCGGAACGACTATTTGAACTGCTCACCCTATTACGCTCAAAGCGTTACGCAGTCACCGCCAAGCAACTTGCCGAAACAATGGAAGTGAGCGAGCGGACGATTTATCGTGACATTCAATCACTGATTCACTCTGGTGTTCCCATTCAAGGAGAAGCGGGCGTTGGCTACTTACTCCAAAGTGGTTCTCACCTGCCACCGCTGATGTTTACTGAAAAAGAGATGATGGCACTGGAACTTGGTATGCGAATGGTGCGAGCTTGGTCAGATGCAGAATTGGCCGACGCGTCGCGCTCCGCCTCCATCAAGATTCTTTCGGTCCTGCCGGATAAACTCAAACAGCAAGTGGAAGATTTTCCTCTCATTGTGCCAGAGTTTCATACCTATTCAGAAACCGCAAAGCGCGGGCAACTGCTGCGACACGCGATTGAACATCACTTTAAGGTCAGCCTCGATTATCAAGATGAAAACGGCCAAACCACTGAACGTAAAATCCAACCTCTTGGCCAGTTCTTTTGGGGCAAGGTTTGGACGCTGGTCGCCTGGTGCGAACTTCGCCAAGATTACCGTCAGTTTCGCCTCGACCGAATCCAAGCGCTGCGTATGCACGATGAAGAGTTTGAGACAACCGCAAGCAAATCGCTCAAGCACTATCTAGCGCAATACGAACCAAAGGATTGATAGCGAACAACCAACCTGAGCGTTTTTCGCATCAACGGTGTCGATAACGTGTTCGCGCTACTTGTCTAACCGTCTAATCAGTTTCGCTGGGGTGCCCCCATACAAACAGTCTGGCGGGACATCATGATTGACGACCGAATTTGCAGCGATGACGGAACGAGCTCCAATGGTGACCCCCTGATTGATAACGCAATTTCCACCAATCCAAACATCATCTTCTACAACAATCGGTTTGCAGAAGGTTTCCCACTGGCGGCGGCTTCGGTAATCAAGAGAATGAGAAGCGGTATAAAACTGGCAACTCGGGCCAATTAACACGTGGCTGCCGATCGTAATGTGCGCCCCATCCAGCATCACAACATTCATGTTGATGAACGTTTCCTCACCAATAGAGATGGTTTTGCCAAATTCACACATAAATGGTGGCTGGATATAACTGTTGCCCATGCTGGCAAAGAGCTGTTTTTGCAGTGTGATGCGTTGTTCTGTTTCCGTTGCTGCGTTGATCTCTTTCAATAACACCGCAGCACGATTGCGAATCGCATCAATTTCCGCATCCGCGCCATCAAAGATTTGCCCGGAATTCATTTTTTCAAATTCAGTCATCGGATACACCTCATCCTAAGTGACGAAAAATACTCATCCATCCTAACCACAAGTCAAAAAGAAAAAAGAGAAAAGCCTTCACTTTTCTCTTCCGCTTTAACGAGTTATTTGGGTCGTTTGGATTTAAACGATTTCCCAACTGTGGCTCATTTCCACTCCTGCACCGAGCATCAAGCACACAGAACAATATTTTTCGAGAGAGTCCGCCGCCACTTTTGCCACGATCGCTTCATCAAGCTGTTCACCCGAAACGACGAAATGGATGTTCACTGCGGTAAAAATTCGTGGAGCGGTTTCACGACGTTCAGTGGTCAGTTTTGCGTTCACAGAACTCACTTTTTGACCTGCCGTCTTCAGACCGTCTACCACATCAACAGAGCTACAACCACCCGCAGCCATTAGCACCATTTCCATAGGGCTTGGCGCCGTTGCACCACCATTTCCGTCCATAACAACGGAATGTCCTGACTGCGAGGTACCCAAAAATTTAAAATCTTCTACCCACTTAACTTCTGCTTGCATGGCTTCTATTCTCAACATTGACCATTAGTGGCTCTACTCTAGCCAGCTAAAACCGGATAGCAACGGAAAATTGCATTTCTAGGAAATTTTTTTGTCCTTTGGCCTTTCTTGTTACGTATGTTCTCAATAAATTCCATTGAGGTAGTAATGAAAAAACTCAGCAAATTACTCATTTCCGCAGCCATTGCGCTGCCACTTATGTTCACTCTGCTCGCCAAAGTCGGCGTGGCCGATACCATGGACAAAACCGCACCACATTTGACATCCTTGCCAGTTGCAACGCTAGCTGGTGGTTGTTTCTGGTGTACTGAATCAGACCTTGAAAAACTGAATGGGGTGTATGATGTGGTGTCTGGTTATTCGGGTGGCGAAATGGCGAATCCGACTTATCGACAAGTCTCCTCGGGTAAAACGGGTCACATTGAAGTGATTCAATTCCGCTACGATCCCAACGTTGTCAGCTATGAAGCGGTGTTAGATTACTTCCTACGCCATATTGACCCTACCGACGATAAAGGCTCATTTGTCGATCGAGGTCCACAATATCGCCCCGCTATTTTTTATCATACTGCCGAGCAAAAACAGATTGCGGAGCGGTTTCTTAAAGAAGTCGATGAGGCGAAGATCTACCCGAAACCAATTAAAACGGAATTGATTGAGTACACAGCGTTTTATCCCGCGGAGCAATACCATCAGGACTACTACAAAAAAAGTAGCTTGAAATACAAGTATTACCGCCACGCCTCTGGTCGCGACCAGTATCTCGATAAAGTCTTTGGTGATGATCGCATTGAGCAACCCAAAACACTGCGTCAGTTGATTGATGAGAAAGCACTGACGAAAAACGCCAAAACCTACTCGCGCCCATCAGACAAAGAGATCAAAGCACAACTAACAGATTTACAATATTACGTCACACAGAAAGAAGGCACTGAAAGACCCTTTAACAACGAATATTGGGATAACAAAGAAGCGGGTATCTATGTCGATATTGTCTCTGGTGAGCCACTCTTTTCTTCAACGGACAAGTATAAATCCGGTACAGGCTGGCCAAGTTTTACCAAACCGATTAGCTCGGCTTACATTGTCACCAAAACCGACTACAAACTGCTTTACCCCCGCACAGAGGTACGAAGCAAGTTTGCGGATTCGCACTTAGGCCATGTATTTGACGATGGACCCGCACCAACCGGATTACGTTATTGTATGAACTCTGCTGCGATGAAATTCATCCCTGTGACTCAAATGGAGAAAATGGGTTACGGCGAGTATTTAACGTTGTTCCAATAACAAGGTCGATTTTCTGTTTATTCTCCAATGAGGGGCACATTTTGTGTCCCGCATTTTCTTTTCAATTTGTCTCATACCTACAAACTGTGATTTCAAACTGGATTTTACCAATTTTCTGGTTTAAGGTTCACTCATTGCAAACAACCTTGTTGCACATCACTTTCCCAAATGTGTTCCGCGAGAGGTAAGGCAGTTGTTTCAACACCCTCTTTCTCACTTCATTGCGGAACCTTTCTCTTCAATCTCAAAAATCAATAGATCGACGACCTATTATTAAATTGATTGCTTGCAGCATAGATTTTTTTAATAATTCCTGCTCAAAAATGATAAAAATTAAAGCACTACAATCATTGTTCCGCTACTCTTAGCTATATGATTGTTAGCTATCGTTAAAAGCATAATTAGAATGACAAGCGACGACTTTAAGAAATCCACCGCCAACTTAAAAAAAGCGGTACCTTTGATGATTAAGAATCACGTAGCGGCTACACCAGCAAACTATGCCCTTTGGTATACCTACGTGGACAACACCATTCCTCAACTCAACCAGGAAATGGATACCGTTTTAGAAAACTACGGTATCTGCCCACCCGCGACGAACGAGCAACTCTACAACAACTACGTAGCAAGCAAAGCGGAAACCAGTATGAAGGAGTTGAGAAGCAACATTGAAGTGTTGTTGCTCGAGGTTGCAAGCTCCATGACGGATACTATTGCGGACACTTCCTCTTTTTCAGCGCTCGTTGATAAGAATTTCAGCAAGTTAGAGAAAGTCGAAGACGAAGGCTTGAGTATCGAAGAAGTGATGGGAGTTATTCGAGAGTTGGTGACAGAGTCGCGCGAAATTCGTCACTCTACCCGTTTTTTAACTAGTCAGTTAAACAATGCGAGTAGCGAAATTTCACGACTCAAAGAACAGTTGGCAGAGGTACAACGAGATGCCCTGTTTGATGGTTTGTCAGGCATCTATAATCGACGCGCATTCGATAGTGATCTTAAGGCCCTTGTGAACTCGCAGCAAAATCTCAGTATTGTGTTACTCGACATCGACCATTTTAAAACGTTTAACGACAACTATGGTCACCTGTTTGGTGATACGGTTATACGAGCCATAGCCAAGCGCTTGCAAATGAGTTGTCGAGAAGGAATTTCCGCCTATCGCTTTGGCGGTGAAGAGTTTGCGTTGATTGTGCCAAACAAAACGCTTCGTATCGCTCGTCAGTTTGCAGAATCTCTACGCCGGATAATCGAAAAACTGCAAGTAAAAGATAAGCGTACCGGACGACAAGTAGAAAATATCACGGCATCATTTGGCGTTGCTGAACTTAAAACGGATGAAACATCAGAATCGTTGATCGAACGTGCAGACAAGTTACTTTACGAAGCCAAACAACTAGGACGCAATCGCGTTATGCCGATTTAGCCTCAGTCCGTTATCGGTGAAAACTATGCCGTTGCTAACGGCTTTCTGGCTCTCCTATTATAATGAAGCCGAATACCAATTCTAAGACCTAAGCAGCTACGTTTACTCATCAACGTAGCTCCACTGAGCAACATCACCTTAAATCACTCAATTTTAGTTAGCAAAAATAAAACACTCCCCGTCATTTTGCTCAAACACTTTGTGTAAACGATCACGTAATCACTCAAATATTAAATCAATCTTTTAACATCACTGCTTGGTTAATCTTTCAGTGCTAGTATAAACCTGTTGAATGCATAGTTAGGTCAACTGAGCTAAGCACTGCATTCCAAGCGTTCTCCATTAGGACAATAAAGGAATTATTTAGCCTTAAACAGTAAGGGAAATATATGAAAAAATTAGCCATCACCCTTTCCACGGTGCTCGCTAGCAGTGGTTTGTTTACGGGGGCTGCGCATGCGGCTTGGTCAGATCTCTATTTTGGCGGTAAAATTGGCTACGCTAACCTAGATGATGCATGCTATTTGGACTCTCCGTGTGACGATGAGTCCCTTGGTTTTGGCGTTTACTATGGTTATGACTTTAATAAGATCATTTCTGCCGAGTTAGGCATCGATATGCTTGGAGAATATGAAGCAAATTTCTCCAATGGCTATTTCTCCGAAGGAAAACTGGCGGCTTTCACCTTGGCTCCAAAAATCAATCTACCCATCAATGACAAGTTAGATGCATTTGTTAAACTTGGCGCAGCCTATATGCTTTATGGTGAAGACAAAGACCTTGTCCCTACCGGCTCTCTTGGTATCGAATATGCGCTAACAGAAAGCTTTAAAGCACGAGCAGAATACCAACGCTATCAAGATATGTCTGATGAGATTGTGCAAGATATGGATGCCAACTTCTTTGCTATTGGTATTACTTATCTATTTGGGGGTGCAAGTTCTGCTGCTGCCACTGCCGCTGCGGCAAAAGAAACCGCTGTTGAACCAAGGGCGACTGAAGAAGTGCAATCAGAACCCGTGGTGGCAGAGCCGATCCTTTTAGTCGAAGAGGCAAAACCTGAACCGAAACCGGAATGGGTGAGTAAGTTCTCTAACCAGCAGTTCAACCAAGAGCTTTTCGCCACGGGTAGCAGTACGTTATCTCCTAGTGGCAAACAGGCCTTAGACCCGTTGGCGGAAGCATTGCTTAAGTTCCCTGACGCACAAGCGAACATCGTCGGTCACACAGATTCAACGGGCTCAGAAAAGGTAAATCAAAGAATTTCTGAGCAGCGTGCTCAAGCTGTCGCTGACTACTTGGTCTCACGGGGAGTCAAACTGGAACAACTAACGGTTGTTGGCGCAGGTGAATCTCAGCCCGTCGCGACTAACAAGACGGCAGAAGGCCGTGCGAAAAACCGTCGTGTCGAAGTAACCATCCCAAGTTTTGAGTACCAAGAGTTGCAACAACCAACACAATAATCTCTCCGCTTAATAACGAAGGGAGCAAGCTGCTCCCTTTGTTATAAGCTAAAATCGTGTTTGCGGAACACTGACTAGAGACACTCATGTAAGAGCACCACCGTCGCCATTATGTGTCTTCAACAGTAATCAAGCTGTTGACTCACATTGGCTTTTCGGCCAGGAGTTTAACGCCCAATACAACGAGCACCGCACCTGTTGCTCCCTCCATCCACTTCATAAATCTCGCATTTTTAAGTAAATTTTTTGCCGAGTTGAGCGCCCCCGCTAAGCCACATTGCCAAACCATTGCAATCACAAAATGAATACCTGCCATGGTCATTGATTGAACAATCGGCGACCCTTCAGGGTTTACGAACTGGGGTAAAAAAGCCAAATAAAACACCGCTGTTTTTGGGTTCAGCACATTCGATAGAAAACCTTCACGAAGCGAGCGCTTAGCATTAAATGGTTTACTTAGGCTCTCGTTGACAGACATCCCGTTATTACTTTTAAACAAAGCTTTCAAACTGCTTAACCCCAACCAAATCAGGTAAACAGCACCGACCATTTTCACCAGTTGAAAAAGCTCTGCGGATTGAGCAAGAATGGCCGAAATGCCGATTGCAGAAAACAACGCGTGCACAAACAAACCTGTACAAATGCCTAGGCTGGTGACACATCCATCATTAAGCCCCCCTCGGCTGGTGTTGCGAATCACCAATGCAGTGTCTAATCCCGGCGTCAGAGTCAAAATTGTAATCGCGATTAAGAAAGCTTCGAAGTTTAAAATATCCATATATCGTTGTAATGACGTTGAAAGTGTGAACATCAATACTCTTAAAGTTCGCTCTGTGCAAGTAGTACTCGAAGGAAACGTTTCCGAGTTGTACAAATCCGATGAATTAGGGACAATGCATCTTTCGCTTTATGTGCAGCACTAAAGCGCAATTTGGAACCTTCATTGTTAAGCACTATGTGCCTAGTGCATGAAGGAGATATGGATAGAACAATCATAAAGAGACGTCACATGAGCGCATTTCAAAAACTCCTCGAACATTCCCAAAAAGTCTCCCACTTTGAACACCTAAGTGCCATTGTCAGCTGGGATCAAGCCGCAGTCATGCCATCCGGGGGTGCAGAAGCCCGCTCAAATGCAATGGCAGAACTGTCAGTACATATTCATTCACTGATGACCCAGCCACAATTGGGCGACCTGTTCGAACAGGCTTCTCTAGAGTCGCTATCGAACGAACAAAGCGCTGTTTTACGTGAAATGAAGCGCAGCTGGCAACAGGCGACACTCTTACCCGAATCTTTGGTGCAAGCACAATCACTAGCGGGTTCAAAATGTGAACACGCATGGCGCACGCAAAGGGGCAATAACGATTGGCAAGGTTTTGAGAAAAACTGGGCTGACGTGGTTAAACTATCGCAAGAAGAAGCTCAAATTCGTGCAGATGCGGCGGGGAGCTCTCCTTATGATGCCATGCTCGACATCTACGAACCTGGCACAAGTTCCGCTTCTCTTGACGTTCTGTTTTCCGATGTAAAAACGTGGCTACCATCATTGATTGATGAAGCCATTGAAAAGCAAAAATCAAACAACACTCAGCTGCCAACGGGTCACTATCCAGCAGAAAAGCAGAAAGCACTTGGCCTAGAAGTCATGAAGCTGCTTCAGTTTGACTTTGAACATGGCCGGCTCGATGAGAGTGTTCACCCTTTCTGTGGCGGTGTACCGACAGATGTGCGAATTACCACTCGTTATGACGAAAAAGAGTTTGTTCAATCACTCATGGGGATTGTTCATGAAACTGGCCATGCACGTTATGAGCAAGGATTGCCAAAGGCATTTTCTGGGAACCCAGCGGGCCAAGCTCGTTCAATGGGTATTCATGAGTCTCAATCCCTGTTTTTTGAAATGCAACTGGGTCGCAGCCAGCCGTTTGTTGATCATTTATCGCGTTTGGCAGCAAACCATTTTCAAGGTGATGAGTTCCGAGCAGAGAACTTGGCCAAAATTTATACTCATATCGAGAAAGGCTTCATTCGTGTCGATGCCGATGAACTGACCTATCCAGCGCACGTGATTCTACGCTATGAAATTGAACGCGATTTGATGAATGGCGCAATTAAGCACACCGACGTGCCTGAGCTTTGGAACGAGAAAATGAAGTCCTATCTCGGACTATCGACTGAAGGTAACTATAAAAATGGTTGTATGCAGGATATCCATTGGACCGATGGCTCTTTCGGCTACTTCCCAAGTTATACCTTAGGTGCAATGTACGCCGCGCAGTTTATGGCAGCCATGAAGCAAACAGTGGATGTAGAACAAGCTATAGGATCGGGCGATCTCACGCCGATTTTCACGTGGTTGTCTACTAACATTTGGAGCAAAGGTAGCCTCTTAACAACGGATGAGTTAGTAAAGCAAGCCACTGGTGAAGTCCTTAACCAAACGCATTTTATGCAGCACTTGAAATCTCGCTATCTGGGCTAATCACCCGACGCTAGAAACGTGGGCTGGTGACAATGATTGTCACCAGCCTTCCACTGCTCTCATCATCGCCAAGCTTGTTAGAACTTAAAGCAAGGCACGCTATTTACCTTATCTTACCGACCAGACTAAAAAACGGTGGATGTAAAACAACGCCGTGGATAAGCCGTGTTCTTCTAAACTTATTGGACACCGCGTGAAACAAGCGTAGTCAGCACCATAGCACTTTGTTTTACACAATCATCAAGCTGACTTTTCAGCTGAAGATAGCGATTGTTCGATAACGGATCGATTTCAATGTCGCGACAGAGCATCATCAATGCGGTTAGCCCTAAACTGCCCGCACTTCCTTTTAGCTTATGCGCTAAGCTTCTAACTTTCGCCTCATTGCCTGCTTGCGATTCTTCTTGCAATTGTTGCAAGATCTCTTGGGAACTACTGTTAAACAGTTCCACAATTTCACGCATCTTGCGTGGCCCAAGCACTTGCATATCCGCAAGCACCACGTTGGGATCGATAATCTCAGCAGCCTCCTCTAATGCACTATCTAATGGCAGAGCTGTTTTGCCGTCGTTACATTTGGCCAGAGCGTCATCGTCAACACCATCATCATTCACGACCCGTTCCCTACCTTCCAACATTTTTTGGATAAGCACTTCTAGAGCATCCCTCTCTAGCGGTTTTGCAAGGAAACCATCAAAGCCAGACGCGAGATAACTTTCGACTTCTTCGTTAAATACATGAGCAGAAACGGCAACCATAGGCGTTTTTCTCGCGAAATCCCCCTCGAGTTTCTTTAGACGATGTATCAACTCAGTGCCATTACAATCAGGCAAGTTAATGTCCACAAGCGCAAGATCGAAACCGTTGGGTTCAAACAACGTTTCTGCATCCGCGCCATCTTCGGCCATGACAACGCTGTGTCCCAGGCTCTTTAAAAAACCTTCAGCAACAATTCGATTCACGGCATTGTCTTCAACCAATAGGATTTTGGCTTTGCGGCATTGTGACCATTGCGTATCGACGATTGGTTCGATGGCGTCACACCGAGTTAGCGGCACTGAGAACCAAAAACGACTTCCCTCCCCCTCTTGCGAATCCATGTCCATATCCCCACCCATGGCCTGTATGATGCGTCGGCTTATCGCTAAACCCAGTCCTGTACCACCTACAGACTGTTGCCCGCCGCTGGCCTGAGTGAACGCATCAAAGAGCGTGGCTTGCTCTTCAACTGCAACACCGATGCCCGTATCAGCGACTTCAAAACTAACCCTGCGCTCATCATTGGCATCGAGACAGACATAAATATCCACCGATCCTTGAGGGGTAAACTTGATCGCATTTCCCACAAGGTTGTTCAATACTTGGCTAATTCGAGTAACGTCGCCACGCCAATACTTAGAGACATCCGCCTCAATATGGTAGCTAAAGGTCAAATTTTTCTCAGCGGCTCTGCTTTGCATCAGTTGGAACGTATCTTCCACCATCTGATGCAACTCAAACGCTGACTCACGGATCTCCAAATGGCCAGCTTCGATTTTGGAGTAATCCAGCACGTCGTTCAAAATCGCTAATAGATTCTTACCACTGCGGTTAATGATGTCGGCATAGCGCTTTTGTAAAGGGTTCAACCCAGAATCCATCAGCAATTGAGCCGTGCCCAGCACCCCATTCATCGGTGTGCGGATTTCATGACTCATCGTAGCAAGAAACGCTGATTTAGCTCTGTTAGCTTGTTCGGCTTGAGAGCGTGCCTTAGCGTGATTAAGTACTTCGTGATTGAGCTTTTCATTCGTCAACTGCAACTGTCGCGTCCGCTCCGTCACGAGTTCTTCAAGGTGCTCTTTGTGTTCTTGCAGCTCGCGTTTCGCTTTGGCTTCCCCTTCCGCAACAATTTTTAACGCTTGAGCCGTGTTTCTAGCAGTAATAATGGCTTGCCCCATATGAGCCAACTCGTCGTTACCGCGAACGTGCAACTCAACATCGAGATTACCCTGGGCGACTTGTAATAATGCCGCAGAGTACTCGGTCAAACGCCTGACCACTGAGACGTACACCACTCGCCAAACAATGACGATAGCGACAATTAAACCTGCCAGTGAGATCACCGTTAGGATCAGTTGAGCGAGATTGAGCGTTTGGGTTAACGCCGTGACCGCATTGGTTGTGGTTTGATTTGAGTCATCTACCAGCTTGTTTACCGTGCCGTTCAGTTCAGAAAACAGCGCCAAGTTTTTCTGCATCAGTTGTTGTGACTCGAGCTCATTTTGATACTGCTGGCGAAGAATATTGAATACCACTTGTCGTTTACCCAGTTCGCTGAGTAAGTGTGACATTTGTGCTGAACGAGTCGGATCTTCAACAGCTTGAACTCGACGAACCATGATCTTCAGATTCGCATCAAACTCATTTCTCACATCTTGAATTCGGTCAATGTTGGTCAATGTGCGAGCCTCTTCAATCTGATTGAGCATTTTAAAAGCCAACAGATGAAGTTCGTGTAGTCGCTCCGATAGGTCTAAATCCACCTCGACCAAGGCATCTAACGCTTGGTAGGCTTGTTTGGTTTTACCATCTTGTAATAAATCATAAATATGAGTGACGTTCGCAACCGCAATCGTGCTGGTGTTCAGAACTTGTGTGCGAGTAAGCTGCTCCAGTTCTTCGCTCAGCAAGCGCATTTCTTCTACCCTGCTTTCTATCTCTTTAGCCAGCCATAACTTCTTTTCAACCGACACACCAAGATCGGCTAAGTTATCAATCACACCTTGGACGTTAGACTCCAAACGCTCAAGCAATAACGGATCAAATGACTCTCCGCCCCCTAAGGCTTTAATATGAGTGAGCAACGATTCCAACTGGGCAAACAGCTCCTTACCTGACATTTTCCGTTCGTCTTCATTTTTCGCGTTGGAGAGGGTTTGAACCGATGCAATGATACGTGAGCTGAGCTCAGAGACTTGACGCGCTTCAATCATGGCCGGGATGGCTGTATCGACGACGTTTCGCTCGGTTTTTGCGACAAAGGAAAAGCCTGACACACCAATCAGTGCTGAGAACATCACCAACATGGCCATGGCGATGAACGAAAGCAGAAGTTTACGCCCAATACTTGCTGTTGCTAATAACATACGTTTCTAAACCTAACCTATCGGCCATTGCTACATCAGCATTGGTTCGCCGGGGAGAATACGCTATATTCTGCACGTATCTTCCATCTATGCCAATGAACCTTGCCGCATGTTAAAGACTAAGCACATTTTTTCGCGTTGTTTGCGCAAAACTATACCAGTTTCTCTCTCGCTGCTGTCGATGGGCACCGTACAAGCGGCAGAAAAACTGTGCGCCATCTATCCGCATTTAAAAGACTCTTATTGGCTCTCCGTGAACTACGGCATGGTTTCTGAGGCGCAAAAAGAAAATGTGAATTTGCGCGTACTCGAAGCTGGCGGTTATCCAAACACCACCAAACAACAGCAACAATTGATGCTGTGCAGTAAATGGGGCGCCGATGCCATTATTTTGGGCACGGTTGACCCACTCGCTTTCAACGAGAACCTACAGAAATGGACGGGAAACATCCCCATTTTTGCCACGGTAAACCAACTGATTCTGGACAAGAAGCAGAGCCAAAACCTTAAAGGCAGTGTCGGTGTAGATTGGTACTGGATGGGGCATCAAGCAGGTCAATATCTTGCACAAAAACATCCCGCAGGCTCAGGGGTAAAAAAGGTGGTTCTTTTGCTTGGTCCCAAAAGCAGCGGTGGCACCAAACCCGTTGATAAAGGATTCCGAGAAGCGATTGAAGGGAGCGACATTCGCATCATCGAAAGTTTCTGGGCCGACAATGACAAAGAGTTGCAGCGTAATCTGGTACAACAGGCGATTGACATGCCCGATGTCGATTATTTAGTCGGTAGTGCGGTCGCCATGGAGGCCGCCATCAGCGAACTGCGAAGTGCGAACAAAACGGGTGAAATAGGCTTGATCTCAACCTATCTCAGCCATGGGATTTATCGCGGTCTACTGCGCAACAAAATCGAGTTTGCGCCAACCGATAAAATGGTGCTTCAAGGACGTTTATCCGTTGAACAAGCGGTGAGCTATTTGCGTCAGCAACAATATGAAACCCACAGCAGTCCAATCATTCAACCGCTCACTCCAGACACGCTGAATGTCTCAACTATCGAAGAGTCTTTATCGCCATCCGAATACAGGCCTATTTTTGATGTTAAAGCAGTTGAATCTCAGCGATAAATTATGCTTAATGAAGACGAACCTCGTTAGGTAACCATAACGGAAAGAATGAATGCAAAAAACAACTCGTACCATGCCTGCGCATAAGCACATTGCGCTAGTGGCCCACGATAACTACAAACCTGAATTGTTGCGCTGGGTAAAAGAAAACAAAGAGAAACTACAGAGCCATTTCTTGTATGCCACAGGGACAACTGGTCACATGCTAAGCCGTGAAACAGGTCTAGCCATCAAAAGCATGATCAGTGGCCCAATGGGTGGTGACCAACAGTTAGGCGCCTTGATCTCTGAAGGTAAAATCGACATGTTGATTTTTTTCTGGGATCCACTCAACTCAGTACCGCACGACCCTGACGTAAAAGCCCTTCTTCGTATCGCCAGTGTTTGGAATATTCCAGTTGCAACCAACCGCGCAACCGCGAAGTTCATTTTTGAATCTTCACTGCTTAACCAAGAGGTTTCCATCGAAATTCCAGATTACCAAGCTTACCTTTCTGCCCGTACCTAATCGTTTGACAACAAAAAACTTACGTCAAAAATAGATCGGAAGATTCAAAAGTAGATAGAAAAATGCCAGCTCTCGCTGGCATTTATGTGTTATCGTTGCTCTGTTTCGAAAGAAGGGTTTAGCTATTGTGCTTCACCACTGGATAATCGTTTTCGAGCAGTTCTTGCACAAAACCTGATCCAGAACCGCTGTGCGTGATCCACACCTTTTCTTTCGCTCGAGTGAGTGCAACGTAGAAAAGCCGTCGCTCGTCAGCGTAAGCAAACGAATCTGACGATTGCGTCAATGCACCATCTACGTGCAACTGTTTTTTCTTGGTCGGGAACTGCCCTTCATCCACACACAGTATGATCACATAATCCGCTTCTTTGCCTTTACTGGCATGACAGGTCATAAAGTTCAGCGTAAGATTTTTGAAGCGTTTCACCCAATCTTCATACAAATCAGGTCTGTGATAGTGATTGCGTCCCAACAGCAGCACGGTTTTGTTCTTGTCTGATTTTCTATCCAACTGATCAAGGATTTTTTCCACCGAGTTGCTTGGTGCCGTATGCACCGCCTTTTGCTTCTGCTGTTTGTAACTGTCTAACGTTTTGCGCAGCTGTCTCGGGTTTTGTTGAATAAAACGGTTGGCCACTTCGCCAATCATATTGTTGAAACGGTAAGTCGTGTCGAGGTGATGTACCGTTGAGTGCTCAAAGCGCTGTTGAAAGCCGGTAGTTAAGTCAACATCCGCCCCAGCAAACTGATAAATGGCTTGCCAATCGTCACCGACGGCAAAAAGTGATGCGCCAGGCTGCTTATGGGTTGTCTCGCAGAGTGCTTCAACCAAAGCCAGCCGATCGGGTGAAATGTCCTGATATTCGTCGACCATAATGAAACGCCAAGGAGAGACAAACTTCCCTTCTTTGACGTATTTCGTTGCACGACTGATCATGGTTGGAAAATCGATCTGCTCGGTCTCTTTCAGCATTTTTTGCCATGCGCTGAAGCAAGGCCAACACAGAGACAGCTCGCTGTTTAAGCGCGTGTAGTCAGGCAGTTCCACCAATCGCTCTTGGATCTCTTTCTTACTAAAGCCCAATGAGGCAAATTGAGTGAGCTGCCTGTCTAGCCAAGCAATCAGTTTGGGGTTTTCTGATTGGCTGCCCAACTCATCATCCCCAGTGAGGTAGGCAATTGGCCATTTGGTTAAATGTTTTTGCCAACGTTTGAAGTTGGTTGGGGTCATCCAGTGTTTTTTCAACCAATCGACACACCACGCCTGACGTAGCTTGTCATCCAACGCCACTGGTGAGATTTCAACAGGCCGAGCTTCCACTTGGTTAATAATGGATAGACCAAGCTGGTGAAACGTTGAGACATGGGCATTTTGCGCCGCAAGGCCGATTTTATCGACCAAACGCTGCTTTAACTCTTGAGCAGCTTCACGACCAAACGCCAGCAGTAACATCTGATCATCCGTTGCTTGATGACTTTGTAGAAGATAGGCAACGCGAGCGGTGAGCACGCTTGTTTTACCTGAACCTGCCCCTGCTAAAACCAAATTGTGGTCATCATTGAGGAGTACGGCATGTTGTTGAGAAACATTGAGAGGAGAGGATTCAATTTGGTTGAACAACACTTCCCAATTACGACGCTCTTGCTCCAACCAAGTTAGATTGCGCGCTTGTATAGCCTCTTCCCCTTGCAACAGCCAACTTGCCAAAGCTGCAACACGCTCGGGTAAGCGTTGTTTCGCTTCGTCTAACGTCATGTTCATCGTTTGAAGCTGTGCATGGACATCGCGAATCCATGTATCCACTTTAGAGTGAGGCAAATAGGCAGGTAAATACTCTAAGCGATGCAATTCCTCTTCCCACAATGGAAGGTGTTGGCTCAGTTGGCGACATTGCTGATCGTGCCACTGTTGGTATTGTTCCACGGCGTGCCGTGCAAACTGTTTACATTCAGGCCAAGGCAGCCCTTGAACCAACCAACTCTGCTGACGATGACCATTGGCATGGGCAAAAAACTGCAGTGAGCCCCAAAAAAGGCCCCGCTGAATGCTTACCTCTCCGTTCCAAACCGTAAATGGAATGTGTTCCTCACTGCCGACAGAAACCAACAGCAGTGAGTGTCCCTGCAATTCAACATGGTGGTACTCTTTTTGGATAAAAAACTGGGCAGTTTTGTTGGCCGTTAGCAACATCGAACACTTTCTCTTGCTAGGGATTCAAGGGTTTGAGGTTTATACCATTTTGTAGCCGGAAAATGTAGCCATTATTCCTGTCGAGACGGCGCACACTGGAGAAATACTAAGCATCCATGACTTTTTATGTGTCCAAGTCATATTGTTGCTGGCGGATTCTGCTACACTGCCGTTTCATTCACTTCTGCCAATTTACACAGGAAAACCGTGAACTTACGTTTTAAACTGCGCCATTTTTGGGCGAATAAAACCATTAGTTACAGTGTGCTGATTCTACTCACCTTACTGGGAGTCGTGGTGCCTGCTTGGTACTTTGGCCAGAGCACCTTAATAACACCACTTATCCTTGGCGTTATTGCCGCGGCATTGGCAGAAAGTGATGATAGCTTCAGTGGACGGATCAAAGCCCTGTTTTTAACCTTCCTCTGTTTTGCTATCGCGGCGTTTTCAATCGAACTTCTGTTTCATACCCCGTGGCTATTTGCGATTGGGTTATTTGTCTCTACTTTTGGTTTTATCATGCTTGGCGCACTCGGTCCCAAGTATGCCAGTATCGCCTTTGGCTCTTTGCTTATCGCCATTTACACCATGCTTGGGGCGCATCAAAGCACCAATATATGGTTTCAACCAGCACTACTACTATCGGGCGCAGCTTGGTACTATTTCATGTCGATGGTTTGGCAAATCATCTGGCCGATGCAGCCTGTGCAACAAAGCCTCGCCAATGTGTTTAGCCAGTTGGCTAACTATCTCGATGCAAAAGCACAGTTGTTTCACCCTGTGACCAACATGACACCTCAGCCAATGCGTATCACGGCAGCAAGCCTTAATGCCCAAACGGTCAACGCACTGAACAACTGTAAACAGACCCTGCTGACTCGTTCAAAACGCGGTCATATTGATGGCCCAAGTGATCGCTTTCTCAATATCTATTTCATCGCCCAAGATATTCACGAACGAGTCAGTTCCAGCCACTATCGTTACCAAGATCTTGCGGTTGAATTTGAACGATCTGACGTGCTTTTTCGCTTCAAATACCTATTGGAATCACAAGCAAGTGCATGTCGAGAAATTGCAGAGTCGCTGCGATTAGGTAACGAGTATAACCACAGTGCCGATTCCATTCTCGCCTTGGCAGAGTTACAAAATGCGCTCGCTTTCCTCAAAGATCAGAAGAATCCCAAATGGGCACATTTATTGAGACAGCTAAATTATCTTTTCAATAACTTAGCAACGGTCGAAAAGCAGTTTAATAACATCAATAATCCCGACGCAGAAAAACTAGAAGAAAACCTTCTCGACGATACAAACCCGCATACCTTGAAAGCGATGTTTCTGCGTATTAAGTCCAACTTCAATAGAGATTCTATGCTCTTTCGTCATGCTATCCGAATGGCTATCGCGCTAACGGCAGGCTATGGCGTTCTTCAAGGCTTAGGGATTGAGCGTGGATACTGGATACTACTGACCACGCTGTTTGTTTGCCAACCCAATTACAGTGCGACTAAACAAAAACTGATCGCTCGTATTGCCGGAACCTTTGCAGGTTTATTGATTGGTGTGCCATTACTGACTTTCTTTCCTTCTCAAGAAAGTCAGTTAGTTTTTATCGTGATTTCTGGTGTGCTCTTTTTCGCATTTAGAATCAATAATTATGGTTTTGCCACCGGTTTTATTACCCTGTTGGTACTGTTCTGTTTCAACCAACTCGGCGAAGGCTACGCCGTTGTGCTACCACGCTTGGCCGATACCTTGATTGGCTGTGCATTAGCGGTTGCCGCAGTGGTGTTTATTCTTCCTGACTGGCAATCTCGCCGATTGCATAAAGTGATGTCAGACGCGATAGATGCCAACAAGCAATATTTGCTGCAAATCATCGGCCAGTATCGAATTGGTAAAAAGGATAGTCTGGCTTATCGTATTGCCCGAAGAAATGCACATAACCACGATGCCAACCTTTCGTCTGCGATCAGTAACATGCTGATCGAGCCAGGGAAGTATCAGACAGCGGTCGATGAGAGCTTCCGTTTTCTCACTCTTAATCACGCCATGTTGAGCTATATTTCAGCATTGGGGGCACATCGCACTCGCCTAGACGACGAATCGACTCATCAGTTGGTGTTGGATGCACACAGAACGATTCACCAACATCTGGAGACGTTACAGTCACAGTTGTACAACCGTTGTAACAACTGTGATCTAGACACGAGCAACGCGGCCGATCTAGAAAAGCGCCTGAGCGAATGGCGTGAAGATGATGAAGGAAGCGCGCGAATGGTGCTGCAGCAGCTCCATCTCATTTATCGCATGATGCCCGAACTCCACTCTCTGGCCAGTAAACTGGCGGTTCGCATCCAATAACCGTCGTTTTGTAACTGTGGGGCTATTTGGGACCTATCAACCAAGCGATTAAATCTCAGGCAGGTCATTGGACCTGCCTATCCTCCTCATTCCCGTTTTATTTTCCCTTGCTGTTTTACCTCTGCCTGACATTTTTCGGACAATAAAACAGCGTTCAACACGTATATTGGCGATCATTCAGTCGATGTGATGGACAGCTTCGTTATGGATGGTGACAAGAAGAAGCGTTATAAAACGGTGATCAACATGAAACAATCTGACTTTGAGAGACTTCGCGAAGAGCTAAAAAGACTCTCTCCGCTACAACTTCAACATTTGCAGGGTGACATTCAACTTGCTTTAGTAAGAAAGAATAACGACATTTTAAGCCTTGAAGAGCGAGATGCGCTGGCAAAATTGTTCGTCTAACTCTTCTCTCAGGTAGCATAGTTGTCAGCTTTGTCAAATAAGACTATGCTTACGTTAGGTTAACAAATGAGCAGGTTATCGATGCCAGTTTCCTCCATCCAATCCGGCTATCAACTCATTCAGCAATCCAGTAAGATGGCCGAAGAAGCTGCGTTGGAAGTGAACCAAGCAAACGGAAATCCCACCTCTGATGAGCTTGCTTTTAATCGTGTCGAATTTGACCGCAAACCTGAAGAAAAACCCACTCAACCACCCAAAGATCACAGCGAAGCTTTGATGAAACTGAGCCAAGCCAACAGCTATAACCGTATTGGTGCGAGCGTTATTGAACGAAACAACGATGTGATTGGTAGTCTATTGGATATCCAAGTGTGACCATTTGTTACGCTTACCACCTTGTTTACTCTTCCTGATTCAGTAGAATCGGCGCTTCCTTTTTCTTGCTGACAGACTTATGCCCGTTAAAACTACTCAAAATAAAAATATTCATACCGCACTTCGCTGTCTAGATAGCGCGCAACAGATAGAGCAAAAACTCAACCCTAATTACGCCCCACCAAAACGTACTTTACCCAAAAGCCCTTTTATTAGCGATAAAACTCTAAAGAAGCGTTGGGATGTGGTGAACTGTCATGCCACTCAAGACCAATTATTAGATCAACATACTCTTGAGCACATGGCGCTCTATCAGAAGAACATTGAGCACTTTGTTGGTACGGTAAAAGTCCCCGTTGGGTTAGCTGGACCATTGCGCGTCAATGGCCTGTTTGCCAGCGATGATTATTTGATCCCCCTTGCTACGACAGAGGCCGCTTTGGTGGCCTCCTATTCACGAGGGGCCAATCTTATTACCGCAGCTGGCGGAGCAACGGCCATGCTGGTGAATGAAGGAGTGACACGCACCCCGGTATTCGCGTTCACTAACTTAGTCTCCGCGGGTCAGTTTGTCGCTTGGGTGACCACCCACTACGAGCGTTTTAAGCAAATCGCCGAATCCACGACTTCGCATGGTACGCTCAGTGACATCAACATCAACATGGAAGGCAATCATGTTTACTTGATGTTTGAATACCAAACAGGTGACGCCTCTGGGCAAAATATGGTGACAATCGCGACCAACGCCGTATTTCAGTCAATATTGGAAACCTGCCCCATCGACATCAAAGAAGCCTTTCTAGATGGCAATCTCTCCGGGGATAAGAAAGCAAACAGCAAAACACTGACAAGCGTCCGTGGGAAAAAAGTGATCGCCGAAGTGACCCTTTCCCGCGAGATGGTTGAAAAGTACTTGCACACTACGCCTGAAAAAATGGTCAAATTCGGTCAGATGACGACGACGGGTGCAGCATTGAGTGGCGGAATTGGTGTCAATGCCCATTACGCCAATGCGTTAACGGCACTCTATTTGGCTTGTGGACAAGACGCCGCTTGCGTGGCTGAATCAGCCATTGGCATTACCCGGATGGAACTTACCGCCGATGGGCACTTATATGCGAGCGTTACATTACCAAATCTGATGGTCGGAACCGTTGGCGGCGGCACTGGCCTACCAAGCCAAAAAGCCTGTTTAGACATTCTACGACTGTATGGACAAGGCAACGCGCGAGCATTGGCTGAAGTTTGTGCTGCACTTTGCTTAGCCGGAGAGCTTTCGATTGTTGGTGCTTTTGCCGCTGGACATTTTTCTCGCGCGCACCACAAACTGGCTCGCTAAAGCGACAGTCTCTCAAAACAGCTGTTTCTCACGGCTTAATTACTCTCAATTAAGCCGTGAAGCACAAACACCCAGACGATCAACCTTTTAGCGTTCAAAGAAAAGCCACGATGATCACCACAAACGCTGGCAATAAAGAAAACCACTTATGCCCTTTTTCTTTGCACTCCCCACGATGACACATGGCAATCTGAATCGGGGCTGAAAAAAACATCACAATCAAATAACTCACTGCATAGGTATGCCCGGCTAAAATAAGAAAAACCGCATGCAATACGATGTGCAATAAAGCATAAGCCTTTTCTACTTTCATTTTTACGATCAATAACAGCGAAAACAACACAGCAATCAAAATAGACATATAAAGACACTTGATGATAATAATTCTCGTTAGCAATAATAGATGAGCGATATCTCTCTGTCCAACTATCGTTTCAATAGGCAGGAGAAATAATGTAGCACCAAAATTCTGCCATTCTTATTGAGCGTATTGATAGTTCTGTACGTTGCGTTTTTCTTTCTAAACGTTTGCGTAATCGCTAACCTTCTCTTAACCTTGAATTGAGGCTTTCATCACGGATTTTCCATTGATATAGTGCACTTAACGAAAACAAAATTAGACCATTCGAGGCATGGAGCTTCCTCACTTATCTCAAGAAGAGAAGAATTGGTACCGACATATTCGGCAAGATTTAAGAGGGTCAAATTATGGAAATGAATATGGTTGAAATTCTAGGCTACGCTGCTTCAATCATGGTAGCGATTTCGCTAATGATGAAAGATATCGTTCGTCTACGCGTTTTAAACTTCATCGGTTGTGCACTATTCACAGCATACGGTCTGATGATTGACGCATGGCCAGTTGTGGTAACAAACGGCTTCATCGCCTGCGTGAACATCTACTTCCTAGCGAAAATGCAACAGGAAAAAAAAACTCTAACGCCTGAACAAGCATAACAATTTATATTGTATGTCTTTATTTCGTAAGACTTTTTAAACATTATTTTTTTGAAACTGTCTCCCATGTGGAGACAGTTTTTTGTTGTAAGCATCAATCAAAATTCTCAGGTTTTAGCTCAACCGTATTGCCCTCAGGATCGGAGAGGTAAATGGAACGGCCAAACCCCTGCGCGCCATAACGATTGGCGAAAGCTTCCACCATCACCCCGTGTTGAATGAGAAAATCGAGAATCTCTTGCTCATCTTTAGGGGTAATTTGCAAACAGAAGTGATCCAGATTTCGCCCTTCTTGCTCGGGAGCTTTGCCGCCTTGTCGCCCGAGCTTGCTGTCCACCGTAACCAGATCAATCAGTGCACTGCCTGCTCGCAACTGAGTTAAACCAAACTCGGCCACTTCACGCTCAACAACACAACCTAAAATATCGCAATAAAATGCCAGCATCTTGGGTAGATCCACCACCCGCAACACAATGTGATCAATCGCTTGCAACTGAATTGGCCTCGCCTTCTCCATGACGTTTCTCTCCTTTCTGCTATTTTTAGTTATAGCGTGTAATCGTTTTTCAGATCATTTTCTTGACTAAAGTACTCAACAAATTCGAACTGGAAACCATGATCTTCGAGATAGTAAACGCTCTTGCGATGTGGATGATCGCCACCCCAATGATCTAAAGCGTAGCCCGCTAACGCGAGTCGTTCGACCACCGCATCCACATTGGGTACCACGATACCAATATGCTTTACCCCCGTGAAAGCCGTTGTCCAATTCGCAGCATCCCCCTCTCCACCAGTGCTGATGGCGATATAACTGTGTTCATCGCCAACATGGAACCACTCGATCGCGCGGCCAAACCAGTTGTCCAACTTTCCCCCGCCACGCACTCGCCATTCGGGAATCGCACTGGTTAAGAAATGAATGGTTTTCTGCGCATCAACCACTGACATGTTGGCGTGTTCTACATAGCTTTTCATCATTTTGCTCCTTGCACTTAACTGACAAAGAACAGCCTAAAACCTCAAGTTAAATTGAGGTAAAGCACGAATTTAAAGACGAAAACAGAAAAGAGAGATCGATCACACAAAGATTCCCAAATGACGGATTTCGAGAAAGGAGAATTATCGGTTGAAGTCCCCCCTTAAAAGCCTCAGAATGTCGCACTTTTGGCCGATAGCGAAATCGTCGGCCCTGACTTTACTAATATAGAGAATCATACATGGGTTTTACCTCCTTAGGTCTGTCTGCACCAATCCTTAAAGCTATTCAGGAAAAAGGCTATGACACCCCTTCTCCCATCCAATTGCAGGCCATTCCTGCTATTTTAGAAGGCAAAGATGTCATGGCGGCGGCACAGACAGGAACAGGTAAAACTGCGGGCTTCACGCTGCCTATTCTTGAACGTCTGGCAAAAGGGCCACGTGTGCGTGCAAACCACATTCGTGCCCTTATCTTAACGCCGACCCGCGAATTAGCCGCGCAAGTACAAGAAAACGTCTTTATGTATGGCCGCCACTTGGACTTAAACAGTGCGGTGGTGTTTGGTGGTGTGAAAATCAACCCACAAATGCTGCGCCTGCGTAAAGGTGCTGATGTATTAGTGGCAACACCAGGCCGCTTGATGGACTTGTACAGCCAAAATGCAGTGAAGTTTGATCAGCTCGAAGTGCTGGTACTGGACGAAGCCGACCGCATGTTGGATATGGGTTTCATTCGTGATATCCGCAAGATTCTGGCATTGTTGCCAGCAAAACGCCAAAACCTGCTGTTCTCAGCCACGTTTTCTGACGAAATTCGTGAACTGGCAAAAGGCTTGGTGAACAACCCTATCGAGATTTCAGTTAACCCAGCCAACTCAACGGCTCGCACCGTAGAGCAATGCATCTACCCAGCAGACGTAAAGAAAAAGCCAGCGATGCTTGCCAAGCTGATTAATGACGGTGACTGGCAACAAGTACTGGTGTTTACTCGTACCAAGCATGGCGCAAACCGTCTAGCGGCTTTCCTTACCGATCAAGGCCTGACTGCTGCCGCTATCCACGGCAACAAGAGCCAAGGTGCGCGTACCAAAGCGTTGGCGGATTTTAAATCAGGCGAAGTTCGCGTGTTGGTGGCAACCGACATCGCCGCACGCGGTATCGATATTCCTCAGCTTCCTCAAGTCGTAAACTTTGAGCTTCCAAAAGTGGCGGAAGATTATGTACATCGCATTGGCCGTACTGGCCGCGCGGGTGAAACGGGTAAGGCAATTTCTCTAGTATGTGCGCTCGAAGCGCCTGAACTGTTTGCCATTGAGCGTTTAATTCAAGAACTGCTACCTCGCAAAGCGCTGGAAGGTTACACGCCAACCAACGCAGTACCAGAATCTAAACTGGATACGCGCCCAATTAAGCCGAAAAAACCGAAGAAGCCAAAGAAACCGAAAGCACCTAATGCGGAAGCAGCAGGCAGTGAGGCGAGCAGCAAAGGCAGCCAAAAGGCAAAAACTGCGGACAAACCTCAAGGGCAAAACCGTGGCAATGGCAAAGCCAAACGTCAGTTTTCTGCACCAAAAGAAGGTAACAACGATTCAACCAACAAAGGTAAGAGACCAAATACAAAGGGCTCGAAACCTGCGAACAACGCGAATGGCAAAACAAACGGCAAGCCAAGTCACGCCAAACCAAACAGCGCGAAAACTGGTAACAGCAAGCCTGCCAATGGCAAGCCTTCGGCTCAACGTCGTAAGCCACGTCCACAAAACGCATAAGCTATCTGTACATCAAGAGCGCCACTCGTCAGTGGCGTTCTTTCTCACCCTTCATCCTATCTCCATATAATGATAAACTTAGCGGCTATGGGCCCATCGAGCCTAAGTACTCAGATGAATGAATTTAATTGTCATTAAAGGCCACATTTCATTTAAAAAAGGTAAATATTCAAATGGTTAACAACTCAATTCAATGGTTTCCAGGGCACATGCATAAAGCCCGCAAAGAAATAGAAGAGGCCATTCCACAAGTCGACGTTATCATTGAAGTGCTGGATGCACGTATTCCTTTTAGTAGCGAAAACCCTTTGATTTCAAAAATTCGTGGTGACAAGCCCGTTGTTAAGGTGCTTAACAAGCGCGACTTAGCCGATCCTGAACTCACTCAACTTTGGATCGAGCACCTTGAGCAAGAACAAAACGTGAAAGCAATGGCGATCACCACCTCTCAAACCCAAGAAGTTCACAAAATTCTCGAGCTCTGCCGTAAGTTAGCACCCCATCGTGAAGAGGTAGGTAAAAATATTCGCACCATGATTATGGGTATTCCTAACGTAGGTAAGTCCACTATTATCAACACACTTGCAGGTCGAGCAATCGCGCAAACCGGCAACCAGCCGGCAGTGACTCGTCGTCAGCAACGCATCAATCTGCAAAATGGCATTGTGTTGTCCGATACTCCTGGAATCTTGTGGCCTAAAGTAGAAAACCCACACAGTGGTTTTCGTTTGGCGGCAACGGGAGCAGTGAAAGACACGGCTATGGAATATGATGAAGTGGCCTTTTACACGGTGGAGTACTTAGCAAAGCACTATCCAGACAAGCTGAAAGAACGTTATCAAATCGAACAACTACCGGAAACGGATGTTGAACTTATGGAAGAAATAGGCCAACGTCGTGGGGCATTAAGAGCCGGAGGACGAGTCGATATTCATAAAGCCAGTGAAATTTTGCTCCATGAGCTTCGTAGTGGAACTTTAGGCCAAATAACACTCGAGCGCCCAGAAATGATAACGACAGAGCTAGTTGAAGTAGAGCTTGAAGCAGAGCGTCGTGCTGAAGAGAAAGCGAAAAATAAAGAGGAGCGCCGCAAACGCTACCTGCGCAACAAACGTTAATTATGAGAAGGGATGCTGAAAGAGCATCCCTTTTTTATTGGTGCAATGTCCTCTCAGCTATGCACAAAAGCAACGGCAAGCCCGGTCGTTAACGCGTCCGCATTTGGCCATGTAATGACTTTCTCCACGACAATTTCTCCCGAGAGATCTTCTCTTTTCCTGATATCAGCGACTTTTCCGCCCATATGTAGATAAAAATCAATTGCTTCGGTGTTGGATTCGCTCACTTGCAAGTAAAGACCTTTGTCACTGAAATAATGCTGATGCCATTCTGCTATTTGTTTAAGTAACTGCCTTCCTATCCCACGATGCTGGAAAGCATCATCTACATACAAAGAGTCAATATACGTACCCAACTCAAAATCATGATTGCCAAATGCGCAAATGAAGCCAAGCAATAACCCTCCTTCTTCAGCGAGGACGATATGCTGTCCAAAAGGCGGGTTTGTTAAGCGAGTCTGCCATAGTAACAACTTCTCGGCGGACACCTCATTTGCCAGGTATTGATCACTCAAGATGCCACCATAATGTGACTTAAGACTATTTGCTTGGAGCAGAGACACCCGCTCAAAATCGCAATAATTCGCCACTTTAAAATCCATTTAAAAGTCCTTATCGCTACCAATCTGCATATATTGTGGAAGTTAATACTACACTTATTGCACCTAAAAAGGGAAACATTCCATTCACATATTTGTTTATAAGTTTGACTTACAACTGTACGCTGGATATTCTAGCGTACAGTTGTTAGCTTAAACGAGGTGTACTTTGCAACAATCTACCCCCCCTCTGATCTGGTTAAACATAACCATTTTTGGCCTGTCTCTGTTTCTCGCTCTTTTGGTGACCCCATGGTATGGATGGCAACATGGTTATGGAACCGAGCACCTTATTTGGCTTTTGATCACATTTAGTTTTACCAACCTTTCCATCACCGCCGGATACCATCGTCTTTGGAGTCACAAGACCTACCAAGCGAAAGGGATTCTGCGAGTAATCTACGCCATCGGTGGCGCGTTTTCGCTACAAAATAGTGCTCTGCATTGGTCATCCGATCACCGCATGCACCATAAGTTTGTCGATCATCACGACAAAGACCCTTATTCAGCGAGCCGTGGATTTTGGTTTTCCCACATTGGCTGGATGCTTCGCGACTATAATCATGACACGTACAATGACTACAATAACTGCCGTGATCTACAGAAAGACAAGGTGGTGATGTGGCAGCACAAATACTATATCCCTCTCGCTATCGCGACGAACTTAGGCATCCCTCTTGTGCTTGGCTGGTATTATCAAGACATCATCGGCATGCTACTAGTGGTTGGTGCGTTGCGGTTAACACTAAGTCACCACTCAACATTCTTCATCAACTCTCTAGCTCATATTTGGGGAAAACAAACTTTCACCGATAAAAACAGCGCTAGAGACAATGGCTTTTTGGCGGTGCTAACCTTTGGTGAGGGCTACCACAACTTTCACCACATTTTTGAAAATGACTACCGTAATGGTATTTACTGGTGGCAATACGACCCAACAAAATGGCTGATAAAAGCCTGTTCGTGGATTGGCTTAACGGGCAATCTGCGTTTAACTCCCCAAATTAAAATTGATAAAGCAAGAGCCGCTACACGTCTTAAAAATGCGCTAAGCAATATTGGCCATCGAGCTGACCAAGAAACATTGAAACAACACTTGCAAACCGAGTTTGATAGCTTAGTGGTCACCATGAAAGACTACTACGATACCAAAAAACAATTACTTGATAGTAAAAAGCAGAAAGCCTTTAAAACCTATGAAATAGCGTTGCTAAAGATTCGTTATAAGCAGATCAAAGCGGATCTGATGAGTCGTCAGAAAAACTGGATAACGCTCACCGCGCATTACGCCTAGTGGGGAACTAAACCAATAAGTACCCGTGTTTTTCACTCATCCAAATCACGTGCGTTAAGACGACATCTTTTTGTAGACGAATCATGCCCCTCTAATCAGCCTCCACTCAAGGAGGCTGATTTGCGTCTCAAACGGTAGTCATTTTTCTGCGCCCTAGTTACCGCCCCCGTTAACCTAGCCTATACTCAACGGTATGCTCAAAGCATTACACTGTGTTTTCTGAATCGATGGAACGACAAAGATCATGGCAATAATTGATACCTCACAACTCACGGTACCTGAGTCAGTGATAAATAGCTGGCAAGAAATTGTTGATTTAGTTGCAAAAATGACACAATGTCCGGCGGCGTTGGTCATGAGAATTCACGAGACTGACATAGAAGTCTTCTCCAGCAGCCGAAGCGAAAACAACCCCTACGCGCAGCACGCCAAAGACTCCCTTGGTCACGGGCTCTATTGTGAAACCGTGATTAGCGAGCGACGCATGCTTAATGTGCCCAACGCTTTGGCCGACCCCAATTGGGACAGCAACCCTGATATTAAACTCGGCATGATTTGCTATTGTGGACTTCCGGTCTTCTGGCCCGATAACACCCCCTTTGGCACCATTTGTATGCTCGATAATCACGAACGGTACTTTGATGAAGATTCGCTATCGCTGCTTGGTCGTTTTCAAACTGCCATTGAAGGCCAACTAGACATGCTGTATCGGAAGGAAGAATTGGCACAGCTTAACCAAGAGCTAGAAGCCAAGGTGGCGGAACGAACCAAAACGCTCGCCGATTTAAGCAGCCGCTTACTGACTGAAGTTGAACAACGTACTGCCGCGGAGACCCACCTAGATTTTCATCTCCACTATGATCCTTTAACCAAGTTACCTAACCGAATTACCTTGGCTGATGATTTGGCAAAGCAGATTAAAAAACTCTCACACGACGAACAAATTACGCTGGTCTACTTTAGTTTGAAAAACTTTAAGTTCGTGAATGCCAGTTATGGTTACATGTTTGGCGATCAAATTCTCTCTTCACTCAGTGAGCGCCTGTGCCACAAATTACCGAAAGAGTGGAAACTGGCACGCATTGTCGGGTCGGATTTTGTTCTATCAGCTCGCCATAAGCGCAATCAGGAAACACAAGAGGAGGTGATCGAACGGGTGATAAAAGCCTGCACCCAACCTTTCATGGTTAACGAGATGAGTGTGAACCTGCAGTGTAATCTCGGTATTGCCTTAGCACCTATGGATGCCACCGATTCGTTTAGCTTGATGCAGAGAGCTTGCTCCGCTATGAGTGTGGCCAAGAACCAAGGTTTGCAAGCCTCCTATTTTAACGTCGCCGCTCAGAAAGAAGCGGAAGAGCGCTTACTACTAGAATCCCACCTATCTGATGCACTAAAGAATCAAGAGATGCAAGTCCATTTTCAGCCGATCATCTGTTTGAAACAAGGTGGAAAAGTTATCGGTGCGGAAGCGCTGCTGCGTTGGAAAGCCGCTCAACTGGGATCGATTTCACCCGATCGCTTTATTCCATTAGCAGAAAGTAATGGCCAAATTATCGAGATCGGTTATTTTGTTCTTCACCAAGCCCTCAAACACGCCGCTGAGTGGCGTAAACTCTCATCTCACTCCTTCAAAATGGCGATCAATATCTCTCCGATTCAGTTTCGTGAACCCCATTTTGTTCAGCATCTTCAAGATATTATTGAGCTTTATCAACTCCCGCCTCAATGTGTTGAACTCGAACTCACCGAAGGTATTTTGCTGCAAGATGAAGAGTACGCCCAAGAGGTACTGGCTCAGTTACGTCACTATGGTGTCAACATTTCACTGGATGATTTTGGTACAGGCTACTCATCATTGAGCTACTTGCAGAAGTACGCGTTTGATACGCTAAAAATTGACCGCAGTTTTATCAACCAACTAGAACACAAACAACACAATCGCGAGTTGACACGTGCCATTATCGCGATGGCGCATAAGTTGAACATGATGGTGATAGCGGAAGGCGTGGAAAACCACTTTCAAGAAGACTTTATCCGAACAGAAGAGTGTAACTACGCTCAAGGCTTTCTCTATGGAAAAGCGATGTCACCAGCGGAATTTGAGGATTTTTTATTGAATCACGAAGGCTTCTAAACCGCACTTTAAAACTAAGCTGCAGCCTATTAGCCATAGGCTGCCCTGACAAATCGACGAAAAGAGTCCAACGCAGGATAGTTTAGTCTTCAATGACCTTGTGACCACAACGCTCACATACTAAGTGGCGCGCAAACTCATCCATGGAAGCGAGAAAGGCACCAAATACTGCACTTTTTAGAAACCCAGCAATAAACTCTTTTCGGCTACGCTGGGGATCGCTTTTAAAGGCGCTCGTTTTTCTCACCAGCACAACGACATGGGGTGTTTCTGTTTGACAATGTTCGCAATAGTGATTCTCTATTTTGTGTGACATATGCACTCCTACAACTTGCGACCCAACACCCATCAAAAAATACCACAAGTGACGAATCGTAACTATGGTTAGCTACTGACCCATATCACAGATATATGAAATTGATATCATTATTGCATTTGTCTTCGGTGAACAAACTACGCCGGTTCGGTGACCATGTATTGTCGTTCATGCTGCTGCTTTGCTTTTTCCCACAGCGTTTCATATTGAATTTTTTCTCGCTCTTCTTCCGACATCAACTGACGAATGGTGACATCACACTGCTTCATTATGACGTGGATTTCTTCTATCGCAGTGGTCTCGGATCTTTTGGGCCAGTAACGCGATAAGATGGTTATGATCTTGGTACAAACTGTCCTTAATGTTGGGCTACGAGCTAAGATCTGTGCATAAATTTCGTAGAGTTTTTCAATATCTTGCTTGTGTTCAATCAGCGCCTTGTATTGATCTTCCAGCCATTCAACTTTCTCCTGACCTTGACGCTCAAGTGCTCTTGCCATCGCTGTTTTGCTGGCCAAAATGGTTTCCATCTCGCCACCGAGTAAACTCTCTTTACACCAAATAATGCAGTGAGAAAACTCGCTATCAAAGCCCATTGCATTGAGTAGCCAAGTGAAATGGTAGCGATCGTAAAAGTGCTCAAAAGGTTTAGTTCGGTAGAGCTGATTCAGGATCTCAACGGCAACACGGTACTGCTTTTCTTCAATCGCGATATGCGCAGCAATCAGCTGAAACTGGCTATCTAGCTCTTCATCCAAACTGCAATCATATGCTTGCTTAAACAGTGATTTTGCCTCTTTCAACCAACGTATTCTCTCGAGAGGCTCTGCGTCATTGAGTGCGTAAAGCAGTGATCGGATATGATTCATCCGCATAAAATGATTATTGCGAAATGTTTCTTTATTGACCTCGCTATAGAGGCGGAAGCGTTGTAACGCTGAGCGTGTATCCCCTTCACTGAGGCACAAGTTGGCAATCACCAGCTCACGTTCAGAGTTGCCCGGCACGATAGAACTGGCCACTTTGAGATGAGATATCGCATCAGGCACATCACTGTTCATCAAGCTGAGGTTCGCGGCCTCAACACGCACGGTGGTGTTGCTCGGCATTGAGGAGACGAGTTCATGTACCAACTTGGTGGCCTCGGTCATTTTACCGGTATGGCGCAGTGCATTAGCTAGGCCCACTTTCGCCCAATCGAGTTCCTTTTTCTCTAGCGTTTGTTCATACACTTTCTTCGCTTCTTCAAACAGTTTCAATCGTGTCAGGAAGCTACCTCGAAACTTTTGTATCAGGAAATAGTATTCTGGATGAAAGGGTTCCAACTCTTCACACAAAACCAATCCTGCTTGCGAATCTCCCGCTCTTTCTGCAGCGTAAAGATTTTTGAGGATTTGTTTACGCAGTACCGCGTTTTCTAAGCGGGTTTGCAAAATACCGATGTTGAACGGTTTTAATATGTACTCATCCGGTTTGAGCTCAAGAATGGAATGCACAATAAAGGCGGAACTTTCGCCTGTGACGAGAATAAAAACCGCATCGCTTTTTAGCGCTTTGTAATGCTTGAGCTCTTCAAAAATCTGTTTGCCGTTCATCCCTTTGCCAAAGTTATAATCACAAATGAAGATGTCGAATTTCTCTCGGTTTGCTTTAAATACGGCCGATTTTGGGCTTTTACTGAATTGAATGTTCGCTTCTGAAAATCCAAGCTTAAGAAGCATACCTCTTAAGCTTGTGATAACCACAGGGGCGTCGTCGATGATCAGAACTTTAAGCTGTGAAAAATTGTGTTTCGCCATGATACCTTTATTAATCAAGTGTAAAGAATCGTACCAATTCCATGGCGGATCTTATTCCTAGTTTTGTTTGTACGCGGGTTTTGTAGGTACTTACCGTTTTTTGGTTGATATCCAGTTGGTTTGCTATCTGTTTATTGCTCAATCCTTTGAATAACATCTGAGCAACGGCCAACTCACGTTCCGACAGTTGTTCCAATTGGCTTTGCTGGGCTGAATAGTCGGTTTTATCCAATTTGGTGTCAGCAACAATATGGCTCACCGTATCGACCAACGTGCTTCCTTTTGACAGTATCGTACTACCTGATTGCAGTTGGGGTAATTGCACTGACTCAGCATCAGAATGTTCTGACAATAGGATCATCCGCCCCTTATATTGTTCATCAATACCTAAAATCAGTTCGTTTTCACTCACGTCTGAGGCAAATCTGATGTCCATCAATACCAAGTTGATAGGATAATCGCGCAGCTTTTTGATCGCTTGATCGAGACTCGACGCCAATCGAACTTGACTCACGCTTTCTTCTCGCTGCAACTGCTTTTGCAGTGCAATGGCACTGACCTGACAGTCAGCGATGATGAGCGCGCAAATACCGCCTTCAATACTCTCTTGCGTCAGGATACGACTTTGATTTTTAGCATATTGTTCACTCAGTTCAGCAATGGGTAATGGCGGAGAAGAGTAGTAACCTTGGCAAGTATCCACACCCAAATTTCGTAAATATTGCCATGTCTCTTCATCTTCAACACCTTCCACCACACAGTGCAGACCCAACGATTGAGCCAGCATAAGGCACATTTTGGTCAGTTGTTGGTGTTTGTAGTTGGTCACCAAATCGAACACAAAACCTTTGTCGATTTTAAGTTCATTAAATGGCAGTTTTCCGAGCTGGCTCAATGATGCGTACCCGGTGCCAAAATCGTCGATAGAAAGCCCAACACCATGCATTCTCAAGCGCGCCAAGTTCGCCAGTGAGATGGTCGTCCCGTTGTAAACTTGATCTTCAGTGAGTTCTAGGCTCAAACGGTTCGGTTCAAAACCATAGTGGTGACAGAGTTCGATGACTCGGTCACACATCGGCTGTTGTAGGTTATTTTGACTTATGTTGACTGACAATTTGAGGTTATCGCTCATACTGGCAATAGCGCTGATCGCTTTCTCAAGTACTCGCCAGAACAGTCTGTCCATCCAGTTGCATTGTTCGATAACCGGTAAGAATGCCGCTGGTGCCAGCAATCCATATTGGGGGTGCTTCAGGCGAACTAGCGCTTCTACGCCCACCATCGCCCCTGTAGCAAAGTCATATTGTGGCTGATAGAAATTAAATATCTGGTCGTTTTCAAAGGCGAATTCCAGATCTTCGCAACTCACTTGAAAGTCGGTCTTTGGCACCACTAGACGCTGTTTTGACAAGGTATAGCTGTTGATGACGTTAAAAAGCGCTTCCATACTGAACGGCTTCTTGAGCACGTCAACAAACGGAAACCGAGCCAAACTACACATATTCCTCGTGAGTTCCAACACGGCGTCTTCCACCGCACTCAGTATGACAATCCCTGGTTGGTAGCCTCTTTCGCTCAAAATCGTGAGTAGGCTAATCCCATCCATCTCTGGCATGTGAATGTCACAAAAAATGAGTGCGAAGGTGTTCTCTTCACAAAGCGTTAGTGCATCTTCACCGTTTTCTGCTATTTGAATGTCGCTGTAATTGAGCGAACCGAGCTTCAGTTTGAGGCTGGTTGATTGAATCCTTTCATCTTCTACGATCAGTATCTTCATCTTTCCCCCCTCACCAGCCCATCAAGCCACGTGGTTGCTTGCGCTACGACACTACGCATCGCCATAATCAGTTTCTGTTTTTCTGCCTCTATCTGAGACAGGTCATTTTGCTGTTCTACACTTTTTGCTAATGCTGCAAGTTCATTTAACATCAGCGCACCGGCCGCGCCTTTGACACGATGAGCAATGGACGTAACATCTGCATCTGCATGGAGTAACTGTTCGATATCGAAGCTAAACGACTCTATCACCACATTGGCCATTTCTTCGCGTTCTTCCTCTCGATACTCATCAAGCCACGTTGCGGTAGGTTCTTCCTGCCCTTGTTGCTCTGGTAAATACTTCGACAACACTCGGAACAAAATAGCCAGTGAATAGGGCTTGTAAATGACCTTATCCATGCCCGCTGAGTGCGCTTTTTCGGCCCCTAAACGCGAATCTTCCGCCGTGCAGCCGATCACCGCTTTGCCACTAAAACTGCTGACCTGTGCTTTCACCTTTTTGGTGAGCTCGAAACCATCCATTTTTGGCATGTGACAATCCGTGATCAAAAGGTCAAACCTGTCTCCACTCTCGATCAAGCGCTCATACGCCTGCTCTCCGTCGGCAACTGCCACACTCGTCACACCGATTTCGTTTAGCTGTTTTTGCATCAACAAACGGTTAATCGGTTCATCATCGACCACCAGTACGTGGCCGACAAGCTGACCGACCGATTGAATCACCTGAGCTTGAGAGGCATTCTGCTCGTTTTTCAGTAACTCTTGGAGCAGGAGATCAGGGTACAAATTGCCTTGTTCCGACGCCAACATATCAAACAAAACACTGTTCAGCGCATCGTCTCGTACCTTTACGTTCCAGCAATACAACCAAGAGCATATACGCTCGTCACCATAGTAGCTTTGCTCAACTTCAAATCCAGCGTTAAAAATCTCACCTTTTATTGGCAACGTTACATCGATTTGGGTCCCTTTGCCGAGCTCACTTTGGCACTCAATATCACCGTTCATCAAATCAAGCAAACTCTTGACGATCGACATTCCCAAGCCAGTTCCACCAAATCGACGAGTGATGGTACTGTCAGCCTGCACGAATGGCTGGAATATGGATGTCAATTGCGACTGCGTCATGCCACACCCCGTATCGGTAATACGAAGACGCAAGCTCTCTGCATTGGTGATAATGTCGACCGAGATTTTCCCATGCTGAGTAAACTTAATCGCATTGGACAACAAATTGCTGATGATTTGATTCACTCGCAACGCATCAAAATGCGCATCCACTATTGCTGTAGGCTGCCAGTTTAATTCAAACGCTAAACCTTTCACCTGTGCGCTTGCCTCGAAACTTCGTAGCACCGGACCAAACTCATCCATCA
Organism: Vibrio sp. 05-20-BW147; assembly: GCF_013369385.1. Lineage (GTDB taxonomy): Bacteria > Pseudomonadota > Gammaproteobacteria > Enterobacterales > Vibrionaceae > Vibrio > Vibrio floridensis. Next base: position 225,405 of record NZ_SZTO01000001.1, on the reverse strand, counting down.
TTCGATACTTTTCGATTTCCAATTGCAGCTGTTTGGCTTCAATTTTTGAAAAATCCAGAATCTCATTCACTTGCAAACTCAGTCGACCCGCTGACTGAATTGCGTTGTTAATGAGCAGCTGGTTTTCCTGGCTTTGTGTCCGGCTAGAAAGGAGTTCCAATAAGCCAACTAACGCAGCGATAGGGGTGCGCAACTCGTGGCTCACCACTGCCAAAAATTGACTTCTCGCTTCAACCGCTTGTAATGCAATTCGATTTGACTCACGCAATGCTAGTTCCGAATGCTTCAGTTCAGAGATGTCATTAAACAGCGTTAAATAATGGGTCATTTCACCATTTTCATGCGTAATGGCTTTTCGGGTAACAAGATAAAAACGCTCTCCCATCCCACAATCACTGGCGGGGACTTGGATGATCTCTTCAAACTCACGTGCCCCATATTGCGCGACGTTTAAAAATGAACAGGTGTATTTGACCGTTGTGCAGCCTCTTTCTACGCATTGTTCTGAGCTTTGTTTATAAGCGTGGTTTGATAACACAATCCGACCTGACGAATCGGAGATGTAAATCATGCTTGGAATGGTATCAAGGAGTTGAGTCAGCCAAGTAATTTGGTTCTGCGACAACTCCACCACTTTTTCAGTTTTTCGGAGCGAACTGCGCATACGACTCCACCACAACAAGAACAGCAACGTCATTAGCAGCACAAAACATAACCCCATCAAGGCATAAATAATCACTTGCTGCTTGTCATAACCGAAACTGAGGGTGACTTTTCGGTAGGCCGCTTGGATGGTTTCAATTTCATGGGGAGAAAAAGTATTTAGCGCGGAATCAAGCATATCCTTAAGCACTGGATCGTCTTTCCTCACCACCATCGCAATGCTAACGTCAAACTTCTCATCGAGATGATTTTCGAGTGGTTTAAAATAGTCTCGATGGTCATCAATCAACAGTTGGTTGATCAAGTCACGGTTCATCAGAACATGGGTTACTTCACCACTTTCCAGCAAAGGCAATACCGTTTCCAATGAACGGAAAACTCGAATGTTTTTATACTGCGAGTTGATATCAAGATAGGAGTAATAGTTACCCGTACGATCGAGCACTGCCATGTGTGGCTTCTGATACTTTGCGGTGGTCTCCACCATTTCAAACCTAATTTTGGTGTAAGGCGCTGTGACCCAATAATCACGCTGGTCTACTTCTTCGATGTTGCGCGCAGGCAACAAGTCCACCAAACCATCCTCAAGCATTTGCTGGACATCTCGCCCATTTGCGGGCACATACTCGAAGTCAAGGACACTTCTCATACTGATGCGATTCAGTAGGTCGTGCACGTAGCCTTTCACTTCACCGTCGCCGTCACGATAAGAGAGCGGGAATGTCTCTTCTTCAATCGTATAACGGATAACTTGTTCGCGCCCTTCTTCAAATAACAATCTCAGACTGGCTTGATCGTTAAGAAAGTAGATATCTTTTGAATGAATGCGGCCTCGCGTTAAACCACGCTCTTCCGCCAAAATCAGTTTATCGATGATCGATTTTAGTTGCGTCTTGTCTTTGGTAAACAGGACACGGTTAATCTGAGTACCAAGAGACTTATCAAAGATCACTTTGCCTTGAGTCACCTTTTTTTCACTCAAATAGTGACTCAATGAAACGTAATTGCTGATCGTTGCGTCTGCCAAGCCTTGCAAGATCATTTGAGCCGCGGCTCGATAGTTTTGTGCGGTCATGATGTTTTGATAGCCTCGTTGGCTCAACACTTCACAATAAGACGTTTTTTCAACGCAAACCCACTTTAGTGAGTTCAGTGGCTCATTTTTCAGCTGTTGATCGCGAAGCCAAATCACACGAACGTTTTTATAAAGGGGTGACGAAAACAGGTAGTCATTCGCCCTTTCAGGCGTCTTGCCAAATCCAATGACCATCTCGACCTCACCCTCTTTTACTCCCTGCAGCAACTGGCGGATACTGTCGTAACCTTGATACTCAATTTGGACGCCTAACTCACGAGCAAAACTCATCGCATAGTCGTGATGAATTCCTTGTGGCGCAAGACCCATGCCTCCCCAATACGGCAGCCAACCACCACTTAGAACACCCACTTTGAGAACTGGATGGCTCGCCAAGTAATCTCTGTCTGCTTTGGAAAGATAATCCATAGCAGAAACAAATGAACTTAGCAGGCAACACAAAGCGAACGTGATGATTCTTAAAGACAAAGCCGACTCTCTCAATATTCAAATTTTGGGGGGATGAAGTGTAACGATAGCGCACGCCCTGCACAACAATTAAGCGGTTTTCACTTATTTAATTTTTATTTATAAATCATCATGTTATTTAAATGTAGGAATAATCTGACAACCAAAGCGTACACTTTTTGTTGCCTTGTGATATTCGTTGTTTTTTTCAGCGCCGAGTTTTCTATGTTCATTTTCGTCAAAGTCGGTATAGTACCGCCCCTAGCTTTTTCCCATTTAAGGATTGCACCGTGACTGCACCATTCAACACACTTCCCCTAAAACCAGAATTGCTTTCGACTCTAGAGACGTTGGGCTACACAGAGATGACTCCTATTCAAGAGCAAAGCTTGCCAAAGCTACTTGAAGGGAAGGATGTGATCGGTCAGGGTAAAACCGGCTCAGGCAAAACAGCGACGTTTGCACTTGGGCTGTTAAGTAATCTCAATGTGGATCGCTTTCGCGTTCAATCACTGGTGCTTTGCCCTACACGAGAACTGGCGGACCAAGTGGCCACTGAAATTCGCACCCTCGCCCGTGGTATACACAACATCAAAGTGCTCACCTTGTGCGGTGGTATGCCAATGGGGCCGCAAATCCTTTCGCTAGAACACGGTGCACACATTCTTGTTGGCACACCGGGTCGCATTTTGGATCACCTAAGCAAAGATCGCATCAATCTTGATGAGCTCAATACCTTGGTGCTGGATGAAGCAGACCGAATGTTGGACATGGGCTTTCAAGACGCCATTGATGCCATCATTGATGCCGCCCCGACCGAGCGCCAAACCTTGCTTTTTAGTGCAACGTTCCCAGAACAGATCGAAACCATCGCCAGCAAAGTGATGAAGAATCCTGAGATGGTGAAAGTGGAATCAACGCACCAAACCAGCACCATTGAACAACGTTTCTACCAAGTAGAGAGCACTGAAGAGAAAGACAACGCGCTCGAAGCATTACTGCTAACGCACCGCCCAGAATCAACCGTTGTTTTCTGTAATACCAAAAAAGAAGTACAGAACGTCACTGATGAGCTCAATCACCGTGGTTTCAGCGTGATAGAACTGCACGGCGATATGGAACAACGTGAGCGCGAGCGCGCCTTGACCATGTTTGCCAACAAAAGCATTTCAATTTTAGTTGCCACCGATGTCGCGGCCCGTGGATTAGACGTCGACAACCTCGACGCCGTTGTTAACTTCGAGTTGTCGCGCGACCCTGAAGTCCATGTGCACCGTATTGGCCGAACTGGTCGAGCCGGAGCAAAAGGCCTGGCCATCAGTTTTTACAGTGGCAAAGAGATCTATCGCATTGAGCGTATCGAAGAGTACATGGGCATTGACGTTCACCCGGCGAAGCTGCCTCAGCCAGAGAATCACAAACCTTACTACCCTTCTATGCGAACCATTCAGATCTTGGGTGGCAAAAAACAAAAAGTTCGTGCGGGTGATATTTTGGGCAGCTTAACCAAAGAAGCCGGTATCGACGGCAAGCTGATTGGCAAGATCAATATTTTGCCTATGGTTTCTTATGTTGCTATCGATAGTTCAGTGGCAAAGATTGCAGAACAACAGCTACAAAATGGCAAGATGAAAGGGCGTAACTTCAAAGCGCGTATCATGAAAGCATAACAAGGCCGCTTTAGTCCCATAGGCTTGCGTCTGAATGCCAGCCGACACTTTGTACACAAGTGGGGAATGTTTTAGTAATTGGACGGCAACAAAAATGGCGAGTGAATTCACTCGCCATTTTTATTTTTAAGCATTCTGAAATGAGTGCTGTTGATTACAACAACTCAACAGATGACCGGACTATCACGAAGTCCTCGCTGGCTAGGTATCAATGCGTTTCGCATTTATGGATAAAAGTGTCAGTGGCGTTGGCCAAATTACATCTCATGGATAGGCGCATTCATGGAAAAGTACTTACCTCCCTGCCGTTTATGTATGATGCGGAGCAGTTTGGTGACAGAACACAGATCACAGCGGGATATCAAGAAACAATCTGATTTCCCCAGAAGTGATCACTGGCACAGTCAAACCTGCACTTATCCCTGAGTCTATGTGAACAAAGCTCGTGCCAATCGTTGCAAGTTCGAGATCGAGTTCATCAGCTGCGGACATTTTACTCCAGGTATTAACATTAAAATCTTCACTCACAGCAGACTTATACTCTAGTGCGATTTGAAGCCGTTTTGTACGTGTCGTATCGCTTTCTGAATACTCATACTCTAAATGAGTGACAAGATGCTGCCAATTGAGATTGAGTTCAAGCAATGTAACCAGAGCATCAAGTTCTTCAGTACCATCACTGAGTAAACCTTTTCGGTACTTTAGCCCCCAAGTACTCTCGAGAAACATATCTTGAAAGTCGTAGCGATACACTGCCTCACTACCAAGACTAACAACACTGGTTCTGTACGTACTTTCATCATAAAAAACATCCGTTGAGTCCCTATAGGCATCTATTGTTTTGTGGGTATACAACCAATCTGAGTTTAAAAATAATGTTAGCGGAACTGAGTTGTTGCGGAGCACCTCTTGCTGCAATTCCCCAGATACTAACCAAGTGTTTGCGTCAGTCTTACCTTTTTTTCCTTCTGGAAGCGATTCAATATCAATAGTGCTCTGTTGATTGCCAGCAGCCAACTCGAAAAACAGCTTATTGTTAATCCAACTTTGGAAATATGGGAGTGCACTAAAACCCGTCTCACTTGATTTGGCTAAGTGTTCTGCGGATAGTTTCGTTTCAAATACACCGAATGCGACCCCTGTGACAGAGGTTGAACTAACAGAAGTGTCCATCCCAAATACGAAGTATTTAGTTGTCGCTTTGTAACCCGCTAGGGAATCAACTCGCTTTTTTGTCGAGTCCTGCCAAGTAAAGTTTGACCAGAAGCGAGTTCCTTGTGCAGCATCTTGGTTTAAGATATTGAAACTATTGAACGAAGCCTTAGATTGGTTCGAAATTGGCTCAGCGGTGGGAAGCGCAGACAAAAGTAGCCCGCCCTGTTGTCTGGCTGTACTCATATTATGAATTCGTACAACCTCTTGTGCATCTAGCGCATCAGAACGGCCGCTCGTTGTTGGAGCTGTTGGTTCTGAAGTAGGTGGTTCGACAGGACCAGTATTTTTAATCAGAAGATAGAGAAGTGACTCTTTCTGAATATTATAGTCGGACAGCGTCCTTCCGTCTTCGAGTGTAATACCTGAAAAAACTAGGTTTTGTTCATCTGGCGCGATACCCTCTTTATCTTGAACCTTCGCTTTCACATTCTCAATACTATCCGACTCCTCGACGTCCAGTGTGATGTTTGCTCCACTTGGAAGCCTTATATAGATTTGCATTGCTAACGCATGCGTTGGAATTAACAGAAAAAGGGCAAATAGGGTTATAAAAAACTTGCTTAGTTTTGGCATTTTCAGACTGCATCCATGAAAAAGAGCCAAGTCGTAGCTTGGCTTTGCTTGAGGGTGGCGAGTATACAAAAAACAAATATTTATTAACAGTTTGTTCAATAACAACCAACATAGTTAAATGGTGTGCCCTACCAATCCGCTTTTTTTTGGCTAGCCTTTAGGTTTTGCCACCCTTAATCCAATAAGAATTACTTTAGTTCAATAAGAACCACAGACTCTGCCATAAGCTACACTCTTCGATTAGGCGATATCTTTCAAAGTGATGATTTGAGCTACCCACTCAATAGCGTTGACCACCATGGAACCATGAAAATATGCATCGAGTTAAATTAATGGCTCGGAGAGGTATTTGAACCGGTTCGATATCTTTACAATCCGTGTTCAAATGATGAGTAAGAGAGTGTCGAGTCTCACTAGTGAAGCGTGAACTTAAGGAGTGAAAATATGTTTTCAGCCCAAAGCCCTGTTGTTGTGTCCTCCGATAATTCTACTTCAGCTCTCCAACGCGTCAATTTTATGGATGGTAGCTTTTACAACGAGAGTTGGTTACAGAAAATAATCTTTGATAATGAAAATCTTATTCCTTTTTATGAAATCGAACCTGATTATGTTGGGGCAATTTCCGTCTGTATGGAGTTTCCAACACGCTCGGGCCGAGTTGACTGTCTTTATGTTACTGAGACGGGTCGCCTTGTAATAGCGGAGGTAAAGCTCTATAGAAATCCAGAGTCTAGAAGAGAAGTCGTTGGACAGATCTTAGACTATGCAAAAGACCTAGTGTCAATGGATTATACGACGCTTGATCAAGCTATAAAAAAACGAACAAAAGGAAAAAGCTTGTATCAAATCATCAAAGAAGCTGGCTCTACTGTGCCTGAGGCTAGCTTTATCGATGCGACCCAAAGGAATCTCAACAAAGGGCGTTTTTTGCTGCTCATTGTAGGGGATGGAATTAGAGAAGGTGCCGAAGACATTCAGTCATTCCTCAACCAAAAGGCATCCATGGAGTTTACATTTGCGATGCTAGAGATGCGCGTCTTTCATATGACTGATGACCAGTTGCTCGTTCTACCGCAAGTGCTCCACAAAACGGATATCCTCGAGCGACATGTCATTACTATCGAAAGTCACTTTAGAGACTATACCGTCACTTCAGAAGAGGATACTCGTCCACAAGAAGCACTCTTCAAAACTCAACTGGATAGCAAAGAGCTATTTAACAAGAAATTTTGGCAGGGCTTTCTTGATACCCTTCACTTAGAGGATAAAAGCCAACCCCTTCCGTTACCGTCTGCGCAGAGTCACCTCTATTTTCAACTCCCTCCCTCGGCTTCAGTTGCATGGATTACGGTCTATAAACTGGGTAACAAAGAGATAGGTTGCTTTGTACGTTGCGCGAAAAATTCTAAAGGACAGGAGGTTTACGAACAGTTAAAGGCTGCACGCGCCTCATACGAAGACCCGCTTGTTGTACAAGCAATCTGGAATGACGATGAAAGGCGGATTACCCTGCCCAAACTAAATCTCAATCTAGAAGAAACGCAAAATTGGACTCAGTCGTATCTATTTTACGAAAAGCAGCTCAATAGCCTAATCAATGAGTTCCGCCCCCTACTTAAACGCATATCAAAAACAAGTAACTAGTAAAAAAACGCTCAATGTTAACGAACAGGTACATTAATTGGGGTTATTTGCTTATAGAGTTTGATAACACATCTCAAGATGAACTCTAGTTAAAAAGGGGCGTAAACAAGCCAGCACTAACCTCGCTAACCTGGAACATAAAAAATGAACTTCGGAAGCCAATTTAGTGAGCAATGTATGTGTAGCCAACAGATCCTTAGCGATGGTCTATCCAACATAAAGAACTAAAAAAGCGAGCACAAGACTCGCTTTTAACTATCTGTTTTTGAAGCAAATTACAGCAACTCAACCGACTACTGGGCGATCACAAATTCTTCGTTGGTTGGGTATCTATTAGTATCGCATCTACTAGCTGGGATATGGACATAAACGTGACAGAGAAAAAGCTCTAACTTCGCAAAATTTGATGGTGTTTTCGATTTTTGTATGGCCAAGTAAAAGCTGAATCGCTCGAATATTTTTAGTTTTTTGATAGATCAACGTGGCTTTAGTTCGACGCAGTGAATGAGTACCATAAAGATCAGGGTTATGACCTAAGGCTAATGCCCAACTACGTATGATGCGACGATAATAAGAGTAGCTCAAAGGCTGATTAACTTTTCGAGGACTTGAGAATAGGTAGTCTGTAGGTTTAAGGTCTTGATCTTTAATCCAATGGCTCAAAGTTTGCTGAGTTCTCTGAGTAACCTCAAATTGAACATCGTTACCAGTTTTTTTCTGAACGTACTGGACACGGGAGAAGACAAGAAAGTTGGATGAAATGTCCGATACTCGTAACGATAGCAAGTCACTTGAGCGCAATTTACTATCAATCGCGAGGTTAAGCAGTGATAGCTCCATTAGATTGTTGTTAAGCTCTAGGCGTGTTCGTATACGCCAAATCTCTTCTAATCTAAATGGCTTTTTAACCCCTGTTTTCTGACTATCCATACTCTTGCCTCAATTCCAAAATATTGGGCTGTGTATTAAAGAACCATACTTAATAGCAAATGAAAAAAGGCGTTTTGTGTTAAGAACAGCCGAACAGTTCTAGGCAGGGATTAACTCTGTTCGGCTAATAGTTTGAAACTTAGAGGAAGTATGGGCTACTGATAAAAAACACCAGCATTCCAGTTAGTTAAAATCGATGAGTTCCAACCTTCGCCCCTCGTATTGCCTGCACACTTCCACTTATGCCAAACCTACTTCTTCAACTTCTGCGCTCATAATGTCATATAAATATTGACGAGGGTCTGAGCGCTTAGGGTCATCAATTTTAGCAACCAACTGCTTACCAAATGCTTCGATCATTTCTTCAGATTCAGCATCTGCATTGAACATGTATTCAGGCTGTAGGTAATTCATCTGGGTTAGATTTGCTGTTAATTGGAACGGACGCAGTAGATCTGGCACAGTGGCGAATATATCAAAGCCCGAATAGAACTTTTCACGGCCACCAACAGATACCACTAACTGCATATCCTTCCCTTTCAACTTATCGCCCTCTGGCCCATAAGCGAAGTTGTAAGCCAGCACGTCATCTAACCATTTTTTAAGCAGCGGCGGCATTGAATACCAGTAGAACGGGAATTGCAGAATGATGCGGTCATGCGCTTCAAGTAGTGCTTGCTCTCTCTCTACATCAATTTGGAAGTCTGTGTATTCACTATAGAGATCACGACTTGTCGTCACTTTACCAGACTCATCAAGCTGTGATTTCCAAGTTTTGTTGTTACGTGAACCTTCAAGGTTTGGGTGAAATACAAGGTTTAAAATTTTCATTGTCAGTACCTATTTACAAATTAACCTTCTCTTTTTAGGTCGCATGACCTAGTTATTGCAAATCTAGGTCATCATACCTAAAATGTCAACATTATTTTTAGGAGAGCTACAAAGCGTAGTTATTCCGTATAAAACAGGCAGTACTAGATGAGAAAAAAGAACGCCAAGATTGAGAAGATTTTAGATATTTCAATCGCGCTATTACGACAGGAGGGAGACTTTGGGGTGAGTATGCGTAAGGTTGCGACACTGGCAGAGATGTCATTAAGCAATGTGCAGTATTACTTCAAAACTAAAGATGAGTTGCTCAAAGCGATGGCAGACCGCTACTTTCAGCAATGCTTAGATGAATTGGCAGAGCAGCCGCAGTTGAGCGATGCAAGTGAGTTAAAACATTTCATCTCCGCTCAGCTATCGCACGTTTATCAGGTTTCAGATATGTGCCGTATCTTCCGTGAATATTGGGCTATTTCGACACGAAATGCAGCAATTGACGCGTACCTTATAGCTTATTATCGAACAATGGCATCGTCTTTAAACAAGATTTTTAAGCCACTTGCGAAAGACGATGCCAGTATCGAGAGAGCAGTCTCGGTGTTTATTCCCTTTGTTGAGGGTTACTCCATCACCGCAAGAGCATTGCCAGTCGAGTTAGACAGTGTCACAGAGTCTTTAAGTTCGATAGTGCTGAAACAACTGACAGGTGAATGATTGCGAAGTAGTAAAGCAAGGTAGATGGCATACCTTGCTTTGATTGGAGAAATCACGTTCAGCTTTCTCTATTTGATAGAATCATTATTTTATTTCGTATGTCTAGCATGCTTTGGGGCATAAATAAACCAACACGAACCTCGCTAGCTTGGAACACAAAAAATGAACTGCGGAAGTCAATGTAGTGAGCAATGGCTGTATCGCTATTCCCGTACTTAGCGATGGTCTATACCCTTCCCACTTGAAGTTGCAGCGGTGTTGTCTGCGCTCATTCGCCCCAGTCACATAGTTTATCTATGCTCCTGGGGTCTCATTCACTTGCCGCCTACCTGCAACTCCAAGTTGTTCGGGTCTATCCAACATATGAGTACAAAAAAGCGAGCACCAAGCTCGCTTTTAACTATCTGTTTTTGTTATTAATTACAGCAACTCAACCGACTGCTGGGCGATCACGAATTCTTCGTTGGTTGGATTACCATTAGTATTGCATCTGCTAGCAGAGGACTTGGGCATCAGTGAGTTAGCAAATTGAATAGTGTGTATTTAATCAATGATCACAAAGATGACTAGCATCCTCTATCTGAGTGGCCAAATTTCTCATCCACTACAGTTGCCCTGTCACACAGTTCGAGTAGAGATTGTTACTCCAACTATTTAAGCTGTACATTATTGCTTTCAGACCATTTTCTCAATTCTTCAAGAATCGTTAGAGCACTTTTGCCAAACTCAGTCAGTTCGTAACTTACGGCTAATGGCTTCTCATTGAGTACGCAGCGTATCACCATATTTTCACTCTCTAGCTCTTTTAAGCGCTGGTCTACCATTTTCTTACTTGCACCGCCCAACATTCTTGAAAGATCATTAAATCTCACAGGGCCATCTTTCAGATGGTAGATTATTGAGCCTTTCCATTTTGACCCCAAGATCCCCATACCTTTTTCTATCGCACAAGGCTCCTTACAGGCATCAACAACACTTTTACGCCCTTTGGCGTCAACTTCAACTTTTGCTTTCATACAGCCTCGCCAATCCAGAAACTAGATAGCTGCAGTTTCACTCGATGACATGAAACCACAGTGCTTTGACCTATGTATCACGTCATAGTAATACTAGAGATCAATCAAATTAAATTCACCTTAGTCATCCATCTTGCATGTTCACTACGAGAACTAAGTAACCTTTGGGTTATAAAAGTATCATCGCTTTATCTACCAAAGACGTACTTAGCTTTCCTTCTGAGAATAACGGTAACCCATAAGCATTGATGATAGGAGCGTTACTCATTATTAGTGACTCCGTAAATAGAGTGAATATATAAGTGAACACTACGTCACTGGTTCTTCGTAGTATATGTTAGTTACCTAAAGGTTGAATGCAATTAGTATACTTTTAGTAACCTAGTTCAGGCATGGGCTGACGTAATTGACAATAATGCCTCCATAAATAGGGTCTATTGTTAGTTTTTCTGAAGCCACTTCTGGGGCGATAATAAAATTGCATAAATCAATAGAGCTATCAGTGGGTGAGCTGCCATGTGCTGTTCAGCGATGGTCTATCCAACATATGAGTACAAAAAAAGCGAGCACGTAGCTCGCTAACTTGGAGTTAGAAAAATGAATTGCAGAAGTCGATATTGTGGGTAATGACTGTGTCGCTATTCGCGTGCTTAGCGATTGTGTATGCGCTTCCCAGCAAAAGTATAGATAGCGGAATCTAACTCAATGTAATAACTGTTTTTAGTTTTGTGAACTCACTGTGTTTCAATGCCTCTGACATCTGATCGAATTTAAAAGATACAGGTAAACTAACGTCAAAACTGCCTTTTGAAATACGCTCAAGCAGCGTTTCACCATTTTGCATTAATGTATGCCAATCATCTTTATCACCAAAATTATGTAACGCTCCAAGGGCTATTTCGTGGTAAGAAATAGTGCGCGTAAATGGAGGGTCAATGGGTTTAGCAATACGATCTTGAATGCAGACAATATGTCCATTCGCTCTTAACAGTGGCACTAAATGGGCGGCATTTTCCCCACTCACCGCATCAAAAATGGCGAAGTATTTCATGTCGATTTGAGATTGCTCTCGATAAACTTGGCGAATACCTAAGCTTTTGGCTCGCTCTTCGCTCAGACTCGCGGAGACAACATCAACGATATAACCCGCTCTGGCAAGGATCTGGGATAACAAATTATTCACCGCGCCAAAACCAACGACAAGCACTTCTCTTTGTCGGGTTAATGGAATTTTTTCAAATGCTTGCCACGCAGTCAGCATCGGACAAGGCAGTGCCGAGGCAAGTTCAAAAGATAGGCTCTCAGGCAGTGTCATCACTCGCTCAACGTTCAAAACGGTATATTCAGCGAAGCTACCATGGCGATTTAGTGAGCCATGATAGGCCACTCGACGGCCAATTAGACTGGGATCAACTTTAGACCCGACTTGTACGACGACGCCTGCACCATCAACACCTGGAACATGGCCATTCGGCCAATTTAAAGGATTGGCTTTAATAAATTTCCAATCGACAGGGTTAATACCAATCGCTTTGTTTTGTACTAAGATTTCGTTGTCATCTAAAGCTGGTCTTTCAGCCTTACCTAAAACAAGACTGTGCGTCTCAGTTTGATATTGCCAAATTCGATAGGGTTCCATATCACTTCCACTCGCTTAATGAAAAGGTCAGGCACCAAAGAGTTATCGTCCTTGGTACCTGGTGTATTAGGCTTGATAAGTTGGATAATCGGTGTAGCCTTCGGCTCCGCCCCCATACAAGGTCAACCTAGCATCGGCATCAAACTCGGCCAATGGTAAATCATGAGCAAATCGGGCGACTAAATCAGGGTTCGTTACAAAAGGCGTACCAAAGGCAACGAAATCAGCATACTGCTTATCTAGTAACTGTTGTGCAGATTGCTTGGTCAACTTTCCTGCAACCATGATTGGATTAGAGTATATTCGGCGTACTTGCTGGCGAAACTCTTCAGGCACCTCTACATAGCGTGATATGTTTTCTGAAAAATGCACATACGCAAGGTTCATCGGTTGTAGTTTTTCCAGCAATGCTAACGTTAGTGGAACAATTTCAACATCATCCCCAGCAAAACCCTCTCCGATATGAGGAGACAGACGAACCGCAACTCTTTCCCCACCAATTTCGTCGGTAAGTGCTTGCAACGTATCAACCAGAAAGCGCATACGATTCTCTTTGCTGCCACCATATTGATCACTTCTTTGGTTGCTTTCTAAGCGTAAAAAGGTATCAAACAAGTAACCATGCGCTGCATGAACTTCAACACCATCAAACCCTGCTTCAACAGCATTTCTTGCCGCTTGAACAAAGTCGGTAATGGTTGCTTGGATTTCATCTGCACTCATTGCTTTTGGCTGCTGGGTTTCTACCATGCCAAACCCGCCTTCAGGTAATGGGCCAAAGACCTGATCTGGAATTTTTATCGCTGATGGTGCCAGGGGTTGTGAACCTGAAATATCGGAATGACTACGACGGCCAACATGCCAGAGTTGGATAAATATCTTACCCCCTTCCTCATGAACAGCCTGAGTCACTTTCTTCCAGCCTTCAATGTGTTCTTCTGTGTAAATGCCTGGTGTCATAGAGTAGCCCCGACCAACGGCTGAGACAGGCGCGCCTTCTGTGACAATCAAACCTGCGCTAGCACGCTGACGGTAGTAGGTTGCCATCATCTCGTTTGGTACATCACCAGGTTGAGACGTTCGTGAACGAGTCATCGGCGCCATAGCGATACGGTTTCTAGTCTCAAGTCCGTGACCTTTAAATACCTTAAACATACTTCCCCCTTAAGCTTTATACGTTGGATAATCAATCAACCCTTTTTCACCGCCACCAAACAAGGTGTCAGGATCGTGCTTTTCGAACGGGTAGCCGTGAAGTAGTCTTTCAGGCAGATCGGGATTCGCTACAAAAGGCCGACCAAAGCCGATCATATCAGCCAGTCCGTCATCAATAGCTTGTTTCGCTTTTTCCGCATTATAACGACCTGCGTAAATCAAAATGCCTTGATAGGCCTCACGTAAGGCACGTTTGAAAGAGACTGGCGTATCAGGGGCGTCATCCCAATCTACTTCCGCGATATGCAGATAAACGATACCGTGCTTATTCAACAACGCAGCCGCAGCGGTATAGGTCTCGATAGGGTTCGCATCTACGGTGCCGTTTAAGGTAGTCAAAGGAGCAAGACGCACACCAACACGGTCAGCACCAATCGCTTTAACTAATGCTGCAACGACTTCATCAAGAAAACGAAGACGATTTTCTAGGCTACCACCGTATTCATCACTGCGGCTGTTAGCTTCGGAGTCTATGAACTGGTTGATCAAATAACCATTCGCTGCATGAAGTTCAATCCCATCAAAGCCCGCCTCAACAGCATTCAATGCCGCTTGACGATAATCTGCGATGACTTGTTGAATATCCGCTTTTGTCATTGCTCTAGGCTGGACGACATCAACAAAGCCAGGTTCATCACTGCCATTATCAATGAATACTTTTACGTTTTCCGCTTTTAACGCTGATGAAGAAATCGGTTGCTCACCACCAATGTTATCTGGGTGAGTGACTCTGCCCACATGCCACAGCTGCGCGAAAATGGCGCCATGTTCTGCATGCACTGCTTGAGTTACTTTACGCCAGCCTGCAATCTGCTCAGGTGTGTAAATACCTGGCGTCCACGCATAACCTTTTGCATTCGGTGAAATTTGTGTGCCTTCGGAGACTATTAAACCTGCACTGGCTCTTTGAGCGTAATACGTCGCCATCATTTCATTAGCGACATCCCCTGGTTGACTTGCCCTGGAGCGTGTCATCGGTGGCATGACAATGCGGTTTTTGAGAGTCAATCTCCCCAATTGGATAGGTTGAAAAAGTGATTTAGACATAATAAGCCCTCTTATTTCCTGAGAGGGATACTAACAAACTCATCGCAGCACATTGATAGCAACAAAGACAAATAATATTTGTTAAAAATGCAATAGTCTGAGCATGCTCCAGGAATAGTCTTGCTGGATGTCGATGTATCATCAACTTTAATACGTATCTGTCTTGTTCAAGGAGTCAGAAGAAATAGCCTAAGCGAGGTAAGAAGTTACCTCGCTTGGACCGATTTACAGATCCAACTTCGGTTGAATAAAATCGATAAAAGCAGAAATCCTCTTGGCAACAGAAGAGGACTTATAGTAAACCGCATTAATTTGCTCCCTACCTGAGTTACCAATTTTTTCACCTTCTAACAACGCAATTAATCTTCCTTCCGCAATATCTTTTTTCACCATAAAGCCTGATAGGCAGGCGATTCCATTTCCCATCAATGCTAGCTGTCTCACCGTTTCACCGTTACTTGAGGTCAGCGTGGGTGTCAGCCCTGAAAATCCTTTCAGAGGCCATTCGTTGAGTGTTTTTGGTGTTGAAAATCCAATGGTATCGTGATGTTCCAAATCACTACTCTTGCTCGGAAAGCCGCGCTTTGATAAATAATCAGGTGAAGCAACAATGTAAAGTAAACTTCGGCCAAGAGGCCTTGCGTGTAAAGTTGAATCATTTAATGCACCGATACGAATAGCGATATCGGTTTTCTTTTCTAGCAAATCAACAAAACCTTCATTAGAAGTTAACTCCAACTCAATATCAGGATAGGCTTGATTAAATGGCTGAACGAGTGGAACTAACTGGTGAAACACAAACGGACTGGCGGCATCAACACGCAGTCGTCCTTTGGGTAATTCCCCACGGGATATGATCTCGTCTTCCGCTTGCTGCAACTGCATCAGCCCTATTCGTACCGACTCAACGAATTGCCGCCCCTCATCCGTTAACTCAATCCGTCTTGTGGTTCGGTTTAATATCGTCACGCCAAGCTGGCTTTCTACCTTACTCACCGCTCGTGATACGCGTGCCACCTGTATATCGAGACTTTCTGCTGCCGCAGTAAATCCGCCAGTATCAACGACAGTAAGTAGAATTTCTAAATCGTCCGATTTTGTGCGCATGCTTGCCTACCATTTACTCAACAGTTTTGTTTAATTATTGCATTTATAGCAAATATCATTTGTTAAATAACCTATTTTTTGCAACTACATTTCCACGCAAAATCCCTCCATCAAATCACGGCAGCACGACACGTTGATAAGCACATTCGCTGCTGTTTACTAGAACCTAACAAAAGAGAGTAAATGATATGCCATTAGCACTTCTTGCATTGACGCTCAGCGCCTTTGCTATCGGAACGACGGAGTTTGTGATCGTGGGATTGATCCCGACCATGGCTTCTGACCTAAACGTCTCACTACCATCCGCAGGACTACTGGTGAGCCTTTATGCACTCGGTGTTGCGATTGGCGCACCTGTTTTAACAGCACTAACGGGAAAGTGGAACCGTAAGCACGTACTCATTACGGTTATGTCACTGTTTGTGATTGGCAACTTATTGGCATGGCAAGCACCTGGTTACAACACCCTTATCGTTGCTCGAATTTTGACTGGTCTAGCCCATGGTGTGTTTTTCTCCATCGGCTCCACAATTGCGACTGGCCTAGTATCTAAAGAAAAAGCGGCAAGTGCGATTGCGATTATGTTCACGGGATTAACCGTAGCATTAGTAACGGGCGTCCCGCTTGGTACTTACATCGGCCAGACCTTTGGTTGGCAATCGACGTTTTTGATTGTCGCGCTATTGGGACTTATTGCGTTGATTGGTAGTGCTTTCTTAGTGCCAAGCAACCTAAAGCAGCCTGCTGCCGCGAAACTGTCATCACAACTAAAAGTGTTAACGCAACCAAGACTACTATTGGTTTATGCCATCACAGCACTCGGTTACGGTGGTACCTTTACCGCTTTCACTTTCCTTGCGCCGATTTTGCAACAGGAAACAGGATTCAGCGCAAATGCAATCAGCCTAATTATGTTGGTATACGGCGTATCAGTAGCGATTGGTAATATTTGGGGCGGCAAAATGGCCGATAAGATGGGGCCAATAAAAGCACTGACTATTATTTTTGCGGGACTCGCCACCGTATTAGTTGTATTTAACTTTACGGCCATTAACCCTATAGCAGCGGTAGCGACCATTTTAGTTTGGGGGGCATTTGCATTCGGTAATGTTCCTGGTTTACAAGTATATGTGGTTAAGCTGGCTGAAAAATACACTCCTGATGCGGTAGACGTCGCTTCTGGTCTAAACATTGCGGCGTTTAACGTGGGTATTGCTCTTGGCTCTTGGGGAGGCGGTATGATTGTGTCAGAAATGGGCTTAATGCATACACCTTGGATTGGAGCCGTGATAGTGATCGTTGCGCTCGCTCTTACTCGAATGAGTGGGCGTCTTGATAAACGTACAGCAGTTCATTTGTCGGAAGCAAACGTAGTTCTGAAGTAAGTATCACGACAATGGTTACAAGCTGGTCAAGGTTCGGCATTGACCAGCTAATTCTTACTTATAATCAACTTAGGTAGCTCACAATGAAAACGGTTTTTATCACTGGCGCCAATCGAGGCTTAGGCCTAGAGCTTGTTAAACAATACGCTCAGCGTGGATGGCGTGTGATTGCATGCTGCCGTGACATCAATACAGCTCAGGCTTTGTGTCTCTTGGTTCAAACTTATCCCACCATTTGCATTCATCCGCTCGACGTGAGTAATGAGTCCCATATTCTCGCTTTGACAGAAAAATTTGCGGGCATCGCCATTGATGTACTTATTCATAACGCGGGGGTAAGCGGAGATGAATGTGAAAGCCTAGGCAATATGGGGCAAAAGGAATGGATAAATGTATTAAAGGTCAACACCATTGCACCCATGTTAATCACGCAGGCTTTGCTTCATAACATTCTTGCTGGCGAAGATAAAACCATCATTGGGATGACTTCAATACTCGCTAGCATCGATGACAACCGCTCTGGTGGTCGATACAGCTATCGCGCATCAAAAGCCGCCCTCAACCAAATAATTAAATCTTTAGCTTGCGAACTATCCGAAGTGGGTGTGAAGACTATGGCAATTCACCCAGGTTGGGTACAAACCGATATGGGCGGAAAGGATGGCAAGGTCACAGTAGAAGAGAGTGTTAAAGGCATGCTTAATGTTATCGATAATTTAAAACCTAAGCATTCAGGTTCATTTTTTGTCTACGATGGAACTCAATTGCCGTGGTAAGTCTTGTAGTTAAGTCACACGCAAGCTCTAAGGGTATGATATGCTTCTAACTTTTATCATTTTAATCCTTTCTATTGTCGCTTTGCTCGGGTGGTATTTACAAAAAGTCTCCCGTGATATTTCCCAAATTGACTGGGATTGGGATGACGATGAGATCCTATAAATTGATATCGCCTGCATCTACGGCTGGCAACATTACATTATCTAATAAACAACTGCGAGCTTGCTCTGGTACTGGGTAAATACTTTAGCGCGAAATGGGGCTGAAACAATTCAACACTAAGCTCGCTAACTTGGGGCAAAAATGAATTGCAGAAGGCAATTTAGTAAGCAATGGTTGTGTCACCAACACATGCTTAGCGATGGTCTATCCAACATATGAGTAAAAAAAAGCGAGCACATGGCTCGCTTTTAACTATCTGTTTTTGAAGTAAATTACAGCAATTCAACCGATTGCTGGGCTATCACGAATTCTTCGTTGGTTGGGATAACCATCGCCACTGCGTTTAGCAATGTCGATGTTGCGATCACACCTGCGTTACCGAAACGAGCATCTTCGTTGCCTTTTTCATCTTCAACAAAACCAAGAAGTTTCAGATTCTTAAGGATCTCACGACGAATTGGTAGTGAGTTTTCGCCAATGCCGCCAGTGAAGATGATGCCGTCAAAAGAATCTAGCGCAGCTAGGTATGACGCAATGTATTTCGCGACACGGTAGGTGAACACTTGGAATGCCAGCGTCGCGCCTTCGTGGCCCTGTTCCATCGCTTCTAGAATGCCACGAGCGTCGCTAGTTAGGCCGGATACACCTAAGAAGCCAGAGGCTTTATTTAGCGAGTTGAACACTTTCTCTTGAGACCAACCTTTCTTAAGTAGGTATTCAATGATGCCAGGGTCTAGGTCGCCACAACGGGTACCCATCATGAGGCCAGAAAGTGGCGTGAAGCCCATAGAGGTATCGACAGATTCACCATTGTTAATCGCACACACTGAAGCACCATTGCCAAGGTGTACAGAGATGAAGCTAGATTCTTCAATTGGCTTGTTCAGCATTTTCGCTGCTTCACGACTTACGAAGTAGTGGCTGGTGCCATGGAAACCGTAGCGACGAATGCCGAAATCCGTGTACAACTCGTTCGCGATAGCGCCGGTAAACGCGCGCTTTGGCATAGTTTGGTGGAAAGCGGTATCAAACACAGCAAACTGAGGAAGTGCAGGAAAGGCTTCCATCGCCGCACGAATACCGATAGCACCCGCAGGGTTATGCAATGGAGCAAGATCGGCAAGCTTCTCGATCTCTGCCGTCACTTCTTCATTAATACGTACTGTCGATGTGAACTTCTCACCACCGTGTACAATTCGGTGCCCTACAGCAACGATATCTTTCGTCAAACCTAATTCTTCAGTCAAACCAACCAGTTTGCCGATAGCGATTTTGTGGTGGTTATCTTCACCTTGAATGACAATCTCTGTTTTTTCGCCTGAGTATTTCCAGCTCATGCGAGCATCTGCAAGACCAAAGCACTCACCCAAGCCACTCAGCACCGCTTCACCAGTGACAGAGTTAATGACTGCGAACTTGAGAGAAGAGCTACCCGAGTTGATGACCAATACGAACGAATTAGACATTAAGTTTATTTCCTGTTGTGGAGCGGAATATAAGGGACCGACGCCAAGGCGCGATGTTCATTCATTGTTGAAACCATTATTCAATAATTTTTGAATCTTTCAACTATCTTTTAACTCAATTATTTTTGCCACCACTATTTATTGATCTGTCGCAATTTATCATTTATTTCTAAGCAAAAATAATTTACCCAACTCCCCAAAATCGTACCGTCAAACAAGGGACAAAGGAGATACGCTTGAACGCCAAAAACAACAAAGGCCACCGCATCAAATGCAGTAGCCTTTACCAATCGGTATCGTTTTACTCAATCGCGACCGTGAATATTGTTCTATCGTATCGTCGAAAACGAACAACTACTCAGTACGCTTGCCGATCCCAACAAAAACTTTTTGTTCAGAGCCCCCAAGAGCAAGACTGAAGGATGGTTTCACGCTCACCTCGTTAAATCCCGCTTGAAGCAACAAGTGCTCGGCTCGTTTCATTGTCAATCCTTCATCATCCGATTCTGCTATCCAATCCCAGTGGATAAAGCATCCTCCAATGTTCAGCAAGCTATGAGACACTTCTAACGTCGTAGGTAGGTCATCAATAAATGCACAAACCGACGAGGCAACCACCACGTCAAACTGCCCACGAAATGCAGGGTGCTGAGCCGCCAAGCCGCGAGTGAGACTATCCACTACAGGTTCGACATTGGGCAACTGCTTTTTGTCTAACTCTTCGATCATTTCTTCGGATGAATCAAGTGCAATGATCTCTTTCGCTAAGGGCGACATTTTTCGGCTTAACAAGCCTGTACCACATCCTAAATCTAGGATTCTAGCTCCGTTGAGGTTAGCTAAACTCGTCAACTGGTTAAACACAGATTGTGCAAACTGTTCCGTTGCTGGATTGCTCTCCCACTCCTTCGCGGCTTCGTCCCAATTGTGTGCCATCACGGCCTCCATAATTACTTCTTGCAACGCTGATAGATTAACTCAAAATATTCCTTACGTCATAGAGTTATTGTCAATTTCCCAGCACATAAAGCAACTTAACAACCTATGCTAAAGTTCGCTATGCTAGAACCAAGTTCCATTTTACGAGTGAATTATGAACCTTTCACAAATTGAAGCCTTTTGTAGTATTGCAGAGTTAGGCTCAGTCTCTGAAGCTGCAAGACATCTAGACTGCAATCGAACTAAACTCAGCATGTCGATCAAATCGCTGGAAAAGGAGTTGGATATCGAGCTATTTATCCGCTCTGGTAATCAACTGACGTTATCAGAAGCAGGTAAAGCGATTTTTAAAGACTGTGAAAATTTGCTTGTCACTTCTCAGCGCATCAAACAAACCTGTGCAGAAGTATCGGGCGTTTTTAACGCTGAGTTATGGATCGCTCGAGACGATTCATTACCCGATGAAACTTGGCAGGAATTTTCTCACGAACTCAGTCGCCAGTACCCTTCAACCGCATTCAACATCGTGCTGGCATCCAGTGGCGATCTTGCCAACTTGGTGGAGACCAGACAGGTGGATTTTGCCTTCGGTGTCGACTACGAACGTGTTGACAGCCCTAAGATTACCTACACGCCACTGGGTAAAATTCGCATGATGTCTGTATGTCAACATGATCATCCCCTCACCAAGATGCGCCGTGTTTCTGATGAAGACTTACGAGCACAAATGCAAGCGTTGATGGTCTATTTGAATGAAAAAGACAATCCTGAGCTAAGGCCCTTTTCCCTACGCCACATCGGTTTTTCCTGCTTTGACTACATGCTGAACATGATCCTCCAAGAAAACGCATGGGGAGTATTACCCGAACCCTTGATTCGACTCTACTTGCGCGAACAAAAACTCGCCGTAATCAAACACACCTACGGTTTGACCCAAGAGGATTATTGCATGCTGACCCATAGTGGCATGAGAGAACACCCAGCCATGACGTGGCTGGCGGACAGAATCAACGATTATTTGTTCGATTTCTAACTCGAGCACAGTGAGCGTCAATATTAATGACGCTCGATTTACCAATTAAAGTATTGATTTAAAAAGACAATATCAACAATCATTAAATTGACACATTTCATTCACTGACTTTTCATTTGTAAAATTTCGCCGTTACGCAAACAATAACAGAGTGTTTAGCAACCGGAAAATTTTATGTGTGACAGGACAACTAAGAACGAAAACCGTATTTTAATCTTCTCAGCCCTTGCAGCATCTGGGTTCGCAGTTAGTGGTTTGGTACTTGGTATGTTCGCAGGGTCACTGGTAATTATGTTCGACGGAGTATACTCCCTCGTCAGCCTGCTGTTAACATTATTGTCGCTCGCAGCTTCTTACTACATTAGTAAACCTTCTCAACGACTTTTTCCTTTTGGTAAAGCTGTCTTAGAGCCGATTGTTATCGCAATCAAGGCAATAGTGATTTTAATGGTGGTTGCTTACTCACTTTATTCTGCCGTGTTCGATTTGTTCAACGGTGGTCGTGAGGTCAATGCCTCTGTAGCGATTTTCTTTGAGACTTCGTGTGTGATTGGTTGTGCTTATGTCTGGTGGTATATCTCCAGAAAAAGTCGTCAATACTCGTCGGGACTTATTGCCGCTGAAGTCAAACAGTGGCAGATGGATGCGCTGCTCAGTGCCGTTGTTACCATTGGATTTATCATGTCCATCGCCGTGACGTATACCCCATACGCTGAGTTTGCAGCCTATGCGGATCCAGTCATGATGCTGGCAATGTCGTTTTACTTCATCAAAGTGCCACTGGGCATGTTGAAAGACGCTCTGCGTGAGTTGTTGGTTATGTCTCCAAATGAGGAGCTTTGTCGAAGTGTCGGCCATGATATTGAGTTCATTGAGAAACAAACTTCCCAGCATCTGAAACTCGCAGGTGTTGCTAAAGTGGGGCAAGAATTACGCGTTAACGTTGATTTGCATGTTAAAAACAAAACGTTGGCCCTAGCCGAACTGGAAAATACTCGAGATAAACTGAAGCAACAGCTTTCTAAGCATCCGTTTAAACTACAGCTTAACGTAAACGTCGCTTTCTAACTGGCTTGCAGATCTAACCCCAAACGCCGTCTCATCCGACGGCGTTTTTGTTTCTCGTTAACCACCAGCAAGCCAGAGAGCCAACGGTGACCATGGCAACGCCCTGCCAAAAGGTACTGGGCAGCGTAACGCCTAAAATAATGGATGAGAACAGAGCCGACAACACAGGCGTAAAGTAAGACAAAGTGGCCAGAAACATCATGTTACCGCCAACAATTGCTACATTCCACAATGCGTAACCGCCCGCCATCAGCGTGGATGCACCCAGCAAAACAAGGCCACTTCGCCATTCAAAGTGAAGAGGCATTGGCGGAGATAACGCAAACTTCAGCCAAAGAGTCACTGCGGTGGCGATAAAAAACAGCGTGATGGCGTTATGTTTTGACTGCTGTTTTTGCGTCACATTGCAATAAATCGCCCAGATAATTGCCCCAGCAAAAGCCATAATAAAGACTACCGGGTTGGCCATCACGTTTGCCTGGATCGTTGTCAGTGACACGCCATCATCACCACTGATCGTCCACGCTACACCAATAAAGGCCAGCAGCACCGCTGGGTAAAGCCACCAACTGGTTTTCTTCGCGCTTCCCCACACCGCAAACAATACTGTCAAAGCTGGCCAAAGATAATTGACGATTGAAACTTGAATCGACTGTATTCGGCTATCGGCATAACCTAACGACAGAGCAAGTAAGATTTCATAGCTGACGAACAAGGCCCCTCCTAGCAATAAGTAGCGAGGAGAAAAGTGACGTAACTTCGGAATACCAAGCACCATCATTAACATAATCGCGCTACAGGTGTACAAGAGCGCAGCACCACCAAGTGCACCAAAAGATTCAGCTACCATACGTGTCATTGCCAACAAGCAACTCCAAAATAAGATGGCAAGCAAGCCAAACAAGGTATAGCGATTTGTCATTCTCTGTGATCCCAAGCGCAGCACAAGCAAATAAGAGCAAGAGCTTACTGCAAAACTGACCTAGTTCAAAAACAAACGCTTCCATTCTCTATATAAACAAAACCATCGTCCGATGCAGGAGCCTTTATGAAACGATTTCTCCCTTCCAGTGTCATGCTCACCCCTTTTGTTGTTCGTTATTATGACGAAAATGAGTCCGACCAAAACGACTCCAACGATTCAACACTCGATGATGGGACTTCTATCGCCGAGAATGGAAGCGGCTGCAAAACAGCCAACACTGAACTTGAATAAAGCCACAGAAAATGAGGCAGCATGTTTCTCAAGCACCAAATTGCGCTAGAGTAGGATCACTCGTTGGCAAGTTCCCTAATCATAGGAAGGTAAACATGAAAAAAGTGGCGGTTATTCTGAGCGGCTGTGGTGTTTATGATGGTGCAGAAATTCACGAAGCCGTGCTCGCACTGCTCGCGATTGAAAAAGCGGGAGCCAATTGGCACTGTTTTGCCCCTAACGTAGATCAGCTGCACGTGATCAATCATAAAACCGGGGAAGAGATGAGCGAAACTCGTAATGTATTAGTGGAATCTGCACGCATTGCGAGAGGCAATATCGACGACGTGGTGAAACTCAATGTTGAAGAGTTCGACGCGCTACTCCTTCCAGGAGGATTTGGCGCAGCGAAAAACCTCAGTAATTTCGCCATTTCTGGCGCAGAATGCCGCCTGAATCAGGATGTCGAGAAAGCGTGCAAGGCATTTGCTCTAGCCGGTAAACCTGCTGGCTATCTTTGTATTGCCCCTGTCATGCTGCCACTGATTTACGGTGCTGGAATTGGAGGTACCGTAGGCAATGATGCCGCAACAGCCGCCGCCTTCAATCAGATGGGCGGCGACCACAAAGCGTGTGATGTTGACGAGATTTGCCATGATGCCAAACACAACGTGTTTTCAACACCCGCATACATGCTTGCTGGTTCCATTCGTGAAGCGGCGAGCGGCATTGACAAGCTGATTAGCGCGTTGGTCGAAGCCGCTTAACAGTTTTCTAGTCTACCCGCTCCCATTCTTGTGGAGCGGGTAGTTTCCAACGGCGAAATTCAGATTCACTGTAGAGTGGTCGACCTTGATTGCCAATTTGGATAGGAATTGTATCTGCAGGTTTACCATCCAAAATTTGGTTGATGATTTGTCCTACCTGACGTCCTTGAGCCTCCCCAAACAGCACCACACCCCCAGCTGTTTTTCCCTTTCCGACCGAGAAATCCCAAAAACCAAACAGTGGAACTTCCGAGTGAGTGTTGCTCCAAGATAAGATCTTTTCCGCTGGTACATTGTCACCCTGCTTATCGACCAAGGTCTGATATAAACCCACCAGAACAGCATCAACATTTTGCTCTTTAGCTTGCATGATCACGGTTTGCCATTTCTCCTCTGTATCAATCAAATGCACCGCCATTTCAATGCCGAGACTTTGCTTGATCATTTGATACTGTCTCTCAATATAAGCCCCCGCAATGCTGGAAGTGACACCAGAGTCAAACATCACCCAAATCTTCAAAGGGTCTTTGGCCAGCAATCTCTTAATTTCAGCGACATTTTTTACAAACAACGGCAATTCTAAAATTCCGGTGACCCTAGCCTGACCATGGTACTGTGATAAAAGCTTACGTGGATTTGAGTTCACACCGAGGAAGACCATTGATATCGGCTCATCATACAACTTCGGATAGATATAGTGGAAAGCGTTATCATCTCCGAGCACCACTATATCTGGCTTCATCGTCTGGTACTTCGCAAACGCGTTATCGGCCATTGCAGCGTATTGCTCTTTGGGGACTCGTTTGGTGTTCATTTCAAAGGTTTCTAACTGCGCGCGATCCCCTAATTCTTGTGAAATACCGTGAAGATAACTTTTGTCCCACTCAAATTCAGCGTGGTAACTCTGAATGACTAAGATTTCTATACTATTGGCAAAAGGCGCGACTAAAACAGCGAGCAACACTATCGCCTTAAGCACACTCAATGTAATAACTTTCATTACCTTATCTCATTGCAAACAGCTCTCTACCGAGTGTAGACCTCTAGTATCAAAAAGAAAAACGCTGGCCTAGTTTCTCCATCCTGTTTTCTATCCTGACTATACTTTCAAGGTACTCGATGGCCAAACAGGGAATATCATGAGTCGTAAAACTCGGTACCAAGAAAGCCTTAACAACCCTCTTTTTAGCCGCATTGGTCGACGCATTATCTTGATCATGATACTACTCAGTGGCGCTTTCACTTTGCTCACGACCTTGCTGCAACTTTATTGGGACTATGACAAGGAATTTAATGACGTAGAACAACGGCATCATGAGATTCATACTGTTCATGCCGGCTTACTTTCTGCTTCGTTATGGTCATTTGATTTGGTGTTATTGCAAGAACGGTTGGATGGTTTGGTCAATCTGCCAAAAATCGATTATCTGGAAGTTCAGTCGGGAAACTACACCTTCAACTCGGGTGAAAAAGTCGCTGAAGGTGCCATCATCGATACTTATCCGCTGAGCTATTACAACGACATTTCTGGGACAAGAGAAGAGCTAGGCACCATTTACGTCGAGTCTGATGCGCACGAAATCTACCATTATCTGCTTAAACAGTTTCTGGTGACCCTCACTTTAAATGCCATGAAAACCGCATTGGTTTGCTACATCATTTTGATGATTTTCCATGCCAGTGTGAATCGACGTATCTTTGAAATCGCACAGTATTTAAGAAACTACAATCCAAGACATCCTTCCGATCCGTTACAACTTGCGCATTACCAATGGATCATGGAGAACGATGACGAACTCGACTGGCTCGGCGATGAAACCAACCGGATTACAGGCAATGTCACCACCTTATATCGCAATATCAAACAGGAACAAGAGCGGCTGGCTGATTTCACCCACGTATCTTCAGATTGGTTATGGGAAACCGACGAACTTGGCCGGCTAACGTACTGTTCTGATGCGATGATTAACGCGCTCAATGTCAACCCGATGGAAAAGCCACTGTTTACCGAGATTGACGCGCTTTCAGAGGCACACAATCTCACCAGTTATATTTTGAGGCGAAATGATTTTTCCATGTGTGAAGAGAGCATCATCTTAAACTGCATTACTTACCATTTTCTTTTTCAAGCCATCGCAAAATATGAAGAGAACAAATTTCTCGGTTTTCGTGGTACCACGATTAACATTACAGATCTCAAACTCACACAGATCGAACTGCAACAACTCAACCAAAACCTTGAGCATGAAGTGGCGGTAAGAACCCTCGACTTAAAGCAAAGCATGGAACAGCTCAAAGCCACACAAGAACAGCTCGTGGAATCAGAAAAACTGGCGGCATTGGGCGGGCTTGTTGCTGGTGTTGCCCACGAAGTCAACACCCCACTTGGTATCGCAGTGACCGCCTCTTCGATTATTCGAGATGCTTCCAATGAGCTTAATCAAGCCTTTTCCAATCAAACTTTAACCAGCGCACAATTTGCCGACGTGATGCAGAGAATTTCTGACAGCAGCCAAATGCTGGAAAACAACCTTAACCGTGCGGCGAAACTGATCCGAGATTTCAAACAAACGGCGGTCGATCAAATCTCCGAAAGCCGCAGCGAGTTCAATGTCAAACAAGTGCTTGATGCGTTAATTGCCAGCCTGCATCCTGAAACACGCAAGGTGCCTGTGGCTCCTATCGTGGAATCACCAGAGGATGTGATCATGAACAGTTTGCCCGGTGTTCTCACTCAAATCGTCTCAAATCTTGTCCTCAACAGTGTCAATCACGCCTTCAGTACTCAACCAAACCCCGAGATTCTTGTCCGCATTTCTGAACAAGAACAAAACGTCATATTGGAGTATCAAGACAACGGCGCTGGCGTTGACCAATCGTTACATCAAAAGATTTTCGAGCCGTTTTATACCAGTAAACGAGGAAAAGGTGGTTCTGGATTAGGCTTAAATCTGGTGTTTAATTTAGTCAAACAAAAGCTCAAAGGTGATCTCTCTTTTCATTCAGAGCCAAACCAAGGCGTGCATTTTGTAATTACACTGCCCAAAGAACTGCCAATGCAGATAGAGTTTGCTCAGAAAAGTGCCTGATTTCAATAACAAGAACCCCGTGCTAAATAGCACGGGGTTCGCAGAAAAAAGCAAGAGCTGAGAAATAAAAAAGGATAACCAAAGGACTCGCTAGTCAGGATGCTGAATACGAATATCGATAAACGCTTGCCAATTTTCCAACAACAAATCCACTAATCGGGGATCGAAATGTTTGCCTTTTTGCGCTTCGATTTCTTGGCGAATTTGTTCATCAGACCACGGTTCTTTGTAGCTGCGTTTTGCCCCTAACGCATCAAACACATCCGCCAAGCCCGTAATTCGGCCACTGATCGGGATCGCCTCGCCTTTCAGCCCCATCGGATACCCTGAACCGTCCCACTTTTCGTGATGCGTCCCAGCGATTTCTTTCGCAATGGCAAAGAGGCGTCGTTTGGATTTACTCAAGATGTTGACGCCATATTCGACGTGCTTTTTCATGATTTCCCACTCTTGCGCATCCAGCTTACCGGGCTTGTGAAGAATGTTGTCAGGAATCGCAACTTTGCCCACATCGTGTAAAGGTGCGGCATGTTTGATCAAACTTACATCTCGTTCATCCAAGCCATACAACTGGGCCAACTTTTCAGAGATTAATGAGACCCGCTGAACGTGTGCTCCAGTTTCTTTGCTGCGCGCCTCAACTGCATTTGCAAGATTACAAACTAGCTCTTTTGAGGTTTCTCTGACATCCAACATTAAGTTAAGATTTTCAAAGGTTAACCCAATGTTCTGCATGTAAATCTCCAGCAACTGAAGATCTAGCTCTGCGAGACTCTTACTAATGTTAACGTATAAAAGACTGTTTAACCCTTGGCCATCATCATTGTAAAGTACAAATGCATCGCCAAAATTGGTAGTTCTTTGACTTGAAAGCACTTGCTGACAACGTTCTGCTACCAGCATTGGCAATTTTTCGAAGTCACATTCAGCGTATAGGTTCACATAGCTTCCCGTTGCGGCCAATGTCATTGCTCTACTCGCCTCACCAATTGGTTTAGGCTTTACCAAGCAATAAAAA
Source organism: Vibrio sp. 05-20-BW147 (assembly GCF_013369385.1). Classification (GTDB taxonomy): domain Bacteria; phylum Pseudomonadota; class Gammaproteobacteria; order Enterobacterales; family Vibrionaceae; genus Vibrio; species Vibrio floridensis. The sequence goes on along the minus strand of NZ_SZTO01000001.1, from coordinate 196,702 downwards.
GCCGACTTCTCTAACTTGAGCAAGGAAGTGAGTTGTTCTAACACAGCTGAAGCGTAGTTCTGCAGAGAGGTGGTATTTTGTACATAAGCAGAGGCTTGAATTACCTTACTCAAACCTTCTTTTTGTTCTTCTATCAAACAAAGGTCGCGATAAGCACGCAACATGGAATAGAGAACGGTCTTCAACTTTTGCGTGGTGAGCTCCGTTTTCTCTTTATAGTCATCAATCTCATATTCCTTGATGACGATATCTTCCGGTGCTTGCCCTGCTTGCCCCGTTCTGAGCACGAGACGAATCAAGCGGTTCTTCATTTGCTCGCGAATGAACTTAACCAACTCAAGGCCCGCATGCTCGGTCTCCATCACCACATCGACAAACGCAACGGCAATATCCGTTTGCTGCTGCAAAATCTGCCTAGCCTCTTGCCCTGATAGCGCGGAGATGAGTTCCAACTTCCTCTCTTGGAACTGAAAACCACTCAGCGCTAATCGAGTGACTTGATGCATTTGTTCATCATCATCCACCAGCAAAACTTTCCATGGCTTACATAGACGAAGGCTCTGTGTAGGCTCCTGAGATTGATTTTCTGCACGATGGTCTGCAAACAAGTCCATTTGTCACCCTCTCCATTTTTGTTACTCATACTCTAGGTTTAGCACAAATCGAAGGTGACAACGGCGGAAAGCCATAAAAGTGATTATCTGTATTTTTTAAGCTCTTAGCGTTTCTTCAAAAATGCCAAGTTCTTTGCCTAACCAGTGAGCGCGTTCAGTGTGGTCGAGCAAATGCTCATCACTGACCGGATGAATCAATACGGATAGATCGCCGCGATGTGCATCCAACCATTCAATCAAACCGTGTTGATTATCACGAAAGTGCAGCTCAAACATCGGCATCTTATGGGGGCCAACAAGACGATCGACCAGCGGAAATATCGCTGTGACATCTTGGCGTTCATTGCGGATCTGCTGATGAATCTTCAACGCATCTTGGCGACGAATCAGAGGATAATAAACATGGGCGTGAAACATACAGAGTAACCTTTTGAAATAATTTGTTTCATTCTAGCGGTTTGTTGAGCGTTTCCAATCAACAGATATCGATAGAGTCTATCAAAAAAATCGAAGATCCCGATGAAAAAGCCCCTTTTGTCACATTGATGAGGCGAAAAACAGGTGCTAGACTTTCGGCGATCAACGCTTCATATAATCCTAATGATATGGTTTGGGAGTTTCTACCAAGAGCCTTAAACTCTTGATTATGAAGTCTGTCGCTTTATCCGAAATTTTATAAAGAGAAGACTCATGAATTACTTTGACCTGCCGAAGATCGATTTGCACTGCCACCTAGATGGTAGCGTACGCCCGCAGACCATTATTGACCTTGCTGACGAACAGAACCTCACTCTGCCATCACGTGACATTAACGTGATCAAAGAGATGATGGTTGCACCAGAAACTTGCCCAAATTTGGATGAGTATCTGAAACGCTTTGAGTTGCCAGGTATGGTCATGCAAACGGCAGAAGCGCTAGAGAGAATTTCATTTGAGCTATTCGAAGACGCTGCAAACGAGAACGTCAAATATTTAGAAGTTCGCTTTGGCCCACTTTTACACCAAGTAAAAGGCTTGAGCCTTGAAGACATCATGGACAGCGTGGTTCGTGGAATGAAACGTGCGGAAGCACAGTACGACATCCACGGTAACTACATTTTGTCTATTCTACGCACCATGCCAAAAGACCAAATTAAAGCGGTTTTAGAAGCAGGCGCAAAACACCTTAACGATGGCATTGTGGCTTTTGACCTCGCTGGCTCTGAAGTTCCTGGATTCTGTCACGAGTTTGTTCCTTACGCACAATACGCAAAAGAGTTGGGTTACCGCATCACTATTCACGCAGGTGAGCAAGGTGCAGGACAAAACGTCTATGACGCGATTTCTTTGCTTGGCGCAGAGCGTGTTGGCCACGGTATTTTCATCCACAACCACCCAGAAGCTTACCAGCTCGTTAAAGGGGAAGAAGTGGCTCTGGAAACCTGCCCTAGCAGTAACGTTCAGACCAAAGCCGTCAACAGCTTGAGTGAACATCCAATTAAAGCGTTCTACAAAGACGGTATTGCCGTAACGATCAACACTGACAACCGTACCGTGTCGAACACCACGATGACCGACGAAGTGCGTAAAGTCGTTGAAGCATTTGAACTGACAGAAGCGGAATACTTCGATATCTACACTATCAGTGTCAACAATGCCTTCACCTCTGATGCGGTTAAACAGCATCTATTGAGCTTCGCTCAGTAAGCGTTAGGCAAACCGATATCGATAATGCGCCTTCCCAACGGAAGGCGTTTTTCATTCCACCACCGCAAACACTCATCTTTTTTTCACGAATATTCTGAGATGTTTTCTGTCAACCATAGGGTCTGTTGACCTTTTGAGCTGATTTTTGCAGCAGTTTGTGGGTTCTTTGTGCAAGGCAGAGGCTTTGAAATGTAGCTGCCCTACCTGATAAGCCGATAGCGCAGCAAAAAGGAGTCACAAACGCTGCCCGAAGGGTTCGAGCTGGGCGCCCCCGATAAAAGCGTTTTACTCTTTGTTGAGAGGTGTTTTGCTTAGAATGACTAGGCGACAAACCTCTCGCCGCGATTAAAACGCTTTTTTCTCGAACAAAATTTAACCGCAAAAGGTCAACAGACCCTAGTTATTTCCTTCAAATTTTAACAAGCCCAAATGCCAAAGCTGAAACATTGTCCTAATTCCCAACGGTGTAAGGCAGAGTTTACTGCTTGAAAACAATCTAATCTTAGCGAAATTTAACATTTTGATTACACTTACAGTAAATCGGATGTCCCAAGATGGATCACTGTGGAAGTGGATAAATGCAGAAGCATCAAATAGCCACTTTCGCTTTCACAGGAGACAATTTTAAGAAATGGCGCATATCTAGCGCATCTCATGTGATGTGAATTGGACATTCTCTTTCAGTCTTGTGTCAGCTTATCTCCTGTGGCGATAGGCTTATCAAAAGGAGCTTGAGATGAATATTCAGGCACTGCCAATGCACCGATTCCTCGACTATGAAGGGAATGTGCAAAGCCCACTCCCTTCTTGGGCTAGTGAGGAGCGTCTTGTCCAATTTTACCGTGACATGCTCATCACCAGAGCGTACGACAACAAAGCGGTGGCGCTACAAAGAACGGGGAAACTTGGCACCTACCCATCCCACCTTGGCTCTGAAGCGTTTGGGGTTGGCATTGGTCACGCGCTCAAACCTTCTGACGTGTTCATTCCTTACTATCGAGACATGCCCGCTATGTGGGTTCGTGGTATTGGTATGGAGAAAAACCTGCAATATTGGGGCGGAGATGAACGCGGTAGTGATTTTTGTCCCGAGGAAAGTCACTTACGCTGTTCCGATCTACCCTTCTGTGTCCCCATTGCCACCCAATGCACGCACGCGGTTGGCGTTGCCTCCGCACTCAAAATTCAAGGTAATCATGACGCCGCTTTAGTGACCTGTGGCGATGGCGCTACCTCCAAAGGCGATTTTTTGGAATCCATCAACTGCGCTGGTGTATGGCATTTGCCTTTGGTGTTTGTCGTTAACAACAACCAGTGGGCGATCTCCGTTCCTCGTCAGTTGCAATGTGCGGCGGATTTGTTGTCAGAGAAAGCCAAAGGAGCTGGCATTCCAGGTATCACCGTGGATGGCAATGATGTGGTCGCTGTTTATGATGCCGTTAACAACGCTCTGGACAGAGCGCGAAAAGGCAAAGGCGCGACATTGATAGAAGCGATCAGCTATCGCCTGAGTGATCACACCACTGCCGACGATGCTAGCCGATATCGCAGTGCCGATGAGTTAAAGCAAGCATGGCTGTATGAACCGATCAAGCGCCTTCAAGCCTATTTAACCGCTCAAGGGCTTTGGAATGAAGAGCTCGAGCAACAATGGTTAGCCCATTGCAAACAACAAGTGGAGCAAGCCGTCGCACACTATCTTTCGCTTCCGCCACAAGCCCCCGAAAGTGCCTTTGATTACCTCTATGCCTCGCTACCAGTCGAGCTTCATGCTCAACGAGACATGTTAATTAATAAAGCAATGCGTATGCAGGGAGGCAAGCATGGCTGAACTAACCCTAGTTGAAGCGGTCAACCTCGCCCTTCATCACGAGATGGAGCGCGATGCAAACGTCGTGGTGCTTGGTGAAGATGTGGGAGACAACGGCGGCGTGTTTCGCGCAACCGTTGGTCTCAAACAGAAATTTGGCCTAAAGCGCGTGATGGACTCACCACTGGCCGAAGCGTTAATTGGTGGCGTAGCGGTGGGTATGGCAACACAAGGATTGAGGCCAGTGGCTGAATTTCAGTTTCAAGGCTTTGTGTTTCCAGCGATGGAGCATCTGATTTGTCACGCGGCAAGAATGCGAAACCGCACTCGAGGACGCCTCACCTGCCCTGCGGTGTTTCGTGCCCCTTTTGGTGGCGGTATTCACGCCCCAGAGCACCACTCTGAAAGTATCGAAGCGCTCTTTGCCCATATTCCCGGCTTTAAGGTGGTGATTCCTTCTTCACCTCAGCGCGCTTACGGCCTTTTGCTCGCTGCCATCCGCAGTGATGATCCTGTGATGTTCTTTGAACCCAAACGCATTTACCGCACCGTCAAATCAGAGGTAGTGGATAACGGCGAAGCGCTACCACTTGATAGCTGTTTCACCTTACGTAAAGGCCGTGATGTAACCCTAGTGACTTGGGGCGCGTGCGTGGTGGAATCTCTACAAGCTGCTCAAACGCTCTCTTCACAAGGCATTGAGGCGGAAGTGATTGATTTAGCCAGTATCAAGCCGCTTGATATGGCGACCATTTTCCAATCTTTAGAAAAAACCGGACGTTTATTGGTGGTGCACGAGGCCAGTCGCAGTGGTGGTGTGGGTGGCGAGATCATTGCCCGCGTCGCTGAGCAGGCAATGTGCTTGCTGAAAGCACCACCTAAACGCGTGACGGGTATGGATACCGTCATGCCTTATTACCGCAATGAGGATTACTTCATGATTCAAGAGCAAGATATTGTGCTCGCCGCTCGTGAGCTTATGGAGGGCTGGAAATGAAAACCTTTATCCTACCGGATCTTGGCGAAGGGCTCGCTGAGTCAGAAATTATTAAGTGGCACGTCAGCGTCGGTGACAAAGTGGAAGTCGACCAAGTGATCCTCACCGTGGAAACCGCCAAGGCAACGGTTGATGTACCAGCCCCATGGGCCGGAACCATTATTACTCGGCATGGCAATGAAGGCGATGTGGTTAACATAGGGGCGCTGTTACTGGAAATCGAAGACGGTGATGTGACCGCAAACAGCGACAAAAAAGTGCAACAACGCGAAGACGCCGCCACGGTGGTGGGTCATGTGTCCAATCAGATGCATCAAGTGAAAGTGGACGATTTTTGGATCGGGGGCAACCAAAACCACACCACAGAGAAACGGGTGACCGCCTTGCCATCGGCTCGTTTGCTGGCGCAAAAACTCGGGGTGAACTTGGAGATGGTGTCTGGTACTGGCCCATCCGGTTTGATTATGGATCACGATGTCTACGACGAAGCGGGCAAACAACGCCCCGGTACGGAAGTGCTCAAAGGAGCACGGCGCACCATGATGACCACTATGACTGAATCTCATCTGCAAGTGGCTGCGGTCACCATTACTGAGGAAGCGCTGTTAGAGCATTGGAGCAGCCAGGAAGACATTACCGTTCGTTTGGTTCAAGCGGTCGTTTATGCCTGCCAGCAAGAACCCGCATTAAACGCATGGTTTGATGCCGATACCGTCACACGTTGCGTGCACCATACCGTGAATATTGGTGTGGCTGTAGACAGTGCCCACGGTTTGTATGTCCCTGTGATGCGACATGCCGATGAGTTTTCACCTGACGACATTCGTAGCTGGATAAATCAAACCGTTTCAGGAATTCGCGAGCGCAAAATTGGCCGTGAGCAGTTGCAACACGCTACGATCACCCTGTCGAATTTTGGTGCCATCGCCGGTATTTATGCCACGCCTGTGGTGTCACCGCCGCAAGTGGCGATTGTGGGGGCGGGTCGAATCATTGAGAAAGTGGTGCTTCGGGAAGGAAAAGCCGTGGCCGTCAAAGCAATGCCTTTGTCGATCACCTTTGACCATCGTGCTTGTACGGGTGGCGAAGCCGCGCGCTTTACTAAAGCGTTGGCAGAGCATTTAAGAAAACCCAGTGTGTAACTTGTGGCTCAGGCAGTGCGTAAGGGCTAATGAATAAAGGCTAATAAGTAAGGGCTTCCACTGGGAAGCCCTTTTGCTTGGTGACCGCCGATAATGAAAGAAAGAACAAAGATGAAAGCTTTACGATGAAAACGCACAGTTAAGCGCGCAATAATCAGCGACAAAGCCAGTAAAATACCCTACGTTTCGACAAACTGGGCACCTCAAAAACCTCGGCGTCTTTCTACACCTTTTCTAACAGTTCCGGCAGGATGTCAAACAGATCGCCCACCAAACCGTAGTCCGCCACCTGGAATATTGGTGCGTCTGGGTCTTTGTTTATCGCGACAATGACTTTCGACTCTTTCATACCAGCAAGATGCTGTATCGCGCCTGAAATGCCAATCGCAATATACAGTTCTGGTGCAACGATTTTACCAGTTTGCCCCACTTGCAGATCATTCGACACATAACCCGCATCGACCGCTGCGCGCGAAGCCCCCACCGCCGCGCCTAACTTATCGGCCAACTGCTCCACCATGGCAAACTGCGCTTTGCTCCCTAAACCACGCCCTCCAGACACCACAACTCTCGCATTGGGCAAATCTGGCCGCTCACTTTCTACCTTCTCCAAACCGACAAATTCGCTGTTTTTGGCGGCGACGACCTTGTCGAGTCGCACAACAGGCACCTGATTGCTGCTATTTTCACCTAAGCCATTGTCAGATAAGGCTTCAAACGCAGAGCTTCTAATAGAAACCATTTTGACTGCATCGAGTGATTTCACCGTGGCCAGCACATTGCCAGCATAAATTGGCCGAACAAAGGTATCGTCCGATTCAATCGCCACGACATCCGACAACTGACCAACATCGCGCAGTGCCGCGACACCGGGTAGTATATTTTTACCAAAGGTGGTTGCCGCTGCGAGCACGTGCGTATAAGGCTCACTCAACTGCGCCATCACGGGCACAATGTTCTCTGCCAAACGATGTTGATAGGCCGGCGAATCCAGCACCATGATCTCTGCGATTCCGTCGATACGCTGTGCATGTTCGACCACGGCATCACATTGATGGCCAATAATCAGCGCCGTAATGCCCTTAGGTTGCAATTGCAACGCTGCGCTCATGGCTCGTAAGCTTTCAGGACAAATATTCCGGTCATTATGCTCGGTCAGGAACAGCACTTTTACGTCATTCTTTTCCATCACTTTACTCTCTCCATTATCACGGCGGGCATTACAGCACCTTGGCGTCGTTTTTTAATTTTTCGATGAGCTGATCCACATTCGCCACCCGCTCTCCGGCTTTGCGCTCTGTTGGTGTGTTCACCATCAGCAATTGCTGATGAGATTTAACCTCAATGGAAAGCTGTTGTAGTGTGATCACATCCAGCGGTTTCTTCTTGGCTTTCATGATGTTGGGTAAAGAGGCATATCGCGGCTCATTAAGGCGCAGATCCGTACTGATGATGGCAGGAAGTACTAATCGCAACTCCTCCAACCCGCCATCGACTTCTCGCGTCACGTTGACCTGCTCACCCGAGACAACGACTTTGGAAGCAAACGTCGCGCAAGGTCTTTGGCTCAATGCCGCCAGCATTTGCGGCACTTGGTTGTTATCACTGTCGACGGACTGTTTTCCCAGCAGCACTAATCCAACCGATTCTTGCTCCATCAGACGATGCAGAATTTTCGCCACCGAGAGCGGTTCTACCGCCAACACATTTTGCGAATTCTCCACCACAGAAGAGAGATCGACATGAATCGCTCTATCCGCCCCCAGCGCCAACGCAGCTCTCAATTGCTCTTGGCAGCTTTCGTCACCGATGGAGACAACGATCACTTCCTCAGCATGGCCCGCTTCTTTGAGGCGCACGGCCTCTTCTACCGCGATTTCACAAAACGGATTGAGCGTCATTTTCACGTTGGTCATTTCAACGCCAGAACCGTCCGCTTTCACACGCGCTTTGAGATAAGGGTCGATCACGCGTTTGATACCCACCAATACTTTCACGTAGCCTCCTTAATGGACATCACCAACCATTTGAAATAAAAGCCATTTACTCAATCTCTTTACTTCAATGTCGTCAAATCACTGTCCGAAGATTTATTGCATTAACATTTGTGCAACATGGTAATTTCAGCTTAGTAAAGTTTACGTTTACGTCAACTGGACTATATTTAAGCCAATGAACGACTCTGTAGCGGCAGGTTTACATTATGGAAAGAGAATGCATGGAATTCGACGTGGTTATCGTTGGTGCGGGGCCAGCGGGTCTGTCAGCCGCTTGTCGTTTGGCGCAACTCGCCCAAGCCTCCAATCAAAGCCTCTCCATTTGTGTGTTAGAAAAAGGCTCGGAAGTGGGTGCGCATATCCTCTCTGGCGCATTGTTTGAAACTCGAGCATTGGCAGAACTTTTTCCCGATTGGCAGGACCAAGGGGCGCCAGTCGACACGCCCATCACGCAAGATCGCTTGCTTTACCTCACTACCGAACATAACCACATTGAAGTGCCTGCCTTTCTGGTGCCTAAATCACTTCATAATAGCAGTGACAACTATGTGATCAGCTTGGGTAATCTCTGCCGCTGGTTGGCCAAACAAGCAGAAGCCCTCGGTGTAGAGGTGTTTGCTGGCTTTCCCGCTAAAGAGGTGGTAATTAACGAAAGTGACATTGTCACCGGGGTCATTACCACCGACATGGGCCTAGACAAGCAATCTCAGCCCAAAGCAGGATTTGAAGCAGGTATCGAGCTAAAAGCACGCTTTACCGTGTTTGCCGAAGGCGCGCGTGGTCATTTGGGTAAACAACTGATTGAGCACTTTGCTCTCGACCAAGGAAAGCCGTCACAACACTACGCTCTGGGGATCAAAGAAATTTGGCAACTGCCTCAAGAGAGCCCAGCCTATCAAGCAGGCCACGTCACCCACTTCGCTGGCTGGCCTTTAAGTGACACTGACAGCCAAGGGGGTGGCTTTCTATATCATATGGATAATCATCAAGTTTGCGTTGGTTTGATCACCGACCTGAACTACAGCAACCCCTACCTCAGTCCATTTGAAGAATTTCAACGCATGAAGCATCACCCCGCTATCGCTTCGCTATTGCAAGGCGCGGAGCGCGTCGCTTACGGTGCCAGAGCCATCACCAAGGGCGGGCTGCATTCACTGCCCAAGCAGCAGTTTGCTGGAGGATTACTGATTGGTTGCGATGCTGGCACCCTAAATAGTGGCAAGATCAAGGGCTGCCATACGGCGATGAAATCGGGCATGCTCGCCGCTGAAGCCATTTTCAAAGCCTGGCAATCACCCGAGCAAAACGTTGAAGCGGACTACCAAAGTGAATTTGAACAATCTTGGCTTTTTGATGAGCTCGCGCAGACGAAAAACTTCTCTGCCGCCCTACATCGCTATGGGCCTGTCGTTGGCGGGGCTCTGAATACCTTTGAACAAAATCTCTGGTATCCTCTCACCGGGCAAGCTCCCAGTTGGCGTATTGTGGATGATAGAGCGGATCACCTTTGCTTGGATGAGTGTGCCGTTGTCGCTCCCATTGTGTACCCAAAAGCGGACGGTGTATTGAGCTTTGACAAGCCTTCATCACTCTATCTTTCCGCCACTCAGCATGAGGAAAATCAACCCTGCCACCTGATGGTGAACGATCTCGACACCTCCCTCAAACGCCATCTGAATTTGTACGATGAGCCGGCACAACGCTATTGCCCCGCTGGTGTGTATGAGGTTATCGAAGGCGAAAGTGGTCCCTATTTGCAAATTAATGCCGCCAACTGTTTACACTGTAAAACCTGCGACATCAAAGATCCGTCAGGGAACATTACGTGGACACCGCCAGAAGGCGGTGGTGGACCGAACTACCAAAATATGTAAATCGATTTGCCACACAACACTCAGCTTCAAAAAACACTTCGATTGGAAAACACCTTATTTAGAAAGTACCAAGCTCGAAGCGGAGGCCGTCTCGAATCAAAAATTAAACACGCTTCGATTGGATGAAGCGCACTTTGCTTTCTATGCTTATGTCAATAAGCCGAGTTGAGGCGAGCACAGTGTGAGAAATCAATTCGCTTTTCTAGCAATCATTCAGGTATTAAGTGACAAACACCAACTTTCATTTATAGCTCAAAATAAATATCGCCAACTAATGATAAAAATGATAAATTACGCGAAATTTTGGTAGGAAATCACAGTTTTTAATATATGGATGTAGGTTGCATTAGCAGCAAAAATACCAGCAACAGAAGGTAAACCATTCATGTTTTTAAAAAATCTATCCATCAGCAAGAAAATTGCCTCCTCATTCCTCATTATTGCTGCAATCAATATCACTTTCGGCATATTTTTAATTAAAGAGCTCAATACGGTAAAGAGTGAGTTGCTCAATTACACCGAAGATACGCTACCCGCGATGGAAAAAGTCGATGCCATTCGTGACAAAATCTCCTACTGGCGTCGTACGCAATTTGCCGTATTTGCCATGAGCGATACTAATGAGATCAGACAGACCATCACCCGTAACGAAAGCATCCGTCGAGAGATCGAAGCAAGCTTGGCTTCGTACGGAAAAAGCGTCTGGCCAGGTGAAGAAGAGCAAACCTACAACCGTTTGATGTCACTTTGGAGCGGTTACCTCAGTACCATGGATAAGTTTAATGATGCTTTGCTTGCAGGCGACAAAGACGCCGCTTATCCAATCCTCACCAACTCACTGTCGACCTTTGAATCGATTGAGAAGGAAGTGAATACGCTGGTCGTGATCCTCAAAGACGCGATGGACAGCAACAAGAATCAAATTCTGTCGTCTGTTAACGGCCTAAATACGACATCTGTTATTAGCAACATCTCCATCTTTGCTGTGATGGTGATTATGACGCTGCTATTAACTCGTATCATTTGTGGGCCGCTGAACATTGTCGTTCGTCAGGCCAATGCCATCGCGAGGGGTGATCTGTCGCAAGATCTCGACCGAAATGCGATCGGTAACGATGAGTTGGGTGACCTTGCTGATGCAACCATTAAGATGCAAGACGATCTGCGCCAAGTGATCGACAACGTGATTGCCGCGGTAACCCAATTAAGCAGCGCAGTAGAAGAGATGACACAGATCTCTGAAATGTCCGCTTCTGGCATGAAAGATCAACAAATGCAGGTGACCTTGGTGGCCACCGCCATGACGGAAATGAAAGCAACCGTGGCAGACGTTGCACGCAATACCGAAGACTCTGCATCACAAGCGTACGACGCGAATCGCCGTACTCAAGATGGTGCGAAAGAGACGCATCAAATGGTGGTATCGATCGAAGAAGTGGCCGACATCATTGGCAAAGCGGGCGACACGGTGGCCGAGCTCGAAGCACAATCGAACCAGATCAACGTTGTGGTGGATGTGATTCGTGGTATTGCCGACCAAACCAACCTCTTGGCACTGAATGCAGCGATTGAAGCGGCGCGCGCTGGCGAATCTGGCCGTGGCTTTGCGGTTGTTGCCGATGAAGTAAGAACCTTGGCAGGCCGTACGCAAGATTCTACCGGTGAAATCACCGCAATCATTGAGAAGTTGCAAGAACTAGCAAAACAAGCCAAACATGCGACCGAAGATTCACGAACCAGCATTAGCGCCTGTGTAGAGCAAGGTAACAATGCTCAAGAGTTAATGGGATCGATTGAAAAGTCTATCGCGCACATTGCCGATGTGGGCGCGCAAATCGCCACCGCATGCGGACAACAAGATTCCGTTGCAGAAGAACTCAGCCGCAATATCGAGAACATCCACTTGGCCTCGCAAGAAGTTGCCCAAGGTTCACAGCAAACCGCGCAAGCGTGCCGTGAATTGACGCAGCTTTCCGTCTCGTTGCAAAACGTGATGAGCCGTTTCAAACTGAATTAATATCACCACCCCGGCCTGAGTGCTGGGGTTTTTCTTAGGGAAATAACATGAACTTTAACAAGACCCTTCTATCCATTGCCATCGCTAGCGCCAGTCTCACTCCGGCTTTCTCTTACAGCGCACCTCTCTTACTCGACAACACGGTTCACCAAGCCAGCCAAATCGCTGGGGCCAATGCTTGGCTTGAAATCAGCCTCGGCCAATTCAGAAGCAACATTGAGCAATTTAAATCGCACATGGCCCCACAAACCAAAATTTGTGCGGTGATGAAAGCTGACGCTTATGGCAACGGAATTCGTGGTTTGATGCCAACCATTCTTGAACAACAAATCCCCTGCGTGGCTATCGCCAGTAATGCGGAGGCTAAACTCGTCCGAGAAAGTGGCTTCACCGGACAACTGCTCCGTGTTCGCTCAGCAAGTTACAGCGAAATTGAACAAGGTCTCGATCTTCAAATCGAGGAGTTGATCGGCAGCGAGCAACAAGCGCGTGACTTATCGGCGTTGGCAGAAAAGCACAGCAAAACCATTAAAGTTCACCTTGCTCTTAACGACGGTGGCATGGGCCGTAATGGTATTGATATGAGCACTGAGCGTGGACAAAAAGAAGCGGTCGCCATTGCAACGCACCCTTCGGTTGCCGTGGTCGGTATCATGACCCATTTCCCGAATTACAATGCAGAGGATGTACGAACAAAGCTAAAAAGCTTTAACCAACATGCACAGTGGTTAATGGAAAGTGCAGGGCTAAAACGTGAAGAGATCACCCTACATGTGGCCAATTCCTACACCGCGTTGAATGTCCCTGAAGCGCAGTTGGATATGGTTCGCCCAGGTGGTGTGCTCTATGGTGATCTCCCGACCAACCCTGAGTACCCTTCTATTGTGGCGTTCAAAACCCGCGTTGCTTCACTTCATTCGCTTCCGGCAGGCAGCACCGTGGGTTACGACAGCACGTTTACCACAGAAAATGACGCGGTGATGGCAAACCTCACGGTCGGCTATTCCGATGGCTACCCACGAAAAATGGGCAATAAAGCGCAAGTGTTGATCAACGGTCAACGCGCCAATGTGGTGGGCGTTGCTTCAATGAATACTACGATGGTGGATGTGTCCAATATCAAAGGCGTGTTACCGGGCGATGAAGTGATCTTATTCGGCAGTGAGAAGAAGCAACAGATCTCGGTCAGTGAGATGGAAGAGTATGCAGAAGTGATCTTCCCTGAACTTTATACGCTATGGGGAACCAGTAACCCACGCATTTACGTCAAGTAGCTCATATACCCAAACAACTTGAAGTTGCAGGTAGGCGGCAAATGAGTGAGTCCCCATGAGCATAGATATGCTATGTGATTGGGCCGGGCTGGCGTGCCAGTGAACGAATGCAGCCAACACCGCTGCAGCTTCAAGTAGGAAGGGTATAAGCGACCCCAAGCCGTTGCTTGGGGTCGCTTTTCAAGACGTCAAAACAGTAGCCAAAACAAAAACACCGCTACATGCGAATTCCGCCATCCACTTCCAGCACTCGTCCTGTAATGTACTCGTTTTCGAAAATAAACTTCACCGTGTGCGCAATTTCGCTGGCTTCACCCATTCGCCCCACGGGGATCATTTTCTCTAGTCTGGCGATGGCCTCGGGTTTCATCTGATCCGCCATGGCGGTGTGAATCACACCGGGCGCGATCGCCGCAGCGCGTATGCCGTAACGTGCAAGCTCTTTGGCCCAAGTGGTGGCCAACGTCGCCACCGCCGCTTTTGATGCCGAATAGTTGGTTTGACCGATGTTGCCCGCGCGGGACACGCTGGAAATGTTGATGATGACCCCTTTGCGTCCGGTTTCAATCATTTTGACCGCCGCTTCACGCCCGCACAAAAACGTGCCAGTGAGGTTGACTTTGATCACCGAGTTAAACTGCTCCAGTGACATTTTGCTGATGTTGCTGTCTTGCACTTTGACCAGCATGCCATCGCGCAAAATCCCGGCGTTGTTGACCAGCCCATCAAGTTGTCCAAAATCTTCGACGATCTGCTCGAAGGTGCGCTCCACTTCCCCTTCATCCGTCACGTTCATTGGATAAATCAGCGCTTTGGTGCCCAACATGTGGCATTGTTCTTGGGTGTGGCGTAGCCCTTCTTCGTTTAAATCCAGCAGGGCTAACTCAGCGCCAGCATGCGCCAGCGTCACCGCCATCATTTGTCCTAACCCTTGCCCTGCTCCTGTAATTGCAATCACACTCTCTTTTAGATGCATTTTGATTCCCTCAATCGCTAAAACAAATCGCGGTACTTTTGACCCACTTACTCTTTGTTATTCTTGGCATAAAATTCAAATAGGCTTGAGAAATCCAACTCCTCATTGCCCGCGGCGTTGTGAAACGCGTAGAGATTGCGTGCCAGCGCCCCCATCGGCACCGAAGATTGGCTCTTTGCTGCGGCATCTAACCCCAAACCGAGATCTTTGAGCATCAATTTACTCATAAAACCGGGCTGATAACCGCGGCTGGCGGGGGCGTTTTCCATCACGCCCGGACACGGATTATAAAGCTCCAAAGCCCAGTTTCGCCCAGAGCTTTGCAGCATGATGTTGGAAAGAACAGTCGGGTCGAGACCGTTATCAATGCCGAGGTTTAACGCCTCACACGTTCCAGACATGAGGATGCCCAGCATCAGGTTATTGCAGATTTTGCCCATCTGGCCATCACCCGCTTGGCCTGCGTGGAAGATATTTTTACCCATATTTTTGAGAATGGTTTCGGCGCGAGCAAACGCGTTGTCAGAGCCGCCAACGATAAAGGTCAACGTGGCCGCATGAGCCCCCGCGACGCCACCGGAAACCGGCGCATCCACAAAATCCAAACCTCGTTTAGCCGCCTCTTCTCCCACCAATCGAGCCGATTGCGGATCAATGGTCGAAGAGTCGATGAGTAAGCTGTTTTCGGCGACCAGTGCCAACAGTCCTTTGTCGCCTTGGTGGGTGCCAAGATAGACACTGCGAACATGCTCACCTGCGGTCAACATGGTAATAACGCAACTTACGTCTTGAGCCAGCTCTTCAAGGTTTGCGCACACGCTCGCCCCTTGCTGTGCCAACTTCTCGCACGCGGCTTGGTTGAGATCAAACACCTTGACCTGATGGCCTGCTTTAAGCAGATTTTCCGCCATTGGCGCACCCATATTACCCAGTCCGATAAAGCCGATGTTTTGCATAACGTTCTCCATGTTCTTTACGCTTGGCTGTGACTCTGCGCGTGCTGCATTCCACGCCTGTTTACAATGCCTGATTGGCAAGACTTTGAGTGACCTGCTTTGCGCACTGTGAGCGACTAATATTTCCCCAGTCGTGCCAGTGGGTGATCGTCCTCCGACCACAATGAGGTAAACAGCGCATCAATGACGCTGCTGTCCACATCTGCCACGGTTGGGTAAAGCCAATTCGGTTGGCCATCTTTGTCGACCAAGCGCGCTCGAACGCCTTCTTGGAACTCTCCCAACAAGCCACACTGCACCGAGATACCGAGCTCAAGGCGGAAGCAATCCGCCAGTGACAGTTCGTGATAGTCTCGCGCTTGGCGATAGCAAATGTGCGCAGTGATTGGGCTACCTTGTGCCAAGTTGTGCTGCGCCCCTTTCAACCAGTCACTGCCTTCCAAAGCCAAAATGGACTGCACCACTTGCGTGACATTTTCCCCTTCGCACGCCTGCTGTATTTGCTCAAAATAGGGCATAAGCTGGTGAGAAGGTTGATGCGACAACGCGTGCTCCGCCAAGTTTTCCAGAAGCTCGGTCACCACTTCGTAGTGATCCTCTGCGCTCGACCAATGCGCGTGTTGCAGTTGATCCAGCAGCACATCCAGCTCTTCTGGCAGCAGTAAATGATCGGCAAAGTGAATCTTCAGCGCATCGCTGGCGTTAACCATGACGCCCGTCAACGCGAGAAACAGGCCAATACCCGGATCGAGACGATTGAGGAACCAAGTGCCACCCACATCTGGGTATAGACCGATGCTGATTTCCGGCATAGCCAAACGCGAATGTGGTGTCACGACCTTGTGGCTGGTGCCCATATACAGCCCCATACCACCGCCCATCACGATGCCTGCTCCCCAGCCAATAATCGGCTTGGTGTAAGTATGAATGAGGTAATCACACTGATATTCCAAGGTGAAATAGTCGGTCAGAAAGGCGCGCGCCGACGCTTTGCTCTCGCTACTCATCACATGATGCATGGCTCTTACATCGCCACCCGCACAGAATGCTTTTTCACCTGCACCTTTGAGGATCACACAAATGATCTGCTCATCTTCGTGCCATTTCTCCAGGGAGTTTTTTAATGCCGCCAGCATCTCTTCGCTCAGTGCATTGAGGGCTGATGGGTTTTCGAGTGTGGCAACGGCAATGCGATAATCGCCTTCGCTACAAGGGTATTCTTCAAAGCTGACTCGGCCTGTCATAGTGCCTCCTATTCAGCGTGACTACTGATTCTTCCATTGTGGTGCGCGTTTCTCGAGGAACGCTTGCACCCCTTCTTGCTGATCTTGCGTGTCGAACAACTGAATAAACAACTCGCGCTCACGTATCAGCCCCATCGACAGCGGTGCTTGGCGCGTATTCTGAATCAGCTTTTTACAGGCAGACACTGAACTGGGGGACTGGTTGGCCACTTGCTGCGCCAACGCTTGTGCTGCGTTCAGCGCTTCCCCTTTGGCCACCACTTCTTCGATCAATCCGATGCTCAGCGCTTTTTCCGCGCTCACTTGCTCACCACATAAGATGATGCGTTTGGCCCATCCTTCGCCGACCAAGGCCGTTAAGTTTTGCGTGCCCCCCGCACAAGGCAGCAGCCCCACTTTCGCCTCGGGTAAGGCGAGCACCGCCTGCTCTTCGGCAATGCGAATGTCACAAGCCAGCGCAACTTCGAGCCCACCGCCCATGGCATAACCATTGATCGCCGCAATAGAAACACCGCGAAAAGCTGAGAGTGTCTCGAACGCTTCACCGAAAATACGCGCCATGTCCACCGCGACGCCCTTGTCTCCCGAAGCGAATAATTTAAGATCGGCCCCAGCAGAGAAAAACTTTTCGCCGTCCCCGGTCAGCACTAAGGCGTAAATCGCCTTGTTGTCATTCAGTGCTAACACCGTCTTTTTTAGCTCGGTCAGAGAGTTTGCCGTCCATGTATTGGCCGGAGGATTGACCATGGTGATCGTCGCCACATGACCATTGAGGGAGAGTGAAATACCGTTTTCACTCGGTGGAATTATGTCAGACATTCCTTTTCTCCTTGGATTGCTCGCCGCTAGAGCAAACTGGATTGCTGTGACAGCAAACGACGAGCCACAATCAAACGCATAATTTCATTGGTGCCTTCCAATATTTGATGCACGCGTACATCGCGGAAAAAACGCTCCAACGGGTACTCTTTGATGTAGCCATAGCCGCCATACAGTTGCAGCGCTTCATCACACACTTTAAAGCCAACGTCCGTGGCAAAGCGTTTGGCCATCGCGCAATACGCTGTCGCATCCGGGTCGCCCTTATCCAGTTTGCTGGCTGCAAAACGCACCAGTTGTCTTGCGGCAACCAACTCTGTCGCCATATCCGCCAAACGAAATTGCACCGTCTGGAACTCAGCGAGCGTGTGGCCAAATTGTTTTCGCTCTTGAACGTATTGCGTGGCCAAATTCAGCGCCTTCTGCGCGGTGCCCACCGAGCAGGTCGCAATATTAATACGACCGCCATCAAGCCCTTTCATGGCGAAGCGAAAACCTTCCCCTTCTTCGCCTAAACGGTGATTGAGCGGAATTCGCACGTTATCAAAAGTAATAGAACGGGTTGGCTGACTATTCCAGCCCATTTTCGGTTCTTTTCGTCCATAGCTGACCCCTTGCGCATCCGCTGGGACCACAAACGCCGAGACCCCTTTTGCCCCTTCGCCCCCTGTACGCGCCATCACAACCAACACTTGCGTTTCCCCCGCCCCTGAAATAAACGCCTTCGCGCCATTAATCAGGTATTCGTCCCCTTGGCGCGTAGCGGTGGTTTTCAATGATGCGGCGTCAGAGCCCGAGTTGGGTTCGGTCAAACAATAGGAGCCAAGCAAATCACCTGAGTTAAGCCCTTGGCAATAAAGCGATTTCACTTCCTGCGTGGCAAAACTGCCCACCATCCAATTGACCATGTTATGAATGGTCATAAAGGCGGTGGTGGAGGTGCAACCCATCGACAGTTGTTCAAAAATGATCGCTGCATCCAACCGGCTCATTCCCAAACCGCCCTGCTCTTCCGGTGCATACAGGCTGAGAAAGCCGAGCTCTCCAGCCTCTTTGAGCACCTCAACAGGAAAAAACTGCGTCTCATCCCACACTGCCGCGTTGGGCATTAATTTCTCTTGGGCGAACTGCGCTGCGGTGTCAGCAAAGGCGCGTTGATCTTCATTGAGTTCAAAATCCATCTTTCTTTCCCTCATTCCTCAATGCGTGCAGTTGGTGCTAACGCAGTTGAATGGTCATGTTTGGCCCGCTAGGCAAGTCTTCTTCAAACCAACGTGCCGTGACGGTTTTGGTCTCGGTATAAAAACGCACCGCCTGTTTACCGTAAGCATGCAAATCCCCATAAAAACTGCCGCGCCAGCCGGTAAATGAGAAAAATGGCAGCGGTACTGGGATCGGCACATTGATGCCCACTTGCCCCACTTGGATCTGATGTTGGAATTTTCTCGCCGCGGCGCCATTGGCGGTGAAAATCGAGGTGCCATTGCCATACGGATTGCGGTTAATCAGCGCAATCGCCTCTTCCAAGCTATCCACTTCCAAACACACCAGCACCGGGCCAAAGATCTCTTGCTGATAGATGCTCATCTCTGTGGTGACACCACTAAATAGCGTTGGGCCAACCCAGTTGCCGTTAGGGTATCCTGCCACTTGGCATTGACTGCCATCGAGCTCACACACCGCGCCTTGCGCTTTGCCTTCAGCAATTAAGCTCAACACGCGCTGCTTGGCGGCGGCGCTGATAAGTGGGCCATAGGCTGCCTTGGCATCGTCCCATGCACCGGGTTTGACTTTGGCCAGCTCGGCTTTGAGATCCGCCACCCAATGCTTGGCATCGCCAACCAATACCGCCACGGAGATCGCCATACAACGTTGCCCAGCGGCTCCGACCGAGGCACCAACTAAGTTACTAAGTACCTGCGCTTTATTGGCATCGGGCATCACCACCATATGGTTTTTCGCTCCAGCAAACGCCTGCACACGCTTGAAGTTTTGCGTGGCGGTTTGGTAGATGTATTGCGCGGTCGGCACCGAGCCAACAAACGAAACGGCGCGAACATCAGGATGCGTGAGAAGAAAGTCGACCTGCGCTTTACCCCCATGCACGATCTGCAACACCCCATCCGGCGCACCAGCTTCGGCAAACAGTTGCGCTAAACGCACAGACGTCAGCGGCACCTGCTCAGAAGGTTTCAGTACAAACGTATTGCCACTGGCAATGGCAATCGGGAACATCCACAACGGGATCATGGCAGGAAAATTAAACGGTGTAATACCACAGCAGACACCCAATGGCTGGATTAGGGAGTAGCTGTCGATATCAGTGGCCACATTTTCCACCGTCTCTCCCATCATATTGCTGGCGATATTGGCCGCTTGTTCCACCACTTCTATCCCTCGCCACACATCGCCTTTGGCATCGGCAAGGGTTTTGCCCGTTTCTTGAGAGAGCAATTGCGCCAGCGCATCGTGGTTTCCTTTGAGCAAATGCTGATAACGCAACATCAATCTGGCTCGTTCAGAGACCGCAACCTCTTTCCATGATTGGAACACTTCACTTGCAGAGGTAATCGCATTGGTCATTTCGGCTGGCGTGGCGCAAGGCAGACGAGCAATCACCTCACCGGTGGCTGGGTTGGTCACATCAATCCATTCGTTGCTCTGAGATTCGACAAACGAACCTTGGATAAAAAGAGGTACTGATTGGGTCATGTTGGCTTTCCTTATGGTTTCATTCGCCCTGATTCTGTTTGCGTCTGCGTTCATTGCGTCGTTTTCATTCGTTGCATCGTGCTAATGACACAGCTGTATTGGCCACTCAAAACACCGGGATTTCGATACCAATCGCGGTGGCCTCTCCGCCACCAATACACAGTGCAGCCACGCCTTTGACACTGCGACGGCACTTAGCGTCACCATTGGTGCCCAACGCTTGTAGTTGACGCAAGCTGTGAATCAAAGTGACTAAAATTCGGGCACCACTGGCACCAATAGGGTGCCCTAACGCACAGGCGCCCCCTTTGATGTTGACTTTGTCTACGGCCAAGCCGAGCTGCTGAATAGCAATTTGTGTCACGACGGCAAACGCTTCGTTGATCTCCCACAAATCCACCTCGTCGATTCCCCAATCGAGCTGGCTGAGCAGTTGCTCAATCGCGTAAACGGGCGCAACGGTAAACTCGGCGGGCAAGCGAGCATGGCTTGCATGGCCACGAATGATCGCCAGCGGTGTTAAGCCTTGTTTTTCGGCCCAATCACCATCGGCCAATATCAGTGCTGCTGCGCCATCCGCAATCGAGCTGGAATTGGCGGCGGTCACCGTACCGTCATCGGCAAACGCGGGTTTCAGTTTGGGAATTTTGTCGAGCTGAATGGTGGTTGGATGCTCATCATGATCCAGCGTCATGCTGCTGCGTCCTTCGAGAAAAATCGGGGTGATTTCCTCTTTGAACTGCGCTTCGTGCTGTGCCTGAGTCGCACGCTGCGCCGATTGAATGGCCCAAGTGTCCATTTGCTCTCGGGTGTAATTGAGTTTGTCAGCGATTTGCTGCGCATAAACGCCCATCAAATGGCCCTCATAGGCATCTTGCAATCCATCAAGAAACATATGATCGAAGGTGGTTTTGTGGCCCATTCGCATGCCGCTGCGCGACTCTTTCAATAGATATGGGGCATTGGTCATGCTCTCCATTCCCCCCGCAATCATGCAGCACTTATCACCCGCTTTGAGCTGATCATAGGCCAACATCACCGCTTTCATCCCAGAGCCACACACTTTATTGACTGTGGTACAAGGCGTGGAATAACCCAATTCGGCTTTCAGTGCCGCTTGCCGTGCGGGGGCTTGACCACACCCTGCGGGCAACACGCACCCCATATACACTTCATCCACTTGTTGCGCGGACAACGAAACGGCATCCATCGCCGCGTGAATCGCGGCAGCGCCTAATTGCGGTGCACTCAGCGCGGCGAGCGCCCCTTGGAATCGCCCTATCGGGGTACGTTTTGCTGCCACTATCCAAATTGATTTCGCCATATTCGCTCCCTGCCGCGAGAAACGCGTTTTACTCAAATTCGCTCTGGCGGCTTTCTTGACGTTTACGTAAGCATAGCACTAACATTTACGTAAACGTAAAGAAGCATTTTTTTAACAATGGCAATTTTCATGAACACCTCGCGTGCCATGCTGTGGCTTATCAACATCGCATAAATACCTCTAAGGGGGTCTGAAATGGAAACGTTTAAAATCAGCGAACTGGCAAAAGAGTTCGACATCACGACGCGCAGTATCCGTTTCTATGAAGACGTTGGCTTGTTGCAACCAGAGCGCAAAGGCAACACCCGAATCTATCAGCGCCGTGATAAAACGCGGCTGAAATTGATTTTGCGAGGGAAAAGGCTCGGCTTTTCATTAGCGGAAATACGTGAACTGTTCGAGCTGTATGATCTGCGCCAAAGCGAGACTCAATTGGTCAAAATGCTCAATATCATTGATGAGAAACAAGCGATTTTGCAGCGTCAGCTCGACGATATTAGCGTGGTCATGAGCGAGCTCGATGCAGCCAAACAGCGCTGCCAACACGCACTGCATGAACTTGCCAGCCGATCAAAACGGGCTTAACCAGTGCGATAAATCCACCCTCGGGATAGGTAGTGAAACACCCGCATGGCTGCTCAGGAGGCGCTATGAAAGATAGGTTTCAACCCCTCAATTTCGGACTTGGCGACACCATCGATCTGCTTAGAGAACAGGTCAATGCTTTTGCTAACGAACATATCGCGCCACTGGCGGCAGACATCGATCGTGCCAACCATTTCCCCGATCATTTGTGGACTAAGCTGGGGGAAATGGGATTGCACGGCGTCACCATCAGTGAAGAATATGGCGGCGCAGATATGGGGTATCTCGCTCACGTCGTTGCAATGGAAGAGATCAGTCGCGCCTCCGCCTCCGTGGCACTGAGCTATGGTGCCCACTCCAACCTGTGCATTAACCAAATCTACCGTAACGGCAACGCGCAGCAAAAAGCCCATTACTTGCCTGCATTGATTTCTGGCGAGCACATTGGCGCACTCGCCATGAGCGAGGCCAACTCCGGCTCTGACGTGGTGAGCATGCAGTTGAAAGCAAAAGAGAAAGGCGATCAATTTGTGCTCAACGGCAGCAAAATGTGGATCACCAACGGCCCCGATGCACATACATTGGTGGTGTACGCCAAAACCAATCCCAAAGCCGAGACGCATGGTATTACCGCGTTTATTGTTGAACGTGCATTCCCCGGTTTTCACTCGGCTCAGAAGCTCGACAAATTGGGCATGCGCGGCTCAAACACCAGCGAATTGGTGTTTGAAGATTGCCTTGTGCCTAAGGAGAACGTGTTGGGTGAAGTCAACCACGGAGTGCGGGTGTTAATGAGTGGTTTGGACTACGAACGCGTGGTGTTGGCCGGAGGACCTCTCGGTATTATGCGCAGCTGTTTGGATGCGGTGATTCCATATATTCACGATCGTAAGCAGTTTGGCCAGCCGATTGGCGAGTTCCAATTAGTGCAAGGCAAATTGGCGGACATGTATACCCAAATGAACGCGGCACGCAGTTACGTCTATACCGTCGCGGCAGCGTGCGATCGCGGAGAAGTGACGCGCAAAGACGCTGCCGGCGTGATCCTGTATAGCGCTGAATTGGCTACTCGAATGGCGCTTGACGCCATTCAACTGCTTGGCGGCAATGGCTACGTCAACGAGTTTCCCACTGGCCGCCTGCTTCGTGACGCCAAGCTGTACGAAATTGGCGCTGGAACTTCGGAAATCCGCCGCATGCTCATCGGCAGAGAGCTGTTTAACGAATCTCGCTAATTTCAGCGAAGCGATGCCCGCTAAGGAAGGAACATGGCTGTTTTACCGACAAAAGCACGCAAAGAAGATGCCCTCTATCAATCAAACTACCAAACCTTGGCAGAATTGGTACGCAAGCTGAGTGCTAACTTAAACTTGGTGCATCAAGGCGGAGGGGTAAAAGCGCAGCAGCGCCAACGAGAGAAAGGCAAGTTACCCGTTCGTGAGCGGATCGCCAAGCTGCTTGACGAGAACACCTCACTACTTGAAATCGGCCAATTTGCTGCGTGGAATGTCTACGACGAACCCATCGCCTGTGCGGGGGTCGTGGCGGGCATTGGTCAGATTCAGGGCATCGAATGCATGGTGATCGCCAACGATCCATCGGTCAAAGGCGGCACCTATTTCCCACTCACGGTAAAAAAACACCTCCGAGCGCAAGAGATCGCGATGAAATGTCAGCTGCCTTGCGTCTATCTGGTGGATTCCGGCGGGGCGAACCTGCCTCACCAAGCGGAAGTCTTTCCCGATAAAGATCACTTTGGTCGAATTTTCTACAATCAAGCTCGCATGTCGGCCGCTGGCATTCCTCAAATTGCCGTTGTCCTTGGCCCATGTACCGCGGGGGGCGCATACATCCCCGCGATGGCGGATGTGTCCATCATTGTTCGCCAGCAAGGCACGATATTTTTAGGTGGCCCACCGCTGGTCAAAGCCGCAACGGGTGAAATTGTCAGCGAAGAAGAGTTGGGCGGCGCGGACGTGCATTGCAAAAAATCAGGCGTGGCGGATTATTACGCACTGGATGAACAACACGCTCTGCAACTGGCTCGTCAAGCCATCGAGAGTTGCAACGCCCCCGCTCTACCATGCGCGCCGAAACCCGTTCTTGAACCACGTTACCCTGCCGATGAGATCTACGGCATCGTCAATGCTAACTTGCGGCTCTCTTTTGATGTTCGTGAAGTGATTGCCAGAATGGTCGATGACTCCGACTTTGACGAATTTAAAGCGATGTACGGCCCTTCTTTAGTGTGTGGCTTCGCGCATTTGCTGGGTTTCCCGATCGGAATTGTGGCCAACAACGGCATTCTTTTCTCTGAATCGGCGCAAAAAGGCGCACATTTCATTGAGTTGTGCGCAAAACGCAAAATTCCACTACTCTTTTTACAGAACATCACTGGCTTTATGGTGGGGAAAAAAGTCGAAGCAGAGGGCATTGCGAAACACGGCGCCAAACTCGTGATGGCGGTGGCATGTGCCGATGTGCCTAAGTTTACAGTGATCATCGGCGGCTCTTATGGTGCGGGCAATTACGGCATGTGTGGCAGGGCTTATGATCCCACTATGTTGTGGATGTGGCCCAACGCTCGCATTTCGGTCATGGGCGGCGAACAAGCAGCAGGGGTGCTCACGCAAGTGCGTCGTGACGTAAAAGCACGCCAAGGGGAACACTGGCCAGAACAAGATGAACACGATTATCGTCAGTCGATTCTTGAACTGTACGAAAGCCAAGGTAATCCCTATTACGCCAGTGCGCGATTATGGGATGACGGCATCATCGATCCCGTAGAGACTCGCGCCATCGTTGGTCGTGCATTACGCGCAAGCTTGAATGCGCCGATCGGCGACAGCGAGTTTGGTATTTTCCGCATGTAAATAGTCACACGTTGGAGAGTTAACCTATGGTTAGGCAGGCGTTATTAGCCAATATGGATCAGCAAGGGGTTGCCACGTTAACCCTTAATCGGCTTGAAAAGCACAATGCCTTTGATGCCGACCTGATCCGCGCATTGATTGAAGCGCTAGAAACCTTCGCTTCAAACGCACAATTGCGGGTTTTGATTCTCAACGCCAACGGGCCACACTTTTCGGCTGGGGCCGATCTCAACTGGATGCGTGCCATGGCAGAGCAAGACGAAGCCGCTAACCTTGAAGATGCAAAACGCTTGGCCAAGTTGATGCAAACCCTCGACCACTTCCCTGCCCCCACCATCGCCAGCGTTCAAGGCGCGGCTTTTGGTGGTGCACTTGGGTTGATTTGTTGTTGCGATATCGCCATTGCCACCGCGGAAAGCCGCTTCTGTTTGAGTGAAGTTAAATTAGGGTTGATTCCTGCCACCATTGGGCCGTATGTCTGCCGAAGTTTGGGACAACGACATGCTCGACGTTACATGCTCAGTGCCGAAACCTTTGATGCCAATACCGCACTGGAAATGGGATTGGTGCACATTGTGGTTAACGACGAGAAACAGTTGCCGCAGACCACACAATCGATGGCCCAGCGCCTATTGCACAACAGTCCGAAAGCGATGCAACAAGTAAAACGGCTCTGCCAAGATTGCGCATCCATGCCCATCGAATCGCCGTTGATCGACAAAACCAGTGCCATGATCGCCAATATTCGTTGCAGTGAAGAAGGCCAAGAAGGGCTCAATGCATTTTTTAGCAAAAGGTTACCCAGTTGGTGTCCGGCCAAAAGGGAGATTGAATGAGCCGCTTCTCTGCAGAGAACTTAACCCTGCCTGAACACGTCACGATTGTTGAGGTTGGCCCTCGTGACGGCTTACAAAACGAGGGCGCCGTTTCCACCGATAGCAAGGTGGCGCTGATCAACGCCCTCTCCCAAACCGGATTAACACGCATCGAAGCGGGCGCGTTTGTTTCTGCTAAACGTGTGCCACAAATGGCAGATTCTCTTGCTGTGTTTGAACAAATTCACCGCAGTCTGGGAGTTCAATACAGTGCCCTCACACCTAACTTGCAGGGTTTTCAAGCCGCTGTTTCTGCCCAAGTGGATCACGTCGCCGTCTTCGCCTCTTGCAGTGAAGGGTTTAGCCAACACAATATTCATTGCTCCATTGCCGAAAGCCTAGAGCGCTTTCAACCTGTAATGGCACAAGCCAAGCAGCTCAACATCCCCGTACGAGGTTACCTTTCTACTGTCATTGACTGCCCTTACGATGGTGCAACCCCGCCCAGCCAAGTGGCTTCCATAGCTTCTGCGCTATATCAGTTAGGCTGCTTTGAGATTTCACTTGGCGATACCATTGGTACAGGCACGCCACGTAAAGTCGCCACCATGCTCGATACAGTGATGAAACAAGTGCCATGTGAACACCTTGCCGTGCATTTTCACGATACCTATGGCCAAGCAATTGCCAATATCTATCAATCGCTACTGATGGGCATCAATACGCTAGACAGCAGTGTGGCTGGCCTAGGTGGATGCCCTTATGCTCCCGGGGCGTCGGGCAATGTCGCCAGTGAAGATGTGGTCTATTTGTGCCAAGGATTAGGCATAGAAACTGGTGTCGATCTTGATTTACTCATCCAAACTGGCTGGCAAATCAGCCGTCAGCTCAACAAGCAACCGAACTCAAAAGTGTCATTGGCCAAAAAGCCTTAGCCCAGAAAGCCCTAAGCCAGCAGAGCAGAAGCGCTTTAGAGAATGGTTCCTATCACACAAAACATCACCTATTAAAAATCCACAATCAATAGATAAGACTTTTCAAATAACGCCTTTGTTCCCCTAGGTAAAATAGAAAACGCCTATCAATAGAATAGCCACAAGCAATTTTCCTTTCATGGGTCAGAATGGGAATATACCTCCCGAAGGCAAGCGATGCCAAACCTAACAAACTTAAAGGAAATCAAGAATATGATTAACACTACTATCAAACCATTTAGCGCAACAGCATACAAAGATGGCAAATTCGTTGACATCACTGAACAAGATGTATTGGGCAAATGGTCGGTATTTTTCTTCTACCCAGCGGACTTCACTTTCGTCTGTCCGACTGAACTTGGTGACCTAGCAGACCACTACGAAGAGCTTCAATCTCGCGGTGTGGAAGTATTCTCAGTGTCAACTGACACGCATTTCACTCACAAAGCGTGGCATGACAGCTCTGAAACTATCGGCAAAATCAAATACTTCATGGTGGGCGACCAAACTGGCAACATTACCAACAACTTTGGTGTAATGCGCCCAGGCCAAGGTCTTGCAGACCGTGCAACCTTCGTTATCGACCCACAAGGTGTTATCCAAGCGGTTGAAATTACAGCAGAAGGTATCGGCCGTGACGCAGAAGACCTACTACGCAAAATCAAAGCAGCTCAATACGTTGCTGCGCACCCAGGCGAAGTATGTCCTGCTAAATGGAAAGAAGGCGAACAAACGCTAGCACCTTCACTAGACCTAGTTGGCAAAATCTAACCATTTGCGTTGATTACCCCTTAAGTTAAAGAGTGGGCCGGGCGTTTTACTTGACGACCTAAATGCTCGGTCCACTCTCCCCCTGATATCCAGAGTGACCGCTCTCCAATTTAAAAAAACTATAAAGGTATTCGAGTATGCTAGACCAAGCGATCAAGCAACAGTTAACCCAGTATCTAACAAATCTAAAACAAGACGTCCGTTTAGTGGTCAGCCTAGATGACAGTAAAGGCTCACAAGATATTCTTGCGCTCGCCAATGAAATCGCAGATCTAAGCCCGCTGATCACCGTTGTCCGTGATGATGCTGCGAGCACACGCAAGCCCGTTATGACGGTGACTAACCCAGAGAAAAGCACTGCGCTTCGCTTTGCAGGTTTGCCAATGGGTCATGAATTTACATCCTTAGTTCTTGCCCTGCTTCATTCAGGTGGTCATCCGATCAAACTGGATGCAGAAACCATCGAACAGATTGCACAACTAGACAAAGAACTCGATGTGGAAGTCTTTATTTCCCTTTCATGTCAAAACTGTCCGGATGTGGTGCAAGCGTTCAACATGATGGCGGCGATTAACCCGAAAATTCGCGCAACCATGATTGATGGTGCCCTGTTCCAAGATGAAGTGAAGCAGCGTGACATCCTCGCGGTACCGAGCGTCTTTGTAAACGGTGAGCTGTTTGGTCAAGGCCGCATGTCATTGACAGAAATTCTTAACAAATTGGACGATGGCGCAGCAGAAAAAGCGGCGGCAAGTCTTAATGAAAAAGATCCGTATGACGTTCTTGTTGTCGGTGGTGGCCCAGCAGGTGCAGCCGCTGCGATTTACGCAGCGCGTAAAGGCATTCGCACTGGTATTGTTGCTCAGCGTTTGGGTGGTCAGGTGATGGACACCATGGCAATTGAAAACTTTATTTCAGTCAAACACACGGAAGGTCCAAAACTGGCGGCTAACCTTGGTGAGCACTTGAAAGAGTACGGTGTTGATATCATCACAGAGCAGCAAGCTGAAAAGCTGATGGGCGCGCAATACACTGAAGATGGCAAAATTCACGTCAATCTACAAAGTGGTGCAACGCTTAAAAGTAACAGCGTGATCCTCAGCCCTGGTGCTCGTTGGCGTGAAATGAACGTCCCTGGTGAACAAGAATATCGCAATAAAGGCGTGGCGTACTGCCCACACTGTGATGGCCCTTTGTTCAAAGGCAAGAAAACCGCTGTTATTGGTGGAGGTAACTCCGGCATCGAAGCGGCCATTGACCTTGCAGGTATCGTAGAACATGTGACGGTTTTGGAGTTTGCTGACACATTGCGCGCAGACCAAGTACTGATCAACAAAGCGAACTCTCTGCCTAACGTCGATATCATCACCATGGCTCAAACCACTGAAGTGGTTGGTGATGGTAAACGTGTGACTGGCTTGAAATACAAAGATCGCAACACTGATGAGATCAAGCAGTTAGATCTTGCTGGTATCTTTGTTCAAATTGGTCTTGTGCCGAATACCGAGTGGCTAAAAGATTCTGACGTTGAGCTTTCTGCTCGCGGCGAAATCGAAATCGGTAGCCGTGGTGAAACCAGCCTAGAAGGTGTATTTGCCGCTGGTGACGCGACAACCGTGCCTTACAAGCAAATCATCATCGCAATGGGCGAAGGTGCAAAAGCGAGCTTGGGAGCGTTTGATTACTTGATTCGTAAGCAAGGCTAAAACCAACCCGCAAAGGCATGTCACAAAAGAGAGAGGTTTAAAAGCACCTCTCTTTTTATTTTTAACCATGCTAAAAAATAATTTGCTTAAAAACAAAATAAAGCTATCTAATAAATAAAAAGTGTGTATAGTAATCATCAGCTCTTACCAAATGAGCTATTCATGATAGATTTAGTTCAAGTTTAATCTCAGTTATCTTTCGATACCCTTCGTTTAGCCTCTGCGACAGCTTTTCCTTAATACCCATAATAGCTTTTGTTATCAGCAATTAATTAATCGAAAAATTTAATACTTAGAGGTATCTATGTCTAATAAAGTAACTGGTTCAGTAAAATGGTTTAACGAAACGAAAGGTTTCGGTTTTATTTCTCAAGACAACGGTGGTAACGATGTGTTTGTTCACTTCAACTCTATCGTTTCAACAGGTTTTAAAACTTTGGCAGAAGGCCAACGCGTAACATTTGAAGTTGAGCAAGGCAAAAAAGGCCCACAAGCTGCAAACGTAACTGCGCTATAATTTTAATGGCGTGGTCACCACGGCCACGCCATCTCCTGCTCTGCCCCATCGTGTAATCCATTTAAAATCAATCACCTTCATCAAATACCTCTGATCTGTTTGTCGACAGTTTTAAAGACTTTTTTGTTGCCAACAGAATAGGAGTAGACACATCTGTGTCATATTGGTTTTGTATATTCATTCAATCAAATTCATCGGAGGACTTATGTCTCGTAGAACCACTCGCCAACGTCATTGGTATCAACTATTACGTGAAAAACACATAAAGGAAGAAAATTTAAAGCATGTTCAAAATAAACTTTAATATTTACAAAGATAATTTAAATTGGTCTGCAGAAATACATCAACTTAACAGTGATATATTAACGCGCCATGTTGTACTCAAAACTCAGCTCGGCCTTTTTGATTTAAACTTTGATTTTTGTGAAAAATCGAACCAAGGCAGTATTTTTTCACTCAGTGGAAATAAAATAGGTGCATTCTCGGTCTTTTAGGTGTATTTCATCAATAGATAACATCAAAGAAAAACACAGATAGAGAGCGAAAATGGATAAGAAAAAAGAAAAAACAAGTAAGAAAGAGACATTAGACGCTGATGAGAAAAAGCCACTCACACAGCACCAAACTCGAAAGCGAATCGAAGACATTTTGGAACAGAAAGAATTCGAGAAACAGTATGCGCTTTAAGTGTTCCAGTTACCAACCATGCTCTGCCATGCACAACTCTGATTGGTAACTGGATTGTTCGACTTGCTCTAGCGGTTAATTTACCGTTGAAATCCTATAACGCACCGTAAACCAAGTAACCGTTATAAACCACATAGCAACCTAGCAGTGCAGCGCCTTCCATTCGAGTAATAGTCTGTTTTTTGCCAAAGCGCGCAGCGGTCACTAACAATAGTAACGTGACAAACAGCATGGTTGCCCAATCTCGCCAAAACACTTCTAAACCAATATTTTCGATTGGCTCAATACTGGCTGCGATCCCCACCACTGCCAATGAGTTAAACATATTTGAACCGACGATATTACCCACAGCAATATCGTGTTCACCTTTTCTTGCAGCCACAATCGATGCGGCAAGTTCTGGTAAAGAGGTACCTAAAGCGACGATGGTTAAGCCAATTAGTAAATCGCTGATGCCCAGTTGCTGAGCAATGTTTACTGCGCCCCACACCAGCATTCTTGAGCTGACGATAAGCAGAACTAAACCGGCGATCAACCAGAAAATAGCCATCCCTTTAGAAAGCTGAGGTACGTCGAGTTCTTGCTCAAACTCTGTGGCAAGAGAGTCTTTTTTGGCACGCATCGCACTCCAAATTGACCAAGCAACCATAGCAAAGAAACTCGCCAGCAACACAAACGCTTCCATCAAGCTAATGGTTTGGTTCCACAGCATCCCCCCTAGTAATAGGGTAATGAGCAGCAACAACGGAATCTCTTTGCGAATGATGTTGGAATGCACCACGATCGGAGAAATCACGGCCGTGACGCCAAGGATCAAACCGATATTTACGATGTTGGAACCCAGTGCGTTCCCCAACGCCAATGCAGGATTGCCATCCATTGCTGCCATCGCCGAGACCACCATTTCTGGCGCTGAGGTACCAAAGCCGACCACCAGCATACCGATCAGTAACGCTGGCATTCCCGCGTATTTGGCACTCGCAGCGGCCCCTTCGACAAATTTATCCGCACTCCAAACCAAAAGCGCGAAGCCTAAAATAATTGCAACACTTGCCAGTAACATGTTTGTATCCTGAAAAGAAAATGACTACATGAGTAAGCTTGATAAATGTGTAATGGCAGTTCAGAGAAGTAGTGTAGAAATGAAGGGAATCTTACGTCTGCTCTCCGATACCAAGTACATGTAATATCGCATGCATACTCGTATCTCGGGTAGGCTTTAACCGAAGCAAAGTTTGAAATGCTACCCAAATTCAAACTTTGCTTAAGTCTTGCCAGAACAGATGAACGTGAATACCACAAGCATTAAGCTCGGAGACTGTTGATATTCACTCCTCAAACCATGAGGAAGGCTACTCCCTTAAGCGGCGCTATTCTATTACCAAACCACGAGAAAAGAAAACAAATTGATCGTTATAAGATCAAACACCAGCCAAACACTAGACGACTGGTCTAATATCATTTATAGTGCCGCTCATGAATACGAAAACCAATGACACTCGCCAACACATTCTTGACGTTGGCTATCAACTCGTCGTCAACCAGGGCTTTACTGCCGTGGGATTGTCGCAATTGTTGAAAGAAGCAGGCGTGCCGAAAGGCTCGTTTTATCATTACTTCAAGTCGAAAGAGCAATTTGGCCAAGCATTGATTGAGGAATATTTTCATCAATACCTTGCTCGCTTAGAGGCGCATTTTAACCAGCAAAATGACTCTGGTTTTGACAACCTTATCTCGTATTTTTCTCGTTGGCTTTCGATTGAAAATGGTGTGTGTAATGCCAATCGCTGTCTTGTGGTGAAGCTCAGTGCTGAGGTATCTGACCTATCTGAAACGATGCGTCATACCCTTTCGCAAGGTGCACAACGCGTTATTCTGGCGTTGGCAAGCGCAGTACAAACTGGCATTGATGATGGTTCGATCTCGGTAAACAATGCCACGGCTACCGCACAGCAGCTTTACCAACAATGGCTAGGTGCCAGCTTGTTAAATAAGTTAATGCAGGATCAAACGCATTTAGAACAGTGCTTAGCCAGCACCAAACAGATACTCAAAGGGTAACGTTCAAATACGTTATCGACACCCCGCCTTGCTGGCGGGATTTTTTGAAATAAACACTAGACGACCGGTCTAATAAAGGAAGAATAGATGACTCACCCTACAAACCGTCAAATCGTGCTCGCGTCTCGCCCAGTAGGCGCACCAACCGCAGAAAACTTTGCGCTTACACAGAGTGACATCCCAACACCAGCCCAAGGTGAAATACTGCTACGCTCTGTTTATCTGTCACTCGATCCCTACATGCGTGGCCGCATGAGCGATGCCAAATCGTATGCCGACCCCGTTGGTATCGATGAGGTCATGGTCGGTGGCACGGTTTGCCAAGTTGAAGCATCCAACCACGCCGAGTTTGAAGTGGGTGAATGGGTGTTGGCTTACACAGGTTGGCAAGATTACGCGCTTTCCAACGGTGAAGGCTTGATCAAATTAGGCAAACAGCCTAGCCACCCTTCTTATGCACTTGGTGTGATGGGCATGCCTGGATTTACTGCCTACATGGGCCTATTGGATATTGGTCAACCCAAAGAAGGGGACACATTAGTGGTTGCCGCAGCAACAGGCGCGGTCGGCTCTATGGTGGGACAAATTGGCAAACTCAAGGGCTGCCGCGTCATTGGCATTGCCGGTGGCGAAGAAAAATGCCAATTTGCCAAAGAAACACTGGGCTTTGATGAATGTATCGACCACAAAGCGGCTGACTTTGCCGAGCAATTAGCAAAAGTATGCCACAACGGAATCGACATCTATTTTGAAAATGTCGGCGGAAAAGTCTTTGATGCTGTGATGCCGTTGCTAAACACTGGTGCACGCATTCCACTGTGTGGTTTGATTTCCCAGTACAACGCCACATCACTGCCAGAAGGTCCAGATCGCATGTCTATGCTGATGGCGCAACTGTTGATCAAACGCATCAAGATGCAAGGTTTCATCATTTTTGATGATTACGGCCATCGCTATGGTGAGTTTGCCGCGGACATGACCCAATGGCTAGCACAAGGAAAAATTCACTATCGTGAACATCTTGTCCAAGGGCTGGAAAACGCGCCTGAAGCCTTTATTGGCCTGCTTGAAGGGAAAAACTTCGGCAAAATGGTCGTCCAAACCAATCAACCACGCTAGGAGCTAGGTATGATCACTCTACATCATCTCAACAAATCCCGTTCAAAGCGTATCATTTGGTTGCTGGAAGAGCTGGGCGTTGACTATCACGTTGTCGCCTACCAGCGAGACAGCGTGACGTTTTTAGCACCACCAGAGCTGAAAGCGATCCACCCACTAGGCAAATCACCGGTCATCGAAGCCGATGGTAAAGTGATTGCTGAGTCAGGCGCGATCACCGAATACCTCATTGCCAAACACGCCCCACTGCGATTGGCTCCAGCACCAGAGAGCGCTGAGTACGTGGAATATCTGCAATGGCTGCATTTTGCGGAAAGCTCCGGCATTTTGCCTTTGCTGCTTAAAGTCTTTTTAACCAAAGATGGCGCGCAAACGCAGTTTCTTGCTCAGTACGCAGATGCGGAGATCAACAAAGTGGTGGGTTATCTCGACCAAAGCTTGCAGGGCAAAAACTACCTTGTTGGTGAGACGCTCTCCGGTGCCGACATCATGAACTCGTTCATTGTCGAGATTGTGCAGCAATTTGGTTTGCTTGAGCAGTATCCGAACCTTGCCCGTTACGCGGATACACTCGCCAGCCACCCAAGCTTTGTTAAAGCGCAAGCGCTGGAACAACAATACAATTAATCCCTTTTAAACACTGCCTTTGCCAGCCGCTGATACGGCTGGCTTTTTTTTAAACAGAAAGCCCTACAGTTTGCAAAAGCCTAAGAAAGCCGTCGTCCGCGATTATTCGTCTTTCAAATTAGTGGGGCAGAACATCAGCCCCACTTGCACAGCAAACGCCTAGAATTGATATGCTGCAGAAAGCTTGACGTTTCTTCCCGGCTCATAGTCATCCAACTTATAACCTCTCGCAAAACCCGAGCGTGAGGCGTGAGAGGTATAGGTTTCATCCAAGATATTATCAACGCCAAATGTGACGGTTAATCCCTCAACCTGTTGTGGCAGCCATTGGGCATATAGGTTGTGTACATCGTAACCTTCTTTAACTGGCGTGCCTTCGAAAACATTATCTTCTTCTAGCACCACTATCGAGCTCCAACCAAGCAGAAGATCAAGTGAACCTGCATAGTAATCTAGCGTAAGCGCAACGCTGTCGCCCATATCCATACTACGTCCATTGCCAGCGGCAACCGGGCCACCTGTTTGTTTATTTTTCATGTCCGATTTCGCATAGGACAATTTCGCATTGAATGCGTCATAGCCGTAAGTGACAGCGGCCTCAAAGCCTTTGATTTCCACATCACCGAGGTTGTAAACCAAATAACTTCTCGTCGCACCTTGATAGGACTCAGCAATGTAATCATCAATTTGTGTATCAAACACCGTTACATTGGCAGCGACGCTATGCTCACCAAACGTTTGTCGATATTTCACGCCACCTTGCGTATTCTGACCCGTTTCAGCCTTAAGATCATCGGTCAAGTACGTCGAGTGCTGAGCTCGAATAAAGGTTTCCATAAGTTCAGGCCCTTTGAACAGGCTACGTGTACTCGCAAACAGAGCCAGCTGTTCAGTGGCTTGCCATTCTGTCGCTAGCGCCCAAGTGACATCATCAAACTCGCGAGAATCATTGACCGCATCTCTTGTGTAGTCATCCCAACGTAACCCTCCGGTAACTGACCAGTCTTTTGTAATCCATAGCTGATTTTCCACAAACAGCGCCAAAGAATCCGCGGATTCTTCCATGTATTTACTGCCGCCATACGTCGCACTGGATCGCTTGTCCATGTAATCGAGGCCATAAGTCGTTGCGTTCTCTAGGCCAAACCCATTGAAATAAGAAACAAACTGAGCGTTTAGACCTGTATTGCGGTTTTGGGCCACATTTTCACTCAAGCGATTTGCTGGCCAGCGCCCAACTGGAATAACAGACTCATCACGCGTAATTTCCGTTTTACTTGAATAGAGGCTAACACGCCCTTTGTGCTGTTCTCCTAACAGTTCATAACCTAAAGTGACCGTATCACGATCATATTGCGTTGGAATCAGGATTGCTTGGGAAAGCCCTTGGTTGGCGCTGCCCGACATATCGGGTCTTGGTCGATAGTCACCTTTGTCACGATAGAGATCGTAAGTCAGCTCCAAACGATGGCGCTCACTCGGTTCAAAACCCACTTTCGCTAAGATATTGTACACATCACCAGCAGAACCAAATGATGTGGTTCCTTCTCCATCTTTAAAGTCATCTCGACTCAAGTAATTGCCATAGAGCATCCAGTCAAACTGCTCACCAGCCAGACCATAGGCAGTGAGCGATCCTTGTTGGCTGTCATTGGTTTGATAATCAGCAAAAACACGGGCACCGATTGTCTCGCCATAGCGGAGAAGATCACGCGCATCTTTGGTTTCGAATAACACCGAGCCACCTAGCCCATTTTGCACCACCGAGTTGTTACCTACTTGAATCGTTGCCGATTTCAGAATGTCAGGATTGAGCGTCAAATTACCGATATGATGAAACATGTTGGCATGCTGAGAAGCGCCATCAAGTCGAATATCCAAATCTGTCTCACCTAAGCCACGAATGGTAATTCGCTGGTTGACTGAATGCGTGCCGCCCACATCGACACCGGGGATATCACGCAGCAAATCAGACATGTGATCCGCCTGTTTTAACGACATATCATCTGACGCCATCGACTCTGTGTTGCTGGACACGGTCGTTCCCCATACGATTTGCCTTTCATTGGTTTGCGGGTCGTAGGCACTATTTTCTTGAGCCATCGCACCACTCGATATGCCAAGTGCGACTGAGTAGGAAAGCAATGAAAGTGTAAAGCGATGGTATTTTGTCTGTTCCATGGAATTGTTCCAAATATTGATAATGATAATAATTCTCAAATATAATAGAATCCTGATGCTATGAGACCAAGATCAAATGCTTATGCGGAACAACCGACAAGTTATGAGGAAACGTCAGCATGGAACAAAACGAAACGCGCGTGTACAGCCACCGAAAAGTTGCTCTAACGGAATGTGTGAAGAACGACGACAACCAGCAGATTATTGCCAGAGGCATCAGCGGTTCTCCGTTGCTCACCGAAGGACGTTTTCTCAACTATCGCTATGGTGACGGTATTGTTTTACAAGGAGGAACTACTGTTGAACGATGCAGCTGTGAAGTCATCTCGAGTGCGTCACCGAGCTTGAGTTTGGTGTTTATATTGGAAGGCAACGTCACCTTTGGTTTCGATGATGAGGCGTTTGAACTGCACGCTGGCGCTCCTGTTGATGCTGTGGCGATCAACCTGACCAAACCTGTGCGTTTTCGACGGATTTTGAAGGCGGGAAATAGTGTAAAAAAGTTGAACATCGCTTTAGCACCGCACTGGTTAGAGCGGCATTTTGGTGTCCAAGACGCTGCGTATCGATTCACTTTCACGCATCTAGCGAGCCAAACATTGCAGATATCAGGTCAGATGCGCAAACTGATCACACAACTGCTTACCCATCCTTCACCAAGTACATTGCAAGAGAAACTCGCATTTGAATGCACCTGCCACCAACTTATCGCCTTGGCATTGGAGCAGTTGCAGCCACTCGATCTTGAATCCAATGCACCAAGCAGACAACACCAACTCAACTTGCTTGAACCCGTCCTCGCTCATATTGATGCAAATCTAAATCGTAATCTGGAACTCAGCCACTTAGCACAGCTGTTTTCCATTAGTGTCTCTAAGTTGCAAAGAGTGTTTAACCAAGCGTTAGGCCTATCTGCCAATGCCTATATTCGCTATCGGCGACTCCAGTTGGCCAAGATACACCTCGAAAGTGGTTTAATGTCAGTAACTGAAGCGGCTTACGAGTCGGGCTATCAGCACCCCTCTAACTTTACCAATGCCTTCAAACGCCATTTTGGTGTTGCGCCACATACCATTGCAAAACCCATCTCGAGGAACACAATCAATTAAAACAGACTATCGAACAGCTCAACGAACATAGGAGTCAGTTCGATAGCGACACAATCCGTACAGTGAGCCCTCTCATTGAAACAAGAGCACATGTTTTAGCCATGAATTAACACAAACCTCAATCCATTCTGTATAGTAATGCGCGAAGAAAATGACTCGAATATGAGGACGTAATGAAAAGAACACTATTTGTTGTGTTAAGCGCAGTAACACTTTCAGCTTGCAACGATGTGGGCAGTGAAAATTGGTGCAACGACATGCGCGATAAGCCGAAAAGCGAATGGAACGGGCAAAACACGCTAGACTTTGCCAAACACTGCCTACTCAACAACGAGATTGGTAGCAAGAGCTGGTGTGAGGATATGGACGAGAAATCCAAAGGTGACTGGACAGCCAAAGAAGCTACATCTTACGCAAAATACTGCATAATTTAGTTGTATTACCCTTAGTTGTTATGGTTTGGAGTAGATCTGACACTTCAGTTTGAAAAGAAGAGAGTCACCCACTTCGATTCATAGCCCGATCTAATGCACAGTATTACTCATTTCACGCTTTCACCCAGCAGTACTATTCCTACGCAAATTGGTCACGAACTTCTTCCTAGTGAAAGATATTCTGTTTCTTGCGGTGGCAATCAGTGTAATTGAGCGCAGTAAGGCATTGATGTTGAAGGAACAACAATCTTAGTCCCCTTCAAAACAACCAAGATGGTTTGCATGACAAACCATCTTGGTTTCTTACTCCGCTATTGAGTGAGTATCACTAAAAACTACGCCAAGCCATTCGCCGATGCGCTGCTTTGGTAGTTTCCAAGCAATGCCTGATAGATATGTTCCGTATCGAGCACGCCAACAAATTGATCATCTTCTGCCAACAAAATCGGCTGCCTATTTTTCTTTTTCAACGCGATCATCTCGCGCATATCCAGATCGGGTGAAGCGACAAGAAGCACATTGTCATCAACCACAGGATCTTGCTGCTCACAAGGCCAAGCCAGCAGGCGCTTGTCTGAATTGCGTAATGTCATCTGCTGGTCCGACTGCTCCAACCACAAATCCTGCCTACCACACACTTGCCATGCGCCATCAGTCTGCGTCAATGATTCTTTGCTGAGCATCAAAGTACGACCTTTCAGAACATTGAGAGGATTGGTGTGGGCCACGAAATCCTTCACATAATCGGTTTCTGGAGACAACACAATCTCTTCTGGCGCGCCATGCTGTATCAAGCATCCGGATTCCATGATCGCAATGTTGTTACCAATTTTTAGTGCTTCGTCTAAATCATGGCTGACAAAGAGAATGGTTTTGTTCATTTTTTTCTGCAGTTGAATCAGTTCATCTTGCAACTGAGCGCGAATCAACGGATCTAAGGCGGAAAAAGGTTCGTCCATCAAGAGAATGTCGGTGTCCATCGCGAACGCTCTCGCTAGGCCAACGCGTTGCTGCATGCCTCCCGACAGTTCATGTGGATACTTATCCTGCCATTCCGAAAGCCCCACCATTTCAAGCTGTTCTTTGGCTTTTTTACGGCGTTGCTTTTTCGCCATACCTTGCATTTCTAGGCCAAACGCAACATTGTCGAGCACCGTGAGCCAAGGCATCAGCGCAAACTTTTGGAAAACCATGGAAACACGATGCGTTCGTAAATGCCTTAACGTTGCTTCGTCACATTGCGCTAGATCGACCTGTTGGTCCCCATCTTTTATACGCAACGACCCACGAGAAATGCTGTTCAAGCCGTTCACCGCTCGCAATAAGCTCGACTTACCTGAACCGGACAAACCCATCAACACACAGATTTCGCCTTCTTTGATTGAGAGAGAAACCTTGTTCACCCCCACCACTTGGCCTGCTTCATCAATGATTTCTTGGCGCGTTTTACCTTGATCGAGCAGCGCCAAAGCGTGCTCTGGCTTGTCGCCAAAAACCACATCAACATTCTCAATTGTAATGGCATCCATGATTAGGCCTCCTTCTGCTGAGGTGTTTTACAAAGGCGATCCAAAATTATCGCCACCAGAACGATCGCCAAACCGGCTTCAAAACCTTGAGCGATGTTCACTGTGTTGAGCGCGCGAACCACAGGTTTGCCTAATCCATCCGCACCAACGAGCGCAGCAATCACCACCATAGAAAGCGACAACATAATGCACTGAGTAATACCGGCCATTATGCTAGGCAAAGCGGCAGGCAGTTCTACTTTAAGCAGTAACTTCAGCCGGTTAGCGCCAAAAGCTTTGCCCGCTTCAACCAACTCTTCCGGCACTTTGGTAATGCCGAGGTAGGTCAAACGTATCGGCGCGGCGATAGCAAAAATAATGGTTGAGATAAGCCCAGGTACAATACCTAAGCCAAATAACACCAAGGTAGGAATCAAGTAAACAAAAGTCGGCACGGTTTGCATCAGGTCAAGTATTGGCCTTAGCAAGGTGTATATCCAACGACGATGCGCAGCCATGATCCCAATCGGCACACCAATTAATACGGAAATCGTTGTCGCGGCGAAGACCAAAACAAAGGTTTCCAGCATTTCTTGCCAGTAGCCAAGATTTAAAATGGTCAGCAGAGCCAAGACCACAAAGAGGACTAACCCAATACTGCGATGCAGAAACCAAGCGATCAGTGCTGTAGCGATAATTGGCATCGCTGGCGGCATCCATTTAAATACGTCCACGACGAATAAAATGATGCTTTCCAAAAAGAAAGCGACCGCATCAAAAAAACCGGCTGCGTTGAGTGTTAACCAATCGACGCCCATTTCCATCCACTCACCGAACGGGAGTTTGTTTTCAGTTATAAAGTTCACTGTATTGCCTTTGTTTTGCTGGGCGGGCTGTCGATTGCCCGCCTGTCTTTATCTCTTAAGCTTGTGTGTTTACGTAGTCAATCACGGCTTGAGCTGCCGGTTTGCCCTCGAGCGTTTTTACGCCTTCAAGCCACGCTTTTATCTGCTCTGGGTGCTGCTTTAGCCAGTTCAACGCCGCCTTGGCAGGTTTCTCTTTTTGGTTGAGAATGGCTTCCATGAGCTGGTTTTCCATTTCTAAGCTGAACGTTAGGTTTTGCAGTAACTGGCCCACATTCGGACACGCTGAGAGATAACCCTCTCGCACATTGGTGTAGACATTGGCGCCGCCGTAGTTTGGCCCAAAGAAGTCATCCCCTCCCGACAGGTACACCATTTCTACATTGCTATTCATTGGATGCGGAGCCCAACCCAGATAGACGATCCATTGGTTTCGGCGCACTGCTCTCGCCACTTGCGACACCATGCCTGCTTCACTGGATTCCACCAAGCTGAATCCTTTTAAATCAAAGGCGTTTTGGTCAATCATGCTTTGAATTAGGCGGTTACCATCGTTACCGGGTTCAATGCCGTAGATACGATTTTTGAACTTATCTGCGTACTTGCTGATATCGGCAAAGCTCTGCACGCCTTGCTCATAGACATATTTAGGTACCGCTAAGGTGTACTTAGCGCCTTCAAGATTGGCTTTGACTGTCTCCACTTCCCCTGAGTCTCGGTATTTCGCGATATCCCCTTCCATGGTTGGCATCCAGTTTCCGAGAAAGACATCCACATCACCGTTGGCCATTGACGAGTAGGTCACAGGAACAGAAAGCAGATCCGTTTTGGTGTGATACCCCATACCTTTGAGCAGCTGACTAGTCACTGCGGTTGTTGCGGTGATATCGGTCCAGCCGACATCCGCAAAACGGACTGTTTGGCATTGGTTGGCAGCGGCGGTAAACGAGAAGGCGCTCAGGGCCATGATTGAAAGTGTTTTTGTCGTCATAGACATTGTTTTTTCCTTGTAATGATTACTGACTTTTATGAGGGCACGCTGTTTGGCGTGGCTTATCTCATCGGCTCTCCAGTCCGCTGCTGAGTTTCCCAACTCGGGGCTAGCCAAACCTTTGAGCGCTGTGGAGGCAACGGCTGTTTATGCAAAATTAAATCGGCGGCTCTTTCCGCCACCATGATGGTTGGCGCATTAAGATTGCCGTTAGGAATAGTGGGAAAAACGGATGAATCCACTACGCGCAGGTTGGTGATTCCTCGTACACGACACTCTTCATCAAGCACCGCCATTGGGTCATCGTCTGCGCCCATTTTGCATGAGCATGAAGGGTGATACGCGCTCTCGACGTTCTCTTTCACCCACTGATCGATTTCCGCATCGGTCGCGACATTGATGCCGGGCTGTATCTCTTCACCACGGAACTCATCCATTGCTGGCTGCGCCAAAATTTCGCGAGTAAGGCGGATACAATCTCGCCAATCTTGACGATCGCGCTCGGTCGATAAGTAGTTAAACTGAATTTTGGGTTTGTCCAATGGATTGGCTGAGACGATCTCAACACGGCCTCGGCTCTCAGGCTTGTTTGGCCCAACATGAACTTGGAAGCCATGACCATCGAAGGCGGCTTGTCCATCGTAACGCATTGCCGCGGGCAAAAAGTGGTACTGAATATTCGGCCATTTCAAACCTGCACGTGAGCGAATAAAGGCGCAAGACTCAAAGTGATTGGTCGCCCCAAGCCCTTTGCGCGTTAAAATCCACTCGGTTCCAATCAACCCTTTGCTGAACCAGTCCAATTTCCCATTCAAGGTGATGGGCTTTTGGCAATGGTATTGGAAATAGACTTCGAGATGGTCTTGCAAGTTTTGTCCAACGCCTGGCAGATGGTGAACGGGCGTCACCCCCGCCTTCTCAAGTACTGTTTTAGGGCCAATGCCAGAGAGCTGTAACAGTTGCACCGAGCCAATCGAGCCCGCACTGGAAATCACTTCATTTTTGGCAAAACAAGTACGCAGTTCGCCTGCCAGTTCAAACTCGAC
The DNA here is from genome assembly GCF_013369385.1 of Vibrio sp. 05-20-BW147. GTDB lineage: Bacteria > Pseudomonadota > Gammaproteobacteria > Enterobacterales > Vibrionaceae > Vibrio > Vibrio floridensis. Next base: position 154,393 of record NZ_SZTO01000001.1, on the reverse strand, counting down.
CCCTACGGCACGCTTTTCTTCCAGTAAGATACGTTGAACCACAACGCCTTTGATCAGTTTGAAATTGTTTCTTTTTTTGGCACGGCTTAAGTATGCGTTTGAGGTTGAAGCTCGCACACCATTTTTAACCGTCATATGCATCGGACCAAAGCCTTCTTGTTGGTAGCCATTGTAGTCCGATGTTTCTGGATATCCGGCCTCCTTACCCGCATCAATGAACGCGCGATAGAGTGGATTCAGCGTCATCTTATTGCCAGCACAGGTACTTAATGGCCCATCGCCACCGCGATACTCATCTTCCCCGTCAATCCAGTTTTCTGCTCGGCGAAAATACGGCAGACACGCTTGGTAGTTCCAGCCTTTTGCCCCTTGTTCTTCCCATTCATCAAAATCACAGGCATGACCACGAACATAAACCATGCCGTTGATGGAGGAACTGCCCCCGAGCACTTTCCCTCTTGGGCAATGTAAACGACGGCCATCTAAGTCCGCTTCTGCATCGGTTTCAAATTGCCAAGCGTACTTCTCTGAGTTCATAGGGTAAGAGAGCGCCGTTGGCATTTGAATGAAAATACTCTTGTCGGAACCGCCCGCTTCGAGTAATAAAACACTGTGATCACCACTCTCTGATAGTCGATCCGCTAGCACACAGCCAGCGGAACCCGCACCGACGATAATGTAATCGTAGTGTTGCTGCATCTTTTTCTCCTAACTATTGATTAAGCGTAAGGGGAGTCGAACGGACCCAGTTCGACAAACACGCTTTTGGTCTGCGTATAGTGCAGTAACGTCTCTTGGCCATTTTCGCGGCCAATGCCCGACAACTTGTAGCCCCCCACCGGCATCTCTGCGGGTGAATTTCCCCAAGTGTTTATCCAGCAAATGCCCGCTTGCAGTTGGTGAATGACTCTATGGGCTTTGGATAGATTTTGCGTAAATACCCCAGCAGCCAAGCCGTATTGGGTGTTGTTCGCGCGAGCAATGACTTCATCTTCGTCATCAAACACCAGCACTGACATGACAGGTCCAAAGATTTCATTTTGCACATGAGGCATCTCATCGCGGCAATCGACAAAGACGGTAGGCGCAACAAAACACCCTTTCTCTAGCCCTCTTTCCGTCACTTGGAAACCACCAGTGAGCAACGTTGCACCACTCTCTTTCGCACTCGAAATAGCACCGAGTACTTTTTCTAGATGCGATTTAGAAATCAGTGAGCCAATTTGCGTTTCCATGTTCATTGGATCGCCGACAATGAGCTTTTCCGTGCGCTCTTTTAGCTGTTCAACAAACGCGTCGTACATCGCTCGTTGAACATAAACTCGCGTGCCATGGGTACACACCTCACCTTGAGTGTAAAAATTTGCCACCATTGCTGCCGAGACAGCATCATCGAGATCGGCATCATCGAAAATAATCAAGGGCGATTTCCCCCCCAATTCCATGGTGACGGGCTTGAGTGTCGCAGCGCTATCGGCCATCACTTTCTTGCCCGTGCCTGACTCACCGGTGAATGAGACTTTGTCGATTTCAGGATGCGCGGTGAGCATTTGCCCAACACGATAGTCCCCTTGAACAACGTTAAACACGCCATCAGGCACGCCCGCTTGCGTAAAGAGTTCAGCCAGTTTGAGTGCCGAAAGTGGCGTTTCTTCTGAGGGTTTAAAGATCATCGCGTTGCCAGCGGCTAATGCAGGCGCGGCTTTCCACATTGCAATTTGAATCGGATAATTCCAAGCGCCGATGCCTGCACAAATGCCCAGAGGTTCTCTTCTGGTGTAAAAAAACTGATTGGAACCAAGGGATTGTTGCTCGCCACCTAAGCCATTCACTAATCCAGCAAAATACTCGATAACATCTGCGCCAGTGGCAATGTCAACCACACTCGCTTCTTGAATTGGTTTGCCCGTATCGTGCACTTCCAACTCTGCTAGTTCATCATTGTGATCGCGAATCAGCTGCGCCGCTTTGAGTAAGCATCGGCTGCGCTCGGCAGCGCTCATAGATGACCACACAGAAAAGCCAAGCTTCGCGCTCTCGATGGCATGAGCTAACACCCTTTCGTCGGCTTGCTCAATGTGCGCTAACACTTCTCCGGTTGCTGGATTTAAGGTCGCAAAAGATTCGCCAGTGTCACCAACGAAAGGCTTCCCTCCAATGTAATGTGCTGTAACTTCCATCTGAAATTTGACTCTAGGTTATTGTTGTGAATAAAACGTGAGCTGTTTTTCTAAATAATCGTTAATAATGATGCGCGCTTTGTTCGCATTAATACCTTCCGGATTAAGCGCTCCACGCAGCCAGATCCCGTCGATAAGCGCGGCAATGCCTTGGGCGACAATGTCGGCTTGTTCTTTGCTCATCAACGCTTTGAGTTCTCGCTTTAAATGTGAAAGCAAGCGCTTTTCATTAACGCGCTGTAAACGCTTTAACGCTTCGTCATGCATGGAATAAGACCAAAACGCCAACCATGTTTTGATCACCTTGCTTTCAGATTGAAAGCCAACGAAATTAGCATCCAATATCGCGTTGATTCTCTGCATATGCGCCTGCTTCGGTAGTGAGTTCAAGCGTTTTGTTGCATCACAAGATAACTGCCTCAAAATATCGCGCATCGTTTCTTCAAGCAGTCCATGCTTACCACCAAAGTAGTGGTTGATGATGCCACTAGAGACACCCGCCTCTTGGCTAATCAAAGAAACACTGGCTCCGTGCAAGCCCACACGGTCAATTACCGTCATGGTCGCACTCACTAATTGTGGCCTGCGAATCTTTGGCATTCCTACCTTGGGCATCCGTGTTCCTTTTTTTATTTGAACGATTAGTTAAATTAAAATGGCACAAAAATAATTAGATCTCAAACCATAAAGCCACTTTTACCGTCGATCATAAAGCTCAATCACCCAACAAAACTCATACACAACTCAACACATCCAACGCCACTCGCGCACAAAAACCAAACAAAAACGAAATTTTTAACGTGTTGTTTTTAAAGGAAAGTAGCCAAACCTAGTAACAAAACACGACAATTAACACCCAGTTCACCAATTAACCCTCATTTGTTAACAAATAAAAAATTAAAAGAAATTTACTTAGACATCGAATCATTTAGCGTTTTAGAATTGCCCTCTCTTAACTGAGTGAGAGATGGAGTATTGGATGGTGGGCGAAAGCAGTTCTGTGCATTCTGCTTTTCGTTATTCACACTCCGAACCGCTATTCGCACAACATACCTAAAGGTGGAGCCGTCCTTCTATGCGAGTTTTATTCATATTTATGATGCTAATCAGCATCAACTTGCCCGCACAGGCCGAGCAGCAAACGTATTCCGACAGCGAGTTGCTCGATAGGCCATTAATGGAGAGATACATCCTTGATGAGCTCAAATCGCTAAGACAAGATCAACAAGACTTAGAAAAGCGATTAACCGTTCAGTTTACCGAGCGCGAACTCTCAGTAGCCGATAAGTCACTGAACTACGCCAATGTGACAGTGACTTACTTCTTCTACATCATTGCCGGTGTTGCTTCTCTTGTCGCCTTTGTTGGCTGGCAATCATTAAGGGAGTTAAAAAACAACACCAAAGCGATGGCCGATAAAAGGCTGGAAACCATTGCAGAAAAGTATGAGAAGAAGTTCATTGCGTTAGAAAGAGATTTGAAACGCAAAACACGCATCATCAGTGAAAACAACCGAGAGATCGAAATCATCAATGAGATTCATAACCTGTGGTTGAGAGCGCAAAGTATGCCAACCGCTGAGCAGCGTATTGATGTGTACGATGAGATTCTGGCGATAAGGCCGGGCGACTTAGAGGCCGTCACCTACAAAGCCGATGCTGCAATGGAAATCAAAGAGTACAACTGGGCACTCAGTCTTTGTAACCGCGTACTGGATATGGACAGTTCTAATGCCCCCGCACTCTACCAAAGAGCCTGTGCATATTCTCGTCTGGGTTTGGAAGAGCAGTCGATCGACGATCTCGAACGAGCAATCGAAGCAAGCCCTTCAATACGCGACCTCATCGCTAATGAGCCCGATTTGGAACCATTACACGGTAACCCGAATTTTGATCGCATGATCGCTCGCGGCCAAGAGAGTTAGAACGAAAAAGTTTGCAAAAAAACTGCGGATGTAAAACTCGAGACAAGTCATCGTCTCGAGTTATTTTTTACAGCCCAAAAAAGCGGGTGAACCAAGTGATTTCACCAAACTCAATTAAATCGTAAATGGAGAAAAAGACCGCGCAGATAACCGCGAGTTTGAGTAACTTGATGGCAATTAACATCATAATTTCTTCCTTAGCTTGCGTTGCGCACACAGTCTAACGAAAAAGCAATAAGACACAATCCCTAACGCTCCTGTAACGTCCATTTATCCCATTGAATGGTCTGCATAATGAATCGCTCAGGATCAATAAAACCGTGAAAAACAGGCATAGCACTCGTATAGCCCGCCATCCAACGTCCCTCTCCCGACTCAGGATAATCTGATTTGATTCCTAAACGCAGTGCAAAATGCAAATGCGGCACACGGCTATCGCCTTCATGTATCATAGGCTCAGCTACGTAACCGATAATAGCGCCTCGTTTCACTGGCCCCTGAGTCACCACTGCTTGTTTGGTCGAGAGGTGCCCATAGAGTGAATGCAGCCCTTCTTTGTAATGGTCAATAATGACCAGCCCAAGGTGTTCTTCTTGTTCACCCGAATAACTTACATTGCCATCAGCCACCGCATAGACAGGGGAACCCGCTTGAACATGATAGTCTATTGCCGCGTGATAAAGATTGGGAAAGCGTGGAGAAACGTTAAATGCGGCGTACTCCTGCAAAACGGTGCGGCGGTCAAGGGGAAAAAGATAAGATACCTCACTATCTTCAAGCACCGCGGTTAATTCTCGATGCACACGATCAAGCTCCTGCTCAGCATTTAATCGATGTTTTTCAGAATAGGTTTTCGTCCCCCAAAACAGGAAAATAAACACCAATGAAAGCAGTAAAAATAGAGTGATATTCTGCAACTTTAGTAACATCTAGCCATCCATGTATGGTTCAACTTAATCCCAAAGACACCCTTGACGAACATTGCAAAAAAAGTGGCCAAGCAAAAATCTTAAAAGGCTTTTCTTACGAGAGTTCATCCATAGCCCTCTCAAACAATTGGGTGAGTGACGTTGATATTGCTGAATCTCCCATTGAGCAATAATGAATCGACATCTTTACGATTCATTTCACATTTGCAGCCCAATGCAATCGATTACACATTCACATACGCAATGCTCAGGTGGTTTTATATGCAACAGAATAATTTATAAAATAACCAGAGAGAAAGTGATGATTAGAACCTTTGTAATATCCGGAATTTTGTTGCTCATAACCGCATGCGGCGGTGGGTCTTCTGGCGATAACACCTCAACAGCGCCCCCTTCCAGCCGAGATTTATCCGTCGAACTGGGTCAAGACCTTTTCCACAATGCCAATGACACCATAGAACTCGTTCCTCAATACCAGCATGACAGCGCATTTCCCCCCACGTTTCAGTGGCGACAAACCGAAGGTCCTAGCTTAGATGCCTCCCCTTTTAACCAGAAAAGTCTTAAGTTCACCCTTCCATCTGTCGCGGTAGAAACCACCATCGCGTTTGAACTGACGTTAACCGACGCTCAAGGCAACCAAGCGCAAGATACGATTCGCATTACCATCAAACCCACTCCTCAGCCACACAACCTCCCCCCCACCGTACAAGCAGGTTCGCCCTTTAGTGTAGAAGAAGGCGCCTTTGCCGACGGACTGAGTGTCACCGCCCGAGATGAAGACGGGCAGATAGAAAAAATCGAATGGCGACAAACGGGTGGCCCGACGGTGTCCCTCTCGAATGTCAATTCAGCTTATCCAAAGTTCAAAGCACCTTTGGTAGATAACGATACGGATCTGGAGTTTAGCGTCACCGTGACTGACAACTTAGGGGCAACCGCGCAAGACCAACAGCTCGTCACCGTACAGGACAGCGCGATCAATCAGCGCCCGCAAGTTTCAGTTGGAGAAGATAAAGCCGTCATAGAAGGCACCGACGTGACGCTCACGGCACACGCCACTGATGCAGACGGCAACATTGTCGCTTATCGCTGGAGACAGTTATCGGGACCAAGCGTCACGCTCAATGACGCCACTCAAGCCAATGTGACCTTTTCTGTACCGACGCAATGGACGCAAGGCGATAGCATCGGCTTAATGGTCAGCGTGACAGACAATCAAGGTGGCATTGGCAACGCCAGAATAACGCTTGCCATCACTGCCGCAGAGCACAGCTTTAACGCCATTGAATACCTCGACCCAGAGCTCAAACGTTGTGTGGATCAGCACCGCACGCTGAAAGGGTGGCAGAATACACTCGAGGTGACGGAACTTGACTGCGCTTCTTCTTTCCAAGTCAATACCAGCCGCGATTTGGTCAACTTTACCAACCTTGCAAAATTGACCATCAAGTCACGTCTGTTTACCGACTTTTCTTCGGACCATGTACCCAACATTGAACGTTTGTCGTTCCAAGGTTCTGCACTGAAAACACTCGACTTCTCAGGCAATAAGTCGCTTAGATCACTGACGTTAGTCAGTATTAACACGCTGCAGAGCCTCGCCCTAGCGCAAAACTTTGCTCTGACACAACTGACGGTCAATGGCAGTCAGATAGCAGATTTGGATTTGGGTCAGCAAACCGCTTTGCAATCCTTGTCCCTTCATATGGCGAGGCTGAATCAACTGCAATTGGCAAACATGCCGGATTTAACCACGCTCAAAATCACCGGAACACAGCTCACCCAGTTTATTGCGCCCTCTCTACCGCAACTACGCACCTTGAACGTGAGCGACAACAAACTGCAAACCTTGGGGGTGACAGAGTTACCCGCTCTGACTGCTCTCTATGCGGGCAACAATGCACTGACGGAACTGAGCTTAGCCAACAACCTCGCGCTCACCGACGTTCGCGTGTCGAAAAACCCGCTTTCGACACTCAATATTCGGCCACTTCTTGAGTTAGAAAGATTAGAGATCAGCGAAACCGATCTCACGACCATCGACTTTTCGCAAAGCCAGAAAATAGCGGCGCTTCTTGCAGGCAATAGCACTCAATTGCACACCCTACATGGCCCGCTCCTCCCCATCAAAGAAATCGATTTAAGTCATACTCGCGTCACCGATATCGACTTCAATCAGCTTCAGGAGGGTATGGTGTTGATTGGGGCGTCTGGGAAGGGGCTCACGCAGTTTAATGCGGCGCGATATCCGAACTTGCGAACGCTCTATATCGCAGATAACGCACTCACCTCCTTGGCGTTATCGCACAATCCGCAGCTGCTTCTGCTTGATGCAAAAAACAATCAGCTCGCTCAACTCGACTTGAGTGCTAACCCAGAGCTGGCGGATCTGGATGCAGCTCACAATCGACTCACTTCCGTTCAATTGGCCGAAGGAAGCAGACTGAGTTTCATCGTGCTTTCTCACAATCAGTTGAAAGACGTGGACTTGTCTCCAGCGGTCAATGTTTTTGATGTGGAAGTTCAAAATAACCCATTGGTGAACATCGAGTTATCGGGGCTGCGTCAATTACAAACTTTGGATGTGTCAAACTCTGACCTTGTGGATCTCGACACACCGACAGCGGCAAGTTTTTGGTGCCTGAGAGCGGAAAATAACCGCTTCAGTACCCAACTGCTTGAACAACTGACGCTGTTTGACCAAATGCTTGGCAAGGTATTTTTGACAACGCCCATGAGCAAAAGCACCTTAAATGACGAGTGCCACGCGCACCTTTAATAAAACAAAAGCCGTGAAAGGCGACCTTTCACGGCTTTTGTCGTTTGCGACAAGATTAAAACAGATTGCTCAACCAACGCTTAAACCAATCGGTAATGCGTTTAAACAGCCCACCTTGCTCAACGGATTCTAACGCCACAAGGTCGACCTCTTTCAACACCTTATCTTCCACTTTATAAACCACCTGACCAACCACCTGATCACGCAAGATTGGCGCTGATAGGTCCGGCAGATAAATCAGCTCAGCTTGAAGCTTTTTAGTATCCCCTTTGGGTAAGGTAAGGTAAATGTCCTCTTTAAGACCAACGCTTAACTGATTCTTCTCTCCCATCCAAATTCGAGTATCTGCCAGCGGCTGATTCGCTTTCGTTGGGGAAACCGTATCAAAAAAGCGGAAACCGTAGCTCAGCAGTTGTTTGCTCTCCGCTTCACGGCTTGAAGTGCTGTTGGACCCCATCACCACCGAGATTAAGCGCATATTGCCACTGGTGGCAGACGTCGCCAAACTGTAACCAGCGCCACTGGTGAAGCCTGTTTTCATACCATCCACGGCAATACTTCGGTCTCGCAGCAATCCATTGCGGTTGTATTGCGTAATGCCGTTGTAGGTAAACGAGGTTTCACTGTACATCGGGTAAACACTAGGCAAATCACGAATGATCGCCTGCCCCAACTTGGCAATGTCACGTGGTGTTGAGTAGAGACCAGTACTGTCCAAGCCATGAGGGTTGGTGAAGGCGGAATTTTGTAAACCAAGCTTGTCGGCCCACGAGTTCATCAAACTGACAAACGCATCTTGGCTACCGGCCACATGCTCGGCGATAGCGACACTCGCGTCATTGCCCGACTGGATGATCAGACCTCGGTAGAGATCTTCCAAGCTCACAGAAGTACCCACTTCGATAAACATTTTCGAAGAATCTGGGAAGTTTTTTGCCCATGCGTTACGGCTGATCACCACTTGATCTGAAAAGCGAATGTTGCCGCGATTCATTTCTTGCCCTGCCACATACGCCGTCATCAATTTGGTTAAACTGGCAGGATTTAACTGAGTATCGGCATTTTTGGCGACCAATACTTCCCCTGAATGGTAGTCCATCAGCACATAGCCTTTGGCACCCAAAGCGGGAGGATCGGGAATGACGGTTGGCGCGGCGTGAGCGGAAAATGCCATAACGCTGGCACACAAAGCGGAAGTAAGAGAAACAATAGATTTCATGAAAGCAGCCATCGTCAAATAAAAACTACCCCCGAGTATAAGTCAGTTAATTCAGGTTTCAGTCGCTAGGTTACGAATGGTTACGTTTCTTCGAAAAATGTCGCAATTTGCTCACATACCAATGAGTTGGCACTGTTTCGCAAAATGGGGAAATGAGGAAAAAAGAGAGGGGGTATGTTTAGTGGAGCTCCCTTATCGCAAGCTCCACTGACTTTCATTTGCACTTAAGCGTTAAACACGTACTTATCCATCATGGCAACCATACGACCAATTTCAGGTTTGGTAATGGTGTCATTGGCACCTAAAGCCAGTGCTTTAGAACGGTTGTCCTCACTCATCAATGAAGAAAACATCACAATTGGTATTGTTTTGTACGCTTCACTTTCACGAAGACGCTTGACTAAATGCATACCGTCCATACGAGGCATTTCAACGTCAGTCACCACCGCATCAATCAACTCACTCAGAGGTAAGTTCTCTTCACGAGCAACTTCGATCAAGTTCATCAATTTATCGTGCGCTTCACCACCATCTTTACAGGCGATCACATTGTACCCAGCAGATGTTAGGGTATCTTGAATCAGAGAACGAATGAAGGCCGAGTCATCCACGACCATAATCGTTTTGGCGTTACGCTTCACAACCATACGTTGGTTAAGATCGACGCTACGGTCTGTCTTAACGTCGTATTTTTCCATGCTAAGTTCTGGGTTGATATCTGCAATGATCTTCTCGAAGTCGAGGATCATGATCAGGTTGCCATCTTTACGCACAACTGCAACGACGCAATCTTGTTCCCCGGCTTCTAAAAACTGGCTTGGTGACTCTACATCATTCCATGAAATGCGATGGATACGGCTAATGCTGTCAATCAAGAAGCCGTTGGTCATCTTGTTGAAGTCGGTAACAATAACAAATTTTCTTTCAACATCAGGACGTGTTGGAACCCCCAACCACCCAGCAAGATCCACCAAAGGCGTCAAAATATCGCGAGAGGAGAAGACTCCGACCATATGCGGCTGCGCATTCGGATAATCTGTCGTTTCGGGAACTTGAATCACCTCACGAACCTTCGCGACGTTGATACCGTAATAACACGTTTTTGTCTTACCGTTTGGTAGCATTTTCTCTAAATGAAACTCAATGATCTCAAGTTCATTGGTACCGCTTTCGGTCAAAATTGTACTACTTGAATAGCTCATGATTGCAAATACTTTTCATGGTTAGCAAAAACCAGCCTAAAAACAGGCAATAGTTTTTATCGATAGATTTATTTTTACTGCTTGGCTCAGTTTTGTAAATCAGTAAACAACCCAGTACTTCAAATATTTAAACAAAAAATAGCATTACACCACTTTTACCAAAGTAAAAACCCTGTTCTTTTCAATAATAGTCGTAGTTTTTCAGTTCGCTGCAGTTTCTTGCACTGCTCTTGGCTCATCAAACTCAACGGACGTTTGCAGCCACAGACGACAGATTCCACCTTGCTACTGACCATCAAACAAAAAGCACCTTACGAGAAGGTGCTTTTTGTTTGCTAGCGTTTGTGTGATGACGTTTGTTTACTCATGAGCGAGGTATTTTCGTTTAAATTCAGATGCCAACGCAAATACCAAAACCATCAAAAAGGTGACTGCGATACCAACTCCATACCGTAGATTTTCATTGGCAAGTAACTCATAGCAACTGACGATAAATATCGCCAGTGTGAACAACAGATTAAAACGATGAACCCAAGGGTATTTAACTGAAAAATGAGCGTATTTTCTACCAATCATATCGCAACTCAATGCTTGTAATAATTAACTTATCGATATATCAATAAGACCACACAGTGTTCGTATTAACAACTATTGATAGCGATTCTTGGCTGAGTATCACACGATTGATCCTATTTAATATTGAGAAACAGAATCACTTTCAATCCGCCGAGAGTGAGCTCCAAAAGCAACTTAGCTTTGCATACAAAACGCTCACAAGTGTAAGGAAATTTTACAAAAAAAGATGAAAGATGAACTACCTCTCTTTTTTACCGTATCTCGTTACACTCATTCTCTCTACTAATGTCGGTTCAAGCTGTACTACCTGCACTTCTGCGGTCTCTTTATTAATTTTCTTTAATAGGGTCTCTACCGCTGCTTGGCCTAAACGATATTTGGGTTGATGAATAGTGGTAAGCGAAGGCGTCATAAATTTAGCGATGTGAATATCGTCATAACCGATAATAGAAAGGTCATGAGGAATCTCCACGCCCAGTTCATTGGCAGCATTGATCACCCCCATCGCCATCATGTCATTGCAAACAAACAGAGCACTTGGCAAAGGGCCTTTGGCGACGATTTTTTTGAATGCTTGATAGCCTCCTTCGCATTCGAAGTCCGCTTCCACAATCCACGCAGGGTTGAACGACAATCCGTGCTCATTGAGCGCCCGCTTATAGCCTTCATAACGCATTTGAGCTTGATGCTTAATCAGTGGGCCAGTAATACAGCCAATCTCTTTATGCCCCATTTGAATGAGGTAATTCGCGGCAAGATAGCCACCGCGTAACGAGTTGTCCTGAATCTTATCGCTACTAAACAGCATCGGGCCCCAATCCATGACCACCACGGGAATATCAGGGTAGCGCTCAAACACATCCAAACGCTCGCCTTCAAGCGAAGAACACATCAGAATCAAACCATCGACGCGTTTTTGCAGCAAGGTCATTATCGACGATTTCATCCTCTCGTGGTCGCCTTCCGTATTGCAGAGAATTAAGTTGTACCCTTTTTGATAACAGCTGCGCTCTACCCCTTTAACCACTTCACCAAAAAAAGGGTTGGTTGAGGTCGTCACAAGCATTCCGATGGTATTGGTTCGGTTGACTTTTAAACTACGGGCTAAGGCGGAAGGGGCAAAATAGTTGAGCTCTTTAGCCGCATGATTCACCCGCTGCGCAATTTCTTCACTGACAAAACGGGTCTTATTAATGACATGGCTAACGGTTGATGTGGAAACACCAGCAAGCTTTGCAATATCTTTCATCGTAGCCATGTTGTTCTCCTAATTATTGGCTAACTGTGCGCGGCTAAAAACTCATCGACCTCTTTACGGGTTGGAATAGAAGTTTGCGCTCCAAATCGAGTCACTGAAATCGCCGCCGCTGCATGAGCAAACTTAATCGCTGATTCTAAAGGCATATCCTCCAATAAACCAGTGACCAATGCCCCATTAAAAGTATCTCCCGCGGCGGTTGTATCGGTGACGTCGACTTTAAAACCGCAGATGCGTTGCCCCCTGCCATTTTCGCTGAGCCAAACCCCTTTAGAGCCAAGCGTAATCATGACGATCTCAATGCCTTTTTGATGTAAGACATTGGCGGCGTGCTGAGCGCTTTCATCATCCACTACCTCAATCCCGGTTAACACCTGAGCTTCTGTCTCATTTGGTGTGATCACGTCGATGCATGCTAATAGCTCGTCGGATAAGGTGCGCGCTGGTGCTGGATTTAAAATCACATTGGTTTTTGCCGCTTTAGCTTCTCTGGCCGCAAGCTCTATCCCGCAGATAGGGGTTTCTAACTGCATAAGAAGAAATCTGGCATCACGGATACGTGGCAAATCCGATTCAATGGCCACCTCGGTTAACTTGGCATTGGCTTCCGCCGAGATACAAATGCTGTTCTCGCCGCTGTCTGCGACTTGAATCATTGCGATACCTGTTGGGCAATTGGGCTGCATCTTCACGCCATCGATTTGAATACCGTCAAGCTTGAAGTTTTCTCGAATATTGATGCCAAACGAGTCATCCCCAACACAAGCGATGAAGCCCGTATCTGCGCCTAAACGTGCAGCGGCAACGGCTTGATTGGCACCTTTTCCACCCGGAATCACTTGATAATTTCGCCCATGTAACGTTTCCCCAGGACGTGGGAAGGATGGGACTTGAAGCACATGGTCTGCGTTAACACTACCTAAAACCACTAACTTGTTCATTGGGTATTCCTCAGCTCTTGAATGAGCTTTGTTCATTGTAAAACGACACTGATGACGTTGAGTTTTCTGCTTGCTAGAGAGCGAAGCGCGAACCAAAAACTCAATGGCATCGGGCGTTTATGCCTCTGAGCAACGTCAGAGGCATAACATGACAATTATTTCGTTACGACTTTCAGTGGAACAGGGATGTAACCTTCAACCTGTTCGCCTTTCAGCACTTTGTCTGCAGTCTCAATACCAAGCGCACCGATAAGGTCTGGCTGCTGGGCAATGGTTGCGGCCAGTTTGCCACGATTCACCGCAGCGATACCGTCATCCGTGCCATCAAAGCCCACAATCATTACCTCTTTGCCCGACGCTTGAACGGCGCGCAACGCCCCCAATGCCATTTCATCGTTTTGTGCAAAGACCGCTTGAACATCTGGGTTTGCTGCCAGTAGGTTTTCCATCACGTTCAGACCTTTAGTGCGGTCAAAATCCGCAGGTTGGCTCGCAAGCAGCTCCATATGACTGCCTTTAACCGCATTCATAAAGCCTTCTCCGCGTTCGCGCGCCGCTGATGTTCCAGCAATACCTTCAAGCTGGATCACTTTCGCTTTTTCACCCACTTTTTCGACGATGAAATTACCGGCCATTTCACCGCCCACCACGTTGTCTGACGCAATATGACTCACAACGTCGCCACGGCTTGCACCACGGTCTAAAGTTAGAACAGGAATCTTGGAGCGGTTAGCAATACGAATCGCATTCGAAACCGCATCCGAATCGGTTGGGTTGATCAAAATCGCTTTAACGCCACGAATGGTCAGATCTTCCACGTTCGAAAGCTCTTTGCTCGGGTCGTTTTGCGAATCCAAAACAATCAGGTTGTAGCCCAGCTCTTTTGCACGCGTTTCCGCACCATCTTTCATGGTGACAAAGAATGGGTTATTCAGCGTCGAAACAACGATCGCCATCGTATCTTGCGCCTGCGCACCAAGAGAAACGGTAGAGGTTAGTAGTGCAGCAGAAATCAGTGTTGCCAATTTTTTCATTGTTGTCGTCCTTTGTACTTTTGTAGGGGTGCCAAGCCGAAGCTTGGCTGTCAGAGTTTTCGAGTCCAGAGTGAAAATTACTTGTTCTTGTTGTCGACCATCACCGCCAGCAAAATCACCGCAGCTTTGGCAATCATCTGGTAGTAAGAAGAAACATCGAGTAAGTTCAGCGCGTTGTTTAGGAAACCGATGATTAACGCACCGATCAAAGTGCCCATAATCCGCCCTTTACCGCCCATTAAGCTGGTACCACCAAGCACCACGGCAGCAATCGCATCCAGCTCATAGCCCATCCCTGCCGTTGGTTGAGCCGAAGATAGACGTGATGTGACGATGATGCCTGCCAAAGCAGCAAGTAGGCCGCAAATCGCGTAAACACCGATTTTGACTTTGTCGACGTTAATACCGGATAGACGAGTGGCAGACTCGTTCCCACCCAGTGCATACACATAGCGACCAAAGCGGGTGTGGTTAAGCAGATACCAAGCGGCCGCAAACACCACCACCATCAACCAAACCGGTACCGGAATGCCAAGCGCATAGCCAGTGCCAAACCAAGCAAACGCGTCGGCAGTATCGGTAAAACCCGTAGATATAGGACGACCATCGGTATACACCATGGTGACACCACGCAGCAAGGTCATCGTCACCAGTGTGGCGATAAAGGCTTGAACTTTGCCTTTGGCGATAATAATGCCGCTAATGGCCCCCAACGTTGCCCCCGCTAACAGCGCGGTTGGCACTGCGATTAATACCGGGACTTCCATCGCGACAAGGCTGGCAGCAAACGCACCACATAAGGCCAACACCGACCCCACACTCAAATCGATGCCCGCGGTCAGAATAACCAAGGTCATCCCCACAGCGATGATCGCGTTCACCGAGGTTTGACGAAGAATGTTGAGAATGTTGTCTACGGTGAAAAAGTTTGGATTGAGAAAAGAGACCACCACGATGAGGAAAAGTAACGCGATGAGCGATTTCTGCTCAATGAGCCACTCTTTACTGATCCAAGTTTTGTTTGTCTCATTTGATTTGTTTTTGCTCATGATTTCACTACTCATGCTGCTTCCTCAGATACTTTTTTGCCGACTGCACAGGCCATCAGTTTTTCCTGATCGGCGTGTTTTGCTTCAAACTCACCTGTGATGCGACCTTCATGCATCACTAAGATGCGATCGCTCATGCCGAGCACTTCTGGCATTTCAGATGAGACCAGAATGATGCTCATCCCTTCGGCTTTGAATTTGTTGATTAACTGGTAAATTTCTTTCTTCGCGCCGACGTCTACACCTCGAGTCGGTTCGTCTAGGATCAAAACTTTCGGTTTGGTCATCAACCCTTTTGCAATGGCCACTTTTTGCTGGTTTCCGCCGGAAAGATTGCCAATAATTTGTTCGCGAGATGGCGTTTTGATGTTGAAAAGTTGGATAAAATCATCCACAGCAACCACTTCATCTTGATGTTGGATTTGCACACCTTTGCTTAGCTTATCGAGCGCACAAAGTGACATGTTTTCTTTCACCGAAAGGCCAAGGACGAGGCCGTCGCCTTTGCGGTCTTCTGAAATGTAAGCAATGCCATTTGCCAAACCATCTTGTGGGCTTACCGGATTAATGGTGCGATTATCAAGATTGATCACGCCTCTCTCACTCGGCAAAGCGCCATAAATCACTTTCATCAGCTCTGTTCGACCTGCGCCCATCAGACCTGAAATACCCAAAATTTCACCTCGTTTTAAGGTAAAACTGACATCGTGTACGCCAGACCCCGTCAGACCAATCACTTCTAAACAGGTTTGACCGTGCACCACGTCAATTCTTGGGTATTGCTCTTCAAGCTTGCGCCCAACCATCATCTCAATTAAGCCATCTTCGTCTGTTTGCACGACTTCGCACTGACCGATAAATTTGCCATCGCGCAACACCGTGATGTCATCACAAATTTCGAAGATCTCTTTCAAACGGTGGGAGATGTAAACAATGCCACACCCCTGCTCTCTCAGCTCTCGAATAACCGAAAACAGCGCCTCTGTTTCGGTGTCCGTCAAGGCGTCTGTTGGTTCATCCATGATGATGACTTTGGACTCAAAAGAGAGCGCTTTAGCGATTTCCACCATCTGCTGCTCACCCAGACTTAACTGACCAAGTAATGTCTTGGAGCTGTGCTTCACTTTCAAGCGCGCGAGCAGTTTATCCGCTTCTGCGTACATTTTTGGCCAATCAATACGCCCAAACGCCGAGGTAATCTCTCGACCAAGAAAAATGTTTTCTGCAATGGTCAGTTCACGAATAAGGTTTAGTTCTTGGTGAATAATGCTGATCCCAGCTTGTTGTGAATCTCTTGGCCCTTTGAACTGCGCTGATTGACCTTGATAAACTATCTCACCTGCGTCTCGTGAATAGATACCGGTAAGCACTTTCATCAAGGTGGATTTTCCTGCTCCATTTTCTCCCATTAAAGCCATCACTCTTCCTGGGTAGACATTGAGCGAGGCCTTATCTAACGCCTTCACACCAGGAAATGCTTTTTCAATTTCACTGAGCTGTAAAATCGCTTGGTTCATACTCTCTCCTCAACCACCTAACTTGGTGAAACCTGTCAATGGGTTAGAACACAACGCCAGCTTGAAAAATCACATTGGCGTAAGGGGTGCATTCACCGGTGCGCACCACCGCTTTGCTCGACTCCGTACGTTGCTTGAACTCTTCGTGAGAAACATGCGTCAGTGACAACACTTTGCCTGTTTTTTCTTCTTCACATTGAAGCTCAGCCACTAATGCCTGATAAAGCTCAGGGCTTACCTCTGCAAACTCCGTGGCCACAATTGCCCCTTCGATTTGCGATTCAGAGAGCATCACTCGTACGGTTTCAATAAAACTTGGCACACCGTGAGTCAACGCCAAATCAATGCGAGAGACGCCGTCTGGGATCGGTAAACCAGCGTCACAAATCGTGATCTCGTCCGTGTGGCCTAAGGTGGCCACGAGGTAGGAAAGTTCAGAGTTTAGCAGGGCACTTTTTTTCATTTTTGTTTCTCAATTTGGGTGAACTCTATCGATTCGCGTTTGAGAAAAATCTCATCGAAACGTTTCGATGAGATAATAGAACGCGAATGAAAATTTTCTATCGGCTTTGTATCAATGTGTGATTGAGATCGTTTTCGAAGTGGAATGGGGAAAGAAAACAGCGTGATTAGTCACAAATACATTTCGACAAATGTCACGAATTGAGTATGCTATGCAGAGTTATTTGTTAGTAATTGTATCTTTACGTTACTTTTGTCCCATATTGTGAGGCATTTTCGCTCCATGAACTTCGCGCTACTTTCTGCTTTCATCCCAACCTTTTTCTTTGTCTCTATCACCCCGGGGATGTGTATGACTTTAGCCTTAACCCTTGGTATGAGCATTGGATATAAACGCACACTTTGGATGATGCTCGGAGAGCTGGTTGGTGTTGCGGTTGTTTCCGTTGCAGCGGTCGTCGGTATTGCCGCCGTTATGCTCAATTACCCTATGCTGTTCATTAGTTTCAAAATATTGGGCGCGACCTATTTGGTTTACTTAGGTATCCAAATGTGGCGCTCTCGTGGAAAGCTGTCTCTTTCTGCTGAAACTGGCTCTGTCAGCCGCGCGAATAATTGGCAATTGATCATGCAAGGGTTCATTACTGCCATTGCCAATCCGAAAGGCTGGGCATTTATGATTTCTCTCTTACCCCCTTTTATTGACAAAAGCGCGCCACTACCACCACAGCTTTTGCTGCTGGTCGGGATTATTCTGATTTCGGAGTTTGTCTGTATGACGCTCTACGCCACTGGTGGTAAAGGTCTGAAACGCTTGCTTGGTCAATCACAAAACGTGCGTCGCTTGAACCGGATTGCTGGTAGTTTGATGATTGGCGTCGGTATCTGGTTGTTTTTCAGCTAAAGCCTTCTATAGGGGAATCTGTTTATGCGCCATTATTTATGACGCATAAACACCCAAACCGGACCAATCAGCAAAAACTTCAGGTCCTCAAAAAACGAAGGCTTTTTCCCTTCAATCTTGTGGCCGACAAACTGAAAGATCCACAAGACAATAAAAAGACCAACGGCCATCTCAGCTAAGGGCAGCCCCAACAGTTCAACACTCCAAGCGAGCGCGATACTGGCAAGGGTATAACCCAGCATCATCAAAAAAACACTAAGCGACAGCCGATAGTAGAACCACCAAACTGGCAAAGCGGCAACCCAGACCCAGTTCAGCGATAGAACAGGCAGAGGAAGCGAAGGCAGCGACCAAATCAGCGCTACGATCGAAAAGAAAATCCCCGGCACAGCAAAGGTATGGATTTTTTGATTGGTCGAATTTTGATGACTTTCACCGTAGGCATCCAGCCATTGTTCTAATGAGCGCATTCCCTTACCCCCAGTAGTCTTATTGCATCACTTGATTTAAGGACGCTGCGACTTAGGCAGCTTGTCCACCACCAATTGATATGAGCGTTGGCACAAATCTTCAATCAAACCCGATTCCACATCGCCATTTAAGTACACAGTGATCCAGTGACGCTTATTGGTGTGGTAACCCGGTGTGATGGATTCAAACTGAGACGTTAACACTTCGCCATCTTCGGGCTTCGCTTTAAGTGTAATGTATTCTCGCCCTTCTCGGCTGGCTAGAATCGCAAACATTTTGTCTTTGACCTTAAAGACTAAGGCTTCCGGGCCAAATGGAAAGCTGCTTTCTGCGCAAGCGAATGTATCAAGGTAGGCTTCAAGTTCTTTGGTGGTCATCATCAATCCTTCAACCGTTTTTATGGCTTACATTGTACTTACCATGCCACGGCTTAAGTTGAAGTTAAATCACGGCATGCAAGATTGTGAAACGGCACAAAAAAAGAGCTCGAGGAGCTCTTCTTCGTTTACCACTTTTTCAATAAGCGTCCAACTAGGCCTGGGTGATAAGCCCAACAATGGTCGAACATCGACATCAACGCAGGGTTACCATATTTCGACAAACTGACGGCGTGGAAACGGTTCTTTTGCTCTTTCAAAGCCTCTACTTTAGCCAGCATTTCTTCTGACTGTCTAGGAGCAATAAAATCCGATAACACCACTAAATCCGCATTGCGGTATTTATCCCCACTCATAAGATCGATCGATTTCATCAGTACAGGTTCAAATGCGGTGCCGCCGTGAAATGTGTAGGTGAGAAAATCCGCCGCTTCACGCAAGCCATCTTGCTTGGTCAGCTCGTACGTAATTTGCTCTGTTGAGAATAAGATGACATAGCAGTCACGCCCTTCAGCTAACGCAATCTGCATCAGCGCGTAAGCCATTGCTTTCGCACTCTGCTCAGGGAAACCACTCATCGAACCCGACGCGTCAACGCACAACACAAACGGCCCTTTCTCAATCTCTACTTGCTGATTATCCGGCTTTTGCGCTCTTACCTTGCGCAGCGTTCTCGACTTGCCCTGCACGCGATAATTCATCAAACGTTTGTCAGCCAAATGTTTGTAGAACACCACTTCCAGTTCTGGGTAGGCCAAAAACATGGTTTCGTTTGGCAGCAATTTGTTGAGATCATCACTTTCATGGATGCCGACGATATCATCCGTCGCTTCGTCGCTTTTCTCCTCGACCATCTGCAACTCTTCTGCCGGAGTGCGTTGCAGATCGGGATCATCCACTTCGTTGGCCATGCGACCTAACTGCTCAGCAATTTCCTGTAAGCCATTGTTATTTTTAAGAAACTCAGCGTAACGTTTCATGACGGAAACGTCTGTTTTACTGAGTTTGGCCGATGCCATGTCCCAAAGTCGCCCAACGCTTCCTTCGTCACCAGAATCCGTCACTTTGTCCATGTTTTTCATGGTTTCCATGCGTTGATAAAGATCGTTGAGAACTTTCTCTTTGTTGACTTCCAGTTCAGTCACTTGGGCTTGTTTGATCGCTTCAAACAGACTTTGATACCACTGATCGCAGAAATAGTGAGGAAACATTGGGTTATTTAACCCTTTGTTTTTATCGAGCAAGCGTCGAGCTTGTAGATAGAAGGCGGAATGCCATTCCAACTTACGCACGACATCATCAATGCGTTCGAAAAACTCATTTTCCGTCAGGTGAATCACTTCTTGATAGAGCGACAATTCTTGTTGGAAGCGTTCTGTTTCACACACTTTGGTAATGCGGCGCTTTACACTGCCACGCCATTTGGACAAATGGTTTTTCACCGAGGCTTTCACTCCTCGGTTTTCCGCCATCACCATTAACTGTGAACGTGCCATCAGATCGTTCACCGCAGACTCAACAATCCCTGAGTCTGCAATCATTAAGGCAAGGTTTAGGCCATCGGCTCCTAACATATTAATTCCTTACGAGAAGTATTCGTTGAGGTGTTTAATACGGAACATGGTTTTCTCACTCTCGCTTTTTACACTTTCCAAAGTATGCGATACCTGTTGGATCGTCGCTTCCATCATTCTTGGTAACTCAGGGTCGATAAAGTTGTGCGGCAACGCACCGTGGAAATCCGAGCGAACCTTACGTAAATGGTGTTCTGCGTCAGTGAGCTTACTGAACGCGCTGTCACATTTCTCTGCCCATTTCTGGTAATGTTCTTCATTTAGACCATCTTTAGTCACCAAGCTGACCAACACCGCACGGTTGGCAATGTCTCTGATCACCAAGTTGTTGGATGCATCCAGATCAAATTTCAAGCGGCATAAATTGGTGTTTTGGTTTACGAAACCATAAAGCTCACCCTGACCGTCTTTGATCACTCGATCGAGTTCATCTTTCTGCACATACACCCAGCGGCTATCACCACGTTCAGATTCAGAGACAGACATGTTGCTTTGTAGCAGCACCAATTTGACCAAGTTGCGCGTTGGGCCAACGCTGTAAATACGAGCTTCTGACGTGTCAAAAGTATGTACCTCTTTGCCCTTACGCAGCAGACCAGCAGACGATTCCATTGAAAGGACAATGCCATATTGCTCTTCCAACTCTTGTTGGATATCCGCCAACTCTTCTCGGCAATAGTCGATTTGACTTTGTACTTCCTTTTGATCAAACGCGTAGTTAAGCGCAAACTCTTGGATAACCGAGGTCACGACCTCACGCGACTCTGGGCTGTTCCACAAGCAATCTTGCAACAGCAGCAAATCGAGAGGGTTGATCTCGTCGCGACCATTGAAGAACGCACTGGCTTTGAGTAAGCGCACGGCTTTTTTCCAACGTCGGTCAGAAACGTAGAGATCCGTCTCCGCCACATCGACACCTACCGATTCGGCTTTCTCTTCCAGCATGGTTTTCAGTTGGAACAGTTTTTCAAACACGCGATCGCTCAATTTCAGTGACTCTAAAGCCTTCTGCCACTGATGATACTCTTCATCGGTGATCGCAAGCCCTTCAGGAATACGTGCTTCCTCTGGTGTGCCAACCGTCAGCATCGATTTAAAATTCTGTTTGTTCTGAATACGGTTAACAAACACGCGCACCAACATACGGTCATAAAGTGCTTCTAGGCCGCTGTCTTCGTCAGGCAATTCATTGGAAGCCGAGATAAGCAAACGCATCGGAACACGTTCAATATCGCTGCCGTTTTTGAATGTTTTCTCATTCACCACGGTCAGCAAGGTGTTCAAAATGGCAGGGCCTGCTTTCCAAATCTCATCAAGAAACACCACTTGCGCCGTGGGTAGGTAGCCTTTTGTCAAACGGACGTAACGCCCATTATCTTTCAACTCTTGAATACTGAGCGGGCCAAACACCTCTTCAGGGGTTGAAAAGCGAGTCATTAAGTATTCGAAATAACTACTGTTATCAAAGGCTTGAATAAGGCGTTTAGCGATTAAACTTTTTGCAATACCAGGAGGGCCAAGTAAGAAAACACTTTCACCGGCTAATGCCGCCAGCAAACAGAGTTTAATGGTGTACTCTCTTTCATACACGCCGTCGGCTAACGCGGCCGACAATTTGTTAATTCTTTCAGAAAGTAACGCTTTATCTGCATTAGACGCAAAAGAAGGGCGAATCATTACGTTACTCCTAATTCTCTTCAGTTATGGTATACGTACTTTTATACATTTGTTATCACTTTGTTACAAGTGCATTTTTTATTGATAAGCTCTTATAGCAGAACTGATTTTTCAGTGTTCCGCAGCAAACAAAGATTGCAATTATGGGAGAAAAATCACTGATTACGCAAACGATATCTGGGCAGTTCTCTAATAAGAACTTTCGTTTATCGGCTTTTGTGCGTATCTTGTTGGCTTCTCATCATGAGACCGTTAGCTAGGAAAATGACACATCTATGAGCACCGTCATACATAAATGGAAAAACATCGCCCTAATAGAAGAAGAGGTGCTACTCCCGACCGGACACGCCATCACGCACACAACGATTCAACACCCGGGCGCCTCTGTCATCCTTCCCGTCACGGAAGAGGGCAACATCATACTGATTAATCAATTTCGTCCTTCCCTGAAAAAATGGTTACTAGAACTCCCTGCTGGCACCAAGGAACAAGGTGAAGATCCTCAACACTGCGCAGAACGTGAGTTGGAAGAAGAAACCGGCTACAGCGCAGAGGAGTTTATCTCGTTAGGTCAAGTCACACCGCTTGCGGGTTTTTGCGACGAAATTCAATATTTGTTTGTGGCCAAGAAACTGACACAAACCAATCGCTATCAATGTGATGAAGATGAAGTGATTCAAGTGGTCAGCTTATCCCTTGAACAACTCGAAGAAAAAATAAGAGATGGCAGCATTAGCGACGCCAAAACCATTGCTTGCTTAAGCAAAGCCAAGCTTTGCGGCTATATATAGGCAACATGAGGAGACACTATGGATTTTCGTTCTGACACCGTAACTCGCCCTACTCCCGCCATGCGCGAGGCCATGGCTAACGCCATCGTCGGCGATGATGTTTACGGTGATGACCCAACCGTAAATGAACTGGAAGCCTTTGCCGCCAAAGAAGCGGGCTTTGAAGCGGCGCTCTTTACTACTTCAGGTACGCAAGCAAACCTGCTAGGTTTGATGGCGCATTGTGAACGCGGTGATGAGTATCTTTGTGGCCAACAAGCGCATAACTATCGTTACGAGGCTGGCGGTGCGGCAGTATTGGGTTCCATCCAACCTCAACCGATTGAGAACAATCCCGATGGCACTTTGCCGTTTGACAAGCTAACCGCCGCCATCAAACCCGATGACAGCCACTTTGCGCGCACTAAGCTGCTGAGCCTTGAAAATACCATCAATGGTAAAGTGCTGCCTTTGAGCTATTTGCAGGAGGCGCGTGCTTTCGTCGATAAACACAATCTAAAACTCCATCTTGATGGTGCTCGTGTTTATAACGCAGCAACGGCGTTGGATGTTCCAGTAAGAGACATCGCTCAGTATTTTGATTCAATGACCATTTGTCTTTCCAAAGGATTGGGCGCTCCGGTGGGTTCTCTGCTACTGGGTTCTAAAGAATACATCGCAAAAGCACGACGTTTACGCAAAATGGTCGGTGGCGGCATGCGCCAAGCGGGTATTTTAGCCGCGGCAGGTAAGCTTGCTTTGACCGAACAAGTGGCTCAGTTAAAAGTCGATCATGCCAATGCCAAAGCATTGGCGCAGGGTTTGTCTGAGTTGCCAGGTGTGCATGTCAATCCTGATTTCGTGCAAACAAACATTGTGTTTGCCAAACTGGATGACAGTGTCGACATCGACGCGATTGCGCAAAAATTGGCGGAAGAATCGATCATCATTACCCCAGGAAACCCGATTCGTTTTGTGACTCACAAAGATATTTCTCGCCAAGATATTGATCTATTTCTAGAAAAGTTGCGATTCTTCCTCGGCTAACGTCTTTACTCTTGAGCTTCCCCTAAGGGGAAGCTCTATGCTGCTTCACAACACGTTTAGTTTGGAGCCGCCATGTTAAGACCAATTCTGTGCCTAGCCGCCACTGCTTTCACCTTCACCGCTCACGCAAACGCTCTTCAAGGTAATCCTGAACTCGGCAAAGTCAAAAGTCCAAGTTGCGTCTTTTGCCACGGCGCATCTGGCGTAGCGGCCAATAATGCTTACCCGCATCTGGCAGGCCAAAACGAACAATATCTGTTTGATTCCATGAAAAGCTATCAAAACGGCCAACGGACAGGTCCGCTAGCCGATATGATGCAGGCACAATTACAACGCCTGAATGACCAAGACTTAAGAGACGTCGCGGCCTATTATGCGCAGCAAACTCGTTAGTTTCTGCTGAATGGCCGACTCATAATTGCCAATCTTTCGGTTGATCATGACATTAAGAATCGATTTTGCGAAACCGCTGTAAGGGGAATAAAACAGTGGTGTGAGAGCAAATCGAGATTGAGTCATCACGGGCTTTAACTTCGAAAAGGTGTTAAAGCCTTCTCGACCATGATAATGCCCCATACCACTCTCGCCGACACCACCAAACGGCAAGTCGTGTTGTGCGACATGCAGCATGACGTCGTTGATACACAAACCACCAGACAGTGTTTCTTGGGTGAACTTTTTCTGTAACCACTTATCCTCACTAAAGAGGTATAACGCCAAAGGACTCGGCCTCTGAGCAATGTAGTGGAACACCTCGTCAATATGTTGATAAGTGATGATAGGCAGTATCGGCCCAAAGATCTCTTCTTGCATCACCGCCATGTCGCTCTCCACCTCCGTCACTAGATAGAATGGCAGTTTTCGACTGCCTCGCTCTGGTTCAGAGTTTGGAATGCAGTTGATGAGCTTCGCGCCTTTTTCCTTAGCGTCGCTGAGCAGGTGCGTTAAACGCTCAAAGGCATTGGCATCGATAATCGAAGTGTAATCTTGATGTTGAATTGTGCGAAAGCGTTTCGCCATGATGGCTTTGGTGGTTTCGACGACTTCGTTCAATCGAGATTGAGGCACAAACAGATAGTCAGGTGCGATACACGTTTGTCCACAGTTATACAATTTGCCACCGAGCAAGCGTTCTAGTGCGATCTTCACATCAAATTTTTCATCTAAGATCACAGGGGATTTCCCACCCAACTCTAAAGTCACTGGCACCAAATTATTGGCTGCGGATTGCATCACCGCGCGTCCCGTTTTTGTTGAACCAGTAAACAGCAAATGATCGAACTTAAGCTTGGAAAACTCTGGCCCCATCTCGGCTTCGTCCGCGTAAATGGCCACTTCATCACGATTAAACTGCGCTTCAAACAGCTCGACCAACAGTTGAGCTAAATGCGGTGAATTTTGCGACATTTTGAGCATCACGCGATTTCCTGCCGCCAGCGCCGCAACCAGCGGACCAATGGTGAGCATCAGCGGATAGTTCCAAGGCACAATCACACCCACCACACCTAACGGCTGAGGGACAACTCTGTTTTTAGCAGGAAAAAACCAGACAGAGGTGTGTCGATGGCTTGGCTTCATCCATTTCTTTAGTTGTTTTTTGGCATCTCGAATAGTTTCAATACTGGTAAACAGCTCGAGTAATCCCGTTTCACTGATTGAACGAGTACCAAAGTCTTGTTCGATGGCATAGATGATCTCAGCTTGATGCGCTTTGATGAGCGATTCAAGTTTGTTGAGGTTCTCGAGTCTTTTTTGGTAGGTGGGGTATGGGTTTCTTAGAAACGCATCGCGACTTTCTTTGAGCTGTTGACTCAATCGCTGTTTTAACTCCATGCGCCTACTCCTTATAAATGCTGACCAAACCACTATACGCGTTATTTGAGTATTTGTTCAATAAATGACAGTGATGATTTGCGCGCTTTGATACATCCATTTAATTCGTGCCACACGAACTATTTGTCTTTAGATCAATAAATTGTCGAATATTGTGTTTACAAAAGGCAGAGGGTTTGACTTTTTATTCTAATTTAATGATATTCCATGCTCCTTTAACTTAACGTGAAAACAGACATGTCTCACACACATTCTCATTCGGTTGACGCAGCCGTGAGCAAGAAATCTTGGCAAATGCCAGATACGCTTATTCTGATTTTTATTGTTGGTATTTTCGCAGCCATTCTTACTTATCTTATTCCTGCGGGTCACTTCGACAGCCAACAAGTTACCTATATGGTTGATGGTGCAGAAAAAACACGCACCGTTATCGACCCATCCTCTTTCAGCTATGCCACCGATGAACAGGGCGAACTGGTCTACAACCGTGTGGGACTTTTCGCCTCTGGCGGTGGCATTGGCTTGATGAACTTCCCGTTTGAAGGGCTGGTTTCTGGCTCAAAATGGGGTAGCGCGATTGGCGTCATCATGTTTATGCTGGTGATTGGTGGTGCGTTCGGTGTTGTGATGCGCACGGGTACCATCGACAATGGCATTCTGCGCCTGATCGATAAAACCAAAGGGAGTGAGGCTTTATTCATTCCTGTGCTGTTTTTGTTGTTTTCACTTGGTGGTGCTGTGTTTGGTATGGGCGAAGAAGCCGTTGCGTTCGCCATTATCATCGCGCCTTTGATGGTGAGACTGGGTTACGACGGTATTACCACCGTGATGGTTACTTACGTCGCAACACAAATTGGCTTCGCCACCTCTTGGATGAACCCATTTTCCGTGGCGATTGCCCAAGGGATTGCCGGTATTCCCGTGCTTTCTGGCATGACTGTACGTATGGCGCTGTGGGTAGGTTTCACACTAATCGGTATCGCCTTCACCATGATTTATGCTGCGCGCATCAAGGCCAATCCAGAGTTTTCCTACAGCCGTCGTACCGATGCCTATTTCCGTCAGCAAGAGTTAGGAAGCCATGACTCGCGTTGGAACCTAGGCGATACGCTGGTGATTCTCACGGTGATTGCGGTCACCATTTGGGTAGTATGGGGTGTGGTCGTGCATGCTTGGTACATCCCTGAAATTGCTTCGCAGTTCTTCACCATGGGCTTTGTCGTTGCCATTATTGGTACGGTTTTTCGTCTCAATGGTATGACACTCAATGATGCCGCAGACGCGTTTAAAGAAGGCGCGAGCATCATGCTTGCCCCTGCTCTTCTCGTCGGTTGTGCTAAAGGGGTTTTATTGATTCTTGGTGGTGGCACCACAGATGAAGCGAGCGTTCTCAATTCAATCCTAAACAGTGCTGGCGGGGTGATCAGCGGTCTGCCAGATGTGATGGCTGCGTGGTTGATGTACGTATTCCAATCGGTGTTCAACTTCTTTGTGACGTCAGGTTCTGGCCAAGCGGCACTCACCATGCCATTGCTATCACCACTGTCAGACATCGCGGGAGTTACTCGTCAGGTCGCGGTACTGGCATTCCAACTTGGTGATGGGTTTACCAACGTGATTGTGCCAACTTCAGCCTCTCTCATGGCGACGCTGGGCGTATGCCGCATTGACTGGGGTGACTGGGCGAAATTCTGCTGGCGCTTTATGCTGTTACTCTTTACTCTATCGAGCATTGTTGTGGTCGCAGCGCATTTGATGGGCTTTGCGTAAGCAAAACCGTTTGTTGCAGCCAGTCGGAAAAAAGACGGCTGGGCTTAGCCATCCCAATTGATAAGGGCGAGATCCATTCTCGCCTTTTTTTAATTTTGCTCCAGAGCGATTGAGTGACGCTCGCGAGTGATGACTAATTTGGAGTTTACCGTTTCATGACAACACACTACTTAGATGACGTTATTCAAGGTCACCAAGTAATCCAATCTCTCAACGTGGATGATCTTCCCGCGGGAGAACACAAATTTTGGTTCCGCATTGCAACCAATGCACTTGGTCAGTGGCAACACATGCCTGTCCTCGTTTTCAAAGGTGCCGAATCAGGGAAGAAGTTTGTCATTACCGCCGGTGTTCATGGTGATGAATACAATGGCGTGCTGGCAGCCCAGCAGGTTGCACGGGATTTAGTGGGCCAGTCTGTGGCAGGCTGCGTGACCATCGTACCAACCATTAACCTAACGGGTATGCTCAATCACAGCCGCGATTTTTACTCTGCCGATCCAGATGTTTCTCCTGCGAATCTAAACCGCTTTTTTCCGGGTGACGACAAAGGTAATGAAGCACAGCGCTATCTGCACTCTATTTGGCACCATGTATTAAAGCCCAATGCTGAACTGGCGATCGATTTACACACTCAAACCAGTGGCGCTATCTACCCACTGTATATTTTTGCCGATTTTCGTCTTGCTCAATCATTGGAAATGGCGCGCCTTGCAGGGCCCGATGCGATTTTGAATGATCCTGGCGACGCGGGGGTACTGGAAACAGTATGGAATCAACATGGCATCCCAAGCATCACCATTGAAGTGGGCATGGGGCGTTATACCGAAAGCGACTTGGTTGCTCGCACCGCTTCTGGCATCGCAAATATTCTGAGAAATCATAACGTTATCCAAGGCGATAGCATCGCACCTACACCGGCTTTTGAAGGGCAAAGCGTGACCTCTATTCGCGCCGAACTCGGTGGCTTTATCCTTCCACAAGTGGCGATGATGCAATCGGTCGAACAAGGAGCGCTGCTGGCGATTCAATACGACAGCTTTGGTGATGAAGTTTGGCGTTATCACGCGCCGAAAGCCGGTATCGTGCTCAGTCACAATATTGAATCCATGCGCGCGGCAGGCTCACTTGTGGTGAGATTGATTCACACATAAATCACGCAAAAAGGGCGATTGGCAACACCAATCGCCCTTTTTACCAATCTCTTGTAGATATGCCCAAGTGACTTCAAGATGCCGAATTCAGAGCTTGAGGTTAAACCATCTTTTAGAACTGATAAGCAACATGGATACCTGCGCCATCATGGCTCACCCATGGCAGCACTTGGATATTTTCATCGTAGGCGTCAGTAAAGATCCACGCTGACAGCGTGCCTAAAGCGGCACCTGCGATCACATCACGCCAGTAGTGTCTCTCCGCCTCCACTCTCCCCACGCCAACCAAGGTGGCAATCGTGTAGGCAGGCAAACCCGCCTGCCAACCGTAGCGAATTTGCAGCGTCGTCGCGGAAGCAAATGCATTGGCGGTATGATTGGAGGGAAAGCTATCAAAACCCGATTTATCCGGCCTTTCTTCTTCAATGGTCACTTTTCCCAATAGACCGACGGCAGACGCAGTGCCAATACTCAACCCCGCTTGCCAAAAGCCTTGCCAATCTTCTTTATAAAGTGGCACTGCCGCTGCGGTGGCGACCAAGCCGTACGCTCCGATGTCACTAAACGTCTCCCACCCTTTAGAACCTTGAGCGTAAACAGGCGCAGCACATAATGCGCCTGCAGCAAGCGTTGTTAAACAGCAACGTTTCATGAAATACCTCATCACAAACAAGCTATGTTTGCGCCAAACTGTTCACCAAACCATTTGGGTGACATTGAGAATAAAAAAAAGCCAATCACAATAAGAGGTGATTGGCTGTATATATTTGTGAACAATCAGGTTCACTAACAACGTCAGTTGGCTAGGTGACCCTCGGCTTAAAAAGGGTCAACCTTAATAAAGCAGAAAGCGTGCCAACTTTTAAAACATGCGCCAAGCACCTTATCTGCTGCATTATTAACCAAATGCAGACAAACACGATTCATATTCTAGCAAAACAGATCGAAAAGTGATGCATTTTGCAATTTACATTTCGCAAAATGCAAAGACTCTAAGCAATTCTTTGGTAGGAAATCACGAATAGTTGCTCAATACCTGGATAGATAGCCTGTATCACCGACTTTAACTCTTCTAATGTCATGTTTTCTTGCTCAGCATGAAAGGCGTTCAACGCTGAAAATTGAATTGGTTCGACACTCAATATCTTGAGACGGCAGAAAACGCGCCCTTCTTCTAACGTGGATACCTCAACCGTCGTCCCAGCAACATAATGGCTTTCTGATTCATCCCGAATGGTGATGGTTTTTTTATCCGCTAAAATGTCGGATTCAAAACGTGAAAAAAACGTCATAGTGGTTGGAATGCTCATCGCTACCTCATACATCATTGTTCTACGATACGTATCAATTTATGGCTTGCTCACTGATCCTAAACTCACGAGACCTCTTTTGGATCGAGTGGTTAATGTTTCAGCGATGATACACATCAAGCCAAACCAAATTAAACCAAAGCTGATCATTTTCGTTTGATCAAACAGCTCACCAAATATCACGACCGCTAAAATAAACTGCAAAGTGGGTTCAATATATTGCATCAAACCGATATTGCTCATATCGGTACAACGAATTGCAATGGAGTAAAAAATAAGGGGAGCAATTGTTACTGGGCCACTACCTAAATAAAACAGCAAGGTTTCAATATCGGAAGATAAGGCCACCGCATCACCTAGCGAGTGTTTATACATCATATAGACTAAAGCAAAAGGCATTAGCAGCAGTGCTTCTAAAAATAACGTAGTACTCCAATCGAAAGCTACTTTCTTTTTGCAAAATCCGTAGAAAGTAAAAAACACCCCCATCGTAAGCGCGATGTAAGGAACCTCACCATAATCCACCACTTGGTAAGTTAAACCGAGCGTTGCAAAAGCAATAGCCAACTTTTTACCGAGCGAAAGAGACTCTTTCAGAATAATGACCCCTAAAGCCACCATCATTAATGGGCTGATAAAAAAACCAAGGCTGGCATCAATTACGCGATCATGGGTCAGTGCCCAGGTGAAAGTTGACCAAGAAATGCACATCAATAGTGAAGCAATCAAGGTAAACAGCAACGAGCGCTTATCCGTCATCACTTGATGAAAGTTAGGCCAGTGCTTGGTCATGATCCAGACTAAGACAACCCCCACGGGAACAGACGCGATTATGCGTAAGGCGAGCAGCTCATCTGTGGCAGCCGATGGCAAAAAGCGATAATAAATGGGTGTTAACCCCCAAATCAAAAAGGAGATTGCAGCCATTAGGTTGCCATAACTGCTGGTTTTCATAAGTGCTCTATCGCATAAGTAGAAAGCAGCGATTCTAACGCTGTGATGCGTATTGTTAAACTGTTTTTCATGGGTACTTTGTGATTGACATTTCATTTGAATATAAATCAATCACCATTAAATCGGGATTAAATATACATTTAATAACTCAAATAATTCCCATCAATTATCCATTGATCCTATTTGTTATTTTTCGAGAAATTAATTCCAAAACGAATTAATTAATTCGCACTCTCTTATGTAACCTCCTAAATTACGTTCGACATCACACATAGGCAAACCATTTGAAAGAATGGGACGCAAAGCTTCCGGTCTGTCGGCGTAAAATCCAACACAAAACACCTAAGATAGCGGGGCCGCCACTCTCGAGAGAGAGTGTTTGAGCTAAAGATTCAGGGAGTTTCCCCCTCTCCGGCGTCTTTGGCAATAACATGCGTATGCTGTGGTCGATACCCAGAGCACTCTGGATAAAGTCAGCACAAAAAAAGAGTATGTTATGAAAAAACAACCCACTTACACCATGCTTGCCATTGCTATCTCTGTCATCAGCGGTAGTGCGATGAGTCATGGCTATGTTTCAGCAGTAGAGAATGGCGTGGCCGAAGGTCGTGTTGCGTTATGTAAATTTGCCGCTTCTACAGGAGAAAAAAACAGCCATTGTGGCGCCATTCAATATGAGCCACAGAGTGTAGAAGGCCCTGATGGTTTTCCGGAAAGTGGCCCACGCGATGGCAAAATTGCCAGTGCAGAGAGTGCCCTTGCCAGTGCGCTGGACGAACAGACCAGCGATCGCTGGGTTAAACGCCCGATTCAAGCCGGCCCACAAAACTTTGAGTGGACGTTTACCGCAAACCACGTGACCAAAGATTGGAAGTACTACATCACAAAACCCGATTGGAACCCAAATCAACCATTAGCTCGCGCATCATTTGATCTCACGCCTTTTTGTGTGATTGATGGCGGTATGGTGCAGCCACCAAAACGTGTCAGTCACAGTTGTAACGTTCCTGAGCGCCAAGGTTATCAAGTGATTCTTGCGGTTTGGGATGTGGGTGATACTGCTGCCTCTTTCTACAATGTAATCGATGTCAAATTTGACGGAGAAGGCCCTTCGCTACCAAATTGGAGCCAAGGCGGTCAGATCAACCCGACCATGAACCTGAACGTCGGCGACACTGTATTTACACGGGTGTTTGACCATAACGGAGAGAACGTGGCCTACCGTACGACGCTCACTATCGACAGTCAGGCGCTGACGGTCGCAAACAACTGGTCTCACGCACTGGCCACTAAGATTAACCAAACCCAAAGTGATATCGCATCGGGCCAGTTGAATGAGCAGAACCAGTTTGTTCCCGTTTATGGTAGTAACCCGATTTATCTCAAACAAGGTAGCTCTCTAGAACGCGTCGAAATCGGCTATAAAATTGAAACGCCGGTACCGGAGTACGATGTGACTGTCTCTGGCCTCGCGGACGAGTATCTGGTTGAGGACGAATCCGTTGCCTTGCAGTTAACCTTGGACGCAGTGGGTGATATCTCAGCAGAGCTGACCGTTTACAATCACCACAAAGAACCATTGGCGTTCGAAACCGTTTCTATGAAAGATGGTGACACACAAGCGGTAACACTAACACTCAGTAAGTCCGAAGCTGGTCATCATACGTTGGTGTCAAAGGTCAAAGATCACAATGGCAATTTACAAAAGCAGCAAAGCTACGATTTTATGCTGAAAGAAGAGCAAACGCCGCCTCCAGGCAACGACTATGATTTTGTTTTTCCACAAAGTTTAAGTTCATACACCGCGGGCACCAAAGTGCTAGCCACTGATGGCCACGTTTACCAATGTAAGCCCTTCCCTTACTCTGGTTACTGCATTCAGTGGTCACAAAGCGCAACACATTATGAGCCAGCGGTTGGTTCTCACTGGCAAATGGCGTGGGATAAGCTTTAACCGCTTCACGCTCGCTCACGTCACAAGTAAGAAGCGATGCCTGGGCATCGCTTCTTTTTTATGATGGGTCGACCACAACATCTTTGATTTTAGCACGGCGGCCAGTTGCTCGAGGATTGCTGATCGCCAAATGGTGATTGTAGCCAACAGCGCGTTAGAGTTTATTGAGATTAGAAACAAAGGACTCAATATTTTGCCGTTGGGTATTGGGGTTTAAAAACACCGCCTTTTCTCCGGGTAAAAAAAGACAATGACCAACCTCGTTGTAGTCGGTTCTCGCAATAGAGTCCACCCAGTTGGTTTTGAGATAGCGCCCTCTCCTTGATAGAAAATTACTCCGATGATAAGTGGCACTGGTGACAATGCTTTCCATATACGCCTTTTGCCGAATCAGCCGACGTTCACGATAAAATAGCGCTTGAGGACTTTCTTTGACATCCGGAGGGTAAAGACGGAAGGTGACACAAGGACCTTGATTACTGCCCGACACCACTTTGCAGTTTGGCAACTGAGAAAGTAAGCAACGTAAGTAGTTCGCATTCTGTAGGCCATGGGCAATGAGCGACTGATACCCTTCAATACCTATACTCTCCAGTGCCGAGTACGCTGCAAAAACGCCCACGGCACTACGCGAACATTCTATTGTCGATTGGAGATGCGACTGATTCTTTTGCTGCGGTTCAAAATAGGAGAAGTAGTCAGCGTCTTGTTTCAGAGCGTCCAGATCATGGCCTTCTTTCACAAGAATCATACTCGAGGTATATGGCACATAACCCCATTTTTGAAAATCAATCGTGATGGAATCAGCGTAACGTAACCCTTTCACCAACGAGTGATTGGCTTCTAACCCTTCCAAAGTCGCAGGGTTAATCGAAAGCTCATTGCGCTCAAACGCATAATCACGAAAAAACGACAACGTCCA
Organism: Vibrio sp. 05-20-BW147; assembly: GCF_013369385.1. Taxonomy (GTDB): domain Bacteria; phylum Pseudomonadota; class Gammaproteobacteria; order Enterobacterales; family Vibrionaceae; genus Vibrio; species Vibrio floridensis. Next base: position 120,603 of record NZ_SZTO01000001.1, on the reverse strand, counting down.
ACCAACTGCGGCATCTACATGGATATGCGGTCGGTAAGATAAACCATACTGCCGACAAAGCCGCTCTCGCGCCAAATAGACCGAGGCAATATCGTCGATAGCAAAGGTATCGGTGGTACCAAACGTGAGTAATATGGTCGGTACTTTTATCTCATTGCGAATGCAATACTCAAACTGACGAGTGAGATCATCAACATCAATTTGATTGTTCTCTTTGACTTTAATTCTTCTCAATTGCTGCTCAATATCCACCCCCAACAATGACAGGTTGGTCACGTTGGAGTAATGCCCCGCTTGTGAGTTAATAAAGAGCAGCTTTTTATCTCGAAATCCTTTGGTAACGGAATCAGGAAAACATTTTCTTAGCCCCAACAGGTAGCCATATAAGTTGCAAAAGGTACCACCTTGGGTGAACAACCCCGTCGCCCTGTGATCATCGTAACCAATTAAATTGGCCATTTGCCTTACCACCACTTTCTCAAGCTCTGTCGCTCTCCCCGCGTATTCACTGTAAACCAAATTGGGATTCGCAATGGTCGCCAGAAGTGCTCCGTGAATTGCCGGATCACAAGGTGTCGATATAACGTTTTCTACCGAGCATGGGTCGTCCCAATTTTTGGTATTACCCGCAGCAAACAATGCCAGAGCTTCAAATGGGCGGATGACCTCACTAGAGTGCCGTGGGATGTAGCTGTCTGCTGTGAGTCGTTTAGACAAGATAGGGTTGTTAGGCTTGGTTCGATTGCGTTTGTGCCCAATTAACTCCGCGATTTCTTTTATCTTGTAGATGGGCCACAAATTGGGATTGCGTGCAAAATATTGCTTCAACAGCTTCTGGTGGCAGTAGTGAAAGTGTTGGGAGACCTGATTATTTTGGATATCTAGCCAAGAGTGAACCATTAGCTTCGTCATGAGGCCGCTCCTTCAAAAGAAACCAAAGCGGGCCATCCTGGCCCGCGCTGTCGTTAAAACGTCTACTTTAACTTGAAGTTGGAGACTAACTGATCCAACTCATGATTAGAATCAGCCAAAGATTCTGTGGCTGAGACGGTTTGACGGCCGCTAGCAACAAGATTGGTCACAATATCTCTGATGGACAACATGTTGCGACTCAACTCTGCTGCTACGGTACTTTGCTCTTCTGTCGCCGCCGCAATTTGCGTGCTGACATCATCAATGTCACGTACCGAACCGCTCATGAGATTGAGGCTGTTGGATACTTCCGACGTTTTGCTCGCCGTGGATTGACACTGTTGCTTAGTGCGTTCCATTGAGGCGACAACGCTGGAGGTTCCATCCAACAGTTTCGACAACATTTCGGAAATCTCCGTTGTGCTGTTTTGTGTGCGAGCCGCCAAAGCTCGGACTTCATCAGCCACCACCGCAAATCCTCGCCCTTGTTCACCAGCTCTCGCCGCTTCGATAGCCGCATTTAGCGCGAGTAAGTTAGTTTGTTCGGAAATCTCACCAATTACATTCAATACTTCACTGATCTTATTGGCATCTTTGTTCATACTCACGATGCGCTCTGACATTTCTTCCACATCATTAACCAGTGCACTCACTGTACTCACGGCATTATTAACAATGGCCAACGATTGCTTTGCTTCCTTGCTGGCACTTTCAGTAATGCGATTAGATTGCGTCACATTTTCCGCCACCGAACGAGCACTTTCGCTCATTTCAGTAATCGCGGTCACCACCTGATCCGTTTCTGCTGAATGGTTAATCAACACCTTTTCATTTTCGACAGCGGTTTGATTGAGCTGCACGATGTTCGCCGAGATATTTTGGCTTGCTTCGGAAACTTGCAACATCATCCCTTGCAAACTTTGCACGAAACGGTTGAAACCTTCACTGATCTGCGCAAGATCATCACCCCCTTCTACCGTTAGCCTCGCTGTTAAATCACCGGAGCCTTTCGACAATCCAAGTACCGCTTTTTTCAGTTTGAGTAGCGGACGATAAGCGTGCTCAAGAGTCAGCACCATCACCACCGCACTGACCAAAAGTAAGATTACCCCAGTCACGATTGCTTCATTTTGTGCCTCTCGAACCCCCGCCAATGCGGTGTCCTGATCGACAAACACCATCAAGGTCCAATATTGGTCTGGGGTTAAGTTGACGCGCTGAAAGTAGCCATCGAACTCAATACCAAGATAAGGAAACTGTAAATGGCCTTGCTGTTGGTTGAAGAAAGCACGTTCCATGTCACTAAATACAGCGCTGACTTGTGAAGGCGTTTTCCCGATATCATTGGGATCGTCGCTGGCGAAAAACACGGCATTTTTATCGGTTAAGGTCGCCGCACCTCCGGCAAAGCGCATGTTACTCACCATTTTAATGATGTCTGACAGTAAGATATCGCCTAACAAAACACCTTGAAACTGACCTTGGTAATAGACTGGCATTGTTGCACTGACGACTTTCTCACCCGTAATTTTATCAACATAGATGTTCGTGAGTTTGGCGCTGTTGCTGCCTTTGGCGCTTTGATACCACTCCCTTTGGTTGAAGTTTTGCTCCGACGTTGTAATGCCAGATTTATGGAGCGACATGTACGAGCGACCATCGTCATACGCCATGATGATGTTCGAGATACCGGCACTCTCAGCCAACATGCGTACAAGATTGACATTCTGCTCATCACTGAGTTGTTTATTGAAATGACGAGCCCCAAACTCAACCGCTTTGAGTTGAGTCGTGACCGCGTGTTTCAGTTCATCAACGTGATAATTGAGTTTATTCTGAGTTTCAGAGATCAAAGATGAGACCATCTTTTCTTTTAGAGAAATGATATTGAGCGTACCCAAGATACCTAACGATAAGGCAACCAATAACGCCACGCTGGAGTAAATACGTGATTTAAAGCCTAGATTCATAGCTCCCCCTATCTATCCGATAGTTAAGACGGTTTATTTTGGGAGCGTCTAGTTCTTAATTTATGTTCGGCAAACACCGTTATGGAACCAAAAGCACACCCAGCCAACTCTATAAACATAGCTAGGGTATGAAGGAATATAAAACTAATTTTATATGAAACTATTTGTTTATTTTATGGAGTACAGTTAAGTCATTAAAAACTCTGCCAAACTGCACCAATGCCACTCAAACCGCAAAGTGTTAAGGCACCAATGCGGATCTGCTCTTTTGGCAAACTTGCTGTGGTCATGAGGGCCAACTTGTATCCCAACCATGCAGCAGGAATCAACGGTAAGGTGATTTTTAGGTGATGGAGGGTAAAGAAACCCGCTGGTATCTGGATCGCAAGTGATATCAGAGAGCTGAAAACAAAAAATGCGGAGAGATTACCGCGCAACTGATTGGCTTCCTGATGCTGAAGCAACAAGGCCATCGGTGGCCCACCAATACCCGAACTGGTGCCAAATAGACCAGAAAAGAATCCAGCTATCGTCATGCGCGTAGGATTGGGTTCCACCCGAAATGGCAACAAACTCACCGCGACAGCAAAAAGCACTAAAATGCCAATCCATAACGCCAAGGCTTGAGTGCTCACCATCACAAGCAGTACTCCACCCGCAATCGAACCAGGAATGCGCCCAATTAAGGCCATCTTTAGGCCGCCAATTTCAACGCTGCTTTTGTGCTTAAACGCATTAAGGATGGAGATAAACAATGCCACCAAACAGATTGGGGCAGGTACATACTCAGGAGCAAGCATAATCAGCAAAGGCGCAGACACAATCGCCAAACCAAAGCCAATCGCAGTTTGCACAAATGAGCCAAGAAAGATCAGTAAAACCGCTAACAACACCGTCGTATCAAACATCTTGACATCTTCCTCTACCGCTAAGCTTGACTGGCATATAAATCGCTTGCGATCACTTTACCGATATTGCTTCCGGTTAACAATCGCTTGTACTCACTTCATCCAGTTCGCTTTGCTTAATACCAATAAAAAGTTGCCCAGTTCGCAGCTCATAAAGGGTAAAGGCACCTTGATATTCCTCGCTTGAAGCCGTATCAATAAACACACTGTTGGAAACTCGCTTTGTACCATCGCTGCGTGTATGGCCGTGTATGGTCAGATCCACGTTTTTCACTCGCTCTGGAGCCGTTTCCGTGATGCGGGTTCTTCCCCAGATCCAGCGCGGGTTATCCCACATGTTACCTTGCCAATCAATCATTTCATTCCAATCCAACGAGTGTGGCTGAGCATGTGAAATGCCAAACCTTCGGTCGTCTTCCAGAGTGAGAGTGATCGCGCTAGGCATCGAAGCAGCGATATCTCGCAACGCTCGTTTTTCATCGTTGGGCATGTGTTGCACCCATTCGTTTCCGTTGCGATTCCAAATAGTGATGAAGTACTCTTCCTTTTCCGAACGAGTCTTTTTTTGCTGCGCATCCATTGCATTAACCATCATCCATTCATGATTGCCCATCACCGCATGAAACCATTCATGTTCTGCGTAATAGCGTAACACCCCTGCAGAATCCGGTCCGCGATCGACAAGATCGCCTACCGAAATCAGCAAGTCACACTGAGGATCAAACTCAACACGTTGAAGCGTGTCTTTCAGTAGCGCGAGTTTGCCATGAACATCACCAACGACATAAATCCGCTGGTATTGACTTCCGTTGATCCACTGATGCCGAAAATCCATTTTCCAATCCTATACAGCCACTCAATGGGCTCGCAGTTTAAAGGATTCTCCCACGTAGGTGTAGTTCAAACACTCATCTAGCAACTTATCTGAGCTGTCACAATGAAATAGCAATGAGAACAAAGACCCTCTATGCGAAGTGGGTGCGAAATCAAAGAAGCACCAAGAAGCAAACACGAGACCAAAATGGCGCAAATTGGCTATCTTTATAGGGCGATAAGTTATTTATGCTTCTAGTAAACGATTGGCATCACGGAAATGATATTAGTTACCATTTAGATTAGAGAGAACAAAGAAAGTAAGGAAAAATGTATGCTAAAACAAGTCACTGACTGGTTGGCCAGAGATCCGGATCCACGCACCCGTGAAGAACTTCAGTACCTCATTGATGAGAAGATGACGGAAGAATTGCAAGACCGTTTTCGCGGCAGGCTTGAATTTGGTACCGCCGGATTACGTGGAAAAGTCGGTTCGGGACCAAATCGCATGAACCGACTTGTCATTCAAGAAACCGCGACAGGACTCGGACATTATCTCATCGAGACGATTGGTGATGCCGCTGCTCGTGGCGTGGTGATTGGCTATGATGGCCGAACCGATTCGAAACAATTTGCTCACGACACAGCCGCTGTACTCACCGCCTTGGGCATTAAGGTTTACCTCACCCATAAAGTGGCCCCAACCCCAGTGGTTGCGTTTGGTGTCAAACAGTTTAATGCCGCAGCAGCGGTAGTGGTTACCGCAAGCCACAACCCACCAGAATACAACGGTTTTAAAGTGTATTGGGAAAATGGTGCGCAAATCATACCACCTCACGATGCGGGTATTGCCGCCGAGATTGAGCAAGCGACGCACAAACCTATCCCTCTGATGTCGTTGAGTGATGCGGAAAAACACGGCCTTTTGGTCTGGCTCAAAGAGGACTACTACCAAACGTATCGCCAAGCGATGAACACGCATCCATTATTAAGATCTGGCCATGCGGTTGATATCTCCATCGCGTACACCGCTATGCATGGTGTCGGCGCTGAGATGGCCGAGACACTGCTGGCCGATGCCGGTTTCACTCACGTGCTGAGCGTACCTGAGCAACGAGAGCCTGATGGCACGTTCCCGACGGTCAACTTCCCGAACCCAGAAGAAGCTGGGGCGATGGATATGGTGATGGATCTGGCAAAAACCGTCGATGCAGAGATTGCCTGTGCCAATGACCCTGATGCCGACCGCTTTGCCGTTGCTGTTCGCAAACCGGATGGTAACTACCAAATGCTCACAGGGGATCAAGTGGGTGCGTTGTTCGCCGACTATCTCCTCAGCAGCGTGGATGCCAGCAAACAACTGGTTGGCAACACCATTGTCTCTTCTCGCTTGTTGGCTGACATCGCCAAACAGCACGGTGCCCATTACTACCAAACGCTCACAGGCTTTAAGTGGCTCACCAATGTAGCCATGGCTCAGCAAAACGATGACAAGCAGTTCTTGTTTGCGTATGAGGAAGCACTGGGCTACACCGTGGGCAATAAAGTTTGGGATAAAGACGGTTTGTCAGCGCTGGTCGCGTTTGCCCAGCTCACGGCACATCTTAAAGAAAATGGCCTTACCTTGTGGGATAAATTAGAGCAGCTTTATCGCCAACATGGCTTCTATTTTAACGCGCAGCGCAGTATTGCCTTATCGCCTGATTCGCCCCCCATCGGGGACCAGCTGAGAGCCAAACCGCCGAAAACCATTGCAGGGCAGAAGGTAACGGTGATTGAAGATCTCAAAGCGTCGTTGCGATACGTGACCAATGACGTGACAGAAGCGATTAACCTGCCGGCCAGCGATGTTCTGATCTATCACCTTGAAGATCGCTCACGCGTTATCGTTCGCCCTTCAGGCACTGAGCCGAAACTGAAGTGCTACTACGAGGTGATTAGCGATTTCCCTGCTGAGTTGGATTACCAAACCGCACAGTTTAAGGCCGAGAGCAAAATGAACGCGCTTATTGCTGCCCATCAACAAAGCTTGTCATCGTAATAAAAACAAAGAGCACACTCGACGTATGAGTGTGCTCTTTGACTAAACCAGTCTAATGATTAAATGACTTTTTGCAAGAAGTACTTATTGATGCCTTTTGCTGGGTAATCGCTATATTGTCCAACCTGCTCAAAACCCAATTTGAGATAAAAATCCAACGCTTGGAAACTGTAGGTATCAAGACAAATATCCGTCACCCCTTGTGGTTTTACCTCGTGTTCCAAACGCTGCATCAATTGACTGCCTAAGCCATGTTGACGGTAGTGTTCATCTAACCAAAGAAATTCCACAAAGACGCTGTTGGTAAACAAATCGCCCGTTAGGCCGCCCACCAAATTGCCCTCCTCATTACGAACAAAACAGCCGATCTTTTTTACTTCGCCATCAGGAAGATGTTGAGCATTGTAAGCACGAATCCCCTGACGAATGGTTTCAAATTCTTCATTTTGTAGGTCAAAGGTAAATTCTGTTTTCAAGTCCATTGCATTCCTCCCGTCTGATCGTTACCCGCCACTCTATGCTTAAGCATTACTGCTTTGTTTTTTGCATGTTTTGGTTTTTGCAAACTTTGGTTTTTACGAGCTCTAGTTATTGCGAGCCCTAGTTAAGAAAAAAGCCAGCGGCGCTGGCTTTTACGTCAAAACAATCTATCACGAGTTAAAATTCAATAACATCCAAAGAGATAAGAAAACAAATACCGCCCCCATCACTTTGTGCTGATAAAGTCGGAACGTGGCATTGTCCAAAAGCTTCTTACCAACCGTGCCAGCCAAAGCAACCAACACAAAATTGAACAATAAACCCAAAACATTGAGAAGCAGACCTAACGCCAACATCTGTTCACCAGAAGAGGCAGAGATGTTATTCGACACAAACTGAGGCAAAAACATCACAAAGAAAACCAACGCCTTGGGATTGAGCAAATTGCTCATTAATGCGCGTTGGTAGTAAGTCAATGCCATGGCATTGTCATGCTGAGATTGCGGCGCTTGCGCTGGAGAAGTTCGCAAACAGTCCCAACCCATTTTGAGCAAGTACGCGCCGCCCAGTAAATGGAGGGCTTTCAAAGCCAAAGGGCTCATGGCTATCAACGCTGAAACGCCCATCGCGGCCAGCAAGGTTAAGATGATCCCCGACGTGGCATTGCCCAAACTGGCAAATAGCCCAACTTTCTTACCGTAACTCATGCTAGAGCTGGCAATCAACAGCATGTCGGGGCCTGGCAACAATAACAATGCAATCACTGCCGTTAAATAAACAGGCAAAATAGTAATATCGATCATTTTTATTTTGGTCTTTTGGAACAAGGGCGCGGATTTTACCGAAACAGCCCCATAACAACCAGATATACCTCCATCATAAACATCATTTGCCGATTTAATAACCAACCATACCAAAACAACCAGCGTGTTCCGCTAAATTGTGCCTTGCGATAGGATTGAGAGCAATTTTGTACAAAAATGGGGGGAATGTTTGGCGTACACTCAACTCATCTCAACGGACAAGGCAAGCAATGAAAAAGAACAGTAAGGAAGTCGCACATTTCCAAATTGCCTCAGAACTGGGGGGATTGGAGTTACTTGATGCCAAATATGAGAAGCAAAATTTTTCTCGCCATAGTCATGAAGGCTATACCATCGGCGTGATTGAAAAAGGCGCGCAACGTTTTTTCCGCACCGGGGGGAACCATATTGCGCCGCAAGACAGCATCATTCTTGTAAACGCGGACGAAGTGCACAACGGGCATTCCGCCACTGAAGGCGGTTGGGAGTACAAAGCCATGTACCCAGTGCCAGAGCAGTTTCAAAGACTCAGTGAAGAATTGAATGCACCGAATATCGCCATCCCCTATTTTCCGCAGCCTGTGGTCTACGACCCTGAATTAGCCATGCAGCTTCGGCTGGTTTTTGACACCTTAGCCAATTCGGACAATCGCTTACTGCGAGAAACCTTGGTGTATGGCACCTTGATTAAACTCGCGGCGAAACACAGTACCCATCGGATTTCGCCTCAAAACAATCCGGCAGCGCAACGTCAATTAACCTTGGTTAAAGAGTTTCTTGATGACTTTCCGCAAGCTGACGTTTCCTTAGAGGAGCTGGCAAGGCTGGGCGGTATCAGCCCTTTTCATCTTGTTCGCGAGTTTCAAAAACGCTATGGATTCCCGCCACATGCCTATCAGATACAGCAAAGGCTAAGGCTCGCCAAACAACTACTGCGCCAAGGCCGACGTATTTTGGATGTGGCTCAAGAGTGTGGTTTTCATGATCAAAGCCATTTCCACCGCCATTTTAAAAAGGCGATGGGGGTGACGCCTGGGCAATATGTGAAAAATTTAGCATGAGGCAATTTTGTACAAGCCTGCACATCACCATCACTTTAGGCTGAAGAAAACATCACGATGAGTCATAAAATGGATACCACACTTTCTCACGCCGACAACTCGAAAACTCGGCGTTTTCTACGAGGCACCATGGCGATGATGCCACTGAGTATTGCCGTTCTTCCCTGGGGGCTGCTGGCGGGATCTTTCGCCATCGATTCCGGTCTCACGGCTTTGGAAGGGCAAGCCCTTTCGGCTATTTTGTTTGCAGGCTCTGCTCAGCTTGTCGCTATGGGGATGATCAAAGCAGGGGCTGGCGTTGCCACCATGTTGCTTACCACCTTCTTTATCACTTCGCGCCATTTTCTCTACAGCGTTTCCATGCGCAGTAAAATCGCTCCCCTTCCCTTGCGCTGGCGTTTGTCGTTGGGCTTTCTCTTAACCGATGAGTTGTTTGCTCTGGTCGGTCATCAACCAGACAAGCAGTTTGACCGATGGTATGCCCTTGGGGGCGGTTTGAGCTTTTATCTCTTTTGGAACGCCGCCACGTTTGGCGGTATCTTGGCGGGCCAGTTTCTCCCACAACTTAACGATCTCGGGCTGGAATTCGCGGTTGCCGCAACCTTTATCGCCATTGTGGTCCCCAGCATCAAGAGCGTTGCTGTCTTGGTCAGTGTGGTGACGGCACTCATTCTTTCGGTGGTGCTTCACTTCTTGAAGATTGAAGGGGCATTAATGATGGCCAGCATCGGAGCCATGAGTGCTGGCTATTTGGCAGAACAATTAGGAGCTCGCAAATTATGATCATGCTAACCATTTTAGCGCTGACCGTGTTGGTTTTCGCTAGTCGTTATCTGTTTTTGGAGCCGAGTTTGCCATTGAAGCTGAGCCACAAAACACAGCGATTCTTAAGCTACGCCAGCCCGGCGGTATTAACCGCCATTTGGGCACCTATCGTGTTTATCCCAGAGGGCGAGTTGCAGCTTTCACTGCAAAACCCCTATCTGCTGGCGGCGTTTGTCGCGGCGTTGATCGCTTGGCGCAGCAAAAACGTACTGCTCACTACCATTGTAAGTATGTTCCTGTTTTTGCTTTTAAAATTGTGGGTATTCTAGTTGGACGTTGCTCAATGGTTGTTAACAGGCCACCCACTCAACTTCCAATAAGGTGGTGTCACCACATTTAAGGCGACCTAAAAACACGTCGCCTTTATGCACTTCGCCCACCCCCTGAGGTGTGCCTGTCATCACGACATCGCCATCATCCAATGTCACGTAACCTTTGAGCTCTTCCAGTACCGTTTGCGGTGAGTACAGCATTTGATTGACATGCCCTTTTTGTACGCGGACACAATTAATAAACAGTTCGAGGTTGAGATCGTCGCTAGCGATGCCTTTCAATTCGATAAAGCGGCTGAGTACCGCAGCACCGTTAAAGGCTTTCGCTCGCTCCCATGGGAGGCCTTTTGCTTTGAGATAACTTTGTGTCTGTCGTTTGGTGAGATCTAAGCCGATGCCAACCCCCGCATACTGGCCGTTTTCAATCACAAAGCAGATCTCGGCTTCATAATGAAGCGGCTCTTGATGGAAAGAATGCAATGTGCTGGTGACTGCCGACGCCGGCTTGTGAAACAGCACCATTTGATCGGGAATTGTGTTTTGCAGCTCTTCAATATGCTCAACATAATTACGCCCAACGCAGAGCACTTTGCCCGGTTGCAAGGTTTTGTTTCTGAAGTGGATATGGCTCATTTCTCTTCCCTGAACAAACACAAAAACGCGATTCTAAACTAGCCACTGATAAAGTGCTCAGAATCCAATCACAGAATCATCCAAAATGAGAAGCTCGATCCATCAATTGAGCTTTTCGAGCACTTTTTCGCACAAACTTTTCAATGTCACCAACTCGTCAATGCTGAGATCGATACGACAAAGCATGTTTTGCGGCACCTGTTGAGCTTGCTGTTTCAGAGCTCTGCCTGCTTCCGTGAGAAACAGCTCTCTCACACGCTCGTCAGTTTGACCGCGGCGACGTTCAACAATGCCTTTTGCTTCTAAGCGCTTCAATAGCGGGGTTAAGGTGCCAGAATCAAGATGAAGCTTAGCGCCTAAATCTTTCACATTGATGCCGTTTTGCTGCCACAAGACCAACAACACCAGATATTGTGAGTAGGTCAGATCCAACGCTTCAAGTAATGGTCGATAGGCACGGATCACTGCATTAGCCGCACTGTATAACGGGTAACATATTTGATTTTCCAGCAAAAGTTGCGCTTCAGAATCCCCTTGGCAACGGATAGTTTGTTCAGACATCACTCACCTCACAAAATAAATTGTGCACAATATACTTGCAAACAACAAAAGGATCGATATAAGATTGCAAACAATTAGATTGCACACAATCTATATAACAAAGGAACATCGACCATGAAAACACTTTACCAAACTTCCGCAACGGCTTCTGCTGGACGAAACGGCCTTGTCAGCACTGACGACAAACTGCTGGAACTCAACCTAAGCTACCCAAAAGAAATGGGCGGAACAGGTGCGGCAACCAACCCAGAGCAGCTCTTTGCCGCAGGTTACGCCGCCTGTTTTTCTAACGCGATTTTGCATGTCGCTCGCGAAGGAAAGATAGCGATTAAACAAGCGCCTGTCACCGCGACGGTCGGCATTGGCCCGAATGAACAAGGTGGTTTTGCCCTAACGGTCTCACTGGCAGCAGAAATCGACCTGCCTGCGGATCAGGCGGTGAAATTAGTCGCCACAGCTCACCAAGTGTGTCCTTATTCTAATGCCGTTCGTGGCAATATTGACGTCCAGTTGTCAGTCAATGGCGTTGCGATTTAAGTAAGGCACGCATAGCGAATCACGCTTCAACATACAAAAAAGCCAGCAGTGACACTGCTGGCTTTCCACATGAGTGGACAATTGGACGGCTAAAACATGTTAGCGCTTATAGGTAGTAACGAGCACCTAGCATCCATTTGTCGTCTGCTTTTTCTTTGTAGTCACCAGAACCTTGTAGGTCAAACTGGTAGCCAGCAAAACCAACGAACTTCGGCGTGAAGTTGTACTCAGCTTGAACCGCTGACGTGCTGTATACACGCTTGCTTAGCTCTTCATCAATCACAGATTCGTAGTTAACGCTTAGGTTGATGCCGTTGTTTAGCGTGTAAGCCGCTAGCGCTTCGTAAGCTGAAGTATCTTTTAGCAAGTTACCATTGCCCGAGTTCATGTACTCATTCATTGCGTACACACCCGCTACGTACAGACCTTTGCCGTAAGCGCCATAAGTTGCACTGATAACATGAGATTCAGACGTTTTCGCACCAACACCAGCGGTGTAGTTTACGTCACCCGTGTTGTACGCGTAGTTTGCGGTAACGCTAGCAATGCTGTAGTTCAATGCGATTTGTGCACGGTTGCCGTAAGAGTTCTTGTCGTCTGTTTTACGACCTTGCCAGCCAAGACCTAAGCCAATCTTGCCCGCTTCGCCTAGTTCAAACGCCTTAGCGTAGCTGACCATCTCTTCTGCACGACCTGTACCTAGGTTACCGTGATCTTGGTAGATGAAATCGTTCGCGAATGCGATTGGCATATCCGCCACGCCTGCAACGCTGTAGTAAGGTGCCCATTGAGTACCAACAACACCGCGGCCAAGGTTTTCATGCGTCAGGCCAATGTAACCTAAGCGAGTAGAAAGTGCGTTTTCACCACCATCTAGGTAGTTGATAGACCACTCACCTTTTGCATCAGCCGTAAATCCATTGCCGAGATCTTGAGTCGCATTGAAGTTGATACGCGGAGAAACCGCTGTCACACCTAGGTCACCTTGCTTGGAGTCTTCCAACGCAACTGAAACGTGGCCGCCAATAGAGAAAGTCGTACCATCGTTGTTGTAAACTTCCACTGCAACTGCTTGAGTGCCGAATGTTGCGCTAGCAACAGCAAGAGCCAAAATGTTTTTGTTCATTTTTAAGTTCCATTAGTTATTACACATAACATGCATATTCCAACCAGGTAGAGAACCTTAGAATTCAGCTACTTCTGGTTAACATCTGGCGAGAACTTTATGCGATGGCACAACAAACCACCCAGTGAAATAATATAAATTGACCATAAAGATAATAAATCACTAATTTTCAATTAGTTAAATTTAAAAGCACAAAAACAAAATGAGTTATTTTGATGTTACAAATAGTTACATCCCACCAAAAGCAAACCGAGTAAACGATTGGCAAAATCAGAAAAACAACCGAAATGTTAATAATGATGTTACAAACAGAAATACTTTCTCCCTTCTTTAATGAAGAGAAATTGGAAAACGCTGGTCTTATACCCAAGTAACCTCGAGATGCAAGTTTCAGAGAGATTGAATCCATATCGTAAAGCGCACGCAATCCATGAGGCGCATGTAACAGCTCAATGAGAAACCCATTATGAAAATCGTCAAAATCCTAAAAGAGTGGCTACCCGTGCTGGCGGTGGTATTGATTGTCTCCATCGCTCTTGATTTCTACTATTCGAGAAATCTGCCAAAAGAAAACGCGCTCCCCCTCTCCGCTATGACAACACTTGGAGCACAAGTTGACTTACTGAGCGCCAGTGAAGACTCCCCTGTGGTTGTCTATTTTTGGGCAACCTGGTGTGGTCCTTGCAAACTCGTTAGCCCGACGATCAACCAGATCGCAGAGTTCTACCCCGTTATCAGTGTGGCGATGCAATCGGGAGACGAAGGAAGCGTTAATCAGTATTTGCAATCACAACTGTATGATTACGACACCATCAATGATCCAACTGGCAAAATTAGCCGTGATTGGGGGGTACAAGTGACCCCGACCGTTGTGATTGTGCGCAATGGAAAAATTGAGTTTATTACCTCAGGCGTCAGTTCTCCGATTGGCCTGTGGCTCAGATTATGGTTGAGCTAGCGATTCTATCGTCCTCATCATTCATTGAACTGCAATACAAGCACAACCAAAGCGTCATGAAATAGAAATCGTTTGTTCATTTTTAATCAGTACCTTAGCTGCATCAGGAATCGGGCATGTAAGCCCATTGAATATAAAAAGGTAATTGAAAAATGAAAAAGGAAGCTTTAGCAACCGCAATCCTATCCGCAGTGGTCACCGGGTCATCTTTCGCAGCAACCGTTTATGAAACAGACGGTACTGAATTAAAAATTGGTGGGCGTGTTGAGTTCCGTGGTGATTTCATTGGTACCGACAAAGGTGTTGAGATCGACGGCACCATGGCAGACAGCACTCGTGCCCGTCTTAACGTAAAAGGCACCACTGACCTTGGGAACGATCTACAAGCCTTTGGTTTTTACGAAGCTGAACAGAAAACAGGTGAAAGCAGCTTCAAAAACCGTTACATGTACGCCGGTGTGAAGACAAACGCAGGTGCGTTTTCTGTTGGTAAGCAAGATATGGCTTCTGTCATCGTTTCAGACCTGACGGATATTACCGAGTTTTCTGGCGTGCAGCAGTTCATTGATGCGTCATCAGACAAAACAGACAGCACGTTTGCCTATCGCGGCAGCTTCGATGCTCTACAAATTGAAGCCACTTATTCAGCAAGCGACGCTGACAATAGCGACCTGATGGGCATCAGTGGCCTTTACTCTCTTCCTATCGGTCTGGATCTGGGTTTGGCTTACTCCACAGGTGATAACGGTGCTGGCAACGGTAGCCAAAACCAGATCCTTGTCGGCGCAGGCTATACCTTAAACGATCTTTATCTAGGTGCGACTTTCTCGACGGGTGATCTCGATGACAAAGCGAAGCAAGAATTCACCGCCTACGAATTTGCGGTTCAGTACAAAATCAGCAAACCATTTAGCGTTGCCGCGATGTACACCTTCGCCGAAGAAGACGATAACGGCACTAAATCGGACGCAACTAAAGGTCTCGAGTTGGTGGGTTACTACAAGCTAAACAGCAACTTCCGCACTTACTTGTCTTACTACCTCAACAAGCTTGATGATGTAAAAGACGTAAACGGCAAAGTCACTTCTGGTGAAGACACACTTCGACTTGGTGTACGCTACGATTTCTAAATGCTTGTTTTCATCGAGCCTTTTCAAGCCGGTATCCCTACCGGCTTTTTTCTTCCCTAGACTTATCTTGTGTGAATCAACTCGAATTAATTTGTAATTGTGACGTTAATTATATTTATAGCGATAATAACAGTGCTAGTTTAGAGGTTAATTTCATTTTTTTTTATATACTTAATGAAAATCTATCAATCATCTTGTCTTAGAACCGACCAGATAGAGATAAAAGCGTTTTGACATAGAACAACAAAACGCCATGCTATATAATCCAAACCGAGGATATTTATGGTAGATGGCAGAAGTAAAATCGTGACAAACTCAAAAATAGTATTGTTATTAAAGGCCGCTTATATTGTGGCGGTATTGTTGATCACGCAAACCTTGGTGGAAGAACATAGCCTATTGCCTTGGTCTTACGTGTTGTTTGCGATTGCCATGATTGTGGCACTCTTTTCTACGTCCCACAAAACCAAAAATGTGTGTGCTTTGGTCGCCACAAGCTACCTTTTTGTCGGCAGCATCGTCGATCCGCTCGATATTGACGTGATTGAAGAGACGTTTATTCTCTTACCGTTATGTTATTTGGTCCTTTTCCCTGGGACTTCTTGGGCATTTGTCATCGCGTTACTACTCACGACTTCGTACTTCTTATCAGTCGCGCCAGAAGATGTCGATGAACTCGTTGAAGATGCCATCGAGCTTCTTGCGATCTCCGCTTTCGCCTCAGTCATGGTTTATTACCAACAGAAGTTTTATCGTCAATTAACCAAATTTCGCGAAGACAGCCGCACAGATTACCTCACTCAGTTACCAAATCGTCGAGCGTTTTACACCGATCTCGAACAAGTGGAAGCACTATCTCAGCAAGGAAAAAACAGTGCGCTAATTAAAATCGACATCGATGCCTTCAAGGAGATCAATGAAAGCTTTGGCCACGAGCAGGCCGACCTGTTATTAAAGCGTTTTTCAAGGAGGTTGAAGAAAGCCGTACTTGGTTATGGTCAAGCCTACCGCATGGAAGGGGATGAGTTCGCCGTTTTAGTTTTTGAAAACCAAGACCTAAAAGAAGAAATCAACGCATTAAATACGCTACTACGCTCGAAGCTAATGGCCGTTTTTGAACTCGAAAGAGGGTCTTACCAGCTTTCTTACGCTACGGGTGTGGCACTTTTTAACGAAGCCATGTCAAACCTCGATATTTGGCTTAGAAACGGAGACATTGCCGTTCAAAAAGCGAAGCTTAAAGGTCGAGGTAAAGTTCGCTGGTATGACGAAACTTTGTTAGACGAGACGATACGCCAACATCAGATTGAACGAGAACTCGACAAAGCCATTGAACTAAAGCAATTTTCATTGGTTTACCAACCTAAGGTTTCCCTTACTTCGGGAAAAATTACTGGCGCAGAGGCGCTCATTCGTTGGCAACATCCGGAACTCGGAACCATCAGTCCTCTTGAGTTCATTACTATTGCAGAGAAAACCAAACAGGTTATTCCGATTGGTCGCTGGGTAATACTCGAGGCGTGTAAACAAGCTAAAAAGTGGTTAGATCTTGGCTACGATATCCCTGTTTCGGTCAATGTCTCAACCGTTCAATTTGCCAATGATGATATTGAACAACAGGTCAATTCCGCATTATTCGAATCAAACCTTCCCGCCAGTTATCTGCAATTAGAGATCACCGAAACTGTCTTGATGAAAGAGCCGCAAAAGCTCATCGCAATTTGCCACAACTTGAGGCGATCTGGCGTGACGGTTGCGATTGATGATTTTGGGGTTGCCTACTCATCGCTCAACTACTTAAAGCAGTTACCTATTGATGTGTTAAAAATAGATAAAGCCTTTATCGATGACTGTGTTGAGAACCATCACGATCACATGCTAGTCAGAACCATCGTTCAGCTCGGCCACAACATGGACAAAAAAGTCATCGCAGAAGGCGTGGAAACCGAAGAGCAGCGCTTGTTGCTTGTCAGCGAACAATGCGACGAGTTCCAAGGTTATCTCTACTCCAAGCCCCTCGATGTGGAAGAATTTAACCGCCAGTTACTGCAAATTTAGCTCTCCCCTGCACCATGATTCCTTTGCACCATAACTGTCGCCTTTTGAATGGTTATGGTGCGGATCTGGGATACTCAACAACCCAAAACTAACAAAATCAACAACTTAAAAACTGGCACAGCTTCTGCAAAGATAGAGGAACAAATGCATGGCAGCGTTTGTGCTTCTCGTTCTTATCCTCCTCACCGAGGTACGTCCTTTAATCCGCATTTGCGCCCCTGAACTCAGGGGCTTCTTTTTACCCCGTACGCCGCAAAACATTTGGCTTCGCCATGCAGAAAACGTATGATTCTCGGACTTTTTTGTGAATTCGATTATCTATGCAATCTCAACACCACCCAATCCTTGGCGCGTCGTGGATGCTGACCGCCGGTTTAGCTTTCGCTATCGTCAACAGCCTAGCGCAAGTTGCCAGTATTCAATTTGCCATTCCGTCGACCACTGTTGCGCTGATTCAATATGGCATCGCTTTAATTGTGATTTTGCCGTACTTAAAAACGCTGGGCATTCGCCAATCGCTGCGCACCTCTCATTTTGGCTGGCATGCACTGCGAGTCTTTTTGTCGGTTATCGGTATTCAGCTTTGGCTTTGGGCACTCGCTTATCCGGTGCCGATCTGGCAAGGCATCGCGCTATTAATGACTTCCCCACTCTTTGCGACGATCGGCTCTGGGCTGCTTCTGAAAGAAAAAGTGGGTGTGGCACGCTGGGGCGCGACGCTGTTCGGTTTCATTGGTGCGATGATCATTCTTGAGCCTTGGGCGGATGATTTTCATCTTGCGACCTTACTGCCTGTCGGCGCGGCCTTCTTTTGGGCATGTTATTCACTGATGGTTAAAAAACTTTCGGTCAACGATCCGCCCTCCACCATGGTGGTTTATCTGCTGCTGTTGATTACGCCATTCAACATCATGCTGGCGATTCCTGATTTCACCATGCCGAGCAGCACGACCATTTGGCTGATCCTTTTTGCAGCGGGCTGCATGACTGCACTGGCGCAATGGGCCATCGTCAAAGCTTATGCCAGTGCCGATGCCTCCTTTGTTCAGCCTTTTGATCACGCTAAACTACCATTGAACGTACTTGCCGGTTGGCTTGTCTTTGGTTGGGTGCCACCGGGCAGACTCTGGCTTGGCGCCTTCATCATTATTGCTTCTGTGGCCTTTATTACTCATTGGGAAACCAAAAAAACAAAATAGCGTGAAAGGAAAACATCGCCAGTGCGTTCTACTACACTAATAGAGCGATTTTGAGGAATATTTAATGAGTGAAGCGATTAAAATCACCCTGTACCGTTGGGCGGGAAGTTGGGGACCATTTAAAGTCAACATCCCATGTGGTGAGTGTACGTTAACCAAAGATATCTTAACCGATACGTTTGCCAATGAACTCAACGGTATTCCTGTTGAATTGGAAGTCAAAGACTGGCTTTCTCATTGGTGGGAGCCGTTAAAGCTCGGCGCTTGGCATGCGCCTATTTTGGTGGTTGAAGGCAAAGTGATTAGCCAAGGAGAAGCTCTTAACCGTGGCGTACTGATTCAATCTGTGATCAAAGAGTGGACAAAGCGCGACACCCTCAAAGGGAATATTGTTTTTGGTAAAGCGACCTGCCCTTACTGTGTCAAAGCCAAGCAGCTGTTGGATTCGGCGGGCATTCACTACCAATATCACGATGTCGTCAAAGAAAGCGCCGCGCTGTATCGTATGATTCCAGAAGTCAAAGCCATCATTGGCGAAAAAACGCCCGTCACCGTACCACAAATTTGGCTAGATGGTTCGTACATTGGAGGTTGCGATAAGCTGGAAGTCTACCTTAAAGAGCATGGGCTTGATGTCGTTCCGAACAATGTGGTGGAGATGGCAAACTGATTACGTTGACCATAGATAAGCAGATAAGAAAAAACCTGGCGATGCCAGGTTTTTTTGAAACTTTACTACAAAATAACGCTTTAAGCTTGCTGTTATTTTGCCATTTTCTTTAGCATGCGGCTGATAAATGACGCTTTCTTCTTCGCTGTCTTGCCATACATAGCTTTGTGCATTGCGTCTTTTGCCATCATTTGACCGATGTAAGCACCGCCTAATTCATAACCCATCTTGATTCTCCAATGTTTTCTCTTCTGTTTACGTTTGTAATATTACTACAAAACCACCAGATAACAAGACGAAGATCACATTTATTTGGTAATTTTATTTCATGAAAAGATAAAAAACATTTATCACGAAAACAAAAAACGGCAGTAACATTGCCGTTTTTTTGAGCGTTCTAAAAGAGCGATTCCGCCAGCGTTAGCTACGCTTCGGTTGCTGATAGGTTTTACCTGCAGCTTGGTAGGTCTCTTTGGCCTTGATCTCGAACATGACATCAAAGAACCAAGCGGCAAACTTCACCAAGTGCTCACCTTCGTTCATTACATGCTCAACGTATTCCGTCTCTTCACCTGCTTCGTTTTCTTGTAAAGTCACGTGATAGATTCGCTTTTCGCCATCCACTTCTGCCAAAGCAAATTGCCCTGAAAGCGATGTTGCCGCTTCTGCAACTTCCTCATCGTCACACGCTTTTATAAGCTCAAGTGCTTTAGGTAAGTTCTCTTGCTGGCAAATCTGCTTAACCAACTGTTCAAATTCATTTTGTTGCATGGGTAACCCTCATTAACTGCTGCGCGGCATTGTAGTGACGGGGGGTGAGATAATCAAGTTAGACTTTCTGTACCTCCGGCGTCGTCATCACTTTACCTTTGAGCAGCAACACCGCAAAACACCCCATCGCAACTAGAATATAAAACAATCCTAATTGAGCCTGAGTTCGCACGCAGTGTTCAACCAAAAATCCACCGAGCAGAGCTGCCATTACCATCTGCACTGAGCCAGACAACGCAGAAACAGATCCTGCATTTTGCTTGTGAGGGGCAAGGAGCAAGCTGATCGACAGAGGGAATGACATCCCTTGAGCAAAACTCATCACGGTAAAGGCAGCGATCAAACTGGCGCTACTAAAAGGCGCCCAAATGAGCCCACAACCTGACAGAGCCACAAGAACAAAACTGGCGGCAAGCAGCCTCTTCACCTCGAAATAGCGCAACAAGACATTGACTGTCACACTACCAAGCAAAAGACCAGCAGATGGAATGATCATCATGCTGCCATAATCAGCAGCAGAAAATCCAAGCTCTCCTTGCATCATGAAAGGGAATACCGAGAGCGAAACAAGGCTAACAAGGTAGCTCATCCAGTTAAAACTGGCACTGCCGATCACTTGTGGATTAGTCGCCAAAGTGCGATAAGTCGCCAACACGGTTAAAGGGCGAAAACGTTTCTTGGCGTAAGGCAAGGTTTCTGGCAACACAAAATAGCCCAACGTAAATATCGCCAATAAATAGCACAACACAAAAACGAACACCGCTTGCCAACTGACATGAAAGGCGATCCAGCCGCCAAAAACCGGGGCAATGATCGGCATGATCGACGCGGTAATCGAAATATAAGAGAGCGCTTTGGTCAATTGTGCCCCTTCGTAGCTGTCTCGCAATACAGAACGTCCCAACACCGATGCACTGCCCGCTCCTAATCCTTGCAGCAATCGACCTAACTCTAACGCTTCAATACTGGATGAAAACGCGATACAGATGACAGTGCCGACTAAGTAGATCCCTTGGCCAAGGATGAAAACTGGACGTCGACCAATCGCATCAGACAAAGGGCCATAAAAGAGTTGTGATGCACCAAAGCCAACAAGAAAGAAAGTCACGACATTTTGTACGTCAGCTTGTGTCAATCCGAGGTCGTGACTAATAAGAGGAAGAGACGGTAAATAAATGGCCACGCCCACTTGCCCTGTCGCGATGATCATCATCGCTAAAAGCAATGGCATTTTTTGTAACGACTTCAGCATTCCCCTCTCCTCTCTTACAGCAAATTATTTACAGTTTATATTGGCCTTTGATTGATGATAATCTCCCCAATCGGAAAGAGATTAATTCCCTAAAGGAAAGAATATGGATTGGTTTCAAAGCGTAAACAGCTACATCAGAGTGGTGGAAGAAGGCAGTTTTAACGCGGCAGCGCGTAAAATGAACACCACCAGTTCCGCCATCAGCAAGCGGATACAGTGGTTAGAGGAGAAAATTGGTGTTCAGTTGCTTAAGCGCACCACACGCTCCATCAGCCAAACCGAAGCGGGCGCTCTGTTTTATCAGCGCGCAAAGTTGCAACTCGATGGCTGGCAATCGGTTTTAGATGAGACGCGATCCGTCAACCAAAGCCCAGCTGGATTACTGAAAATTGGCGCAACCCTTGCCGTCGGATCCAAGTTCTTAGTTCACTATCTGGATGATTTTCTGGAAAAATACCCAGATATTAAAGTTCAGCTCTTTACCACATTGCCAGGGCAACTGCCTGAGTTGAGCCTAGATCTTTTTATCAGCCGAGAGTTGGAACAGCTGAACTCACTGAGCTTTAAAGCAACCGCGTTGTTTGAGCATAAAGCGACGTTTTTTGCGGCCCCCAGCTATATTGAAAAATATGGCATGCCGGAGAATGCAGAGCAGTTGGTGAATCACAATATCTTGATCTGGGGAGAAAAGCCGAGTCGAGAACTGAAACTCAACAATGGTAAACGCATGACTTTGCGTGGCAACTTCTCGACAACCAATCCAGAAGCGCTTTTCCACGGCGCAAAACGAGGCATGGGCATTCTGCTCAGTAATAACGTGATGATCAAAGAAGAGCTGCGCACTGGCGCTTTGGTTCCTGTTCTGCCAAACGTGCATGCAGACGAAGCCACCGTTTACGCTTACTACCCCAAACTGGACTATCAGCACACAAGAACAAAACTGTTTTTGGATTACCTTAAAGAGCGGCTACAGCAAGAAAAGTCGGTATAGAGCAAAAAAGTGCTATCTGTTTTTGATTTCTAACCCGTTAATAATCTAAGGATTAGGATCATATCTCCGAATTTCTTTTGCAAAGCTTGGTCTGGTGAGCGATATTTAACGTGATGCATATCGAGATTGTTTGTACAACTCTATGTAATAAAAATGTCAATATAAAATCAGGTAGAGAACGTCAGATGAATGATTCAACGATCCAAGCTTGTATCGACTTAGATGAGCTTATTCATACTCTATCTCTCGACGGTAACGAGCTTCTTAATCAAGTAACGCTCAAGCTGCATTCCACTTTGAGCTCAAACTGCACCTGCATTGTAGAGATCGATCTCCACAGTAGTCATACACATACTTTGTCTTATGCAAAGAATGGGGGAATTGTAGGATCTCCTCGGCACAGTTTAGAAGATACACCTTTTGCAAACATTGCTCTAAAAATCATAGACCATTGCCGCTACGACCAAGAGAGCTACTATGCCTGTGAACAAGAAGCCGTACTACAAGACGCGGAAAACCATGCCCTCATTGGTATCCCTTTACGAGGCCACAATGGTGATATTCTCGGCATATTGGTCTCAACTTTCTCATTCAAGCCTTACGATGAGGCGCTCTTCATAAAGTACCATCGTATCTACGCAAACATGATTATTCATGGGCTAAGAGAAAAATGGCTGAGTGACCGTTCAGAACAACTCGTCAACCAACTTAGCTATGAAGTGTCCCATGACAATTTAACTGGACTGCTTAATCGCAGTTGTTTATCTGATACGCTTGAAACCTTGACACAACAATCGGATCGCTCCTTTAGCCTTGTGTGCATCGATATCGATAACTTTAAACTGATTAACGACATTCACGGTACCTATATTGGTGATCAAATAATTAAGTTCACAGCCAAAGCCATACAAAGCACCCTTCCTAGCCCTGCGCTTGCGTATCGTGTTGCCGGAGATGAGTTCGCCTTCATCACGTACACCGATGACCCAGAAGAGGTATGCCAACATATTCTCAACAAAATTGCTTTTGGCTATCAAGACAACGCCAACCATGTTCAGTTTGACATCAGTATTGGTATCGCTAAAGCCACGCAGAGGTTGATCACCAGTGACGAGTTATTTCTTAATGCCAGCCTTGCGATGAAAGAGTGTAAAAAACACCCTAATAATCGTATTCGTTGCTACGATACACACCTTAGTGCTCTCTATCATAGAAGAACCCAACTGATTGAAGCGATTCGAGAAGAACTCGCTAAACCCATTGGGGACAACAATGAGATTTACGTAGCCCTCCAGCCGATAGTCAACGTTCACCAAGATCGCTGGGATTATTTCGAAGTACTTGCGCGTTGGGAGAGTGAAGAATATGGCTCAATCTCACCCGCCGAGTTTATTGATGCCGCAGAACAATCCGGGCTTATTGTTCAACTTGGGGAGCGCATCATTGAACTGGCTTGCCTCAGCAAGTTGTATCTAGAGGAACAATTGAACTACCCAGTGAAGCTGAGTTTGAACTGCTCTGCCTATGAACTAAATGATGATCAAAGATACGTCGCTAACCTTAACCACATGATGGAAAAATATCAGCTGGACGCCCAAGATTTTGTCATCGAGCTGACTGAAACCGTTCTTCTGACACAGACGGGAAAAGAACACATGGTGCTAGATGCCTTGAGAGCACAAGGATTTAAAGTCGCGTTGGACGATTTTGGCACCGGTTATTCTAGCTTAAACTACATTCACAGCTACCCGATCGATACCATCAAGATAGACGCAAGTTTTGTCCACAATATGCTCAACAACGATACGGCCGAAAGAGTGGTTTGGCTGATTACCCAGTTAGCATTGCAATTAGGAGTCAATTTGGTGGCTGAGGGGGTAGAAGAGAAGCAAGCATTAGATAAACTCTCAGAAATGGGCTGTCAGCAGATCCAAGGCTATTACTTTTCTCGTCCTATGAAACCAAAAGACCTCGTTATCTCCATTCAACGACGATCACTAAGAAGTGCCATTTGAGCTGGGGCAATAATATGACGTCGGCTATGGCACATCCGAACAGTGCGAGGCTGCAAAAAGCCTGAAGTTGGACTTACAGGCTTTTTGCTTTTGGGGCCTACTAAATATTTTGTTGCTCTTGTTCTCTCAACAAAGTGTTGAGTTCATTTACCGTCGCAAGGAAACCAGCCATCTCTTTCTTAGGCACCGAGCTTGCCATCGGAATGTTCGCCTTCATCGCATCAACTGGGCGATTATTTTCAAGTAATTCATAGTGCAAATGTGGACCGGTAACACGGCCAGTTTTTCCACTTAGTCCAATGCGTTGACCACGCGACACTTTTTGTCCTTTGGTTACTAAAACTTTGCTTAAATGAAGATAGCGTGTCTTATACTTGCTGCCATGCTCAACCACCACATAGTTGCCGGCAAACGGATGGTTTTTACGTACCAAGATGACCGTTCCATCCCCCGTTGACATCACCGGAGTGCCAATTGGCGTCGCAAAGTCTGTTCCGTTATGGGGCATTACACGTCCGGTCACAGGGTGCAAACGATGTGGGTTGAAATTCGAGCTTAAACGCCAGTTCGTGGTCACCGGATAGCGTTGAAAAGCGCGTTGTAAGCTTTGACCTTTGGCATCGTAGAACTGTCCATCGGTATGAAGATACGCAGTAATCTCGCGGCCACGATTAAAGATCTTTATCGCTTCGATTTGGCGTTTACCACTTTCGACGCCATCAATAAACTGATTTCTACGCACGATTTCGAAGCTATCCCCTGCACGCAGATCTTTAGAAAAGTTGATTTTCTCTCTTAACAGAGAGACAACCTGATCAATTTCGATGCTATTTAGTCCAAGTCGATAAGCCGAACTTGAGAAGCTGCCTTCAATCGTGCCAATCAAAGGTTGCTGCCGCCATTCACCCGGCAAACTGACTTGTTCAAAAGCAAAGCTACCGTCATCATTGCGCGTGAACACCGCTTTGTCTGCAATGCCAAGAGCAAGTTCCATCTTATCTAATGTGCCCGTTTCTTCATCTTTCCAGAAACGTAGCGTATTGCCTGGTCGCAACGTATCAAGCACCAAAAAATCAAGATCCGTTTCCATGACCTTCATCATCTGTTGGTAACCGAAGCCCAACTGAGTAAAGATGGTGCTTAGGTTATCGCCAGATTGGATTTGGTATTCAAAACTTGGCGGATTCTGCCACTCTTCTAGAGAGGTTGAAAGATTAGAATTCGTTTGCGCGTAATAGTCTTTAAGATTCAACTCAACTGTACGAGTCAAGGTAGATTTGGGTAACGAGGCTGAAATGCCCACAATAGCAACCAATGGTAATGACAATAGCAGCCATTTCTTACCATTGGATAACTGAGAAAAACGACTGTTTATGACTTGGGAGGACACGGTTTACAATCTCCTGCGGAACAGGGTTACAAGCTTATGCATTTCCCAACAATAAATCATCAAATAATTGCTATTTTCAAGCCAAAAACCGCCTCAAAAATGATTATTTAGCTGATTTTAGTTTGTTTTCATCAACAGTAAAATGACGTTCAACTCTTTTAACCGGTTGTTCTACAAAGGATTGACCAGAATCATGAGTATTGAAAACAACCGCTATACCATCTTCATCAACTTTTTCTAATGATTTGATATGAATTCGATCGCCCAAATAGATGGCATCTACCATGACCAGTCGCTGTGGCAGAGCATCAAATTTAAACAGCCCGAGATAGTAAAAACGCCCGCTACCTTGATTACTCACCGACACAGGGGCCACGTACAAACTCGACGATCGCGCCTCAAGCGAATGCCAATGTGCCAACCACACTGTTGCGATGCCTCGCTCTGCTCCAGAATCATAGCCTCCAGTCGCTATTTGCTGTTGCACATCAAGTTCTGAGATCAAAGCGAACGCTTTAGTTTCGGGCACGATAATTGTGATCGGGTTAGTCGTTTTCTTTCCGGTTAACAATTCAACGATCGTATCGGTTTTTACTTGCTGCGATGGAAATTTTGCCATGATCTCGTGATCGTTGAGGCTAAAACGATAGAGGCCAGCGACAATCACAACCAAGAGCATCACTATGGGAATCAATAGAATAAGTGGGATGGGTAAAATTATCTTTCTCATCGATGCACGACTCATAATTGGGGTTGTGCAGACCTTAAATGCGTTTCTTATAATTATCAATAGAGGTGAACCCGAGGATAAGCACAATGGTAAAAAATAGCGTAAGAACGTGTGAATGTGAGTGTGGATTGGTGAAAATCCATTGCCAAGGAGAGCCAGTCAAAACCTCGATCTGCCACTCTTTTGAATGCCAGCGTCGTTTAGGCAGTTTTTTTGGTGTACACGCACGTTTCATGACTGAACAGATTCGAGTGGATGGGGATGTTGCCTCATTTAATCGACTCACCAATAATGGCCATGAAATCAGCTATCACTTTTGTCCCGCATGCAGTACAACCATGCTGTTGTTGTTCTCTTCGGCCCCTGCGGCGGTGGTTATTCCCATGGCAAGATTCAGAGAAGAAACGTTTTTTAACCAACTATCAGGCATCTATTTCGATCTACAGAAGAAACAACTGCAAAACAAAGCCCCCAACAAACCATAATTGCCGAACAATAGGCATGTTTCCGTAACACACAAATTGCCGCCTTTGTTGAGAAGGATCAAAGCTAAACAGATCTTACCACTTTAACTTGTGGTCGCTAGCGCTATAATCTCGACCTAAGCAATAAAGAGACAAGAATCGTGATATCTAGATTACCTCGTTGGGTTGAATTTGGTGCATTTGTACTTGCACTGCTTGCGGGTTGTGTGAATGCCATCGGCCTGATGGGATTTCAACACCAAGCCATTTCTCACTTATCTGGCACGGTCACTCTGTTGGGCAGCAGTTTCCTTACTGGCTCCTCCAGCACCATTCACCTCATGTTCATTGTCGCCAGTTTCTTAATTGGCTCGGCCTTCAGTGGTTTTTTCATCGAAAGCACGGCACTCAAGCTGGGCAGACGTTACGGCGTTGCACTATGCATTGAAGGTTTCTTATTGCTGATGTCGTTGGGATTTCTCATCAACGGCAACATCTATGGCCAATACCTCGCTTCCGCTGCATGCGGCTTACAAAATGCCATGATCACGACCTTCAGCGGGGCTGTCATTCGTACTACTCATATGACTGGCATCATTACTGATCTCGGGATCATGATAGGAGAAAGCTTACGAGGACAAAAGTTCGATAAGCGCAAAGCGAAACTATTTGTTTTCATCTTCTTTGGCTTTTTACTAGGAGGTTCGGTTGGCGCATTCGCATTTATTCGATTTGAACTTTATGCGTTGATTTTGCCTGCCACCTTTGCCGTTTTGATCGCGATTGCTTACTGGACTCTGCTCTACTTTTCTCCCTCTCGACAAGCATAATTCACCGTAAAGCCCACCGATAAAGCAACTTAGATCACACTAAACATGCCTAAGTTGCAGTTTAACACCCGGCAAAATCACAAAAATCCAACACATGAAACAATTACAAAACAAAAATCGACTATCATTATCTATTTCAAAGTTAACGTCTGAATAGTTAGGGCATTTCAATGAATAGTATTGCAATCGCAGTACTTTAAGAGTAATCTCACGCCCACTTTGACTAAAAACAGATGTTTAGTGAATAACTATTCTTCAAAATGAATAACATTGACTAGTAGTAACAAGAGACAAGCATGACCAATAACACTGAAACTGCTGCTGTCCCAGAGACGGCAAAGAAAGCCAACTTTTGGAAGTTTTTTATTCCTTCCGTTATTGGCTTACTTCTGTTTATGGCACCTATCACCTACAACGGTGAACTCACCATCCCAGTTGCTGTGATGGCTAAGTTGATTCCAGCTCTACTGGGTGATCATTTGATTGCCATGGTCACAACCATTATCGCTTTCATGGCAGTTGCTTCACTGGTAACTAAGCTTTTTAAACCAGCCAAGATCGTGAACAATGCCTTCCTCAACGGATTGTTCAACCCAAGCTCTCTTTGGCTTGCGGTGCGTGTGTTTGGTGGTATCGCGGTTGTTATGACGTTTTTCCAAGTGGGTCCTAAAGCCATTTGGGAAGAAAACACGGGTGGTCTTGTGCTGACAGGGCTTTTGCCAACACTTTTTGCAGTTTTCATTTTTGCGGGCATGTTGCTACCTCTGCTACTTAACTTTGGCTTGTTGGAACTGTTTGGTGCGCTGCTCAGTAAAGTGATGCGCCCAGTATTCAATTTACCAGGCCGCAGCGCCATCGACTGTATGGCATCATGGCTCGGCGATGGCAGTGTCGGGATTCTGCTCACCAGTAAGCAGTACGAAAACAAGTTCTATACTCAACGCGAAGCAGCCGTAGTGGGTACGACATTCTCTGCCGTTTCCATTACCTTTAGTTTGGTTGTGATTGCGCAAGTGAAATTGGAGCACCTTTTTCTTCCATTCTATGGCGCGATTTGTTTAGCCGGTGTTGTCGCAGCGATCATCATTCCTCGCTTACCACCACTAAGCCTAAAGAAAGATTGCTACATTGATGGTAGCGAGCCAAAAGCGGATCAAAACGCTGTACCAGTTGGCCATACCCCTTTTAGCTGGGGAATGGACTTAGCTCTGAAACGTGCAGACGAAGTAAAATCGATTAAGTCGGTATTTACTGAAGGTGTTCACAACGCAGTCGATATGGTATTCGGCGTACTGCCTGTGGTGATGGGTTTAGGAACGATTGCCCTTATCATCGCAGAATACACTTCCGTTTTTGCCATCCTTGGTCAGCCTTTTATTCCTTTCTTGGAGTTACTCGGTGTGCCAGAAGCCGTGGCGGCATCAGAAACCATCGTAGTGGGCTTTGCGGATATGTTTATCCCAGCGATTCTCGCAGCGTCTATCGACAATGAAATGACACGCTTTGTCATTGCAGCCATGTCAGTTACTCAGCTAATCTACATGTCTGAAGTTGGCGCACTGCTGCTTGGCAGTAAAATTCCAGTCAACATTGTAGAGCTGTTTATCATCTTCATCCTACGTACGCTGATTACACTGCCAATCATTGCAGGTGTTGCGCACCTCATTTTTTGACCCGATCTTGAAAAAAAAGCTCCGTTCGCGGAGCTTTTTTATGGGGAAAAACCATACCATTCGAAGCAAAGACGCCTAAATTTTTACTGCCGCGGTTAAGCGCATGAGGAACAACAACACATAAACACACATGTGCATATAAATTCTCTCGTCATCACAAAATTGATACTTTTCATCCCTCTAAACGCTCATGGCGAACAGAAAACATTAATTTATATTCATGTTATAAATACAAATGCCGATATAACTCCTAGTATTAACAAAAACAAGTATTTTAAACTGAGGGATTTTATGAAGTTTAGTCACAAGGTTGTAGCCGCCTCCTCCGCGCTTCTATTAGTGACCATTTCTTTGCTGTCGCTAAAGCAGATCTATACGGTTCGTAGCACGATTGAAGAACATGTTTCTACCAGCTTGACTGAGATGGTCAGCAGTGTTCGCAACACCGTCGTCTCCGAAATGGAAGCGCGCAAAAATTTAGCGCAAACCACCACTGAAGTTATCGAGATTAACCCCTTTGATCGAGACTACGTCAAAACCATTCTTGAGAAACCAAAACTCAAATCAAGTTTTCTCGCTGTCGGCTTTGGCTATGAAGAAAATGGCTTCGTCATTGAAAATGATGATGGGTGGGAAGCCGGTCCAGATTACGATCCTCGCAAACGTCCTTGGTACATGGATGCCAAAGCACAGGGCAGACTGGTTGTCACAGCACCATACGTGGATGTGTCTAGTAAAGCTGTCATCATTTCGGTAGGCACACCGGTTAAACAAAATGGCAAATTTGTCGCAGGTATGTTCTACGACATGCAATTGACTAACCTTGCTCAGTTGGTTAACCAAGTCAGTTTGTTCGATGCAGGTTACCTTTTCTTAATTTCTTCCGACGGCACCACCATTGCCCACCCAGATTCACAAAACAACGGCGAGACATTTTCAAAGTATCTTCCAGAAGTTCAGTTGAAAGAGGGCGAACAACATTTCGAAAGAGACGGTGTTCGTTATCAAGTCACGTTTACCAAAATACCGAGTGAAAACTGGTATATCGGTGCGATTATTGATGAAGATATCGCCTTTGCCGCTGTCAACAACCTACGTGACAGCTCCATTTTGTATTCTGTCGTCGCGCTACTCTTAAGTATTGTGGCACTCACCATGCTGATTCGCTTCTTAATGCGCCCACTCGATGCACTAAACGCTGCGATTCAAGATATCGCTTCTGGCCAAGGTGACTTAACTCATCGCCTCGATACCAATACGGATCAGGAGTTTTCCGAGCTAGCGTCCGGATTCAATACCTTTACTAGCAATTTGCAAAACCAGATCATTCAATCCAAAGAGATTGGCCGTGAAATTATGCATGGCACTGAATTGACCGCACGGGGTGCAAAAGGCTCTGCTGAAGCCATGGGAACGCAATTGCAAGAACTAGAGCAACTTGCAACAGCAATGAATGAGATGGCAGTGACGGCCACCGAAGTAGCCAATAACGCACAAGGAGCAGCGGGCGCTGCGCAAGAAGCCGACGACGCGACTCAACAAGGTTCCTTGGTCGTCAATGAATCGACTCGTTCAATCAACATGTTATCTGAAAGAATCGATATGGCGGTTGAAGAAGTGCAAGGACTAGAATCCGCAACAGCGAACATAGAAACCATCTTGAAGGTTATCAACGACATCGCAGATCAAACTAATCTATTGGCCTTGAATGCTGCGATTGAGGCGGCGCGTGCAGGTGAATCTGGTCGTGGCTTTGCGGTGGTTGCCGACGAGGTCCGCACACTGGCTCAGCGCACTCAGCAATCGACAACCGAGATCCGTAGCATGATTGAACAACTGCAATCCGGTGCGGCATCAGTAGCCAGTGCGATGAAAGAGAGTAAAGGCAGTGCGGTTGAAGCCGTTGAGCGTGCGCGTGAAGCCAATGATTCATTGCAACGTATCCGTGACGCGATTCAGCGTATAACAGACATGAACATGCAAATTGCCTCTGCGGCAGAAGAACAGAGTTTGGTCGCAGAAGAAATTAACAACAACACGGTCAACATTAAAGACTTGTCGACACAAGTTGCTGGTGAAGCTTCTAATGCCAACCAAGCAATGCAAGTACAAACCGGAAACGTGCGAAAACTGGACGAAATACTTAACAGATTCACTGTGTAGGTGGAATAGGCGAAGGTTATCCCTTCGCCTTTTTTCTTTTTATTCAAACTTAAAACCATCTCTTTGTTGGATTAAGTTCGTTTTATTAACTATAAAAATATAGATAGTTGGCAAATCAACCACATTCGGGGGAATTGGGATGAAATTTAGTCACAAAATTGTAGCCGCCTCATCTATGTTGCTGCTAGTCACCGTCTCTTTGCTTACCGCTAAGCAGTATTTTACGATGCAAGACGAATTAACCGAACAGGTCGAAGCGAGTGTCACAGAAATCGTTGATGGTGTGAGAAACACTGTCGCGGCTGAAATCAATGGTCGCAAAGCGATTGCTGCGTACGCAACCAGCATGATGGAAACCGATCTCTCACCCAAGCATATTTCCGATGTCATCACCCGCCCTATTGTTAAAAAAACGTTTTTATTAGCGGGTTTAGGATTTGAAAAGGATGGTTCCAATATCAACAACGACCCCAGCTGGAACCCCGGTCCAACGTGGGATCCTCGTGTTCGTCCTTGGTATAAAGATGCAAAAAATGCGGGCCAACTCATCATTACCGCTCCGTACGCAGACTCAGCGACAAATGAAATTCTGGTTTCTATCGCGACTCCAGTTCGAGACAATGGCACTTTCATCGGTGCGATCTTCTATGACGTCAGTCTCGCAGGTCTCGCTGATTTGGTTAACCAAGTGAAACTGTTTGATGCGGGTTACGTATTTATTGTCTCAAAGGATGGCACGACCATCGCCCACCCAAACACAAAATTGAACGGCACACCAATGTCTGACTACATGCCTAACATTCAGATTAAAAGCGAACCTCAGCAAGTCATACTCGATGGCGTTGCCTACACATTGGATTTTGCTTCTGTGCCCGGTGAAAACTGGTATGTTGGTGTCGTCCTTGATGAAAGCATCGCGTATCAGTCGATTAATGACCTACGCAACAGTTCTGTTGTGTACACCATCATCGCATTGATCTTTAGTATCGCCATTCTCCTAGTGTTGATTCGTACCCTCATGCGTCCTCTTGACGTTCTGAACGATGCTATTCAAGATGTTGCGTCCGGTGAGGGTGACCTAACCCAACGGCTGGAGACCAACACAGATACCGAGTTCTCTCTTCTTGCAACCGGTTTCAACACGTTTACTGGCACATTGCAGCAGTTGATTAAGCAATCGAAAGCGATTGGTGAAGAAATTCTACGAGGTTCGGAGACAACCTCTGTCGGTTTACAAGAGTCTGCCTCAGCGATGCAAGAGCAGCTCAGAGAGCTGGAACAGTTAGCGACGGCGATGCATGAAATGGCCACGACAGCATCGGATGTGGCTTCAAACGCGCAAGGCGCTGCCTCTGCAGCGAAAGTAGCGGACGACGCTACCGTTGATGGAACCGATATTGTTAGTGACACCACTCAAGCGATTGATGATCTATCCGCTCGAATTGATGAAGCCGTCGAAGAAGTACAGGTCCTTGAATCTGCGACTGCAAACATTGAGACGATATTAAAAGTCATCAACGACATTGCCGATCAAACCAACTTGCTGGCACTTAATGCCGCTATCGAGGCTGCGAGAGCCGGTGAATCTGGTCGAGGATTTGCTGTGGTGGCAGACGAAGTTCGTACGCTGGCTCAACGCACACAACAGTCCACGACAGAAATACGCACTATGATTGAAAAATTGCAAAGCAGTGCAACTTCGGTAGCTGGTGCGATGAATCAAAGCAAAAATACTGCAAGCAATGCCGTCGCGCGTGCGAAAGAGGCAAACAATGCGCTTGATCGGATCCGCAACGCAATTCAACAGATCAGTGACATGAATGTTCAAATTGCTTCGGCTGCGGAAGAGCAAAGCTTGGTGGCTGAAGAGATCAATAACAACACCGTGAAAATTAAAGACCTCTCTGTTCAAGTCGCGGATTTGGCAGAAAATGCCAACATCGCGATGCAAGTTCAGGTAGAGAACGTTCGAGAGCAGGACGCCATTCTTAATAAATTTATTGTGTAAGTTCGGTTTGAACTGCAATAGAAAAGGCGAAGTGGGACTTCGCCTTTTTTGTTTTCGCTCTTTTGTTTCGCTATCTACCAGCCTTGACGTCATCTCAACACATCATCAATGCCGTTTTTGCCGCAACGACAATGTCAATCTTGCCGTTCATTGGTAAGAAATGCTTGCCCGTCAACATATCTTGAAGAGGACGCGCTAGTGGTAAGGAGATCGTTTGTTTCCGCGCCGACTTGTTGATCACCACAAAACCACGCTCACCACGGCTGAACACCAACATATCATCATTCCCTTCCAGCACCTTCATTGGCTCGCCATGAAAGCGGTTGTGGAATGCAATCATCTGTACCATTCGCGGATCATGCCAAGCGTCTTTCCAACGTGGCTGCCCATTCTGGTTAAGTATGCCACTCGTATCGAGATCGGTGTAAATCAGAGGTGTTCCACCATCACGCCCCAATACATAGGCGTAAGCTAGCCACTCGTTCTCTTCCTCCAACACTAAGTTGGCAAACACATCATTGTTGGGAATGTCATGCGTGGTGACAAACGTAATTGCGCGCCGATTCGACAACGCCTGACCAAAACAGTAAGGGTCTATCAAGCTTTTAAAGCTGCCTTTCGCGGCAAAGGCTTTAAATAAGGTGCTAAAAAGAGGGAAATCGTACGCGCCGAGACGAGTCTCTTGTAAGTAAGGTTGCAGAAAGAGTTCATACTCCTCTTCCGTGGCTCCCCCATCGGTAATAATTTCACCGAAGATATGCATGCCCTGCGTAATGTCTTCTGTCCACACTTGCTTGATATGCTCTAGCGTCATGTGCTTTGCTGCATCAATGCGAAACCCTTTGACACCCATCGCCTTCAACGCCATTAAGTAATGACGCTGCTGGGTGATCACATGCTCATGAACACGTAAGGTCGGTAAACCGGGATCAGTCGGGCCACCGCTGATTCGACCATTCTGCACTTGCCACTTATCTTTCCAATCTTGAATGCCGAATGCTTCAACAAAATCTTCTTCGGTAAATAGAGGCTCAGAGAGATCACCAAACAATCGCTGGCTTTCATAATACTCAGGATCGCACATGTACTCTTCGAGCACGGTTTTGCTTGGGTAGTTTAAATCCGCTCTCTGTTTTGCTTCATTCGCCATATGATTAAACACCACATCCGCATAGACCCAAACACCACAACGCTGAAGCTCAGTCACCATGTTCTGAAAATCAGTGGTGTTGCCAAGTGCGTTATCAATCACGCGGTAATCTTGTGGCTGGTAACGCTGCCACCACTTGGGTGATTTGGCGCTGCGTAACGGCGGTGAAACAAGCACTGAGCCATAACCTAGCTCTTGAATTTTTTGTGCCTGTTTAGCGATATCGGCATATTTCCAATCAAATGCATGCAAAATTACGTTGGCTTTGCTGGTCGGCAAAGCGTGTTCTGCTTGATTCATTTTCTTCACGTCACCTTTAGTCATCGTTCTTTTCTGTACGAGTGAATTCAATGACTGAAATTATAAAAGGAGTCTGCTCGCCGCCCTCCCCCTTTGCAAACAAGTTGTAAGGGTGAATGGAAAGGCGTAGTGACTCCTTTTCATCAGCGTATGGTGGAAAAGTCATGAGCCATTTAATGGAGACAGGAATAACAACTTAGTTAACGTACTGTTTTAAATATTAAAAAACCAAACTCATCTCTATGTTTACCACCTCTTTCCATACGCCTTTATGCCAAAACTAACCAAACTTTCTCCCCTTGCTGCATTTTCTCTTTTCCTGTCCATCAACCAGAAATGCTGCACAAGTCACACTCGGTGAGAATACAAAAATCGATTTTCGACTGGATGATGCTTTGCTAGCCACTCACCACAACAAAAAAGCCGCCTGTTTAGCAGGCGGCTCTTAGGATCATGGCTTGGCTAATCGAAGATTGGCACCACCAAAATATCTACGGGAGATTTGTTCACCAACGTTCTTGAATACGAGATGATCTTGCTCCAGAAGTTATGGTGATGACCGCAGATAAGTAGGTCAACTTCGTGCTCTTTGATGGTGACTTCAAGTTTGTCGCCTAGATCGCCAGTCCCGACAAAAAAGTGCTTCAATGGGTGTTCCATATAATCGCTAAAGCTTCTTAAACACTCCATTGAATGTTCTGTGAGCGGCCTTTGCGTCGGATCGACATTCAAGTCGACGAGTTCACGATAAATCTCCCCATGAGTCCCATCAATGTGAATAAAGGAAATCTCTGAACCAAAGTAGCTCGCCATTTCAACGGCTCGGTCAATCAGCACGGTGCTGTCGTCTGAAATCTCCAAGGCAACCAAGATATGTTTGTATTTCATAGCCTCACCCTTTTGCGCAATGCGTTATCTTTAGCATAGCGATCTCTAACGAAAAAAGTGTCGATAAGATCCCGAAATAGCTCATTTTTTATCGAGGGATGAGAGGCAATTTCCAAAAGCTATAAACGCAGAAACGCAGCCATCTGGCTGCGTCTTAACTTGATTATTTGCGATACCCAACCACTTATTGTTACCGGCCGCGAATACAGCATTCAATCAATAGCAAGGTAGGGCATTAGGTTCTGTACAGCACTTTCAACACGTGCCAACCGAACTTGGTTTTAACTAAGTGTGGCGTCAAAACTTCACCAGTAAAGCAAACTTTATCGAACTGAGGTACCATCTGGCCACGTTTGAACTCACCAAGGTCACCCCCACGTTTACCCGAAGGGCAAAGTGAATGCTTCTTCGCAAGCACATGAAATTTCGCTCCTTTCTTCAACTGAGCGATAATATCTTCCGCTTGCTCTTTATGCTTCACCAAAATGTGAATCGCTGCTGCTGTGTTGGCCATCAAACACCCCCTAAAATAAAAAACGCGCAAGTGTAACCTAAAGGCAGGAATCGGTCATTAATTTGATCTAAACACACGACCATACGCTTTAACTTTGCTTTAGCCCTTGCTGGACTAGAATTATAAAGTAAGATTGAAGCGTAGAAATAGATAACAAGGTATCACCATGGCTAAAACCCCAAGTAAAGCAAATCAGTCGCAAGGAATGCTGGTGTTCAAACTGAGCCTAAAGCAGAACTTTGCCATTGGTACGCTCAAAGTTAGGGAAATCGTGCCATACCTACCCATGACACAATTGCCCTATTCTCATCGTCATGTCATCGGCACCGTTACGATTCGCAACCTGACGGTTCCTGTCATCGACATGTCAGCAGCGATTGGCTTTCGCCCCATCGACAAATCAGAGTACAAAAATAGCTATCTGATCGTAACAGACTGCTTGCGTACTGTGGTGGCATTTATGGTGCGTTCGATTGAGAAGATTATTGATTGTGACTGGCGCTCTATCGAAACACCTCCAGCAAGTGCAGGCCACAATATCTTCGTTACTGGTATCACTCGTTATAATAACGAAATTGTTCAGATGCTCGATGTGGAGTTGCTCCTCTCAAAGATCTACCCGCAATTCGAGAATGCTAATATTCCGATGCTGACGGATGTTGAGCGCGAAAGACTCAAGGCGTTAAATATCCTGCTAGTGGATGACTCTTCCATCGCACGTAAACAACTCAGTGATGCGCTCGACGGTATTAACATCGGCTATCAGATCTGCAAAAACGGCCTAGATGCCCTGCAGTTAATGCGATCTGAGGCAGGCCGAGGTAAACCAATTGATCTTTTAGTGAGCGATATTGAAATGCCAGGCTTAGACGGCTATGAGCTTGCCTTCGAAGTACAGAACGATCCGCAGTTGAATCGCTCTTACCGCATTTTACACACTTCTCTTTCGAGTGAGATTTGTGTTGATAGAGCTCACCAAGTCGGCGCACATGAAGCTCTGTCAAAGTTCAATGCTGGTGAGCTAATAGAAGCTATGCTTCGCGGCGCTAAATCGATTGAGCAGAATAAGAAGAAAACGGCCGCAGTTTAACGTTGCGACTTGTCGGGCGATGGCATTGAATAGCTTTTACTGACAAACTCGGTTTCTTGCACCTGATAATATTGATTGGTGTAAGAAGCCAAGGCATACATGACGTTTGCCAATAGGTTGCCATAGCGAAACAAAATCGCCTCCGGTGATTTTTTCGCCGAATGTTCAATCATCACCAATGCTCTCACCACTTTCTTTGCTTGGCATCGGCATAGATGTAACTGGGCAGACACCGCATGGCCGCCCGGTAGAACAAAGCCAGCAAAGCCACCACTTAACTCTTTGCGTAGTGTTTGATAGTCCTCTTTAAGTTCAGCAATCATCGCCTCATCAATGGCCAACTTTCCTCGCACGGAACCATTTAGGTGATAAATGTTCGGTTGAACTCGCGTCAGCACATCACGAACAAGATCCGGCAGTTCCATGGTCAGCAACAAGCCAACTCGACTACAAAGCTCATCGGCACTGATCTCAAAATCACAGACAGGACTGTCTTCATAAATAAATGGGTAGCAAAGTTCATCAAGCTGCTTGGTTACAGGTTTCATTATTCGTTTGTTCGCCATTGAAAAAGGGAGTCAGTATAACTGAGCTCCCTTGTTTTTGTTGGAGAATCTAAGTTGGAGAATCTGACGCGTTCAAACTTGCTTCAGTTATCCGTTGGAGATCTGACGATGCCCTTCTTGAAGGTGGACAAAATCAACCAGATCATCTCCCGAAACTTGATACGCCTGACCAAAGCCTTTTACAAACAGGCCACGCTCAGCTTTCAGGTTGAACAACACAAAGTCCTCTAGCTGGCTAAGCCCTGAGACAATCTCACCGAATCGAGCTTCCATTTGCGCAATCACTTGATGCCAAAGTTCACTATCACGCTCAACGACACAGGCAATTGCATCAAATGTAAGACGCTTGCGAGCAAACAGCTGTTTTGCCGATTCTTCATCTTCAATCATCATCAAAGACACTTGCGGGTTTTCAAGCAGGTTACGTGCATGACGCGCAATTTTCGAGATCAAAACAAAGTACCCTTCTTGATTCTGTACAAAAGGCGCATAACTCACGTTTGGACGACCATCCGAATCTACCGTCGCAAGTTGCAACGTTTGACGCTCGTGACGAAACTCTTTGATTTCCGGCTCTAAGCGACCTTGTAACCGTTCTTGCTTTACCTGCTGATCCATGACTCTCTCCTCTATTAATTATTTTTATAACTGCGAACTTATTGCGCGAACTCGGTTTTCATTGCGTGAAAGCGTCTCACTTGCTCAGGAAGCAACTCACGCTTTTCATCACGACCAAGATAAATCTTGAAAATATTTTCGCCACTCTCAGAGAAAAAACCAAAGTAGTGGCTTTCTTTGCCCATAAACGGTTTGCTCACGAGTGCGATCGCCGCGACATTGTCCAACTTTAAGTGACCATGTAACTCACCTTGTTTGCCCATCAGGTTGTAGTAGCCTCTTGCCTCTTTTCCTTTTGGAAATGGCGCTTTCACTTCAAAAATCGAACCAAAGGCGTGAACAATCGTCGTCACAGGACCGAAATCGACTAAGTTTTCTAAGATGGATTGCGCTAAACCACCATCGACCATGGTGGCCATATCGTTCGGTAGAGCACGTACAATCTCCAGCTCTGATGTTGCTAGACGCTCTGCCATCGCTGCAGGTAATAATGTCGGCTCTTGCTGAAGAAGTTCAGCGACTTGAGTGTGTAAAGAGTTCATTGATATTCCTATGTTTTTATTTTTGCGCTAGGCGTTGGGTTACAAAGCAATCGCGTGTGTTTGTTCAGCGTTTTGGTATTCTGAGCTTAGTATTTGAATACACGCTTGTGCCAAGGAAACGGACCAAAAACTGCCCGCCAACGTCAATGTGGCACTACGCTCATTCAGCTCAACCAACCCTCTCTCTTGCCAAAGTCGGAATAGAGGTTGAAGAAAATCAAAGACGTTGTCGCCCATGAACTCAGGCAACTTATCAGCCATCACAACGCCACGATCAAATCCAGATTTGAGCGCGGCGAAAATCGCTTCCAATGGATGTTGCTGAGTCATCATCATTAATGGCGTTTGCCCTTGCTCAACCATCGCCATATACGCCTCTAGGCTTCGATGTTGCATCATGCCAAATCCGCCGATGGAACCACCAGCACCACAACCAATAGGGAGTACTTCTGCATACGTTTTCGCCAAACTGTTATACAAGCTTCGTTCTCGATTGTCCGTTGCCCAGTGATTCACACTTAACTGTTTGAGGTGGTGTTTCTGCATAAAGTTCACCCCAAGCTCATACATACTCGCTTTCTGTGGCGTAGTTGCTGGCGGAGGTAATTTCCCTTTTTCCACGAGATTGAGCATCGGTGCAGTACCACCTATCACCAATTGATAGAGGTCTAAACCATGTGCGCCAGTGGAGAGAAAATCTTGCAAATCTTGCTCAAGTATTTCGCGCGTTTGGTGCGGCAGTCCGTAGAGTAGATCAACGATCACTGGTGCTTGATCGTAACTCGCCAGTTCGCTTAGCCTGGCAAGCA
Organism: Vibrio sp. 05-20-BW147; assembly: GCF_013369385.1. Taxonomy (GTDB): domain Bacteria; phylum Pseudomonadota; class Gammaproteobacteria; order Enterobacterales; family Vibrionaceae; genus Vibrio; species Vibrio floridensis. The sequence continues at coordinate 80,882 of NZ_SZTO01000001.1, read as the reverse complement.
CTTGTTCTCTATCATCTAGACGCTTTGCACTGCGGCGAACCACAGTATTAAAGCTCTGCACACCAAAAGAAAAGCGGTTAAAGCCTCCCTGAATCGCACTGTCATACATCTCGTCCTTGAAGCGATTAATGCGACCTTCCAATGTAATTTCACAATCCGCAGAAAGGGGAAATCGAGAACGTATCGCTTCACCTAGCTGTTTTACTTGTTTGGGAGAAAGATCAGTCGGCGTCCCTCCCCCAATATACACCGCATGAAAAACACCGCTTTGCGTCCAAGGAAGCGCTGCTTTCTGCTCTATTTCCTTCAACAAAGTATTGAAGTACCCATCAACCAGTTGGCGACTTGCTGCATTTTGGAAAAAGTTACAGAAGGTACAACGCACGCGACAAAATGGAATGTGGATGTAGAGGCAGCGTTTATTTCTCGACACTTCATCATTAGATGTAAGCATCCGAAACCGTTCACCCATTTGTGTCTGGGCGATTGGTCTACTCATTCCACCAGCATGTGCTGAATGTTTTTGAGCAAAAGCAAACCTCAGTGGATCTGGACTATCAACACCCAGAATAGATTGATCATACTTATTTAATTTAAGCGTCATACTCACTCGCTTATTGCCCGCAGAATAAGGCTTAGCAGGCAGATATCTAAAACTGTTTGGATCATAAAATTAGTTAAATGATAATGCAATTGATAATTGATATTATTTGCAATGTGAGTAATAATCTCGCCCAGATTTTAGATTTTCGGAAACACGACATCATGAATTTGCCCAGATACGTTTTTGCGGGTTCGCTCTCTCTGATGTTGCACGCTGCTCTTCTCTCTGCTGAAGAGCCTCAAATTCAATTGCAAACGAACACTGGTAGTGAATCTCCCACAGTGGCTGTCAATTTGGTTTCTCGCCCAACCCCAGTCAAACCTGTTGAGAAACAGTCACCCCCAAAAAAGACGCCTCAACAAGAAAAGCCGACAGAGCAAAAACCATTGCAAGAAAAAAAAGCCGAAGAGAAACCTTCACCGGTGAAAAAAGTGGTTCCGGTGGAAAAAAGAGCGGTGAAAACAGAGCCCAAACAACCTATCACAACACCGAAAAAGAAGACCGAGACAACGGAAAACATGACTTCAAAATCCGTTGAAAAAGAAGTTAAAAAAACACCGGATAAAGAACAAAAACAATTGGAAACGCCACCTCCAACACCAATTGCACAAGGCGCAACGAGCAAACCTGTATTGATTGAAAAACCAAGCTTCATGCAAAAACCTGTGCAGCCCAAATACCCGCGAGTTGCCCAAAAACGAGGGATTGAAGGCACCGCATTGTTTGAAATCTGGTTAGATGAGCAAGGCCACCTAGTTAAGCTACTGCTGATTAATTCTAGCGGTGCTCAAGTGCTTGATGACGCAGCACAAAAGGCAATTAAACAGTGGCGATTTTCGCCGCACAGCGAGAATGGCATAAAAATGCCGTCACGCGTTAAAGTTCCCGTTCGTTTTTCTTTGGAATAAACATGCAACAACTAATACAACTTCAAAACCAACTTGGCCTTATGGCTTGGCCCCTTATTTTTTGCTCAGCACTGACGGTCATGATCGTACTAGAACGTTTGATTCAAGTCGCACTTAGTATTGGCGTTGGTAAACGTGCCATTCGCCAACAGTTGAATCAAATTTCGCCAACGAACAGCCGAGAAATTGAACAGCTAGCCGAAACGTTGGCAAACAAAAAACCATTACTTTACCGTGGTGTCGCCATGTTGCTGGCTCACCATGATTTCGCGAAATCACTGCGCGAAGATGCCGCTGGCATGTGGCTACAAGAGAAACGTCACCAACTCCACTCAGGACTTCGCTTGCTCACCCTAATTGGTGTGATCAGCCCACTACTCGGATTGTTGGGTACGGTTTTAGGCCTAATCGAGATGTTTAAAGGCGTTGCTGCTTCAACCGGCAATATCACACCTAATGACTTGGCCGAGGGCTTAGGGTTAGCGATGAGAACCACCGCAGCGGGGCTATTGATTGCACTTCCAGCTATCGCCAGTGCGCAACTTCTAGGGCTATGGGCGGATCGCGTCATGTCTAAACTTGAGCATAGCCTTAACTACGTCAACTTATGGTTGGAAGGCGTTTCACTGCAGCATATCGCACCCGGTAAACACATTGCACAGCAGCAAACGTTGAACACTCAAAAACAGGTTGCGATTCATGATTAAAGCGCCACGTTCAAATGAACATTTTGGTCTAACGCCGGATCTCACACCTTTACTCGACATTATTTTTATCGTCATGGTGTTTCTGATGTTGACGGCAGCGGTCAAGCTTGAGTCCATTGAGGTCGATTTGCCGAGCAGCGATTCACAAGCCGTCGCCGCAGTGGATAAACAATCGATCACCATCAACATATTGCAAGATGAGCCACATTGGGCCATCAACGGTAAACGCTACATCGATTGGCAAAACTTTACCTTAGCGCTGACCGAAGAAACAAAACAGACGGATAAACCCGTGATTATTGGCGCAGAAAAAACCGCAGACATTCAACACCTAGTGACGCTATTGGCCTTCTTACAGGAAAAAGGCATAAAAGCAACGCAGTTACTGACAGAACAACCCCAGTAAAGAGATTTCAGGAATGAAGAAATTAACACCATTTTGCCTAAGCATGATTTTGCTCACAGCCACTATCGCTACACCACTTCAGGCCGCTCAGGAACGAGTTATCAGTGCTGGCAGCGCAGTTACTGAGCTGATTTTGGCACTAAAAGCCGAGCAATTGCTGGTCGCTATCGATGTCACGAGCCAACTCCCTGATGGGCATGTGTTACCCAAAATCGGCTACCACCGTCGTCTCTCTGCAGAAGGTCTACTCGCTTTGTCTCCAACCAAGCTGATTGGCTCAGACGAAATGGGCCCAGCCCCTGTACTGCAACAGCTAAAATCAACCGGTGTACAAATCGAGGTCGTTAACACAGACGCGAATGTTGAAGGGCTTAAAGCTCGCATCGATCAAATAGCCACCATTTTGAACAAAACCGATGAAGCAAAAGAGCTCAAAGCGATGGTGGATCGCCAAATCGTCAGTTTAGAGGGTAACCAACCGGCCCGACAAACCAAGAAGAAAGTCCTGTTCCTGCTCATCCATGAAGGGCGCGCCGCCAACGTGGCTGGCAATGAAACCACTCCAAACGCCATCATCGATTTAGCAGGCGCCATTAATCCCGCCGCCGATAAAATTACTTCCTATAAGCCTCTGTCTGCCGAAGCAATGGTAGAGATGCAACCTGATGTTATTTTGGTGAGTGGCCGTAGCTATGAGAAGTTGGGCGGACCAGAGGCGATCATTAAAATGATGCCGCTACTCGCTGCGACTCCAGCGGGTAAAAACAAACAGATCATCACTATCGATGGTTCTGCTCTGGTGGGTGGGCTTGGTCTAAAAAGCCTAGCGGAAGCCAAACGCCTTAACCAACTACTTTACACCCAATAATCACAAAAGATGCTACGTCATATTTCACTTACTACTTGCGTCGCTGCACTGATGTCGGCGCTTGCTCTGACCGCCATTGTCTCCGTGACGGTTGGCCCTATGAACATCAGTGCTACTGATACACTCGCGAGTTTGTTCCAGTTTGGGGAACTCGCACCACATATCGATGTGGTGATCCGAGAAATTCGCTTGCCCCGCACGTTACTGTGCATGTTTATTGGCGCTATCCTCGCGCTGTGTGGCGTAGTTATGCAGGGACTTTTTCGTAACCCTCTTGCAGAACCTGGAATCATTGGCGTTTCAGCAGGTGCTGCGCTCGGTGGCGCCATCGCTATTGTCGCGCTGTCTCAAGTCGCTCTGTTTAGCACGTCCGTGATGAACCTTGCCGTGCTACCTGTCGCCAGTTTTATTGGTGGCGCGTTGGCAACGGCTCTTGTTTACAAAATGGGGTCTAATCAGTTTGGCACTTCCGTCACCATCATGCTTCTTGCGGGTGTCGCCATTAGCGCCATTTCGGGGGCTGCAATTGGTTATTTGAACTTCCTCGCTGACGACCAAACGCTACGCGATCTTTCTCTATGGTCGATGGGCTCTCTTGCGGCCGCTAATTGGAGCTCGATCACTCTCGCAGCGGTGACGTTTGCCATCCTTTATAGTTACTTCTTTGGCAAAGCGATGCCACTCAATGCCTTGCTTCTTGGTGAATCCGAAGCTCGACACTTAGGGATAGAGGTTCAAACGTTAAAACGTGGATTGATCATTTTCTCCGCGGTGGGGGTTGGCATCACAGTGAGCATTTGTGGGGCCATCGGTTTTATAGGCCTTGTTATCCCTCACCTTGGACGCATGCTGGCAGGGCCAGACCATCGTAAGCTGATCCCACTTTCGGCTTTACTTGGCGCTCTGCTGTTAACCCTAGCCGACATGGTCGCGCGCATCGCTGTCGCGCCTGCAGAACTGCCTGTTGGCATCGTCACCGCCGCCATTGGTGCACCTTTCTTTATTTACCTGCTGTTTAAACAGAAAGGGAGAATACTGTGAACAATTCTGTGGTTCTTCGTGGAAAAAACCTGACGCTTCAATACGGACAACGTCGTGTTTTAGACCAAGTTAACATTGAGTTCCGTGCAGGAGAAGTTGTCGCATTACTTGGTCCAAATGGAGCTGGGAAAAGTACGTTACTGAAGCTGCTCAGTGGGGAAATACCATCGTCACACGCCATAGAGTACTTTGGCAAAGCAACCTCTCGCTGGAACCCAGCAAAGTTATCACGACACCTTGGTTTGCTGCCGCAAAGCAGCTCACTCACTTTTCCATTTTTAGCGAAAGAAGTGGTTGAACTAGGGGCAATACCGCTTTCGCTCTCCCATGATGAAGTGCAAGAAGTGGCGAAAAAATATATGCAGTTGACTGATGTCTGGCACCTATCCGAGAGCCTTTATCCAGCGTTATCCGGTGGGGAAAAGCAGCGGTTACATCTCGCAAGGGTGTTGACCCAACTTGACCAAGCAGGTGAGCAAAAGATACTGATGCTTGATGAGCCTACTTCTGCCCTCGATCTTGCTCACCAGCACAATACTTTGAGTATCGCCCGAACACTTGCAAAAGATCATAACGCAGCTGTCATTATTGTACTCCACGATCTCAACCTCGCCGCCCAGTACTCAGATCGGTTAGTTATCCTCAACGACGGTAAGATCGTTACTGACAACGCGCCAGAACAAGCATTAACACCTGACGTTATTGCCTCTGTATACGGCTATAAGGCGCTTATAGGCCGCCATCCGACCTTAGGCTTTCCTTTGGTTCATCCTGCCGCTTAAGCAGAGAGCCGGCAATCAACGCCATCATAAGACATAAAAAAAGCTCCGTTTGGAGCTTTTTTATATTTCTTTGTGCTTATTGGCTAATACGAACAAGCGACTTACCAAAGAGCCATTCCAGCTCTTTTTCGCTGCCTTCGCCAAATTGACTTTCTGCCATTTTGTAAAGGCGATCAATACCGTTTGCCGCGAACTCATGAGCTCGCTCTGCAATCACAATATGATGGAATAGTAGACGCAGGATGGCACGGAACTGCTCATCTTCCAGTGCGATAATCCAGCTGTTTGAAAATTCATCCAAACCTTTGTTGAACTCTAGGTGCTCAACAAACAGTTTGAAAATTCGGCCGTCTAGTGCAGCGGTAAAGTCCGTTTTCTTAGGGAAATGGTGACTTATACCTGTGCGTGAAACACCTGTTTGCTGACTTAGGGTCGTGTATGACATTTTGTCATAACCCAGTCTCAGCAACTGATCAACAACGGCATCCATGATTTTTTGAATAGTGATTTCGGTATCTTCTTTGCTACGCTTTGGCATATTTTAGCTCTTCTCTTTGTAAATCCATCTGACTCAAAGTCTGAGGTCAGAATGAAAATCGTTATCAACCAATAATCAAAAACAATACTCCCAAAATAAATAAACCTACTTTTTTATCACGGGATACTGTAAAACAAGTTTGCAGACGTATGTCTTTGATCGAACCAAACGCACAGAATATGAAACTTAAGTAATAGCAATTAATGCAGACAGTTTAATATTAAGCTCTGCGTTTTTACTCAATTGATAGCGATAGATTATGTAAAAATAATTTATCACGAGATACTCTTATAAAATCCTGCTACGTGCAACTCACTGGGAGAGATTCCTCAGTTGTTAAAATGTGAAATCCAGCAAATAATTGATTCCGATCACATCCTACATTAACAAGAACTAATCTTATCTCTTATCAAACCGCTCACATTACAACATAGCATACCGATATTTTTTTATCCAAGATGTTCCAATTATTTATGTAGAATAAAAGCGTCTTGAGTATAATCCCTTTTTTAAGTGAGGATTCGTTATGAGCATTGAACACGAAGAAACCCAAGTATGCGAAGCCTGTGGCTGCGCGGGTGAGATTGGCTTTATCATCAAAGAAGGCGACGACGTTGCTGATGTCACTATCTACGCCAGCTCGAAAGAATTGCTAGAAGCCGAGTTTGCTAAGTATGTTGAGCTTGCCAAAGCGGTCAACGAAAACGTGGAATACAACACCAGCGAACTAGCCGATAACGCCACTGAACTGAAAGCACGCTTTAAATTTGAAGTCAGCGCAGAAAAACTGATTTTTGAACTGAAGAGTCGCTCTCTATCTCGTTAGTGATGCGATCTCACCATGATTGGATGACGAGCCTTATTGTTTTGGCTCGTCTTTTCTTTGCAGCTTTTGCCAACGTAGCGCCCCATTAGTTTCAAAACTCTTCTCTGCTACACATTCAATAATTACCCCTTCAACGCTTAAAACGGCGCCCAATGAATACGCTTGGTCTTGGTAGTAACAGACGCGTAAACGGGATGCCTCTCCAGCAGCGACCACTGCCACTACCTTATCTCCCGTTGAACTCGTTTTCGCCACCACTAATGAGCTGTGTGTTGCCATTATTAGCAGCAAGCACCCATATCCCACTAGACTCTTCCAAGCGGAGGCTCTAAAGCTTTGTACAGCGATCAATTTTTTACTCATCTCTTTCTCTCCAATCAAGCTTTGTAAGCTACAATGCCAACATACCCCGATGTATTTCACTCTGCGACTGGAAGTAGCCATACCGCTATGAAACGATTTCTCGCCACTTTATTGACATCACTCTTTACTGCTCTCACTGTCGCCACTCCACTCGACTATTACCAAATTCTCAATCACCTTGATAATTATGGCAATCTTGATTTGCGCAATAAGCCATACACCTCTCTGCCAGAAAGCTTAACCGTTAAGGGGAACTTAAACATTGGCAGCACCAGCATAAAAGCACTGCCCAAAGAGCTCAAGATTGAGGGCAGCCTCGAAGCAAGCAACAGCGAGCTTGCCACAATCTACGCTGGAACTTCGATCACAGGCTACGCCAATTTACTGGGTTCAAAGATAAAGAACTGGCCTGGCGGCGTAAAGCTCGGTGGCTATTTGAATCTCACGGACACACCACTTGAAAAACTACCAAACGGACTTAGAGTCAAAGGTGATTTGAGCGTTATACGAACCCCCCTCACAGCACTTCCAGAGAACATCATCATCGAAGGAAATCTGTACATCGGCGGTTCTGCTATCACCGAGTTTCCCAACAAAATGACGGTCAAAGGGCATATTTTTCTTGGTGGTAATCGCATCACCAAATGGCCAACCGATTTAAACTTAGGCGGAGCAGTAGCCAGATAGTTATCTCATCACGCTAAACATCCCGCCCACATAAATAGCAAGTGACCAACACCCTTGCCCAATAAACCTATATTGGTATGTGTTATTCAATGTGGGTTTGTGTTGTTTAGCTGGCGTATCTTCAGCAGCAGATCGGAAGCAAGCAAGCCTATCTCCCCATCTTGTTCCGCGCAAATATCCGCCGCACAACTGTGTAAAAGCACGCCTAGCGATGCGGCTCTCAATAATGGCAGCTTCTGTGCTAATAACGCACCGATCACACCGGAAAGCACATCGCCCATTCCCCCAGAAGCCATGCCAGGGTTGCCAGCGTTACACACGAAAGTCTGTGTACCATCGCAAATCAGGGTTCCTGCCCCCTTAAGGACCACGACGCCTCCGTATTGGCTTTGCAATACCGAAATCGCGGCAAATCGATCGGCTTCGACTTCATTAACGCTACAGCCGAGCAACCTTGCGGCTTCTCCCGGATGCGGGGTAATAATGCGCCGATCATTGTGGTTTGGGTAGCGCGCAAGCCAGTTCAAACCATCGGCATCTAACACCATTGGGCCTTGGAAATTGGCAATGTCGTTCCAACGTTTTTTTGCCCATTCATCGGTTCCTAAACCCGGTCCCACCACGAGTAGATCAGCCCAGTCGAGTTTCTTTTCGAGTTCTTTCTTGTCTTCGTTATAGCCCAGCGTCATCACTTCAGGGCAATGGATTTGCAGCGGCAAGGCGGATTCTGGATGCGTCAGTGCGGCCACCAAACCTGCGCCACTGCGCGCGCAAGCGGTTGCCGCTAATGAGATTGCCCCAGACATGCCGCGGTTACCCCCGATCAACACAACACGTCCATGGTCACCTTTATGAGCGCAGCGGTCTCTGGTAAATCGCCATTGAGCAATCTCATCGCGCTCAATCGTCATCTTGAAACTCGGAACCAATTTGGCAAATTCAGCACCGACGCCAAGATCAGCAAAATGTATCGCTCCACAAAACGCTCTCGCTTTTCCCGTGACGAGTCCTTGTTTGGTGCCAATGAAGGTGATGGTGTGATCGGCATGAATGGCGTCAGGAAGCGCTTGGCCGGTATCAGCACAAAGTCCGGACGGAATATCCACGGACACAATCGGTTTACCCGCGAGGTTGACCGCATCCATCACCTTAGCCATCTCATCACGAACAGCGCCAGCTAGTCCTGTACCCAGTAGAGCGTCAACCACCAAATCGCAGTCCGAAAGTGCCACGTTGAGGCTGGCGGTGTCAGATATTTCTCCTCCAGCGTCTTGCCATGCTTGCTGCGCTTGTTTGGCATCTCCGCTTAAACTCTCTGCATCGCCGCTTTGAATGAGCATCACATGTAAACCTTGCTGACGAGCTAATCGCGCAACCACATAGCCATCACCGCCATTGTTTCCTTTGCCACACACCACACATAAGCGTGATACCGCTGGGTAATAGTTAAGAATCACAGCGAATGTGGCGCGCCCTGCTCTTTCCATCAGCTCATAGAGTGTCACGCCCGCATTGGCGGCAGCGCCCACTTCCCCTTCTCTTACTTGCTTTGCGGTATACAGTGCTTTGCGTAAATCCATGGCAGTCACCTTATTTTGCGCGTTACTGAAAGCTCTACGATGACTATAGACGAAAAAGCCAAGGAAAACCTTGGCTTAAAAGAGAGTTTGCACAAATTACGCGACAAAATGCTATTGATGTTGCTGCGCCATGATCGCTTCTGCGGTTGCATCTTGTATGGAGAGAAACAGTGATTTCACTTGTCCTGTGGGTGTGCGCATCGGGTTAAGGGTCACGTTTTGATACATGAACTCCGCTTGCTGTGTCACTGGGCGCACGTTGCGGCAGCGGAACAGATACGGACGCTGACGCCAGGTGATAAAGCTACGACAACCCAAGTTGTACACTGGCTTGGTTTTTAATTTAAACCACTCTTGGGGGATCTCTGGAAAGAGTTCAAAGATCGATTTGCCAATGGCGTCGTGCGCTTGTTTGCCACTGTGGTGCGTCATAAATCCATTCCACACTTGCACATTGTAATCGGTATCCAACACGATCAAACCCATGTCGACGTTTTGTACCATGTCCACCATCCAGTGGAACTGTTCAAATTCTGCAGGAAGATTAAGCATTAGAAGTCCTCCATCAGATAGGCAAGTTTGTTGTCTAACAACGGCAGTGACTCATCAACGAACATAAACAGCAAGTCACAACGAATCGACGTATTTTCAATGGTATAACTCACTTCAAACGTCATGGTTTTGGTAAACGAACCGGTAGTATTTTCAATCACAGAATCAATTGAGATATGCTGACCTAACAAGACAGGAGAGCTTTGGAAAAAACGGACTTCCGCTTGCTGCCCCAAGCCATTCAGGAAGGAGCCAACTAAGATATTGGAAACGTCCATAAGAAGCTCGAGCTCTTCCAATTCTTCGCTGTCTGCCGGTACTTTCATCAGTTTTTTCAGGTCGGCAACACTGGAATCGCTGAGCAAGACGAGTGCCTCTCCCGCAATCCCTTCGCCACTGAAACCTTGGCATACGCCGGAAACGTTGTCACTTTCCGCCAAATCGCGCAGTGCCATGTGCAGCTCGCTAAGCTCAAAGATATTCACGTTCGGTAGCGGCAGGTTGACAAACACATCAAAATGCCTTGCCAACGCATCTGCAGCGCGACCAATGGAAACGTTCGCCACTTCCATGTAGATGTCACGGCGGCGCAAAATTGGCAGTTCGATGGTTCTTGGCGTGACAACTTGCGGCACCGATGCTGGTTCAACTAATTCTCTCAGTGCCGCTTTCAGTTCATCTTGGCCAATCGGCTTTTGAATAAATGACTTAGCTCCCAGCGCGAAAACGCGTTCTTTCGCTTTGGGTTGAATATCGCCGGAGACAACGATAACGGGCGTATTGTCACCACGTTTTCGCATTTCTTCTAATGTTCCAAAGCCATCCAGCTCCGGCATGGTGAGATCAAGGAACATTAATTTAAATTGTTTTTGGCTCAGTTCTTCTAACGCGTTAAGACCATGCACTGCGAAGGTAATATCCGCATTCAAAGAAGCAGGTAGTGAGCGAGCCATTTGCTTTCGAGCAAGCGCTGAGTCATCACAGATGAGTACAGGAAAAGACATTCAACCACCCTTTTAACAGGTATTCCACTGCCACAAGTTTAACAGATAGATACTAAATGACGTACGGAAACTGACGTACTTATTATTGTTGTTCGCTGTAAGTATGAACGTTATTTAACGAGAATACGAAATAACTTCTAGAGTGGGAACGATTTTCTATGGCCTAGCCAACAAAAACATTTTAAATAAGAATTAGTTACATAGAAACGTTTAACTTTTGTTCGTTTGCTATCTAAAAGGAGAAAACGCCTAATGAATTAGGCGCTTTTGATTGGGAATGTATTAAAGAGTGTAGACAGGGAAAATGATCATTAAACCGAAACGCATTACCACCGCAAACAGACACAAACCAATGCCAAGGCGATACCATTTAAACTCACTGATCGACATCGGAATGCGTTTGTAGAACATCGTTGCAATTCCTCGCCAATCTTGGCTACGTTTTCCATACTGAATAACGCCTGTTAGCACGAAAAGTATGCCTAGCAACAGTATGGCTTTTTCAAGCATGTATAAACCCGCTTCCATGTGATCCCTCTCATCTACCGCTCTTGTTACTGCTTGGTATCATAGTAGCGGTATGAGGCAAAGAGATCTCTTGGACTTAAGTCTTAGTTAACCTGATTAGCAAGAAGAAGCCCAATAAACGTCAACATCGACCATGCATGTTGCGTTACTTTAGTTCACCATAGCGTTCAAGAAACAGCACTGTCGCCGCGGTGCGCGAAGGCACCTTGAGTTTTTTCAACAAGCTCTTCATGTGCACTTTGACCGTCGATTCAGAGATAAACAATCGGTCTGCGATCTGCTTGTTGCGAAAGCCACGCGCCACTTCTTGCAAGATCTGACGTTCACGATCGGTCAGCTCATCGAAGACATCTGTATTTTCTTCACGCTGAAGCAGATATTTCGCGACAACGCTGCTGTATGCTTTGTCGCCCAAGTGCGCTTTCTCAAGCAACTCCACCAGCTCATCGGGTTCGGTATCTTTCAAAAGGTAACCATCCGCACCTGCTTTTACGATGGCTTCGATGTCAGCGGGGCTATCTGATACGGTTAAGATAACGATACTGGCTTCACAGCCATCAGCTCGCAATGCTTTTAAGGTATCCAAACCAGACATGCCTTTCATGTTGAGATCCAACAAGATGAGGTCTAGTTCGTTTTCATGCGCTTTGGCAACGGCCTCTGTGCCATTGCTGGCTTCTGCGACTACTTCAAATTGCTCTTCGAAGCTCAATAGTTGGTTAATACCGCGACGCATCAAGGGATGATCGTCCACCAACATTACTCTACACACCGTCAAATTCGTGTTTCCTTAATACGTTGATATTTTAGCACTACCGCACAACCATTCTGTGGCGATGCGGTGACCGATAACGATCCGTTCAAACGCGCCGCTCGCTCTTGCATGATGGACATGCCGTAGTGATTCAATTTCTGGTTACACTGATCAAACCCTACCCCATCATCACTCACGGATACCGTGACCCACTCCCCTTCTTCACAACATTCGATCCGAATGTTGGCAGCTTTAGAGTGTTTAATGGCGTTGATGGTGGCTTCACGAATCAATTGCAACAAATGCACTTGTTGGTGAGCGTCCAGTTCTACCGACGAAAGATCATTGGTTAAATGAATCTCCGCTTCCGTTTGATCCCCTAGTTGCACCACCATTTCTTGTAGCGCTTGACCAAAGGTGCCTTCTTTAATCGTGAGTCGGAAAGTTGTCAGCAGTTCGCGTAATTGGGTATATGCCGAGGACAGCCCGGTATCTAATTCCGCAATCACTTGATTGGTGCGCGCTAACTGAGGCTCATCGTTCAACTTCGCGACACTGCGCTTGAGCAATGATACCTGAATCTTGAGGTAAGAAAGAGATTGTGCCAACGAATCATGTAACTCACGCGCAATCGTTGCTCGTTCTTCCATCAAAAGTAGTTGTTCCGCTTGTCTTTGCGCCTGATTGTAGTAGACCGCGCGCGATAGGATTTGTACGAAGTTGTCGATCAGCGCTTGATCTGGGCACGGCAAACCGCTGCACCAATGCAAATACCCTAGGTGTTGCCCGTCGAGCGTTAACGCTTTTTGATTACAACGCCCGACGCATTTAGGACCTTCAGTAAGCACCAAGTTACGCTCGCCGATCTCTTCAATCTCTAATTTGGCAGAAACAATGCCTTCGATACTCACAATGTGTCTCAAAATCGCTTGGAAATTCTCTTGGCTGATGCGTGATGCCGTCAGCTCTTGAGAGGAATGGTACAGCACCTGAAGAGACTGATTGGCGTGTTGCAGTTTGTGCGTCTTCTCATTCACCGCTTGTTCCAGCCCTCGGTAGAGTTTACCCAGGTCAGCCGCCATATTGTTGAAGGTTCTGGTGAGGATACCCATTTCATTATCGCTGGTGACATTAAGGGAAACATCAAACGAGCGCGATTGAATTTGCTCACTGGCGGTGACCATCGCCTTGAGTGGCGTAACCACTTCACGACGCACAAAGTGAACAACAAAAATGCTCACCAATAAAATCCCACCCAAGCCTAAACCACCGACCCAAGCGAGCTTGATAAGCTTCTGCTCGGAAAAATATTGCAGCTTAAAAACAAAAGCGTCAATTTGTGAAACAAAACCAGCGACCAAAACCAAGTAGCGTTCTCTATCTTTACTTTGCAGCACTTCTTTTAATTCGTGCCAACGCATGATCAAACGATAGTAGTCGTGGGTAATGTCATCAGGCACTGTCCAATTTTGCAGTGCTTTCATGGAAGGCGAGTATATCGAACGCTCAAACAAATAGATGTGAGAGGAATAATCCTGCGCATTGATTTGAATATCATGGGCTAAACGGTAACTTTGCATGCGCATCGAGCCCGCCACGTTGACCGCCTCGGCATCATTCAAGCTAGAAGCTAGGTTGATAATTGCAAAACTGGTCGTTGCAATAGATAGCAGCAAGATCAAGCCCATTGCCTTCGCAATCGTGCTTGTTACTGACTTTTTCACCGTTTTTAGCAATTTATAACCTCTTCACTAACAAAACGGCAGCGAAGCCTCTCCGTTTCACGTTTTTCTGTTAACAATATCAATATGTGATCACTCTCGCCGGAATTTATTGATCTAAAACAACATTGCCTCTCAATTACCCCCTAAGGGGTATTTATACAAATATGTCAAAAACTACAATTAATGTGCGCTTAAATGACAGTTTATTAATAAGAAATGTGAACTAACATTAAGTCATGTTTCTTAAACTCAGGATAGTACCGTGGTAGACCTTTCAAGAAGACGATTATTTTCCAGAAAAAAAGTCGACGACGGCTTAATTCGTCTTCCTTGGTTGGCTGATCGTACCCAGTTTACCGAACAATGCACACGATGTGGTAAATGCGTTGAGCAATGTGAAACTCAAATCATTGTTAAAGGCGACGGGGGCTTTCCTACCGTCGATTTCTCTATTGATGAATGTACGTTTTGTTACCGTTGCGCAGAAGTCTGTCCCGAGTCACTTTTTTTAGCGAAAGATGCGCAACCTTGGCAAGCGAGGGCAATAATCAATGAGTCCTGTTTGTCGTACCACAACGTGGAATGCCGCAGTTGTGGCGAGATGTGTGAACCCATGGCTATCCAATTCAAATTGGAAATCGGCAAGGTCGCACAACCTCAGATAAACCTTGATGAATGTAGTGGATGTGGCGCTTGTGTTTCGGTTTGCCCCTCTTCATCCATCAATGTGAGCATAAACGAATAAAAGAATAATGAGAGAGAATTATGGCACTAAATGAAGTGCATATTTCAAGTTTAGTGGTACACGTAGCCCCTGAGCATCTAGGCACGATAAAGACGCAGATCGAAGCCATCGAGAACGCAGAAATTTATGGTGATAGCCCAGAAGGCAAAATCGTCGTGGTTCTGGAAACCGAAAACCAAGGTTTCGTTACCGACACTATCGAACTTATCAGTAATTTACCGAACGTTCTGAGCACAGTTCTGGTTTACCACCAAATTGAAACCGATCTGGAAGACATGGACGAAGACACTGGAACACAACATTCCCAAATCGAGGGTGAAGTATGAAAATGACAAGACGTGCGTTTGTGAAAGCAAACGCAGCTGCATCAGCGGCGGCGGTAGCTGGCATTACCCTGCCTGCTTCAGCAGCAAACCTGATCGCAAGCTCAGACCAAACCAAAATCACATGGGACAAGGCTCCTTGTCGTTTCTGTGGTACAGGCTGTTCTGTACTTGTAGGTACTCAGAACGGTAAAGTCGTTGCAACACAGGGTGACCCTGAAGCACCTGTAAACAAAGGCTTGAACTGTGTCAAAGGTTACTTCCTATCGAAGATCATGTACGGTCAGGACCGTCTGACTCAACCACTTCTACGTATGAAAGATGGTAAGTACCATAAAGATGGTGACTTCACGCCAGTGTCTTGGGATATTGCTTTTGATACTATGGCTGAGAAGTGGAAAGCTTCTCTCGCTAAAAAGGGCCCAACCAGTATCGGTATGTTTGGTTCTGGCCAGTGGACGGTAATGGAAGGGTACGCTGCGGCGAAAATGATGAAAGCGGGTTTCCGCTCTAACAATATTGACCCGAACGCACGCCACTGTATGGCTTCTGCGGTAGTGGGTTTCATGCGCACATTCGGCATGGATGAGCCTATGGGTTGTTACGATGATTTTGAACATGCAGATTCTTTCGTGCTTTGGGGTTCAAACATGGCAGAAATGCACCCAGTTCTTTGGACTCGCATCACTGACCGCCGACTAAGCCACCCACACGTTAAAGTAAACGTACTTTCTACTTACTACCATCGTTCTTTTGAACTGGCAGACAGCGGTTACATTTTCAAACCTCAAACTGACCTTGTCATTGCAAACTATATCGCCAACTACATCATCCAGAACAATGCGGTAAATTGGGATTTCGTTAACAAGCACACTAACTTCAAGCAAGCAACAACAGATATCGGTTACGGTTTGCGTGATGATGATCCACTACAGAAACAAGCGAAAAACCCGAACTCTGGCGAGATGACATCAATCTCATTTGAAGAGTACAAAAAATCCGTTGCACCATACACGCTTGAAAAAGCATCAGAGATGTCTGGCGTTGCGCAAGACAAACTGATTGAGCTAGCAAAACAGTATGCTGATCCGAACACCAAAGTGATGTCACTTTGGACAATGGGTATGAACCAACATACTCGCGGTGTGTGGATGAACAGCCTTGTTTACAACATCCACCTACTAACAGGTAAAATCGCAACTCCGGGTAATAGTCCATTCTCGTTGACTGGTCAGCCATCAGCTTGCGGTACGGCTCGTGAAGTGGGTACCTTTGCACACCGTCTTCCTGCAGATATGGTCGTGGCAAATCCAAAACATCGTGCTTTTGCCGAGAAAATTTGGCAGCTTCCAGAAGGCACCATTCCACCTAAACCAGGTTTCCACGCGGTTCTTCAAGACCGCATGCTGCATGACGGTGTTTTGAACTGTTACTGGGTTCAGTGTAACAACAACATGCAAGCTGGCCCGAACATCAATGGTGAGCGTCTGCCGGGTTACCGCAACCCAGAAAACTTCATCGTGGTGTCTGACCCATACCCAACGGCGACAGCTCAAGCGGCTGATCTAATCCTTCCTACAGCAATGTGGATCGAAAAAGAAGGCGCTTACGGTAACGCAGAGCGTCGTACTCAAGCTTGGTATCAACAAGTAGAAACGGTTGGCGAAGCGAAATCTGACTTGTGGCAAGTGATGGAGTTTTCTAAACGCTTCAAGATGGAAGAAGTGTGGCCAGAAGAACTGCTTGCGAAAGCGCCTCAGTACCGTGGCAAAACGATGTACGACATGTTGTTCGCAAACGGCCAAGTGGACAAATTCCCTCTGGCAGAAGCTCGCCAACTTAACGACGATTCTCATCACTTTGGTTACTACGTGCAAAAAGGGTTGTTTGAAGAGTATGCAACCTTTGGTCGTGGTAAAGCACACGATTTGGCACCATACGACACCTATCACGCGGTTCGAGGCCTTCGTTGGCCTGTCGTTGATGGCAAAGAAACGCTTTGGCGTTACAAAGAAGGCACCGATCCCTATGCGAAGAAAGGCTCTGGCTGGGACTTTTATGGCAAGCCAGATGGAAAAGCGTGGATTATCTCAGCCCCTTACGAAGCGCCTCCAGAAGCACCAGATGCTGAATACGACATGTGGCTATGTACAGGCCGTGTTTTAGAGCATTGGCACACAGGTACTATGACACGCCGCGTTCCAGAGCTTTACAAAGCGGTACCCGATGCAGTGTGTTACATCCACCCAGAAGATGCAAAGGCACGTGATCTGCGCCGTGGTGATGAGGTTCTTATCTCAAACAAACGTGGCGAAGTACGTGTTCGTGTTGAAACTCGTGGTCGTAACCGTCCACCTCAAGGCTTGGTATTTGTCCCATTCTTTGATGCACGAATTCTGATCAACAAGCTGATCCTAGACGCAACAGACCCTTTGTCTAAACAAACAGACTTTAAGAAGTGTCCTGTCAAGATCACTAAGATTGCCTAACAGACCGACATGCATAAGCTGCTCTTCATCTAATAGAGCAGCTTAAAAGAATTAAGCCATCAGGCGGAGATTACATGATGAAAAAACGATTAATGGCACTGCTATCTATCAGCGCAATTTCATTGGCAACCTTGGTTGCTGGCGTTGCACAGGCTGAGCTGGATAACCCAGGTGGTATCGGTGGTTTAGAGTCACTACGTGGTGCAACCAACCTAGAAGACACTCGTCCTGCAGATGATTTTAAAAAGTTCCCTCGTGAGCAAGTACTAGAGAGCGATTACATCTATCAGCCACCTCTGATTCCACACAACATTCGTGGCTACGAGGTGTCACTCAACGCTAATAAATGTCTCGCTTGCCATAGTTGGAAAAACGCGAAAGAAATGGGTGCAACAAAAATAAGCGTAACTCACTTTGTAAACCGTGAAGACGCTGTTTTGGCTGACGTATCACCTCGTCGCTACTTCTGCCTACAGTGTCATGTTCCTCAAGCGAACGCAAAACCGCTTGTAGAAAACGATTTTGAACGCGTTGACTCACTGCGCAAGTAATAGCCAACAACAGAATCAAAGAGGCTATCTATGAAATTACTTAAAGCGTTTTGGAAGCGACTAAGCACTCCTAGTAAAGCAGCAGCGGGTATTTTGCTGTTCATGGGATTTGCTGGTGGTCTTCTATTCTGGGGCGCGTTCAACACGGGAATGGAAGCAACAAACTCCGAGGAGTTTTGTTCAGGCTGTCACGCTCCAATTGTTGCGGAAATCCAGGAAACGATTCACTACTCGAACCGCTCAGGTGTACGCGCAATTTGTTCCGATTGTCACGTACCTCATGAATGGACAGACAAAATTATTCGTAAAGTACAGGCGTCAAAAGAGCTTTATGCTCACTTTATCGGTACCATCGATACACCTGAAAAGTTCCAAGAGCGTCGTGCTCACCTTGCTGAGCGTGAATGGGCTCGCTTGAAAAAGAACGACTCATTGGAATGTCGTAACTGTCACGAGTTTGAATACATGGACTTTTCTGAGCAAGGTTCGCGTAGTGCCAAACAGCACTCAACGGCCTTAGCTACTGGTGAAAAAACCTGTGTAGACTGCCACAAAGGTATCGCCCACAAACTGCCTGACATGCACGGCGTTGAAGGCTGGTAATAGAGGAGAACAAGCATGAGTACACTGGAATCGGTTATTTGGCATGTTCTTGGCTATAGCGCTATGCCTGTCATTATTCTATCTGGGTTTGCTGGCGTTGCTGCCATCTCACTTTGGTTATTGTCTTTGAGTAAAGACAAAGACATCTAAGAATTCGTCAACTCTTTTGCCTATTTTGTTGATGACAAAACCCCAGATGGTTTCCCATCTGGGGTTTTCTTTTGCGGTGTTACCTTAACCAGGACTACGCTGCTGATCGCTGTGCACTGGATGTACTAGCTATCAGCAATGGGGAGCACTTGCTTCACATACTGACCTGGCGCAACATCCATCACTGGATTGACTTCAGAGCCTTGACGGTAAGGAAGCACTTTTTCAGCCGGATTAAACTGCGTTAACCACTGATCCCAATGTGTCCACCAAGAACCTTCTTTATGCTGTGCATTGGAAAGCCATTCATCCGCCGACTCATCAAGATTGTCGTTCACCCAGAAGCCATACTTGTTCTTGGCTGGTGGATTAACAATACCCGCAATATGGCCTGATTCACCTAGTACAAAGGTTTTATTGCCACCCATGTTGAGTGCGCCTCGGTAAGTACCTTGCCACAACGCGATATGGTCTTCTTTCGTTGACACAAAATAGCTCGGGATACGGATCTTATCGAGATCAATCCAAACGCCACCAATTTTCACGCCTTTGTCTTGAACAAGTTTGTTGTTCAAATACAGCTCACGCAGCATAAAATTGTGGGTTGCCGCCGCCACATTGGTACTGTCGCTATTCCAATACAACAAATCAAAGTCAACAGGGCTGCTGCCTTTTAAGTAGTTGTCGACGTAATAGTTCCAGTAGAGACTGTTTTCGCGTAGCAGACTGAACGTCACACTTAACGAACGACCATCCATGTAACCTTTGGCGTTATTTTGCAGCTCAATGGCACTGATAATGGTGTCATTAATGTAAGCACCCACTTCGCCTGGCTGTGAGAAGTCCAGAAGAGTCGTAAAGAACGTGGCAGACTTGATGCGTTTTTTCATGCGCTTCGCCGCGTAGTAGCCGACCGTACACGCGAGAACCGTACCACCGATGCAATATCCTGCCGCATTGATTTGTTCTTGGCCTGTAATGTCCTCAATAGCAGAAACCGCTTTTACTACCCCTTCCGTCACGTAGTCCCCAAATTCCACATGGGCTTGTGCTTTGCCGGGATTGCGCCAAGACATCATAAACACACTATGTCCTTGCTCAACGAGCCAGCGAACCATTGAATTCTTCGCTGTAAGATCAAGAATATAGTATTTGTTGATGAAAGGAGGCACGATCAACAAAGGCGTTGCATTGACTTGCTCTGTTAAAGGGCGATATTGGATAAGCTCAAATAGCTCGTTTTGAAAAACAACATCACCTTCCGTCGTAGCGATATCTTCACCCAGTCGGAAAGCGTTATTGCTTGTCATACGAATTTTTAAAATATCCGCACTGGACTCCACATCCTCTCTGAGTAGTTCCATACCGGCTAGCAGATTTTCTCCATTTTTTTCGATCGTCAACTTTAACAACTCGGGGTTGGTTGCGATGAAATTGGACGGAGATAGGGCATTGATTGCCTGACGAGAGAAAAAACTAATGCGTTCTTTGGTTTTTTCATCCAGACCTTCGATAGAGTCAATCGTATCTAGGTAGGTCTTGCTGAATAAAAGATAAGATTGTTTGATAAAGCTATACATAGCTTCGGACTGCCACGCTTCATTGCTAAAACGCTTGTCCCCTTTATCGGCTTCAATGATACTTTGAGTATTGCCAGAAAGCGCAACATTCTGCCAAATTTGCAGTTGTTGTTCCCACCACTGCGTTTGCAGTTTGAGTATGGCTTGTGGTTGGTTCGCCGCTTTTTCAAAAAATTTCGCGGTATCCTCAAAGTTCACTTCTTGCATTGCCTTGTTTAAAGGAGAATTGACGGCTGCCTTGCCAACTTCAAAATCCTGCCACCATTTTTGATTGGTCTCTTGGAGCTTAACAAGATAGTCCGAAAAGAAGTGCTGTAACATAATGGTACTCCCTGATTCGGAAAAAAACGCCGCCTAATGGCGGCGTAATAGTGGGACTGGTTACGCTGGGGTAACCGTCTTAAGGTTTTCCGAAGTTAGTTTCTCAACGTCGTCTTTAAACTCTTTCGCAATCGATTGAAGTTTATTGCTGTCGTCTAACATCTGCTGAGAAAGCTTAGTCAATACGTTAAGCTGTTGTCCGTTGAAAGAAGCCAGTGAAGTCACATCTTTCACTTCCGAAGCAGCTTTCATTTGTGCTAGGCCCATTTCGCTGTATGTGCGGATGGCGTTTAGCTGAAGCTCAGTCAACACTTCGACATTTTTGGTCACAAGTTGGTTGAACTTAAAGTATGGTTGAAGATTTTTTTCAGTTTGGTCAGAAAAAGTTTTGAAAAAGTCCGTGTACATGGTGTTTCTCCTAACAAAGTAAATGTTGTTAAATCTGAGTTAATTAACTGCTTTCACAATCACTGCCGTACCCATACCTCCACCGACACAGAGTGAAGCTACGCCATACTGAGCGTTTTGTTTTTCAAGTTCATGAATCAAAGTCACGAGAATTCGGTTCCCTGACGCACCAAGAGGATGACCTAAGGCAATCGCACCGCCATTCGGATTGGCTTTATCTTGAATAGAAGCAACAGAAACTTGATGTTTTTCTGCCAGCTTGTGAATCACACCAAGCGCTTGTGCCGCAAACGCTTCATTAAGTTCATAAACATCGATATCCGCTGTCGTCAGTTGTGCTTTTGCTAGCGCTTTGCTTACCGCCTCAACAGGACCTAATCCCATGATTTTTGGGTCAAGGCCAGACTGTGCGTAACTCACCACTTCAGCAATAGGTTGTAGTCCGTATTCTTTAACGGCCTGTTCTGAGGCAAGAACGATTGCACTCGCGCCATCATTGATCCCTGACGCATTGCCCGCTGTCACGGAGCCTTCTTTATCAAACGCTGGACGAAGTCCTTTCAACGCTTCAAGAGTGGCATTGGCTTTTGGATACTCATCAGTATCGAACGTGACGGTTTGACGGCGCTCGATCACTTCAACCGGTACGATTTCGGCTTTAAATTTACCTGCTTCAATCGCTGCTACCGCTTTTTGTTGGCTCGCCAACGCATATTCGTCTTGCTGTTCACGAGTGATGCCTACCTCTCTCGCAACATTTTCCGCCGTGACGCCCATGTGGTATTGATTGAACACATCGGTTAAACCATCTGCGATCAACAAATCTTGCAGCGCCATGTGGCCCATTTTGTTGCCATCACGCACGGAAGAAGGCACCGTGAATGGAATCTGCGACATCGCTTCTACGCCAGCAGCCACAACAACTTTTGCGTCACCACTACGAATATGCGATACACCGTCCATAACGGTTTTCATGCCGCTACCACACACCATATTGAGGGTGTAAGCCGGGACTTCTGCTGGGATACCGGCTAGGATTGCGGCTTGACGGCCAATGCCCATACCTTGCGCAGCACTCACCACATTACCCACGATCACTTCATCAATCAGTGAAGCATCCACTTTGGCTTGTTCAATTGCACCTTTGATGGCAACAGATGCCAATTCTCCTGCTGCTACCGTTTTCAACGAGCCACCAAAAGCGCCAATCGGGGTACGTTTGGCCGCAACAATAAACACTTTTTCCATCTCAACACCCTTTTAATGCATGTATAAGCCGCCGTTTACCGACAGCGTTTCACCAGTAATGTATGCGCCTGCATCGCTCACCAAGAAAGCAACCGCTTTGGCGATTTCTTCTGGTGTTGCCAGTCTTTGCATAGGAATTTGAGATTTGATGCCTTCGAGTACTTCATCGCGCATTTGCTCGACCATCGGCGTAGCGGTATAACCTGGAGCAACGACATTGACCGTCACACCACTGCGGGCACCTTCGTAAGCGAGGGCTTTGGAAAAGCCGATCATGCCAGCTTTAGCCGCAGAATAGTTAGCTTGGCCAAACTGACCTTTAAGGCCATTTACAGAAGATATATTGATCACCCGCCCCCCCCCTTTTTCGCACATGGCGGCAAAGAGCGGTTGAGTAACATTAAAAACACTATTGAGATTTGTATTGATAACATCGAACCAGGATTGAGGCGTCATTTTCTTAAAGACTCCATCGCGGGTGATGCCTGCATTGTTGACAACAACGTCAACCGTACCCTCTTCTTCTAGCAGCTGACTGAGTTTTTCTGCACATTCTTCTGTGTTAGTAACATCCAACTCAAACAGACGAACTTGCTCTTCAGTAAAGCCTTTTTCATTAAACCAGTCTAATGCACATTGATGATTACCCGTATAATAGGTGGCAATTAAACGATAACCATCTTCGACAAGTTGAGAAGAGATAGCAGAGCCTATCCCGCCTTTTGATCCTGTGATCAAAGCGACCTTTTTCATCTAAGAACTCCATTCTTAACAGCAAAAAATTAGCGCACATCCTTTGGCAAATAATCACCAACTGACAATTTAAATATTATTAATCGTGTTTTCACTGACACTTATCTATATATTTAAGCTAACTTAGAAATGTGACATTTCAAATAAAATTTGAAAAATTGCGCATAAGGTTGAGCTAGATCCCATAAGGAATGAAATGTTATAAAAAGGTTAACCATGGGAATAAACTTTTAAAAACATCAACTTACAGAGACTCACTTTTGAGATATGCAATTGTAAGCATTTGTTAGGAAAGGAATTTTCTCTTTTTTGCGTGTTACATAACAGATATGAACAGAAACTCAGACATTATACTTAAGTATAAATAAATCAATAAACACACTGCTATCTAATGATAAATAGCAAAAGTAAGTTCTCTTTCATACCAACGGAACATATATATATTTCCATTTTTTTGCTCGCATAAAATAAAAACCACAATTATCTGTGGCTTTTATTTTTAGTCTTGTTGGTTTATTCCAAAGTTATTATTAACTTCGAATAAAGATGCTGCTCTTCTATGGTGCAGTGTCCACTTGTACTGGTAAATAGTGCTCCGGTTTTAAATGCAACCATTCTGGCAACACGGTACCGATCGAGATCGACGACCATGTACCCGATAGCACACCAATAAACATCGCGGTCGAGAAGCCTTCCAATGCATTACCGCCCATAAACCATAGTGCGGCAATCGTAATTAAGGTAGTTCCCGATGTCACCATTGTGCGCGAAAAGGTTCCTAGTACCGCTTGGTCGTTAATGTTTTCCGTGGTTTCATTTTGTTTGGCAATCAGCAATTCTCGTATCCGGTCCGCAATGATAATTGAGTCGTTCAATGAATAACCAAGGATAGCGAGTATGGCGGCAAATACCGTTAGGTTGAACTCCATTTGTGTGATCGCAAAAAAACCCAACACAAGCACCACATCGTGAAGCAGTGCGAGTAGAGAACCACTCGCTAAGCGCCATTCAAAACGGAAGCAAAGATACCCGAGAATACACAAGATACTGATCAACAACGCCATACCACCTTGATCAACAAGATCTTGGCCAACTTGCGAGCCGACTACGCTGTTGCTGATGGTGGTGACATGGTGGGACACACCATCTAACACTTGCTGAATGTTTGGTGCTTGAGTTTCCCCTTCAGGAAGAGAGTAACGAATAATCCATCTCCCCTCTTCACCCGATTTAGTGACCGTTGTTGACTCACCTAATACGGGTTTTAATTGATCCAGAAGTTGGTGATTGGTTAACCCTGCGTCCAACTTCACTTCGGTCACCATCCCTCCAGTAAAGTCCAAACCTAAATTTAAGCCACGCAGGCCCAATGCCACTAAAGAGACCACCATCAACGCCAAGGAAATCACGCTGGTTAGGTAGCGGATAGCGCGGATGTGTTTTTTCATAAATTCAACCATGGTTATACCCTCACATTACGACGACTATCTTTACCCCACACCAAATTGATCATGGCGCGAGAGGCAAACACTCCAGTAAACATACTGGTTAAAAGCCCTAGACCTAACGTTAAGGCAAAACCTTGGATCGGCCCGTTACCGATGGCATACAGCACAACAGCAGTAATCATGGTCGTAATGTTGGCATCAAGAATGGTGGCAAACGCGCTGTCAAAGCCGCTATCGATGGCCTGGGCTAAACTGCGCCCTTCTCGCATCTTGTCTTTGATTCGCTCAAAAATAATCACGTTCGTATCCACGGCCATACCAACGGTCAACACCAAACCCGCGATCCCAGGTAAGGTTAATACGGCCCCCGGTAGCAGGGCGATTAGGCCAAGCAAACAAAGCATGTTTGCAACAAGTGCAACGTTTGCAACCCAGCCTAAACGGCGATACCACAGCGCCATAAACGTCAGTGTTAAGCCCATACCGAGAGCAAGTGCCGCAAAGCCATTTTGGATGTTTTCAGCCCCCAATGACGCGCCAATGGTGCGCTCTTCAACAATCGAAACCGGTGCAGTCAACGAACCAGCACGAAGCAATAACGCAAGTTGTTGCGCTTCATCCATGCTGCCTGCGCCAGTAATGCGGAACTGGCTGCCTAATTGTGACTGAATGGTGGCAACGCTAATCACGCGCTCACTACGAGCAATATCACCATTTTCTTGAGTGGTGTATTCACGATAAACGGTAGCCATTGGCTTACCAATGTGAGTGGCGGAAAAATCGCTCATCTTCTTACCACCAGCGTGATCCAAAGAGATGTTGACTTCCGACATGCCCATCTTGTCAACACCCGCTCGTGCATTGACAATATGCTCACCCGTTAACACTGGTCTCTTTTCAAGCACGACAGAACGGCCATCGGCGTCTTGCAGCACCAAATCATCACCACTTCTGGCATCACTTGGTGATTTGACGGAATAGAATGCTAGGCTCGCCGTTGCACCAATCACGTTCTTCGCTTGCGCTGGATCTTGTACACCTGGTAACTCAATACGAATGCTGTGAGCGCCTTGACGTTGAACCAACGCTTCAGTAATACCAAGCTCTTCAATTCGACCACGCATGATCTTCAAGTTTTGCTGGAGGGTTGTGGTTTGAAACTCCGCAGCATAAGCGTCCGAAGGTTTCACTTCCAATGAGTCGGAATGGGTGCGAACTTGCCAGTTAGGATAGTTGCTGCGTAGATAGTTGCTCACTTTTTCCAACGCCACCGCGTTGTCGCTTTGTACGGTCAGTTGGGCAGTGCCTGTATTGCGAACCTGAACACCACGAAGTTTTTCCGTGCGCAACATAGCACGAATTTCATCCGATAAAACATCACGTTGTTCATCGAACGCTTTATCTACATCGACATTAAGTAAAAATTGCACACCGCCGCGTAAGTCTAGGCCCAACTTGATAGGGTTGAATCCCATATCAGAAAGCCATTGCGGTGCCACAGAAACATAAGAAAAGCTGATGTTGGCATCATCACCAAGAGTGTTGTCTAAAATTTTTCTCGCTTGGCTTTGCGCATTTTCATCAGAGAAAACTAAGGTCGTCACGCCTTCTTTTTCCGTCACTTTGTCGACTGAAACCGATTGATGCTCAAGCAAGCCTTTTAGCTGTACAACGTCGTAATGCTCGGTTGTCGGCCCTTTGGCGTTATTTTGATAAGAAATTTGGATAGAAGGCTGTTCACCAAACCATGTTGGAATGGCGCTTAACGTTAAAATAACCAGTGTCGTAATCAACACCACGTATTTCCAAGCGGAATAGTGGTTAAGCAACTTCTGCGCTGCTTTATGTTTTTTTGTCATAGAGTTCCCCTCCGTCGCAAAAGACAGAGTTAATACAGTCAAAATAAAATGTGTTTTTGTTGGACTGAGTTACGAGAACTGACTATTGAGTGCCACATACATGGCATTGGTTTCTTTCCAACCCGCTAAGCGATGATTGGCGACGTAGTGATACTGAGTCTGAAGCGCTTTACGAGCAATGGCACAGAAAACATCGGCATGAACGTTTGGTAGCGCATCTGAGCTTGCGTGCCCATCGCCAAACATCAAAGGCGTTGTGTCGGATGCGTTTTCTTCTCGCTGAGATACGTTCCAGCGACCTGCGTTGAGAATACCTGCTGCGTCTGTTTTGAAGTGGGATTCTGATACTGGCAGTGGTGAAGAGTCTGATTCTTCGCTCTTCGTTGTTTCTTGTGTCGTGTGGTCGATTTGGTGTTTGAGCACCGTAAATTGACCATTTGATGCATGATTACGCTGATTGCTCTCTGCAATAGATGCAATCACTTCCACTGGCATCATCACCAATGTAAGCAGTAAAGCAAATAATCGCAGTAAGCTGTTGTGCATAACTCTTCTCTGAAGATCAAAAAGAGCAGGCAAGTTTGCCTGCTCTCGCATAGTATGCCCGGATGTGATTTAGCTCAACTAAAAAGTTCTAAAAGTTAACCCTATAAAAGCCGACCGACCAATAAGGTACGTTGATTATCGATAAAAAATCTCGCCCGTTTGTACATCGAGATAAATCTTGTTTTCTTGGGCTAACCCCCCGCAGTAGATGAAATAGACATCCCTATTCTGAAACGTCACCGATCGCACCCAACCACCTAGCTCCTCAAAGTCCTCGGGTTTGCAGGTACCGTCGTTTAGCAAGTTCTGAGTGTACTTGCGAAAAATATCTCGATGCTCTTTTAAATCATCGGATTTGACCAAATAGCCATCCAGAATTTCCAATCGTTCCATCTCTTCAATCACAGGCTTTTCCGCAGAGAGTTTGGCCATTTCAACCCATTCGCCTCTCTCTTCACCACCCTCTTCGTAAACAATATAATCGGTGATCCTCCCCCAACCATCTTGTTTTTCAAGGATCGTCACTTTTTCACCTTTGTATAACGCATCAACAATCAGCGCTTGCGATTCCGCTTTGTTTCTCACCTCGACACGTCGCTCGATCACGTAATATTCGACGATTTCTGGCTCAGCTTTAGAGAGCTCCATTATGGGCTTTGTCGCCATCTCAGGGGCTTCCTGAGGTAATGCTTTAACGACCTCTTCCTGTTCACTCTGCATGAAGAAGACGTAATACCCCGCGCCACCACCAATCAGCAGCAAAACAATAATCAGTATGATCATGATTTTTTTCATGAATAAGTACCACCATCTTTATCTCTTGTGCCAGCAGGACAAATGAGATGTTCATTTTGCAAGTGAGTTATTGAAACAACACATTCCTCTCAGCATGCATGATAAGCGATGCTCTGAATCTCAGATCTTCAAGCCACTGGCGTCTATTCTGCCAGCTCAAGGCATTTTTCTCTAATTACGGACGCCAATAGTTCTCACAAAATCACATATACTGTAAGCATAGCCCTGTAATGACTAACGCTCATGGTGAAACGCGCACTGACAACACTGCTCATGTTTATACTGACGACTCCTTTCGTTGAAGCCGCTCAGTGTAGTCAGCGAGGCTGGAAAAAACTTCAATCTTATCAATTGGAGCTCGAGTCCTACTACAATACTCGTGCAACACAATACAACGCACTGTTAGGTATTCATAAGCAACGGCGTTTGCTTTCTCAGCAGTTTACCTTTGAAGAACTGGTTCAGCTTTGGCAACATGCCGATCCTATTTATCATCGAGATTTCGAGCAGCAAATTCGCAGCGCACGTCAATATGCTAATGCCGTTACATCGCTCAAACAGCAGCTTGTCGATAAGCAGCAAGAAGCAAAAACGATGGCCCAAAGTTGGTTTGCCATGGCAGATGAATGCAAACAACAAAAACACACCGCCAATTTCAACTCTGCGTTGTGGTATAGCCGTTCTTCAAAAGATCTTGCTCAAGAACTCGCAAAATTAGAACAAAAATTCACCTTGCTTGGTCACATCTATGAGAAAGAAGCAACACAATTAGAGAGTGCACAACTCTATTCTGGGCAAACAAACTAGCTCAGATTATTTCACCTTAATAACTGAACAAAACCCGACCAATCAAACTAAAAATAGCGACACACATCACAATAATGCTTTACTTATGTTCGAATTTTGAGTAATTTACTATTCATAAGTTTTCATAAAACATAACAATTGGCTGGTGAAAATGCAAAACGACATGGTTTTCAAGTGGTTGAGTCACATGGATAGTCAAAGCGTTACGAAAAACAAGTTTCTCTCAGTAGTTAGGCACGTGAAAGAGTATGGTTCAATCAACGATCTCGAACTTTGTAAGATCTTTGGTGAAACCATTTGGAGCGATGGTGGTGAGTATCATTCCGCAGCATTCTCCTTCAAAATTGATAAACAAACAGGAAGCTGCGAAATTTCGCAGATTCGTAGCTGTTGACGAATACTAAAACGGAGCAGATAAGCTCCGTTTTTTCATTTCTGATTCAGACCATAAATCGGCACTTGGTGTGAGTTTTTTACTTTCCGAATGGCTAAGTGGGTATGAATGTCTTTGACGTTCTGTAATCTCTGTAATTGCCGAGTAAAAGATTCATAGCCAACAAGATCATTTGCAACCACCTCTAACAGATAGTCATAAGCACCCGAAACCACATGGCAGCTCACAACTTCATCCATCGCTAAAATCGACTGTTCAAAGTCATCGATCGATTTCACTTGATGATTGTTTAAGCTCACCTCTACAAATACTGTCATCGCAATACCGACGCGCTCCCGAGCAATCAACGCATGGTAACCCGCAATCACGCCATTCTGCTCGAGTCGCTTAATTCGACGGGCGCAAGGTGATGGAGAAAGCCCTACTGCATCTGCAATTTCAGCCGCTGTAATGTGAGCATTTTTTTGCAACAGCTCTAATATTTTTTTATCCACGCGATCCATGCTTGCCAACCTTCCCTTAATCACGAGTGTAAATTAATTATTTTTGGCAAATATGCCTTCAATCAGGATCATTATTGCCAATTATTACCTTCAAAGATAGTTAACAATTAGCACCTAGTGAATAACAATTAACTAACCTTTGGGTGTTAGAATTATGCTGCAAGGATACTTAGCCATCGGAACCACACTATTACTTTGGTCTGGCTTCTTTCTCTCGTTGAAAGGTGGTGCAAACTCATTACTGCAACCAGCGGATATCGCGCTCTGTCGATTTCTCATTCCTGCTTTATTGCTGTTACCTATGTTGATGAAATCACACTCAGAAGTGAACGCTGTCCCCCTTCGCTATTGGCTCGGGATGTTTGTCGGCAGTGGCCTACCCTATCTTCTGGTTGCAAGTAGTGCGATGCACTATGTTCCTGTATCACATGGCAGCGCACTCGTCCCTGGCACGCTTCCTCTGTTTGTGACAAGTATTGCCGTTATCTTGTTTAAGCAACCACTCAGCACTCATCGTATCGCGGGGCTGGCTTTAGTGCTTGTTGGTATCGCACTGTTTGTAGTGCCGAACTTAGGTTCATCTGGCAACTCTACCGAGACACAAGGTCACTTACTTTTCCTCCTTGGTAGCTTGATGTGGGCAGTATTTACCATTTGTGCCCGAGTGGCCAATCTGAATCCTCTACTGACATCAGCAACGATAGCGCTTGCTTCTCTGGTTACTCTTGTCATCGCTATTGGATTTGGCTGGCTACCGAGTTATCTTGCTGTCACACCCATATCCAATTGGCCGACAAATGACCTAATTGGGCATTTGCTCACTCAAGGCTTGGGTGCGGGTCTGATCGCCGCTTTTAGTTATCTCTACGCGGTAAAAACACTTGGTGCAGAAAGAAGTGCTGCTTTTGGCAGCGCCACCCCCGTGATTGCCACATTACTCGCTATTCCCATTTTCTCTGAGATGCCAAACACCATAACTTGGGCGGCGCTTTTTCTCGTGAGTGCTGGCAGTTTGGTCGCGAGTAATGTATTTCTGCGACATGATGCTTCTCTGAACTATCAACCTCCGAGTCATGCTGTCGCCTCCTCCTCGGATGAATCGAAAGTTTAGCTAATCACGTCACTCGGGATAGTTCACGAAACCAAACAAAATCTCCAATCTACGCAGCACCACGGTTTGTATATTAGGCTGGGCGGTTTATAGTTTAGGGAGTTGATTTTAAAAGTGAATAACCATGCCGGCGACGTACACCAAAGAGGATATCCCACGCTTTGTAAAACCAGGGATGAGGCTAAACGCCACCTTTGAATTTGGGCCTCAAGACTCTCTCACCTTACCTGCTTTCTTTGTTGGTTTGAAACATGCTCAATACTTGATTATTGAAGTCGTGGATAAAGAAGATTTCGTCTTGAGAAAACTTGAAAACGCCGATGTTATTTTACGTGGGATCGCCGACACGGAACTAGGGCACGTCGTCGCCTTTAAAACCAGCGTACTATCTGTGATCACTAAGCCAGATTTTCTGCTCTTTTTACGTTTTCCTACTGCTTTGGCAACAAAACCGATACGCGAACATGAGCGCTATAAGATTGATCTACAAGGAACGCTCAATCACGATGGAAATTTGTATGAAGGAAGGATGAGCGACTTTTCCCTGTCGGGCTGTGGGTTTATTACCTTGGCTCAGCCGGAGTTTCATAAAGGTGAAATCGTCAAAGTAGAGACACCTTTAAATCGCTTTTTGTCCGCGGATAATCCCGCGAAAGTCGCCAGTATCCGTAAACTCGCTAATGGGTGGTCTGTGGGCATTAAATACGAGAAGCCCGTTCTGCTAAGTAAAGAGCTCAAAAGAGAGTTACTTGAACTCTCTTTTCATGCAGGTTTAGTTTGACCTAGGAGGTCAAGACTCAAACCAAAAGTTCTTTTTGAAATGCACGAGTGCTTCGTGCAATTCATGCTCTTTAATTGGCTTGACAATAACTCGATTTGCGCCAGCTGCTAAAAACTGATTTTTAATCGTTTCTTGTGCATCTGCTGTGCAAGCGTAGATAGGGGTGCCCAGTTTCAACTGTTCGCGAATCTCACGTGTTGTTTCAATTCCTCCCATTTTGGGTAGTTGATTATCCATCATGATCAAATCAAATACGTGCTCGCGAAGCATCTCTAGTGCTTGCGTGCCATCTTGTACCCACTCAACACTCATCCGATATTTTTGGCAAAAAGCTTTTAAAATAAAAGCATTGGTGTGGTTATCTTCCACAAGAAGCACTTTAGGTGATTGTGTAAAAAGCGTCTCGAATCTTTCAGTGAAATGCGGATTGTCAACATGAACCTCCCCTTTTTCGACAGGAAGAGTGACGCAGAATGTCGCCCCATTCCCAAGCTTACTTGAAACCGAGATGTCACCTTCCAACATTTCAACAAGGTTTTTCACTATGGTTAAACCCAAGCCACTACCCGCATATTCTCTTGTAGACAGTGAATCTGCTTGGACAAAAGGCTCAAAAATACTGTCCAGCTTACTCTCATCGATACCAATACCGGTATCTTTGACTTTTATCGACAGCAAAACACACTCTGTTTTCGCGAACTGCTCTAACTCAAAAAAGATCTCAATTTTTCCGCTAGGGGTGAACTTCACTGCATTACTGATCAAGTTGAACATGATCTGATTTAGACGGACTTGATCTCCGTAGAGTTGACAGTTGAGAGGTATTTGGTTGTGGATGATAAACTGAACGTTTTTTTCCACACAGACAGGGCGATAGATATTCTCGAGGGTGTTCACCGTATTGGAAAAGCTGAAGTTTCGCTTCTTGATGTTGAGCTTGCCTTGTTCAATTCTTGAAAAATCGAGAATATCATTCAGCACGGCCAAAAGATGCTCCCCGCTGTCACAAAGTACATCGACTTGTCTTAGGCTCTCTTTATCATGAACCGAACGTTTCAGTAACTGAGCGATACCTAGGATCCCATTGAGTGGTGTTCGTATCTCATGACTCATTTTGGCTAAGAAATCAGCACGTGTTTTGGCTGAATTTTCAGCTTCACGACGTGCGAGGTTACTTTGCTTCTCTGCGTCAATTAGCGTCGTAATGTCTTGACCTTGCACTATGATACCGCTAATGCCATTTTCCACCACAATCGGGGAGAGGTTCCAACGGAAAACTTTTTCTCCAATGGGCACGTTAATCCCTGTTAATGTCGCACCTTGTGCCGCCATCTTAAGATGCGGTGACAACTTCAACTTAAATAACTGAAATAAGGGATTAGTGAAATCTTGCGCAGTGCTATGCTCCACCGCCAACTCTTTCATCGCGGCTGGGTTCACTTGAATGAGCAAACCGCTTTCCGACCAAACCATCATTGGAGAAAGCGCAAAATTAAACAGATCCTGAAATGAGCGTCGTTGAGATTCTAACTGCTCAAACGTATGTTCTAGCGTATGGCCTATATGTGAAAACTCTAAAATATCCGAGCCATCAAAACGCTTATATTGCTCACCCGTTCCTGCAAAACGGCTGTACGCCATCAAAGATTCCAAAGCTCTCGCTACACGATTTTGGATCCAAGATCGAATCACTAGAGACAATAACAACATTAGAATCAAAGATGCGGCTAGGCTTAAGTAATGCTGTCGCTGCAATGAAGCCACGTGACTATTTTCTTGCACCGCTAGAACACTTAATAACGTATCCGTTGAATTGATTTCTATTGGGGTTTGGCTGATGAGGCAGTCATCAAAAGCGGTCGGCTTATCACGCATTCTCAACAACTCACTCAGTTCATAGGGCTCTCGACCACTTAAGGAGTGAGCAATGACTTTATCCCCAAAAAGCATCACGATGTTGTCGCTATTACTGCCCGATTCTAGCATTTCCACTAAAGGGAAATTATTGTCGAGCACCACGGAAATATAATACTGACCTAATACCTCACCCGTCTCTGTTGCAATAACAGGAGAACGCCTGACCAGCATGTTCCTTGGCCCCATTAAGGTATGCAACGACATAAAATGCCAGTTATTGCCAAACAACACACTTTGGGACATTTTGTGCAGGAGTGTTTCGTTTACACCATAAAAATGAGCATTACCATCGTCCCACAGCAGCCCTTTTGTCGTCGTTAGGAAGCGAAATTCTGGAGTATGAGTGGGATCCGCCTGATCCATACTTAAAAAGTAATATTCCAGTTCCTCTTCGTCACCATCTACAAAAAAAGACCTAATCGACTCATTTTTGGAGTTGCTATCGTGGTGAATCTGCAAAATGGAAAGATGGTTATTGAGCAAACTCTTCACTAAGGCGGAAGTTTGTTGTTGTGTCAACCGCACTTCTTGTTTGATGATCCGGCTACTAAAATAGTAACTTTGAACAAAGATACCAATCGCAATAAACCCTAGTACCAAAAAAATGATACGAGTTATTAAAGTGGCGAGCGAGTGATGTTTACGTGATATTTTGTCTGTCATTGTGGTAGGTCGGAGTATCTAAAAGCACGTTTCTTGAGATTTTCTATTCGTTCCAGAGAGTCGTTTTTGGTCACGACCTCAAAATCACCCGAAAACACAGTAGGGACTGGCTTACCTTCCAAATCCCATTTGATGGCTTCAGCCATCGCTATACCAGTGTCATCGTTCATGCGCATAACCGTCAGATCGAGCTCTCCCGCTTCAATTGCCTCGAGCTCAGCAGAACCTCCCCCCCAACCATTAATGACAATGTTACTTCGCCCCATCTCTTTCAAAGCATCCATTGCCCCTAAAGCAACATCCGTTGAACAAGCGTAAATAAAGTCGATGTCAGGATAGCGTGCCAAGCTCGTTTTTGCCGATTGATAACCTGATTCTTTGGTCGCTTTGGTATAAAAAGAGCTCTTTAATTCAAAGCGATTACTGTGGTTCATTTGATGAATAAACGTGTCTCCACGAGCATCGCTGACATAACCTTCTGAATAATAAAGCACAGAGTAACTCGCTCCTTGGGGGTAAAGCTCTTTAAACTTACTCGCTAGTGCAATACTCCCTTCTGCATGGTCGAAGCCAACGTAAAGGAAAGGCTGCCTCTTCTCCCATGCCTGTACTGGTGTGGTGATGTTTTGCAGAATCAACTTGGTTTCCGACGAATCGAGCACGTGCTCAATAAACTTGCGATGGCGGGTGGTGTCTAGCGTAAAAATAAGGTAATCCGATTTACTTTTTAGTGCCTCCATCAGTGACACGCTTTGTTGCTTGATATCGGCATTTGGTCTAGTAAACACTTGATTAATTTGATAACTAATCTGAAGCTCATCCATACGATGCTCAAATGCAGAAAGCGTTCTTACCCAATAATCCGATATTTGTTGGCCGGGCAAGACCACAGAAATCTTGATAGGTGCTGACTGCCCGCGCTGCAAAGGGACAGGGGCATGTCGAACGACTTCAGACAACGCTTCGGTCAACGTGCCTTGGCGAGGAAATTTTTCTAAAAACTCTTGATAGGCCCAATAACCATTGAGCACTTCTGATGTATGACAGTTCACATTAAAACTGGCGGTAGCTAGCAAACAACTGAGTGTTATCTTCTTCATTTAATTATCTTTTTGTTTTTCTTTTAACAAACATTAAGCCTGACTGTGGTAAAGAGTACCGTGAATCTTCACCTGATTCCACATCAATTGCTTTTGAAGCGTCGCTTTCTTTTGGGTGATTAAAAATAAACAAAACCGCCGAGATCGGCGGCTTTAATACATTGATACGTCACTAAACCCGAGATTAAAAAGTAAACGCTAAGTTGCCCGAAACGCCAAACTGATTATCTCCAGCATAATTGCCCGCAATATCTAAGCTCACCACATCGAATGGGCTGATACCAATACCTGCTGTAAACGCATTTTCTACCGTGTCTTCCAAATCAATTTCATAACCTGCTCGTAGTTGAGCCCAACCCCATGCGTTACCTTCAACACCGACACGAACAAATTGTGTTTCATCATTGAGCGATTTGAAACGTTCTTGCTTTGTTAAATCCGCATCGAATGCAACCGTCACAAACTCGGAATGGTAGGAAACGCCAGCTGACACTTGAGTGTTCAGTTCATAAACGTCTCTTTTAACACCCATGGTATCATTTAAATCGATTTCTTGACTTAGTAGGTCTTTGACCGCTAGGCCAACTTGAAAATTGTTTTTGTACCAAACGGCACCGAGATCCAAGTTAAAGGCACTTTGTGAGTTTTCACTTTGATCGTAATCTTCAACATCAAAGTCCTTTACCGTTGGTTTCATGTAGTAAGTTGTCAGCTGTTGAATCTTCGGTGTTACACCAAAAGAAACGCGCTCTTCATATAAAACAAACTCTCTTGCCAGCGCTAAGCCAAACTCCGTATACCCAAACGCAGCTACCGCAACTTCGGTCTCATTGAAACGGTCTTCAACGTTTTGCGCCGTATCTCCTTTATAATCCGCGACATCGGGTGCAGCAATCACTTCGACATAACCTCTAGCAAACAGATTTGCCGATACCCACTTGGTTGGAATAGCCAATGCTAAGCCTAAAGAGCTGCTCACGGTTAATGGAGAGTTGCCTTGCAAATCATCTAAGTACTGGTTCAACTCATCAATGTTTTCTTGGCTAGGAGTCATTACAGATTCGAACTCATCAATGGAATCCTGCAAATCGGATATCGTTTGCAAGCTTTCATCGCTGTCTCGCACATTAACGCCAATCGCTGGTAATAGCAGTGCGAAGTCGTCTTCATTTTTATAGTTTGCAACTAATGCTGGGTTGAAGAAGGCAGCGCTCAGATAGTCTGCAGACGAAACGCCCGTGTTGCCCATACCATTACTGCGCCCATCTGCAACATGATTTGCAGCCAAAGCCGAACACGAAGTAAGAGCCACACCGACACAAAAAGCCACTTTGTTCCACTGTTTCATTTTATAAGATCCATTTGATTAACATTGCTCTTAATGTTAGTAAAAACGAAACATTATTGCATTCAGTCAACTGATGTATGTCGCAAAATTTTATCCATTTGAAGAATCAGATCACCTTTTACTAAGCGCTCTTTGTCTAGTTTGCGTAGAGATTTGATGTGGTGCTCGACTTTCAAGGCAGTGCTGTGGTCGCCAACAGCAAAGACCCATACCAGCTCTAAAGGACCTTTACCGCGTAGCGCTTTTGCCCCTTTACCCTGCTGATGGGCAGAAAAGCGGCGTTCCAAATTGTTGGTGACACCGCAGTACAAAGCATTATGGCGCGTTCTGATCAAGTACACAGACCAATCAGGACACGACTTGGACGTTGTCATTATAGAAGAGATTGAACCAGTGCTTTGAGGTCTGACAACTCTTGTTTCAAGGTTTCGACTTCCTCCTCAAGATGCACGATACGCTCGTCATTTAGAGAAGCAGTCGCCATGTTCACAGGCGATGAGGATTGATAAGAGGCCACATCGACATCGCCACAAAACTGGTGCATATAGCGTGATTCACGTTTACCAGGCTCAATCGATAACTTAACCACAAGCTGGCCACGCTCTTCACTCGCCAACTTATCTAATACGGTTTCGACTTCTTTAACATCTGCGAAAGTCGCCAAACGATTGGTGCGCGTTCTCAACTCTCCCGGTGTTTGTGGCCCCCGCAGCAGCATACAACAAACAATGCCTTTTTCTTGCGCAGACAACTTGAGATCACCAAATTCCGTATTGCAGAATCGATGTTGATATTTGCTCACACGGCTATTAAAGCCACTTTCATCACTGACTAGACGACGTGAAATCAGTTGGTCGACAGCATCAAGAACCTCAGATTCCGACAAGGACATCACAGGCTCGCGATTACTCTTCTGATTACACGCATTGGTCAGTGCATTTAAGCTCAATGGATATTGGTCTGGCGTTGTGACTTCTTTTTCGATTAAACAACCAATGACACGGGCTTCAATGGGGGTCAACTCAGTTCTCATGTTGCTTCTCCTTTTTATTCGTTTCTTTGCTTCACCTTAGCATGTTTCTATCCAGATGAGACAAAAGGTTAGTGTTCTGAAATGAGAGTGAATTTGGTCAATTTTCCGTTTTCGTCCATGAAGACGATCTTTGAACGGTTTAGTTCAACCTCAACGGTTTCCATTTTCACTCTTTCATCTATATAAGCGGACTTGAGCTTTAAGCTGGTTTTGGAACACTTTGCTGGCTCTTGATTCTCACTATTTGGTGAATCAAGATCGGAACCATCGGACTTCATGCTACTGTCTTTGAGAGAGATTTCGTTCATGGTGCTGATAATATCTTGTTATGGTACACAAACACAATTGCATCGCTGGGAAGTGTATTTTTCTTAACCAGACAGACAATCGATTGATCTAAAGACTGTTATGAATATGTGTGATGTGCTTTAATCTCAGCGTGGTTGGTAAAAGTCACTTCAAGATGTTTCTAACAGCAGTGAAATACACATCTTGAAGTCATTTTTGAGAGTTATCATTCACTTTTATTGAAGGTAAGGGACCTATGAATACCGTATTTGAAATTGTTGCTCAGGCACGCCGTAAGAACAAACTACAACGCGAACTACTAGACAACGAAAAGAAAGTTCGCGACAACCGTAAACGTGTTGAACTGCTTGAAAACCTACTGGACTACATTAAGCCAAACATGTCTCAAGATGAGATCATGACCATCATCAAAAACATGAAAGCAGATTACGAAGATCGCGTTGATGACCACATTATCAAGAGCGCAGAAATTTCTAAAGCTCGTCGCGACATCAGCCGCCGTATCCGTGAACTAACGGAAGAAGACAAACAAACAAGTGGCAAAAAATAATTTCGATGACACATTTGCCAAGTTTCAAAGCCTCGCCATGCGAGGCTTTTTGTTATCACTCTTTTCTCTACCAGATGAAAAGACATTACCATTCCTAACTATTAGGTTATTAATTTTTATTACGATAGACTACCAGCAGTTTCCACAATACTAATACACTATGACAAACTCCTTTTCTCCATTAGCACGCCAACTTTTCTCAATGACTTGGCCAATGCTATTTGGGGTACTGTCACTGATGAGTTTTCAGTTGGTTGACAGTGCCTTCATCGGCCAACTTGGTATACTTCCGCTTGCTGCTCAAGGTTTTACTTTACCTCTGCAGATGGTAATCATTGGTATTCAAGTCGGGCTTGGTATTGCAACGACAGCGGTGATATCCAAAGCGCTAGGTGCACAAAACGAACAATATGCCCGTCAACTCGCTGGACTGATTCTCGTCATAGGCGCAATCGGTGTGTCTTTGGTCTGCTTGCTGATTTGGTTGAGTCGACATCTGATTTTGTTTCTGCTTGGCGCACCCGAATCCGTTTATGCAGTAATTGATAGCTACTGGCCTTATTGGCTAGTCAGCGCTTGGGTAGGCGCGATGCTCTACTTTTTTTACAGTATCTGTCGTTCAAACGGAAACACGATGTTACCGGGTACTATGATGATGCTAACCAGTGGACTCAACTTGCTGCTCGACCCACTCTTCATTTTCACCTTTGATTTAGGCATTAATGGCGCAGCTATTGCAACAATCGTCGCCTTCGGGTTTGGCATCGTGATTGTCGCACCCAAAGTGCACCGCCATTCGTGGGTTAGCTTCGACAAAGAAGGACTAGATGTAGCTGAAAGTGTCAAAGCGATTGGGCATATTATGGGGCCTGCGATGATCAGTCAGTTGTTGCCCCCTCTGTCATCGATGCTTGCCACCAAGCTGATTGCTGGCTTTGGTACGGCAGCGGTTGCCTCTTGGGCGTTGGGCTCACGTTTTGAGTTCTTTACCCTTGTTTCGGTACTGGCTCTAACCATGTCAATGCCTCCCATGATAGGAAGACTGTTAGGAGCAAAAAACTTTACGGATATTCGAACGCTCGTTTCCATTGCTTGCCGTTTCATTATAGTGTTTCAAACACTTCTCGCGATCATGAGTATGTTCGCAGCTGGCGCCTTATCTGCCTTGATGACCAGCGAGCAAGCCGTTGAGCAAATTTTGCACATGCACTTATTGATTGTTCCCATTAGTTTGGGTGGATTGGGCATTTGTATGTTGATGGTTTCGATCTGTAACGCATTAGGACGTGCGTACACTGCGCTACGCATTTCTGCTTTACGTTTGTTTGCCTTTTTCTTGCCAGCATTGTGGATGGGTTCAATAATTGGTGGTATTCAAGGACTGCTGATAGGGGCTGCTGTGGGTAATCTATTAGCCGGAGTTGCCGCTTGGTTAACTTATCGCTCTGTAATTCATCAGCTCACCGAGTTAAGTACGAGTGAAAATAGCACATCGAAATCTTAAACAACCAATAACCACAAACAACCGAGATTCTTTTCTCGGTTGTTTTTGTCTTCATAGCAGATCAGCTCGACACACTTCATCTACACTACATGCAAGTGACGCGGCAAACAGATATTAACTAAGCGATTTTCAACTCACTGAACAAGTCGTAAAGCTGGTTGGATTTATAAGGTTTGGGTAAATAGGCATCCATACCCGCTTCAAAACAACTTTGAATATCTTCTTCAAGCACGCTAGCGGTTAGCGCAATAATCGGTGTCTTTCCACTACCCTGCTCATTTTCCCAACGTCGAATTTCTCTGGTGGCGGTAATGCCATCCATCACGGGCATCATGCAGTCCATTAAAACTGCATCAAACTTACCACCTTGAGTAATGGCATCCAATGCCTCCTGTCCATTGCTGGTAATTAAATAGTCGAAGCCCGCTTTTTCGAGGAAGAAGCTAGCAATCTTCTGATTCATTAGGTTGTCTTCTGCGATGAGTATACGTCGATGATTACGACCATAACCTTGAACGACTCGCGCTGTTTGCCTTGGGAACACACTTTCAGACGCCCTATTACTCTGCCTATTTTTCTGTTCTAACGCTTCAATGCTCGCTTTGAAACGTTGCCCTAAAAAAGGTTGGGTGAGAACGGCATGTACTCGCTCAGTATTAACATGGCTAACAAACAAGTGGTGTTGACAAACAATCACGCGTTGCAGGGATAAACTCTGCTCCAACACCTCCAAATCATTCGATGCATTCTGATGCAAACTGTGACAGTAGAAAACCACATCAAAGTCTTTGTTCAGCATGCTGATTTGTTCAACATCTTCGGCCATCGTAAGCTCAATTCCCGCTAATCGACATTCGTTCACTAGTTGACTGGTGTAGCCATAGTTTTGTGCAATCAACAGGCCCTTTCTTATTACTTCAGAGCGCCAAACTTCCCCTGCTAATCTCTCGACTGGGATGGTGAACGAGAAACAACTGCCTAACCCTTTGGTTGATGTAGCGGTTAATTCCCCGCCCATCATGGCAACAAGTTGTCGACAAATGGCCAGTCCCAGCCCAGTACCACCAAACTGCCTTGTGATACTGTCGTCTTCCTGAGTAAACGGCTCAAAAATGGTTTCCAGCTTCTCTTGCTCAATACCAATTCCCGTATCTGTCACTTTGAACGTTAGATGCCCGTGACGGCCCGATTCATCTGCTTGGAAATTGGCAAACGTCGAAATATAGCCTTCTTTAGTAAATTTGATCGCGTTGCCAATCAGATTAGTGAGCACTTGCTTTATCCGATGATCGTCGGCCATCACTTTAGCGGGGATGTCTTCACCTAACGTGATGTGCAACTCAATATTCTTGCTGGTCGCTTTGGATTGAAACAGCGTCATCGCTTGGTACGCTGTTTCACGAATATCTGACTCTTGGAGAGAAATGTTCAAATTTCCCGACTCAATTTTTGAGAGATCAAGAATATCGTTCAATAGAATCAATAGCGATTGAGAAGAGGTATCGATATCGCCCAAAATCTCTTTTTGTGGCACGGTTAAATCGCTCTGAGATAAGATCTCCGTCATACCTATGATGCCATTGAGCGGTGTGCGTATTTCATGAGACATGTTGGCCAAAAATACCGATTTGGCTCGATTTGCAGAAATGGCCGACTCTTTCGCATGAATAATTTCCAGCATCTGCTGCTGCTTTTCTTCAATGATTTGATTAATCTGCTTAGCAAAGAGTGTAAACTCATCATTACCATCCGTCACAATGCGGGAGTGTTGGTTAAACTCGTCATCTTTGGTTAACCCTTGAAGCGCACTTAGTATCGCATTGAGTTTGCTATACACTCTCAACCAAGTTGATGTGCCCAAAGTGAATAGAAAAAACAGCACCGCAAACACCGCTCCCGTCATCGCAGTGAAGTACCACTGTTGGCGTTCGATTTCTTTTTTAAGCTCCGCTTCCGCCTGAATGGAAAAACTGTTGATCAGTAGCAGTAGCGTTTGCAAACGGTAGTTCAGCTCGACGTTATAGACACTAAGATCTTCTTTGGAAAGTTTACCTGCAGCAATCGCATCACGCTCTTGCACGCTCGATTGATACCGCTCTGAAGAGAAAAACTCTAATAACTTTTCCACTTGCAGGTGACTAGCTCCCGTATCAAGAAAACGTTCCAGAGCTTGCTGCTGGCGAACAATTGCTTGATAAAACGCCCCTGAATCAAAAGGGTTGCTGTCATCCTGTTGACGTTTGTAGGTTAGTAATGCCTCTTTCTGCGCCCAAAAAGAGAGTGAGATTAGCTGAGATATCAACATTTCGGTGGTATCGGCACGATCGGAGTAAAGATGGGTATGTTCGTTATGTACTTGCTCCAGAATCTCTTGCAGAACATCAAAGCCCCATTCTGCGGAGATCAGCTTTTCCGCGTTAGGTTGGCTTTTTATCTCTGAAAGCGATTCGATCAACTCTGTCTGTAAACTCGCCAACTCGGGGGTTTGCGACAAAGAGGCCATAAACTGGTTAAAGGAATCACTGCTCGAGAGCTCGTCCAGATAATGCATGTCCCCTTCAACACCTTGGTAGATTTTGAATGCGGTCTCCGTAATCCCATTTTGAATGTGAATACGGCTGATGGTTTTATCAAGAGACTCCAATTGACGTCGATTATTCACTAACTCCTGCACCGTAAAACCCGTGATAAAAATAGCGGGTAATAGTGAAAGCAGGGCGAGACGAGTTTTTATAGAGAATTTCATCATGTTATTTCGTCCTTGCAAGCATCGGGACCTAGCCTATCCTTAATACTAGACCAATTTCATAACAACCAAACAAAACTTCTTTGACGTCGCAGATAACGAGTTTAACAGTGAGAGGTTAATGCCTAAATTTCGTCGCGTGGCTTTAATAATTGTGCTTATTATGCTCTTTCCACACAGTGTCAGAGCAAGTGAACAGTTTGTCATTTTTTCACTAAATAAACAGATACCTACACTAAGCACCAGTCAAGTTAAGATGATCTATAGAGGAAAAATGACTCAAATCGAAGGCACTCCAATTGAGTTAGTTGATCTGCCTTCCGATTCAGAGAATCGTCATTTGTTTTACCAGCACTTACTCAACAAAAACCCTTCCCAAATGGCCGCTATTTGGGCAAAGCAAACCTTTTCAGGACGCACAAAACAACCTTTTCAGCTCTCCGAACAAAGCATTAAAGAGGTAATGGAATGGCTAGCCATTACACCTTCAGGTATTGCTTATTTTCCAGCGAATGAGGTACCCAGTGACGTGCATGTGCTCTATCAATTCACTATCGAGGAAGAATAAATGAGGCTTAAATTTATTTTACCCCTGTTAATACTCTGCCCCCCCACATATGGAGAGTGGGCACTATCAGACACACTTTCGCTTAGTGGTTTTGGCTCAGCATCGGCAAGCAAATCTAACCAATCTATCCCTATCATCCAACAAAAAGAGTTCACCGAAGAATGGTGTTACGACTGTGAAACAACCCTCGGTTTGCAATTGGATTGGTCAATGAACGAAAACTGGCGAGCATCACTACAAGTCGTCAAACAACCGCACGATGAGTTTTCAGATCCTGCGCTCGCATGGGCTTTTGTCGAATATCGCTGGGATGATTGGAGCACAAAAGTAGGCCGTCAGAGAATTCCACTTTTTCTTATGTCTGAGTACTTATTTGTCTCACAAGCCTACCCATGGCTGCGACCTCCCATCGATGTCTATGAAAGCGTGTTAGGTATTTCAAACTACGATGGGCTTTCTCTCGATGTACAGAAGTGGATAACCTCTGATATTCCAGTGCGATTCGCTACTTTTGTTGCCAAATCGAGCAGCGACGATTACTCCTTATATGGACAACCCCTGACCATCGATACCGATATTTCTTATGGCATCACCACCGAAATCGACTTTGATGAGAATCTTGTTCGTGCAGCGCTCATACACACGATATTTGAACAAACATATGCTGCAACCACCATTATTCCCGGAGGGGAACAATCGTTAACCTTGTTCAGTTTGGGCACAATATACAACTGGCAGCAATGGCAATTTATTGCTGAGTTGCTGACCAGTA
This sequence comes from Vibrio sp. 05-20-BW147, assembly GCF_013369385.1. Taxonomy (GTDB): domain Bacteria; phylum Pseudomonadota; class Gammaproteobacteria; order Enterobacterales; family Vibrionaceae; genus Vibrio; species Vibrio floridensis. The sequence continues at coordinate 37,085 of NZ_SZTO01000001.1, read as the reverse complement.
ATCGCTATCACGCCCATTGGTATGTCAGCCTCAACTACCAATGGAACGATATCACTCCCTACGTCACGTACAGTCAAAGGAGAAAATCCGTCGAAAACGAAACATACAGCGTGGGCTTGAAATACTCACTGTTACCTAATTTGAGTCTTTATGGCGAATGGCTTTACATACAAAGCCCTAAAAGTGTGATTAGCGGCCACTTTACACAACCACAATTGCCGCCCGACCAAGCGATAGGGGAAGTGGATCTCTTTAGTTTAGGAATTTCGTTTACGTTTTGAGTTTTAAACGTGACGAATTCCAAATTTAAAGCGCAAATCGATGATCTATTTTCATTTATAGAGTGCTAATAAACATTATTCGCACAAAATAAGTTCGCAAAAATAAAAAAGTCAATAGGTCGTTGGACATCAAAAAACCTATCAATGCCAACAATTTTCCCACTTTAAAGTATTTTTCACTGACTTTATTTTTCCTAGCAGAATAACGACTTGAACTGTAAAATCCCGCCACATAAATATTACAAGACTATTACAACCCTTATCCCTACTTTCTGTTCCCCCTACATTCAGAAAGTAAGGTCAGCCCCAAAAACGTGAAAGGTCTAATACAAACATGAGTCCAGAGAAATATCTCCAAGACTGGCAAACCAGCCAAACGATTGCGGAATCCATCACTCCACTCATCGGCAAGCTGTACCGCCAAAAAGGTGTCGAAATCATTCTTTTTGGTAAAACCCTGATTAATGCAACCACTATCGACATTCTCAAAACTCACCGTGTCGCTCGACACTACACCGGTACACCACTTTCGCTTGAGCAAACCCTCCCCATTATTGAAAAAGTGTGTGAAATGAGCATTTCTGCTTGCCGTGTTGATGTTGGCCAACTTGCTCATCAATATTGGGAAAGCCACGACGATGCGTCTGCACTGGATGACTACTTACAAACCGCGTTAATTGGTGCATTGGATGCAGGCTCTTCGCTCGCATCACGAGATGTTGTGTTGTACGGTTTTGGCCGAATTGGCCGTCTATTAACCCGCCTTCTTATTGAAAAGAGTGGCCCTGGCTATCCACTAAAACTGCGTGCCATTGTTGTCCGTGGTGGACGAGATGGTGATTTGCAAAAACGCGCAAGTTTGCTTCGTCGTGACTCTGTACACGGCCAATTCAACGGCAGTATCGTCATTGATGAAGCAAACAGCGCATTGGTGATCAACGGCAACTTCGTTCAGATCATTTATGCGAACAAACCTGAAGAGGTCGACTACACCGCATATGGCATTCAAAACGCGCTAGTGGTCGACAATACTGGCGTGTGGCGTGATGCAGAAGGCTTAGGCCAACATTTGCAATGCCAAGGCGCTGCGAAAGTCCTACTGACTGCACCAGGTAAAGGCGATATCAAAAACGTGGTATTTGGTGTGAACGAAGATGTAATTAAGTCGGACGACACCATCATCTCTGCCGCAAGTTGTACCACCAACGCCATCACACCGGTGCTGAAAGTGATTAACGACAAATATGGCGTCATCTCAGGTCACATCGAAACAGTGCACTCTTACACTAACGATCAAAACTTAATCGACAACTTCCACAAGGGTGATCGTCGAGGTCGTGGCGCGGCACTGAACATGGTATTGACCTCAACGGGTGCAGCCAAAGCAGTAGCGAAGGCACTGCCTGAGCTGGCTGGGCGTTTAACTGGCAATGCGATTCGCGTTCCAACCCCGAACGTGTCGATGGCCGTCGCTAATCTCAACCTTGAAAAAGGTACAACAAAAGAAGAACTTAACGAGTATCTACGTGAAATGGCGCTGGCTTCACCACTTTCTGCACAAATAGACTATACCGATTCGACAGAGATTGTTTCTAGCGATCTGGTCGGCTCACGTCATGCGGGGGTTGTGGATGGTCAAGCGACGATTGCACAAGATAACCGCGCAGTGCTGTATATATGGTATGACAACGAGTTTGGCTATAGCTGCCAAGTTGTTCACTGTATGGAACAAATGATGGGTGTTCGTTATCAGACTTTCCCTCGTGTGTAATTAGCTTGCTCCACAACTAACGACACCTTGATAACGAAGCCACCAGCGGGTTTGTTTACCTACGGCAAAGCCGCTGGTTCAAATATTTGTTCTCTTATAACGACAATAATAATCTCTCCCCCATTGCGCCTGTACCCCTGATACAGGCGCCTTTTAACCATCATATCGTTGTATTTATCTTACCTTGTGACCGTCGAAGCACACATCGGCTTTCCTCATCCACCTACCAACTTGATCAAATGTCAGCGCTTTGTACTTTTTGAATCATATTCATATTTCGTTCATCTTCACCACCGCAGTATGACTCCATAGAACCACCAAAGAGGCAATATTTATGAACCGCATTATTATGACTGCATTGACTGCGATTACCGCTCTGTTCACGCTCATGTTCAGCTTGCTCTTGGCAATTCCGTTGACCATCGTCGCGCTGATCACTGGTAAAAGAATCGAAAAGCAGCTAAAACAAGCCGCACAACAAGCGCAAGCACAACGCACACAACACGATGACGGCCAGCAGCATCGAGTCATCGATGGTGAGTTCGAAGAAGTCTCACGTTAATGCCAATCGGTCGATTGTGCATACTCTTCAACCCACCCAAGTAATTGCTTCGCCGCTTTCGACAGAACTTGGTTTTGTCGAACAATATAGCCAAAATCGGTTGCAGGAAAATCCTCTAAATGCGTGACTTTCCTGCTTAACGTGGTTTTGGTATGCAAAGAAAAATCCGGCACAATCGCGGTGCCAAATCCAGCCTCCGCCCAATCGATTTGAGCTTCGACACTCCCCACTTCCATCACTCGAAAACGAGGCAGATTCAATTTCGGCAAAGAGGCATCAATCAGCTCCCGAGTACGAGTATCGTGCCCGAGCAAGATGAGTGTCGGCTTGTCTTGCGCCTCCCACGCTTTCTCCAATAAATCATCACCAAATGCACACCATTTAATCTGAGTCAAAGGCGTGAAGTGCAGTGGTTGACTCTCTTTTTGTGCGATCACAAAACCAATATCAGCACGGGCACTTTTGACCAATTCGACAGCTTGAGAAGAGGTGGTATTGAACAAAGCCAAATCGATACCCGGATAGTCATTTTTGAAGCGTTGAAAAGGTTCAATCAGCAGCAAACGCGAAACAATGTCACTGGCTGCAATAGAGAGTGTCCCTTGTGTTAATTCATTAATGGCATTGAGATCGGACTGGCAAATTTGCAGCTCATTGAGCATCAACTTAGCAGACTTTAACAATCGACGCCCCGCCGGCGTTAACTGAACCGGGTTTCGTTCGATCAATTTGGCTTTGGTTGTCTGCTCTAGCTGTTTGATATGCAGGCTGACGTTGGGTTGTGTCATGTGCAGCTCGTTGGCGGTTTTGCCAAAATGTTTCACTTCCGCCAAGGTAATAAACGTCTTCAACCAATTCAGATCCAACACCGCAGACTCCATATGAGTTTCTTATTGACTTGATGAGTATAATTAATTTCTCTTATTAAGACTATCACCCTAAGATGCTTTGGTCTTATTTCGGAGGAATTGTCATGACGTCTATCGTTGTTGTGGGTGCAAACTGGGGTGATGAAGGCAAAGGCCGCATCGTTGATTTTCTAGCAGAAAACGCAGCGGCTAGCGTACGTTTCCAAGGAGGAAACAACGCAGGTCATACCGTGGTGAACCATTTTGGTACATTCAAACTTCATCAACTGCCTAGTGGTGTCTTCAACCCAGGTTGCCTCGCGGTGCTTGGCCCTGGCATGGTAATTAGCCCAGCTCTGCTTTCTCAGGAACTTGCGGAAGTTGAACAATCTGGCGTGAAAGTGAATCTGTGTATTTCTGATCGTGCAACGCTGTGTCTACCGCTTCACGCACTAGAAGATACCCTAGAAGAACAGCGCCTAGGCGACAAGGCTTACGGTTCCACTCGCCAAGGTATTGCTCCTGCTTACGGTGATCGCGTGATGAAAAAAGGCATTCTGCTAGGCTGGCTAAAACAACCTGAAGTGTTGGTCGAGCGTCTGCAATTTATGTTGGATTGGAAACTGCCACAACTACGTGCACTCTACCCTGAGTTCAAGTTTGAACAAACGGCGCAAGAGATGGCCGATTGGCTACTTGAGGTATCTGCCCCTTGGCGTGATGCGATTTGTAACGTGTCTGTTCCTTTAAAAGCACTGCAAGTAGAAAAGCAAAACCTACTTTTTGAAGCGCAACTGGGTGCTGGCCGTGATCTCGTCTATGGTGAATACCCTTGGACAACCTCTTCCAACGTGGTTTCTGCGTACGCAGGCATTGGCAGTGGTTTACCAGCCCTTCGCCCAGAGCGCGTTATCGCTGTCGCTAAAGCCTTCAGCTCATCTGTTGGTACAGGTACGCTGATCACAGCAATGGAAGAACAAGACGCCTTCCGTGAAGCGGCGAACGAGTTCGGTGCAACAACCGGTCGCCCTCGCGATATGGGTTACTTTGATGCCGTAGCCACCCAAAATGGGGTTGAGCTACAAGCGGCAACCGAGATCGCTCTAACCAAACTGGATTGTTTGACTGGCCTTGACGATCTGAAAATCTGTGTGGCTTACCAAGGCGATCACAGTGAGAACCCAATTTGGCCTCAAACCGCAGCATTAGCACCAGTTTACGAGAAAATGCCAAGCTGGAGCGAAGACATCACCGCCTGCCGTCGTTTTGAAGATCTGCCTCAAGCCGCTCAGCGATATGTGTTGCGCATTGAAGAACTGATGGGCGTTCCAGTGACTATGGTCTCTGTTGGCCCTGGTCGTGAGCAAATGATCCTTCGCTAAGCCCTAGTTAGCTAACGCAGAACAGGAAAACCCGGCAATGTGTGTCGGGTTTTCGTTTTCGACGATTAGTACTCACTATCCATCACTTCATGGCGCTCTGCGTGGTAGGCTTCTTCTGTTTTGCCCCTTTTCCAATAAGGTATGGCATAAATGGCTTTCTTTTCTAAGTTGAATTGATTCTTAAGTATCTTGCGACATGCGACAACACTTTCATTTTCGCCTGCAACAAACACAGAAAGCGTACCTAACTTCGGCCGATTCGAGAGTGCTTCAATCGCGCTTGCCAACACTGGTGTTTCTGCATCAGCCTGACGAACAAACCAGGAAATCTCCAGGCCTACAGGGGCTTGAATGGGGTGTATGTCCGCTTCGTCATCTACTTCAAGATAGACATATCCAATGGAATCAGAGGGGAGTTTCTCTAGAATTGCACTTATTGCAGGAACCGCTGAGAGATCGCCTGCCAAAACGTGCCAATCGGCTGGTGCCAATAGTGGTTCAGGCCCACTCGGGCCGATTAATCCGATAGTCGAACCTAAGGTTGCTTTTAGTGCCCAGCCACCACCAGGGGTAACGACGCCGTGCGTGACAAAATCAATATCAAGCTCATTATCAGCTTTTCGGTACTGCCTCACTGAATAGGCCCGTGCCACAGGTTTATGTTCAGGCCAGATAATTTCTTCGCCATGACGCACAGGCAACTGAAGAATGCCACTCTGCTGATTGGGGAAAAACACCTTGATGTGCGACCCATTTTGATCGTCAGGAAACCCTTTCAAATCTTCCCCGGTGAGTGTCACTCTCAGTAAATTTTTGCAAATCCACGCCTTACGAACAAACTCCAAACGCATCGGAGTTACCCGTTCCACCGTTGTTTTTTTTTCTTCCATTTTCACTTAAACCAATGACTAAAAATATCACCAACCCGGCTCATCCAATAATGAACTCGAGAATACTGAACAGTTGAGCTCACACGCTAACTCTCATAGAAATGATTGAGAACATACGCAAAATAATAATGATAATAGTAATCATTTGTATATAATATGCAGCCATATATCGACTATTGTGACTCTTAGCTGCAATACAGGCACAAGACAACAAATGGTATAAACCACGTTAGACTAGGATGAACCACGTGAAAATTAAACAAAGTGTAATGCTGATTAGCGTACTATTCGCAAACGGTGCATGGGCAAAAGATGTTGTCATTGAGCACTATATGGGAACAACAACCGTCCCTGCGTCACCCCAACGTGTTGTGGTGATTGGGCACGGTGCTCTCGACGCACTCGCCTATTTGGGTGTGGAGCCTGTCGCTGTGGCCAAAGCGCCTATTATGCCCAAATATCTCGATAAGTTTCAGGACAGTAAGTACGTCTCGGCAGGCAGCCTGTTTGAGCCTGATTTTGAAGCAATATACTCACAGAAACCGGACTTGATTGTGATCGGTCCACGTGCGGCGCCGAAATACAAAGAGCTATCCGAAATTGCTCCTACCGTTGTTTTCACAACGGACATGAATCAAGGGTATTGGGAAAGCACTCAGAATCAATGGCGTAACCTGGGCAAAATTTTCAACTCAGAGAACAAAGTAGAACAAAAAATAAACCAGTTGAGTCAAGAGTTCGACACCATAAAACACCATAACCAGCAGAAGCAAGTGGACGCACTGACCATTATGGCATCAAGCAACAAGGTGACGACTTTTGGCTCTCAGTCACGCTTCTCTGCTATTTATGAAGATTTTGGTTTTAAAGAAAGCGCATCGAATCTGAAAAACAATAGCCATGGCGATGTTATTTCCTACGAATTCATCAGCAAGACAAATCCAAGTACGCTGCTTGTCATCGATGCAGACAAACTTTCCGGCAAGATTAATGACGTCGATATGCCCTACCTTGACAATGACTTGGTCAAGTCCACCAACGCGTACAAAAACCAGCGAATCACCTTACTCGACCTCGATGCTTGGTATCTCTCAATCTCGGGGGTCTCTGCCACTGAAAAAATGATTGCCGATATCAAAGGAACCATCGAACTTTAGTCACACTTCAATAAAAACGCCTCTGATGCAAATCAGAGGCGTTTTGCTTTTACATACTAAACGAGTTAGAAGTTCAACTGTAACGAAGCACCGATCATACGAGGCTGCTGTTTTAGCTGATCAACGACGTTGTTTTCAAACGGGTAATGCGTTGTCTTATCCGAATCAAACAAGTTAGTTGCAAACAATGCAGCACGGCCGTGTTCAAAGACATAGGCCAATTGAGCGTTGGCAACCCAATATGCATCAATCATGGCAATTTTTGTGTTGCTTCTGTCGGAGTAGTAATCACCCGTGTAAGCAGCATTGGCACTCACTTCAAAGCCATCAAAGAAGCTGTAGAGTGCACCAACATTACCTGTCATACTTGGAGCTCGTGCAAGTTCCCTCGAAGTGCCATTAACTTCTTTGTACTCCGTCTTCAACAAACCCAGATTAGCGAAGAGTTCAAGCGCGTTTGTCGGATACCAACGTGTCCCCAATTCAGCACCATAGGTTTTTGCCTCGTCCAAATTGGTAACAAACATATCGCCATTTGCTCGCTGTTGAGTCATCTGCATGCCATCAAAATCGTTATAGAAGACATTCGACAATAGCTCTAGAGAATGGCCTAGGCTGTGACGAGTGTAGAGCTCGTAGTTCCACAAGAGCTCTTCGTCAAACTCGTACGGATGAAGTCCACGTTGAAACAATTTGAAACCTAAGCCAGCACCGCCAGCGTTGTAGCCTTTTGCCACTTTAAAACCAATGGTTTGGTCCGCGGCAGGCTTATACGCTATATCAAACTTCGGTAAGAAGACACCTAGCGTTTCATCATAGTCAATGTTGAATGCATCAACCTTACGTGTCACTTGCTGTTTTTCAAAACGACCAGCAAGCGTGACATCGATCGATTGGGTAATCGCATACGTCATTTCAGCAAAAAGCGATTGTGTCTCTTTGCTGCCCTCCATCGGTTTCGTCCCTCCCGCATTGGTAAATGACTCATCTTGCTCAGAAGTGTAATAACGAGCCCCCATCAAGGCACTGATACGACCATCATGAGAAAGATATTTTAAAACCGGTTCGATATGGAACTCTGAACCGTCGGTAGTGAAATCAAACAAATCCAAAGGATAAGTGATGCGATCGTTGCTAAATTTGGCGTAAACAACGTTGCTTTCAAAGGTTAACTGGTCATTCAATTGCCATGACACATCCCAACTTGTACTCAACGATTTCGTTTCAAATACGGCTCGATAGGCGTTTAGCCCCTCAAGGTTTGTGCTCTCAGATTGTGGAGCACGTGAATCCATATAGGCAACACCCAACGTCGTTTTAAAACCTGCCACCGATGAAGGCTCATAGAGCAACTTGCCTCTGACGGAGTTCATTTCAATCTGCTTTGTATTACCAGCAGGTTCATAAGCGGCGAGATCAACATAGCTTTCTTTCTTTTGCTGATCAAAACTGAGACGAAAAGCGAGCTCATCTTGAACTATCGGAGCGGAAATCATTGCTGCGGTCTGCGAGTAATTTCGCTCTCCCATACCTGCCTTTACCGCACTTTCAAAGTAGTGAGTAGGATCGTTGGTTTTCATCACAATAGCACCTGCAGAAGCGTTGCTGCCTTGGATGTAACTTTGTGGCCCCAGATAAACTTCCACTTGCTTCATGTCCCAAAGGGAGCGAGGACCAAAAGCAATTTCTGCATAGTTGAGTGAGCGGCCATCAATTGACAAGTTTAAACGAGTCGTCGTGCCGGCAAAGGAAGCCAAGCCTCCCACCGACGGGCCTGAACCGTCGATACCACGTACAGAGGGCAAACTGTTGCCATTGCCCGAATCGACAAGGTTTGGTGTTAACTGCAGAAGGTCGCCAACTTCTGTTGCACCTGGGGTGCTGTTGATCGTTTCTTGATCATATACCTGAACACTGGCACTCGTGTCATAAATCGTTCTTTCTGTTTTCTCACCGATAACAACGACAACCGGCATCTGCTCTGATTTGTCCGTTTTGTTGTTCTCTGTTTGTGCATATGCCTGACCATTGGCACAAAGCCCCATCACGACTGCGGACAAAGCATGCAGTTTAAAGGTTTTTTTATCTGCAACGTTTGCTCGCGCTGGGCGTAAAGCTGCCATTTGAATTTCTCCTTAACTCTAAATCAACAACTGAGTTGTGTTCCTATTCCATGGCCACTGCACACTTTTCTCCTCCCCTTTTGATTAACAAGGCAAAATCGAGAATAGAAAGTCAAAAAGTGGTTTTCCACCTACCGGCGGTTAGAGACCATGTTTTTTTTGCAATTATTGCGGGTGACATACGTTCAAAAGGCCACTGGTTAGACAGAAAGCCAGATACCGAAAATCCAGATGATATAAAACGTATTTCCTAGCGCATTGTAACCAAACAAGATGATAATGCAAATAATTACCATTTAAATTATCGATTGGGTGAATATCGGCTGAGTTCTGTATGAATTGCAAAGAGAAGAGGCTCTGATTGCCAAGAGTGTCGTATCTATCATTGAGACAACAGCGCTGAATCATGTTGTTGTTTCCGGGCTGAGAGACATTACGGATAAAGGTATGTTAGCCACGGATAGCACCAGGCACATGGAGGTTAAGCGAAGAATGTTTAAAGTGTTTAGATAGCCGTGAGTATTTGAGGGGTTTAGGGGTTTAGGGGTTTAGGGGTTTAACGAGCTGGTATTCAAACCGTTGTTGTCAAACGGCACCAGCTCTCTTTCGTCTAAATGAAATGAATGAACAATTACGCTTGCTTAGTTGCTTCTTTGCTGTCTTTCCAGTATTGAATTCGAATGCGATGAAGCTGAGCTTTTCTCGTTTTTTTCATAGCCATCTTCCTTATAGTTAGTTATTAATCCCAATCTATTGGGTTGTTCGGTTGATTTTTTTGCATCAACAACATAGCGAGGATAATGAAGTTTAACAGTGATCGTTTTCACAAATTAACTACAAAAACAACATGGTTACAGTTAGTTTTTGAACAACTGATCCCGTTAATTTTTGTTGCATCGACTACTCTATCCTCTGCTTATGACAGAAAAATGGCAAATTTGTTCCACTTGGCTGACGATTTAAAAACATACAATCTTTATGCCAAAAGAAAACCAAACGACTTTCACCCACCTTACTGGCAGCCAACTCGTCATCGATACTGATTCAATATCGCTTGATGATAGGTCACGCCTTGCGCGTTTTTCTCTGTTTTTAGTGCATCAATGCCCTGTTGCAGTTTTTCAACGAGGTTTTTGGGCACGTGCTTGTTAAACGCAAAGTACAGTTCTCCTTCTTTCAAAACATAAACTGTCTTAAATAACTTAGGATCAAGACCCGCTTGTGAAGTAAACCATAATGCCGCACTCTCATCATACGCCAACAAATCTATCCGTCTTTTCATTAGCTGTTCAGCCAATTGAGTGACGTAATTGGCTTCTTGCATCGCTTCACGTGGTACGCCTAACTCGAGCAACATCTGTTCTCCGACATCATCGCGAATTACCCCAATGCGATAATTGGCCATATCGATCGGTTCCATGATTTCGATATCTGCGTCGATTCTTGCCATCACAACAGCTTTAATTCCTGCAATCGGCCCCGCCCATTGAAACAAGTGCTCTCTATGCTCTGTTCGTGTGGTTGAAAAAAGCACCGCGTTCTCATTTGTCAGCGCAGCTCGGTACGAACGAGGCCAAGGCTGAATAACAATCTGCCCATCACCAACGTTTTCTCCGACCATGCTTGCGGCTTGACGCAATATGTCGATGGAATACCCTTTTGGTGTGTTACCTTCCAAGAAGTTGGCCGGCGGGTAAGACTCTGAATAAAATGCCAGTTGCTGTAATGAGGTGACTGGTGATGTTGCTGCACTGACGGAAAAGGTGAATGCAAGTATTCCGCAAAGTGCCAAGCCGCTTTTTTGAAAGCCATTCATGATCGCTCCGTCAATCGTTTGGTCCTGTTAAAAAACTAGTCAAAGATCACATGACCGTCTAGGGCCAAATCATCACAAACGCCGTTTTTACTTGGCAAAATTGTGGACAGAGCAAAAAGTTAGGTGTTTGAAATCAGGTTATTTCTCGCCAAGCCCTTGCGCACACTGCTGCATAACTTACCAAAACGTCGAATTTCATCAAAATGGGGAATCACACCACGGTTCATTGCATGTTCCCAATAGCTCAGTTCACCATCCACCATCTCTAGCAGTTTTTTCGGGCAGCCTACACACTCTCCTTTCGGACCACAGACAAACGTCTCTGATTCGTACAATGGTAATTCTTTTTTCACCGCGTCAATGATATTGCGCATCGCAGTTTGTCTATCAGGTTTTTTAGTCATCGGTCGCACGCTTGCAAAAAAAAGCCAGAGTATAGCGTTAGATGAAAAATCTGCACAGATTGTCATACGGATCACGTATAACGAAAACTATTAATAAATTATATGACGTCTCAAGAATGTGATTAGATATTCAACTCACCCCATCCTAAACTTTGTTCGTTTTATAAATTATTACAGTTGGCTAACGATGGAATCATATTTAGGTAAAGGAAGAAAACCGCCAGAAAATGACGCCAAATCTCATCACCGAAGAGAACACAATGATGGCTTCGCTGCCTTGCCATTGGGTTTTCTGGATGAGCTGGCGCAATCTTCCTCTTTGGAAGATGTCTTACTGTGCACCTCGTACTGGGTGCGAGAGATCTTTCAGGCCGATCGCGCCAGTATTACCCTCGACGAAAATGAGCGAGAAATGCGGCTTTATGCATTTGATGGTAATGATGTTCAACCGCAAGAATGTTTGATTCCAATTGGAGGTACCTTGGTTGGCGAAGCTTTTACACAACAAAAAGTGGTGATGTCGAGCCATGATCGTTCTGAAGTGCCAAGCTATTGCAAAAGGCTCTCCGCCGCTGGCCTCACCACCTTTATGATTGCTCCTCTAAAGCACAAAGGCGAATGCTATGGCACGCTCAACATTGCCCATAAACAGCTTGATGCCTATAGCGAGCTGGATGCTCGAGTGCTTGAAACTCTCGCCAACTGGGTTGCTGCACAAGTACATAAGCATCAACAAATCAACAAGATGATTGAGCTTGCGCACATTGACCCACTCACTGGCGCGCTCAATCGGCGTGCGTTTGTTGAAGCGACTTACTTTATCAATGACAAACCAAGGCATTACGATCACCATACCGCACTGTTAATGATCGATTTGGACAAGTTCAAAGAGATCAACGACCAATTTGGCCATCCTGCGGGTGACAAGGTACTGATGCAAATCGCAGCGACCTTAAAAAAACAGATCCGCTCTGATGATCTCCTCGCACGCTTTGGCGGCGAAGAGTTCGCCATATTGCTGCATCATGTCAATGCCGAAGAAGCCATGACCCTTGCTGAGACTCTACGCGTGACGGTAGAACAACTCACCATTGAACATCACCAGCATCGGATTCAGTGCACAGTAAGCATTGGTATTGCCCTGCCCAGTTCTCCTAATCAAGGCTTTGAAGAATTGATGCAACTCGCCGATAACGCACTCTATGTCGCGAAACGATCCGGTAGAAACCAAATCATTTTATCTGACATGTCTCTGATCTAACGGGCTCGACGGCCAATTTCGGCTTTCTTACCACCAAATACACCGCCACCGCAGCCAATAGAAAACCCACCATGGCTTTGGTATCAAACGACTCGCCAAACATCAACCAGGCTTGCAACGCGGTGACGGGAGGGACAAGATAAAAAACCGATGCCACACTCGACGCAGCGCCATTTTTCACCATATAGAGCAACAGCAGTATGGCCGCACACGACAGCACAACCACTAGCCAAACCAGTGTCAGAATAAAGGTTGTTGTCCATTGCACTTGCATGGTTTCAAACTGCCACGCAAAAGGCAGGAACAGGCATGCTGCGGCGAGATACTGCACCATAGCACCACCCACCATATCCACCCCATGGCAGAAACGTTTTTGGTACAAGGTGCCCAATGTAATACCCACCAGCGCCATTAGGCACAGCGAAATCGCAAGCGTTTTGTGCGCTTCGGTTTGCCAATCCATCTTGCCAGAAAGCACCAAGCTGATACCTAGCAATCCAAGTGCTAAACCCAACCACTGCGAAAACCGAAAGCGCTCTTGAACCGTGACCACCAAAATCAGCGCGGTTAAAATCGGTTGAATCCCCACCAATAAGGAACTCAATCCAGCCGGCATCCCCAATGAAATGGCCCAATAAGTTCCGCCGAGGTAAAACCCATGAATGCCCAACCCCACAACCCATGAGTGCCAGAAGGCGGCCCCTGTCGGCACTCGGCGGCGCAGCAACACGATCAGCAACAAAAACAGCGCGATGTTTGCCAACATACGGATCGCCAGCAAGGTCGCGGGTTCTGCGTATTGCAGGCCCAATCTGGCCCCAACAAAACCTGAAGCCCAAAGCAGGACAAACAAAAAGGGGATCGAACGGAGCAGCATGAAAATTCCTTGTGGCTATTATTATCAACTTGCTGTTACTGTAATTGGGTACAGAAATGAAAATAAGAGACAGTTTGAAGGGAATTTATGGGTACAGATGAGCGTGATATCACACACAACAAGTACTTAGTAGTCGAGCAATATGTGCGCTCGGCCATCCAATCCGGCTTGTTCCAACATGATGAAAGACTGCCTTCGATTCGTCGTCTCCAGCAGGAGCTGTCAGTGAGTAAAAACACCGTGATTCGTGCCTATCAAGAGCTGGAAGCACAAGGTTGGGTCTATTCTGTTGAACGCTCAGGCTATCGTGTGAAACCCGTCGCGATCGCTCCAGAGCACGCTCATGCTAAACCCACCAAGGTCGATCTGCTTTCTGTCTGTAAAGAATTCCTCACCTATCCGCACGAAAAAGAACAACTGCCAACGGGTTCTGCACACCCCAACATCGATGCCCCTGCCATCAAAAGTTTGTATGCGGAAATTGGGCGCCATAGCCGACGACAAAGTCAGCTTCCTAGCCACTACCAGTTACCACCGGGTGATACCCTTTTAGTCAAACAACTGGCCAAAATCACCGCCGATCTTGGTGTCCCTGTCCAGCTCTCCGAGATCATCACGACCCACGGCGCGCAACAAGCCATCAGTTTGGCACTGCGCGCCACAACAGTGACTGGTGACATTGTTGCCGTTGAATCCCCTTGTTATTTTGGCAACCTCCTTTTACTGGAATCCCTAGGGTTGAATGTGTTGGAGATCCCAAGTTGTCCTAAAACGGGGATGGAAATCGACGCGCTCGAAAAAGCGATGGAAGAGTGGCCGATCAAAGCGATTTTAGTCACACCGAATTTTACCAACCCCACTGGCGCCACCATGACGTTGGAAAAACGTCTGGCCCTTTTGCAAGTCAGCCATGATGTGCCGATCATTGAAGACGACGTATTTGGTGCATTGAGCTTTGATGCCTCACTGCCAAGCTTGAAATCTCTTGATAGCAAAGGGCGAGTCATCTACGTCAACTCCCTTTCAAAAACACTCGACTCTCGTTTGCGGATCGGTTGGCTGTTGGCCGGACGTTATCATGACCAAGTGGAAAAGCGGCTGCTCTGCGATAGCATGGGCAGTTTGAACCTGATGCAAAGTGCGGTCGCGTCGTTTCTCACTACGGGCAAATACCGTGCTCACACCGCCAGAATGCGTCGACAATACCAGTGCCACAGTAAGCGCTTCCACACCATGCTTAGCAAGGCATTAAATCAGATTCCCGCGCTGGAAAATCGCTATCAATTACATCTCAATCAAGGATCGTTTTTGCTGTGGTTAATCCTGCCTGAAGGGGTGGATAGCCATGCGTTGTATCTCGATTGTCGCAAAGAAAAAATTAGCCTATTGCCGGGGACGGTATTTGGCACACACAACCAATATCAACATTGCGTGCGTTTTTGTGTCGCGAACTTTACGAGTGATCACGATTGGCAGCCTGCCATCAATACCTTGGTTCGTCTCATCGCTCGTCATCTTTGATATTCCCTGTAAACGCTAAGTACATTTCCGTTTACGCGGGTTTGATTAACCGTACAATGTGGACATTCGTCATTCTCGCTTCATCATGACATAATCGCCGATTCTTCAGGCAACCATTTTAAAGGACAAAAATGACTGCAACTGCCTATCTTAATAAGCTAAACCAGCAATATCTGACGATTCATCGCACCAAAGAAGATTTCTTCTGGGAAACCTACATGGGGATCAGCGACGATCATCAAGGCTCAACCAAAGCACAGACCGAGTGGACCAACTTCCTTTCTCAAGCTTCAAAAATTAACGAAATTAGACAACAACTTGAAGCCGCAGAAACCATCGCAGACTCAAGCGAGAAAGCGCAGACGATTCAAGGACTCAATGGCTGGTTAGCCATGTTCCAATCGCACGCCATTGAATCCCCCGAAGCGGGCGAGCTTAAGAATGATCTGATTCAGTTTGAAGCAGAGATTTTTGAGAAGAAGCAAAAGCACGTTCTGACTTACGTGAACGAGAAGGGTGAAACGGTTGAAGGCAGCCTGCCGATCCTGAGCTCAGCAATCCGCGCCAACAACCAGGAATCCGTCCGCCAATCTGCGCATCAAGCGTTATTGGATCTCGAACAGTGGTTACTGCAAAACGGTTTCCTTGAGCTGGTGAAAAAGCGTAACGCCTTTGCCCGCACCATGGGCTACGCCAACTTCTTCGATTATTCCGTGGTGAAAACCGAACACATGACCAGTGATGAACTGTTTGTGATTTTGGAGGATTTCGAACAGCGCACTCGTCAAAGTCATCAAAATAGCCTGGATGCATTGGCGCAAGAGAAAGGCAACGATGCCTTAAAAGGGCATAACTTTGTTTACTCTTTCTCCGGCGATGTCATGCGTGACTTGGACCCCTATGTGCCGTTTTCTAAATCGCTACGTCGTTGGGTAGAATCGTTTGGTCGCCTCAATATTGATTACTCCGGAGCGGAACTCACACTCGATCTGTTGGATCGCAAAGGCAAATACCCGAACGGCTTCTGTCATGGCCCGATCCCTTCTTTCTATAACCAAGGAGAGTGGATCGCCGCTAAAGTGAATTTCACTTCCAATGCCAAACCAGACCAAGTCGGTTGTGGCTACGATGGCATGAATACCTTGTTCCACGAAGGAGGCCACGCCGCTCACTTTGCCAATGTGAAGCTCAACGCGCCTTGTTTCTCGCAAGAATTTGCACCAACCTCCATGGCTTACGCTGAAACACAATCTATGTTCTGCGATAGCCTGCTTGACGACGCAGATTGGTTGAAGCGTTATGCATTGGATGACGCTGGCAATCCAGTGCCAGACTCGATCATTCAAGCAATGGTCAATAACCGTCAGCCGTTCAAGGCTTATGCAGAACGCAGCATTCTCGTTGTGCCGTACTTTGAGCGTGCGCTTTATCAAATGAGTGACGAGCAACTCACTGCAGAAAGTGTCACCCAGCTGGCCCGTGATACCGAAATGCGCATTCTGGGTTTGGCGTGCAGCCCGCGCCCACTGATGGCCATTCCACACCTGCTGTCGGATGAAGCCTCTTGCGCCTACCAAGGTTACTTGCTGGCTCATATGGCGGTGTACCAAACTCGCGCCTACTTCACCGAGAAGTTTGGTTACCTATGTGATAACCCAGAGATTGGCCCTCTGTTGGCAGAGCATTACTGGCATGCAGGCAACAGTGTGTCTCATTCTGAGTCAATTAAGCGCCTGACGGGTGAAGGGTTTAATGCGAAATATCTCGCTGACGCCTGTAACCAAACTGCACAGCAAGCGTGGGAAAAAGAGCAGCAGAAAATCGCCGCCCTTGCCGAACGAGAGGTTCACGCTCCTGCTAGCCTTAACGCAACCATCACCATCGTCGATGGCAGTAAGGTGTTGGCTTCGAACGCCATCTCTGACGCCGATATGTGCGATCAATTTGAAGCGTACATCGTCAAAACCTATGGTCGATAAATGATCGATATCCAGAGCCAGCCACGTGCTGGCTCTGCTTTTTTCCTAGTCCCCTCTTCCTCCACCTTCTTCTTCACCTCGACGCCATCGTTGAATGTCTGCTCGATTCCAAAAGCAGAGACACAACACTCGTCTCAACAAATAACGCATTGAATAATAAAACAACTTATATATGATGAAACTACAAAACCAATTGCATATATAGCATGGTGTTTTGTTTTATTATCAATGTTCAAAATTCTCCCACTCGTTTGCATAGAGCGAGAAATGAGAGAGTCAATAACAGACAACGGAGTTGGCCGTGAAAAAACTTATCCTTGCCTCTGCAGTTGCAGCGGCTGCCGTTAGTGGCGCGTATTTCTATAAAGTAGGACTCAATACTCAAGCAGGCGATGACTTCTTGGCTTATGTACCCGCGGATACCCCGCTGATCTCTTTGCAGACCAACGCCATTAATCATTACGAATACTTAACCTCTATGGGTTATCAGAATGAAAGCTTCGCCGATGCGTTCGATCTGAATGAGCTCACCCCAGAGCAAGCCTTTCTTCTCACCTACTTTGATGGCTATCTTAACAGCGCCAGCAATGAACAAAGCCTCAAGAACTACCTCGGTACGGGCGACAACGTGAAACCACTGCTCTACACCTTAGGCATGGTACCGGTTTACAAATTCGAGATTGAAAACCCAACGGCGTTCTGGGCCACCATCGATAAAAAGGAAAAAGAGACAGGCGCGATGCATGAAGTCGGTAAACTTGGCCAAGCCGATTACCGCCGCTATGTTCTCGCGACAGAGCCAAGCGCAGAACAAAACCTTGGTTTTGTGATCGCCCTTGAAGGCAAGGTAGTCACCTTCACGCTCGATGTCCCGATGTTTGGCGCTGAGAACACATTGAAAATGGCACTTGGGGCAGAAAAACCTCAATACTCGTTTGCAGATAGCGGCAAGTTAGCCGCGCTTCAAACTAAATATGGCCAAAATTACCAATTTTACGCCTACCTTGATAACCAAGAAGTGATCAAAGGGATCACGCTCAAAGGCAGCAACCAGTTGGCTCGTCAAATTGATGTGCTGCAACAGATCTCTCCAGAAGATCAAATTGACGTGCTGCGTCAGCCGACTTGTCATACTGAACTGACGGCCATCGCCAGCAATTGGCCTCGTGTTGTGTCTGTCGCGAGTTACCAATCTAAAGACAAACAACTGGTTATGGATGGTAGCATTGTCGTCGAGAGCAACAACCAAGTTCTGATCAATGCACTCAAAACCGTACGCGGCTTTATTCCTAGTGATGAAATTAACCGTGACAGCATCTTTGGTATCAGCTTTGGCTTAGATGTCGCCAAATTAGCGCCAGCGATCAGCAATATTTGGAATGATTTAACGCAACCAAGTTACTCTTGTGAACTCCTCGCAGAAGTCCAACGAGAGGTTCGAGGTGAAAACCCAGCGGCGGCCGTGAGCATGGGCGCAGGCATGGTAAATGGCGTAAAAGGCATTCAGTTTAGCCTGAATGATATTACGATGAACTTACAAGGCCAGTATGGACCTGAATTTGAAAAACTGGATTTCCTATTCAGCCTTTCGGCAGAGGATCCGTCAATGCTGGTGCAAACGGCAAAAATGTTTGTTCCACAACTGGCAGAAGTGAACATTGAACCCAATGGTCAAGCCGTGGATCTCAGTGCACTGGTTGAAGCGCAAACGGGAATGAAAACGCCACTCTTTGCACGCATGAACGACAAACACCTCACGCTCTATGCTGGTGATAAAGCCGCAGCAGGGTCAGAAGTCGTGCTCAAGCAGCCGTTAGAAGCAGGGGGTTTGTGGCAAACCTATATCAACACCTCACGCATACTCGAGTTCGCAACAATGGCTTCTGAGCTCAGCGGTGAGCCCATTCCAACTGAAATCAGTGAAGCCTTAGCGCTGGATTCAACGCTCAATTTTGTTTTTGATGTGAATGATAAAGGCCTAGAAATGCGTTACGACTACCGCATTGATAAGTCCTCAATGAATGTTGCCAACCAATAGTCACTTTCACGATGACGCGTTTATCCAAAGGGACCATTGGTCCCTTTTCTATTCCCGGCTATTTTTGCGCGCCAACAGATGATAGAAAGCCGTCAAATGACGCTCCCTCACTTGGGATTGTTTAACTCTGCACATCACGGAGCAGTCAAATTCGGCGGGGCCAACGCATTTTACTGGCATACCAGCACAAACAAAACGGCCACCAAAGAAAGCAAAGTTCGTTGGTGGCCGTTTACCTATTCGATTTGGGTTTACTTCATTGGCGTACCGTCAGCTGGGTTGATAAACGCCGTCTGTTCAGGATCATCAGTATGATAAAGAGAGGCTTGTCGGTTGTGAATAAGTTGAGCTGCTAACGAAGGGCTTACCGCCCTGTGCTCACCTTTTTCCACTCTGAATTCGCCATCCCAAAAGTTATCCCTGAAGCGTCCTGATTCGAGGAACTCAACAACAACCTTCATCGCTTTCTCCTTTAAATCGCACCGAGTTAATTATAGATATATCAGTAGAAGGAGTGATAATGCGAAGGTGTTATAAACAAGCGAGGCATTACAACCAGAATCCTGTTTTCGCGGCGCAATGTATTGAGCCATAGAGATAATAAAAATGGGCTGAAAAAACAGCCCATTCGACACTCTTGGTGATTATCTTCTAAACACAAAGGGTTAGCGGAAACCATCAAAACGATAAACTTGATCGAGGATTTCGCCTTCTCCCGCGTTCACATCGCTCCACTCCGTACTGTGCCAAAAGCTTTTTAAGGACAGATCGGTGGTATCTGAATTGATCAGTTCACTGATTTCGTAAGAACCGACATAATCGGCATGCGTAACGTCAATCCTCAACTGACCGTTTTCTATCGCCCAGTTAAACGGAAACTCTCCATCCTCAGCATCGACAAACGCCCCAGTGCCCTGCGGATTAAAGTAAAGCCATTCGTCAGCGGTAAACGCGCGTTGCTGATCAATATACTCGTAATAGCCCACCGCCCAATAAGCGCTTCTACCGCTGTCTGTTCCAGCCATGAGCTCGGCAGTCAACACACTTCCATCCCCCATTTGGGCTTTACATTGCGCAACCGCGGTTTGATAAGCTTCAAAGCTTTCGTAGTAAACGGGTTTGTCATTGGGCTCATCCCAAGGGGTGTTGCCCGTATCACAGCTCATCGCGAGCTCGAGTTGTGGTAGAAATTTCATGTATTCAACGGCGGCGATTTCGGAGAGTCTTTCACTTTCTCCTCCCGCAACCACTTCGTCCCACTGGAAGTAGCCTTTGAGGTAGTAACCCGTTTGATACTCGCCGGTAAGGGCAAACATGTCGACATCATCGGTTTGTGGGTACTGAATTATCACAATCCCTTTGTCATTGATTGTCCAGGTCAGATCCTTGAGATAAATGCTATTTTCGAGCATCACTCCAGTGCCGCCTTCCAGGAAGAGGTAACTTTCGTGGACACGATCTTCGGCATCATAGTAGTGCCATTGCATTTTCACTAGCTGCTCAGCCGTCAGCGGTAGATACAAACACGTTTCTAACACTTGATAGAAATCCGCTTCGGTTGGCGACCCGGCAGGGCGATCATTTTGTTCATCCCATGCGGTGTCGCCATCTACGCAGAGTGATTGCTGTGCTTGCAGCACTTTCAAACGCTGCTGCGCTTTTTCACGGCTGGCAAAGTACTCATCGCCTCGTTCAGTCATAAACGAAATGCCGCTGCTGTCTGCTTGCGCATTGAGCATAAAGATCGCTCGAGGAATGATGTCCTGCCACTGCTGTGGCTGCTCAACTTTGCCTTTCAGTAAATAAATACCGTTCACCACATCGAACACATCATACGCATCGGCAAGCCCTCCCGGTGTAAAGGTAACCGTTTGCAACTCATGACCTGATGCGCCATAGAAAGGATCATCGGTGACCAAATACCACTCGCGTGGTTCGCCGCTGTCGTGATAACGGAATGATGGTGTAAACGCAGGTTTGGCGTAAAGATTCAAATTTGGGATCATTTCTGGCGTGATTTGGTCAACCGGTACGCCTTGCTCTAGTAAGCCATCGACTTCGGTGATCAAATCAATATCGCGATCAAACCACTGGGTATAGCTGTAACCCATCCAGATATCGTCATACAGATTAAACACCGTGTATTGATGGCCAAATACATTTGCGGTCGCGGTAAAATCGTACCCTTCGAGTGCAATATGATGCCAAGTCTCGTAGGCACGTTTTTCCGTGCTAGAGATAGTGCGTTCATGGAGTGAGAACTCACTGAATTTCTCACCATCTGGCTTCTCTGCCGACGTGCGTTTTATGGCGTCCGAATCAGCAAGCAAGTAGCGTGAACCAGACACTTTCGTACTGCTGTCGGCCAACAACTCGGTGGTTCTTTCTACCCAATACGCGGTGCGATTCTCCCATTTGAGGTAGTTGTAGTTATAGTCAGCGTACTCTTCGTAGCTACTGTCTGTTGGGCTCGACCAAATAGGCTGATGCTCTGTTAAGCGATAGCTGTTTTCGCTGTCAGCAACGAACAAGCGGTATTGGTTTGTCGAGCCATTGGCTTGCCAATCTCGATGTTCTTCCAACCAGATTGGAATTTGTTCACGACGTTTTTCCACTCCGCGATAAGCGTAATCCTGCACGTGGGTAGCGTCGTCACCAACGTCAAAGCCGTTGACGGTAAATTGATCAAGTTGAGTGGTGATGGTATCTAACTCGCCATCAGCCCCTCGAGTAACGGTGAGATATTGTATGGTATCGATGCCAAGCAACGATTGTGGATGCTGGCGGCTGGCAAAGTTAACCTCATCAAACGTGCGGCCTCCACCATTGTCAGTCCCTTCTAGGGCAGCATCGGCTTCATCAATATATCGCCAATACTGCTCACCCTGCGCGGTTTTGTTCCCGATATCCAAGGACTGACCAACAAACAGAATCTCACCGTCTAAATTAAAGTCATAACGCCATTCGCTAATGCGGCTAAAGCTGCCATCTTTTTGCGTCTGTTCAATGCTGTGTTCTTCGCCCAGCAGATCCCCCTCTACGGTACGGAAAGTCCGTTCAATTTCCGTGGTGACCAAGCCACTGTTAAAGGTCTCGACGCTTGTGTGGTAGGTCACATCAAGAACTTTGGCTTCTTTGCCGAGGTGGGTCACCGTTGGCCAGCGATAGCTTAGCTCTGTGCTTTGGTCTTGGGTTGATTTGTCCGCATTGTCGGGGTAGGCATCAACGAGGCTGTCCACACCATCGTGATCATGGTCGCCTGCTTTGGTGGCATCCTGTGGGAACTCATCCAAAATGGTGTCATAGCCATCTTGGTCTGGGTCACCTGCTTGTGTGTGGTCGAATGGGAAAAGATCATCGACATCGTTGACACCATCATTGTCATCATCAAGGTCGGCGTTATCTCCCAGCTCGTCACCATCAAAATCGCGATATTCGGTGGCATCGTCTGGGTATTCATCAAGTAAATCTGGAACGCCATCGCCATCATCGTCCATGTTGCCGTCGTTGTCGGCATCATAATTAAACTCAGGCTTCTTATCGGCCAGATCTTCTGCCGTGGTATTCTCGATGGTCTGTTTAATGTCCTTATTGACCAGTTCCGTAGTGTGTGCCATTTTTTGGCTCGCCGCAGGATCATCCATCGTGGTTTGATATTGCTCTGGTGTTTCTGCTAACACCACCCCAGAGGTGACCAAACTGCGCGCAGCAAACGCCGCTCGCTGATGTTTCTCCTTAAGAAAGTCACCCAAGACTTGTTCAGGCGTTAAGCCTAATTGTGTGGCAATGTTCTCCACTGATTTCTGTTGCTGAGCCGCCACTAATTGTGCATCCGTTTCACCATCGAGGTGATTCACCATATCGATATGAACAAGCGTAGACAGTGGTGTGACTTCTGCCTCTCCTGCGGGAGCAGACATAACGTATCCCGCGGTGATGGGCTCTACATTTCCGCCTTCCGTATCGATGGTTTCACCGGCTATCGCTTGCACAATAACGGGGAAATTTCGGTGGTTAGCAACACCACTGACATCCAATTGCGCAATGCCCTGCTGATTTGTGTACGCGATGGGCTCACCTTCATCGTGAACCCAGTTTGGGGTAGTGTCCAACCACACCTTCGCATTGTGAAGATAGCCATCAATGGCAGTGACGCTGTAGGGTTTAGCCGCCACAGGTGCGCTGCTGTCCGCTGAGTCACTACCACATCCAACCAAACTGACCATCCCCGCCATGCTAAGTGCTATGACGATTTTATTGGCTCTCATGATTCCCTCCGAATTCCTTTTTATTCTTTCTCACATCGCAATGTTGCGCAGTTACGCAACGGTTACATGGAGCTTAAAAAGGGAACTCGGCCACTTCATCACCCATGTGGGTGACGCAGCACGAGCAATTGAGCGGGGTTTGATTTGCATCAATAGAATTAATAATAAGAACCTATCTATACAGCCAAAGAATGGGAACCGATACGGTAATAGCGTGAGATCAATTGATTTTGATGACGACACCCAGTCTTGTGCAAAATTCGTTTTATCTGACTACGAACCGTCTCTTTTGACACAGAGCGATATCGGGCAACTTCACTGCCATCCATCCCCTGAGCCAACAAGCTTAGCACTTCCAGTTCGGCATCCGTCAGCGATTCGCCTTCTCGAATGTGGGTGCGCACTGGATTCAACTGGGACAGACGTTTAGCCATGGATTGCTGAGCGACCCAGTAGTTGCCCCAAGAGATCAAAAACCACCACAATCGATCCAAATGATCACGATGCTTAGGCTGTAAAGTACTAAAACTGTGGCAACTCAGCATCAAGTAGTGGTGCTCGACCAATCGAAATAGGCCACAGTATGAGTGATGAAGTTGCATGGTCGGGATCAGCACTTCACGAAAAATCGGATTGCGGATCTGCTTAACGGGCAACATTTCCTGCATATAGAGATACTGCCCAATCAATCCCTTGCGCAGGTAATGCTGTAAAAATGAATCATGGCCTTGATGCTGTTGGTATATCTCAAGTTGTTGCGTAGAAAAGCCAAAATCAAATTGCAACTGCGGCACCTGATACGGATCCAAAATCATAAACACCACATTTTCGATGCCTGCGAGAGACAACTCGCGCAATACGATCTCTTCCAACTCAATAGGCGATATATTGAAATGAGTAAAATCGTGTGAAGTGGGAAAATCTGATTTCATCATTTGCCCCGTCAGCTTTTCGTTGCTTGTTTAGGCCATGCTGCCAGTGAACGACCTCATATTTTCATATGAAATATTAGTCGAACAAATACTCAACCAAAGTAACAAAAACCAAACCAATGATCTGACGCACATTTGTTGCGCTATTGACCACGAAAAATGAGGACTATGAATGAAAATGGAGCCTAACACTGTGCTGTGACCGATTGTAACCCTTGTGCACCACAAGCAACGCAACTTAAGTAAGCTGAACTCAGTTAAGGCTAATCGCTTATTGGCGCACCAACAGCATCATCACTTCAGCGTGATCAGTATGCGGGAACATATCGAACCACTGAGCACGTTCGACTCGGTAGCTGGACAGATGCGCCAGATCTTGCTGCATCGTTACTGGGTTACAACTGGAGTAAATCAAATATTGTGGCGCAAGTTGCTCCAACTGTTCACTCAGCGCTTGCCCCAAGCCGCGACGTGGTGGGTTAACCAAAATAAGATCCGCGGCTTGCGTTTGCGCTTGAGAATAAGCCGCCGAATCCAACGCCGAAAAACGTAAGTTATCAATGCCGAGTTGTTGAGCGGACAGCTTCGCACTGTTGATCGCTTCTTCTTCAATTTCGATGCCGATCACTTGCTCTGCGTGCGGTGCGCAGTGAAGCGCAAAGCCACCAACGCCGCAGAAAAGATCCCACATTTGGCGTGGTTTGAGCTCGGCCACCCAATCGCGCGCGGTGGCGTAAAGCTGGGCCGCCACATGCGGATTGGTTTGGAAAAAGCTTTTTGGTCTCACCACCATCGGTACACCGTTAAATTCTTCCAACAAGTAATGCGCATCGGTGAGAAAGATCTCTTGCTCCCCTTCCAAGCGAGCCATGTGGATCGGCTGAATATTCGCGCTGATGACGCGAACAGCAGGAAACGCCTGTTGCAACCTCGGCAAGTTGTGGCGAATGCGTTCAAGTGCGGCCTCACTTTTCACCACAAAACGCAACATGAACTCGCCACGAGCCTGACTGCGTGTCAGCAGAACAAACTTAAGCTCACCTTTTTTCTTCACTTTGTTGTACGGTGGAATACCTGATGTGCGTATCCATTCTTGCAGATAGGCAAGTATTTCTTGGCTGTCTTGGGTATAGAGCGGGCAATGGACTAAGGAGATGGGCGTGCCGTCTTGGACACTTTCGATCCCCAACGTGGGTTGATGCGCGGCACCAAGCGCGACCATTTTCGCTTTGTTGCGGCAATGCATTGAGTCACTTTGAACCGGAGCCAACCACGCACTTTGTGCAACATCAGAAAACAAGGTACGTAACGCGTTGTCTTTAGTTTCAAGTTGCTGAGAGTAAGGGGTATTCATGTGTGTGCAAGAAGTGCAGCTCTTTTGCTCAAAATAAGGACAGGACATGGCAATCGCAACCAAAAAAAGAAAACGGCAGTCTATTCTTCTGCCAGCAATTGACCATTCCAATTATTTGTCATTACGATTAATAGGACCAATAACAAGAGATTCGACATTCTTCATCAGAGCGGATAAAGTTTGTGCACATTTACTGCTAAGGATTGAGCTATGAACGCTGTTATTGACACTCTGCTTTCCCACCGTTCTATTCGCAAATTTACCGACCAAGCGATAACGCCAGAGCAACTCAACACCATCATTCAAGCGGGACTCGCCGCTTCTTCTTCCAGTTTGCTGCAAGTGGTCTCAATCATTCGCATTACCGATCCAGCCAAACGTCAGCAGCTTGCCGAACTCGCTGGGCCACAACACTATGTCGAAACGGCAGCTGAATTTCTCGTGTTTTGCATTGATTATCAACGCCATGCCACGCTCAACTCAGAAGTACAAGCGGGCTTTACCGAGCTGACATTGATCGGCGCGGTGGATGCCGGCATCATGGCGCAAAACTGCTTATTGGCCGCAGAGTCAATGGGGTTAGGTGGCGTTTACATCGGTGGGCTGAGAAACAAAGCCGCCGAGGTGGATGCGCTTCTCGAACTACCTCCGTTCAGTGCCGTCTTGTTTGGTATGTGCTTAGGCCATCCTGACCAAGACCCTGAGCTCAAACCACGGCTGCCCGCGGAGGTCATTCTCCACGAGAACCACTATCAGCCGCTCGATCTCAGTAAAGTAGAGCAATACGATCAAATCATGCTCGACTACTATGGCAAGCGTTCATCAAACCAAAAACAGGCCAGTTGGTCTGAACAAGTAACAGGGAAACTAGCGGGGGAGTCTCGCCCTCACATCTTGCCCTATTTACACAGCAAAGGCTTAGCGACCAAATAGTGATTATCAAACACTGATGACATGACGAGAAGCAGAGCTCAGTTTCGCTCTGCTTTTGTCGTTTAGCCTAACAGCGTCCGTTCTTAGAACATGAATCGCACTTTTTCGTTAACTGCTATACGCGCAAAGAAAGATACGCACAATTTCATTGATGTGCGCCTGTTGCTCTTGCTCATTGGGCTGCGAAAGGTTCGCCACCAATTGCGGCCATAAAAATTGACCGTGAAACAAATTTAACAAGGTGGCCATGATTTGTTGGCTATCGCCAGAGATGAGTCTTCCGTCACTGATGGCATTTTCTATCCATTGTTTGAGTTCTACATCTTTGCCTCCCATCAAGGCTAGGTATCGCTGTGCCAGCTCGGGCTCTCGAATGAATTCACCCACGATCATACGCACCACAGGCAAACCCACTTCACTGTAGAGACCGGTCACTTTGCGCTGCAAGTACGCTTTGAGCTGCGAGTCCAGCGCCACATGAGCTTGATATACAAAAGTGGTGTGCTCTTTTTGCTTTTCCACCATGGCATTAATGGCTGCAGTGAACAGCAACTCTTTGCTTTCAAAGTGTCGATAAAGAGTGCGTTTTGAAGTGGATGCTTTTTCGCATACACGATCCATGTTGGCGGCATTAAAACCAAATTCTATAAATTCATCTTTGGCGGCCTCAATAAGGGCAAGCCGTTTTTGCTCGGTAACTTTCATAGCCATCCTCTTTCCATTGCCGCTTAGTATAGAGCAAAAATGACAAAAGTATACTTTCAAGTTTACTTGTAAAAAATTAGGTGTATGATCGTCACAAAATGGCGTTCAACGGATGAGAGACCATTGACCGGTGCCTAAACCAAGGCGATGTACAACAATGGCTGAACCACTTATGTCGGTTTTGCTCTATTTATTGATGTTTAACGAATGAAAAAAGCCGTTCTGCTCTCCTTACTGTTTGCTGCTTGCTCCACCCCAACCGTAGCAGACTCCTTTTCACTGCCTATCTGGAAAGAAGACGCAGAAGCGCTTGGTTACACCTTGCCAAAACCGATCGGTTTTAACTTGAGTTACATGACGATGGAGCAAGGCATCAATGTCGACTCCATCGATCTACAAGGGTTAGATTTTATTCAACTCAACGCAGATCCTGGTAAACAGTACACCGAGGTGCTGACTCTACGTGCCGATGTTTGGCTGTTTCCCTTTTTAAACATCTATGGCTTAGTCGGCAAACTCGATGGCTATTCAACAACCGATGTCACCTTAACTATTGGCCCATTTCCCAGTAAAAAAATCCAAGACTTTCGCTTGGATCTGGATGGCTATACCACCGGATTTGGCTTTGTACTGGTCGGCGGTTACGAAAACTGGTTTGCCTTGATGGATGCTAGTATTACACAGAGCCGTTTGACGGTGATCGACGGGACAATCGATGCGATTGTGGTGTCACCTCGCGTCGGTTACGACTTCAACAGCAACGGTATTCCACTGCGTTTGTGGGCAGGCGCCATGTACCAAGATGTGGAGCAAACCTTAAAAGGCTCTCTTGACTTACCTCCGTTTGTCACTTCCGACCTCCGTTTTGAGGTACAGCAACACTTGCAAACCCCATGGAACCCCATTGTGGGCATGCAGTATCAAATCAATGAGAGTTGGTATCTGCTCGGTGAGTTTGGTTTTGGTGACCGCCAGAGCATGTTCTTCTCAGTCGATCGGAGATTCTAACCCATGAGCAAAGTTGGGTGTTGCGCTCTGCTGGCTCTCACCAGTGTCAGTGCCTTTGCAAAACCACAAAGCAGTTGGGTAGATAACCTACTGGAGAAACTGGGTTCTAGCGACACCGTCGATACCAGCAAACTGATCGATTGGGGCGTGTTACCGGGCCCCTTTGTCAACCCAGAGCAAGGGCTCGGTATCGGCATCGCGGCCGTGGGATTGTATACACCAACGGGCTGGCAATCTGCCGACCCTTATTCCACCTTAACGCTGACTTCCTATGCTTCGACTTCAGGCTCTTACGGGTTAGGGGTTGAAAATCGCACCTATCTTTGTGGCGATCGCATTCGATTACTGATCGATGGTTGGGTGAGTCATACACCCGGTTATTACTGGGGCCAAGGCGAAAGCGCGGCGCAGACCGACAGCAACAAAACTCAGTACAATGCGCAACGTTACCAATTCAACCCAAAAATCGCTTATGAGATTGCGCCAAGCGTCTATCTCAAAGCGGGATGGCACTGGCAAACCTACCAAGGGGTGACCGTTGACGATGAGACACCCGTAGCCAAAGCGCTGAGTAATGGCAGAAGCAGCGGCATGTTGCTGGGTATGGAATACGACAGCCGCGATTTTGAACCCAATCCGGAAATGGGCAGCTATTGGAATCTTGAATGGAGTGACTTTCGCCATCAGTACGGCAGTGATACCAACTACCAACAATGGTTGATGAATGTACGCCATTATCTGCGAGTTTCTTCGCAAACCATTGTGGCGATGGAACTCTATAGCCAAGCGTTTACCGGTGACGTGCCTTGGTACGATCAAGCCATGCTGGGCGATGACCAACGGATGCGCGGCTACTATCAAGGCCAATATCGCGATCGCAATCAGCTCTCCACCCAAGTGGAGGTGCGCCATAGTTTTAATCAACGTCATGGGATGGTGGCTTGGGTCGGCGCAGGCACCATTGCCCCTCACTACAACGAGTTGCTCGAACAATCTTGGCTCCCCACCGTTGGCATCGGTTATCGTTTTGCCTTCAAAGCGCGTATCAATGTCCGCGTCGATATGGGATTTGGCAAAGAGAGCAGCGGTTTCTATTTTCATGTCAATGAGGCGTTTTAGAAAATCATGATGAAAATGAACAAAACAACTCTTCTTCTATTACTCGCCAGCGTCTCTTCCTCGGCGTTTGCCGAAGTTGATGCCCCCGTGGGCGTGCGACCGTGTTGCGCCTTTGGTTACGACTTAAAAGCTCAGTTGGGGGGCATTCCCGTCCCGTTCTTTTCGGTGGGTAACGTGGTGGACGCCGACAAAATTGGCCAGCACCGCTACAACGATGGCTCACAATCCGTGTCGGGCAATTTGCTCGGTCTGGGCGATGAAAGCAACGGCCTAATTTTTACCCAACAAGCAGGCTTTATTGATACCGCCCACGTTCGAGATACCGCGGATTACACCTTCTATCTCTATCAAGAAAATCTCGCCCATCTTGGTCAGGAATATCAGGTTGAGCTCAAACAAGAGCTGCGTGTGCGGCAGATCCATTGGCAGCCTCAGTTTCAGGCTGAGTCTCTCAGTCAAGCCGAAAAAGTGCAACGCAGTGCTGAAGCGGCTGCGTTCATCGCCTTTCAATTAGCGCAATGGCATGAAATTGCCCAGTGGTTTGGTTTGATGTCCGTCGGCGGCTTCGACGAGTTAGCGTCGGCCTTCTCCCCAGAAGATCTCTACTCCAACATGCTTGGCGCTCAACTGGCGAAACAGGTGATTCTTACCAACCCAACCTTGGATAAGAAAACCTTCTCTAAAAACGTCGATCGCGCCCTGCAAGAACGCCTGAGCGAACTCAAAGCGCAATCGAAAAAGATCACTCAACAGAAGATTGAAGCGCTCGATGGGCTGTGGTGGGACAGCGCACGTCGTTTGCCTGACAAATGGCTGCTGCTCAAGCGTGACTACCATCTAGGTTACACCCTTCAGCCTAATTACCCGGGAAGCGAGCATACTCTGTCGCTCAATGAGTACTTTTCTGATGGTAGTCCGATTTCCGATTGGATCAGTCTGAAACTGATTGCCAGCAACGAGGAGAAACACTTTTCAGCCTTGCCTGACACCCTGAAAAAAGAGCAAGTCTGGACGCATCAGAACTTTGCGAGTTTGGCCGATTTTGCTTATCAGCAAGATTCTCGTCATCACCCTAAGTCATTCTCTCCTCAGGTGGGTGAAGAGTAAGCAAGTGCATAACTTGCGTTTGTTTATGCAAAATCAAGAGGCATATGCATAGCGATTATCATCTGGTAAGAATTGATAGGTTTGTTTATCTATCGATAAAAAAGATAAACAACCTAATTCAACAGATAAATATTCTGGCTTACTTTGTTATCACCTTGTGAATATACTAAATTTTCAGGTGATATAGATCACATCTATTAATCCAATTCATCAATTTACTTTTTTATTTTTAGTGGACACTGCTACCCTGCTGCTCCCCTTGAACTGAACTCAAGGTGCATAACTATAAGGAGTGTTCATATGAATACCAAGAAACCGATGTCGCTAACCGGCCGTGTAATACTTGGCATGGTTACGGGTATCTTGACAGGATTCGCAATTCGCGCGCTATTTGCTGACAATGGATTTGTTGACGCATACATCGTAAATGGACTTTTTGAAGTCGGCGGTAAAATCTTTATTGCCAGCTTAAAAATGCTTGTTGTACCACTGATTTTTGTTTCGCTTGTTTGTGGTACCAGCTCACTGAAAGATATCTCGACCCTAGGTCGCATGGGCGGTAAAACCTTGGCGTTTTACATCACCACCACCGCCGTTGCTATCACACTCGCTCTGACCATGGGCACGGTATTCCAACCTGGAGCAGGAGCAGATCTCACCGCAGCAAGCTCGTTCAAATCGGCAGAAGCACCGTCATTGGGTCAAGTGATCATCGATATGTTCCCGACCAACCCAATCAGTGCGATGGCCGAAGGCAAAACGCTTCAAGTGATCGTCTTCGCACTGCTGTTTGGTATTGCCATCAGTGCAGCTGGTAAACCGGGCGAACGCATTGCGGCGATCTTCTCTGATCTTAACGAAGTGATTATGAAGCTGGTTGCGCTACTGATGAACCTAGCCCCTTACGGCGTGTTCTTCTTGATGGCGAAACTGTTTACTGGCCTAGGTTTGGGCGCAATCATCAATCTAGGTGAATACTTCCTAGTGTTGACGGCAACGCTGCTCATCCACGGTTTGGTCACTTACAGCTTGATGCTAAAAGGCTTCACTGGCCTAAATCCATTGACTTTCTTGAAGAAAATGGAAGATGCCATTATGTTTGCCTTCTCAACGGCCTCCTCGAATGCCACCATTCCAGCCACCATGGAAACGGTTAAAAACCGCCTAGGCGTAGACAACAAAATCGCCTCGTTCACGGTTCCGTTGGGCGCAACCGTCAACATGGATGGTACGGCCATCATGCAAGGTGTGGCGACCGCGTTTATCGCTCAAGCATTCAACATCGACCTCAGCATGGGTGACTATGTGATGGTGATACTCACCGCAACATTGGCGTCTATCGGTACTGCTGGTGTTCCGGGCGTTGGTCTGGTCATGCTGGCGATGGTACTCAACCAAGTGGGTCTGCCACTGGAAGGTATCGCGCTGATCATGGGTGTCGACCGTCTGCTGGATATGATCCGCACCGCCGTAAACATCACTGGTGACGCGTGTGTTTCTGTAATTGTTGCGAAATCAGAAGGTGCCTTAGATCTTGACCGCTTTGCCGATCCGAAAGCAGGTGAGAAAGAAGAAGAAGTACACCTAAAACGTGCTGACGCTTAATGAATCATTACTCGCATTAAGATGAAAACGAACCCCGCGATGATCCATTCATCGCGAGGTTTCTCTTTTCAGGCCAAATAGTTTGCTTTTGCAAATTCATCGCTACACCAACATACGTTGTTGTAGAAACTCAACAAAGGTTTTGATCTGCTGCGGTACATATTTCGACTGCGCGTATTGTGCCAGAATCTGCCCTTGATAGTTGCCGCCCACATGCCAATCACTAAGTAGTTGGATTAACTGACCGGATTCGATGTATTGGCGAATCGTAAATTCTGGAAAAACAGAGATCCCAAAGCCTCGTAACACCGCTTCGCGGCGAATTTCACTGTGGTTGACCGCAAACGACCCTTTCACATTGATCGAGATCTTGCGGCTACCAAGGGTAAAATCCCACAACCTATCACGGGGGTTTTCCCCTAAACATAAGCAGTTGTGTCCTGCTAAATCGTCTGGGTGATTCGGCGTGCCTTGCTGCTGCAAATAGCTTTCGCTGGCGCACAACACCAGACGGCATTGGCCCAAATTTCGCGCCACTAGCCCTTCCGTCGGTTTGTCGGTGATTTGAATAATCACATCCACCTCATCACCAATCGGATCAATATAGTGATCGGCCACCTTAAGTTGCAGCGAAATCTTGGGGTACTCAGCAAGAAAGTCGAGCACTAGCGGCATCAACACTTGGCGAGCGAGCGCTTTTGGTGCCGCGACACGAAGCGAACCCGACACCTCACTCATGTCGGTTTGCGCCGCTGAAACCGCCATTTTGGCGGCATTCATCATGTCACTGCACAGGCTGTACACTTCTTGCCCTGTCGCACTCAAGCGCATTTGTCGGGTCGTGCGCTCCAAGAGCTTTTTCTCTAGCACGCTTTCCAAACGCGTAATCGAGCGGCTCACCGAAGAAGGCGACACACCGAGTTTTTGCGCGGTTTTTGAAAAACTACCGGTTTCGACGACATTCACGAAAATAGCCATCTCTGAAAGCAGTGGAATGAGCCTATTTGTGTCCATGGCGCAATTATCCTTTGCATTTTCACTATATTGTTCCGTTGAAGTTACTTATAGATACTAATTAAGTCAATTGACATTGGTCAGACAACATCAAGGACAGAGAGATGAAGAAAATCAGAAGTATTGAGGATGTGCAAAACGTCGCGAGCCAAGCCAAACATGTGTTGACGCTCTTTAGCGGCGGCTTAGATAGCTCTTACTTGCTCGAGATTCTCAAAAACAGCCGCGCAAAAGTCACGGCGGTGGCCATCGATCTTGGCGATGACATCGAAGAATCCAAACTCAAGCTCATCACCGATCATTACGGCTTCGATTTAAAAATCCTCGATGCAAAACAGGAATTTGTTGAACACAGCCTCTTTTCTGCCATACAAGCACAAGCGCTTTACCTAGGTGACTATCCGGTAAGTTCTTCACTCTCTCGACCAATCATTGTTAAAAAAGCGGTCGATCTGGCGCAGATCCTCGGTTGTGACGCCATCATCCACACCGCGAATCAGTCGCAAAATAGCTTACGCCGTCTCAATGGCGCGATTGAACGCTCAGGCTACCAAGGGTTCTACGGTTCACCTTATGAATATTCCGCCATCAGCCGCGAAGAAAAAGCTCAGACGCTGTTTCACTCCGGTTTAGTTGGCTTTAAATCTCGTAATGTCAGTGGCGATTCCAATTTATGGTGTCGCGAGTTTGAATCCGGCATCTTGGACGATCCGGAAAATTTCACCCTCGCCGATGCGCTTTTTACCTGGTCGCGTTGGCAACCAGAGCACCACCTTGAAGGCGACAGCATCAAGATCGGTTTCAAACAAGGTTATCCGGTTACCTTAAATGACAAACCGATAACCCTACTCGAGTTAATAGCGTTTATTAACAACCACGTTGGCGCGTATGAGATAGGTCGTTATGTAGGGTTCGACCATCTCGATCAAGACGAAAAAGTGTTAGAGGTGCGCGAAGCACCCGCTGCTATGCTCTTGATGAAGGCTTATAAGTTGCTGGAAACGGCCACTTTACCTACCGATGTTCTCAAAGCCAAAGCATGGCACAACGAAACGTGGACTCAAGAAGCGGTCGAAGGTCGCTTCGGCAGTCTGTTGCAAAATGCCAGCTATGCGTTCATCGCTCACACTGCCGAGCATGTCTCTGGCAGTGTCCTCTTTAAACTTTCCCGAGGTAATGCAATCGCCACCAGTATTGTTGCAGATAATGCACGATACCTACGTGATCGCGACAATTGGGAGATAAACGTGGCGCATACCCGCAGTATGCGCTCGGTTCAACTTGAACCGACATCTGATAAACAGCATCAAGTCGCGTAACGGAGGCGCAGATGACAATGACAGAAAGCACGACTCATAAAACCAAACAGAGCGTTCTTCCCATTTCGCAACAGCTGAAAAAGTACAAATACGTCTTTATCAATGGACGACAAATGACGTTATTGCTCAGCACTCATGTTGGCGAAGTGATTCGATTCAAAAACTGCTGGAACCAGTTAGAACGCGATCGCTATATGGCGGATGGAGGGACGTATCGCTACCGCCGCTATGGTCAATTTACCAAGCTCGCACGCAGCAAAGAGATCGTGATGATGCCGCATGAACCGTATGTTCAGCCCTCTTACATCAACACGCTCAACGGTGGCGTGGAAAGGTATTTTGAACCGCTGACGGATCGCTTCGTCACCTCACCTGTTTTGGAAAAGTTGCTCAATATGATGAGCGAAATCTATGACGACGTCGAAGGCGAACCGCAAAACTGGAATATCCGCTTGCACCCTTATCGCATTACCGCAACGGAAGCAGAAGCGGGCGAACCAACGCCTGAAGGGTTACATCGTGATGGCGTGACGTATATCGCCTCGATGATGATCAACAAGATCAATGTATCCGGTGGCGAAACCCGCCTCACCGATGCCAATCAAAACGAGCTCGAGCGCATCACGCTCGATAAAACCTTCGACATCGTCATGGCGGACGATGCCGCTACGATGCACGAAGTCTCGACCATTACTCCCGCGAGCAGTGAGACCTCAGCATCTAGGGATGTACTCGTCATCGCTTTTACAAAAATGGAGAAATAACATGACTACAGCGACGAGTTCGTTAAAAAAAGGAAGTTTTAAGTTTCCCCTCACTGAAACACTGCTGCTGTTAGTGGCCGTATTTTGGGGAACCAGTTACGGGCTCACAAAAAGCGCTCTAGTGTATACCAGCGTTTTGCTCTTCATCTCGATTCGTTTCTCGATCACTTTCCTGTGTATGCTACCTGTCGTGATTCGAGACTTTCGCCAAGGACTCAATAAGGACTGGAAGATTGCCATACCGACCGGCTTTATCCTCTCGGCGATTTTTTTCTGCGAAGTGTTTGGGGTTTCACAAACCTCTGCATCCAATGCCGCATTTTTGATCAGCCTCACCGTTATCCTAACGGCGTTTGCCGAACTGGTGATCAATAAAAAGCGCATCAGTAATACTTTATTGGCTCTCACTGTGTGCAGTGTCATCGGCGTACTCTTGCTCACCAGCGATCAAGGCATCGAGCTTTCGCTCAACACTGGTGACTACTTTATTTTAACCGCAGCACTGCTGCGTGCCTTAATGGTCACCATGACCAAACGTTTCACCGAAGGCAAAGCCATCACCACCTCAACGCTCACCTCTCTGCAATCTTTCGTGGTGGCCAGTTGTGCAATCGTCGGCGTGTTGGTGTATGTACCAGCCGCAGAGATTGTACTGCCCGTCTCGCTCGAATTTTGGCTCACAGTGGCATACCTCGTGCTGTTTTGTACGCTGTTTGCTTTCTACGTGCAAAACTACGCCGTGCGCAGAACCTCACCGACTCGCGTTTCACTCCTAATGGGCAGTGAACCTCTGTTCGGCGCCATTTTCGCGATGGTGTGGTTACAAGAATCCCTCACCGCGCTGCAATTGCTCGGTGGCGCACTCATCCTGTTTAGTGTGATTGTCACCTCGACTCGGGATAACTGATCGGGTTCCCCCTCTTTGAATCCGTCACTTTAAGACAAACCAAAGCGAGCCTCGGCTCGCTTTTTTCACTTATCTCAAAGAGCTTATGCCAAACCTTAGTATCAAAAACCATTTGGATTGTCGATGATATAAAGCCAGCCACCATCGACATAGTGCATCACTTCAAGCGCGACACCAGAGGTAACGTTAGGGATCTCCCACTCAGAACGGACCTGTGCAAGCGTACCGTTAATGTGAATAGAAACACTTTTGGTCACCATCTCTACATCACCGGACATATACCCTTTTAACGCCTGTCCGATTTCCTTTCGCCCTATAGCCTGCTTCCCTGAAGCATCCAACACTAAGACTGCATTCTCATCAAACAATGACGTTAAACCTGTCAAATCTTTCTGAATGAAATACTCACCAAATAGAGCATGCAGCTCAGAAGGACTTTGTGGTTTTCGGTAATCCACCGAAGCGTGAAGGGAAAAAGACATTAAGCCAATAACCAATAGCAATAAACGCATAACTGAACACTCCATTACAATTTTTCAGAATGAAAAGCGGCTTTGATTTCGCCTCTTTTCGTTGCCAATAACAATAATGAAGCTGGTTACTTTTTAAAATTAGGGACCCAAAAGTAACTAGTAACCTGAGGGTAACTGACTAGGCTGTGTTAGACTTGTTGATTAGTCTATCAAGCGACAATGATCGATTATTGAAAATGGAAAAATTCCCCATGCCCCACCAATTACAACCTGATGGCTACTGTAGTGTTGATAAATATTTAACGCTTATCTCCACTAAGTGGACAGCTCATATTGTCTGGCTGCTAGGGCAACAAGAAACTATGCGTTTTGGCCAAATACGTAAACAGTTAGCTTTGGTTTCCAGCAAAGTCTTGACTGAACGTTTAAAACTACTGCAAGAGCATGGTTTCGTATGGCGAAAGCAAGAAGATACCATCCCCGTTACGGTTAATTATCAGGGCGGGAGCATACTTTGGTGGATTTATAACCCCAAGAAGACTCTTGCCCTATAATCATCGTTCCAACCCGCTTTCTTCATCTTCACTTTTTGGCTCGGAGCACCACAGTCGCATTGCTTGAGCATATTCATGACAAAACGTCTAAACAACGCGATGTTTTCAACAGC